>NZ_OZ180039.1:0-1447788 GCF_964261745.1 Caballeronia sp. S22 | reverse complement strand
CGCAACAACCCACGCTGGCGGTGCTCATGCTCAGCATCTACGCCGAAGAGGTTTATGCGTTGCGCGCAATCAAGCATGGAGCGGCGGGTTATCTCACGAAGAGTGTGTCTGCCGAAACCCTCATCGCCGCCGTGCGCAAGGTTCACTCAGGCGGCAAATACATCACGGCCTCTCTCGCGGAACGCTTCGCCCAGCATGTCGGCGAGGCACTGGGACCGGCACACGAGACGCTGTCCGACCGCGAACTGGAAGTATTGAAGTTGATCGCGGGCGGCGAAAGCCTCGCCAATATCGCGACCACACTGCACCTGAGTCCCAATACCGTCACGACGTATCGAGCGCGAATCTGCCAGAAAATCGGCTTGAAGAGCAATGCACAACTCGCGCGCTATGCGCTCGAGCACGGCTTGCTCGTTTGAGCGGCTGGATTACAGTCCCGCTGATTTTGTATTGATTCCCCTACACAACGTGTATTGCTTTCTTGCCTGTGCGCGCGGGGCACGAACGTCATACTGGTTCATCTTATTTCAGCTGGGTAGCGCTTTGGACGCTAGATCCCGCGACATGGACCAGACGCTGACGCCTCACGAACTCGCGACGCTGATTCGCCTTATTCGATCACCTGCCCAGGTTCAGATCGACTCGCTGGATTTTCGGGCACTCGCCCAGCGCGGGCTCGCGTGCATCGACACGATCGCGCAGAAATCAGGTCAGGCACGTGTTACCGCAACCGGCCACGCGCTGGCGAGACGGCTCGGCATGGTTTGGCCGGTTGCCTCGTGCAGAGCTGCGCGGTCAGAGTGAACAACGGTACGTGCATGCACATGCTTCGGGAGCGTCATCCAGTTAAGCGACAATCTAACTGTGCGCTTCAACGCAATCGTGACAATCTCAATTGCGCATTCGGAGATTCCAATGAGCGAGTCATGGATACCGATCGTCATCGGCATTGCGGTGATGCTGGTCGCGACAGTCTTGATCGCCCAGCATTATCGGCGGGAGCAGCGTCGGCAGCATGATATGAGAAAGTGGCAAGAACCCTTTCAAGAGACATGGCGATGTCGTGAATCGCACCACCGGCAGTAGAAGTGGCACGGTACGATCGCTCCGCTCGAGGTCGCTCTCCGGCGCGGAGCCACGGTTCCCGAATCGGACGTTGCGGGCATAGCCGAGACGCGGTTTGACCATCACAGACACGGACGAGAGACGCTTATGTCACGCGACTATCGTGAGGAGCAGGAATTGGCGCACATCCGGGCCATGATTCTGGAGCTCGAGCGCATGGCCGATGAATATCGCACTCAGCATAATGCGGTGTTGCAACCGGACTATTGGCGAGAGCGTATTGCGACGATTCTCGTCGATCCAGATCTGCCCTACCCGCTCGAGAAGCACGCCACCGAGCTTCTGAACAGGTTGGACCGGATCGCTTCAGCCCCTCAGCGGTCACATGCCAATGCTTCGAGAAGATGACCGTCAGGGCAAGAGCGTAAAACTTATGAGCGGACCAACTGGTGGAATTCATCAATCGCTTATATGGCGTAACACACTGTAACCACATCCGAGGCGGTCTTCTCGACGATTACCGTTAAACTCCTCAAGGTCGTTCGCATGACGTTGATCGGGACGAGGGCTCTGCGCAGGCGAGTTCAGCCGTTATTAGCAGCATATTCGCGCACCATTCGTTCGATACGTTTCATTTCGTCGAGCATTCGCCAACGCGGCCGCTGGCGGTGAGCACCCCGCCGCTAGCACGCAGTCCGCATCGGGGCCGTCCTGGACAAACGCGAACGATACGGCAACAGCAGTTCCGCCTCCGCAGACGGCAACGGACGGAACATCCGTCGCTCCAGTATCGCAATAGCGATTCCTCATCGAATCAGATCAGGCCACGCCCTGAGCCTCACGATCGACAGGCTTCGTCGGCTCATCAGCTCAACCCGACGAGTCAAAGTCAGTAACGAGTCACGCACGGTCGCCGCAGGGAGATGGGTACACCTGTCAGGCGCCGACTAAATCACAGCACGTGCCGCTGGGAAGGCAATCGTCTTCGGACACCCGCCCAGATACGTGTCGTTCGCCGCATTGGAGCTGGTAGTGAAACATTTCGGTCATCTTATCGTCGTCGCGCTACTTCGAACGCTTGCGATACTTCCCTACAAGTGGGTCGCGAGGCTGGGAAGCGCTGTCGGCGCGGCCTTATATGCGCTTCCCAGCCGCCGCAAACATATCGTTCTTGTCAACCTGCACTTGTGCTTTCCCGCAAGGTCGGAACATGAACGCGATGAGCTTGCAAAAGATCACTTTCGGCATGTTGTCCGGAGCTATCTCGAACGCGGCGTTCAATGGTTCGGTAGCGCTGAAAAAATCAACAAACTCGTTCAGATCGAAAGCGCGATCGATCTCGACGACGTGAATGCCCCGCCCACGATCTTCATGGGATTCCATTTCGTCGGTATCGAAGTTGGATGCCTGCATTACTCACTGAAGATGCCCGCTGCTTCGTTATATACGCACATGTCGAACAAGCGTCTTTGCGATTTGGCCCGGCGGCAGCGCGGCCGATTCGGCGCCGAGATGATCGAACGTTCGACGAGCGCGAAGAAGATCGTGCGACTCCTTCAGGGAGGCAAACCAGTCATGCTTGCCGCAGACATGGACCATGGCATCGAAAACTCCGTGTTTGTGCCATTTTTTGGCATCCCTGCGTGCACGCTGACTTCTGTTTCGCGACTGGCAAAAATGGGAGGTGCGCGCGTAGTGCCATTCGTCACTGAAGTACTACCAAATTTCGAAGGCTATAAGCTGACCGTTTTTGCGGCGCTGAGTGATTTCCCATCGGGAAGCGACACGAATGATGCGCGGTGCATGAATGCGTTTCTCGAGAGCCAGATACTCAAATTCCCTGCCCAGTACTACTGGGTGCATCGACGCTTCAAACATCGTCCCGCAGGCATGCCCGCAGTATATTGATGAACGGTGCGGTGAATTCGCCGCCGCGTCCATAACATTCGTCATCGGTTTCGCTTGCCCGAGGCATCGAGCGTGATGGAGCGCATTCGACGAAGCGCCTGTCATTGAAGCTAGAGCCGGGACGCTACGCGACGGACATGCATAAGTCCTTCGTCGTCGCGCACTGAGACACTTCGAGTTGCGTCTCGCTTCGCAGGATATCGACGCGAGCAAGCTCTCCAGTCACGAGAGAACTCGAAAGCCGTAAAAGACTTCGCGCGACGGATGCGACGCAACCGCAGGGTTGCGTCACATGCCGCCGCAGCCTGCGCAACGCGTCACTCGGTCAGGCGCGATATCTTCGTGCCTTGAAGCGAGGCGTCGGCCATCAGCCCGGCATTGGTCAGCACGAACGCCTGGACCGGCTTGGTTGCGGTGGTAGTGTCGACCATGCCGTTCGCACCCATCCTGACGAGCGCCACGGATGCATCCGCACCGGCCGACCAGCCGTCGGAGTTGCGGAATTTGCTGAGCGCGTCCTGCGTCATGAACAAAAAGATGAGCGCCTTCGATTGCGCGCCCGCCTGCAGGCCGAGCGAGCCTGAAGTGGTGCTGTAATAGCCGACGGTATGACCGCCCACGCGCAACGCGCCTTTGCCATACTGCGCGCCGACCACGAGGCCAGCCTGGAGCACGGATGGGAACACGAGTACGCCGCTCGCTTTCGCGACCAGTTCGCGCGAGCCGCCTACCGTGGAATAGAGACGCTGCAAGGTGCCGTCGGCGTCGGCGTCGATGGAGCGGCGCAGATCAGCAGCGCCCGCAGCCTGTTCGGCTCCTGTGTTTCTGTTCGCCGTGCAGCCGGCGAGCGCGAGGCCGCCCAGCGCCAGGACGGCGGTCGACTTGAGCACGAAGTTCCGTCGTTGCATCGTAGTTCTCCACGTTGAAATACGGGAAACCGCATAGATCCGGAGCGAAGGGCACGACCACTTATAACACAGCGTAGCGGATGGGAGTTTCGCGAGGCGAAAAACTGAGGCGGGAAAACTCGCCTTGCAGCGCACGCCAATAGCGAAAGAGTAAGACGAATCTGCGGCATATCGAAACCTTAACGAACCTGATACTAACCGTAAAGGAATGCTTCGTTAAGCTCGGCTCACATCGTCCAGCAAAGCCGTGCCGCCGAACGATCAGTTCGATATCGTCCATCCAGGTGGCTTGCCCACCACTAAAAGGCACGTCCACTGCCGGACCAGGCACTTCCGGGGATGGCTGGCGCCCAGGATGAGCGCGTAAGCATCGTTGCAGATCTGGATGTGGTGCGATCCCCGCCACGGCAGCATCGGAAAGGCAAGCTGCTCATTGCCAAACGGTCCTCTCTAAACTATGTTCCAGCGGACGCGCCAACTATTCCGGGAAGGATCGCAGAATGTTCACGAGACTAAAAGCGACGTTCCGCTACTTCAACAGCGTTGTCCCGTTCCGACTTGGTCCCGCGCTGATCACAACGGCCGTGTTGGTAACCCTGCTGCTGCTACCCGTCCCCGAGGGGCTGAAGCCCAAGGCCTGGGGCCTCGTCGCCATATTTCTGACAACAATCGTCGCGATTATTTTGAAGGTCATGCCGATCGGGGTCATGGCGGTGATGGCGATCGTAGTTCTCTCGTTGTCACAGGTGACGTCGACCTCGTCCAAGGGGGCTATCGCCGATGCGCTGACCGCCTTCGACAGCCCGCTCATCTGGCTGATCGTAGTGGCCATCCTGATCTCCCGCGGGCTGAAGAAGACCGGGCTGGGCAGCCGCATCGGTCTGATATTCATCTCACTGCTCGGCAAGCGCACGGTAGGCATCGGCTATGGTCTGGCCGTTTGTGAACTGGTGCTCGCGCCGTTCACACCGAGCAATACCGCGCGCGGCGGGGGTATCGTGCATCCGGTCATGAAGTCGATCGCCAACGCGTTCGACTCGGATCCGGCCAAGGGCACCGAGGGCAAGGTCGGCACCTACCTCGCGATGGTCAACTATCACGCCAACCCTATCACCTCGGCCATGTTCCTGACCGCCACCGCGCCCAATCCGCTGGTGGTGGACTACATCGCCAAGGCGACCAACCAGAGCCTGCATCTGACCTGGACGAGCTGGGCGCTGTGCATGCTGCTGCCCGGCGTGCTATGCCTGCTCGTCATGCCACTCGTGATCTATGCGCTCGCGCCGCCGCAGCTCCATGCCACACCGAACGCGGTAGCGTATGCACGCGGCGAACTGGCGAAGATGGGCCCCATGTCACCGAAGGAAAGGGTCATGCTGGGGACCTTCGCGCTGCTACTGCTGCTGTGGGCCGACGTGCCGGCGATGGTGTTCGGTCCGTCGTTCATCCTGGATCCGACCGTGGTGGCCTTCGTCGGCCTGTTTCTGCTGATCATCACCGGCACCATTGACTGGGACGATGTGCTGTCGGAGAAGAGCGCCTGGGACACGCTCGTGTGGTTCGGTGCGCTGATCATGCTGGCCGAGCAACTGAACAAGCAAGGCGTGATCACGTGGTTCTCGGAAGCCATGAAGAGCGCGATCGTTGCCAGTGGCATCGGCTGGGGCGCCACTGCCACGATTCTGGTACTGGCTTTCGTTTTTTCACACTACCTGTTCGCCAGCACGACGGCGCACATCAGCGCGATGATGCTCGCCTTCCTGACGGTCGGGGTCCATCTGATACCACCCGGATATGTGGCGCCGTTCATGCTGATGATGGCGGCCGGCTCGGCGATCATGATGACGCTGACCCACTATGCGACGGGCACGTCGCCGATCATCTTCGGTAGCGGCTATGTCACGATGGGAACGTGGTGGCGCGTCGGTTTTGTGATGTGTGTGGTGGAGTTGCTGATCTTCGCGGTGGTCGGCAGCCTTTGGTGGAAGTTGCTTGGCTTCTGGTGAAGCAGTGGGCTGTCATGCTTCTGCGTGCTGACTGCGACGAGGCAAGGCGTCTGGAATAGCCAGACGGCTTGGGTTCGGCTCTGACCGACCCCGGTCTGATGGTGCGTCGCTGAACGGTTTGCGTCAGTAACGCTTCCGTGTTGGTCAGCAGTCGAGCCACAACTGTCGTTCGTCGCGGCGACGCCTTCAATAGCTCAATCCGCCGAATGCAAGGCCGCCGATCCAGCGAACGCCGCGTCTGCGTGCAATGTCGCCAAGGACGAACGTGATCGCCAGAAAATCCAGCGCGTCGTTCATCCACACGCCCCACGCCCCACGCCGCCACGAGCACTCGCCATTGCGACGCCGTGATGTCTCGATACCACGGTCCGGTGGATTCGGGAGATCCGACAACTTAAGAATGCATGCTTTCTACCTTATATCCGACACAACAGCCGGTAAAATGTAACCGGTATCATTTCACGGCACAATACGAAGCATCCATTCTCAGAGAATCTCCCTACGCTGCCAATTTTTCCAGCGTTGCGTAAGCAACATTAGAGTAACGTCTTACCCAGCTTCATCCTGAAACCGCATACACCAGGAGGTCAAATGAATGAAGAGGCAAGCGCACCTGCCGAGAACCGAAGCCTGGACACATTAGCCGCGATCGGCTGCTCGAAGGTTGTAGCCGGAATGTGGCGCGTTCGCGAGTGGAACATGTCCGCCGCGGAGCTCGATCGATACGTGCAGCAAAGCATGGCGCTGGGCGTCACGACATTCGATCATGCCGATATTTACGGCGGCGGCGAGGTCGAAGCGCTGTTCGGCGATGCGCTGACGCAGACGCCGTCGTTACGCGACAGCATGCAGATCGTCAGCAAAGCGGGAATCAGGCCGCGCGGTTCATCTGCGGGTGCCGTCGGGGTCAAGCACTACGATACGAGTCGCGCCTATCTGCAAGCGTCAGTCGAGCGCTCCTTGCAGCGTTTGAAGACCGATCACCTCGATCTGTTTCTCATCCATCGCCCGGACCATCTGGCGAACAACGACGAGATCGCCGACGCGGCAGAAAGCCTTATACGGCAGGGCAAAATTCGCGCGTTCGGCGTTTCGAATTTTACGACGCGACAGTTCGATTCCCTTCGCGCCAAAGTACCGCTCGCGACCAATCAGATCGAGTTCTCCCCTTTTGAACTTCAGGCACTGGACGATGACGTCTTCACCGCGCTGTCATCGGCGGCGGTGTCGCCGATGATCTGGTCTGCTCTCGGAGGCGGACGTCTTTTCTCCGAAACCGACGAACTCGCGCTTCTGCTTCGCCGCGAGCTGACCACGCTGGCGGAGAAGTACAACGCATCCTCCTGGGTTTCGATCGTCTATGCGTGGATCTTCACGCTTCCCTGTGCGCCCTACCTGCTCGTGGGTAGCCGACGCGTGGAGTCGTTGCAGCAGGCGCTCGACGGTCTTCGCATCACGTTGAGTCGCGAAGACTGGTACGCAGTCCTCGAAGCCGCGCGCGGGAAACCTGTTCCCTAAGAACATCGATGCGCGCGGAAGCGGTTACATTCCCGACAAGTAATGCACTTTTTCCGAGATTACCCTGATGGAGCTTCATCAACCGTGAAGCCATAATGAGACCGGTTACATTATATCGGGCAAGTAGGCTCCGCCCTCAGTCCGAATCCGAGAAACGCCATGCAACGAATCACCTCTGACGAAGCCGCGAGCCTGGTGCGGACGGGCGACACTCTACTGATCAGCGGATCGGGCGCAGGGCATGCCGTACCCGAAGCACTGCTCGCGGCAGTCGGACAGCGATTCCGGAACGAACAACAGCCGCGCGACCTGACATCGATCAGCGTAGTAGGCATCGGAGACCGCATCGCGCTGGGCGCCGATCATCTCGCACAGGTCGGGCTGATCAGGCGCGCCATATCGGGCGCGCTCATCGACTCGCCCGGCCTGTTGAAGATGGCTGCAAACGATCTGATCGAGGCCTACACGCTTCCGCAAGGCGTCCTCTCGCAACTCATGCGCGAAATGGCCGGGGGACGGCCTGGATTGATCACGAAGACGGGCTTGCATACCTTCATCGATCCTCGCCAGCGAGGTGGCCGGCAAAGTCCGAGGACGGAAGAACAACTCGTCGAACTCATTCATCTCGACGGCGAAGAGTGGCTTCGCTTCAAACCGCTTCCCATCGATGTTGCGTTTCTCCGTGGCACCACAGCCGACGAGGACGGCAATATCACCATGGAACAGGAGGCCGTGCTGGGCGAAATGCTCGCGATGGCACAGGCCACGCGCCGTGCCGGAGGCGTGGTCGTCGTGCAGGTGAAACGAATGGCACGCAGCGGCACGTTGCCGCCGAAGCAAGTAAAGATCCCGGGCATTCTGGTGGATTTCATCGTGGTCGAGGCGGAACAGCGACAGACGTACGCCACCTACTACGATCCAAGTTATTCGGGCGAATTGCGCGTGCCGGTTGCCGAGATCAAGCCTATTGCGTTCGGCCCGCGCAAAGTGATCGTGAGACGGGCGGCGATGGAACTGTATCCGTCCGCTATCTGCAATCTCGGCGCCGGAGTCTCGACAGGCTTATCGACCGTCGCGGCCGAAGAAGGTTTGCTCGATGCCGTCGTGCTGACGAATGAACAAGGGCTGATTGGAGGCGCGCCCATCACGGGCCGTGACTCGGGCGGCGCGCAGAACTTCGCCGCCATGATCGAGCAGACATCACAGTTCGATTTCTACGATGGCGGTGGCCTCGACCTCGCCTTTCTCTCTTTTGCGGAAGTCGACGCGCAAGGCAATGTCAATATCAGCCGCTTCGGCGACAAGATCGTCGGAGTCGGAGGCTTCGTCAATATCAGTCAAAACGCGAAGCGCGTGATTTTCAGCGGCACGTTCACGGCCGGTGGGCTGGACGTGCAATGGACACATGGCCGCGCGACTGTCGTTCGGGAAGGACAGCATCGCAAGTTCGTCAGCGCGCTCGAACAAATTTCCTATAGCGCTGCATTCGCAAGACAACGCGGAAACTCCGCTTTGTTCGTGACGGAGCGGGCCGTGTTCCGGGCTGGAGAGGCGGGCCTTGAACTGATCGAGATCGCGCCGGGCATCGATCTCGAGCGCGATATCTTCGGGCAAATGGCATTCAGGACGCCCGTCGCTTCCGATGTGCGGGAGATGGATGTCCGACTCTTCGGTACTGGCCTCATGGGTCTCGCCGAGGACATGTCGCGCAAGGAGCGACGCTATCGCTCCGAGCGGGTCGCCGAATGGTCTCGCACGCATGGCTGACACGTTCGCCAAGTTTCACGCTTTGGCGAACGCTTCGATGAGACAGCTTCCGCTCCATCACGCAGCGATCATATTGCTCGCGGTCGCCAGCTTGCTGGGACGCGTACGCAGCGGCCAGAAAGACGCGAGTTCGGTCGCGGCCTGCATGACCAACGGGGCCATCTCGGCGATACGGCTTTCCGTCATACGCGCGCTCGGTCCCGCCACGCTGACGACGCCCAGCGCGGGGCCGCCGCTCGGTGGACGAATGGCCGCCGCTATCGCGCTCACGCCCGGCTCGCCTTCGTTCACCGCGATTCCGTATCCGCGATTCCTCGTCGCCTCGATCTCTTGCAGAAGCGCGTCCAGTGAACGGATGACGTTCGGTCCGTACTTCTCGGCATCGCCGAATCCGACGCGCAGCACATTCTCCGCCGCTTGTTCGGTGGCCAGGGTAGCGAGCCACGCCTTGCCCGTGGCCGTCGCGTGCAGCGGAACGGTGTTGCTGCCCAGCGTGGGTTGATAGAGCAGCCCGCCCGTTGCGCCCTGCGCGTGCGCGACCCATGTCAGCGACGATCCGTCGACCACCGCCAACCGCACAAACTCGCGGGACTGGCCCGCCAGACGATCGACCAGCGGCTGGCAGATATCCGGAATGCCGGTAGCGACGAAGAATCGCTGCCCCAGGATCGCCAGCCGCATCGAGAGTCGATAAAAACCGGTCTCCGCGTCCTGTTCGGCCCATCCGAGATCGACCAGAGTCGCGAGCAATCGATGGGCACCACTCTTCGGCAGATCCAGTCGCGTTGCGATCTCACCGAGCGGCATCGTAACAGCACCGTCCGCGAGCAATTCGATGATGTCGAGGCAGCGCTCTGCGGGAATATGAGCCATAAGATTACCGGTCAAAAAAAGAAACTACGTGCGTGCGACGAAGAAGTTCATGATGGCGTCGATCTGGCCGGAGTGCATGTCGCGGCCATCCGCCCACTGACATCCATGATCGAGCGCCGCCTGAATGAAGGCGGTCGGCGTCGAGGACAGGACGACATCGCCGAACAATGTGCCTGACGTCACCGCACCCGGATCGCCCGGCAGGCCGTCGCCCGAACGCATGCCCACAGGCGACGCATTCACGATCATGTCGATATCGCTGCGATCGTCGCTTGCCGCCTGCACATCGCACTCGGGAAACACCTTCGCCAGCGACGCAATGAGCGATTGCGTCTGCCGCGGGTCCGGATTGACGATACGAGTCGATTGCACGCCGGCGTTTGCGAGCGCGCATGCGATAGCGCTTCCCGCGCCGCCCGCGCCAAACTGCAGCACGCGCCGGCCGCGAACACGCGCGCCCTTCGCAAGAAGACCGCGAACGAAGCCTTCGCCGTCGAACATGTCGCCTGTCCAGGAACCGTCGGCCTCGCGCCGCAACGCATTGACGGCGCCAATGCAGGAGGCCGTCGGGCCGAGGCGATCCGCGAATGCCGCCACGCGCGCTTTCAAGGGCGCCGTGACAAGCAAGCCATCGAGATTGCCAAGGGCCATCAACGCCGGAATGATCTCCGCACATCGGTCGGCGGGCACTTGCATCGGGACCAGAACGGCATCGATGCCGGCGGCCGCGAACTGTTCGGTGTACACCTGCGGCGATCGCACTTGAACAATCGGATCCCCAACGATGCAAAACAACCGGGTCTTTCCCGTGATGGTAGACGCGCTCATCGCCGGGCGCCTCCATCGCGGGAATTATGCCACTTCGCAACGCGCTCGGATCGGTAGCGCCGTGCCTTGCCATGTACGTCCGCGCCAAGCCCCATGAGAGCGGGATTGAAGATTCGCGCATCCATTTCCTTGAGCGCCTTCGACACCGCCGGCCTGAATCCCATGTGCGCTATCACGTCGCGTTCCACATCGACGCCCGGTGCGATCTCGATCAGTTCGAGCCCATGCTCGCCGATCGTGAATACCGCGCGTTCGGTGACGAAGAAAGCAGTTTGACCCTTCGCGCGCGCCATCGACGCGCTGTAGCAGATCTGCTCGAGTTTCGGCACGAATTTCTGATGCCGCCCCTCTTGCCTGATGATCGTGCGGCCCTGCTCCCAGCCCACGTCGAGATCTCCTGCCGTCAAGGTCCCGCTGAAGACCATGCATCGGGCGTTCGCGCTGATATTGATGAAGCCGCCCACGCCGATGATCTTGTCGCCGAATCGGGACACGTTGACATTGCCCTGCGCATCGACCTCTGCGAACGAAAGGAACGCGACGTCGAGTCCGCCGCCATCGTAGAAATCGAACTGCGCGGGCTGCTCGATCATGGCGGCGAAATTCTGGCCGCCTCCGGAATCTCTTCCGGTAATCGGCGCGCCGCCGATGATCCCCTGTTCGTTGGTCAGATAGACCGCGTCGAGCAAACCCTCTTCTGCGGCTATCGTTGACAGGCCCGTCGAAATTCCCGCGCCGAGATTGCAGATCGCGCCCGGAAAAAGCTCCATCGCTGCACGTCTGACGATGACCTTGCGGGCACTGAACGGCAAAGGCTTGATGCCTTCCACCGGAATCCGCAGTTCGCCGGAGTAGCTCGGGTCATAGTACGTCGCGTAGGTCTGACGCTGCTCGGCATCCACGACCACGAAATCCACCAGAATGCCGGGGATCTTCACCTGCTTGGCCGGCAAGGTTCCGCGCCTGGCCATCCGCTTGACCTGAACGATGACGATGCCGCCCGCACGGCGCGTCGCCTGCGCCATCGCGAGCATTTCGCCCAGGACCGCTTCTTCTTCCATCGTGACATTGCCGTCTTCATCTGCCGTCGTCCCGCGAAGGAATGCGACGTTGACAGGCACCGGCTTGAAGAAGAGCCATTCCTCGCCCGCGAGATCGACGACTTCGACGAAGTCCGCTGGCGTACACGGGCTCTGTCGCGCACCTTGCTGACGCGGATCGACAAACGTATGGAGTCCCGTCTTTGTCAGAAGACCGGGGCGTCCGGCGGCCATGTCGCGCATCAACTGCGAAAGGACACCTTGAGGAAACGTGTAGGCTTCGATCTTGTTTTCGGCGGCCAGACGCACCAGACCGGGCGAGTCGACCAGCGCGCTCGTGATCGCACGATGCAACAGGCCCTCGTGCGCCAGATGGCTTGCGCCCAGCGCCGCGCGGTCTCCCACGCCCACTACGCTGACGGACGTGAGTCCCTGTGGCTTGCTTTCTTCGAGAAAGCGCCGCTCCACGGCCGCAAGCAACGCCTCCGGCACCGAATGTCCCCCGCCCGATCCGCTGATGAGGATCGCGTCTCCGTCCTCGATCAGCTTCGCCGCTTCGGCTGCAGTTATTCTTTCCATGATCCGCCCAGTCTTTCGTGATCGATCACTGTTCGCCCCAACGCAGAACGCGCTGCTCCTGCACACCGAGCCCGTCCACGCCGAGCCGCATGACATCGCCGGGCTTCAGATAAGCCTCCGGCTTCATGCCCAGACCGACGCCCGGCGGCGTGCCGGTGGTGATGATGTCGCCCGGCAGCAGGGCCACGTACTGACTCACGTCGGAAAGAATCTTCGCGATCGAAAAAATCATGTCGCTGGTCGACGAGTTCTGGATGCGCTTGCCGTTCAGTTCGAGCCAGAGCCCGAGGTTCTGCACGTCGGCGATTTCATCGGATGTGACGAGCCACGGACCGATGGGGCCGAAGGTGGGAAACATCTTTCCCTTCTGCCACTGGCCGCTTCGTTCGAGCTGGAACTCGCGCTCCGACACATCGTTGCAGATGAAATAGCCCGCGATGTAATCGAGCGCCTCGGACTCGTCGACATAATGAGCGCGCTTGCCGACGACGAAGGCAAGCTCCACTTCCCAGTCGGTCTTGGTCGAGCCTTTGGGAAGGAGCACCGGGTCGTTCGGACCGGACACGCACGACGGCGCCTTGCTGAAGATGATGGGATCCGTCGGGATCGGCGCGTTCGTTTCGATGGCGTGCTGCACGTAATTCAGCCCGATGGCGAGGAACGTCCCGGGTTGCGCGACGCAGGCCCCAAGACGCGTATCGGCTGCGACGACCGGAAGGCTCTGCAAGTCGATCGCTTTCAACTGCCGCAGGCCGTCGCCCGCGAAGAACGCCGGGTCGAAATCCTTGCAATGGTCGCCGAGGTCGCGAATCTGACCTTGCGCGTCGATGATGCCCGGGCGCTCCTGGCCGGGTTGCCCGTGTCTTACGAGTTTCATTCGCAGTCTCTCTTGAGTGGTCCAGCGTTCAAATGTCCGCCGGAGCATTGGCCAGCCGGCAGATTTCCATCGAATACGTTGTGCCGTCGGGACGCACCGTCACACCGAGCGATTCGAGCTTCCGTGCGTCGAGCAGACCACGCGCGCTTTCGGCCGCTTCCGGTGTGGTGGTTTCGACGAGTACGACCCAGGCAGGCACGTCGAACTCACGCGTGCTCGACTCAGCGGTGTCGATATGGCTGCCGGATTGATCGGCCATATAGAGATGGCAGGCGACGACACTCGTCAACGCAGCGGCACGCGGAAACACGTCGGTGCACAGATATGTCTTCATCGCTTCGGCCCGCGCTGCGGGCACATCGAGACGCAATGCGAGCACGTGACCGCCGCTGCTCGACCCGACCGAGTGCACGATCCGGCATACCGCTCTCGATGTGTTGCGGAAGTACTGCAGCGTATCGACCGTCGCGGGCGTCGGCGCGTTCAGGCGTTCGAGATAAGCCGGCGACACCACCACGTTCAGATCGACTGCCTCGTACATGGTCAGCCACTCGGGCGAGTGACCCGAGCGGACATATCGGCGTCCGCGCCGGAAGCCCGGAATCGAAAGCCTCTCGGGGATGTGCTCCTTGTCATGCCATTCATAGAACTTGTCGCGGCCTTCGGACACCACATCGTTCCAGACGAGAACCGCGCCGTCGCCGAGCAAGGCCGAGTCAGCCGCTTGCGCGTTTCCGGTCATGCCGATTTCCAGATTCATTTCACTCATGATCTTGACTTACCCTCAATGGCCCTTGAACGAAGGTGGGCGCTTGGAGAAGAACGCATCCACACCTTCATGCAGGTCGCGGCTGTCGAATATCTTCTGGAGCGCCACGGTCGACATCGACAAGCCCGCATCGAGCGGGAAATCCTGCGCGGCATCGACGAGTTCCTTGGCGAGGCGATTCGACACCGGCCCACGAGCGGCGATGGTTCCGGCAAGGTCGAGCGCGGCATCGAGCGCGGTTCCGTCATCGGTCACGCGATCGACCAGACCCCACGACAGCGCCTGCGCGCAATCGATGGTTTCGCCGGTGAACAGCATCAGCTTGGCTCGCGCCGGGCCGACAAGGCGCGTGAGTCTCAGCGAACCGCTACCGGCGAGCCCGCCCAGACGCGATTCGGTGAGGCCCATCGCCACGCCGTTTCGCGCCACGCGCAGATCGCAAGCCAGGGCGAGTTCGAGACCGCCGCCGAGCGCTGCGCCATCGATCGCCGCGATGGTCGGCATCGGCAGGCGCGCCAGTCGACGAAGCACCATGTCTTCGAAAAGGATCTTCTTTTCGCTGGCCTGCTCGCGAATGCGCGCGAATTCCTTGATGTCGCTGCCCGCGCAAAAGGCGCGCGACTGACTTCCATGCAGAATCACGCAACGGATATCGCGCATCGCGGACACAGCCGAGAACGCCTCGTTCAACTCGCGCAACAAGTCGGTCGTGACCAGATTCAGCGGCCCGTGACTGATCCCCACGGTGGCGATAAAACCGTTCACCTCGGTCGTGACCAGGCGGCTAAAGTGTTCCGTTGCTGTGCTCATGTCGTCCTGTCGCTTTGCCTTCGATTACCGGATTTACGATGCCGCCGACGTGGCCTTGGGCACCTCGATGCCGTGCAGCACGCCCATGCGTTCGAAATGCCCGTAGATGCGATCGACGTAGGCCGAAAATTCCGGCGCGTCGCCGAGCACGATGGGGCGCGGACGCGGCAGATCGACCTTGATTTCATCGACCACCTCGCCGGGATTCGGGCTCATCACGAAGATGCGGTCCGACAATCCCACCGCTTCTTCGACGCTGTGGGTGATGAAGACGACGGTCGGGCGCCGACGCAGCCACAGCGCCTCGAGGTCCATCCGGACCTGAAGCCGGGTCAATGCATCCAGTGCGCCGAATGGTTCATCCATCAGAATGACGGACGGATCGTGAACCAGCGTTCTGACGAGCGAGACGCGCTGCCGCATACCGCCCGACAACTGCCGCGGATACTTCTGCATCGCGTGCGTCAGACGCAATTGCTCGAACAGTTCTTTTGCACGTGCCTCGATCTTCTTCTTCGGCAGCCCGCGAATGTCGGCCTGCAGCATCACGTTTTCGAGCGCCGTTCTGAATTCGAGCAGCAAGTGATCCTGAAACGCGATCCCGACATCGGTGATCGGCTTCGTCACCGGCTTGCCGTTGACCAGAATCTCGCCCTGACTCTGCTTGAGCAGACCCGCGACCATCAGCATCAAGGTGCTCTTGCCGCATCCGGAAGCACCGACGATGGAGACGAACTCGCCCGGCTGGATGTCGATATTGACTTCCTTGAGCGCCTGAAACGGCTTGTCGCTGTCTTCGCCGAAGGTCTTGGCGATGCGTCGAATACTGATCGGCACGCCGGACTTCGTCGCAACGTCCCGCTGTTCCGCAATCTGACTACTCATGACTTCCGCTCCTCGCCGCTCGCGGCGGACGAACTGCTTGCTGCGACAGCAGAAAGGGGAACCTTGGACACCAGCAAGGCTTTTTTGCCTTTCTGAACGACCCGGTTGTCCTGATCCACGACCGAGACATCGAAGGTCGCGATGGCTTGCGTCGGCCTCGACTTGCTCTCGCGAAGCTCACTGATCTCGTAGTCGACGAAGATCGTGTCGCCGACAAAGATGGGGTTGAGGAACTTCCATTCGTTGATCCCGAGAAACGCGATCGCGGTTTCGCGCAACTCGCCCGTGCGCGCCCACATCAGGCCGTGCGCATAGGCAAGCCCGAGCATGCCGTGCGCGACGCGGCGGCCGAACTGGCTGGCCTTCGCGTACACATCGCTCGTATGAAGTTCGGAGAAGTCACCCGTGAGACCTGCGAACCCGACCAGGTCCGCATCGGTGATCGTTCGTCCGGGGCTGCGAAATTTCAATCCGACTTCGAGGTCCGAGTAACGCAGTCCCGTGTTTCGCTGTTCAGTCATGACAGTCCTTTAGTCACTTCTTTAGTCACTTGCACGCACGCATGGCCGACGTCGGCGGAAGGAAGTCGTTCGTGTAGTACGACTTCGGGTCGCGACCCGCGGGCAACAGACCGACCTGCGACAACAGATCCTGCGTCTTCACCCATTGCGCGTCTTCCGCCCTGCCCACGTACTTCGCGCCGCCGCTGCAGAAGAGCGGCGTGATGGCCGCAAGCTCCGCCGTCGCCGTCTTCTCCGACAGATTCGGGAAGACCGCCTTCAGATCCTTGATCGCCTTGGCCGGGTTATCGAGCGCGAAGCTCCAGCCTTTCAGGCTCGCGGCGACGAATTTCTTGACGACATCGCTGTTGTCCTTGAGATAGGTATCGTTCGCGAAGATCGACGTGCTGACGGTCGGCACGCCGTAGTCCGCGAAGCGAAAGTTGGTGAGCTGCGCGCCTTGCGCTTCCAGCTGGATCTGATACGAATCGATCGATCCGAGAATTGCGTCGACTTGTCCCTGCAACAAGGTCGGGACCATGGACGTCAACGGCATGTTGATCAGATTCACTTCCGATTCCTTCAGCCCGTTCGCCTTCAGGAAAAGCGGCAGCATCGTCGTTTGAGACGAACCGGACGGAACGCCAACCTTCTTGCCTTTGAGATCGTTGATCGAGTTGATATTCGTCTTCTTCAACGCCGAGACTTCGTTGGGATTGGATTGATAGACCGTCGAGATGACCTTCATCGGCGCGCCCTTCGCGATGAGCTGACTCACCGCGACGGCATCGGCGTAGGCCAGCTGCACGCGATTCGCGGCCACGAGTTGAGCCGTATTGCCCGATCCATTGCCTTCGATCAACGTGACGTCGAGGCCCGCTTCCTTGTAGTAACCCTCGGTCAGCGCCGCGGCGAAGCCCGCATTCGATCCCCCTGCGACCCAATTCAGCTGGAAGGTGACAGGCGTCGCTGCGACGGCGGTGGCACTCACTCCGAAAGCCAACGCTGACGACACAGCGCTCGCGGCCAGCGTACGGCTGATAAAACGAAGCATCTTCTTAGTCTCCAAAGGTGTTGGTATCGGCCACGGCGACATCGGGCCAATCGCTCTTTCGTTCTCGACGTCAGTTTTTATCGCGCTGCCAGGGTGTCATCGCCCATTCGGCGAATTCGACGATGTAGTTGATGGCAATGCCGATGAAGGTCAGCACGGCGATCACCGCGAAGGTCAGGCCGATGTCCATCGTGCTGGTCCCCCGGAGCAGCACATAGCCCAAGCCCTTGTTCGCGCCGACGAACTCGGCGACGATCGCGGCCGTGGCGGCGATGGTGGCGGACGTCTTGATGCCGGAGAAGATGACCGGAAGCGCTGAGGGAAGGCGCAGATAACGGAAGGTTTGCCACGAGCTCGCGCCCATGGATTGCGTCAGATAGAGCAGACGATTGTCCAGAATCTGAAAGCCGCTGACGCTGGCCAGCAGCAACGGGAAGAAGGTCATCAGGACGGTGAGCAGCACCTTCGACTCGATGCCGAAGCCAAGCCAGACCAGGAACAGCGGCGCCACCGCGATCTTCGGCACGAGCTGGAGAAACATGAGCGGCGGATAAACGACCTGTTTTGCAAGCGGCGACAGCGCGATGACGAGCCCCACCGGGATCGCAGTCACGATCGTCAATCCGAAGCCCCAGACGATTTCCGTCACGGTGACGATCGAGTTGCTCCAGAGCTGCGGAAATTCCTCGACGAGCCGTGAGAAGACCAGCCCGGGACCCGGCATGACGTACGCTGGGATGTCGAAGAGGCGCACCGCCGCCGCCCAGATCGCGATGATGGCCACGAAGGTCAACGGCGGAAGCAGATTCCAGCCGAGCCGCCTGATCTTGCGCATTCCGGCGGACGGACGTGGCTTGGGGCGTTCGGCCGCTCCCGGTTGCCCTCCGTTCCCGCTTTGCAGGCCATCGACCTGCCGCGACGATAACTTCATTGACATCTGTGTCTCCTTCCGCGAGTGAAGTGCAGCGATCGTTCAAGCGTTTTTTGAAAGCACGGGCGCGCCGATCCGAGCTGCGTCTGGTGCCTGAAAAGACATCAAGATCTTACGACGTTCGTTGATTGAACTCTATTCAATCTTGAGTGAAAGCTATGTAGGGAATTTCCCGGATCGTGGGTGTGAGCCGCGCCAGCACTGGAATTGACGTCCTTTACGCGGGTATACCCGGTTATCGAATCCGGCTTTTGGATCCATTTGAATGAGGCGTCTCAACCTGCCTTCGGCGGAACGCGGTGACCGCGCGGCGTCGCGAAATGCGGCATCGCGAAGGCAGCGGGATCACATGCGCGGCGCGCAGACTGTTCTGTTTGCCGCGAGGCGGCCGAACGGATGTTTGATGGTTCTCGTGAGTGCAACCATATTTGTAGGTCTACTACGTAAACGTCTTCGCTTAAGAGCGGCGTGACGAGGAAAGGCGTTGATATAATCGATCACCTCGCGCGAATCCGACCATCCCCACGCATGGCGAAGAGCAAACCAATATCAGCAGAAGCGGCCGAACCGCACGCGCCCGGCAAACGGTCGCGCACCTCGGGCGTGACCTTGCGGGACGTCGCTCGCTTTGCCGGCGTGTCATCGGCGACCGTTTCCAGAGTGATGAACAATCCGGCGGTCGTCTCGGACGAGTTGCGCTCCCGCATCATGGTCGCGATCGATCATCTCGGCTGGGTGCCGCACGCCGCAGCGCGAGCACTTGCAACTCACCGGACCGGAACAATCGGTGCAGTCTTCCCGACGCTGGCGAATGAGCATTTCGCTTCAGCCATACAGGCGCTCCAGGAATCGCTCGAACAGGCTGGATACACGCTTCTGCTCGGTTGCTCGGAGTACAACCTCGATCGCGAATATCGACAAGTCAGAACCATGCTCGAACGCGGAGTCGATGCTGTCGTACTGGTGGGCGAAGCTCATCATCGAGATCTGCAACCCCTTCTATTGCAGCGTCGGATTCCGTTCGTCAACACATTCGTTTATCGAGAAAACAGCGATGCGCTTTGCGTGGGTGTAGATAACCACCGCGCATTCTTCGACTTCGCGACTTATCTCGTTGGTCTCGGGCATCGCCGTTTTGCGATGCTGTCGCAGCACACCGATACCAACGATCGCGCGCAGGCCCGACGTGAAGGGGTGCGCGATGCGCTTGCAGAGCACGGATTGGGCATATCCGCCGCTCACATGGTCGACGGCGTGTGGGGCGCGCGCGTCGGACGCCAGCTCTTTTCGAAAGTGATGAACACGCCGCAGCCGCCGACCGTGGTGATTTGCGGCAACGGTTCGTTTGCAATGGGGGCAATGCTCGAAGCGATACAGCAAGGCTACAAGATTCCCGGCGACCTGAGCATTGCCGGATTCGACGATTTCGAGCTCATGTCCGAGCTACCCATACCGATTACTACCGTCCGTGTTCCGAGCGCTGCAATCGGAACAAATGCCGCAAAGATGATTCTTTCCGAGCTTTCAGAACCGGGTACGGCCCGAAGCGTTGAACTGGAGGCCGAGTTGATCGTGAGAGCGTCATCGGGCGCGCCACCGAAGGCCCAGAGGAAGCGTACTTGAGCTTTGCTGCTTCGCCTCTTCGTTGGCGCGCTCGGCCAGTCAGCGGATCGAGGACCGAGGAACTCGACATCGCTCGAAGCTCTATCGTCCAGATTCCAGGAAGACGATAGTCGAACCCCTTCACCCGCCGAATCAATGCGACGAAACATATAGCGCGGACCCCGGCGCCGCCTCCGGGATTGCGAAATGCCGTTTCATTCGCCGCAATTCTTCCGAAGGCGTGCCACCAAAGAGCCGCTTGAACTCGCGGCTGAACTGTGACGCGCTCTCATAGCCCACCCGTGCGCTTGCCGCAGCGGCCGTCATGCCTTGTCGCGCCATCAATAGCCTCGCCTGATGGAGTCGCGTCGACTTGATGTACTGCAGCGGAGAAGTGTTCGTGGCCGCCTTGAAGTGCAGATGAAACGACGGCACGCTCATTGCCGCTTCCCTTGCGAGCGCTTCGATCGTCAGCGCCTCGGCATAACTCGAATGAATCATGCGCAGCACTCTCGATATGCGCCCGAAGTTGCCATCGAGGTTGAGCGCCGCACGCATCGAAGCGCCCTGCTCTCCAATGAAAACGCGAAAGTAGATCTCCCGCACGAGGGTCGGCCCCAGAAGCGCGGCTTCGAGCGGATCGCGCATCGCATCGAGGAACCGCAGCATCGTTTCGCCGAGCGCCACATCGAGCCTCGTCGTGGCCATGCCACCCGGCTCGCCCGGCACCACGCCGTTGCGCTCGTCGATTTGCAGCAACACATCGGCGGCAAGCGTCGGATCGAGGCGCACGTACACCGCGAGTAACGGTTCGTCCGCGGTGGCGTCGGTCTCCATCGAGAACGGCAGCGGCAAGGCGACGGCAAGATAATGCTGCGCATCGTAGACATACACCTTGCTGCCGAGATAACCGCGCTTGCGGCCTTGCGCGATGACCACGATACCCGGCTCGTAGAGCACCGGCGTGCGCGTGAGCGGACGATTCGATCGCAACAGGCGAATGTCCGGCATCGGCGTCGCGTTATAGCCTTCGTTCGGCGCGAGCTCCAGCAGGCGGCTCACCATCGAAGCGTGCACACGAGCCAGCGCAGCGGCTTCGGTTTCCATCGTCGGCAACTTGGGAGAGCGGTGCGTTTCCATACTTCGAGTTCGATATCCGTGCGTTCATAGAATCGGGCAAGCTTCGCAGACGATCATGCGTTCTCGTCTCGTCGCAACATTCCTAACATTCGATCATGCATCGCACGCGCGAATCACGACGCGTCGATGCGACCAGAAGGCTCATTCACTTCGGAGAATAAAGCATGATCGATGTAATCAATCCCGCCGACGGCACGCGTGTCGGGCAAGTCGAACATCATTCGGAAGCGCAGGTGCGCGCCGCCATCGACCGCACATGCGCGGCCTTTCCGGCCTGGTCGCGCACTCTGGCACGCGAGCGGAGCGAACTGCTGCGCAAATGGTTCGACCTCGTCAGCGCCGACAAGACCGCATTCGCCGAGCTGATTTGCCGCGAGAACGGCAAGTGCGTGTCGGAAGCCATCGGCGAAATCGAATATGGGTTGGGCTTCGTCGAATGGTACGCGGAGGAAGCCAAACGCATGTACGGCGATACCATCCCCACTCACGCGAAAGATGCAGCGGTGATCGTCACGAAAGAACCTGTCGGGCCAGTAGCGTCGATTACACCATGGAATTTTCCGTTCATGATGATCACGCGCAAGGTCGCGACCGCGCTCGCAGCAGGTTGCACGATCCTCCTGAAGCCTGCAGAGGAAACGCCCCTGACCGCGTACAAGCTGCTCGAATACGCGCGCCGCGCCGGCATTCCGGAAGGCGTGTTCGAGATGGTCACGGGCGACCCCGTGCAGATCGGCAGGCTCATCACCGACGATCCGCGCATCCGCAAGATCTCGTTCACCGGTTCGACCGCGGTCGGCAAGTTGCTCGCCGCGCAGTGCGCCGGCACGCTCAAGAAGATGACGATGGAACTGGGCGGCAACGCACCGTTCATCGTCTTCGACGACGCCGATCTCGACGAAGCCGCAAAGGCGCTCGTGTCCGCGAAGCTGCGCAACAGCGGGCAGGTCTGCATCTCGCCGAACCGCGTGTATGTTCAGGCCAGCGTGCATGACGCGTTCGTTCAGCGCGTGAAGGCGCTCGTCGAAGCGATCCCGGTCGATCAGGGGCTGCAGGAGGGGTTCGTCGTCGGTCCGCTGATCAATCGCGCGGCCATCGACAAGGTCGCCAGGCTCGTCGACGATTCGCGCGAACGCGGCGCCAGGGTCGTGCTCGGCGGACATCCGCACGCGAAAGGCGGACTTTTCTATGCGCCCACGATCCTCGTCGATGTCGCGGACGATATGCCGATCGCCTCGTCCGAAATATTCGGACCTGTCTTCCCGATCTACCGCTTCTCCACCGAAGCCGAAGTCATTGCACGCAGCAACGACAGCGAACATGGTCTCGTCGCCTATGCGTTCACGCGCCAGCTGGGCCTCTCGTTCCGGCTGTCGCGCAACCTCGAGGCGGGCATGGTGATCCTGAACTCCGGCTCGGTCGGCACGGCTTCGGTGCCGTTCGGCGGCGTGAAGCAATCCGGTTACGGGCGCGAAGGTAGTCATCATGGAATCGAAGAATATGTGCACGTCAAATACACGCTCATGAGCGGTCTCGCCTGAACGATGCGAGGCGCGGCATCACGATGCCGCGCCTCGTGTCACGGTCGACTCAGCGTACCGGCAACTGTCCCGCGTCCGCAGGGCTTGCGCACTGTACTTCGCGACTGCGCTGACGGATGAGCCTATCCTGCCGCAGTCCCCAGAAGAACGTGACGGCAAGACAGGGCAACAGCGACGCGATCGAGTACCCGACGCCGGCAAGCGGGTTGCCTGTCAGATTGACGAGCGAAAGACTGATCAACGGAAGAAACCCGCCGAACAGCACATTGCCGAGTTGTTGCGACAATCCGAAGCCCGTGGTCCTGCTTTGCGGCGGAAAACATTCGGCGATGAACGCGGGCAGCGGCGCCATGATCATCGAGGTCAACACGGCCAGCAGCGCGACGAGCATCGTCACCGTGGCCCAGCCGCCCGCGAGTGCATTCGTCCTGATGCCCGCGAACGCAGGATATGCCGCAAGTATCCACAGCACGATGCCGATCAGCATCACACGCGCGCGGCCGATCGCATCGGACAAACGGCCGAATGCGGGATAAAACGGCGCAGCCACGACGATAGCGATACCGAGGCACAAATTCGCGCGCGCAGGATCGACCTTCAACACGTTTTGCAGGAAGTACAGCATGTAGACGATCGACGTATAGAGCGACACCGACGTCCCGCCTTGCGCGCCGAACATCGCGACAAGGATCGCTTTCCACGACGTCGCGCTCGACAAGGTGTCCTGCAGCGGCGATTTCGACAGACGGCCCGCCTGCTTCATCTCCGCGAACACCGGCGTTTCCGTCATGCCGAGGCGAATCCATGTCGCCACCGCGACGATCGGCGCCGAGATCAGGAACGGGACGCGCCAGCCCCAGGATTCGAATGCCGATGCATCGAGCGCGAACTTCAGCGCCGACACGATCGCCAGCGCCAGCAACAGTCCGAGGCTCGCGGTACCTTGCAGCACGCTCGTCGCCATGCCTTTTCGGCCTGCGGGCGCGTGCTCCATCACGTAGACGACCGCGGAGCCGTATTCGCCGCCGAGCGCGATGCCCTGCACCACGCGCAGCGCGATCAGTCCTATGGGCGCGAGCAAACCGGCCATCGCGTAGGTCGGCAGACAGCCGATGCCCACTGTCGCGATGCCCATGATCGCGAGCGTGATGACGAATGTCTTCTTGCGTCCGATGCGGTCGGCCATCGGGCTGAAAATGATCGTGCCCATCGGCCGCGCGACATACGCGATGCCGAAGGTGGCAACGCCCGCCATTGCGGCGACGGTCCGGTCCGTCGATGGAAGAAACAGGTGCGTCAAGGTCGATGTCAGCGCGACATAGACGAAGAAATCGTAGTACTCAAGCATCGTGCCGAGGCTCGATGTCGCGATGATCCGCAGCATGCCGGGCTTTGGATTGCGGACTCCGGAAGTCGTGGACATGGTCGTCTCCTGTGATTCGTTTTGTGAGGCCCCGCGCGATCGACGCGATGGCCGTATCGGCGCATCACATGTGTGTGCGCTTCTTCGCCGCCTGCTGCTCCAGAAACCGGCCGACGGCCTCCTTGTGCTCGCGACCGCACAACAGAATGGCCTGCATGCTTGCCGCCATTTCGAGCGTCGTCGCAAGCGATGCATCGGCCGCTTCGCGCACGAGCCGCTTCGCCATGCGCAGCGCCGTCGGCGGGTTCTGCGCGATGCGCTTCGCCAGCGACCGTGCATCGATGTCGAGCGCGTCCCCGGGCACCACCTTCGACACGATGCCGAGGCCCAGCGCCGCTTCGGCATCGATGAACTCGCTGGTCAGCGTCAGTTCCAGCGCCTTCGCATAGCCCACGATCCGCGCGAGGAACCACGATCCGCCGATGCCCGACACCAGTCCGAGCCGCAGGAAACTCTCTGCGAACACGGCTTTCGTGCTCGCCACGCGGATGTCGCACATCAACGCAAGGTCGCAGCCCGCTCCGATCGCGGCGCCATTCACCGCGCATATCGAAGGCACATCGAGACCACTCAGCGCGCGCGGGATTCTGTGCAGGCTGCGATGCAGGCGGTCGCGTACATCCTCGACGCTGCCGCTCATGAGATCGCTGCCGCTTTGCATGTCCTTCACGTTGCCGCCCGTGCAGAAGTGCGGCGACGACGAACGCAGCAGCACGCAGTGCACGTCGCGCCGCTTGTTGATTTGCTCGAGCGCGTCCGACAGCGCCTCCGTCATCGCGACGTTCAGCGCGTTGCCGTCTCTCGGGCTGTTGAGCGTGAGCGTGAGCACGCCGTCATCGACGGACGATTCGACCAGTGAACCGGCATCGTTTGCATGTGTTGACACGAAGAAGTCTCCTGATTGTTTTCCCGGCCGCTAGCGGTCCTGGAATGCCGCCTGACGGCGTTCCAGAAACGCGGCCATGCCTTCTTTCTGATCGGCGAGCGAAAAGCCCGCGTGAAATAGCCGCCGCTCGAACAGAAGTCCTTCCGACAGCGACGACTCGAACGACCGATTGACGGCTTCCTTGATCGCGACGATCACCGGCAGCGAATGACGCGCGATCTGTTCGCCGACGCGCATCGCTTCGTCGATCAACCGTTCGCGCGCGACGACCTTCGACACGAGTCCGTAAGCCAGAGCCTCGCGGGCGCTGAGCGGCTCGCCGGTCAGACACGCGAGCATCGCGGTCGATTTGCCGACCGCGCGCGGCAGACGCTGCGTGCCGCCCGCGCCCGGCACGATGCCGAGGTTGATCTCCGGCTGGCCGAAGAGCGCGTCGTCCGCGGCGATGACGATGTCGCACATCATCGCCAGTTCGCAACCGCCGCCGAACGCATAGCCGCCTACCGCCGCGATGATGGGTTTGCGGGCCGTGCGGATGCGGTCCCAGCTACGGCCGATGTAGTCATCCGAGAATGCGTTTGCGTAATCGAGCTTCGACATCGCGACGATGTCCGCGCCGGCGGCGAAAGCTTTGTCGGACCCTGTCAGAACGGTCGCGTGAACCTGCGCGTCGGCTTCGTTGCGCAGCAGGACGTCGATCAGCTGATCCATCAACGCGTCGGTCAGTGGATTGAGTGGGTTGTCCGACGCGAGATGCACGAGCGCGACCTGTCCGCGTCGTTCGGTCCGGATCATCGCGGCGCTCATGCGCTCACCTTGCGGTCTTCATCGCTGGTTTCGCGCGACGCGCGGCCCACGCGGATGACGCCCGCGTTCAGCAGGCCCGCGATCTCGCTTTCGGCAAAGCCGTATCGCTCCAGCATCTGCAGCGTGTGCTGGCCCGTCAGCGGCGCGGGCAAATCCGGCGCGCTCGGGCGATCGGATGGACCGAGCGCGAAACCGTGCGTGCGCATCGCGCCCGCGACCGGATGATCGATCGTCTGCGCCAGTCCGCATTCGGCGTACTCCGCTGTTTCGACGACATCGCCGTAGGTAGCGACGGGCGCGCACAGAATGTCGCGCGCCGCGAGCCGTTCCATCCAGTCCGCAGTCGTGCGTTCGACGAAGCGCGCGGCGAGTATGTGATGCAGCGTCGCGCGATGGCGCACGCGATCGTCGTTGGTGGTGAATCGCGGATCCGCTTCGAGTGACGGCGAAGCGAGCACCTCACATAGCGCGTGCCATCGTTCCGGATGGTAGGCGACGACCATCATCCAGCCGTCCCGCGTTGGGAACGCTTCGTTCGGGCACGCGTAGGGCGCAGCACTGCCGGTCTTTTCCGGTTCGCTTCCGGACGCGAAGAACGCGGCGAAGCCGATCTGCTGCAGCATCAGCGTCGCGTTGTAGAGACTCACGTCGAGATGCTGCCCGCCGCCGCCCGTGCGAACCTGATGCAGCGCGCCGAGAATCGCGATCGACGCGAGATAGCCGCCCATCATGTCGGCGACGGGGATCGGGACTTTGAGCGGCTCGGCGCCCGTCGAGCCGAGCGTGCTCATCAGACCGCTGACGGCCTGGATCACGCCGTCGACGCCAGGCCGTTTGCGATTCGCGCCCGTCTGGCCGAACGCGGAGATCGAGCAGTAGACGAGCCGGGGATTCAGTTGCCGCAATGCGTCGAAGTCGAGTCCCATCGACGCCATCACGCCGGGCCGGAAGTTTTCGACCAGCACATCCGCCTCCAGCAGCATGCGGCGAACGGCCTCGCGCCCTGCATCGGTTTTCAGATCGATCGCGACGCTGTACTTGTTGCGGTTGACGCTGATGAAGGCCGGGCTTTCGCCGCTTATCCACGGCGGCCCGATGCGCCGCCCGATCTCGCCGTCGGGCGGCTCGATCTTGACGACGTGCGCGCCGAGATCGGCGAGCGTCATCGAGCAGACCGGCCCGGCGAGGACGTGCGAGAAATCGATCACCCGCACGCCGTTGAGGCTGTCTCTTGGCATTTGTGATTGTCCTGTCTCGTGACTCGCCACCGTGACGAATCATGCCGACGAGAATAGGTACTCACCGGCCTGCCGGACAATCTACAATTTGGAAACGAGTCGTTGACTTTTTGTTAAAAGGTCGGCGGCTGGCCGACCTATTCGCTGAGCAACGTAAGCAGCCATCGGCGAAAAATCTTCAATGCATCCGATTGCGCACGCTCCGTCGGCCACGCGAAGTAGTAAGTGTGATGCCCGCGATCGAGCTCGAATGAAAACGGTGTGACGAGCAGGCCGCTTTCCAGTTCGCCACGCACCAGCGCCTTCTGCGCGATCGCGACACCGTGCCCTTCTATCGCCGCCTGGTACGCGAGCAGCGACGTTTCGTAGCGCATCTCGCGGCGTCGCGCGTTCAAGGGAAGGCCCGCCGCCTTCAGCCACAAGGTCCAGTCTTCCGGGCGCGCGAGCGTGTGCAGAAGCGTCTCGCCCTGCAACTGCGAGCGTGCCTTGACCTGTCTGGAAGGCGCTGCAACAGGCACGAGCTCGTTCGCGATCAGACGTTGCACGCGCAGGCCGGGCCACTTGCCATCGCCTAGCTGAATGCCGCCGTCGATGTCCTCACGCGCAAAATTCAACGGAGCCGGAGATGTCGTGAGTTGCACGTCGATGTTTTCGTGCAGCCGATGAAAGCTCGCGAGACGCGGAATCAGCCAGCGCACCGCGAAGGTCGCGGGCGACCGAATCTTGAGCACGCGGGCACGCCGCTCGGACGATCGCAGGCTGTCGGTGGCTTCGCGCAGGGATGCGAAGAGCGGCATGAGTTCCGCCAGATACCGCGCGCCCGCCGACGTCAGCTCCAGTCGCCCTCTCACGCGTTCGAACAGATCGACGCCCAAGTAGGTTTCGAGCGTACGCACCTGCCGGCTGACCGCGGCGGGCGTCACGGCCAGCTCGTCAGCGGCCTTGGAAATGCTCAGCAGGCGACCGGTCGCCTCGAACGCCCGGGCGGGATTCAACGGGGGAAGCGGTGCTCGACGTTGCATGGCCTATCCGTGTGGAAGCATATCGAGATTGTGACTCGAAATGCCCGAAGGACGGAGCAGGAGGCTATTTCGGCAGCGTGCGGATCGCGCAGTGTCTCGCCCGAAAGAAGGCCGGGCCAGAGGCCCGCGCCGGTCAGAAAGCAAGTGCCTCGGAACCGGCGCGCATGTGATACGCGGAGACTGGAAAGGAACTAATGCGACGAGACCACCGAAGCCTCGGCGCGAATCCGGTACTGCTCCATCTTTCGATACAGCGTGCTGCGCGACACGCCCAGCGCACGCGCGGCCTGTGCCATGTTGCCCTGCGCCTGCCGCAGCGCCCGCGCAATGGCGAATCGCTCGGTTTCCTCGAGACTTCCCGTGCCCGGCGCGGCGCCGGATGTCACGCTGTCGCGCGCGGCGGGAGATTCATCGAGCACCTCGGCGGGCAATTCGGCCAGCATCACGCGCTTGTCATTGGACGTGAGCAGCAGGTTCTCAACGAGATTGCGCAGTTCGCGCACATTGCCGGGCCACGAATAAGCGCGCAGCACTTCCATCACGATGTCCGCAAATTCTCTCGCCGGCACGCCATGCCGCAGCGCGATCGCGCGATTGAAGTGCTCGATCAGCAGATCGACGTCGCCGTCGCGCTCGCGCAGGCTCGGAATGCAGATCCGCGTCACGCCGACGCGATAGTAGAGATCCGCGCGAAAACGCCCGCACTCGACCTCTTCGCGCAGGTTCCGGTTCGTCATGGCGAGAAGCCGCACATCGACGCGGCGCGGCTGGGTATCGCCGAGTCGGTAGATCACGCCTTCTTCAAGCGCGCGCAGCAGGATGGGCTGGAGATCGAGCGGCAATTCGCCGATCTCGTCGAGGCACAGCGTTCCGCCGTGCGCGAGTTCGAAGCGCCCGGGCCGCCCTTCCGCCGTCGCGCCCGTGTAGGCGCCGCGCACGTGCCCGAACAGTTCCGCGCCGATCAGCTCCTTCGACGCCGCCCCGCAGTTGTACGCCACGAACGGACCCTCGCCCGACTCCTCGCCGTGGATCGCGCGCGCGAAAAGCTCCTTGCCGACGCCCGTCTGCCCTTCGATCAGCACCGGCACCCGGCGCCGCGCAAGCTGCCGTCCGCGCTCGATGGCGCGCTGCATCGCCACACTCTGGCAGATGATCTGCGCGAAGCAGTTGCGTTTCGGATCGGCTTCGCTGCGCCCCTGAACCTGCACGCCGACGCGCCGCGCACCGCCCGTCAGACGCGACGCGCCCGCAAGCCCGGAAGGCGCCGGCACGATGAGCATCGCCCCGATGGCTTCGCCGTCCGCGACGACCGGATCGAACCATTCCGGCCGCAAGCCTTGCGGAAGATGATTCGGCCAGTCTTCGATCGGGCAATGCTCGCTCATGCCGGGAAACCGCTCACCCAGGTTGATGGGCAGCGCAATGCGTGCGGTGGTGTGCACGAGCCGCCCGCGCCGGTCGATGGCGATGAGCCCCGCCGCATCCGCCGACGACAGCCGTTGCAGGCAATACGCAAGCAGGCGCATCTGCTCGCGCGCCACCTGCTCCGCGAGCACCATTTCGATCTGCCGCGCGGCCGTCACGGCGAGCGTCAGATTGTTGATCTGATACGTCGATGGCGGCCCCGAAATGTCCAGCACGCCGAGCACCGCGCCCGTTCCCGGCTCGCAGATCGGCGCGGCGGCGCAGCTCCACGCTTTGATGCCCTCGCAGAAATGCTCGGAGGCGTGGATATAGGTCGGCTGGCGCGTCGCCAGCGCCGTGCCGATGCCGTTGGTCCCGGCCGTCGCCTCGCGCCAGTCGCCGCCCGTCATCAAATGGATTTTTTCGCCGGCGTCGAGCGTGCGCAGGTCGCCGGCGGCCTTGAGAATGACGCCGTCGGCATTGGTGAGCAGCAGAATCGAGGACGAATCGGCGAAGAGATCCGCCGTCGCCATGAACAGCCGGTCCGATGCCGCCAGCAGTTCGCGATGACGCCAGCGCAGCGCGTCGATCGCATCGCCATGTACCGCGAACGGCGCCGCGCCCGAGGTCGGATTGACGCCCGATTGCAGACTTCGCTTCCACGACGCGATGAGTTCGGTCGGTGCGGCGGTCGTGATTTCGCCCGCCAAAAAGCGTTCCCACGCGAGCATGGTGCTGCTGTCCGAATGAAATCCAGCGTTCACGTCGGGTCCTGTCCGGCCGGCGATACCGCGTTCGCTTGCGGAATCGTCATCAGCCGGCATGCCGATGAGGCGCCTCGTCATGTGTCTCCTCCGTACGAGGTGGGGACGCGCGGCCCGCTCTGCGGCGGACCTCGGCGCGACTCGCGAGGACGTGCCGGCTAGCCCCGGGCAAACCGCCCGGCGGCTGCGCGGCATCGTCCGCTGAGTATAGACCTCACGCGTGCGCCGCGCCCTTTTGGGGAGACGCTTCCGGCGGCCGGCAGCATGCCGCGACGCACAAGGCCGGCCGCCTATTTTCTACCGAGCAGTTCGGCGCCCGCGCCGAGTGCCGGCCCGGCTGTCGGATCGGCGAGATCGGGCTTTTTGGCGATCAGCGTCTGGGTCGTCAGAATCAGCCCGGCGACGGATGCCGCATTGCGCACCGCGCTATACGTCACCTTCACCGGATCGATGATGCCGCGCTCCAGCAGATCGACGATCTCGCCGGTGCGCGCATCGAGTCCGACACCGCGGCCGGCCGCCGCCACCTGCGCGACGATCGCATGGCCGTCCAGTCCGCAATTCGACGCGATCGTGAAGAGCGGCTTCTCCAGCGCCCGCTTGAGCAGCAGCGCGCCCAGTTGCGCCGCGCCGCGCGTGCGTCCGATCAGGTCATCCAGTTGCGCCGATGCGCGCAGCAACGCCGTGCCCCCTCCAGGCACGATCCCCTCCGCGATCGCCGCGCGCGCCGCGTTGATCGAATCCTCGATCAGATGCAGACGGCGCTTCTGCTCGACGGGTGTCGCGCCGCCGGCGAGGATCATCGCGGTGCCACCCGAAAGCTTCGCCATCCGGACTTCGAACTTGTCGCGCTCGACGTTTTCCGGCGCCATCTCGTACTGACGCGCGACCTGCTGGCGGCGCGCCGCTACCGCCGCCGGATCGCCGCCGCCCGCGGTGATGATGGTCTGGTTGGACGATATGCGGACCTGCCGCGCGCTGCCCAGATCACGCATTTCGACGGCTTCGAGCCTGCCGCCGAGATCGCGCGCGATGACGCGCCCGCCTGTGACGATCGCGATGTCCTCCAGCATGGCCTTGCGCCAGTGGCCGTATTCGGGCGGATGAATCGCCGCGACCGCGGGCCCGCCGTTGTCGCGGCTCGCCAGCAGCGTGACGACGCACGCGGGCGCGACCTCTTCCGCGATGATCAGCAGCGGCCGCTTGCTTGCGTTCGCGAGCGCGAGCAGCGCCGTCACTTCGGCCTGGTTTTGCAGGCGCTGGTCGGTCATCAGGATGAGCGGGCTGTCGAGCACCACCTGCATGCGTTCGATATCCGTGACCATGTGATGCGAGAGATAGCCGCGATCGAACGCCATGCCGTCGACCACTTCGAGCCGCGTCTCCACGGTCGTGCCGTACTCGACATCGACGATGCCGTCCGGCCCTACGCGCTCCAGCGCCTCGGCGACGAGACCGCCGGTGAAGTCGTCGTTGGCCGCGACCACGGCGACCGCGCGCACTTCCTCCGGCCCGCGCAGCGGCGTGGCCGCGCGCCTCAGCGCGGCGATGACTTCGTTCACCGCCGCGTCGAGCCCCTGCACGAGTTCGACCGGGTTCGCGCCGTCCGCGAGACATTCGAGACCTTGCTGTACGAGCGTATCCGCGAGCACGGTGGCCGTGGTCGTGCCATCGCCGGCGACTTCATTTGTTTGCTTCGAGACTTCGCGCACGACCTGTGCGCCGATGTTCTCGAACGGATCTTCCAGCTCGATCTCGCTCGCGATGCTCACGCCGTCGCGCGAGATGATCGGCGAGCCGATCGGCCGGTCGATGATCGCGTTCATGCCTTTCGGCCCGAGCGTGGCGCTGACCGCGCGCGCGAGCTTGCCGACGCCGCGTCCGAGCGCCGCGCGCGCTTCTTCGTCATGCAGCATGATGTTGGGCATCGTGTGCTCCTGTCTCCGGTTTATGGTTGTCTCGTTCGAGCGGTCGCGGGAAAAAATGAATCGGCTGCTCCTCGACTTCGCCGTAGCGGGCCGCGAGCAGGCCACGGCAGAGCGCGCTGTTGAATTCGGCATTCACGCCCACGCGCCGCTGCGCGCGCAGATAAGCGCCGAGTGTCGCGGGATCGATGGGCGCGCTGTCGGTATCGACGAAGGCGAGTTCGTGCGTAGAGACATGACGGCGCTCGAGGTATCGCCGGATGAGACGCCCGGTTTCGGGATCGTCGCCGAGCGCGGCAAGCTCGTCCGTGGCGAGCGCAAGCAGCTTCGCCCCCTCGTGCCCTTTGGCGAGCAAATGCGACAGCAGCGCCTCCTGCCTGCGCTGGAACGCCTTGACGAGAAACGTCCGGCGCACCTCGTCGAGATCGTCGCTGGCGGCGTCTCCGAAGGCTCGCCGGAACGACAGGTTCTGCGCCATGCCGCGATTGATCTCGTCCGCGTACATGTGCTCGTCGAGCGTGAGGCCGATGCGCGTCACCCACGGCATGCCCGCGACGGCCGCGCGCATGTCCGACGCCATCAGATACGCGAAGTTCGCCGCGCACCAGTAAGTCGGCAGACGATACGCGATGTCCACGCCGCCTTCGGCATCGACCTCGACGGTGGTGACGAAGCCGAGCTCCGTCACCGACTCGTCGAGTTCCGGATCGATGACGGCTGCGAGTCGCGCCCAGACCTGCTGCGCGCGATCGCCGCTCATGCGTGCGCCACCGCAGCGCGCGGCGCCTCTTCGAGCAGCTTCTTCTGCGCGTCGATATCGATGCCGTACAGGCGCGCCGCATTCAGCCCGAGGATCTTTTTCTTCGCCTCCAGCGTCAGCTTCACGCCCGTTTCCTTGCTGACCGATTCCGGCAGCTCGAACGCCATGAACTTTTCGATCAGCCATTTGGGCGACCAGATCGCGTAATCGCTGCCGTAGAGAATGCGGTCCTCGCCGATCCAGAACAGCAGCTCCGAAATCACATGCGCGAAGTATTCGGGCCGCGTGTGGATGAACGGCAGCACGACGGCGAGCCCGCCATAGACGTTCGTTTCCTGCGTGGCGATCCAGCAGAAATCGTCGAGGCGCGGCAGCCCGCAATGCTCGACGATGAAGTTCAGTCCCTGGAAGCTCGTCGCGACATCGTCGATATCCGCGACGTCGAAGGCATCGCGGTTGAGCGGCAGAATCGTCGGGCCCTTATGCACGTGGATGTTCCTGATGCCAAGTTGCTCGCATCGCTCCAGGAAGCGATACGCGCCCGGATCGGACAGCTTGTAGCCCTTGCTGTCGCCGCGCCATTCCGCCGTATAGAGCTTCACGCCCTGAATCTTGTAAAGCTCGGCAAGCTCGTTCAGGCGCTCCAGCCCCGCTTCGCCATCGCGCGGATCGAACGCGCCGTTCACGATGAAACGGTGCGGATACTTCTTCTTCACCACGTAGTTCGCCTCGGTGGTGTTGAAGCCGTTCTTGTAGAAATCGGTGAGATAGGTCGGCTGGCAGATCGCCATGTCGTCGTAGCCGGTGACGAACAGGTCTTCATACATGACTTCTTCGCCGTACTTGTCGAACTTCTCCTTCGGCCACAGATAATCCTTCGGGCTCAGATTCTTGTGATACGCATAGAAGCAGTCGATGAACTGCTGGCCGTGCACGTTCTTCAGATTCGCCTTGCTGCCGTCCCATAGATGAACGTGCCCGTCGATGATGAAAATCTCCTCGCCGTCCTGAGTCCTGAACATGTGTGTGTCTCCGTGGGGTTGCCGGACAGCGGCGCGCGCGCGGCGCGCCGTCGCGCGTTTTCATTCGTAGGCCATCGCGTCTTCCATGTTGCCGAACAGCACGACGGTGTCGTCATCGATCATCACCATGCGGCCGTAATGCGTCGACGTCGATATCTCGAACAGATGAGGCGTCATCTCGCGGCCCAGCACTTCGCTGATTTCGCCCATCCTGAACTCGATCTTGTCCTGCCCGTCGATGCGGATCATCGCCGGCAGATACGTGACCGTGATGCCCGGCTTGCTTCCCATGAGCTCGGCGATCGCGCGGGCCTCGACGCTGTCGTTCATCGTCACGCCGCACTGATGCGAAATGGTCTGCTCGAAGCGAAGATCCTTGATCGACTTGAAGATGTTGTCGGTATGCACTGACATGAGCTGCTCCTGTTCGCGGTGGATTCAAACGAGTCTCAGGCTTCGATCGCGAGTGAAGACGGAATGCCGATTTCCTTGGCGATCAGTTCCGCACGCTCGATGGAACTGCTCAGGCAATCGGTGAATTGCGCCGCCTTCGCATGGGGAATCGACCAGATCGGCTGCAAGTGCCGGGCCGCGTCCGCGGCGAGCGCGCCGTGCTTTTCGAGCCACGCCCCGAACAGCGCGCGGTTCGCCTCGCCGTGCGCCGGATCGTTCGCGAGCATGTGGAACAGTTCGACCGCGTTGGCGAGATTGCGCTCGTAGTCGCCTTCGGCGGCGGACACGACGGTCGGCGTCACGAAGTCGTTCTGCGCGGCCGCGATCTGCATGATGAAACCGCTGCGGAACAGGTCTCCCACGAGCGGCTCGAAGACCACGTTGACGGCGAAATACTTTTCAAGGTAATCGGTCGCGCCGCCGATCGTCTCGATGGCGAGGCGCGTCGGCTGCCAGAGCGGATCTTCGAGCCAGTGCTTCTTGCCGGCATCGAGATCGAAGCCAGGCAGGTCGAGCGCGATCTCGCCGAGATACAGCGTCAGGTCCTGTGCGAAGCGCAGTTTGTACGAAGCGTTCGTCAGGATCGCGCTGTTGATCATCTGCGTGTAGCCGTAGCGTTGCGCGTGCATGGTCGCGGTGCCAAGGCCGAATTCCGCATGCTTGTAGGCGCCCAGATGCTGCTCCAGCACCTTCACCCACGCCTTGTCGAAACGCTTGACCGCGCCCGTGCGCCGCGCATTGGCGATCGCATTCGTAATCATCCCGACGATGGTCGACTGACGCTGATAATGCGTGCGCTCCCATTCCTCATCGACCGCGCGGAACGTGTGCCAGTCCGAGCTTTTCGCCGCGGTCCACGTTTCCGAGTAGGTCGGCGTGCCGTCGGCGAACTGGAGGATCCAGTCCTGAATCAGATAACGCTTCGGGTCCGGCTGCACATCGACGGTCATGTCCTCGTAATGGCTCGCCTTGCGGCCCTTCGGCTCGAAATAGTTGTACTTGCGGCTGTCCCAGCCCACGAACTGCGCCGCGCCCGCGGCGCCCGACTTGAGCGCTGCCGAATGCTCCGTCACTGTACTCATGTCGCGTCTCCTTTACTTAGCCTTGTGCACCGATGAATCGATCATCGGACCGCCTGAGTGAACTTGTCGAAGAAGAGCCGCTCCGGTTCCACGCCCGCCATCTGCAACGCGGGAATCACGGCGTCGATCATCGCCGTGGGACCGCATGCGTAGGCGTCGATGTCGCCCGCGAGCGATTCCTCGCGCAACGTACGGCTCACGACTTCATGGATGAAACCCGTCTCGCCCGTCCAGTCGTCGCCGGGTTCGGCATTCGACAACGCCGGAATGAAGCGGAAGTCCGGCAGCCGTTCGGCGAAGTCCGCGAACTCGTCGAGATAGAACAGGTCGCGGCGGGTGCGCGCGCCGTAGAAGAAGCGCACGGGCCGCTCTTCGCCGCTTTGCACGTGATCCTGCAGGATCGACCACAACGGCGACATGCCCGAACCGCCGCCGACCAGCACCATCGGGCCGGGCTGATCCTCGCGCCGAAAACACGTGCCGTAAGGGCCTTTGGCGACGAGCCGGTCGCCGGGCTTCAGGCCATCGTCGAGCAGCGAAGAGAACGCGCCGTTCGGATACTTCTTGATGATGAAGCGCAGCCGCCTTTCGCCATCGGGCGGATTGGCCATCGAGAACGAGCGCGTGATGCCCGCGGACGGCATGGTCAGATCGACGTACTGGCCGGCCCAGAAGCGCAACGGACGGCTCAGTTCGACTTCGAGCAGACGGATGTCGTGCGTGAGCGGCGCGATGCTCGTGACCGTCGCGTCGTATTCGGCTACGGGTATCGAGCGGCGCATCAGGTCTTCGTCGTAGTTCAGCAGCTCGACGGTCAGGTCGCTGTAGGCGAGCGTCCTGCACAGCAGAATATGACCCGACTCCTTTTCGTAGTCGGGCAACGCGAAGGTCGAATACTTCTTCAGCTCGACGTCGCCCTCTACGAGCAGCGACTTGCAACTGCTGCACTGCCCTTCCTTGCATCCGTGCATGACGGCGATGCCCTGCCGGAACGCCGCCTCCAGCACCGTCTCGCCCTCCGCGACGGACATCTCGACGCCGACCGGCTCGAAGCGGACCGTATGCGTCTGATTCGAATCGCTCATAGGTTTTCCCATGCTCGTCGCGGCCCGATGCGCACGAACGCAGCGGGCCGCAGGCCCGTCTCAACTGCACGGATTGATCGTGAAGCCCGCGCGATATTCCGCGATGTGCTTCTCGCGCTGCTCCGGCGTCATCTCCCGCAACAGCACGATCGGACTCTGGATGGTGTGGCCGCGAACATGATCGAGCGTCCACATGTCGCGGTTGTCGAAGCGCAGATGCGGTTGCGGCACGAGCGTCCTGCCGTCGCTGCGAACGAAGCCGAGATCCTTGATGCAATCCGCGAGATCCCAGCCGTGATAGACCTCTTCCCATTCGCGGCGGCCGCTGAAGCGGCCCATCGCGGGCGTCGGACGGCCTTCGTATTCCGACGCGAACGCGACCTTGTGCGTCCAGCGGCACAGCTCCGAGCAGTACGTGTAGAGCTTGCCGTCGACTTCATCGACGCAGAAGTCCTCGCGGATCAGACAGGGCACGAGGCAGCTCCAGCACCGATGCGGATACACATAGCCGTTCTCCTGATCGAACAGCATGTTGGTTTCGCCCGGCACGCTCTTCTTCGCATACCACTTCCAGTAGTCGCCGAACTCCGCATACCAGCCCGGATACTTATGCTCGAACCACTCGAAGTCCTTCTCGGTCTGCGCCTCGATGCGCCAGAAGTTCACCGGCCAGCCGACCGAGAAGAATTGCGCGACCTTGTGCACGTAGTTCTTCTTGACGAGGCGATCCCACGCGGCGGCGACATCGTCGTGATGAATCTTGATGCCGTACTTTTCGAGCGGCAGCATGTAGGTGCGGTAGTAATCCTCGTAGATCCACCGGTGCCACAACTCCGCATACGACTCCTTCTTCTTGTCGCGATCGGTCGTGCCGTACTCGATGAACGTGCCGATGGCCGCATCGACGATGGCGTGGTTCTGCCAGAACGCATAGCGCAGATCGCGTTCGAGCAGCAGGTGATTGTCCGGATCGTTGATGACCGACATCATCAGCGAGTGACCATTGCCGATGTGCCGGCTCTCATCCGACTGCACGGAGAGGAACACGGTCGGCAACGCATAGTCGCCGTTGCGCGCCGCTTCCGATGGCATCGCCACGAACAGCGTGTTGGTGAAGGCGGTTTCCGCGACCACCTGCAAAAACACGTTGGCGGCCGTCACGGCATCGCCCGTCAGGAAGCCTTCCGCGAACTGCCGGCCGATGGTCGTCGCGTAGCACTTGCCGAACGCGGCTTCGGTGATATCGAAGCCCGCCGGATCGATGTAATTCTCCATGTACCACTTCTTCAGGTTCATCTGGATCGTCGAGTGGCGAAACTCATCGACCATCTGCATCGTGAAGCCGGTGCGCAGTTCTTCTCCGGGCGCGAGACGGCCGAGCATCGCCATCGAGCGTGCGGCTGAGATTTCCGGAAACGGGATGATCGCGAGGAACAGCTTCATCCACTCGACCCAGCGCGGCTCGACATTGCGGAACATGTCGCCGCGCAGCGCCGCGTCGAGCGCGCCGTAGACGCGGTTGTCCTTCTCCTCCTGCATCGGGAAATACGAGCGCAGCACCTGCTTCATGGGATCGCGCGGCGCCTTGCTGATCTTGTAGTCGGTCGGGAAGGTCATCGCTTCCTGAACGTAACTGGGTGTCCAGCCGAGATCCGCGACGCGTTTGGCCGCCTCGCCGATGCTGATTCCTCGCTGGGACGTGATCTTGTTGAGCGTTAATGCATCTGACATCGAGCTCTCCTTGTCCGGTTACAGGGGGACCGGCGGCTACTCGCGCGCAGGTCCGTGATCACCAACACATGCGCCGCTTTCGTCGGCACGGCCCGATATAGAGCGACAAGCGTGCCATGCGCTTCGGGCCCATACGGCAAGGCCGCGCTCGCGATCGTGTCGTGGAACGCGACGCGTGCGTTCATACGGTGTACTAATCTGCGACATCGTTCACGGGCTGTTCGCAGGCGTGGATTCGTTCTGAACCGGCTGACCTTGCGCGATGCAGCGCGCGGCGACGATCAGCGCGCCCATCGCGAAGTCGCGGCCGAACACGCCGATCATCTCGTCGGACAGCGCGCCCAGCCGTTCGAAGAATGCTTCTTTCGTGGTTGCATCGGTCGTCATGCTCATCTCCCTGGTTCCGAGATCCGGCGCGCCGCCGCTTCCAAGTCCGCCAGCGCGGCCGTGAGACGCGCGCGTTCTTCCTCGAGCGCGCGCATCGATTCGTTCGCCTCGTGCAGCCGTTCGCGCAGCATCTCGATGTTCAGACATTGCTGCGACGTGCGCGCTTCGGGCGGACTCGCCGCCAGCGCGCCTTCCAGCTCGATCTCGACGCCCGCGACGCGGCTCTTGCTGCGCAGATGATCCGAATTGATCTGCGTCAGCGCGATCACGAGCCGCACGCGCTCCGAGATGGGCGTGACATTGCCTTGCGCCGCCATGACGCTCTCCGTTCGAGTCCAGTTGACCGGCTGCTAGGGAATGAGGACCGCGCGTCCCTTGATCCTGCCGTGATGCAGATCCTTGAGCGCCTGATTCGCGTCGCTCAGCCGGTATTCGCGCGTGGCCAGATGCACGAGCCCGCGATCCGCGAGCGCCATCAGCTCGACGAGTTCGGGATAGGTGCCGACCAGATTGCCGACGATGGTCTTTTCGCTCGTGATCATGTCGATGGTCGGAATCTCGATCTTCCCGCCATAACCGACGATGTAGTAGAAGCCCGCGTTGCGCGTCATCGCGAGACCCTTCGCGATGGCATCGCCTTCGCCGACGAAATCGATCACGGCTTCCGCGCCGTTGCCGTGCGTCAGTTCGAGCACGCGTTCCAGGTCGCCTTCGCCGCCTTGCACGGTGTGATGCACGCCGCACTCTTTCGCCAGCGCAAGCGCGGTTTCCGAACGATCGACGACGATGATCTCCGCCGCGCACAGCGCATTGAGCACCTGAATGCCGATATGCCCCAGTCCGCCCGCACCGATCACCACGGCGAACTGGCCGGGCAGCAAGTGACGCGAGGCCTTCTTCGCGGCGCGATATGCGGTGAGGCCGGCATCGGTGTAGGGCGCGACGTCCTTCGGCGCGAGCGTGGATGGCAGACGGATCAGCGAGCGTTCGCCGGTCGACAGATATTCGGCGTAACCGCCATTCGCGTTGATGCCGGGAAAGCGGCTCTCGGTCGCGTGCATGTCGTCGCCGCGCCGGCACGCGAGACAGTGGCCGCTCGTGACGAGCGGATGACAGACGACCGGATCGCCGACCTTGACGCTTTCGACGGCGCGCCCGACGGCCTCCACCCAGCCGGCGTTCTCGTGGCCCATGATGTAGGGCAGCGCGACATCGACCTTGCTGCGCCAGATTCCCTCGACGACGTGCAGGTCGGTGCGGCACACGCCTGCTCCGCCGATGCGGACGATCACGTCGGTCGGCCTGACGATGTCGGGCGTTTCGACGTCTTCATAGCGAACGAACTCGTCGCGGGACAAGGTTTCGTCGTACTCATGCAGCACGGCAGCCTTCACGTTATGTCTCCTTGGTCGTTATCGTCGAGTCAGCGCGGCGCTGCCCGCGGAGCCTCTGGAGCAAGGATTACGCCAATGAAGACCGATGCGCGCAGAACCCGGATTCCTGCACGCCTTCGCGGCAATCGGCTACACGATACGCGCATGGCTCCGGGCGGGTTGTGGGGAGAGGTGTCGCAGTTTCGGACACTTTGACGAAGCTTTGTCGTATGAGGATGTCGCAACTTGCGACGGCCAGCGCAGACGATCAGACCGACTCTTTTCGCCTCGTGCTGTCGTCCTGGTCGATCACGATGCGAGCAAACGCATGCCTGTCACGCGATATCGCGCCGCGCAGCGGCATGCCGTTGGCGCGGACCTCTTCTTCGATCTGGCGCATGCGATGTTGAAGATCGCCGCGATCATCCGCCGCTGCGTAACGAGCGTAACGGGCGCGGTGCGCAGACACGCTGTAGCGGGAAATCAGCCAGCCGACCAGGCGAGAAAAGAGTGCGGACATGATGTGCTCCTTGTCGGGTTAATTCGGCGTTTGCCGCAGCGCATATGTCGTCTCGTTTCTGAGGCTGCCTTGCATGCACCGCCGATGCAAAGCAGGTTACAACCGGTGAATTAGGCTGGAATGAGCGGGCCGGCGAGCTGACTCGAGATCCCGCCCGAGCCACTCATGCCGCTTGCGGCTCGAAAGGAAACTGCTCGATCTCGCCGCCTTGCGCCACGACTACCGTGCTCTCCGGAATCTCCTGCCACCATCCCGGCAAATCGCCGAGCGGCTCCGACAGAACCAGAAACGCATCTTCCCCGGCCATCGCGATGCGTGGATCGTCGGGATACAACTCGTGCAGATGACGGAACGACGTGTTGTGAAACAGCGAGCGCGACTCTCTTTCGCTCGAATAGCGCACCGCGACGATCTGCTCGCCGTCGGTTGCGCAGATGGTCATGTTCAGCGGATTCTCCACGCCGTGGCGGCGGCCGGTTTCCTCGACAAACGCCACCATTCGCTTGAGCGCGCTGACAGGCGCCAGTTCCAGACCGAATGTGAGCGCGAGGAAGAACAGCACTTCGGAATCGGTCGATCCTTCGATCGACGGGAATAGCTCCGGTGCGATCGCAACCATGAGATCGCGGCGCATCACCGGAAAGTTGCGCACGAGGCCGTTGTGTGCAAACAGCCACCGGCCGTGACGAAACGGATGACAGTTGGTTTCCTGCGACGGCGTACCGGTCGCCGCGCGAATATGCGCAACGAACAGCGGCGCGTGAATCGCGCGCGCGGCTTCACGCAGATTGCGATCGCTCCATGCCGGCTGGATACAGCGATAGCGAAACGGAATGTCGGTCGGATGCCCGTACCAGCCGATTCCGAAGCCATCGCCGTTGGTCGTCGTGTGGCCAAGCCGCGAATGCAGGCTTTGATCGATCAGCGAGTGCTTCGCGTTGAACAGTACGGTTTCGAGCTGAAGCGGTTTGCCGGAATAGGCGAGCCAGCGGCACATGAGATGTCTCCTGGAGAAGCGGGCCGGCATGACTTGCGCGCGCCGACGCACGGTAGCAGGAACGACGATACACGTAATCCCGCTCGACCTCGAAAACGCTGTTCGCCTGTATCACGATCAGTTCAGCGGCGCAATCACGCTCGAAAGATCGATCCTGCCGCCTTCGACGACGCGCGCCGTGATACCGCCGAATCCGCGCACCGCGTTATAGCCACCCACGCCGAACGCCTCTTCCATGCGCGAGCACGGATGACATTCCCCGCTCGCTTCCAGCACCGCGCCGCCGATACGAAAGCGCCGGTCCTTCAGCGCGTGAAGATTCAAGCCCACCGTGACGATATTGCGCCGCAAATCCAGGGGCGAAACGTCATCGAGACCGAGGTGGCTCGCTATCGCGCGCAGGCTCTCCGCCTGAATCAGCGTCACTTGCCGGTTGCCGCCCTTGCGGCTGTAGTGATCGCCTTCGAGACCGCCGTCCGCCAGCGCGAGCGCGAATTCGACCACGTCGAGCGGCTCGCGCCGCGCGCCGCGCAAGCCTATCCATACGACTTTGCCCGGCCTCACCGGAGCATTCATGAGACGTGCGAGAGGGGAATCGGGATTGAGCGGCATGGCATTAACCGTGAGTGATTCGCACGATTTTATCGGTCATGCCATGCGGTGGGTTCGAAGGGGGTTTAAAGCGGAAATGGCCTGGCGGCGGCATTGGCCGCGCGATGACCGTCACACGCTCGCTATGACCGAATATTCGTCGAACGATTCAAGAAAACGCAGCCTGATAGATCTTCGGTGTCACGCCGGTCTGCTGCTTGAAGACGCGCGTGAAGTGGGACTGATCCGCAAAGCCGGTTCGGGCGCCGACTTCTGCGATAGGCCTGCCGTCGCGCAGCATCGGCATCGCTGCACGTAAGCGTTCCTGCTGCTGAAAGGCATGGGGACTCAGTCCCGCCTCGCGCACGAAAGCGCGTAACAGCACGAACGGCGTAACGCCGAACTCCGACGCAAGCGTCGACAACGTCACCCTCGCATGAAGGTCTTCGCGCAAGCGACGCCTTATTGCACGTACCAGAGCAGGCTCGCTTCGCACTGAGGGCAGGTCACCGGAGCGCCCAGGCTGGCGCGCGTACAAGCCGACGATAGCGCAGGCCAGCGCCTCGCTGCGCTTGAAAGGATCGTCGTTTTTCTCGGAACACCAGTTCACGCCGTAGAGGTGCCGCGACAACGCATTGTCGACGACAAACGGGTTCTCCAGCTCGAATCGCTCGCGCCGTGGAATGCCAAGCCGGTCACAGTAGGCGGCCAGTTCCGCAGGCTGCACGTGTTCGACGCGCATCTTCCATTGGCCGTCACCGGCGGCGGCGCCTGAATGCACCACGTCGGCATCGATGACGATGACATCACCGCGCCGACATATGCGTCGCTGTCCCCGAACCTCGACCGCCAATTCCCCGCTGGTAATGACGGCGAGGCAATGCGTATCGTGCGCGTGCGGCGGATACCGGTGACCGACGAACTGGCCCTTCAGCATGACGGCGTCCATGACGTCGGGCGCGCGCCAGACCTTGACCGAACGAATCGCCGATGCAGCTTTCATGATGAAACCGTCCGTGGAAGTGCTCTGAACACGTCATCATAATCCTGGAGCAGCGGCATCGCGATGCGCGGTCGCGTGTCGTGGCTATCGATGAAGCCGCGCCAGCGCGTCAATGTGTCGGCCCGCTCGGCGTCCGAGCAATAGGGAACGTGCCAGGCGAAGAACGGCTCGACCACTTCATAGCCCACATATCCCAGCGTGCCTTGCAGCAGATGACGCAGCATGCCGCTCGCCAGTTCGCCATGAATGCCTTGCGCGCCGAACATGTGCTCCCGGCCACCCAATGTCACGCCGATCACGGCGCGCTTGCCGACCATGCCGCCGCGACCGTAGATGCGCTTGCCGCCATACATCGCGCCCGACAGAAAGCAGCGGTCGATCCAGCCCTTGATGAGCGCAGGCACCGAGAACCAGTAAAGCGGAAACACCAGCATGAGCGTGTCGCTGGCCAGCAACGCCTCGACCTCTCGCCGCACGTCGGGTGCAAGCGCATCGTGCTCGAGCGCGTGCCGTTGCTCCAGTGCATAGACCAGATAGTCGTTGTTGGCGCGCTCGGTGAACTCGCTGGCGCGAACCACGGGATCAAAGTTGAGCGCATACAGGTCAGAGAAGCTCACATCGTGGCCGCGTAACTTCAGTACGCGTTCGGCTTCGCGGGCCATTGCTGAACAGAACGAGTGCGGCTCGGGGTGAGCGTGAACAAGGTGGACTTTAGCCATGAGGAATCGATCTCCAGATGCACGCCGGAATGAAGGCATTGAGAGGGAAGAACTCCCGCTCGATCGCCTCTCGCGCCGATAACGTAGCGCCTTCCAGAATCAAACGCCGCGTGGTCTGCAAAGCACCCGGCGGTTTAGCGGCGAGGCGCTGGGCGTATTCGTTTGCAACGGCGCGCACGTCCGCGTCAGGTACTACGCGGGACACAAATCCGTGCCGCAAGGCTTCCGATGCCGTTACCGCGCGGCCGCTCATCAGCCAGTCGCGTGCCGCGAGATCGCCTACCCTGCGAGCCAGCAACGCAGTCGCTCCCGCTTCGGGCACGATACCGAGATCGGAAAACGGAAACCGGAAGGTCGCGCTTTCGCCGGCGGCCACCCAGTCCGCGTGTAACAGCATCGTGGCGCCGAATCCAACAGCCGCGCCATTGACAGCGGCAATCAGCGGCTTGGGCTGCTCGGCGAACGCCACGATGCATCGCCGGATCGCACCGTCTTCGGCTTGCGGCCACAGTGTATGGAACGCAGCGGTGTCGTGCCCCGCGCAGAAGCTCTCGCCGGTTCCTTGCAGAAGCACGCAGTGCACGCGTTCGTCGCCCTGTGCGAGGCGCAGCGAGTTCGCCAGCGCATCGAACATCAGACCGTCGAGCGCGTTTCGCTTGTCGGGGCGGTTCAAACTGACCGACCAGATCTGACCGATGCGCTCCGATGTAATCCGCGCTTCCATCATGCAAACAGCGAAAAACCGCCGACCAGTTTGCTGACACGGTTCCTCGGGCCGACCAGTCCGACCGCCAGATATTGAAGCGATTCGCCGGCGTGCGCCTCGACGGCTTCGAGGAACATGGCGTAATCCGTGGTGGCCTGCCCTTGCACGGGAAAGTCCACAACGTCACACTGGGCGAGCGATTTCTTGCGAAGCTCGCTCAGTTGAAGAGCGGTTGCCTTCAATACCGGAATGCCGATGGGAATGAGGCCCGGATGCGCCGTGCCGTCCCGCTCGACCAAAGGCGCACCGACGAGACGGCTGTGGCGCTGGCCCAGGGTGAACGCGACGACTGCCGCAGCGTTCGATGCCTTGCCCGGCGGCAACGCTTCATCGACGACGATCACACAACGCTCCAGCTTTGGCGGCACTTTCTGCGCGTCCGCCTCGATTGCTTCGGTATGCAACAGCAATGTCTCTCTCCTGAAAATCGACCTTAGAGAGCATGCTAGGCATTCCATTGCCAAAAGTATTGGACGATTTTGCAGCGAACCGGGCCTATCGAGTCGAGGTCGGCGCGGACCGGCGCAGCGCGCACACAGCCGGATCAGCCTCTGCCGACGAACGGCATCTTTGTCGCCATGATCGTATGGAACAACACGTTGGCATCGGGCGGCAAACTCGCAAGATACGCGACCGAGCGCCCGACTATCGCCGCGTCGATCAGCGGCTCGGCTGCGAGCTCGCCGTTCGCTTGCGGCACGCCGCGCGCCATCGCCGATGCCAGCGCGCTGTGCGCATTGCCGACATCGATCTGGCCGACGGCAATGTCATGCGCGCGGCCGTCGAGCGACGCGCAGCGCGTGAGGCCCGTGACGGCATGCTTGGTCGCCGTGTAGGCCGTCGAATTGGGCCGCGGCGCCCAGGCCGACAGCGAACCGTTGTTGATAATGCGGCCGCCGCGCGGCGTCTGCGCCGACATGATCCGGAACGCGCGCTGCAGGCAAAAGAACATGCCGTTGAGGTTCACGTCGACGACCCCGCGCCATTGCTCCGCTGTCCACGCATCGAACGGTCCGGGCGGATTGCCGACGCCCGCATTGTTGAACAGCAGGTCGAGCCGGCCGAAATGCGCGACGACGGCATCGAACGACGAAGCCACCGCCGTCGCATCCGACACGTCGCACGATAGCGCGAGCGCGCGGCCCGCGAACTCGGGGTCATGCGCGATCTCGAAGAGCGGCTCGCGCCGCCTGCCGAGCAGCGCGATGGACCAGCCGTCGCGCAGCAATTCGATTGCAGCCGCACGGCCGATGCCCGAGCCCGCGCCCGTCACGATGCCCACGCGCGGCCCCTGCGCGCTGTCCAGTCGATTCATGCGCGCTCCGTCAATGGTTGTCACGCGCTTCGCCGCGCGCCTCGACGATGTTCAGAAAGAGCGTCGCCGGTTCGAGACACGCGCCGCTGCCCTGCTGCCCCACCATGCTTCGATAGATGGCTTCCCACGGCGTCTGGTTCGCGAGTTCGGGCCGCCTCCATGCGGCACGTCGCGCGGCGAGTTCATCGGCGGATACGAGCAGATCGACACGCCGCGCGCCGAGATCGATACGCAGGCGATCGCCGGTCCTGAGCAGCGCAAGCCCGCCGCCTACCGCACTTTCCGGCGACACGTTCAGAATCGACGGACTGCCCGACGTCCCGCTCTGACGGCCATCGCCCATGGTCGGAAGCGTGTCGATGCCGCGCCGGATCAGCGCGGCGGGCGGCTGCATGTTGACCACTTCCGCGCCGCCCGGATAACCCACCGGGCCGCAATTGCGCATGACCAGGATCGAGTGTTCGTCGATGTCGAGCGCAGGATCGTCGATGCGCGCGTGATAGTCCTCCGGGCCTTCGAAAACGACTGCCTTCACCTCGAACGCGTCCGGATCGGCGGCGTTCGAGAGAAAGCGCTCGCGAAAGCGCGCGTCGATCACGCTGACTTTCATCACGGCGTTATCGAACAGATTGCCGCGCAGCACGACGTGACCGCCTGCCGCCTTCAGCGGTGTATCGAAGGCGCGAATCACTTCGCGGTCGGGTTCCAAGATATCGGCGAGGTTCTCCGCGAGCGTGCGTCCCGTCACGGTCATCGCATTGCGATGAAGCCGGCCCGCGTGCAGCAGCTCGCGCATCACGCCAGGCACGCCCCCGGCGCGATGGAACGCCTCGCCGAGAAAGCGCCCGGCCGGCTGGCAATCGACCAGCAACGGAATCTGCGCGCCTACGCGTTGCCGGTCGTCGAGCGTATGGTCCACGCCGATGTGACGCGCAATCGCGATCATATGGATCGGGCAATTCGACGACGCGCCGATGGCAGCCGCCACCGCCACCGCGTTCTCGAACGCCTCGTGCGTCATGATCTCCGATGGCCGCAGGTTCTCCGCGATCATCGGCACGATGCGCCTGCCCGTCTCGTAGGCGAACCAGCCGCGCTCGCGGTACGGCGCGGGCACCGATGCGCAACCGGGCAGCGACATGCCGAGCGCCTCGGCGAGCGCGTTCATCGAAAGCGCGGTGCCCATCGAATTGCAATGCCCGGCGGATGGCGCGGACGAAGCCACTTTCTCCATGAACGTGTCGTAGTCGATCTGCCCGGTCGCGAGTTCCTTGCGCGCCTCCCACACGACCGTGCCCGAGCCCGCCAGCTTGCCGCGATGCCAGCCGTCGAGCATCGGCCCGCCCGACAGCACGATCGACGGAATGTTGACCGTCGCCGCCGCCATCAGGCAGGCGGGCGTGGTCTTGTCGCAACCGGCCGTGAGCACGACGCCATCGAGCGGATAACCGTGCAGCACTTCGACGAGACCGAGATACGCGAGATTGCGGTCCAGCGCGGCCGTCGGACGCTTGCCGGTTTCCTGGATCGGATGCACGGGAAACTCGAGCGGAATGCCGCCCGCGTCGCGAATGCCGTCGCGCACGCGCTTCGCCAGTTCGAGATGGTGCCGGTTGCACGGCGCGAGATCCGAGCCGGTCTGCGCAATGCCCACGATCGGCTTGCCCGACTGCAACTCCTCGCGCGTGATGCCGAAGTTCATGTAGCGCTCGAGGTAGAGCGCGGTCATGCCGGGATTCGACGGGTCGTCGAACCAGCGGCGGCTGCGCAGACGCTTCGTTTTGGCCGGTGACTGAGCGGAATTCAACGATGTCTCCATGAATGATCTAGCGTGCGCGCAACAGCGCTTCATGACGATCGACGAACGACGCCACCGCTTGCGCGAAGCGCTCGAGATCGCCTTCGTCGTGCGCGAGCGTCAGCACGATGAAGCCGCGCCGTGCGACATAGCAGCCGCGCTCCAGCATGTGAAAGAAGAACAGGTCCTTGAGCGGCGACTCGCCTTCGATGAAGTCATCCACCGAATGGATCGGATGCACGCCGGCATGCAGATTCATCAACGATCCGATACCCGTGAACTGCATCGCCACGCCGCGCTCTCGACATAGCCCGTTCAATCGCGCGCGCAGCCGCTCGCCCTTTTCGCTGAGCGCGGCGGCAGCGCCCGGCGTATAGAGCCGCGACAGGCCCGCGTGACCCGCCGACATCGACAGCACGTTGTTGTTGAAGGTGCCCGCGTGCGGCGTCGCGCCGGGCCTGCGCGGATCGAATTGCGCCATCACGTCCGCCCGGCCGCCGAATGCGCCGAACGACATGCCGCCGCCGATGTACTTGCCGAACGTCGTGAGGTCGGGCCTGATCCCGAGCAGCGCCTGCCGCCCGCCGCCCGACAGCCGCGAGGTCACGACTTCATCGAAGATCAGCAGCGCGCCGTGACGCTGCGTCAGATCGCGCAGGCCGTCGAGAAAGGCCGGTTCGCCGACGATGCATCCGCCCGCGACCTGCATCGGTTCGACGATGACGGCGGCGATTTCGTCGCCATGCGCGGCAAAGATCCGCTGCGCGCCGGCCAGATCGTTGTACGACGCGACGATGAACTCGTGGGGCACGTTCACGGGACTGTTGCCGCCGCCGAAGGTCAGCACGCCGCCGTGATATCCGCCCGTGAACGCGACGACTTTCCTGCGCCCCGTGAAGATGAGCGATGCAGCGATGGCCATCAGGTTCGACTCGGTTCCCGAGTTGGTGAAGCGCAAGGACTCGACCGATTCGAAGCGTTCGCGCAACAGGCGCGCGAGCGGCACTTCCAGCGTGTTGTGACCCGTCAGATTCAGGCCGTTGTCGAGTGCTTCCACGATCGCCGCGCGTATCACGGGATGGCTGTGGCCGTACATCGCCGTCGTGTATTCGGCGAGGAAATCGGTATAGGCGTGGCCGTCAAGATCCCACAGGCGCTTGCCTTCGCCGCGCGCGATCGTCAGCGGGAACGGCGCATAGAACAGCACCGAGCGCGTGTTGCCGCCGGGCATGACAGCAAGCGCATCGAGATGGGCGGCGGCGCTCTTCGGGTTCGACTCCGCGAAGACGCCGGCGGCGCGCTCCGCGGCACGGCCGAGACCTTTTACGTCGAGTTGTGGCGATACTGCGTTTTCAGTGGACATACGCTTCCTGGATTGTTCGAAGTTCGTTCATGATCGGTATCCCTCCCGCGTTCAATCGACCGGCACGATCGATCCGCCTGCCGACCAGTACACCGTCATCGGCGCCTTGATCCATTCGCCGCGCTGATCGAACCGCACCTGACCGAACAGAGTATTGAAGGTCGTCTGATGCAGCGTCTTGTCGAGCGCTTCCGGCGACAGCGACTGCGCCGACGAGATCGCGTCGCCGATCATCATCGTCGCTGCATAGAACGACGGTCCCTTCTGATCCGGATTCACGCCGTAAGCGGCCTTGAAGCGCGTCTCGAAACGCTTTCCTTCCGGTAACGCGCCGAGCGGCGTGCCGCCCTGCGGACAGTACATTTTCTTGTCGAGCGCGCCATCCGCGAGGCGCGGAAATTCGCCGACGCACAGCCCGTCGCCGCCCATCAGTACGCCGCTGACCGCGAGATCGCGCATTTGCCGGGCGAGATAGGCGGCCTGACCGTAGTAGCCGCCGTAGAAGATGCCGTCCGGTTTCGCCGGCTTGATCTTCGACAGCACGGCCTTGAAGTCCACCGTGTGATCGGTCGAGTACTCGCGCGTCACGATGTCGATGCCGAGCTTCTTCGCCGTGGCGACGAACACATCCGCGACGCCCGAGCCATAAGCGGTGCGATCGTCGATCACGGCGACGCGCTTCAGATGTAGCGTATTGGCCGCGTAATCCGCCATCCTCGCGCCGAGGACGTTATCGTCGGTGGTGAGACGAAACACGTACGGATAGCCCGGAACGGTCAACGCCGGGTTCGACGCCGCGGGCGTGATCATGATCACTTTGGCGTCGTTGTAGATCTTCGACGCGGGAATCGTCACGCCCGAATTCCAGTGACCGATGACCGCAATCACCCCGCTGTCCACGAGTTTCTGCGCGGCGGTCACGCCGGCTTTCGGGTCCGACTCGTCGTCCACCGAAATGAGCTCGAACCTGAGCGGCTGGCCGCCGAGCGTCATATGTTGCGCGTTCAGGTCATCGATCGCCAGCCTGGCGCCGCGTTCGTTGTCCTTGCCGCTTGCGGCCTGCGAGCCCGTCAACGGTCCTGCCACTCCGATCTTCACGAGCGTGTCCGCATGGACGGCCGGCGCCGCGCACGCCACGCTCAGGCATAGAACGAAAGTCTTGATTGCTGGTATTTGCATGATCGTGCTCCTGTCACCGGTCGATGAGACGTTCCAGCACGCCGCGCACCGGTTCGAGCGTGGCGAATTCGTGATCCGGACGCGCCTGCCAGTCGCCCAGCCGCTCGTTGCCGCGATTGATCCACGCGACCCGGATGCCGAGCGGTTTCGCGCCGTCGATGTCCGCCCAGGTGCCGATCGAGCAATGGAAGATCTCGTCGGCATTCAGGCCGAGCGTCGCGAGCCCGGTCTTGAAGATCGTCTCGGAAGGCTTGTAGGCCCGCGCCATCTCAGCCGTCGTCACTTGCGGGAAGTAGCGCACGAGACGGCTGCGGTTCCATAGGTCCGTATCCATGTTCGTGATGGGCATCAGCGCGAAATGTTCACGGGCCCAGTCGAGGAAAACGACGGCGTCGTCGAAAGGCGGCGAGGACTCCACCAGATGCGTGAGCAGCAGTTCGGTCAGCACCGCCATGTCCCGGCCATCGGTGCATCCCTCCGCAAGCGCTTCCAGACAGCCCGTGAGCGCATGCTGCGCGACCACGCGATATCGCATATACGCGTGGCTTCGGTAGGTCTGGACCGCGCGCATGTCCCAGTCGAGATAGACATCGGCGGCGGACTTCGCTGGATCGAGAGAGAGCTGCTGGAGCACCGCTTCGATGCCGTGTATGCCTCCCGTCGTCACGTCTACGAGCGTGCCGAAGTAGTCGAAGGTAAGCGCCTTGGGCTTCATGGACCAATCCTTTATGTAGTATGACTAATCAAAATGAATGTCGCGCCGCTCGCATGAGCGTCACCCTCTCCGGACAGAAAGCGGGTACGCCCGCGATGTCCGTGCCGTCGATTTGCATTTACTGTACGCCGTACAATTAAATCGTGCAAGCGAGCGAATTGCCGGGTTTTCCCGCACTTGTCGCATGTCGCCACCGATTGCAGTAGAGTGACGCTCGATCGAACTCAAACTCGGGAAGTCACGTTGAGGAAAAAGGAAGAGGCAGCGCCGGAAAAGAAGCGACGGGGCCGCTCCGCGCGCGACCAGGGGCTTTCGCGGGAACGCGTCGTGGAGGCGGCGCTCGCGCTTATCGACGCAAAGGGTTATGCGAACTTCAGCCTGCGCGATGTGGCGCGGGAGCTCGGCGTCTATCCGACCGCCATCTACTGGTACGTCACGAGCCGCGACGAACTGCTGGTCGAAGTCATCACGCGCGCGCTAGGCGATCTCATTCCCGGGCCGCTTCCCGCCGGACGCTGGCGCGACTGGCTGAAAGAACTGTTTCATCGCTACCGTCGCGCGGTCGCGCGGCATCCGAACGTCGCGCCGCTGCTCGGTTCGCAGATCATCTCGAACGCGAGTATGAATCCCGTGATGGTCGAGGCCGTGCTTCGAACGCTGTTGTCCGCGGGCTTCAAATCGGAAGAACTGATTCACGTCTACAACACCGTGATCACCGCGATGGTCGGATTCGTCACGCTCGAATTCGCCGGCCACGGCGCCGATGAGCGCGACGAATGGGAGGACAGGCTGCGCGTGCGCTTCGAGGAGCTCGATCGCGATGAGTTTCCGCTGTTGACCGCGAACATGACGCGCATGTCGAATCAGGCGTTCATCGTGCGATGGAAGGGAGGAACGAATCGCGCGCTCGAACAGAGCTTCGATCGATATATCGATGTCGTACTGGATGGATTGCAGAGACAACTGGCGGGCGATGCCGATACGCAGAAGCAATGAACCCGACTGCCGCGCAATCCGCGGCAGTCGGGTCGAATCTTTCAGTCTTCTTCGTTCAGACGACCCATCGTTTCAGGCACGATGAACGCACCGATGAGGAACAGCACGCTGATCACGACGAGCGCGACTGCGAGCACGACCGGCAAATCGACGGGTGACTTCGCGACCACGGAAACCACCGTCGGCATGATGCCACCCACTGCAAAGCCCAGATTCCACGACAATCCCGTTCCTGACGCGCGTATCGAGGTGGGAAAGCGTTCGTTCAGGAATATGAGGATCGGCGCATAGCCTGCACTGCCGAGCGCGCTCAACACGATCGCATAGAAGCCGATGAGCCACACGCCGTCCGCATGCGGCATCGCGAGATAGAGCAGCGGAAAGCAGATCAGACGCGCGACGCCGAGCCAGATGAAGCTGCGCTTGCGGCCGATCAGCGTGCTCAGATGACCCGCCGCCGTCGATGCGATCACCACGGCGACGCTCGACCACATCAGAATCCATCCCGCGCTCGTCGCCGACGTATGCGTGACGACCTTGAGGAACGTCGGCAAGTATCCCGACGTCAGGTAATAGCCGCTGCCTCCGCCGACGGTCAGCAACAGGTTCACGAAAAGGATCGAGCGATATTTCTTCGAGAACAAGACGCGCAATGGCGAAGCGACCGGCCCTTCCTGCGCCGCGCCTTTCGCGCGCGCGGCCGCCTTCTTTCGTGCGGCGAGCTCGGCCCATAGCGGCGATTCCTCAAGCCTGTTGAAGACGAACACGCCGAGCACGGAACTCACGATGCCCGCGAAGAACATGCAGCGCCAGCCCCACACCTCGAACGCCGCGCCCGGAAAGATCGCGGTCGTCGCCAGATAGACGAGCGATGCGAGCAACGCGCCAAGTCCCGCGCCACCGCCGCCGACGAACCCGGACACCGCACCGCGCCACTTGAGACTGACCGTCTCCGTCCCGATCGTATGCGTCGATGCAACCACGCCTCCGACGAACACGCCCTGCACGAGACGCAGCAAGAGGAACAGCGCGGGCGCGACGATGCCTACCTGTGCAACGGTCGGCAACATGCCGAATGCGGCCGTCGAAACGCCAACGCCGACGACGGACACCACCATTGCGCGCTTGCGTCCGTGTTGATCGGCAAAGGAACCGAAGATCGCGGAGCCGAGCGGCCTCATCAACAACGTGACGGCGAACGATGCATAGACGGCCGCGAGCGAAAGCATCGGATTGGACGATGGAAAGAACAGATGCCCCACCACTGGTGCCACGAACAGCACGACGAACAGGTCGAACAGATCGAGCGCCCATCCGAGGCACGATGCCATGACGGCGACCGCCACCTGACTTCCCTTCACATCTTGCGCGACTTCATCGCGCCGGTATACTTCGTCCATTTCCGATCTCCATGTCCGATTTTAATTTGGATACCTATCTATATGATTTTTACGTCTCGCCTGCCTGAATGCCTCGCGACGGGCGTTTCCTATCGCTCCGGTTCGTATTCGCCGCTCGAAAGCTTGCGTCGCAGTATCTTTCCGACGGGCGATTTCGGTATCTGATCGACAAACACGTATTCACGCGGACGCTTGAAGTTCACGAGGTCCGAGGTGCGGCAAAACTCGTCGAGCGCGCGCTCGTCGACGTAATGTGACCGCTTGACGAACGCGACTACTTTCTGGCCCCAGCGCTCGTCCTTCACGCCCGCGACGGCCACTTCATCGACGGCGGGATGCAGCGACAATACCGATTCGATATCGACCGGCGATATGTTCTCGCCGCCGCTGATGATCATGTCGTCGACGCGGCCGGTGACGTAGAGATCGCCGTCCGCATCGAGATAGCCGGTATCGCCGGTGAAGTACCAGCCGTCGCGTAACGACTTCGTGTTCGCATCGGGACGGTTCCAATAGCCTTCGAAGGCTTCATCGCCAAGCAGTTCGACGATGATCTGGCCTTCCTCGCCGCGCGCTGCAAGCTGTCCGGGCGATGCAGCGTCGAGCTTCACGACGCGCAGGCGCGTGTTGAGGCCCGCGCGTCCCGCGCTGCCGGGCTTCTTCGTCGCGTCCTGATCGATGCTGAACGTGTACACCTCGGACGAGCCGTAATGATTCACGAATAGCTCGGGCTCGAACGCGGCCGAGCAGCGCTTGAGCAGGCCGTCGTTCATCGGCGCGCCCGCGAATCCCAGCTTCGTGACGGAACGCGTGCGTGCGCTCGAAAAGCCGGGCGCGGCGAGCAGATCGTGATATAGCGTCGGCACGAGATAGAGGCAGGTCAACGCATGCGTTTCGATCGAGTCGAGCGCGAGTTGCGCATTCCATCGCCGCACGCAGACGAAGAGTCCGTCGACGAGCGCCATCGCGAGCAGCGAGCGCACGCCCATCGTGTGATAGAGCGGCATCACGCCGAGCGTGCGTTCGCCGTGCCGATAGAGATTCTGCGCGACATGCGCGAGCGCGGCGGCTCGCTCATGCCGATGCCTGCGCGGTACGCCCTTGCCCATGCCGGTCGTGCCGGAGGTGTAGAGCATCACCGAGTAGTCGTCGGCCGACGCTTGCGTGGCAAGCTGCGCAGGCGCGCACGCTCGAAGCACATCGAACGCATGCGTCGCACCCTCGACGTCGTCGAGGCCGATGCGCGCGATATCCTGCGCCGCCGCGCTCTGCGTCACGGCTTGCGCGGAAACGCCTTCATAGACGATCGCGCGCGCGCCCGCATCGGTCACGCTGTAGTTGAGCTCCTCGGGCTTGATACGCCAGTTCAACGGCACGATGACGATGCCCGTGAACTGACACGCCCAATGCAGCGTCGCCATCTCCCAGCGATTTTGCAGCGCGACCAGCAGACGATCGCCGCGCGTCAGGCCGAGCGCCTGGAGACCTGTCCCGACCCTGGCGATTTCGTCGAACCATTGCGCGTAGGTGAGCGCGATATCGCCGTCGACGAGCGCGAGCGCATGCGGGCTGCGCTCCACCGATTGCATGAACGTGCGGCCGAGATCAAACATGGCTCGCCTCCTCTTCACGCGAATGCGTCTGACGCCGCTTCGCCACGTCGAGCACCGCCGCGACGATCGGCGTATAGCCCGTACATCGGCACAGGTGCCCGGACAACATCTCGCGCACCTCGTGCTCATCGGGATTCGGCACGCGCTGCAGGAAGTCCGTGCACGACATCAGGATGCCCGCCGTGCAAAAGCCGCACTGCAACGCATGATGACGCGCGAACGCTTCCTGAAGATCGCCGAGTGTCTGCGCCGACGCGGACAGTCCTTCCACGGTGTCGATGCGCCGTCCGTCCGCCTGCACCGCGAGCATGAGGCACGAACGCGCCGCGACGCCATCGACGAGCACCGTGCACGCGCCGCACACGCCATGCTCGCACCCGACATGCGTGCCGGTCGCGCCAAGCTCATGGCGCAGGAAATCGGACAGCAGCTCGCGTGTTTCGCATGCGCCGCGACGCGTGACGCCATTGAGCTCCAGCGTCACGGCGCATGACGTGTCTTCTGCAAGCGCGAAGCGCAATGCATCGCCGGAACCTGCGTGTTGGGTCTTTCTCACTTCGCCTCCTGTATGACTTGCCATCCGAGCTGGCGCACGAGATGACGTCGATATGACGCGCTGACATTCGCGTCGTCGCGCGCGCCGAGCTTCCAACTTAAATCGTTCAGTGCGCCGCGCAGATCGTCGCCTTCGAGACGCGGCAGGCACTCGAGCACGGGCCTGTCGGCGACGCCGCCCACGCCGATGCGGATCGAATCGTCCGTGACGAGGGCCGCGCACGAGACCAGCGCGAAATCGCCATGACGCGCCGAGAATTCCGTGAAGCCGAAGCGTTGCCCAGGCTTCTTCAGCGGAAAACGCACGGACTCGACGAGTTCATCCGGCTCGCGCGCGGTCATCAGCATGCCTTGAAAGAAATCGGCCGCGCTCAACGTGCGCTTGCGCTTCGCGGAACGTAGCGTGACGTCGCCGCCGAGCGTGAGCAGCGCGAGCGGCAGTTCCGCGCTCGGATCCGCATGCGCGATGGAGCCGCATACGGTGCCGCGATTTCTGATCTGAAAATGCGAAATAAGGGGGAACGTCATGCGCAAAAGTGGCACTTCATCGTCGAGCGTCTTGCGCCATTCGACGCTGCCTTGCGTCGCCGCCGCGCCCACGACGAGATGTCCCGACTCCACGCGCACCGTGTTCAGTTCCGCGGTGCGCGAAATGTCGATGAGCCAGCGCGGCTGCGCCAGCCGCATGTTGAGCACGGCCATGAGCGACTGGCCGCCCGCGAGCACGCGCGCATCGGCGCCGGCCTGCGCAAGCGCGTCGAGCGCGTGGCGCGTATCCTGCGCGCGCAGATAGGCAAACGGCGCGGGCTTCATGACGACGTCCGCAGTTTCGCGAGCATGCGTCCGAGCCACGATGCATTCGTGCGCACGGCCTCGCCCGATGCCTGTCTGCCAAGCGATTCGAAGAGTTGCCGCAATACCACCTGCGCCGCGCCTTCGAGCATGCGTGCGCCGACCGCCGCGACCTTGCCCGACACCTGCGCTTCGTAGTCGTACGCGAGCAGCGTGCCTTTCGCGGTCGGCTCCAGCCTGACGAGGCCTTCGCCCTGCGCGCTGCCGAGCGGCGATATGCCCGCGCCCGCGAGACGCAGGCTACGCGGTGCATCGATGTCGGAGAGACCGATCTTCGCCTCGAAGCGCGCCTTGATCATGCCGACGCCGACCGTCACATCGGCGCGATACTGATTCGGTCCGATGGTCTCCAGCGCATGACAGCCCGGCACGACCTTCGCGAGCGCCTCGGGGTTCATCAAGACCGCGAAGATGGCCTCGGGCGTCGCTTCGAGTTCGACGGTGCCCTGCGCGGTGAGCGCCTTGCCGCCGCCGCTCACCGGCTTCTTCGCCGGCGCGGCCTCGCGATACTCGGGCCGCGACGGCGGCGGATCGTCGATGCCGATCATCGCCATGACCTTCGCCGGCGTGAGCGGCAGGCGAATGTCCGCCACGCCGAGCGCATCGGCCACTGCATTCGCGATGCAGGGCGGCGTGCTCATGTTGTTGCCTTCGCCGAGTCCCTTCGCGCCGAGCGGCGTAAATGGCGAAGGCGTTTCCAGATGGACGATGACTGGATCGGGTACCTCGCATGTCGTCGGCATCAGATAGTCGGCGAGCGTGCCCGACTGAAAGCTGCCGTCCGCGCCATAACGAAACTCTTCCATCAGCGCCGCGCCCAGGCCCTGCGCGAACGCGCCGCGAATCTGGCCATCCGCGAGCGCGGGATTGAGCAGCGTGCCCGCGTCGTGCGCCGTCACATAGCGGTCGATACGCACGCGCCCCGTCGCGCGATCGATCTCGACGCCGCACATGTCGAACGCGAAGCCGTAGCACGCGGACGTGTTGATGCGATCCTCGTCATCGGGCGGGGTCATGTTGGGCGGATTCCAGAACACGGTTTCGCGCAGCCCCGGCTCCTCGCCTTCGGGCAGGAGAGCGGGCGACCAATGCGGCGCGTTGCTCGCGGCGCGCGCGAACGGCAACGCTTTCTCGGGCGCCTGCCGCATGTACACGCGTCCGCCTTCGAAACACACGTCCTGCTCCGTGCAAGAAAACTGCTTCGCGAGAATGCGCGCGAGCTTGTCCTTCACGCGCGTCGCGGCGAGATGAACCGTGCCCGCGACCGCACCGGCGAACCGGCTCGAATAGTTGCCGGCCGCGACGGACCACGCGTCCTTCTGCGTATCGAATTCGACGTTCACGACGATATCCGCCGGATCGAGACCGAGCACATCCGCGACGACCTGCGCGCACACCGTCATATGCCCTTGCCCCGCCGGCGTCGATGCAATGGTGACGATCACGCCACCCATCAGATCGACGCTCACGGTCGCGCTCGCGATCGCACCGCTCTTCGGGCCGGCCTTGCGGCGCGCTTCGGCGGGCATGACCGTCGTGATGTAACCCATGTTCGATACGGACGGCTCGACGATCGCCGCGAAACCGATGCCATACAGGCGCCCTTCGCTGCGCGCGATCTCGCGGCGCGTCTTCAGTTCGTCATGGCCGCCCTGCGCCAACGCACGCCGCAGCGCTTCCTGATAGTTGCCCGAATCGAGCAACGCGCCCGCTGCCGCGCGATACGGAAACGCATCGGCCCTGACGAAGTTGCGGCGATAGACATCGAGCACATCGAGCTTCAGTTCCTCCGCGATGCGCTGAATCAGGCGCTCCAGCGAGAAATACACCTGCGGTCCGCCGAAGCCGCGCACGAGTCCGGTCGGCGTCTTCGTCGTCAGCGCGACGCGATTGCGCACGAGCAGGTTCGCAATGTCGTATGCGCCCGTCAGACATCCATGCATGCGATAGAACGTGGCGGGCTCCGGCGCGCGCAGATAACCGCCGCAATCCTCGATCTGATCGTAGGACAGCGCCGTGATGCGCCCGTCGCGTTCGACGGCGGCCTCAAGGGTCGCCAAGCGCGCGGTCGCGGAGGTCGCCGCGCTCAGATGTTCGAGGCGGTCTTCGACCCACTTCACCGGCGCGCCGCATTTTCTCGACGCGAGGCACATGAGCACGACATACGGAAACACCGCCTGCTTCACGCCGAAGCTTCCGCCCGAATCGCGCGGCGCCTTGTGACGCAGACGATTGGCGGGCACTTTAAGCGCCATCGACATGACCGCGTGCAGCGAGAACGGCCCCATGAAATTCGAGGTCACGTCATAGCCTTCGTTGCCCGGCAGGCATTCCGCGATCACGACGCCGCATTCGATCGGCGCACACGTGTTGCGCGGATAGTGCGTCGTGATCGACACGCGATGCGGCGCGTTCTCGAACGCCGCTTCCGGCTCGCCATAACGAAAGCTGCGGTCGCTGACCACGTTGCTGCCGATCTTCTCGTGAAGCACCGGCGCATCGTCGGCGATGGCCGCTTCGATCGATACCACCGGCGGCAGCGGCGCATAGTCCACCTTGACGAGATCGAGCCCGTCCTCGGCGATGGCGCGCGTCTCGCCGATCACCACCGCCACCGGATCGCCGCTATAGCGCGCGCGATCCATCGCGAGCGCCCAGTGCTCCATCGGCGACTTCACGCCGACGACGAACGGCTGCGACCATGCGCGCACATCGTCGCGCGTGAGCACGGCGCGAATGCCCTTGTGCGCGAGCGCGGCGCTCACGTCGATGCTTCTGATCTCCGCATGCGCATAAGGCGAGCGGAGCACGGCGGCGTGCAGCGTGCCTGTCTTGATGGCGATATCGTCGCCGTAGCGGCCGCGGCCCGTGAGAATCGCGGGGTCTTCCAGGCGTTGCATCGGTCGGCCCACGAACGGGCGAGTCGACGCTTGCGCTTCGTCGCGATCGGAAGCGATCGTGGGCGTCTTGCGTTCCTTCAGGGCGATGTCGGTATCGGTGTCGCTCACACGTGTCTCCTGCATGGCTGTGCGCGATGTTCAGTAAGAGCGTGTCTCGCACTTGCGGCGAGACACATCGCATCGTCGATTCAATGTACTGCCCGACTGCGCAAAATCGCTTACCAAGCGGTCGGGCGAATTACCTTACAGTCCGATGCTTTTTCGCCAAGCAAGCCTTGGTGACAGACGCGACAGTTCAACGCACGCGTGAGATCGCGTGCGCGGGGAGGTGTCTACGCTCAGATCTGTACTTGCCTGGAATCCGCTTCGTACAACTGCACCACACGGCGATACTCGCTCGGCGTGATACCCAGGTTCTGCTTGAAGAAGCGCGTGAAATGCGCGGGCGCCGAAAATCCCAGATCGTATGAGATGTCCGTCAGCGAATGCGCGCCCGCGGATAAATCGTTGATCGCCGTTTCCATGCGCAGCACGTTCAGATACACGTTGGGCGTCACGCCCGTGACGCGATGAAACAACGCGAAGAAATGCGCGCGCGACAGCCCGCAATGTTCCGCCAGCCGATTCATGTCCGGTTCCGCACCCGTGTTCTCGCGCAGATACGCGATAGCCTTGCGGATGCGCGGATCGTTCGGACGCCGGCCCGCCAACTCCATCTGCCGCGACGACTCGTGCCAGCTTCGGCTCGGATCGATCACCGAGAGCATCAGTTCGAAGAGCAGCCCTTCCAGACGCCCGGCGGCGACGCTGTCCGCCCACCACATCTCCATCGCGAGCTCTTCGGCGCGCTTCTTCGCATGGTTCGACATGCGTACGCACGACTGCGGAAAGAAGCGCGGATGACCGCCGCTCACGAGCGGATGCTGAATGGCGGTCAGCCAGTCCGGCTCGATATACATCGCGAGAATCACCGTGCGCTGCTCGGCATGTTCGATATGACGATATGCGTGCGGCTCCCACGGATTGATCAGCACCGCGGTGTCGCCGGTCAGCGGCTGGAGTTCATCGTGAACGGCGAAGAACGTGTCCGGTCCTGCCGCCTTGATCAGAAGATGGCAGTGATGATGCGCGTGCTGAATGAGCGGCGCATCCATGTCGAGCAGCGCCACTCGTCCAAAACGTCCCTGATAGATCTTGATCGCACTAGACACTCGTTTTGCCTCACTCCATGCCGCTGCCGCTTTGCGCGGCTTATTTTCGGTCGAGTTTAAACCCGCTCCGGTTCAGGAGCCCTTGAACGCGGCCCTGCGTTTTTCATGAAACGATTCCACGCCCTCGCGGAAGTCGTCGGAACTGCGCAAGCGACTGTAGTTGAGCCCTTCCAGTTCGATGGCCACCGACAGCGGCGCATCTTCCGTGTCGTTCAGAAGCTTCTTCGCGGTGCGCTGCGCGAGCGGCGAGAACGCGAGCAGTTCGCGCACGAGCGAATCCGTGGCGCTCTCCAGTTCGGCATCGGCGACGAACTCCGTTGCGATACCCCATTCATAAGCCTGCGATCCCGTGATGCGGCGCGAGCGCATCACGATGTCCTTCGTGCGGCCGATGCCCACCATCTTCTGCAGGCGCGCGGAGCCTCCCGAGCCGGGAATCTGCCCGAGCTTCTGTTCGGGTAGCGCGTAGAGCGTCGTTTCTGTTGCGATGCGGAAATCGCAGGCAAGCGACAACTCGAAGCCGACGCCGAAGCAATAGCCGCGATTCGCCGCGATGACCGGTTTGCTGCAACGCGCCGGCGACGCGATATTCCACGCGAGTTTCGCCACATGCTCGGGCGATGCCTCGATGAAGCCCTTGATATCGCCGCCGCTGGAAAAATGCTCGCCCTTGGCGCGCACGACGATCACCCGTACGGCGTCGTTGGCGTCGAGGGCTTCGAACGTCAGACGCAATTGCTCGCGCTGATGCATCGACACGATGTTGAACGGCGGCCGGTCCAGAACGATGTCGGCGCGCGAATCGGCGGAATTGAATTCGACGTGAAAGCCGTCGAGTTCAGCGAGCAGCGAATGAGCTGGGTGAGCGAGCTGGGTCATGAATTGTCCTTCGATGAGCGATGCCTGAACGAGATCCGTTGCTTAAGCCACGGTTCAAGTATCCGCGCCTCGCTGACATCCTGCTTACCCCTGATTCCGGCGAGTTACCCATGAGTCTGATTTTGCGCCACGAAAGCGTCCGCTTGCCTGCCTTCGACATACATGCAATACTGAACCATATGGCTCAGTATTCTGAAAGAACCCGAATCGACGCTTCGTTCGCCGCGTTGGCCGATCCCACCCGGCGCGGCGTGCTGGAGCAGTTGATGCGCGCCGATGCGTCCGTCACCGACCTCGCCGAGCGGTTTCACATGACCCTGACCGGTATGAGGAAACACATCGGGATACTGGAGCAGGCGGAACTCGTCACCACGGAGAAGGTGGGGCGCGTGCGGACCTGCAGGCTGGGCTCGCGCCGCCTCGAGGAAGAGTCGGCCTGGATCGAGAACTACCGTCAGACGTGGGCCGCGCGCTTCGACGCGCTGGACACCGTCATCGAGGAACTCAAACGCAAGGAGAAACGCGATGGTCGCAAGCAGAGAGAATGAGCCCGGCGGCGCGAACAACCGTACTACGACGGAGCGAAAGTCCGATCGCGAGATGGTCATCACGCGAATGTTCGACGCGCCGCCGCGGCTCGTGTTCGAAGCGTGGACCACGCCCGAGTTGTTCAGGCAGTGGTGGGTGCCGAAGTCGAGCGGCGCGACACTGCTTTCTTGCGAACAGGATGTCCGTGTCGGCGGCGGCTATCGTCTGGAGTTTGCCATCCCAGGGCGGCGGCGCCCATGGCGTTCTTCGGCAGATACCTCGAAGTCGTGCCGAATGCCCGCCTCGTCTGGACCAACGAGGAAAGCGAGGACGGCGCCGTTACGACCGTGACCTTCGAGGAGAAGGATGGCAAGACGCTGCTGGTGATGCGCGAACTCTATCCGTCGAAGGAAGCACTCGACATCGCCATCGAAGGAATGGATGAGGCGATGCCCGAGACGTTCGAGCAGCTGGATCAATTCCTGATTGCCCGTGGCGCGGGGGTGGAACGGAGCTGAAGTAGTCGTTCGTACCGCTGCGTCGAACGGAATCGACCGAGTTACTCTATGGTTCCATCACATCACTCTGAGCCGAACATGAACGTATCCGAACGCCTTGCACAAGCGGGCCTCGAATTGCCGCCACCCATCGACCCGCTCGGCTCCTATCGAACGGTTTCCATCTCGGGGAGTCAACTCTATGCCTCCGGTCTCGGGCCGTTCGAGAATGGCAAGCCGATCGTCGGAATAGTCGGCGGCGATGTGTCTCTGGAAAGGGCTCAGCACGCTGCACGTCTGACGATGCTCATGATCCTGGCGTGCGTCGATCAGGCATGCGGGCTCGACAACGTCGACAGATGCAGCCGACTGACCGTCTACGTGCGCGCCGATCAGTCGTTCACCCAGCATCCGCAGGTAGCCAATGGCGCCAGTGACCTCTTGCTGACATTGTTTGGGCAAGACAAGCTTCCTGCTCGAAGCGCGCTGGGGGTGTACACGTTGCCGATGGGCATTCCGGTCGAGATCGACAGCATCTTCGAATTGAAGCGATAAAGATGCGCCGATTCACGCGATACCCCGCCCGCGATCAATACTCGATACCCGAATCCAGCGGATAGACAGGCCGCCTCAGGTTCTCGAACGAGAAAAGGCCGTAGTCGGAGCTCGTGACGCCACGGCTATCGCATTCGACGAGTCCGCCCGAAATCGGCACGAACACCGGGCGGCAATACATGCGCGACTTGAGTATCAGAAACCTCGCGCCGCGCGGATCGATACCAACGCTCTCGAACACGCCCAGATCCCACGGTTCGTGCGTCCGCTCCGTTACGAGGATGCGCGCAACCGGCGTTTCCAGCACGGCGGCGCGACCCATATATGCGCGTTGTCCCGTGTAGGTCGGGCCGCTGATGATGTACTCGCCATCGGTCAGCGCGCGCACGATACCCGTCACTTCGAGCGGCGGCTTTCCGCGCGATGCCACGCTTGCAAGCTTGTTGCCGATGCCAACCGTGACCGTCGCGCCCTCGCCTGCTTCGAAAAGCGTGGCCACCGCTTCGGGATCGCACAAGGGCCCGACGACGATCCCATCGAGGCCTTGCTTCAACGCCTCTTCGAATGCATCGGTCGTGTCACATGTTCCGCCCGACATGCAGTTGTCGCCGTGATCGAGCAGCAGCACGGGCTTGTCCGTCTCGCGCGCGAGTGCGGCGCCTTCGCTTATCGATTGCGCAAGCGGCGCGCTGCGATACACGAAGTCATCGCGCTCGCCCCAGATCTGCCGCGCGATGCGGTCCGCGACTTCCTGCGCCTTCGCACGCGCACCATTCGCCACGACGACGACGCTGATGCAAGGCGCGTCGATATCCGCAAGCGAGAAGCCCGACAGTACCGACACGGCCAGCACGCCATCCTCTCCTTCGGCGGCGCGAGCGGCATCGACGGCGCGCTTCATCGCACCCCCGGCGGTCGAACTCCTGAGCGTGTGCGTGAGCAGCGGCGGCTGCGCCCATGCGATCACGGGCTTCGCCTTGCCATGAATGAGATCGAGCAAGAGCCGCGCCGCATGCTCGCCGCTCTCGTACATGTCGACGTGCGGATAGGTCTTGAAGCTCGTTATCACATCCGCGTTGTCGATCATCTTCTGCGTGACGTTCGCGTGCAGATCGAGCGACACGGCGATCGGCGCATGAGGCAGCGCACGCCGCACGCGTTCCAGCAAATCGCCTTCGCCGTCGGACGAGTTTTCCGCGACCATCGCGCCGTGCAGATCGAGCATCACCGCATCGCAACCGGCTGCGGCATCGACGATCGCCTGGCAGATCGCGTCATAAGCCGCGGCGGCCACGCGCCCGCTCGGATTCGCCGATGCCGATATCGGCGTGACGACCTCGGCCTGCTCGCGCTTCGCGGCATCGATGAACGCGGACATCGCCGTGCGCATGCCCGCATTCTCGCGATACGCGTCGTCGCCATAGCAGGGGCCTTCGCGCCCGAAGGCCGCGAGCGGCGTCGCGACGGGCGAAAACGTATTGGTCTCGTGATTCATCCGCGCAATGAGAATCTTCATGCGGCCTCTCCTTCGACACTGTCGGCAGATGCATTCGCCGCGCGCAGCATCACTTGCAGCAGCACGTTGCAACCCGCTTCGAGATGATCGGCGCGTGCATCCTCGATTTCATTGTGACTGATGCCGTCCTTGCACGGCACGAAGATCATCGCCGCAGGCGCCACACGCGCGAGATACACGGCGTCATGTCCCGCGCCGCTCACGATATTCATCGAGTTTAGGTCGAGCGCCTGCGCGCTCTCTCGCACCGAAGCAACCAGCGATGCTTCGAACGGCTGCGGCGCGAAGTAGACAACTTCGTCTACCTGCACCGGCAAGCCCGCTTGCGCGCACGCGTCGCGCAATGCACGGTCCATCGCGAGGAGCGCGGCATCGTCTGCGGCGCGCAGATCGACGCTCAGCTTCACGCGCCCCGGAATCACGTTGCGCGAATTCGGATGCACGTCCACCCAGCCGACCGTGCCGCGTCCATGCGGCGCGTGATCGAGCGCGATGCGATTGACCGTGCGAATCAGATCGGCGGCCGCCAGCAGCGCATCGCGGCGCAACTCCATGGGCGTCGGGCCCGCGTGCGCTTCCATGCCTTCGATCGTCACGTCGTACCAGCGTTGGCCGAGCGCGCCCTGCACGACGCCGATCACCGTGTCGTTCGCTTCCAGCACCGGCCCCTGCTCGATATGCGCTTCGAAATACGCGCCCACGTCATGCGCCGCAACGCGTTCGCCCGCATAGCCGATGGATGCGAGCGCATCGCGCACCGATACGCCTTCGCGATCCGTCTGCGCCAGCGCATGATCGAGCGTGAATGCGCCCGCGAACACGCCCGAGCCCATCATCACCGGCACGAAACGCGAGCCTTCCTCGTTGGTCCAGACAGCGACTTCGAGCGGCGCTTTCGTGCGCACGTTGTTGTCGTTCAGCGTGCGCAAGACTTCGAGGCCCGCCAGAACGCCGTAGTTGCCGTCGAACTTGCCGCCGGTCGGGTGCGTATCGATGTGGCTGCCCGTCATCACGGGCGGCAGATCGTCGCGCGTGCCCGCGCGGCGCGCGAAGATATTGCCGATCGCATCCACGCGCACCGTGCAGCCGATTTCCTTCGCCCACGCGACGAAAAGATCGCGGCCCTGCTTGTCGAGCGGGGTAAGCGCCAGTCGGCATACGCCGCCCTTTGGCGTCGCGCCGATGCGCGCGAGCTCCATCAGGCTGTTCCAGAGACGCGCACCGTCGATGCGCAAGCCGGCCAGCGCCGGCAGATCATGAGCTTGCATGAAGAGTTCCTGAGCTGAGTGTTGCTGATCCGACCTTCAGACGACGCCAACGCCGAGGTAACGATCCTTGATCGATTCATCGGCGATGAACGCATCATTCGCGCCTTCGTACACGATGCGCCCCTGCTCGATGATGTAGTGACGATCGGCGAGTTGCGTGCACACTTCGAGGTTCTGTTCGACGAGAAGAATCGCCACGCCCGCTTTGCGGATCAGCTTCAGTTGCGCAACGATTTCTTCCACGATCACCGGCGCGAGTCCTTCCACCGGCTCGTCGAGCATCAGCAGACGCGGATGATTCATCAGCGCGCGTCCGATCGCGAGCATTTGCTGTTCGCCGCCGGAAAGCTGTCCGCCGCCGTTCGTGCGCCGCTCGTGCAAACGCGGAAAGATGCGATAGATGTCCGCGAGTTGCCACGGCGAGTCCTTGCGCGCGCCAAGGCGCAAGTTCTCCTCCACCGATAACAGCCTGAAGATGCCGCGATGCTCCGGCACGAAGCACACGCCGCGCGCAGCGATCTTGTGAGGCGGCAACTTCGAAAGCTCGGCTCCCTTGAATTTCACGCTGCCCTGCTGCGCCGTCACGACGCCCGCGATGCTCTTGAGCGTCGTCGATTTGCCCGCGCCATTGCGCCCGAGCAGAGTAACGGTCTCGCCGTCGCCTATCTTCAGCGAAACGCCTTGCAGGATATGGCTCTTGCCGTAATAGCCGTGAATGTTATCGACGTCGAGCATCATGCGCGGCCTCCGGTGATCATGTTGCCGAGATAGGCGCTGCGCACGCGCTCGTCGCCACGAATATCGGCGGGCTTGCCTTCGACGAGCACGCGGCCTTGCTGCATCACCGTGATCGTGTCGGAGATGTCCATCACGATATCCATGTTGTGCTCGATCAGAACGACCGTGTAGTCCTCGCGCAGACTGCGAATCAGATGCTTCATGTCGTCGAGATCGTCGATGCCCATGCCCGAGGTCGGCTCGTCGAGAAAGATCGCCTTCGGCCGCGCGGCGAGCGCCATGCCTACTTCGAGGCGCCGCTGCTGACCATGCGACAGCGCGCTCGCCTGCGCCGATGCGAAACGTTGCAACGCGAGGCGCTCGAGAATGCCATCGACCGTATCGCGATGTTCGAGCGCGCCACGCGGCGGCGTCCATGCATCGAGCGCGCGCTTCGAGTCGACGCCTTGCGCGGCGAGCCGCAGATTCTCGCGCACCGGGAGATTCGCAAACAGGCTCGTCACCTGAAACGAACGCGCAATGCCGCGCTTCACGCGCCGGTGATCGGGCTCGTGCGTCACATCGTGACCATCGAACACGATACTGCCCGCGCTGATCGGCACCGTGCCCGTCAGCACATGAAAGAGCGTAGTCTTGCCCGCGCCGTTCGGGCCGATGACGGAATGCACCGTGTTCCTTGCGATGCGCAGATGCACATCGGTGAGTGCCGCGAACTTGCCATAGCGTTTCGCGACGCCCTTCGCTTCCAGTATCGACACGCTCATGCCGGCTCTCCCCGATCGCGCTTCACCACGCGCAAGATGCGTTCTCCCAGTCCCCACAAACCGCGCTGCATGAAGAGGCTCACCGCGATCAGCACGAGACCGAGCAACAGCAGCCAGCGCGGCCAGAGCGTCGACAGCCAGTCGGCGAAAAGCACATAGAACGCCGCGCCGAGCACGGAGGAAAAGAGATTGCCCGTGCCGCCGATCACCGTCATCACGAGAATCATCTCGCTCGTGTGATAGTCGATGTTCGATAGCGGCGCGATACCCGTCATCATCGCGTGCAGTGCGCCGGCCAGCCCCGTGACCGCCCCCGATACCACGAACGCCACGAGCTTGAAGCGCCTGACGTCGTAACCAACGGCAGCGGCGCGCGCTTCGTTGTCGCGGATCGCAAGCAAGGTGCGGCCGAAGACCGAATGCGACACGCGCAGCATCAGCCAGAACGCGATCAGGAACAGCACCGCCACGAACGCGTAGTACTGCCACGGCGATGCGATCGACACGAGCGGCTGACCGAAGATCGACAAGGCAGGACGCGGAATATCGAGCAGGCCGTTGTCGCCGCCGGTGAGATCGGGCGTCGTGTAGGCGAGAAAGTAGAACATCTGCCCGAATGCCAGCGTGAGCATCACGAAGTACGCGCCGCGCTGACGGATCGAGAACCATCCTACGATGGCCGCCGCGACCGCACCCACGACGATCGCACCGAGCAACGCCACGGGTACTTGCAGTCCTGACTTCGTGAGTATCAGGCCGGCGCTATAACTGCCGAGGCCAAAGAAGATGCCTTGCCCGAAGGACAGCAGGCCCGTATGCCCGAGCAACAGATTGCAGCCGAGCGCGGCGAGCGCATAGACGAGCACTTCGGTGGCGAGCGATCCGGAACGCATCGTCATCGGCAGAATGCAGACGACGATCGCCGCGAGCACCAGGAACCGATATCGATGCAGCGAATGCCTGAGGGATCGTTGGGGCACGCTCACGTCCAATGTATTCGAATCGAGCTTGGAATTCACGCGGTCCTCCCGAGCAATCCGTTCGGACGCAGCAGCAGCACTGCGGCCATCGCGACATAGATCATGAGACGCGCGCCTTCGGGCCATAGCGTGCTCATCACGCTTTGCACGATGCCGACCAGCAATCCGCCGACAAGCGCACCGAGAAAGTTGCCCATGCCGCCCACCACGACGACGACGAACGCAACGCCGAGCGCCTCGATGCCCATGAACGGATCGACGCCGCGTATCGGCGCGGCGAGCACGCCCGCCAGCGCCGCCGTGCCCGCGCCGAGCGCGAACACGAGACTGAAGATGCGCGTCACGTTGATGCCGAGCAGCGACACCATCTCGCTCGATTCACTGCCCGCGCGCACTGCGCTGCCGAGGCGCGTGCCTTCGAGCACCCACCATAGAACGCCCGCCAGCACGGCCGTGAACGCGATCACGAAGAGGCGGTACTTCGGGTAGATGAAGCTGCCCCACATCACGACGCCGTTCAGGATGTCGGGCACGGCCACGTTATCGCCGAGCGGTCCCCACACGATGATCGCGCACTCCTGTATCACGAGCGCAAGACCCACCGTCGCGAGAATATGGAACTCGTGCTGTTGCGCATAGACATGCCGCAGCACGAGTTTCTCGACGATCCACGCGCACGCGCCGACGACGATGGGCACGATGACGAGCGCGGCCCAAAAGCTCATCGACCACTGCATCGCCTGATAGCAGAAATACGCGCCCAACAGATAGAACGCGCCGTGGGCGAAGTTCACGAAGCGCAGCAGCCCGAACACGATCGACAAACCGACCGCGAGCAGAAAATACAGCATGCCCACGCCGATGCCGTTCACGACCTGCAACAGATAAACGTTCATGGCCTTGCATCAGAAAGGTGGCGGCGCGAATGCAGGTCTCGCCCGCATTCGCGTGAGAATGATCTGCGTCAGTACATCACGCGATCAGGCGAGCTTGCACTGCGTCTTGTCGAGCGGCAGGAACGACTGACCCGAACTCACGATGTCGGCGTAATCGTCCTTGTCTTTCATCTTGCTCTTGGGCTTGCCCTTCAGCAGATAGTAATTCTTCAGCACCTGATGATCGCCCGCGCGAATCTCTTCGGGACCGGTCAGGCCCGCGTACTTCATACCCTGGAGCGCGGCGATGACTTTCTTCGGATCGGCGGTGCCCGCCTTCACGATGCCATCGAGAAGAATTTTCGTGCAGATATACGATCCGGCGAGGCTGTAGTTCGGGTTCGACTTGTAAGCCGCGCTCACGCGCTTGACGAGATCGTGGTTGAGCGGTGCGTCGATCGCATGCCAGTATTGCGCGCCGAAGTACACGCCCTCGCAGATATCCGGCCCCAGCGCTTCGAACTGCTCCAGACCCGATGCCCATGCCATCAGGATCGTGCAGTTGTTCTTCATGCCGAAGCTCACGGCCTGACGCAACGTGTCCGACGATTGCGAGCCGAAGTTGAGAATGAGAAGAACGTCGGGCTTCGCGGCGACCGCGTTGGTCAAATAGCCGCTGAATTCCTTTTCATTGAGCGAGTGATAGCTGTTGCCCACATGCTCGATGCCCTTTTCCTTGAAGATGTTCTTCGCCGCGGACAGGAGGCCGTCGCCGAACACATATTGCGGCGTGATCGTGTACCAGCGCTTCGCCTTGGGCATCGATTCGATCAGCGGGCGCACGGTCTGCTCGATCGCACCGAAAGTCGGCACCGACCAGCGGAACGTCGCGCTGTTGCAGTCCTTGCCGGTGAGTTCGTCCGCGCCTGCCGTCGTGATGAAAATGCCGTCGGCCTTTTCGGCTTCCTTGCCCATCGCGAGCGCTTCCGAAGAAAGAATGCCGCCCGCGAAATAGCGCGCGTTCTTTTGCTGTGCGATTTCCTGCACGCGCCGAACGGCGGTTGCGGGTTTTCCCTCGGTATCGAGCGTCGTGTAGGCGAGCGGCTGGCCGAGCACCTTGCCGTATTGCTCGATCGCGAGTTTCATGCCGAGATCGGCGTACTTGCCGTTCGCCGCGAACGGACCGGACATGGGCACCGGGCACGCGAACTGGATCGGCGAGCCCTGCGCGAAGGCGCTTCTTGCGACGAGCGCTTCGAACGATCCCGGAATGGCCGACAGCGCGGCCAGCTTCAACATGTTTCGGCGATTCAAAATTGACGCTCCTTGAGAAGATGACCCGCGCAGCCGCTACGCTTTATTTTCGTGGTAGCTTCAAGCCTCGGCCCGGTTCATTCTATTTATCATGATAAATAGAATGAACCTGATGCTAGAAACAATAAATTCGCGTGTCAATAAGGCAAAATTCCAAGTCTGACGAGCGGGCCGTGCGCGCGTATAAAGCAGACAAAGACAGGGAGCATCGACATGGTGATGGAGCGTGCAAAACGCGCGGGCGCAGCAATCGAGATCGCGCAGCAGCCGATCAAGCAGCCAAAGCGCGCCGACCTGGTCGCGGAGGAGATCAAACGGCTGATCACGGAAAAGAACCTCAAGCCCGGCGACAAGCTGCCGCGCGAGGTCGAATTGCAGCAGCTCTTTTCCGTAAGCAAGAGCACGACGCGCGAGGCGCTCAAGTCGCTCGAAGTGCAAGGGCTCATCAAGGTGACGACAGGGCCTTCGGGCGGCGGCACGATCGTCGAGGTGCCGCTCGATCGCACCTTGCAACTGCTGCAGAACTATCTGTTCTTCAAGGACGTGACCATCGACGACATCTACACGGTGCGTCAGTTACTCGAGCCCGAACTTGCGGCGGGCGCGGTGCCGCATCTCACCGACGAGGATTTCGCGGCGCTGGAAACGAACATCGCATGTTGCGACGAACCTGCTTCGAAACATGCGGATCGCGACATCGTGCGGCAACGTCAGGAAGACGTGAACTTCCACGACATTCTCGCCGCGGCAAACCCCAATCCCTTTTTGCGCTTCACGTGCGAGCTCATCAACGAGATGATCCGGCAGCTCATCGAGTTCAGGAACGACACGCCGCCAGCCGAGCATGAGCGCTTCGGCCGCGCGAATGTGAAGATCCATAAGGCGATCACGGAAGCGGCGCGCGCACGGGACGCGGACAAGGTGCGCGAACTGATGGTGATCCATATGACCGAGGCGCCGCGCTATGTGAAGCGCATGAAGGGCAAGTTGCGGGGGCGGCTGATTCTCGACTCGGAGATTCGCAAGCGCATGGGCGCACGCGGCAATTGATCGCGGGGGTTCGCCAGAGACCTTAAGGGACCAGCCCGAGGTCCAGCGAAACTACTCTCGAATCTTCCATCTTCAGCCCCGTCGTGACGCACCGCCCGAGAAGATTGGGCGCCGCTTAGCCTCAAGCCACCGCCTTCGCTTGCCGATAACCCGATCAGTTCCCGAACCCTGCGTCGTGCCAGGAAGCCCTCGCACGCGTATCCCCTGGCGCGGGTTATCTGCCCTGCCGCCTTTAACCGTATGCTCCGACGAAGGACCCGAAGATGACGACCAAATCCATCAGCCGACGCACTTTTCTTCTCGGCATGGGGGCATCGGGCCTCCTCGCCGCATGCGGAGGCGGTTCGGGTTCGAATCCGGCGTCGGGATCCACGGCGGCGTCGTCCGGTCCCGCTTCCCCGTCCGGGCCGCAGGCAGGAGGCGCTCAATCCACCGCGAAGACGCCGCTGACGCTCGATCTCACGCACACCGATCTGCCGGCCGGTACGGCCGTCTATGCCTACGTGATCGGCGAGACGAGTCTCGCTTCCGGCGTGACGCAGTACTGGGTGGACTCGACCGGCACGCCCCATGTAATGAGCGCCGCCGACAACACGATCGCCGCGAAGACGTTCCCCGGCTCGTCCGCACTGCCCGGCAGCGAAGCCGCCGCGCTTGCCCAAACGTATCCGCTCGCATGGGCCGATTACAGCATTCCGCTCACTGTCGGTTCCAGCTTCGTACTGGATCTGTCGAAGCTCAACGCAACGAGCATTCCGGGTCTGGGCACCGGCACAGCGGCGTTCAGCGGCCGCATTTATCTATCCGTCGGTGTGCCGAAACTGCCGTTCACGGCGCTCAGCAGCAGCGCATACACGGCCCCTGTGACCGTCGACGGTCCCGGCTCACTCACCCTGTTCGACTGGATCGAATTCTCGTTCGACAGTGAAGGCAATTTCAACGGCAACACCACGCAGGTCGATCAGTTCGGCTTTCCGCTGTTGCTCAACGGCACGCCGGGCGGCGCGCAGCAAGGTCAGTACGATTCGTCGCGTCCGGCTATTCTCGATGCGGTGTCGAAGCTGCCCGCCGCGTTCTACCTGCCGCAGAGCGTGCCCGCGCCGTCCGCGTTTCCAGCGGGACTCGCGGTCAATGGCAGCGTCACCTTGCGTGCGCTCTCGCCCAAGAGCATCTCGGCGCAGAACCAGTACAGCGGCTCGCTGCTGACGTATTTCGATCAGACCATCGAGAACTGGTATCAGACGTGGACCACCACGCCGCTGTCGGTCACCGATCTCGCGACGGGCACCTACACCGGCATCGTGCAATCCGGTGCCGGCCTGACGTTCTACGCCGGTTCGACGGCGAGCGGCACGGCGGCGTTCACGGTCGGCGGCGCGGGCACGCCCGGCATCTCCAGCTATGACGTCTGGCAGTGCGCGAACAGCCTCGCGACCGGCAGCGACGCCGCCAAGAACGTGCAGAAGATGCTGGCCGCCGCGTTCAACCGAGGCGTGATGTCGAACACACTCGCCGATGCGACCTGCAAGAACGACGCAGCCACCTTCTATCAGATCGCGAACCCCAACACGCTCGTCTTCAATCCGTGGGCGCAGTTGTTCCATCGACTGAGCACGAACTCACTTGCCTACGCCTTCCCCTACGACGACGTCTGCGACCAGAATCCGTCCATCGGACTGACGGCGACGCAGTCGGTCACGATTACGCTCGGAAAGTTCTTCAGCTGAGTTTCGACGAAGTGGGATAAGCGCCATGTTTCATTCGTAACCTGAATCCCTTTTTCTGAAACTCGGCGGTAACGGCGCGTCCACAGAATACATCTCATGCGCTAAACGAAACGCGCCAAACAAACCGGAGAACAAATCATGCCGATGCCGTGCTACCTCACCCTCGAAGGCCAAAATCAAGGCAAGATCGAAGGCTCGAACAAAGTCCAGGGTCACGAAGGAAAGATTCTCGTCCAGGCCGTCGATCACACCATCGAAATCCCGAAGAGCCCGCAAACGGGTCTGCCCACCGGCAAGCGCGTGCATGGCGCGATGACGATCACCAAGGAAATCGACAAGTCCTCGCCCAAGCTGTTTCAGGCGCTGACCTCGGGCGAGCAGATGAAGGACGTGTCGCTGGAGTTCTACCGCATCTCGCCGAAGGGCACGGAAGAGAAGTACTACACCGTGAAGCTGTCGAACGCGATTCTGACGAACATGAAGTCGTGGACGCCGAACGCGCTGGACCCGAACAACAAGCAAATGGGCCACATGGAAGACCTCGCGTTCACGTACGAAAAGATCACGTGGACCTACGAACCGGACGGTATCGAAGCCGAAGATTCGTGGCTCGCGCCGAAGGCCTGATGTCGAGTTGATCGGTGCACAGTGGTTCCGCCCCGGTTACTGCTTCATCGACACCAGAGGAGAAAGGAACTGCTCGACGTGCGGCAACCAGATGGGAATGGAATCGGTGACGGCAAACATCCCGTGACCGTTCCTTCCAAAAGGCGGCTCGACGATCATCTCTCCCTGACCGCCAGCCGCCTGAAACGCTGCAAACCAGGTCGCCACGATCTGGGGCGCGAAGTACAAATCGTTTTCGACATAGTGCCAAAGGACCGGCACTTTTATCGTCGATGAAAAATGCCGGATCGCGTCGGCCATCTGTTGCGGGCCGCAGGGTATGCCCGGATGTTTCGCCGGGTCACCACCGCGACCGCCCGAGAAGTTCACGACCGCGACCAGCCCCTTTGGGGCATAGCTCGCCGCTGCCAGAGACGCGAATCCGCCTGCCGACTGACCCACCAGGACGACGTGATCCCGATCGACCTGCGGCAACGTCCCTGCATAGGCGACGGCTGCGAGCACATCCTGCGCCGCGTCCTTGCCTGCCTGAAGATAGTCGGGGTTCTTGCATGAACCGAAGCCCTCTTCATAAGTGCCGCCTGTAGCGCCGAAGCCCCGGCGAATCGGCACGATGACTGCGAAGCCGAGCTGGACGAATGTGCGGATCTGCGGCAATTCACGGTAGCGGCCGACCTTCGGGCGGTCCCTCGGATCAGGCGGACTGCCGTGGCTCAACACGATCAACGGAAAAGGTCCGTCGCCGTCGGGCATATAGGTGGTCGCGACGATGTCGCGTTCGTGTTCGCCGAACAGGCCGTGCTCGATCACCGGCACCTTGACGACGGTTTCGTGCAGATCGATAGCGCGTGTGTCCATGTCGTCACCAGCCAACGCGACGCCGGCGATACCCCAAATCGATGCACCCAACGTCATCGACCATGCCAGGCGGATCAGAATCCCTTTTCGACGATTCATCGGGCTCATACCAAGGCTCAGGCGCGCGGTCGCGCCCTGTACCATTTCGGATGAAATGCTTCGACGAGCGGGCCGTCGATGCGCAGCGCATGGCAACCGTCGATTTGAAACGGCCGTGTGGCGCCGCTCGCGTTGATCTCTTCGCTCATGGTCTGGAACGCGGCCGTCGCCACTGCACCGATCAGCTCCGTCAGATGCGTGCAGCCCTGCACACCGCCGAACAGGCTTCTGATCTCGCGCATGAAACCCGGCGCGAGCGTCATGCCCTGGAGCTTCCGATACTCCGGCGCGATCGTGTCGCAATGGCCGACATAGGGCACGGTAATCGACTCGGCATGCGCATCGCGAATCACGAAGTCGACGCCTATCGTAATGCGCAGCATCATTTCGTGTACGGGATCGCCTGCCTTGACCACCACGCCATGCGACGCGCGGTCGTATGACTTCGTATCGCGCAGGCGGCCTTCGATGTCGTAGAGACCGTCCGCGCGTTTGAAGCCTTGCAGTGTGATCTGCCGCGTGTGCAGCGGCACGCGATCCGTCGTCACAGCGTGCTCGCGAGTTCCGGTACGACCGTGAAGAGATCGCCGACGAGACCGTAATCGGCCACGCTGAAGATCGGCGCTTCCGGGTCTTTGTTGATCGCGACGATGACCTTCGAATCCTTCATGCCTGCCAGATGCTGAATCGCGCCCGAGATGCCGACAGCCACATACAGTTGCGGCGCGACGATCTTACCGGTTTGACCGACCTGATAATCGTTCGGGACATAGCCAGCATCGACTGCCGCGCGCGATGCGCCCAGCGCCGCGTTGAGTTTGTCGGCGAGCGGTTCGAGCGTTTTCGTATAGTTCTCGCCGCTGCCCAGCCCACGTCCACCGGACACGATGATACGTGCGCTCGTCAGTTCCGGACGATCGAGCTTCGTCACTTCGCGGCTCACGAACTGCGAGATGCCTGCGTCGGCTGCGGCTTCGATCTTTTCAATCGCAGCATTTCCGCCGTCTGCGGCAACCGGATCGAAACCCGTCGTGCGAACCGTGATCACCTTGATCGGATCGCTCGATTGCACCGTGGCGATGGCATTGCCCGCGTAGATTGGGCGCTCGAACGTGTCGGCGCTATCGACGGCGGTGATATCGCTGATCTGCGCGACATCGAGATGCGCGGCAATGCGCGGCGCGATGTTCTTACCGTAAGCCGTCGCGGGAGCGAAGATATGCGAATAGTCCTTCGCGATGTTCAGCACAGTGCCTTCGATGTTTTCCGCAAGACCTTCCGCGAGTTGAGGCGCATCGGCGAGAAGCACTTTCGAAACGCCCGTGATCTTCGCCGCCACATCCGCCGCACCCTGCGCGTTCGAACCTGCGATCAGCACATGCACATCGCCACCGATCTTCAACGCAGCCGCAATCGTGTTGAGCGTCGCGGCCTTGATCGACGCATTGTCGTGTTCCGCAATAACGAGAGTCGTCATCAGATTACCTTCGCTTCGTTCTTCAGTTTTTCGACCAATGCCTTCACGTCGGGAACCGTAATTCCCGCGCTGCGTTTCGACGGCTCGACGACCTTCAGCGTCTTCAGACGCGGTGCGACATCGACGCCCAGATCGGCGGGCTTCACCGTCGACAAAGGCTTCTTCTTTGCCTTCATGATGTTCGGCAGCGTCACGTAGCGCGGCTCGTTCAGGCGCAGATCCGTCGTGACCACTGCGGGAAGCTTCAAAGAAAGCGTTTCCGCGCCGCCATCGACTTCACGCGATACAGTCGCCTTGCCATCCGCGACTACGACTTTCGATGCGAACGTCGCCTGCGGCAGGCCCGCCAGTGCGGCAAGCATCTGACCAGTCTGATTCGAATCGTCGTCGATAGCCTGCTTGCCTAGGATGATCAAATCAGGCTTCTCCTGATCGACCAGCGCCTTCAACAACTTCGCGACGGCCAAAGGCTGCAACTCTTCCGACGTTTCCACCAGCACAGCACGATCCGCGCCGATGGCCAGCGCGGTACGCAAGGTCTCCTGACACTGCGCCACGCCGCACGACACGGCGATAACTTCCGTCGCAACGCCCGCTTCTTTCAGACGCACTGCTTCTTCAACAGCAATCTCATCAAACGGATTCATCGACATCTTCACGTTGGCGATATCGACGCCAGTGTTATCCGACTTCACCCGGACCTTGACGTTGTAATCGACCACACGCTTGATCGGCACCAGAACCTTCATTCCTCTTATCTCCTCATGTCCGCTTCACGCGGCCTGAATTCGTCGGGCGCGATCGACGATCGGCTTGTCGACGAGTTTCCCGTCCACCGAAATCGCGCCGCGTGGATTGGCTTCGAGCGCGGCCAGAACACGCGCCGCCCATTCGCGTTCCGCCCCGCTCGGCGCGAAACCCGTGTTCACCGCCTCGACCTGCTTCGGATGGATGCATAACTTGCCGCCGAAACCGAAACGGCGCGCATCGAGCACGTCGGCGTTGATCGCATCGATATCGCCGGTGGCGAGCGTCACGCCATCGACCGGCGGCGGCAGTCCCGCAAAGCGCGACTCGATGACGAACTGCGAGCGCACGTAATCCAGCTCGCGCGCGGTGCCATCGATGCCCGCGTCCACGCCGAAATCGAACGAACCGAAGGCGAGCCGCGCCACGCGTCCGCTCTGCGCGATCTCGCGCATGCGCACCACGCCCGCGACGCTTTCCACCAGCGCGATCAGCTCGACACCTTCGACACAGCGCGCCGCGATATCGGCGAGTTGCGCCGCGTCCTCGGCCTTCGGCGCCATGACGGCGCGAACGTTAGCCGCGCGCACCATCGACACATCTTCCTCGTGCCACGGCGTGCCATACGCATTCACGCGTATCACGACGCGCTCGCGCACCTCGTCCGCTAGCGGCGATTGCAACCATTGCGCGATCTGCGCGCGAGCCTGCGCTTTCACGTCGATGGCGACCGCATCCTCCAGATCGATGACCACGCGATGCGCCGATGTCGCCAATGCCTTGTCGAAACGTTCCGGACGATCGCCCGGAACGAACAGATAACTGCGTGCAATCATGCGCAATTCCTCGAATGCTTCAGGCGCCGCTCCAGCCGCGCTGGAACGTCTCCGAATAGCTGAAGCGGTCGGCGGGATGGATGCTGACCGCCGCCTCGACGATCTCCCCGCGCTTGTTGAAATACCGGCGCGACAGCCACAGTGCGGGCGAACGCGCCTTCGCATTGACGAGGCGCGCGATGTCCGCGGGCAACGCCATCGCGCGAATCTCCTGCTCCACGCGTGCGATCTGCTCGCCGAACTGACGCTCGATCATCGTGAAAATCGGCGTATGCGGCTCGTCCTCGATGCCCCTCAGCGAACGGAACGCGGGCTGTATATAGACTTCGGTATGACAGATCGGATCGACACTTTCGGGCGAGCGCCGGATGCCTTCCAGACGCAGCCACGTTTCGCCGGGCTTCGCCTGCAACATCGCGCATAGCGAGGCATCGCTCACTTCGACGGTCTCCTTCTTCAGGACCTGAAGCGCGGTGTCCGCGGAATAGCGATGCAGGTCGCTCAGTTGCTGCATGACCTGCCGATAACTGCCTTCCGAATTCAACGCCTTGACCGTGGTGCCGATGCCCGCCTGCCGCACCACCATGCCGAGTTGCACGAGCTGCTTGACCGCTTCGCGCACGGTCGAGCGGCTTGCGCCGAACTGCTCGCACAATTCGAATTCGGTGGGAATGGTGGAGCCCACCGGAAAGCGTCCGTTCTGAATTTCGTTGATGAGCGTCTGCGCCAGTTGCAGATAACGCGGTTGCTGACCGAGCACGTTGACCATCTTTTGCACGCACGATGAAGGATTGACGGACGGACCCGCCATTCGCGCGACATCATCCGGTGCAAGCATCATCATTGCACCGCGCCGCTTTCGCGCAAATGAGCGATCCGTCCAGCATCGTAACCGAGTTCGGCCAGAAGCCTCGCGTTGTCCTGCCCGAGTTCGGGCGCGGCGCGTGCCGCCAGCGTCTCGTTCACGCGCACCGGCGCGGCCACGTTGCGGACCCTGCCGAAGCGCGGATGCTCCGCTTCCGTCACGCTCTGACGCTCCGCGACGAACGGATTGTCGAGCGCCTGCTTGACGTCGTAGACCGGCGCGGCAGGCACGCGGCCACCCAGGCGTTCGAGCCATTCGGCGGTCGTCGCGCGCGAGAGCGCCGCATCCAGTTCCTGTTCCACGAGATCGCGATTCGCGAGCCGCGCCTTGAAATTGCAGAAGCGTTCATCGGTGATCCACGACGGCTTGTCGAGTATCTCGGCCAGCACGCCCCAGAACTTCTCCTTGTTGCACATCAGGAAGATCCAGCCGTCCTTCGTCTTGTACAACTGACTCGGCGTGAGCGACGGATGCGCCGATCGACGGTCGCGTCCGGTCACCGTGCCGCCGTTCAAATACCATGTGCCGACATACGCGAGGTTATGCAGCGCGACATCGAAGAGGCTCGTGTCCATGTCGCGGCCGATGCCCGTCGTGCGCGCCTGCACGAGACCCGCGAGCAGCGCCATCGCGGCCGTGGTCCCGGTCATCAGATCGATGATCGAAAGGCCGAAGCGCGCGGGCGGCGCGTCAGGCTCGCCGGTCACGGACAGATACCCCGCTTCCGCCTGCATCAGATAATCGTAGCCGGGCCACGATGCGCGGCTGCCGGTGCGTCCATAAGCCGACAGATGCGCGCAGACGATCGCCGGATTCGCGTCCTTCAATTGGTCGTAGGTGAGACCCAGTTTCACGGGCAGATCGCCGCGCAGATTGTTGAAGACCGCATCGCTCGTCTTCACGAGATCGAGCAGCACTTCACGCCCCTCGGGCTTCTTCAGATCGAGCGTCAGACTGCACTTGTTGCGATTGAACGCCTCGAAGAAATGGCTGTCGCCCTCGCCGAAAAAGTAAGGACCCACATTGCGGCCGACATCGCCGCCTTCGCGGAAGTTCTCGATCTTGATGACTTCCGCGCCGAGATCGGCGAGATGCTGCGTCGCGAACGGACCCGCACCGTATTGTTCGATGGCGACGATACGTACGCCGGAAAGAGGCAGGCTCATGCAGGGTTCCTCGCAATCAGCATCTTGGCGATGATCAGGCGTTGCATCTCGTTCGTGCCCTCGCCGATGGTCAGGAGCGGCGCATCGCGATACAGCCGCTCGACGTTGTATTCCTTCGAATAGCCATACGCGCCGTGGATGCGCATCGCTTCCATGCTGTTCTCGACAGCCGCTTCGGTGGCGAAGTACTTCGCCATGCCCGCTTCCATGTCGCAGCGCAGCCCTTTGTCATACGCGCGTGCGGCCGAGTCGGTCAGAAGGCGCGCCGCCTCCACGCGCGTCGCCATCTCGCCGAGCTTGAGCGCGATCGCCTGATGCTCGCAGATGGGCTTGCCGAAGGTCTTGCGCTGCTGCGAATACGCGACCGCTTCATCGAGCGCGGCCTGCGCGACGCCGACGCCACGCGCCGCCACATTGATGCGACCGAGTTCCAGACCGCTCAGGATCTGCTTGAGCCCGAGCCCTTCCTGACCGCCGATCACGCGCGACACCGGCACGCGAAAATCGGTGAACGTGAGCTCGCAGGTATCGATGCCCTTGTAGCCGAGCTTCTGCAACTGGCGGCTCACTTCGTAACCCGGTCCCTTCTCGACGATCAAGAGGCTCATGCCTTTATGACGCGGCTGCGCGTCCGGATCGGTCTTGACGAGCAGCGCGAGCACGTTGCCGTACTTGCTGTTCGTGATCCATGTCTTGTTGCCATTGACGACATACTCGTCGCCTTCGCGGCGCGCGACGGTGCGGATCGCCTGAAGGTCCGTGCCGCAATCCGGCTCGGTCAGGCCGATGCCGCCGCGCAGTTCGCCCGTCGCCATGCGCGGCAGGAACTCGCGTTTCTGGTCTTCGGTGCCGTTACGCTGGATCGTCATCGCCATGATGAGGTGCGAGTTGATGATGCCGCTCACCGACATCCACACCGCCGAAATGCGATCGACGATCTTCGCGTAGGTCGCGGTCGTGAGACCGAGACCGCCGTACTCGGGCGAGATCAGGCAACCGAACAGCCCCATGTCCTTCATCTTCTCGACGATCTCGTGCGGATACTCGTCCTTCGCGTCGAGCTCGTGCACATACGGTTTGACTTCCGTCTTGAGGAAGCGGTCGAGCATGTCGAGAATGAGCGTCTCGTTCTCTGCGTAGTCGCTCAAGTCCTGCTGTTGATCGGCGTCGATGGTAGCCATTGCTTCTCCTGTATTCGTGTGTACGTCTTACGCGAGCGCGTGCGCCAGCGTGCGTGCCGGATGCGCGTCGAGCGAAAGCACCGCTTCGCAGATGCGTTCGGCGGCATCGCGCGAAACATTGCGCTGCGCGTTGTCGAAAAACTTCGCGACGATGTCGTCGTTGGTGAGCGGCCTGTCCGACGAGCCGCGATTGATCGACTCGCGATGCGTCAGCGTGCGGCCGTCGCGCGTATGCACGATCACCTCGCCCGTGTAGTGACGCGGGTACGTCGAGTCCGGGTCCGCCTCGTGCACGACGCGCGCCGCGAGTGCGCGCACGGTTTCATCGGAGAGCGCTGCGGGTTCGAGATCGTCGAGCGTGAAGCGGCCATGCAACAGCCCGGTCGCGACGATGTACGGAATGCTGAACTGCGCGTCGTAACTGTTCGAAGGATTCTGCTTCGGCGCGACCGGCTCGCAGACGATCGGGATCGTCGGGCCGGGCACGCGCACGATCACGCGCTCGATATCGCTCGCCTTCAAACCATGCGCGCGATGCAGCGCGATCGCCGCATCCGACGATGCATGCGTGAAGTGGCACGCGGGAATCGGCTTCAGCGCAACGCCGTCGATTTCCCATGTTTCGCCGAGGCCCGCCGTCGCGATGTCGATATCGCCCGCTTCGAGCGACTGCTTCATGTAGAGCGCATAGAGACCGAAGCGGCCTTCATACGCCGCGCCCGGGCCGATATAACCATGCTTCGCAAGGGTCGCGGAGGTTGCGCCCGCGACCGCGGCCCATCCCGGATGCAGACGCTTGGTCCATGCGCCGTCTTGCAGAAATTCCAGATTGCCCGATGCCATCGACAGCACGATGCCTTGCGCATGCTGCGCCTTCTCGACCGACAAACCGAGCAGACGCGCCGCGCCCAGCGCGCAGCCGAACGCGCCTACGAGTCCGGTCGGATGAAAGCCCGCGTTATGGAAGCCGCTCTTCGCGGCGGAGCCTACGCGCGTCGATACTTCCATCGCGCAGAGATAGGCGGTGAGCAGATCCGCGCCGCTCGCGTTCTCCCGCTCGGCGAGATTGAAGGCGACGGGCAACGCGCTCGCCGTCGAATGAATCACGCCGCGTGCGTGGGTGTCGTCGAAATCGAGGCTGTGAATCAGCAGGCCGTTGAGCAGCATCGCATCGCGCAGCGCGAGCTTTTGCTCGTGTCCGAAGACCGTGGCCTCGCCGCTGCCGAGTTCCTGCATCGCGGCGAGCGTCGAGCTTGCGTAAGGCAGCTTCAGCGTCGCATAGGCGAGGCCGATGCTGTCGAGGATCAGATGCTTCGCGCGTTCGCGCACGCGCTCTGGCACGTCGCTCAGTTGCAGATGCGTCGTAAAGGAAGCCAGGCGCTGCGACACCGTTTGTGCCTGCTGCCGAATCTCGTTGCGTGCATTCATCGCGCGGCTCCCTGATGGTTGAGCGACAGATCGTTGGCGGCGGGCTCCTCATCGGGCGAGACGTCTTCCAGCGAGAACTGGTTCGCGTCCACGCCGAGACTCAACACGGCGATCACGAGCAGGATCAGAACGCCCGCGACCATGCCGAGCACGCCGAACAGCCCGAGTTGCGCATACAGGATCACCGCGGCATACGAAGTGAGCATCGACGCGACGCGTCCGCATACGCCCGCCACGCCCGTGCCGCGCAGGCGCAGCGCGGTCGGGAACAGTTCGGGCACATAGCCGAAGAGACCCAGCGTGACGATGCCGAAGATGCAGCTCACGAGCGTGAAGCCCACGACGGCGATCGCGGCGTTGGCCGTCATCTGCGGATAGACGAAGCCCAGCACGATGGTGATGACGCTAAAGAACACGAGTCCTTTCGCGCGGCCCAGCCGATCGGCGGTCACGTAGCCGAGCACCGCGCCGAAGGGCGCACCGAAGGACATCAGCGTCGTGAAGCCGAGCGAAGTCACGATGTCGCGGCCTTCGCGCACGAAGAAGGTCGGCAGCCACGCGACGAAGCCGTACACCGCGACGTTCACCGCGACCGCCGTCAACGCCGCCGTGAGCGTGCGGCCGATCATGCCGCGGCGAAAGAGGGCCGATAGCGGCACGCTCGGCACCTGAAGATTCTGCGTGCGCGGGACATCGGACAGCGGGCCTTTGCGCGCGGCGACTTCGGCTTCGATGGCGCTCACGGTTTCTTCCGCCTCCTGCGTGCGTCCGACCGATTCGAGCCAGCGCGGCGACTCGGGCATGCGATGACGCAGCGCCCACACGATCACCGCACCGATGCCCGCGATGCCGAACATCCAGCGCCAGCCGAGATGCGGAATGACCACATAGCCCACGCTCGTTGCTATCACGAGGCCCGAGTTGACGATGAGCCCGAGCAGCGAGATCCAGCGTCCGCGATACGCGGGCGGAATGAATTCGCACAAGGTGCCCGCCGCGACGACCAGTTCCGCGCCGAGCCCGATGCCCATGACGAAGCGCGCGCCGATCAGCCATTGGATGTTCGGCGCAAATGCGGCGACGAACGACATCAAGCCGAAGAGCGCGAGATTGAACTGATACGAAGAGCGGCGGCCGAAGCGGTCGCCGAGATAGCCGGACAGGCCCGCGCCGATCACCATGCCGAGAAAGCCCGACGAGACGAACAGCGCGTTGAGTTGCAGCGTCGAGAAGCCCGATTTGAGCATGGCAGCGGACACGCCGCCCGCGAGATAGACATCGAATGCGTCGAGGCACGCGCCCGCGCTGATGAGACCGAGAATCTTCCAGTGAAAACGCGACATCGGCAGCCGGTCTAGCCGGGCGCCCGAGCTTACGTAATGACTCACAGTTGTCTCCAGTACTGTGACGATGAACCGTCGCGCCGCCGCGTGTCGTCGTTGCCGAGCGGTCTTGTAGGCGAAACGGAAACGGAACGCCGGCGGCATGGCGCCGGCGGAATGGGCCAGGTCTGCGAACTCAGTCTTCGGCGGTGCCGTGGCCGCGCTTTGCGATCAGCGCGGTACGGATGAAGTCCATGACGGGCTTGCCGTCCTGATTGAACGCACGCGTATGCACCGTGACGACGCCCTGCGTCGGGCGTGATTTCGATTCGCGCACTTCGAGCACTTCCGACTCCGCGTACAGCGTGTCGCCCGCAAAAACGGGACCCGTCAGGCGGATTTCCTTCCAGCCGAGATTGGCGATCGCCTTGCCGCTCACGTCGTTCACCGACATGCCCAGCACGATCGCGACGGTCAGGCCGCTGCTCACGAGAAGCTTGCCGAACTCGCTCTTCGATGCGTGATGCGCGTCGCAGTGCATCGGGTGGAAGTTCATCGTCAGCAGCGAGAACTGGATGTTGTCCGCATCCGTGATGGTGCGGCCCGGGCGATGCTCGTAGATATCGCCGACCGTGAACTCTTCCAGATAACGACCGTAGCTGGCCCGGTAACGCTGTTTGCCCACTCTGTCCGAATGCATGCTTCACGCCTCCTGTCTTAAACGTTGCTTTGTACGGACAAAGTATCGTTTGTGACGGCGGTAGCGTCAAGTTGGAATGTGTAGCGGTAAACCCTTCCTGCGTTCGGAAGGGCGACGGCTCGGCCAGTGGTGGACGTAGTCAGCCACGATCCCGTTCATTCCGGCGCAATGAATTTCGGTCCGCGTCGCAACCGGATCGGGCCATGAATCCTCGACTCGGGGTTCAATCGCGTTCCTCTTTGCGTGATCAGGATCCGCTCCTCACGCGCAAGCCTCGCAGCGACTTGCCTTATCGACGGCATCAATGCTCGCCATCCGTCTTCATCGTGAACTAAAGCACGCGCGACATCCGATGGACAAATCGAGGCCGTCGTAGCGCGCCTGCCGAGCAGCTCCAGCATGCATTTCTCGATGTCGAACTTCGTTACGGTCATGGCTGTATCGTGCCCTCGTGTCTGACGGTCCTGTTCTGCAGCACCGTCCAGGAACATGGCCGTTGGAAATGATCGAGTCAATCGCGAGGGTCGACATCGGTTCTTCGGGCACAGCTTTACACCCGTCGCCTCGCCACAACACTTTCTGATACGACAAATCGATATATGTACCGTTCGTTTAATTTCTTGGCCTACAATCGCGAATAATTCGCATTTACATATTTCGTTTACAACCCAACCAAGAAGAGTCTGGCCTTATGTCGCAACGGGGAATGCACCAAACAACTCATCGGCGCACCGCGGTGTCATGGGCGGTCGACCGCCTGTTCGTCGGACTGATCGCCGCAACCGCACTGCAGGCGAACGCCTACGCGCAGAGCACGGCCGACGGCACCGACGGCACCGCATCGCAATCGACGGCGCTGCCCGCCATCGTGGTGAAGGGCACCGCCGAGGCTGGCGACCTGCCCGCGCCCTACGCGGGCGGACAAGTTGCGCGAGGCGGCAGCATCGGGGTTCTCGGGACATCGAACGTGATGAACCAGCCGTTCGACACCACCAACTACACCGAGCAGATGATCCGCGACACACAGGCGCGCACCATCGCCGATGTCGTCACCAACAATGCCTCCGTGCGCACGGAACAGAGCAGCGGCGGCTTCGGCGATGTCTTCCAGATTCGCGGCTTCGATGTGCAACCGACCGATGTCGCGCTCAACGGCCTGTACGGCATGGTCTCGGCGGCGCGCGTGCCCGTGAATCTGCTCGAGCGCGTGGAAGTGCTCGAAGGCCCGGGTTCGCTGATGTACGGCATGGGACCGGGCGGCAGCGTCGGCGGCGCGATCAACATCGTCACCAAGCGCGCCGACGATACCCCGCTCACGCGTCTGACGGCGCTGTTTCAGACCAAAGGCCAGTTCGGCATCGCCGCCGATGTCGGCCGCCGCTTCGGCGACGAAGGTCAGTGGGGCATCCGCTTCAACGGACAGATCAAGGACGGACAGACGGGCATCGCGCACGGCAATCAGCTTCAGGGCGACAGCGCGATCGGGCTGGACTACCGCGGCAAGCAACTGCGCTGGTCGTTCGACGCCTACAACGTCTCCGAAAACACCGACGAGTTCCGTTCGCAAATCGGCTTCGGCACTGCGACTGCCGTGCCGGCGGTGCCGTCGGCGTACAACAACCTCTATCCCGGTTCGAAGCTGAAGCTGCGCGACTCGGCCGTCATGACGCGCGCCGAGTACGACATCAACAAGTACGTGACCGTGTACGGCGCGGCAGGCGAGCACTACGGCACGTCCGAGCAGAACTTCCCGTTCGCGAGCGGCATGACGGCCGCGGGCGCCTTCGACGTCGCGAACGGTTACTACGATCAGTACACTCGCACGAAGACCGTCGACGCGGGCCTGCGCTTTCACTTCGATACCTTCGGCGTCAAGCACACGCTCGTCACCGGCGTGACGAGCCTGAATCAGGAGATCGGCTACTTCTATGCGCTGTCGTCGGATTCGGTGGCGTCCAATCTCTACAGTCCGACGACGCTCGCACCGGTGGGCGTCCCGCGCGGCGACATGCAGCGCAGCAGCCAGACGCGTTTGAACAGCCAGCAGGTCATCGATACGATGTCGTTCCTCAACGATCGCGTGCTGATCACGGGCGGCTTCCGCCGTCAGACCATCGGGCAGGACAACTACGATCCGACCACGGGCACCCAGCAAAGCTCGATCGATCAGCAGGCGATCACGCCGCTCGCGGGCATCGTGGTGAAGCCGCTGTCGAACGTCTCCGTATACGGCAACTTCACGTCGGGTCTCAGCAATGGCGGCACCGCGCCGGCCGGCACCGCGAATGCAGGACAGGCATTCGCGCCGTACAAGTCGAATCAGTACGAAGCGGGCGTGAAGGCGGACTGGGGCCGCGTGATGACGTCGGCGGCGATCTTCCAGATCTCGCAGCCGAACGCCGTCACCGATCCAACGACGAACATCTACGGCTACAACGGCAAGACACGCGTGCGCGGGCTCGAACTGGCCGCTTATGGCGAGGTATATCGCGGTCTTCGCATGATGGCGAGCGCGACGTTCTACGATCCGAAAGTCTCGGGCACGGCGGGCGGCACGCAGGACGGCAACGATCCGGGCGGCGTGCCGAAATTCGCCTTCAACCTCGGCGCGGACTACGACCTGCCGTGGGTTGCGGGGCTGAGCGTCAATGGCCGGATCATCCATACGGGCGCGCAGTACTACGATTCGAGCGACACGTTGCGCCTGCCGGCGTGGACGCGTTACGACGTCGGTGTGCGTTACGGAATGCGGATCGCGCAGAAGGACGTCGTGTTCCGCGCGAACATCGAGAATCTTTTCGGTAGCCGATACTGGATTCAGCAAGGCACGTACGTGATGAATGCCGCGCCGCGCACGTTGCTGCTTTCCGCGCAGATTGATTTCTGATTGCGATCTGTGTATTGCGGTTCGCCGTCATGACGCGAAGGTGGCGGCCAACCAAAAAGCGGGCGACGAGCGGCCGCAAACAGCAAAGGGCCCCGATACCCGACAAAACGCGCCCGGCATTTCTATACTGGATAAGAGAGTTTCAAACGCACACTCGAACCTGAAGGGAGCACGCGATGCACGCGGAACTGACAACCGACGGTGGCTGGACTGCCGGCGTTCCCGGCCTGGCGAAGCCGATGGTTTTGAACGAGACAGAGCTTTCGGCTGGCGAAAACGACGCGTTCGCCAGGCTGGTCGCGGCTGCCCGCGCAGAGAGGTCGATCGCGACAGAAAGCACGAAGATTCCGGACGGCCAAAACCATCGAATCGTGATCGTCGATGGAGATGCGCGAACCGTGCTCAGCGCGGCTGATCCGTCGCCGCCGCCTGAATTTTGCGCGCTGATGCATTTCATCAGGGAGCACGGGCATCGATAAGGATGGAAGCGACAGCCGGTTTAAAGTATCGACAGCTCGACTCGAATCAAAATAAAACTGGCGCCTGATCCAGGCGCCAGTTTCTTGAAACGCGATCTTATTTCGCGCCTTTCTTTCCAGCCGTTTGCGCCTCCTCAGGATGGGGCGGCGGCGCTTCATCACTGCCTCCTGAAAGCCCCGCCGGATTCAAATCCGGGATCGGCGGAGCCGATGTTGCTTCCAGAAATCCGGCGCCGCCAGAAAATGGAGTCGGGATTTCCTCTTGCGCACCGGCCGCGCGCGACGTCATATCCGGGAAAGGGATCGAACTGTTCAAGCCGGTATGCATGACTGCGTCGGAAGAAGGAGTCGGAGCGGCATCTCCCCCGGAAATATCCTTGACAGTCGTGCCACTCCCGTCCTGACCAAATTCAATCTTGATCGTGATGGATGATGGGTTCATGAGAATGGGTTCCTTTTCATGCAACGCTGCGAGCGTCTTTACGGGTTCAGTTCAGATATAGCGTATAGAGCTGCCCCGTGGCGTCGTCGTATGAACCCGACACCGTTCGTCCGCTGATTTTCGCCGCATTCAGCATGACGAACATATTGGAAACGCCGTCCGTGCTGATCGGCTGGGGCTTTCTCCAGGGCTGCGTTTCGATCAAAGCCCATGCGTTCATCGAATGCGGGCTGCAAAAAGTCATGCTGACCTTGACGTTGGAAAAGTTCACGTATGCCATGATAAATCCTCCTTTCACTATACTCGTTACTTACACGGAATAAGCCTGATAGATGGTCGTGCCATCGAGGTACACGTTCACCCTGGCGTTGACGCTTTGCGCATCGACCAGCAAGGCGAAGGTATTCGTGACACCGTCCGGCGTCAGGGATTGAACCTTTCTCCAGCCGTTGTCCTGGATGTATGCCCAGGCGTTCATGGAGTGCGGGCTGGTATAGGTCGACAAAACCGCTTTATTGTTTTGCCATGACACGATCGCCGCGACATTAATGCCGACTTGCTGCCACGCCTGCACGACAGCATTGCCAACGGTCGCGCCGTAAAGCTTGTTCGCGTTGTCGACGGTGAGATTCGCGAAATCCTGGAATTGCGCGGAGGCGGAAAGCCGGGTATCGAGCAGCGTGTTGTACCAGATGTGGCCCGCCCTATCCCACGAGTTTCCACCCAGTGCAATCGACGTAAGATAAAACGCCTTGTTCGGAATGCCGGAATTGATATGCACCCCGCCGTTATCCGACGTCGTATTGACATACTTGCTCATGTGATCCGGCTGAGGATCTTTCCCCAGAACCGGATCGTCGTAAGCCGTGCCGGGAGCCTTCATCGACCGCAACGCAACGCCCTTCACGCCCGCTGCCAGCAGACCCGCTCCGATGAGCCAGTCGGCCTGCGCCGATGTCTGCCCGAGCGCGTATTGCTTCACCATCGAGCCAAAGACGTCCGAGACCGATTCGTTCAAGGCGCCTGACTGGTTGCTATAAACGAGCTTCGCGGTGTATTGCGTCACGCCATGCGTAAGCTCGTGCCCCATCACATCGATGGCGATGGTGAATCGGTTGAACAGCTTGCCATCGCCGTCGCCGAAAACCATTTGCGAACCGTTCCAGAACGCATTGTTATATTTGACTCCGTAATGGGTCGTTCCAATCAGATCCATTCCGGCGTTGTCAATCGAGTTGCGCTGGAAGATGTTGTTATATAAATCGAATGTGGCACCGAGACCGTTATATGCCTCGTCGATTTCCGCATCGCCGGATGCTCCCTGTCCTTCGCTTCGGACGAGGTTTCCGGGGAGACCCGTGCCATTGGCGGCGGTATAGATTTTCCGGCTTTTATGCGCGGCGCCGGCAGTTTCATCGGCAAGCTGAGCGGGGCCCGCCTCGCCTACCAGACTTAGGCGCTCCAGCCGCATTTGCTCGGTCAGATGCAATGTTTGCGCGGCGGCAATGCGCTGCTCTGCATCGCCGTTCTTTATAATCGCCTCGAGCATATGAGGCGGAACAATGCCGCATCTGCATCGATATTGGCCGTGGGCCACTGGGTCATCGCATTTCATACTGCCTCCTTGGTCGAGCGGTAGTGCAAATGGACCTGAACGAAACTGCCGACATTTTTCGGAACTCAACTCCCCTTGCGACGAATGCGCTGGAGTGCCGGCCCGGCTAATGCTCCCTCGTGCTTGCGTTTTCAATATTCAAATTGGAATGAAACAGCGCATTACTCCAGGGCGTGCCATACGCCTTGGGAAATAAGCTTGGTGTTTGAACGTGCGGCAGCCCTTCAGGTGCTTCCGAACGCGCACGTATCTCGGCCCCGGCATTATTCGTCCGGATCTCGTCGTTTTACTCGTATATCTGGAATCTCGTTGGGATGACTAAACGCTTTCATCTGGACTCTGCTTAAGCGCAGTGTAATGGAAGCGTCTGCGGTTCCGTTATAACAATCCTGCTACTCGCTATGACTATTGTGCTTTCATCTCTTCGAGTGCCAATGCCTCAATTTTCGGTATGTGCAGACTGAAAAGCTATAGATAATCGACTTTCGCACCTTGCCCCCTCGATCCGGCTCCCTCTTTCAGAAGGGATTGCGCTTTTGGTCGGCGACTTTATGATCGCTATCACGTGCATTCGGCCAGGCTTGCCTGAAACCGGCGCGTTGCTTGCGCTACGGATTTCGCAGTTCTTTCGCAGCACATGGAAGGCAGGAGAAACGGCAATGAAAATCGTGTGGGCAGACAGTCACGAGCTTCACTGCATCGCGCTCGCGCACTATCTCGAACTGAACGCGGAAGAGCTCGGCATGGCGTGCATCAAGGTCGTGCCGGTCTTCACGTTTGCGCGTGCGATCGATGAACTGACCCGCGATCCGCCCCCCGACTTCGTGTTTCTCGATCTCGATCTCGACGACGCGCCGCGTGGCGCCCGCACCCTCGAACAACTTCAGGCCCACAACCGGCACAATGTTCCCGTCGCCGCGTGGATGACGCACGGGCATATCGACGATCAGGCCGTCGAAACCATACGCACGTGCCTCGGCGATCACGCGGCGCAAGGCATTCTGGTGGGACGCAACGATCATCGGCATACGCTGAACGGCCTGCGACGCATCCTCGCCGGCGACCTCTGGATTCCGGATGCCGTCCTGCGTCGCCTCACATGCACGCGCCTCGACGAGCGCATGCGCAATCCACACGGACTGTCGCCGCGCGAATGGGAGGTCGCGCGTCGTATCGGGCGCGGTTTGTCGGGAAAGGAAATCGCCCGTGAGCTCGACATCAGCCCTGGCCACGTCAGGCAGGTCTCATGTGCGATCTATGACAAGCTGGGTGTGCGCAACCGCACCGAGGCCGCGATCCGCGTGAATGAACTCGCGGAGAAGGAAGTGGAGAAGTGCGCGGGATAAACAAGAAAGCGACGAGAGCATGAGGCTCTCGTCGCTTCGAGTGTCCTGCTTGCCGCGTGTGTGAATTGACAAATGTCGCCGCCGATATGGCCGACAACTTCTTCGTGACCTTCTCAGGCACGCATGCCACCGTCTTTAATGTTCCTTCCTCAGGCCATTGAGATGGCTACAGAAAAGATGGCGGCACGGGGCGCCATCTGTCAACTGCTCTGCATCTTTGCAAAACTGCCGGGCCATTGGGTGCCGACATGGCGCCCTGCCCGAATTCCTTCACGGGCGCCATCGGTTTCATGCAGTCGGCTCGAATTAGGCCTTAGCAAGACTCGTGTCGCAAACATTTTTCTCTCCTTAAAACTCTGTCTCCCGACTCGTCGCACGTTTTGATCGCGAGGTCATCTCGACAATGAGGACTATCATCACGCATCCGCGGCGCGTGGGGAAGTGCCATATGTTCGCCCGCGTTGCGCACGATATGAGGCTACGCCTGCTCGGTCGACAGCCGAACATATGCGATGCGCATTGAAGTTATTTCACACCGGGCCGCGCATATCGCGACCCTGCGGTTCAGCGGATGCGCAACGCCCTTCTATACGGCGCCTGTATTTCCCAGTCCATGCCGTCGTCGGGATTGGCGTCCACCTGCAGCAGATCAGGGCGCATCTCGTAGGTCACGAACGCGACGCCGTCAGGCCCGACCTCCGACGCACGGCCCACGAGAAAGCCGCATCGGAAGAGAAACTGGGAGATCTGCATCGAATGCCGGTAAGGAGCGCCGTCGATGTCGGGAATGGATTTGGCGCTCTTCGTGCGGACATAAGCCTGCGTGATCTTGCGGCCGAGTTCCGTCGTGGTGTAACTGCGCTCGCCATTACTGAAAATCTCGATCAGCTTTCGCAGGTCCGCGAACTGGTGTCCGTGCTCGTTGTAAAGATCAGCGAGCCGCCGTTTCCCGAACTCCGGCATGATCTCGTTGATCTCATTGACGCCGATCCGGGCGCTGTTATTCACCACAGCCCTGTTGCCGGCGAGCCGGCAGAGCTGAGCCATCCATCGCGGTCGGCCACCGGCAAAAATTCGCAGCACGTTGATAGGCGGTACACCCTCGCTGCCCCACTTGAATCTGCGGGCAAAGACGAGTTCGGTGAGCGCGTCGGCGTCGGCCGCAATGGTCCAGTTCTTCGCGATGCTGCAGGCGGGGTACTCGCGCTGCACATAGGCATGAATCCGTTTGACGACGATATCCTTCTGCTGGTTCGTGGTCCAGGCAATGTCGCAAATGTACTGCTCGAACTTGTCGAGATCTTCCACGCTGGTCAGACCCGACCAGACGTCGCTCCTGACCGTGGCGCGAATCGAGATGCCGTTGATTTCGCGAATCAGGCTCCTGCATGCGGAAAAGAACGAAGCCACATAAGCCTGCTGAGCGGGCACGTTTCTGAACCGGGTGTCGATGTCGTCGAGCAGGAACCAGACATCCCGCGCATCGCGCTGCGCATCCTGCATGCGCTTGAGCATCTGGTCATGGTTCTGCACCGGGATGGACTTCTGCGTGATCTCGATCGCGCCGAAGAGGCTGATCTTGCCGAGCAGACGGCTCGTGAGCGCCCCGACGAGGCTCTTGCCCCTGAACCCCGCCAGCTCGGCGGTCTCGACGAGCGTGATGTCGTCGTCGCGCCAGGCGAATCCGATCGACTTGGCGATTTCGAAATTGATCGCGCGGCAGATCACCTGTTTCCAGTAGTTCTCAAGCATCACCGCATTGTCGCTGTCCGGCGGTTCCAGCATGCCGGCGAGCGTGGACGGCACCACATTGACGATGAGCGGCTTGCACGGCAGTGCAGCGAGGTCGTGCGCGAACTTGGCGAGCAGCGCCGATTTGCCCATGCCTTTACGCGCCCGCGCCACCTGAAGACGAACGTTCGGGTCGAGGAACTCCCCGAAGGCAGGCTGGTTCACGAAATACGAAGTGAGGACATCGATGTTTTCGTCTTCACCCGCGTCATTGCCGAACAACGTCCTGTCGTTCAGCCTGATCTGAACGTCGGTGGTGTCGCTGCCGCTTGAAGGCGTCGAATTGCTCATGACTTCATGCGCCCCACTCGGATGTGAACCGGCACGTTCACGCAGCATACGCCACGCACTTGTCCCCGGCAACGTGGCGATTCACCCGACATCGCATCGGCAGCACGATTCTCCTATTCATCCAGCAGGATCGTACTAACGCGGCCCGCGCGTGCCGCCGTATTCTTTGCCGTGCAGCCGCCGGACGGCCGCGATGAACATCGCACGCGAACCGTCGACCGCGTGCGCGCGACCTCGAATGATCGACTTCCAAAGGAGACTGACATGGCATTCAAGACCAAGCACTACGGATGGGTGCGAGACCTGCCCGACCACCGGGACCATCTTTACGCTGCGCCCGTCACGCGGCTCGCGGCGCTGCCCGCCAAGGTCGACCTGACCGCCCAGTGTCCGCCGGTCTATGACCAGGGCAGCCTCGGCAGTTGCACGGCCAACGGTATCGCCGCGGCGCTGCAGTTCGACCGCATGAAGCAGAACCTCCAGCCGCCCTTCAATCCCTCGCGGCTTTTCATCTACTACAACGAGCGCGTCATCGAGCACACGGTCGACTCGGACAGCGGCGCAATGATCCGCGACGGCTTCAAGTCCGTGGCGAAGCAAGGCGATTGCCCCGAAACCAGCTGGCCCTATGACATCGGCCAGTTCAGATCGAAGCCGCCGAAGAACTGTTACACGGAAGCGCTGAAATACAAGGTCGTCCAGTACTCGCGCCTGGTGCAGAACCTGAACCAGATGAAGGGATGTCTCGCCGACGGCTATCCGATCGTGTTCGGGTTCAGCGTCTACGAGAGCTTCGAGAGCGCCGAGGTGGCGCAGACCGGCATCGTTCCGATGCCCTCGCCTCAGGAACAGCTGCTCGGCGGGCATTGCGTCGTCGCCGTCGGTTATGACGACGCCCAGCAGCGCTTTATCGTCCGCAATTCGTGGGGCGAGAGCTGGGGCAAGAACGGATACTGCACGATGCCCTATGCTTACCTCACCGATACGGACCTGTCGTCCGATTTCTGGACGATTCGCCTCGTCGCGGCCTGAACGGTCGCGTCCGTAGATCACGCATCGAGATCCGGAGCAAGCACGCCCATGCGCAGCACGACTGTCACGCAAACGGACTCGGGCCGTACCGTCGAACTCGAGCTCGATGATGAACTCATCGTCGAGCTCGCTGAGACGCCGGCCACGGGCTTTCGCTGGACGCTCGCCCAAAGCGCCGACGGCGTGCTGACGTCGCGCGGGTCCGGCTACATCGCGGGGCAGGGTCCGCCCGGTGCGGGCGGCATTGCGAGATGGGTTTTCGTTGCGAGCGGCGCGGGCCGTGCGCGGATCGTGCTGAACTGCGTACGCGCATGGGAAAAAGATCCTTCGCCCTGCTCGACTTTCGAGCTTGACGTCGATGTTCCTCCCCGCTCCTGAGATCGCGGCCGCGCCGCCCTTTCACGCAGGCATCGGTGATGCCTGCTGTCGGATCGCGCCGGCCTGAAACTCAGTCGGACACAATCCGAACTCCCGGCGAAATGATCGCGTGAAGTACGAGAGATCATTGAAGCCGACTTCGAAGGCGACTTCTCCGACGAGCACATCGGCGAGGCTGAGCCGTTCGCGCGCGCGATCCATGCGATAGCGAAGCAGGTAACGCCCGAAGCTCACGTGATGCTCCTTCTTGAACGTCCTGCAAAACTGCGAAGGACTGAGCCTGCACTGCGCGGCGACATCATTGATCGTGATCCTGCCCATGTAGTGGCTCGCCACATACGAGATCGCCGTCGATGTACGCACGATGCCCGGTCGCTCATCGGCTTTCCCGGCGACCGCGGGCCACGCTTCCCGTGACCCGCCCGGCTGAAACGTCGCGACCATCGCACGGATCGTCCTGTGCAATTCCGTGGCGCTGACCGGCTTGATGATCACGTTCCACACGCGCAGGCGTATGGCACACAGCGCCGCCATCGACGAGCCGTGCCCGACGACGATGAGTGCGGGCAGATCGGGACAGGTCTCACTAACGCGCTTGAGCATGTCGATGCTCTTCGGACCGGCCTCGCCGCCGCTCTCTTCCGCGAGTTCCACGCAGATGAAGGGCGGCGCGCAGTGTTCGATAGCCCCGACGATATGCTGCGGTTCGCGCACCGTTCTGAACTCGAATTCGCCGGCTATCGAATGCGCGACGGATGAGAATGGTTCTTTCGTGAGGTCGATCCAGACGAACGCGTGTCCGTCAGAAACGCGAATCTGCTGCTGCATTTGCCGCATGATTGCCGCCCCTTCGTTGAGCCGTCGAGAGAACTTTCCGTCCTCGGACTGACCCGATATGCAATGGATCAAACCACTGCCTGATCCGTACTTTGAACGTTCGGGGCATTTCTTGAAACCCGCGCTTCGCGGGACTGCGGTCCCCACTTGCGCAGGGCTCTTTTCATCCACTACATGGTTTTTTCAGGGGAAGACTGTCGATACCAATTTAGTTATCCTGACGTTCGACTACCAGTCGTGGCGTATCGGCGGGAAGGCTATATGTCCTGAGCGCTGTGCGAGTCATCGACGCGATGCATCGACATCGTCTTCAGTTCGCTCGGGCATGTGCCGAAATAGCGCTTGAACGAGCGCGCGAAATACGACATATCGTTGAATCCCACCGCATAAGCGACTTCCTTCACCAGCTCCCGGTTCGATGTCAGGCGATGCAGCGCCATCCAGAGCCGGAATCGAAGCACGAACTCCCCGAAGCTCAGATGCTGTTCCACCTTGAACGTTCTCGAAAACTGAGACGGACTGAGCCGGCACAGATCCGCCACCTCCTTCAGCGCAATCCTGCGGGAGAAGTTCTCCCGAACATGCCGGATCGCGGGTGAGGTGCGCTTCTGGCTTTCCTGTTCTTGCTCGATCTGCGCGAACCAGACCGGCTTCTGACAGGACAATCGGAGATCGGACAAAGCCGGTCCGATGTCGTCGTCGGACAAGAGGTCATCGGTGCTTTCCTGTCGCGTAGTCGTGCTCATGAAGCACCTTCAACAAACGGGTGAACGGGCTATGAGGGTGATGGCAGCGTCGACGCGCGGCCACGACGAACCATGCGCGAAGCAGTTCGATCGAACGGAAGCAGGATCGAAAACGAACCGGTCGCCGGGAGAGGGTCGCGCAGACGTACATCGCGATCAGAAGACGACTGGAATCCAGGAATTTGAATTCGTGCTGCCGATATGGACTGGAGGCCGCTCATGTATGCGCTCAATGAAGAGGCACGAGACGTCGACTTCAAGCCGTCAGTCGTGGACGCAAGGCATGACGTCTCGCGATTATTCCGAGCACCACATCGCCTCATGCGATGCTTTGCATAAGCCCGCCCCCCGTCTTCGTATGCGAGTCACGCTCGTGACAACAGCCTGCCCTCAAGCCGATACGGAATCACCTAGACGCCTCACTCAACGCCCCGCCACACGTATCAACCTCGCCGTCTGCTCCGTCTTCTCGAGCGCGTCCACCTGATCAACAGCAACGCGCCACTTCGGAAACACCCCGGACCTATCGACTTTCCACGGATCGCCCATTTCATCGACATACATCGCGCTCGCGCTTCGCCCAACCGCCGATGCGCGTCGCAGCGCGCCCGGCGCGGCACGTTCGAACGAACGGCTGCCCTCTTCGTTGAACACGGTCGCAATGGGCCGCCGCGCCTGGCCTGACAGACTGAGCGGCGTAGTAAGCGGTCCGGCGGGCGCGCGCAACACCGCGTCGGCGGGCTTGCGGCCGGCGAGGATCGCACCGAGCAGCATGGACGGACCGTTGGCCGTATCGTCGGATCGCTTCACGGTCGGCGCGCTCGGTGAATCGAGTGCGAGCGGTTCGCTCGCGCCGTCGATCTGCACGACGAGAATGACGTGCCAGTCGTCCGGCGTGTTGTTGTAGCGCGGCGCGAGCGACACGAGACGCAGTCGCGCGATATCGAAACCCGCGTCACGCAGCAGCAGATACTTGGCGACGGCGAAGTCCTTGCATACGCCGCTTTCGGCAAAGAACCGTGCCGGCGCGTAGTAGCTGCCATCGGTTCCGTCGCGGTAGCGCACCTCGTTGACGAGCGCATCGGCGAGCAGCGCGGCCGACGCATCGCCGGCCTTCGCGCGCTCGGCCCGCACCTGTGCAACGAGGCGGCTCCAGCCGGCAGGCTGGCGCGTCTGGTGGCTGCGCATCGCTTCGCGCAGGCGCTGCACGCGGCCGATCGCATCCGACGACGGTTCGAGCTTCTTGTCGGCAAGCGGCAGGAGAAACATCAGGTCGCCGACTTGCGCGAGTTCCGGGCGGATCTTCCGGTTGGCTTCCCACCACGTCCCGGTACGCAGGCGCTCGATGCCGGTCTTCAGCGCGTGAGGCATGGCCGAAGCGCTCGAATCTTCATCGCGCGTTCCGGGTTCGTAATTGTGCGATGCGGCTGGCAGACTCGCGGCGCCCGCAACGAATGGCAAAAGCACTGCCGCAGCGAACGTGCATCGGAGAAAGCAGAGAAGCAGTCGGGCGAGCGGCATGGGTTGACTCCGGTGTTTCGAAGCCTCCCGATGCCGTTCTACGTCATTCCGCGCAAGGCAACGCTGGCTCGACACCAACATTGCATGGGACGTGCCAATTCGCCGTGTCGTTCTATGCCATTGATTAAACGAGGAATGATCTTTGATGGGCGAGTCCTACGAGCCGCACATGACGCCTGCTACCCGACAGACCCGCGATATCCGTTGGCGTCACACGAACACATAAAAAAAACGCCAACCCGCATGGGTTGGCGTTCTGCTCGAAGTGTCGCTGTTTATCAGAACTGGTTCATGGTGTTGTCTTTACCCGCCGCCTTCAGGGCCGCTTCGCCGCTGAAATACTCCTTGTGATCATCGCCGATGTCCGAGCCGGACATGTTCTGATGCTTCACGCAGGCGATGCCCTGACGGATCTCCTTGCGCTGCACGCCAGCCACATAACCCAGCATGCCCTGATCGCCGAAGTATTCCTTGGCGAGGTTGTCAGTCGACAATGCGGCCGTGTGATAAGTCGGCAGCGTAATCAGGTGATGGAAGATACCCGCTTCGCGCGATGCGTCGGCCTGGAAGGTACGGATCTTTTCGTCGGCGAGCTTCGCCAGTTCGGTCTGATCGTATTCCACGCTCATCAACTGGGCGCGGTCGTATGCCGACACATCCTTGCCCGCTTCCTTCATCGCGTCGAACGTCTGCTGGCGGAAATTCAGCGTCCAGTTGAACGACGGGCTGTTGTTGTACACCAGCTTCGCGTTCGGGATGACCTTGCGAATCTCGCTCACCATGCCGTTGATCTGCGCGATGTGCGGCTTTTCGGTTTCGATCCACAGCAGGTCGGCGCCGTTTTGCAGCGCGGTGACGCAATCCAGCACGCAGCGCGCTTCGCCCGAGCCTGCGCGGAACTGGAACAGGTTGCTCGGCAGGCGCTTGGGACGCAGCAGCTTGCCATCGCGCTTGATGATGACGTCGCCATTGCCCAGCTCGTCCGCCGACAACTCCTCGCAATCGAGGAACGCGTTGTATTGGTCGCCCAGATCGCCCGGCGTGCGGGTCACGGCGATCTGCTTGGTGAGGCCTGCGCCCAGCGAATCGGTACGCGCCACGATGATGCCGTCGTCCACGCCCAGTTCCAGGAACGCGTAGCGAATCGCGCGGATCTTGGCCAGGAAGTCCTCGTGCGGCACGGTGACCTTGCCGTCCTGGTGACCGCACTGCTTCTCGTCGGACACCTGATTCTCGATCTGGATGCAGCATGCGCCCGCTTCGATGAACTGCTTGGCCAGCAGATACGTTGCTTCCGCGTTGCCGAAGCCCGCGTCGATGTCGGCGATGATCGGCACGACGTGAGTGACGTGGTTATCGATCTTTTCCTGGATCGCGGCTTTCGCAGGGCCATCGGCCGCATCGAGCTGACGGAACAGGCCGCCCAGCTCACGGGCATCGGCCTGACGGAGGAAGGTGTACAGCTCGCGGATCAACGCGCTGACGGAAGTCTTTTCGTGCATCGACTGATCCGGCAGCGGCCCGAACTCGGAGCGCAGCGCGGCAACCATCCAGCCGGAGAGGTAAAGGTAACGGCGCTCGGTGCTGTTGAAGTGCTTCTTGATGGAGATCATCTTCTGCTGCCCGATGAAGCCGTGCCAGCAGCCCAGCGACTGCGTGTACTTGGACGGGTCGGCATCGTAGGCGGCCATGTCGTCACGCATGATCTTCGCCGTGTACTTGGCGATATCCAGGCCCGTTTTGAACTTGTTCTGGGCACGCATCCGAGCGGCGTACTCGGGGTTGATGGCGTTCCAGGCGCTGCCGTTGGTTTCTTTCAGACCAGCAACTGCCTTGATGTCTTCTTGATATTGGGCCATGTGACTCTCCTGAGAGCAAAGCGCGGTTAACTAAACGGTTTGGCGTGTCGCGACGTTTGTCGAAGCGAACTGCATGACTTAATAGTACCGCCGTTTATCGCCTCTGAGTGAAGTCTTATATAAGACATAAGACATAATTTACGCTTTATTTTCAACGAGTTACGCGGCAGTTTTTGCGATGCAAAAACCGTTTTCAAGCGGCAAAAAAGCACGACTGCAGAAATTTCCGGGAAGTCCCGCAATGTGAAATGTGCTTTCGAATGTTGAGTGCTGGCCGCGACACTTCAGAGCCGCGTTTATTCCTTTCTCGCCCGCAAATAAAGTCCCCCTCGCACGCGGAACAAATCCTCCCACCCCGCTGTTTTGCTTTCGACGGTCGCGACATCCCACGGCGACCACGATCGCCACGATTCGCCCAGCGAACCGCGCCCGACAGGAGGCATCATGCACCGCGAAATCTTTGTCCTCGAGCACAACTTCTTCAGTTTCGGCTGCATCTATCGAGTGGACCTGCGCAGCCGCAGCGGCCGCCTGATCGAAAGCCGCTACGTGAAGCTGAACGATATCGCCTGGTGCTAGGACGCCTCCCCGACAGTCAATCACCACCTCAGGTTTTCGAGGAGACCTCTCCATGCCCTACGCTTATGCCCAGTTGCCCGACGTCGTTGCCCACGATGAATGGCTCAGAGGAACCTCGGCGCTGCTTCAGGTACGCGGCGCCGCGCTCAAGGATCTGGATCAGCAGATCCTCATGTATCACCGCAACCGGACGGTTCATCAGTTTCACGCGCTGGTGCAGGCGTTCGAGCGCTGGCGACTGTCGGCCGGTCCCGACGATGCCTGGAGAAGCGCGTCGCGCAACGGCTCGAAGTACTTCACGCTGCTCGATCAGCAACTGCACGGCAAAGGGGACACGGACGCCGCGGCAGGCGCGCAGGACTTCATGACGCCCGCGCTCATCAACGCGCGCCTCGGCGTGCTGTATCTCTTCGGCAACCTGGAACTGGAAGACGATACGTTTCAGGTGCTGCTGGAAGGCGCCTTCGATATCACCAACGTCGGCCTCGGATTCGCGCCGGACACCAATGTCGCGGCGGCGCGCGCATCCGCGGTGCTGGACAACAGCGTCGTGCAGAAATCGGCGTCGCTCGCACTCGAACAGGTGCAGAAGAAGATCAGAAGGCACAAGGAACCGACGCTCACGAAGTCGAATCAGCTCACCAACGCCACGCTCACGTTGCCGGCGTTAAGCAGCGCGGCGCAGCGGCTGTACGAGGCCATCCGCGCCAAAGTCGAGGAAGGGGCGAGAAAACTGTGGGACATGATTCGCGAAAAGGTTGCGGACATCCGCAACGATCCCGGCGGTTTCGCGCTCGACACGATGCCCGCGCTCCTGCGCAAGCTCGTCGATTTCCTGTGCGGCAAGCTGCTCGCCACGCTCGCGCCGTTCATCGGTGCGGGCCTCGATATCGCCAAGGGCATCGCCAATACCGTCGACAGCAGCATCACCAAGTATCGCGAATGGGTGCAAGGCCGCGACGTGCAACTGCTGACCGGGCATCCCGGCACCATCGTGGAAGCGATCAGGCGCGCGATGAAGCTGAGCATCGGTTCCGGCGTCTATGACCTCGTGAAAGGCGGCGCGAGCCTCGGGCTACAGTTCGCGAGCCAGGGTGCGTCGACCATCATCGATGCGGTCGTGTCCATCATGGAAACGCTCGCGAAGGTCATCTGGAAGATCGTGGAGATCAAGCGCATCAAGCGCTTTTGCGAGCAGGCGAAGGGCTACTGGGAAGCACGCATGCAACGCGACGCGCTGCATACGCGGCCGATCGCCTTCAACGGCTGGTTCAAGCGCTATGCGGTGCCGATTCCGGCGCTCTCGGTGCTGGCTCTCAACTCCGGCATTTGCGGCGACAAGATGCACTTCCTCGCGATGTTCAAGGACGACGAGAACATCGTCACGCAGGCGGAATTCACGGCTGGCTGCAAGTACGTGGACAGCCTAAAGGTATGGGGATCGGACTATCTGAGCGATGCGGGCTTCGCGTTCAATTCCGACGACGCGATGATCAAAGGTCTGCTCACACTCGCCACGAGCCACACGGAAGAGCAGACCTGGGACCTGAAAGTGCGCAAGGCCGTGCTCGGCTTTCTGAACGGCTAGCGCCTTCGCGCATGAAATGACCGGCGCCGCTTTTGTTCCGTCGATATAGGGGAAATTCATGTGGAATAGAAACCGGCGCACGGCTGTTTTCGTCGCAATACCTTCACGCTCCGAGGCATCGCCGCGATGAACGCCCGAACCCTGCTGCACACCCTTCGCTTGAGCGTCGCCCTCGCATGTTTGTGCTCGCTTCACGACGCGCAAGCGGGCCAGGCGATGCTGCTGCCCGAAGGAACCGTCACGCTGATCCGCGCGACGACCGCGTTCAACGTCGATATGCCCATCGCGCTTCAGCCAGGCGATCTGCTCGCCACCGATGCGCACGGCGGCGCGCAAATCGAAGACGGCGACGGCACGATCATCGCGCTTGGCGCCGACACGCGCGTCGCCATCGATGCCGCGCCGCACGGCGATGCACTCGCGCTCCTTTCAGGCTGGATCAAGATCGCACGTCCGCATGCGGGCGCGTCCGATCCCTTGTCGATCGACACCCCCACGCTGCACGCGAGCCTGCGCGACGGCTCGGCGGTGCTGCACGCGAGCCGCGACATGACTTCGCTCTTCATCGAAGCGGGCAGCATGACGCTCGCCATGCCCGACCATGCCGACGCACATCAGCAACTCGACGGCGAGCACTACGCCGAACGCGAGACCGGCAAGCCGCTCGTCGTGGGCACGCGCCCGGCGACGTCGTTCATCGCCGCGATGCCGCTGCCTTTCCGCGATCCGCTCGCGTTATCGGCGACGCCCGCGAAGGCGAAGCCCGTCGCGCCCGCGCAGGGCCGCCCGGCAACATATGCCGATATCGCCGACTGGCTGAGCGCACCGCTGCCGATCCGGCGCGGCTTCGTCGCGCGCTTTCGGCCGCTCACGCAAGGCGAGCCGTTTCGCGCCCAGGTGCGTCAGAACCTGCGCACGCTTCCCGAATGGCGGCGCGTGCTGTGTCCGCCTCCCGCCATGCCGCGCCGGCGCGCGGTCTCGCCCGCGCAGAACCAATCAACCGAGGTGGAGTCATGAGACTGTCGCTCGCCGTCAAGTTCAATCTGGTGTTTCTCGCGGTCTTTGTCGTCGGCTTCGTGTCGGCCGGGTTCGCCGCGCGCGAGTTGCTGCGTCGCGCGGCCATCGACGAAACCGTGCAGAATGCGCGCGTCCTCATGGAAGCGGCGAGCGCGGCGCAGAACTACACCGCGACGCAAGTCACGCCGCTTTTGCAGACGCAGCTCAAATACAGCTTCGTGCCGCAATCGGTGCCGGCCTTCTCGGCAGTCGAAACGCTGATGACGCTGGAAAAGCGCCTCGCGGGCTACTCATATCGCTCGACGATGCTGAACCCGACCAATCCGCGCGACCGTCCCTCGGACTGGGAAGCGGATGTGATCCGCCATCTGCACGACAAGCCCGAGCTCAAGGAAATCGTCGGACTGCGCGACACGCCGACCGGGCAGAACCTGTATATCGCGCGCCCGAACCGCATCAACGACGCCGCCTGCATGGAATGCCACAGCGTGCCGTCGCGCGCGCCGAAAACGCTCATCGACAAATACGGTCCCGACAACGGCTTCAACTGGGCGATGCACGATGTCATCGGCGCGGATTTCGTCTCGGTGCCGATGGCGCTGCCCGTCGCGCGCAGCGACGCTGTGCTGCGCACCTTCCTCGGCTCGCTCTTCGCCGTGTTCGTGCTGTTGCTGATCGCGCTGAACGTAACGGTGCATCTGCTCGTCACGCGACGTATCCGCGCCCTCTCGCGCGCCGCCGACGAAGCCAGCCTCGGACAACTCGACGGCGCGAACTTCACCGAGCGCGGCCGCGACGAGATCGCCTCGCTCGCCGCGTCGTTCGCGCGCATGAAGACGAGTCTCGTGGAAGCATTCAAGATGATCGAGGCATGAGGTGAAAGCCGCCGCGATGGACCCGCCGCGCATCGCGCAACTGGGCAAGTACCGCATCGACGCGGTGCTGGGCGCGGGCGCGATGGGCGTGGTCTATCGCGCCTTCGATCCGCACATCGAGCGGCATGTCGCGTTGAAGACGGTGCGCCGCGAACTGTTCGAAACCGGCGAGCGCGCGAGTCTGATGACGCGCCTGCGCAGCGAGGCGCAGGCCGCCGGACGGCTCGCGCATCCGAACATCGTCGGCGTGTACGACTATGGCGAAGCCGATGACACCGCCTATATCGCGATGGAACTCGTCAGCGGACACGCGCTGAAGCCCTTGCTCGACGCGGGCCGTCCGCTCGCACTCGCGACCGCGCTCGACTGGGTCGCGCAACTGCTCGCCGCGCTCGGCTTCGCGCACGATCACGGCGTCGTGCATCGCGACATCAAGCCCGCGAACCTGCTCGTCAGCGAGCAAGGACGGCTGAAGGTCGCGGACTTCGGCGTCGCGCACGTCGAATCATCGACGCTGACGCTGGCGGGCGCGATGATCGGCACACCTTGCTATATGTCGCCGGAGCAGTTCACGGGAGAGCCCGTCGATGGCCGCTCCGACCTCTTCTCCGCCGCCATCGTGCTCTACCAGATGCTCACCGGATGCCGGCCGTTCGCGGGCGCATCGCAGGCGGAAGTGATGCGGCAAGTCATGCACGAGACGCCGCGCTTGCCGTCCGTCTGCAACCCGGCGCTGCCGCCCGGAATCGATGACGTGCTGATGCGCGCGCTGTCGCGTCGTCCCGCCGCGCGCTTTCAGACGGCCGATGCGCTGCGGCAGGCGCTTCAGCATGTCTCCGACGGCAGGCCAGCGACCCCGGACGACTGCACGATTCTCGAAGCGCCGACGCCCACGCCGACGCCAGCCGCTCCGCTCGCATCATCGGGCACGGGCTCATGGCGCGGCGAGTCGTTGCCTTCGCTCACGATGTGGCCCGCCGCTACGCTCGCCTCGGTCGAGGCGCGACTCGCCGCGCAGATCGGGCCGGTCGCGCGTCTGCTGGTGCGGCGTGCGGCGGCGCGTATCGCGGATGCGCCGGATCTGCCTGCGCTCGTCGCGCTGCTCGCGCCGCATGTGCCTTCTGATCGCGGCCGCGCGCAGTTCGTCGCCGCCTTCGCGGACGGGTCGGGGACGGGCACGGCGCAAGGGGCGACATCGCCTTCTTCATCGCTCGATGCGCAAGAGGTGCGAGCCGCCGCGCTCAAGCTCGCCGTTTATCTCGGTCCGATCGCCACCATCATCGCGAAACGCGAGGCCGCTCGTGCGGCCAGCCTGCGCGCGCTGTACGAACGGCTCGCGGCGGCGATCTCCGATGAACACGACCGCGCGCGTTTCCAGCGCGACGCCGGACTGTAGCGCCTCTTCACCACGACACGCATCCGAAGGAGCACGACCGATGAATCCCGACACGCTCATCCGCCGCGCGCCGGTCCGCCTTGCCGCATGCACGGCGGCCGGCCTCACCGACCCCGGCCGCGTGCGCCGCGAAAATCAAGACCGCTTTCTGATCGATCCGGCGCTGAACCTCGTCGCGGTCGCGGACGGCATGGGCGGCCACGCCTGCGGCGCGCGCGCCAGCGCGACTGCGCTCGACTGCATCGCCACACGGCTCGCCGCCGATACGACCTGTCGCGCTCACGCTGGCATCGTGCACACCGACGATCCCGACGCCACCGTGCACGATGATTCGGCATGCGCGATGCGCGCCGCCGCCGACGCGCTCGACCACGCCAACGCGACGCTTCACGCGATGAACCTGCGCGAAGGTCTCGCGCACCGCTCGATGGGCACCACGCTGACCGGCATCTGGCAGCCGCCCGGCTCGGCGCGGCTGATCTCGCTGCACATCGGCGACAGCCGCCTCTATCGCTATCGCGACGGCGCGCTCGCGCAACTGTCGCGCGACCAGACGCTCTATCAGCAGGCGCTGGAGCGCGGCGTCATCGAACATTTGCCGCCGCGCAACGTGCTGCTGCAGGCGCTCGGGCCGCTGCCGTCGATCGCGCCCGTCGTGGAAACGCATGCGTGGCTGCCCGGCGACCGCTATCTGCTGTGCAGCGACGGCCTGCACGGCGAGGTGCCGCATGGCGAGATCGAAACGGTCCTCGCGACGATGACGCCGCAAACCATCGACGACGCCTGCGAGCAACTGGTCGCGCTCGCGCTCGACGCGGGCGGCAAGGACAACATCACGGCGGTCATCGCCTGCTTCGACGGTTGCTAACCAACCCGGTCATCGAATAACGCCGCGACGAACGCGGCGTCGGGCAGACCCGCGCTCGTGCGCGCCGTTTGCGCGTGCCACCAGACGCTCGTTCCCCAGCCTCCCGCATGTAACGGCGTCGAAACGTCGTTCGCGTCATATTCTGGCGATAGCGCCAGCAATCCGGCATCGAAATCCGCGAGACTTGCGCCCTTGTCGAGCGTCGCGAGCGCGAGCACGCCGCAACGCGCAAACCACTCGTGCGCATACGGACGCCAGATAGACCACGCGCCCGGTTCGACGGGCGCGGCGATCGTCAACGGAAAATGCCGGCCCGCGCTGTCGATGCTCGGCATCAGCACGCCCGCCCAGCCATCCGCACCCAGCACGCCGCCGCCGAGCGCGAAGCACCACAGCGGCGCGGTCAGATACGCATCGAGCCACGCACGCCCACGCGCCGCGCGGCCCGCGAGCAGGCCCGCCTGCAACATCGCATCCCAGGGAACGACAAAGCTTCGCGGCAGACGCCGCGTCACGAAATCGCCGTTGCCGCGCAGCTTGCCGAAGCATCCGGCGACACCCGGCGATGCCATCACAGATGCTCCGGACAGCGAAACTGTTCGAGCGGCGCGCGCCGGAAAGGATTGACGACGCTCGTCGCGTCCAGTTCCAGCACGGCCTTGCGTCCGGCGGAATCGAGCGTGAGCTTGTAGCGGTCGGGTTGAGCGGTGGCGTCGAGCCTGCCCGCATCGATCAGATGCAGGAGCGCCCACGGACCGCTCGCGTCGAGCGGCGCGGCTTGCGTCGCCGAAGCCGGATCGAACTGCGCGCTCGCGCGGCCCGTGTTCTTGCCGCTCGGCCACTGCAGCAGCATCGACTGAAGGCCATCCTGTCTGAGCGCAAGCTGCTGCCCGTCGATGTCGAGATTGAGTTGCGTCAGCGCCGGATCGAACGAAAGCGCCTTCACGCGAAAGCGGATCGACATGTCGCGGCTGCCGTCGTGGAAGAACGCATCGCGGATCTGCGCGGCGCGCTGGAATTGCGCGAGGGCGTCGCGCGGCATGCCCGCCGGCGGCGTGCCGGCGCGCCATTGCCAGACCGGCCCGCTCGTATCGACCAGCGCGGCGAGGTTCTTCTGGAAGAAATCGTCGATGAGGCCGCCCGGCGCGAACAGCTTGCTGAAATCGTCGGCGGCGACGTCGCGGGTCGAGGCGCGCACGAAAGGATAGCGGCCATCGAGCGCGCGGCGGCACAGCGGGCCGGCGTTCGCGTTCCACTGCGCATCCAGCCGGGCGCGCTCGCCGCCTTCGAGGAGCGCCGTGCCCGCCGTTGCGATCGACGCGGCGACCGGCGTGAGCGGCGCCGGGCTCGTCTGGCTCGCGAGCCGCAGCTTGCCGAGCGCATCGCCGGCGGGCGCGGGCTGGCCCATTCTGCGCGCGGCGTCGGCGGCATCGAGATAGACGGCGGCGTCCTTGAGCGGCGCGAGCGCGCGATCGAGCGCCGTGGCGTCGCCTGGCTTGCCCGCGAGCTGATGCAGCGGCTGGAAGTGGTCATCGACGCGCGTCGGCGAATTCGCGCCGAGCGTCGTCTCGCGCGCCGCCGCGACGATGAACTTCCGGAGCGGCGAGTCGGGCGCGGACAGCTCGTTCGCGACACGCGCGCCATCGGCGAGACCGGTGACGGGCGCAGCGCTTACATCGTCGAGCAGTGCGTCCCATGCGTGGATATACGCGTCGAAGTAACGCTCGTCGAGTGCGGCGCGCAACGCGGCGATGCCGTCCTGCGTGAGCGCGACGTCGTCGCGGCCGAGCACCCACGCGTCCTTCTCGACATTGGCGAGCGCGGCGTCGCGCAAGCGCGTGTATTGCGCGTAGCCGGCGCGGGTGTACGCGCCCGCGACGCCCGCCGTGAGCGGCGCGCCGCTCGTGCGCCGCAGCAGCAGCGGCGCGTTGGGTCCGGCCGCGGCGCTCACGCTGAACGCGGCGATGTTGCCCTGCGCGAGTTCGCCGTCCACCCGGTTGCCGACGCGCTGCGACAGCGGCAGCTCCGCCAGGCGCGCACGCGCCGCCTTGATGAGCGCGTCGTCGAGCGGAAGCGACGGATCGAAGTGCGTCTTGTCGAACAGCGCGGCGAGATGCGCGTCGAGCGCGCTGCGCTGCGCTGGACTCGCGTCGCCCGCGAGCGCAGGAACCAGATGCGCGCGCAGCGCGGCGGCGTCGAAATGGCGGGCGTCGCCGAGCATCAGATAGGCGCGCAGCGCTTCATATCGATATGCTTCGGATGCCGAACCGTTGTCCGCTGCGCCATCGTGCAATTCCTGCGTCAGTTTGCCGACCGCGAGCGGCAGCAAGGTCTGATCGAGCAGTCGCCGGTACGTCACGCGCGCCTCCTGACCGAGCTTGTCGCCCTGATAGAGCCAGAGCCGCGTGAGCCACGGCACCGGCTTGCCGGCGTCCGCATAACCGCCGGGCAGCGCGCGCGCCGCGTCCAGGAGCGGCAGCACCGCGAGCGGATCGGCGGCCGCGTTCGCGTCGCGCGCCAGTTGCCCGACATGCTGCGTCGCGCGCTCGAACTCCGCGACATAGGCGCGATTGCGCTGATAGCTCACGGCCATGCACGCGAGCGCGAGGATCAGCGTCACGCCGACCAGCGCGAGCGCGCCGCGCCGCAGCCACGCGCTGCAGCGCTCGAAGCGAGCGTTCGCACCGACGAGCCCGGCTTCCGCGATCACCACGTCCTTGAGCATCCGGTTGATGAAATACGCGCGCCCCGACGCATCGCGGTTATACGCGGCGTCGCGACGCAAGCCGAGCGATTGCGCGATGCTGCTGATCGCGCGGTCGATCGGCCGACCGTGCTGCGTGCCGCTCGTGAAATAGACCCCGCGCAAAAGCGGCGACGCCTCGAAGCGCGTGCCGCGAAACGCGCCATCGAGAAAACGGCCGAGCGCCGGCTGCAGCCCCGCGAACTGCTGCGCGAAGCCATAGATGCGCGCGCGCCGCGCGACGTCCGTCTCACGCTGCATGCGATGCAGCACGCGCGTCTGCAGCCGTGTGCCGAGCGCATCGAATTCGGCGGGAAATGCGCCGAGCGCCGCGCTCGCTCCCGGCGATTCGTCGAGCGCGAAGGTGATGCCCCAGACCTGGTTGCGCTCCGCTTCGCCGAGATCGTCGAAGAACTCGGTGAAGCCCGCGAGCAGATCGCACTTCGTCACGACGACATACACCGGAAAGCGCACGCCGAGCCGCTCGCTCAGCTCCGTGAGACGGCTGCGGATCGTGCGGATATGCGCATCGCGGGCGGCGTCGTCCTCGCGCACGAGATCCGCCGCCGACAGCGTGACGATGACGCCGTTCAGCGGCCGCCGCGGCCGGTACTTGCGCAGCAGTTGCAGGAAGCCCGTCCACGCGGATTCGTCGGCCTGCGCGTCGCTGTCCTGCGTCGTGAAGCGGCCTGCCGTGTCGACGAGCACGGCGTCGTCGGTGAACCACCAGTCGCAGTGACGCGTGCCGCCGACGCCGCCGATCGCGTCCTCGCCCAGCGTCTCGCGCAGCGGAAAGCGCAGGCCGGAATGCGCGAGCGCCGTGCTCTTGCCGGTGCCCGGCGCGCCGATGAACATGTACCACGGCAACTGGTAGACCCATTGACGGCCGTTGACGCCTTTCATGCGCGCCTGCCGCAGGATCGCGAGCGCCTGCTCGAAGCGCTCGCGCAGCACCGCGAGCTCCGCGCTGCCGGCCGCTGCCGCCTGTCCCCGCCCCGCCACGCCGCTCATGAAACGCAGATTGACGAGCCGCGCGGCGACGAGGCGCGCGCCCCAGACGAGCCCCCACACGGCGACGAGCGCGGCCATCGCGATCCAGCGGCTGCGCGGCGTCTCGAGCGGCGCGTGGCCATCGAAAGCGAAAAGCGGCCCTTCGAACCACACGACGACGAGCAACGCGAGCACGCCCGCGAGCGTGAGCCATTGCGGCGTCCTGAGCGTTCCTGCGATCTTTTTCATCGATGTCTCCATGCTGATCTGTGTCCCGGACGCGTCACGACGACGCGCCGGGCGCGAGCAGCGTGATCTCCACGCGGCGGTTTTTTGCGCGGCCCGCGGGCGTGTCGTTCGACGCGAGCGGTTCGGCGTCGCCGCGCCCTTCGGCCGAAAAGCGCGCGGGCGTGCCGGTGAGCGACGCGAGCATCGCGCGCACGCTATCGGCGCGGGCCTGCGACAGATGCCAGTTCGACGGGAAGCGCGCCGACACGAGCCGCTGATCGTCGGTATGGCCCGTCACGACGACCTTGCCGGGTACGCCCGCGAGCGCCTGCGCGATGCGTCCGATCAGCGTGTCGTAGGCGGGGTCGAGCGTCGCGCTGCCGGAGGCGAACAGGTTGTCGCCGTTGATCGTGACGATCGAGCGGTCTGCCGCCTGGCGCACCGACACCAGGCCTTCGCGAATCTCGGGCGCGAGGAAGGCCGCGAGATTCGCGGCGGCGGCGGGCATCGCGGCGGGCGCAATCACGCTCGCGGGTGCTGCGGGCCGCTCGCTCACGCGAATGCGATCGAGCGCTTCGAACACGGGGTCGGACGTGCGATTCAGGCTCATCGCGAGCGCGATGTGCGTCGCCACCACCACGACGCCCGCGAGTGCTGCGCAGACCCACGGCGGCATGCGCTGGCCGAGCGGCCGGCGCGCGCGCTCGGCGGGCCGCCAGTGCACCGACAGTTCGGTTTCGAACGCGCCGCGCTGGTCGCGGATGATGCGTTCGAGCCGCTCGCGCACGGAGTCGAGCTGGCTGCGTCCGCCGTCGATCAGGCGATAGCGTCCTTCGAAACCGAGCGACAGAATCACGTACAGAAGCTCCAGCACGTCGATGTTGCGCGCCGGGTCCTGCGCGAGCCGCTGCAGGATCAGAAAGAAGCGCTCGCCGCCCGACGCCTCGTTGTGAAAGGTCACGAGCAGGCTGCGGCTCGCCCAGACGCCGCTGCCCCACGGCGTGCCCGAGATCGCCTCGTCGATGCAGGTGCACAGGCAATAGCGCGCAGCCGCGAGCTTTTCGGTATCGATGCGGCTTGCGCGGGCCTCGTGCTCGAAGGCGCGCACCATGCGCACGAGTTCGCCTCGCAGCGCTTCGATATCGGTCATCGCGGCCCGTTGACGCAGCGGCAACGCCAGTTCGATCAGCGGATTCGCCGCGCGCACGAGCGGGTTCAGGCCGCTCGCGGCGGGCAGCGCCGGGGCGCGCGGTGCGTCTTCCGTGCGCGCATGCGCTGCGACGCGTCCGCCCGGCTGCGGAATCAGAATGGTGTCGTCCGGGTCGAAGCCGGCTTGCGGCAAAGCGGGTGCATTCACGATGCGTTCCTTCGTCGAATGAAGCGGGGGATTCAAGGGCGGATCGCCCAGAACTCGAACTCGATACCGGGAAAATCCCCCGCGACGTGCAGCGCCACGCCCGCCGAGGTCGCGAACTGCCGCCACAGATCGCCGCCGCGTTCCAGCTCGAAATAGGTGAAGCCGGCGTGGAACGGCAACTGGCGCGGCGCGACCGGCAGCGCACGCAGCGCGATGCCCGGCAATTGCAGATTGACGAGATCGCGGATGCGCTCGACCGGTCCGAGCTTGGCCTGCTGCGGAAAGCCGTTGAGCAACGCGGCGGGCGCGAGATCGGCCTTCACCGCGAGCACGAAGCTCGCCGAGCGGAACAGCTCGCGGTCCGGCACGATCGCCACGCGCAGACCGTACTTGCGCTCCTCCAGCGCGATCGGCACGGCATGCGGGTCCATCACGGCGGCGAGCGCGGCGCGCAGCGCGTTGACGATCGGCGTGAAGGTCTCGTCGAGCCGTTCGTGGCGATAACCCGGGAACGCGCCCGGACGCTTGCCGGACTGGCTGAAGGTGGCGAGCTCGCCCGCCAGTTGCAAGGCGTGCTGATGCAGGTCGTGCGGATGCAGACCGGTCGTCGACGCAATCCCCGCGAACAACGGCTCGGCCCGGTTGAGCACTTGCAGCAGCAGAAAATCGGCGATCTCCGCCGCACCGGTCGCGGCGGGCTGGGCGAGGCGCGCGGCGAGCGCATCGGCGCGCTGATGCATGAGGCCCGTGAGTTCGTCGACGAATCCGCACAGCCGGCGCGACACGCGATAGTCGAGGCACGGCGGCGCGTAGGCGGCATCGAGCACGATGCTGTTGTCCGCGCGACGCTCGACGATGCGCGCGATCCCGAGCGACGTATGCGCGTGCGCCACGTCCTCCTCGAACGCGAGGCGCAGTTGCAGCTTGCCGACCTGCACGAGCGCGGCGCCGGTCGCGCCCTCGTTGCTGTCGAGCACTTCCGTTTCCGCGATGCGGTGGCGCGCGAAGCCATCGTGACCGGCCTGCGCCGCGTACGCCGCTTCGGGCGCGCCGTGACGCGCAATGGGCAGCGCGAGCACGACCGTCAGATCGCGCGCGTCCTCGGGCACGGCGAGCGGCAGCGGGAGTTCATCGTCGGCGGGAAGCCGGAACGGACTGCCATCGGGCAGCACGCCCGCGCACGCGTTCAGCGCGATGCGGCCGAGTTTCAGTTGCTCGACATCGATCTCCAGTTCCGAGAAGCCGAACGCATAGGGCCGCAAGGCGGCGCAGCGCGCGTCGATCTGCGCGCGCACATAGCGGTCGTGCTGTTGCAAATGCTGCGGCTGAAGCAGCATGCCTTCGGACCAGATCACCTTGTTGTTCCTGGACATCGTCGCCTCGCGCTTGGATTCAATGAAGGATGGAAGGAGCGAGCGGCTTCGCATCGGCGAAACCGTTCGCCTGCCGCTCGTATGCGTCGTTGAAAGCGCTGCCGGACAGCGCCTGGAGGTCGTCGGCGCTTGCGCGCGTCAGTTCGGCATGCAGCGCCACCAGACGCTCCCACTGACGCGCCTTGCGGCACGCGGGCAGCCAGTCGAACCAGCCGCGTCGGGTGTCGGCAGCGGCGATCGCCTGAGGATCGAAGCGGCCGAGCAGATGCTGCATGGCCGCCCGCGTGCCCGCGAGGACCGCGAGTTCGTGACGGCGGATATCGTCGAAGGCGCTTTCGAGCGCGGTCTGCGCGGGCAGATAGCCGGCGCTCGCGCCACGCAGCATCTGCCCGAGCGCGCCGTCGCCGTCGGGGAAGAACTTGAGCGGGTTGTTGTCGCGCTGGACCAGCATCGTCGTGTCGAGGCTGATTTCGCGCTTCATCACCGAGCGCGACAGCAGCACGTCCACCACGCCTCGCACAGCCGTGCGCAGCATCGCGCCCGCGAGCCGCGCGACCTCGGCGGCATCGCGTGTGCCGAGCGCGGCGGCATCGACGCCCATGCCGTCGAGCAGCGCCGCGTAGGCCGATTCGGCGATGGCGTCGTTCGCCGCGACCGTCGTGTGAATCGGCAACTCCGGGGCGCTCGTGCAAGGCGCAAGCGCGATGTCGCCGAGCGGATCGTAGTCGTGCGGAATGCCGCCCGCCGGCGCATGTGTGATCGTGCGCACGGGCGGCACGTAGGCGACCTGCTCGGGCGGCACGTGATCGCTCTGCGATCCGGCGAACGCCGCATGGCCGTCGAGCCGATGAGGCATTTCCTCTTCACCGCCGAGCGGATCGAAGCGCGGGCCCGGCAGCGGCGAATCCGCCAGCACCGCCGCGCAGGCGAGCGGATCGTGCGCGAACGCCTGCGCCGCGCCCGCTTCGTGCACGCTCGCCGCGTCCAGCGGATCGAAGCCGCGACGGTCGTGCACGCCGAGCGGCGCGTCGAAAGCCGCGGCGGGTGCGCGCGCCATCGTGCGCACGCCGAGCCGGTAGCCGCCGATCTCCAGCACGTCGCCATCGCCGAGCGGCGCGGGCTGGCCGCCTGCGAGCGGCCGGCCGTTGACCCGGCTCGGATTGCTGCCGAGATCGGCGAGCCGCCAGCCGTCCTCGCTCCAGTCGATCCGCGCATGCACGCGCGACACGGTCTTCGCCGCATCCGGCAGCATCAGCACGTTGCCGGGGCCGCGCCCGATCGTGCCGCCCGCCGCGCCGAAGCGGCACGCAAGCGGCGCATCGGGCGCGCTGCCCTGATAGCTCTCCACCGTGAGCGTGAGATACATGGAGTCTCCTTCCTGTCCGTTCATCTGGTGCCGTCGTCGGCCTGGCGGGGCGCGGCGGGCGCATCGGGCGACGCGTTCGCCGCGCCCGCCCCACCGCCTCCACCGCCGCAATTGATCTGCACGACCACGCCGTCGATCGACACCGGCCCGGCCGCGCTGATCGCGATGCCGGACGGTCCGAGCACGATGGTGTTGCCGCCCGCCTTGAGCGTGAGCGTCACGCCGGCCTCGATGGTGACGTTCGCCCCGCCCTTCACATCGACGTTAACACCCGCCCCCACCGAAATATTCGCCCCGCTTTTGTGATGCGTATCGCCGCCGATATCGAGGGAAAATTTGCCGCCGACCCGCGTGCGCTGGGCGCCCTGCACCTCCTCGCTGCGATTTCCGCCGCAGCGCGCGTAATCGTCCTGCTCGACGATTACATGGCGCTCGTTACCGATGCGCGTGAGCGCGTCGTGCTTCACCCAGGTTTCCAGATCGCGCTCGGCGTGAAAGAACAGTTGCTCGGCATCCTTCGTATCGTCGAAGCGCATTTCGTTGAAGCCGTTGCCGCCTTTCGTCGAATTGCTCCTGAGCGTGGTGCGGGCCATTTTCGCGGGCAGTTCGTAAGGTGTCGTCTGCGCGGCGTTGTAGACGCTGCCGATCACGAGCGGCTGATCCGGATCGCCTTCGATGAAATGCACCAGCACTTCCTGTCCGATGCGCGGCAGGAAGAACGCGCCGTAGCCCTTGCCGGCCCAGGGCTGCGCGACGCGCACCCAGCAGCGCTGCAGCGACTCGCGCGACGCCTCCGGTTCGTGTTGCTCCCAATGAAACTGCACCTTGATGCGGCCGTATCTGTCGGTATGAATCTCTTCGCCCTTCGGTCCGACGACAACCGCTGTCTGCGGCCCCGCGACGCACGCGCGCGGCGTGCTGCGCGCGGCGCGAAATCCGGCGTCGCGCGGCAACGCCGTGAAGGCGCAATCGAAAACGGGCGGACGGTCGCGTGCATCGAAAGTGGAAATATAGTCATCCGAATTGATTTCATACTCGGCGGAAACGACGAGATACTCGCCGTTGTGCTGCGCGAGCGGATGATCGCTCAGATGCACGATGCCGCCGGGCCAGACGGCGCGCGCGGTGGTGCGCGCGCTCACGCAGACATTGCCCGCCTGATGCGCCTCGACGCGCGCGCGCGCGAGACGCTCGGCGTCTTCGTGGCGCGTGTAGCCGGGCGCGTGCTCCTGCATTGCGTAGACGGGCTCATCGAAGCGCTTCACGCGATGCGCACGCGCGACGAGACCTTGCTGCGCCGATTGCGACGGCTTCTCGAAGTCGTAATCGTTGATCTCGACGATGCCCGTCGCCACTTCGCCGCCCGTGGACCATGCGTAGACCCACTCGTGCTCGTGGGGCGCGGCGGTCTGCGCGCGAAAAGGAAGCGCATTGCAATGCGGCGTCGCGCCATGCACCTGCGACGAATCCGTGAGAATGAGCCGATGCTTGCCGCCCCGATGCTCGACGTAGTAGTAAATGCCTTCGCGCTCGGCGAGCCGGCTCACGAAATCGAAATCCGTCTCGCGGTACTGCGCGCAATGTTCGAGGCTCGGATAGCTCGCCGAGCACTTGTTCTCGAAGTCGATGTGATAGTCCGCGAGCACGCGGCCGATGATCGCGGGCACGGTCATCCGGTGAAAGAAGCGGCAATGCGATGCACGCGTGAGCAGCCACAGGCGCGGGCGCACCGTCGCGCGATACAGCGCCGGGCGGTTGGGCTGCGTGCTCGCGGGCCGCGCCAGTTCGAACGCCGTGACGATGCCGTTGTACTCGCGCGTGCCGCCCGACGGAATCGCGAGCGACAGCGAGAAGTCGCTGCCGAGCATCTTCGCGATGTCGAGATTCGAGCGATCGGCGAGCAGTTCGAGATCCCATTGCGCGAGGCGCCCCAGTTCCTCGCGTCCGCGCATGCGATAGAGCACGAGCGCGTTCGTGCCGAGCGCGCAGGTCACCTGCGCGATGCGATCGTTGTCGGTGAGCATCATCGGTGGCCTCGTCGTTCAGGGAATCTGCGTTTCGCACGTCGCCGGATCGACGATCGTCACCACGCCGCCCCAGTTGCAGAGGCATTTGGAGACGTTGTCGAGCGACGGCTGGTTGCCGAGCAGCACCGTGAGCGCGCCGGGCACCCAGGGCGCGAATGTCGCGGGCACGCAGGGCATCGGCGTCGGCGTGCCGAGCGCGGCGGCGGTGGCCGCGGCGACTTCGGGATTCGCCTGCGAGGTGCACATGCCGAACGGCATGATGTTCACGAGCGGCTCGTGATCCATGATGTTCGCGGCAATCGACCCTTCGCAGCGCACGCGATTGACGGGCAGCACGACGAGCGCGGACGGCGTCATGCCGAACGAGCATTGCAGCGTCGCGCCCATGACGACTTGTTGTGGCATGACCGGCTCCTCAATCGAACGAATAGGTGAACTCGCCGTCGCATACGCCGACTTCGACTTTCGCCACGCTGCGGCCATCGACGAGACGGCTCAGAAATTCCGTGCTCACGCGCGGCAGCACGGTGTTGGTGAGAATCGCGTCGATCATGCGGCCGCCGCTCGCGAGTTCCGTGCAGCGCCGCGCAATCTGCGCGACCACCGCGTCGTCCCAGGCGAAGCTCACGCGCTGCCGCTCCCCGATACGCCGCCCGATGCGCGCGAGCTGGAGGCGGATCACCGCATCGAGCATCGCTTGGTCGAGCGGGTAGTACGGGATCACCGCGACGCGTCCGAGCAGCGCCGGCGGAAATGCTTCGAGCAGCGGCTCGCGCAACGAGCGTGCGATCTCTTCCGGCGACGGCGCTTCACGCCCGCCGCCGCACAGATGCGTGATGAGCTCGGTGCCGACATTGGTCGTGAGCAGGATCAGCGTGTTGCTGAAATCGATCTCGCGCCCCTCGCCGTCTTCCATGCGGCCCTTGTCGAAGACCTGGAAGAAGAGCTTGTGCACGTCCGGATGCGCCTTCTCGAACTCGTCGAGCAGCACGACGCTATAGGGACGCCGCCGCACCGCCTCGGTGAGCACGCCGCCTTCGCCATAACCGACATATCCCGGCGGCGCGCCCTTCAAGAGCGACACGGTGTGCGCTTCCTGGTACTCGCTCATGTTCACGGTGACGACGTTGTCCTCGCCGCCATACAGCGCCTCGGCGAGCGCGAGCGCGGTTTCGGTCTTGCCGACGCCCGAGGTGCCCGCCAGCATGAACACGCCGACCGGCTTGCAGGGATCGTCGAGTCCGGCGCGCGCGGTCTGAACGCGGCGCGCGATCATGTGCATCGCGTGATCCTGTCCGACGATGCGGCGGTTCAGCGTCGCGGCCAGATCGAGCACGCTGGCGGCTTCGTCGCGCACCATGCGGCCCACCGGGATGCCGGTCCAGTCCTGCACCACCGATGCGACCGCGTGCGCATCGACGCCCGGCAGGATCAGCGGCGTTTCGCCCTGGCGCTGGGCGAGTTCGTCGGTCAGCGCTTTAAGGTCCGCGAGCGCGACGGACTCGCCGTCCGCTTCGATCGCCCGCCGCGCCGCGAGAATGCGCCCGACGAGCGCACGCTCCGCCTCCCAGCGCGCGGTGAGATCGGCGAGGCGCGCACGTTCGGTGTCGAGCCGCGCGGCGACGTCGGCGGCGCGTTCCCGCGTATCGATGCCGAGCGCCGCTTCACGCGCGACGATCTCGCTTTCCGTCGTCCACGTCTCGATGCGCCGCTTCGCATCGTCGATGGCGGGCGGCAGCGCTTGCTGGCTCACCGCGACGCGCGCGCAGGCGGTGTCGAGCAGGCTCACGGCCTTGTCGGGCAACTGGCGCGCGGGAATGAAGCGATGCGAAAGCTTCACCGCCGCCTCCAGCGCCTCGTCGAGCACCTGCACGCCGTGATGCCGCTCCATCTTGCGCACGAGGCCGCGCATCATCGCGATCGCGCCCGCTTCCGTCGGCTCCGGCACCTTGACCACCTGAAACCGCCGCGTGAGCGCCGGGTCCTTCTCGATGTGCTTCTTGTATTCGACCCAGGTCGTCGCCGCGATCGTGCGCAGCGTGCCGCGTGCGAGCGCGGGCTTGAGCAGGTTGGCGGCGTCGCCGGTGCCGGCCGCGCCGCCCGCGCCGACGAGCGTGTGCGCCTCGTCGATGAAAAGAATCACCGGCTTGTCCGACGCCTGCACCGCGTCGATCACCTGCTTCAGCCGGCTCTCGAACTCGCCCTTCACGCTCGCGCCCGCCTGCAGCAGACCGACATCGAGCGTGCGCACGACGGCATCGCGCAACGCGGGCGGCACGTCCCCCGCGACGACGCGCTGCGCGAAGCCTTCCACCACCGCCGTCTTGCCGACGCCCGCCTCGCCCGTCAGGATCGGGTTGTTCTGCCGCCGCCGCATGAGAATGTCGATGACCTGGCGAATCTCCGTGTCGCGTCCGACGATCGGATCGAGCTTGCCCTCGCGCGCTTCGGCGGTCAGATCGACGGTATAGCGGGCGAGCGCGTCGTTCTGCGCGAGCGGCGCGGCAGGTTCCGCCGCGGGCGCAGCCTGCGCTTCCGGCGAGCCGTCGAGCAGCGCATCGAAACGCGCGGACAGCGCATCGAAGCTGATCTTCTCGAACTGGCGCGACAGCGCGTAGAGCGCATTGCGCAGGTTCGGCGTGCGCAGCATGCCGATCACGAGATGCCCGCTGCGCACCTTCGAGGCGTTGAACATCAGCGAGCCGAAGACCCAGCCGCGCTCGACGGCTTCATCGACTTGCGCGGAGATATCGGAAACGGCTGTCGCGCCGCGCGGCAGACGATCGAGCGCGGCGGTCAGATCGCGTTCGAGCGCGGCCTCGTCCAGCTCGAAATGCCGCACGAGGCGACGCAGATCCGAATCCGCCGCGAGCAGGATCTGATGCACCCAGTGCGCCAGTTCGACATACGGGTTGCCGCGCAGCTTGCAGAACGCCGCGCCGTTTTCGATCGCACGATAGGCAAGCGGATCGAGCTTGCCGAACAGGGCCATGCGGCTGATTTCAGTCATGAGAAGTCTCCTTGCGTGGGGCTTGCTTGTGGTTCGCTTGCGCCTGCCCGGCGATCACGACCCGATGGTTGTCATGGACCGGCGCGCCGCTCGTGAGCCAGGTGTTCCAGCCGAGGCGCGCGCCTTTCGTCGAATTGCCTTGCAGACGCAGCGGCGGCACTTCCTCGCGCTTCAGATGCAACGCCACGTCCCAGTCGAGCGGATCGCGCACGTAGTTGCGGACCCAGTCGGCGAGCTTCGCGAGGCTCGCGCCGCCCGGCAGAAAGCGCATGAAATCGACATAGCCGAGCGGTCCGATCACGATGCGAAACTTGTGCTGGCAATCCCAGACCCGCGTGCCGACGACCGTCGATACGCCGAGCCGCGCGCCGGACAGACGTGTGCGCGCGTCTTCCGGCAGCGCGATCCAGTGGCCGCGCCACGGCTCGATCGATACGTTCACGCCGAAAAAGCGCGAGAGAATCAGCCGCAGGCCGCCGGCGTGGCGCGTCGGCGCGGCGAGCACGCCCGCGAAGTGCCGCTTGGCGGAATCGGGCACGGCGTCGCGATCGGCGAGCGCGGGCGCGCCGAGGCCGAACAGGCTGCCAACGTAGCCCGCGAAGCGATCGTCGCGCGGACGGTCGGCGCTCACGACCGGCTGCGCATCCGCCCACGCGCGATAGAACAGCGACAGCATCCGGTGATGGAACACGTCGAGAAAGCGCGCGAGCGTCGGATCGTTCGCGTTGCGGGCGCGCTCGCGCACGTAGGCGGTCAGGTGCGTCGGCAGCGGGCCGTTCGGGCCGAGCAGGCCGAGAAAATTCACCGCGAGCCGGCCCGGCTTGCCGTCCTCGCCCGAAACGTAATCGCCGAGCGTCGTCGGATGAAAGATCAGCTCGGGGTCTTGCGAAAGCCGCACGGCGTCGTCGCGCACGGACAGCGAGCGGCCGAGGCGCGGACGCTCCGCATGCGCCTGCTCGATCAGCCGCAGCGCCTGAAAGAAGTCGAAGCGGCGGGCGTCGCGGGCGAGCACGCGGTCGATGGTCAGAGCGTCGCGCATCGTCCGATCCTCGCGGGCCACTGCATGACCGGACCACGCGCGAGCGTCGCGACCTGGGTCTCGGTGAACGAATTGATCGACACGTATTGCGCGAAGAACTGCGCGAGCACCGCGCCGAGCAGAAACGCGCTCGCGCCCTCGAACGCGGCGTCGTCGAAGTGCAGCGTGATCGCGAGGCCGCGCCCGTAGACGATCGGACCCGGCGAAGGCAAACGCCGCACGACCGGCGCGCACGACACCGAACGCAGCCCTTCGACCTGCCGGTGCGCGGCGGCATCGTCGGCGGGGCAGTAGAGCGCGAGCAGTTCGCGCAGCGCGCGGGCGCCTTCCTGCTCGTTCGTATCGACGAGCGACGCGTAGTTAAGCGAAAGATGATCGAGCAGCCGCCACGCCGCCGGCCCTTCTGCGAACGAAGGCAGCGGCCGGCTCGGGCCCGCGACGCAGCGCACGGCGGTGACGGGCGCTTCGGCGTCGAGCGTGAAGTCGGTCGAGCCTGCGCCGACCGGCATCGACAGCGGCAGATCGCGGTTCGTGCACCACGCGCCGATGCCGAGCTGGCGCACGTCGCCGCTGCCGGGCGCGCCCGCCGCATCGACCAGCGCGATGAAGGCTTCGCTGCCGAGGTAGCTGCTGCGCGCACCGTTCTGCTGCTGCCGCGCCGACGCGCGCCGTGGCTCGCGCCGCAGTTGATAAAACGCGCCGCCCTCGCCCGGCATGTCGAGATCGTTCGCGCAGTGGAACGGCCGATACTGCTTCTGCGCATCCGCGCCCGCGCCGTAACCGGTGACTTCGTCGAGCTGATGGATTTCGTAGTCCATCGGACGCGTGCGATCGACCACGACGTGATATTCGAACTCCGTGTCCGACAACGCGACGCGGTCTGTGCGGCGGCGAAACAGATTGATGGCGGGCGTGCAGTCGAGCGCGAAATTCGCAGCATCGACGCCGCGTTCGAGCGACGCATCCGCCTGATCGAGCAGGATCACGATCTCCGCTTCCCGCCCGCGGCAATGACGCAGCGCGTCGCGCAAGCCGCCCAGTTCGACGAACATGAAGCGCGGCGCGAAGGCGAAATATTCCTGAAGCAGACGATAGCCGTCGAACGATTGCCGGCCGACCGGCAGAAGCGCCTCGTCTTCGGCGAAACCGAGCGGTTGCAGCGCTGTCCGGGGCAGCACGGCGAGCGTGGTTGGGGCGCTCGCGCCATTGCCCGGCTGCATCACCGCGACGCCGACGCAATGCGCGAGCAGCCGCTCGTGCAGCTTCGCAGGCAGGCCATCCGGGCCGCGCAGATACAGCGCGAGACGATCGAGCGAGAGGCGTTCGAAGCCAAGCGAGCCGGTCGCGCGCAAGCGCAGGCGCAATCCCGCCTTGACGCCCGCGGGCAGCGCCGGCGCCGACGCGTTCAGCGAGCCCGCATGCGTGAAGAACTTCGCCTGCGCGATCTCGACGGGCCATAACGTGACCGCGTGCGCGGTGCGATATTCGCAGCGCGTCGACGCGGACTTGTCGAGCATGCCGCGCAACGCCGTGTGGCGCGGCACGACGATGCCGTCGGCGCTCGCCGCGAGTTGCGGGTTCGCGTGATCGGCCTGCAACTGGACGACCGTCATCGACGGCGTCGGCGCGAGATAGTGCGGATACGCCAGTTCCAGCAGATGCTGCGTGAAGCGCGGGAACTCGGCGTCGAGCTTCATCTGCACGCGGGCTGCGAGAAAGCTGAAGCCTTCCAGCAGCCGCTCGACATACGGGTCCGCGCATTCGACGCCATCGAGCGCGAGCCGCCCGGCGATCTTCGGAAACGCGGCGGCGAATTCGGCGCCCATCTCCCGGACGTGCTGCAACTCCTGGCTGTAGTACCTGAGGAACGCGGGATTCATGTCTGCTGCTCCCCGGCCGATGCATCGCAGACGCGCACTTCGCCCGCTTCGAGATCGAGTTCCGTGCGCAGGAACAGCCGTTCGGGATACGGCTGCGACCACATGTCCGCCTCGATCTCGAAGCGGATCACGTGGCCGCCTCTCGCGCTTTTGGTTGCTGCTGCGCCCTTCACTTCGTCGATCGCCGTCACGCGCACCGATTCGCGCGCGAGCCGCGGTTCGAAGGCCCACAGCGCGTCGCGGATGATGCGCTCCAGCGCACCGGCCGCGAGCGCGGCGACGTCGCGGCCCGCGAGATCCGGCAGGCCGTAGTTGAGCACCGACGTCGCGACATGCGGCAGATTCGCCGCGTCCTGTGCGAGCGAGCGCTCGCCGAGACCGCTCGCGTTGAGAAGCCAGCCGATATCGCGCTGCACGCTGTCGCGCAGCGCACGCGCCGAGATCACGCGACGCTCGCGGGATTCGTGACGCGCGTGCGGTTCGAAATCGGTCAGGCGGTCCAGCAACGACGGCTGCAACCGGTCGCGGGCGGAAGGTTCGGACATGGGCGACTCCTTTTGCGGGCAATGGGCGGACGTGACGCGGCTCAGGCGGCCTTGGCCGTCGGCAGTTTCGACACGAGCCGCAGCGACACCGTCAGACCTTCGAGCTGGTAGTGCGGGCGCAGGAAGAACTTCGACGTGTAGTAGCCCGGATTGCCCGCCACTTCCTCGACGATGACCTGCGCGTCGGCGAGCGGCTTGCGCGCCTTGGTGTCTTCGGAGGAATGCGCGGGATCGCCATCGACGTATTGAAGAATCCAGTTCTGCAGCCAGCGCTCCATGTCGTCGCGTTCCTTGAACGAGCCGAGCTTGTCGCGCACGATGCACTTCAGGTAGTGCGCGAAGCGGCAGCACGCGAACAGATACGGCAGACGCGCGGCGAGATTCGCGTTGGCGGTGGCGTCCGGATCTTCGTATTCGGCGGGCTTGTGCAGCGACTGCGCGCCGATGAATGCCGCGAAGTCCGAGTTCTTCTTGTGCACGAGCGGCATGAAGCCGTTTTTGGCGAGCTCGGCCTCGCGGCGGTCGCTGATCGCGATCTCGGTCGGGCACTTCATGTCGACGCCGCCGTCGTCGGTCGGAAACGCGTGTACCGGCAGACCCTCGACCGCGCCGCCCGACTCGACGCCGCGAATGCGCGAGCACCAGCCGGAGGTCTTGAACGAGCGCGTGATGTTCGCCGCCATCGCATACGATGCGTTCGCCCACGCGTACTTGCTGCTGTTCGCGCCCGCGGTGTCTTCCTCGAAGTCGAACGCCTCGACCGGGTCGGACTTCGCGCCGTAGGGCGCGCGCGCGAGAAAGCGCGGCATCGCGAGGCCGATGTAGCGCGAGTCCTCGGAATCGCGCAGCGAGCGCCACGCGGCGTGCTCGGGCGTCTGGAAGATCTTGGTCAGATCGCGCGGATTGGCGAGCTCCTGCCACGATTCCATCAGAAGCGCCGCCGGGTCCGCGCCCGCGATGAACGGCGCATGCGCCGCCGCCGCGATCTTCGCGATCTGCGTGAGCAAGTCCACATCCGGGCCGCTATGGTCGAAGTAGTAGTCCGCGACCAGCGCGCCGTAGGGCTCGCCGCCGAACTGGCCGTACTCTTCTTCGTAGAGCTTCTTGAAGAGCGGGCTTTGATCCCACGCGACGCCGCGATATTTCTTCAGCGTCTTGTGCAGTTCCGCCTTGGAGATGTTCAGCACGCGGATCTTGAGCGACTCGTCGGTCTCCGTGTTGTTCACGAGGTAGTGCAGGCCGCGCCATGCGCTCTCGACCTTCTGGAACGGCTCGCTGTGCAGGATCAGGTTGATCTGCCCGGTGAGCGTCTGATCGATCTGCGCGATCAGCGCTTCGATGGTCGCGAGGACATCGCCGGAAATCACGCCGGTGTCGCGCAATGCCTGCTCCGCGAGCGTGCGCACCGCGTTCTCGACGGCGTCGCGGGCACGCTCGGACTTCGGCTTGAACTCCTTTTGCAGCAGCGTGGAGAAGTCGTCGAGTTCGGGCGCCGCGTCCAATACGGCGGGGCTTGCCTGTTGCTGGATGCTGAGATCGTTCATCGCGTCATGCTCCGGTGATGGGTTGGTCGGCGGCGTCGTTCTGACGAGGCTGGGTGGCGAGCGCCTTCATCAACGCGGGCTCTTCGAGCAGCCGCGCGATCAGCGCTTCGGCGCCGGTCTTGCCGTCCATGTAGGTCAGGAGGTTCGCGAGTTGCGTGCGCGCTTCCAGCAATTGCCGCAGCGGCTCGACCTTGCGTGCGATCGCGGCGGGCGTGAAGTCGTCCATGCTCTCGAAGGTCAGATCGACCGCGACGTTGCCGTCGCCCGTCAGCGTGTTCGGCACCTGCACCGCGACGCGCGGCTTCATCGACTTGAGACGTTCGTCGAAGTTGTCCACGTCGATTTCGAGAAACTTCCGTTCGGCGGCGGGTGCGAGCGGCTCGGCGGGCTGTCCCGCCAGATCCGCGAGCACGCCCATCACGAAGGGCAGATTGACCTTCTTCTCCGAGCCGTAGATTTCGACGTCGTATTCGATCTGCACACGCGGCGCGCGATTGCGCGCGATGAATTTCTGACTGCTTTCCTTTGCCACGATGTCTGCTCCTTTGCTTGTGTCCGGGGCCCGTCAGACGACGCCGCCCAGATGCCTGAATTGATGCGCGCCGTCCGGCGCGACGTCTTCGATGATCTCGATGAAGCTCTTGCCGACGAGCCTGCGCGCGCGTTGCAACAGCACCGGCAACGGGCTCGACGGCTCGCACTCCGCGTAGTACGCGCAGATCGCGTCAAGCGCGTCGCTCACGTCCTTCGCGCTCGCGATGCGCCGGGGCGCTGCGGGCCCGGCCGCGACGGCGTAATGCGCCGCCGGACCGGAACCCGCGCCCTCTTCACTGCTGCTGGTCTCCATCGCCCTTCCCCCCGTATCCGGATCCAGCACCTCGACCCGCGCCGCCACGAAGTCCCCGATGCGTCCGAGCGGCCGCGAAAGCGGACCGAAATCGAGCGCGCGTGCCGGCCCCACGCGAGCGGTCAGCGTGCTCTCGATCTTTTCGAGCGACGCCCGCGCCGACGAGAGCGCCGCGCACATCGCCCGCCCCGCGTCGATGCCTGCTTGCGCGAACGCCGCATCGATGGCCGCGAGCGTCGGCATCTCGTCGCCTTCGGAAATCGGCGCTTCGCCTGCCATCACATCGAGCTCGCGCAGTGCGAAACCGCGCTGGCCGCGCGGCGCGACGAAGGGCACGTCGCGCAGCTCGCCCACGAGCCCCGCGTCGTCGACGAGCGCCGAGAGCGCGTTGACCCGCGCGGTCGGATCGTCGCCGTCGCTGGCATCGAGTTGCGGATGCACGCCGCCCCAGTGCCGATCGAGCAGCCCTTCGATCAGCGCAAGGCCGCGCGCCAGCCCGATGAAACCCTCGCGGACCGTGCCCGAACGCGTGTAGTGCACCGCCACGCGCAGATCGCGCGTGCGTTCGAGCAAGGTCATCGAGAGCGAGTGGGCGAGCGTCCAGTCGGGCGGCGTGGCGGCGATCACGGTGCCGCCGTACTGGGCGTCGGGCTTGCCGGCGAGCGCCTCTTCCAGAGACCGGAAATCGGCGCTGTACTCTTCGTCCTCGCCGCACGGAACATCCGGCGAAAGGTCGGCGAGCCAGGCTGCGATATCTGCGCGATTCATGGTGAAGTCCGTAAGAGGCGTGGGTTAGTGTGTGAACCGGCGGTTCATTCCGACTTGTTCTTCGGGATGTTCCACTTGCCCGTCACCACGCCGCCCTTCTTCGCGCCGGTGTTGTCCTGCGGCTGATACTCCATGTTGAATTGCGCGAAATTGAGCGTGACGCTCTCGGCAATCTGATCGCCGCCGCCCGAGCCCACCGAATGGCTGCTGATGAGCACTTCCTTGAGCGTGATCTTCAGATACTCGACCGGCTCGTTGCCGCCCGCCTTGCGCAACGTGAGCACGGCCTCGGGCATGTGCACGCCCTGGCAGCACGACTGCACGATCGTGGGCGAGCTTTTATCGACGTACTTGCTGATCGTGAGGTCCTGCACCGATGCGGTTCCGGTGCCGCCGCCCGTGCCCGTGTGCGTGGTGCCCATCTGCGAGCAACCCCAGGACCAGCTGAGCACCTCGATCTCTTCGGTGTGACCCACCGCCAGAGATTCACCCTTGATATCGCCCAGCTTGAGAAACATATCCACAGCCATGTCAGTCTCCAGAGAAAAATGCGCCTTGCGGCACAGGCAAAATTCGCGTCGCCATTGGATCGCGAAGCTTGGTTTGCGGGCTATAAACGCACCGCATTGATTCGGATATCTAATTGATATCGATGCTTCGGCGCGTTTAAAACGCCGCGCATCAACCCGAATTCAAATCGAAATTCATTCGCCGAGCGCGCGGCGGATCGCCGCCGCCACGGCTGTCGCGTCGCCGCGTTCGCAGAGCGCAGCCCAGCTTTCAAGCGTGTTACGACTCACTGCCGGCGCTTCGCAAAGCTGCGCAAATCGCGCGAGGGTTGCCGTCGAACCGGCTATGCTATGAAAACGTTCGCGTCCGATGCACGCGTCCAGCATGACCGCCATGCCTGCCTGCCGGGCGCGGTCGAGGAGGGTCTCCATGATCTGTCTCCTAATCGGTGGTTCGAGTGCGCGCCGTTGCGCGATCCGTGACCCGAAAACAGCCGCCCCCGCCCGCTTATTCCGCAAAAAAAATCGAAAAATTTTCGGAATAGATCGGGTTCTGGAGTGTTGTCAATCATGAGCGCGCCCATCACAGGAGCTGCCCCGATGAACGACGACGACCTGCCGACCGTCCTGCCGACGCTGTTGCCTCGGTTATGGCGGTTTGCGCTGCGGCTCACGCAGAACCAGCACGACGCCGAGGATCTGGTGCAGCGCGCCTGCGTGCGGGCGCTGGAGCGGCGCAGCCAGTTGCAGCCGGGGACGTCGACGCTGAGCTGGCTGTTCTCGATCGTGCATTCGACGTGGATGAACGAATTGCGCGCACGTTCGATTCGCAGCCGCGGCAGCATGGACTGGCAGGACGAAGAGATCGAATCGTTCGCCGATCCTTCGGCGCGTAATCCGGAACTCGATTTGCTGCATCGCCAGGTGATCGACGCGGTGGAGACGCTGCCCGAAGCGCAGCGGGTCGTGATGGTGCTGGTGGCGATCGAAGGCCTGAGCTATCGCGAGGCGGCCGAGGTGCTCGACGTGCCGATCGGCACGATCATGAGCCGGCTGTCGCGCGCGCGGCTTACGATCGGTCAGAAATTCAGCGTGCAGGCTCCGGCGGCAACCAGAAAAGGAGAATCCTTATGATGAATGTCGATGATTCGCTGCTGATGTCGTACGTCGACGGCGAGCTTTCGCCGGAGCAGCGCGCGGAAATCGAAGCGGCGATCGCGCATTCCGACGAGCTGGCGGCGCGCGCAGCGGCGCTGCAGGCGTCGGTCCTGCCGTATCGCGCCGCCTACGACCGGCAAACGGTGCCGCCCGTGCCGGAAAGCCTCACGCGCCGCATCGAGGAGCTCGTAAGCGTCAGCGCGCCGCAAGAACGCAAGGCGCCGCGCGGCACGCGCCGCTTTTCGATGCAGTGGGCGGCCGCGGCCTTCGTCGCGGGTGCGGTCTGCTCGGGCGTGCTCACCGGTTATCTCGGCGGCTACAATCCGTTGAATCGCGGCGCCGATCCGTGGGTGCAGAGCGTGGCGGATTATCAGGTGCTCTACGGGCGCGACACGGTTTCCAATCTGCGCGAAGACAAGGCCAGCACGGAGCAGGTTCTGGCCGATATCCACCAGCGCGACGGCATGCCGGTCGATGTCCCGGACCTGCGTCAGGTCGGCCTCAAGTTCAAGCGCGTGCAGCGCCTGAATTACCATGACCGCCCGCTCATCCAGATGGTGTATCTGCCGGAGCGCGGCGATCCGGTCGCGCTGTGCGTGATCGAGGAAAACGAGAGCGACGCGCCGGTGCGGTCCGGTCAGGTCGGGGACATGAAGACGGTCACGTGGCGCACGAACCGGCTCGCTTACGTGCTGCTCGCGAAAGCGCCTTCGCTCGACCTTCAGGCCGTCGGCAACAGCATCGCCAGCGGGAAGACCGTTCCGCTTTACAGCGACCGCGCGGAGGGAGCGCGCGACAGTTAGCCAAACGCGTGCGCCGCGGCGTTCCTTCTCCCGGCCTAACCAGCCTCGTCACGACGCGCGGCGCCGTCTTCGACCGCCAATGCATCGACTCGCTCGAAGATGGCGCCGCGTGGCGCTGAAGGATCGGCGATCGGCGCGTAGGCGAGTTTTCGGGCTTCCTTCGCTCCGATGCCGAAGGCGCGCATGAGCGCGTACATCGATTGCTCGGCGTAGTCGACGGGCGCGTCGCCGGATAAAAGCGTTTCGATGCCGTACATGATCGAGCCGAGCGCGATATCGCGCGCGACGACCACATCGGCCACGTCGAACCGGCCGGCATCCAGGGCCATCTGCAGATCCCGCATGAGGTACTCGTCGAGCAGGCGGCCGCGCGATCCCCGTTTCGTGCCCACTCGCGTGATGAACGCGCCCCACAGCGGATAACGCGCCGCCATGCTCATATAAAGGCGCGAACCCACCACCACGCGCTGCGCCGGATCGTCGATCGCGCGCACGAGCGGATCGATGACGGCGAGCACTTCGTCGCTGCTTTCGCCCGCCACCGCCGACAGCAGTTCCGCCGTCGTGCGGAAGTAGTTGTAGAACGTCCCACGCGCGACGCCCGCCGCAGCGATGAAATCGTCGATGGTCGGAGCGTCCGCGCCCTTCTCCGCAAAAACCGCCAGCGCGCTTTCGATCAAACGAGTGCGCGTCTTTTCGCGTCGCAACGCACCCACGCGCGTCCGGTGATTTTCGCTCGATTCTGTCGCTTCCATTGGCTATCCCGTTGATCCGGTTTGATTTTAGCAGCGCCGACACTGTGCGGGTTTGTCCTGATCGAATTCATATTGACGAGTTTGTCATTTTGCATAGAATTGGAACTGACAAATTCGTCAATACGAGATTCAGCACACCCGAGGCGCTTCGTCTCCGGGTCCACAGGAGGCAGAAATGAGGTTCGTCAGTTTCGAAAAGAATGGCCGTGCAACCCTCGGCGTGCGCGAAGGCGATTACGTGCGCGTCATCGGTGACGAGCCGCTGGAATCGCTGCTCGCACGCGGCGTCCGGCTCGATGAATATGCAAAGAGCAACGCGACGGAGGACAAGATCCCTGCCGCCGGCCTCAAGTACCTTCCGCCGTTGCAAAAGCCGCCGAAGATCGTTTGCGTGGGTCTGAACTACGCCGATCACACGAAGGAAAGCAAGTACGAGCAGCCCGACTACCCGACCCTGTTCCTGCGCGTCAATACGAGTCTCATTGCGCACGAGCAGCCGATGATTCGTCCGTCCGTGACCGATTCCGAAGGGCTCGATTACGAAGGCGAAGTCGCGGTCGTGCTGGCCACGGGCGGCCGCCACATCTCGAAGGAAGCCGCGCTCTCGCACGTCGCGGGCTATGCGCTCTTCAACGACGGCTCGGTGCGCGAGTATCAGTTCAAGACGCCGCAATGGACCGTCGGCAAGAACTTCGACGGCACGGGCGTGTTCGGTCCCGACCTCGTGACCGCCGACGAGCTGCCCGAAGGCGCGAAGGGCCTGCTGCTGGAAACGCGCGTGAACGGCGAGGTGGTGCAGTCGGCCAGCACCGACGACATGGTCTTCGATGTCGCGACGCTCATCAGCGTGATCAGCGAAGCCATCACGCTCGAACCGGGCGACGTGATCGTGACCGGCACGCCCTCGGGCATCGGCTGGGCGCGCACGCCGCGCCTCCTGATGAAAGCGGGAGACGTTTGCGAAGTGTCGGTGGAAAAGATCGGCACGCTGCGCAATGTCATCGCCGACGAAGCCGCGCGCTAATTCCTTATCCGCGAAGCCGGTCGCAGAGCCGGCGCTTATCGAACATGGAGACACGGTCATGAGCGACCCTGCCGTAGCATCCGCATGCGCGAGTGTTCACTCGATCGATCACTTTGCGCTCAACGTTCCCTCGCTTGCCGATGCCGAGCGTTTCTTCAGCGCGTTCGGTCTCGATGTCACAGCGACCGCCGACGAACTCGAGTTGCGCGCAGCCGACGGACATCGCTGGGCGCGGATCATTCCCGCATCGAGAAAATCGCTCGCGTATTTGAGTTTCAATTGCTTCGAAGCGGATTTCGCGGCGATCCTCGAACAGGTGAAGGCGACAGGCGCGGATGTGATTGCATCGCCCGGCGAAGGCTTCTGGTTCCGCGATCCCGACGGCAATCTGATCCAGGTGAAAATCGGCCCCAAGACGACGCCGTTCGAGAAGGCACCATGCGTCGTCGCATCGAGCAATGCGGACGAGCGCGGCGCGCACATGCGCTCGCAGGCAAAGACCGTGCGTCCGCGACGCCTCTCTCATGTGCTGCTGTTTTCGCCGGACGTCCTCGGCGCGCTCGATTTCTACGGCAAGGCGCTTGGCCTGCGCCTGTCGGACAAGTCGCTCGACATCATCGCGTTCACGCATGCGCCGCACGGCAGCGACCATCATCTCGTCGCGTTCGCCAAGAGCAGCGCGCGCGGCTGGCATCACGCGGCGTGGGATGTCGATAACGTGAACCTCGTCGGTCAGGGCGCGTCGCAAATGGCCGCGGCCGGCTTCACGAAAGGCTGGGGTACCGGCAGGCACGTTCTGGGCTCGAACTACTTCCATTACGTGCAGGACCCGTGGGGTTCGTTCTGCGAGTACTCCGCCGATATCGACTTCGTGTCCGCGGGCGAAGCGTGGCCCGCAGGCGATTTCGCACCGGAAGACTCGCTCTATCTCTGGGGTCCGCCGGTCCCCGACGACTTCATCCACAACACCGAAGCCGGCGTCGTCTTAGCAGACTGATCGCTTCACACCCTTTGCATCGATCCGATGGCAGCCGGTTCATCCGGCGCCAGGGCACAACTCGCTCTATTTTCAGCAGGTGAACCGAAATGACAGATCAAACCATTCTCGACGTCGCTATCGTCGGATACGGACCCGTCGGGCAATCTCTTTCGATATTGCTCGGAGAACGCGGCTATAACGTCGCGGTCTTCGATCGCTGGCCTTCGCTGTATCCGCTTCCGCGCGCCGTATTTCACGACCACGAGATCCGTCGCGTATTCCACGCGATGGACATCGGAGAAGACGTCGAGCGCATCTCGCAACCGTCGTCCAAGTATCAGTGGTTCAACGCGGACTGGAAGACGCTCGTCGAGATCGACTGGTCGGCGGAATCGATCAGCGACGGACCGGTGGGCTATCTCTTCAATCAGCCGTCGCTCGAAGCGCTGCTCGACAAAAAGGCGAAGTCGCTTCCGAACGTCTCCGTGCAACAGGGCTGGGAAGCAACCGCTTTGCGTCAGTTGTCCGACTGTTGCGAACTGACTTTGCGTCGCGGCGTAATGAACGGCGCGACGTGGGAGCCGACCGGCGAGACGCAGACGGTGCGCGCACGCTATGTCGTCGGAGCGGACGGCGCGAACAGCTTCGTGCGCAAGTCGCAGGACATCGAGTTCGATGATCTCGGCTTCCAGGAAGACTGGCTCGTGATCGATCTCAAGCCGAACGACGGCGTGAAGCTCGACGTGCCCGATATCGGCCAGTGGTGCAATCCGGAGCGCCCGACGACGATGGTGCCGGGCGGCCCGGGCTTGCGTCGCTGGGAGTTCATGCGTCTGCCGCACGAATCGATCGAAGAGCTGCTAAAGCCGGAGAAGGTGTGGGAACTGCTGTCGCCCTGGGTCACGCCGGAGAACGCGACGCTCGTGCGTCATGCCGTCTACAAGTTCCGCTCGCTGATCGCACGAAACTGGCATAGCGGTCGCGTCGTGCTCGCGGGCGACGCTGCGCATCAGATGCCGCCGTTCATGGGACAGGGCATGTGCTCGGGCATCCGGGACGCATGGAATCTCGCCTGGCGCTTCGACCTGATCCTCAAGGGCACTGCATCGGACCGCGTGCTGGAGGACTACACGCCCGAGCGCCGCCCGCAGGTGCGTGCGGTGATCGATGCATCGATCGCGATGGGACAGGTCGTCTGCATCTCCGACAAGGAAGAAGCGGCTCGCCGCGACGCGGCGTATCTCGCGGGCGACGTGCCTGCGCTGCCGCCCTTTCCCGGTCTCATCGATGGCCTGATCTGCAAGGACCCGGCGTTCGCTTGCGAAAGCGTGGCCGGACTGCTGAGCGTTCACGGCAAGGTCATTAACGTGGACGAAGCATCTCGTTACGACGAAGCAGTGCCCAACGGCTTTCACGTCATCGCGCTCGACGCGCACCCGAACCGGTATCTCGACGCGCAAGGCAAGGCCGCTCTCGCTGCCATCGGCGGGCGTTCGATCGGCATCACGAGCGACGCGGACAAAGCCGTCAAGGATCGCGTGCTGCTCGACGTCAGCGGCAAGTACAGGCAGTTCTTCGATGAGCACGGCGTCGAAGCCATCATCGTGCGGCCCGACTACTACATCTTCGGCGGCGTGAAGACGCTCGAAGAACTGCCGATGTTGTTGAGCGATCTCGTGTCGCGCCTTTCGGTCGACGAGCGCACGGAAGCGGTCGTCCTCTGACTCAAAACAAAAAAGGAAGAGAACATGAGGAAGACACTATGCGCGCTGCTCGCTACATGCGTGCTCGCTCCGCAAGCCAGAGCGCAAAGCAGCGTGACGCTGTTCGGCATTCTCGACGTCGGCGTGAGCTATGTGAGCAACGAAAACGGCAGCCATAACTTCAAGGCCGACGACTCGATCTGGACGCCGAGCCTCTGGGGCGTCCGTGGCATCGAGGATCTCGGCGGCGGCTACAAGACCCTCTTCGAGCTTGCGTCGCAGTTCTCGGTGAACAGCGGCGCGGGGATTCCGGGACCGGGCGCCGACTTCAACCGGCAGGCTTTCGTCGGTCTGTCGAAAGACGGCGTCGGGCGCATCACGTTCGGCCAGCAATACAACCTGATGGCCGACTTCCTCTTCTTTCCGCCTGCGAAACTGGACGGCGGCTTCACGTATGGCGGCCTCTACAACATGCGCCAGGGGCCGTTCGCCGCGCTCGGCATTCCCCAGAATCCGACCGGCTCGTTCGACTTCGACCAGACCGGCGGAACGTCGCGCGTATCGAACTCGGTCAAGATCGTCTCGGCCACCTTCTCAGGCCTGAGGCTCGGCGCACTGTACGGCTTCGGCAACACGCCCGGCTCGTTTTCCGCGAACAACACGATCGGCTTCGGCGTGAACTATGCGATCGGCAGCTTCGGTATTGCGGCCGCGTACAACGAAACCCGGTACGCGGCGCTGAACGACGGCCACGACGGTATCCGCAATTTCGGAGGCGGGCTCAGTCAGACCATCGGCGATGTGTATCTCAACGCGCTCTATACCAACACGCGCAATACGCTGACGGGCGGCGTCGTGCAGGCGGTTCAGGCCGGCGCCTTGTACACGTTCATGCCGGATATCCGCTTCGGCGCGAACTATCAGTACATGAAGGGCAACGCACAGTTGAGCCACAACAGGGCGCAGCAAGTCACGAGCGTCGCTCAGTATCTTCTTTCCAAGCGCACCACGTTGTACGCCGAAGCGGTCTTTCAGTGGACCGGCGGCGATGTCGAAGGCGGACACAACGCCTGGATCAACGGTGCGGGTCAATCGAGCACCACGCATCAGGTCATCGGCCGCCTCGGCCTGCAGACTTCTTTCTGACATCAATCGCTCGTCGCGTGCGACGACATCGCTCTACGATCTGGAGATCGCAAACATGGAACACAACAGGGTTTCAGGGTGGGATATCGCCTACGAGTGGAAAGCCGTGGCCTTGCTGTCGCTCGGCTTCGGACTGGTCGGCATCGACCGGTTCATGATCATGCCGCTCTTTCCCGTCATGATGACGGATCTGCATCTCGACTATCAGGACCTCGGGCACATCACCGGTGCGCTCGCCGTCGCGTGGGGCATCTCGGCGATGTTCATGGGCAACCTCTCCGATCGCGTCGGCCATCGTAAGGTCATCATTCCGGCGATCATCGTGTTTTCGTTGCTGGCGGGCTTGAGCGGTCTTGCAACGGGCGTCGGCTCGTTGATCCTGATTCGCGCCGTGATGGGCTTTGCCGAAGGCGCCTATACGCCTGCCAGCATCATCGCGACACTCGATGCATCGAAGCCGACGCGTCACGGCCGCAACATCGGCATTCAGCAGATGGCGCTGCCGCTATTCGGTCTGGGCATCGCGCCGATCCTCGTCACGCAGTTGCTGAAAGTGCTGCCGTGGCACTGGATATTCGCGGTGGTGTCGATTCCGGGTTTGCTGGTGGCTTACCTGATGTTCAGGGTGCTGCGCAATACGAAAGCTTCGGCCGCTGCACAGCACACGGCGACGCACGATGCCGCCACCCACAGATGGACCGATGTCTTTCGCTACCGCAACATAGCGTTGAACATCGTCGGCATGCTGTGCTGGTTGACGTGTCTCGTCGTGCTGAGCGCACTCTTCCCCAGTTACCTGATCGACTATTTGCATCTGAGCATGCAGCAGATGGGTTATGTGCTGTCCTCGATCGGTTTCGGCGGCACGCTCGGCACGCTCGTGATGCCGGCACTTTCCGACAAGCTCGGCAGGAAGCCGGTCATGATCTTCTCGGTGATCGGCGCGGCCGTCTTCCTCTTCCTTCTCATGCGGACCGGTGCGAACCCGACCTTGCTATTCACGTACCTCACGCTCACGCTTCTGTTCGTCTTCAGCATGATCACGCTGACAGTCGGACCCTTGAGCGCGGAATCGGTGCCGGCGAAGCTGATGTCGACGGCTTCGGGTCTGGTGGTCGGCATCGGCGAAGTGTTCGGTGGTGGATTCGCCCCGGCGATTGCGGGTTACATCGCAAAGCATTTCGGCATTCAGTACATCATGCATCTCGGACTGGCTGCCCTCGCGATCGGGTTTGTCGTGGCGCTCGGTCTGAAGGAAACGGCACCGTCGCGAGCGCGTGTGCAGGCGGGTGCAGTCGCACTGGATTGATGTGATTTCCCGTGGCTATCGGGATGGGTTGCCGGGCAAGGCCGATCTCAACGCCTCCTGGCAACCCTGCAGATCGGCCATGAACGCCTTCAGAATGGAAGGCATCGAAACACCCCGCCGCGTGATCGCGCAGAACGGCCACTCTCCGCCCAGCCGCTCTGCGCTGATCCGGCGCATGTCACCGGTCTCGACCCAGCGCGCCGCGTAGTGATTGGGCAGGAACCCCACGTACGCCCCCGACAGAATCAGGATGGCCTGAGCTTCGACATTGTCGACGGTCGCCGCTGCCTTGCTCGCGCTCAACATGCGCAGATCATGCTGCTGGAAATAGCCGCGCGCGACGATCCGGCTCTCGGCGATCGTTTCGGACGATACGTCCGCATCGAACGCGCGCGCATAAAGCGGATTCCCCTTCCCGCAATAGAGGCCATCCGGTTCCGCATAAAGCTCGGCGTAGCTCAGGCCCGGCACGTGAATCGGAAAGTGGCCGATGGCCACATGGAGCCGGCCGTCCAGCACGCGCTCCTCGAGTTCGGCAGGCGAGCCGACATAGACATCCACATGCACATCGTGTCCGCGTGAGACGAACTTCTGCAGCACATGCGGCAGCGGCGATGCCTTGTCGGAAACCGTGTTGTCGATGGTCCCGAGATAGAGCCGTCCCGAGATGTGCTTCTTCAGCGCATCCGTATCCATGCAAAACGCTTCCACCGCAATCTGCAGCCGCTGCGCCGCTTCGTAGGTCGCGATGCCATGCTCGGTCAGACGGAAACCGCCCCGGCCCCGTTCGCATAACTTCAGCCCGAGACGGGTCTCGAGCGTCGTCATTTGCTCGCTGATCGTCGACTGGCTGACGTTCAGGCTCGCCTGCGCCGCCGAAAAGCCGCCGCATCGCACCACGGCCATGAACACCCGCAACAGCTTGAGATCTACGTCCTGCAACTGGGTCATCGGGTTCGCGCCTCCACGCGTCGTTGCTTCGGAAATTCCGATATGAACATCCGATACTCGTGATTCTCGTGCCCGCCATTCCTGTTCATAGTCTCTCAAAACAACGCGCAGGCTCAACCTGCGGCCCATCTTGACAGAACAGGAGATGCAGATGAAGGAAAACAACTACGAATCCGGACGGCTCAATCTGCCGTTCGTCGGTCATTGCACGTTCGCGAAATCGCCGGTGTGCCTCGACTGGAACCGCATCGACGCCGACGTGGCGATCCTCGGTGCACCGAACGACATGGGCACGCAATGGCGCTCCGGCACGCGCTTCGGGCCGCGCAGCATCCGCGAGGCGTCGACCCTGTTTTCGTTCGGTCACGCCGGCGCCTACGATCACGAAGACGATGTGCTGTATCTGAGCCGCGATCAGGTGCGCATGGTCGACGTCGGCGATGCCGACATCGTGCACACCGACATGGCGAGCAGCAACGCGAATATCGAGCTCGCGGTGCGCAAGATTCTGGCGTGCGGCGCGATGCCCGTCACGCTGGGCGGCGATCACTCGATTCACGCACCGGTGATCAAGGCGTTCGAAGGCAAGGGGCCGATTCACATCATTCATTTCGATGCGCATCTGGACTTCGTCGACGAGCGGCACGGCGTGCGCTACGGGCACGGCAATCCGCTGCGGCGCGCCTCCGAGATGGCGCATATCGTCGGCATGACGCAGCTCGGCATTCGCAACGTGTCGTCGTCGAACCGCGACGACTACGACGCGGCGCGCCGTGCCGGCTCGGAGATCCTGTCGGTCCGCGACGTGCGCAAGCTCGGCACGGAAGGCGTGCTCGCGCGGGTCCCCGAAGGCGCGGCCTACTATATAACCATCGACATCGACGGCTTCGATCCATCCATCGCGCCCGGTACAGGCACGCCGAGCCACGGCGGTTTCCTGTACTACGAGGTGCTCGAAATCATCCAGGCGCTCGCCCGTCGCAGCCGCGGAAACATCGTAGGAATGGACCTCGTGGAAGTCGCGCCCGCCTACGATCCCGCCGGCGTCACGCCGATTCTCGCCGCCCAATTGCTGATGAACTCGATCGGCTTCATCTTCCACGAGCGCAGCAAAGCGAATCGTTGAACGGCGCGCCCGCAGGCGCACGGTTCACATCGACATTCACGGGACTCGACATCACGAAGCCCCGGAAAAACAGGAGACGAAGTTGGATACCATTGTCCGTAATTATCTGGAGCGTTTCGGCGTTCAGGAAGCCACCACGCGCTTTTTGAACAAGCCGCAGACGATGTTCATCGGTGGCGAGTGGGTGACGGGCGGCGCAGGAGAGACGCTCGATGTCATCGAGCCTTCGACCACGGGTTGCATCACGCAGATTCCGCTCGCAACAGTCGGGGATCTCGATCGCGCGGTTCAGGCGGCGCGCGCGCAGTTCGACGGCGGCCCGTGGCGCAAGCTCAAGCCGCTGGAACGCGAGCGCCTGCTGCATCGGCTCGCCGATCTGATCGAAGCCAACGCGACGGAACTCGCCGAAATCGAATCGATCGACATGGGCAAGTCCGCCGCGCAGGCCCGCGACGTCGACGTGCAGGGCACCATCGATACGTTCCGCTACTTCGCCGGCTGGGCCTCGAAGCTGCATGGGCGCACCGTCGAGCCGTCGCTTCCGGGTGACTATGTCGCCTATACGCGCAAGGAGCCGGTCGGCGTGGTCGGCATCATCGTGCCGTGGAATTTCCCGCTCCAGACGATGGCGTGGAAGCTCGCGGCCGCCCTCGCCGTGGGCTGCACGGCGGTCATCAAGCCGGCCGAGCTCACTTCGCTATCGACGCTGCGCTTCGCCGAGCTCGTGCAGGAAGCCGGCATTCCGGCGGGCGTCGTCAATGTCGTGACGGGGCGCGGCAACGTGATCGGCGCGGCGCTCGCGCGTCATCCCGGCATCGACAAGCTCACGTTCACCGGCTCGACGGACGTTGGGCGCAACGTGGGCCAGGCAGCCGTGAGCGATATCCGCCGCGTGACGCTGGAGCTCGGCGGCAAGTCGCCGGTGCTCGTGCTCGACGATGCGGACGTCGATGCCGCCGCGCGCGCCGTCGCCAACGGCATGTTCTTCAACTCGGGCCAGGTGTGCGATGCGGGCACGCGCGTATATGTCCAGCGCAGGATCCACGAGCGCTTTCTCGCCGCGCTCGTCGACTACACGCGCACGTTGAAGATCGCGCCCGGCCTCGATCCCGATTGCTTCATCGGTCCGCTCGTGTCGGCGCTGCAGAAGGAGCGCGTGAGCGCGTATATCGATACGGGACGCCGCGAAGGGGCCGAGCTCGTCTACGGCGGACGCAGGCGCGATGAAGCCGGCTACTTCGTCGAGCCCGCGATCTTCGCGCATTGCCGCAACTCGATGAAGATCGTCCGCGAAGAGATCTTCGGGCCGGTGCTGGTGACATCGCCCTTCGATGACATCGACGAAGCCGTGCAGCTCGCGAATGACTCGCCTTACGGTCTCGCCGCAGCCATCTATTCGAACGATGTGAACCGCATTCACAACCTGGTGCCGCGTTTGCGCGCGGGCAGCGTCTACGTGAACGCGCACAGCACGATCGACCCGTCGATGCCGTTCGGAGGATTCAAGGAATCGGGCTTCGGCAAAGACCTCGGGATGGAGCAGCTCGACCATCTGACGGAGACGAAGGCCGTCTGGATCACGTTGCACTGAGCGTCTCTCCCCTCTTACGGCATCAGCTTACTGATCGAGGTACGCGATGAAATCATACGAAAGCGCGGCGAGCACGAGCGCGGCGGCGAGCGAGCACGGCGCGATCGAAGGTCATTCGATCGACTTCATTCCCGAGCACGAGCGCACCGACCGGCTCTCGCGACAGGGGCCTTTCTGGTTCCTCGGCAACTTCACCTTCTTCACGATGACGATCGGCTTCGTCGGGCCGAGCGTCGGTCTCACGTCGTGGTGGACCACCGTCGCCGGCACTCTAGGCATCATGTTCGGCACGCTGTTCATGGCGTTTCATGGCTCGCAAGGCCCGCATCTCGGCTTGCCGCAGATGATCCAGTCGCGCGCGCAGTTCGGCTATCGCGGCGTGATTCTCGTGCTGTTCGCGACGCTGTTCGTCTTCGCGGGCTTCAACATCGTCAATCTCGTGTTGATGATGCAAGGCCTGAAAACGCTGTTCGGCTGGGACCCGTTCAGGATAGCGCTCGCGGTCACCGTGCCGGCTTCGATCCTCGCCGTGCTCGGCCACGACTGGATGCATCGCAGCTTCAAATGGGCGCTGTATCTGTCGCTTCCGCTGTATGGGCTCGTCACCTTTGCGGTGCTGATGCACTGGGTCCATGACATCCCGCTGCCGGCAGCGGCGGCAGGCGCGAATCCGCCGGCGCCGCTCGGCTTCAACTGGACAGGCTTCATCGCCCAGTTCGCGGCGGCTGCGAGCTACAACATCGCCTATGCGCCCTATGTGTCGGACTACTCGCGCTATCTGCCGAAGAACACGCCGGGCGGCAGGCTGATCGCGGCGGTCTTCGTGGGCGCGTCGCTGTCGGGTGCGTGGATGATCGCCGTCGGTGGCTGGCTCGCCGATCATCTGCATGCGAGCGATGTGCTCGTCGCGCTCAATCAGGTCGGCAGCGATCTCGCACCGGGGCTCGGCAGCGTGGTCGTCGCCGTCACGATACTCGCGTTCCTGCCCGTCATCGCGATGAACATCTACAGCGCGAAGCTCACGGCCATCACCGGCGTCGATTCGTTCAGGAAGATCCGGCCGACGGCCAGGACGCGCATCGTCGCGGTGCTGTTCGTCGTGTGCCTGCAACTCGGCGTGGCGTTGAGCATCTACACGTCGGGCAAGGGATTGTCGGTGCTGAACATCTATCTCGTTGTGATGCTGTACTTCCTCGTGCCGTGGACGGCGGTCAACCTCACCGACTATTTCTTCGTCCGCAAGGGCCGCTATGCGATCCCGCATTTTTTCATGCCGCACGGCAGCGTGTATGGCGCGTGGGGCGCGCGTGGACTGATCTCGTATGTCATCGGCTTCGCGGCGATGGTCCCCTTCTTCTGCATCTTCGATGGACAGGACGAAGTCTATGTCGGTCCGCTTGCACGGGCGATCGGCAGTGTCGATCTGGCATGGCTGGTCGGCCTCCTCGTGTCGGCAATCGCGTACTTCCTGCTCGCGCGCTCGCTCGACATGAGAAAGGAAGAAGCGGTCATTGCTCACATCGAAAGCACCCAGCCCCAGTACACGACAGGCGACAAGCGCTTCTAAGCCGACGCGTCATTAAAGGAAAAGACATGTCAACCGATCAATACGATTACATCATCGTCGGGGCGGGTTCGGCCGGATGCGTGCTGGCCAACCGCCTCACCGAAAACCCGAATGTGCGCGTGCTGGTGCTGGAGTATGGCGGCAGCGATCGCAGCATCATCATCCAGATGCCGAGCGCGTTTTCGATGCCGATGAACACGAAGAAGTACAACTGGAAGTATCAGACCGCGCCGGAACCCCATCTCGAAGGACGCCAGTTGCATTGTCCGCGCGGCAAGGTGCTGGGCGGGTCGTCGTCGATCAATGGTCTCGTCTACATTCGCGGCCATGCCTGCGATTTCGACGAATGGGAATCGCTCGGTGCGCGAGGCTGGGAATACGCGAACTGCCTGCCGTATTTCCGGCGCGCCGAGAGCTACAAGTTCGGCGGCGATCAGTACCGTGGCGAGAGCGGGCCATTGTCGACGAACAACGGCAACAACATGCGCAATCCGCTCTACGGCGCATGGGTCGAGGCGGGCGCGCAGGCGGGCTACATCAAGACCGACGACTGCAACGGCTACATGCAGGAAGGCTTCGGCGCGATGCACATGACGGTCAAGGACGGCGTGCGCTGGTCAACCGCGAATGCCTATCTGCGCCCGGCGATGACGCGGCCCAACCTGCATGTCGTGACCCACGCGATGACACGTCGCGTGCTGATCGAAGGCAAGCGCGCGGTGGGTGTCGTCTACGATCAGGGCGGCGTGACGCATACCGCGCGTTGCCGCGCCGAAGTGCTGATTTCATCGGGGCCGATCGGTTCGCCTCACCTGCTTCAGCGCTCGGGCATCGGGCCGGCGGAGGTGCTGCGGCGCGCGGGCGTGGAGGTCATGCACGATCTGCCGGGCGTCGGAGAGAATCTGCAGGATCACGCCGAGATTTATATCCAGTACGCATGCAAGCAGCCCGTCACGCTCAACAGCAGGATGGACCCGTTCAGCAAATTCATGATCGGGCTGCGCTGGCTGCTGTTCAAGGATGGGCTCGGGGCCAGCAATCACTTCGAAGCCGGCGGCTTCATCCGCTCGGAAGCGGGCCTGCGCTGGCCGGACATCCAGTTCCACTTCCTGCCCGCCGCCATGCGCTATGACGGCGACAAGCCACTCAAGGGACATGGCTTCATGGTGCTCACCGGCCCCAACAAGCCGAAGAGCCGGGGTTACGTGCGCCTGAACGAAGCCGATCCCTATGCGCATCCCGAGATCCGCTTCAACTATCTCGAACGCGAGGAAGATCGCGAAGGATTCCGGCGATGCGTGCGCCTCACGCGCGAGATCATCACGCAACCGGCGATGGACCCGTTTCGCGATGTCGAGCTTGCGCCCGGCCCGGATGTCCAGACAGACGACGAGATCGACGCCTTTGTCCGTGCGAACCTGGAAAGCACGATGCATCCGTGCGGATCATGCCGCATGGGCGAAGACGCGATGGCCGTGGTGGATTCGGAACTGCGGGTGCGGGGAATGGAGGGGCTGCGCGTGATCGACTCGTCCGTTTTTCCGACCGAGCCGAACGGCAACCTGAACGCGCCCACGATCATGCTGGCCGAACGCGCCGCCGATCTGGTGAAAGGCGGTCCCATGCTCGAACCTTCGCACGCGGATGTGGGGCTCGCGGAAGGTTGGGAAACGAGGCAACGAACGCATCAGCCTAAGCGCAAGTTGCATCACGCCTGAACGACGGGCACGTTGTCGATGCACGGGCGGCGAAACGGCCGTTCGGCCGGAAATGTCCGCCCGTGCACTTCGGCCAAGCCGCCGCGAGGGAAAACCCTCATCATCGGCTTTCAGCCCCACAGCCCCGCCCCGCGCGGCACACACGATGCACCCCGACCGATCGTTACCCTGACGATAACGAACGCATTCCGAAGCTGATTGAACGCGCCTCTCCCGCTCCCTAGACTCGCCTCAAGTCTTGAGCGAGAGTCCACATGTCCAGTCAAAGTCAGAGCCAGTCCCGCTGGGCCACGCGCCGCGCGGAGAAACATCGTCGGCTTGCGCGGGTTGCATCGATAGCGGACGGCATGGTGCTGCCCACCGAACGCATCGTCGATGTCCTGCAAGCGCTCGTCGCACCCGGCGACCGCGTGGTCGTCGAGGGAAACAACCAGAAGCAGGCGGATTTTCTGTCGCGTTCGCTTGCGAAGGTCGATCCGGAAGTCGTCCACGACCTGCATCTCATCATTCCGAGCGTGAGCCGCGCCGAACATCTCGATCTCTTCGAGCGCGGCATCGCAAGAAAGCTCGACTTCGCGTATGCCGGCGCGCAAAGCCTGCGCATCTCGCAGTTCCTTCAGGACGGCATCCTGGAGATCGGCGCGATTCATACCTACATCGAGCTGTATGCGCGGCTCTATGTTGACCTGACGCCGAACGTCGTGCTGTGCGCGGGCTACAAGGCGGATCGCGCGGGCAATCTCTATACCGGTCCGAGCACCGAGGACACGCCCTCGCTCGTCGAAGCCGCCGCGTTTCGCGACGGCATCGTGATCGCGCAAGTCAACGAGATCGTCGACGATCCGAAAGACCTGCCGCGCGTCGATATCCCCGGCTCGTGGATCGATTTCGTCGTGCAGGCCGACAAGCCCTTCTTCATCGAGCCGCTCTTCACGCGCGATCCACGTCTCATCACGCCGATCCAGGTCCTGATGGCGATGATGGCCATTCGCGGCATCTACGAGCGGCATCAGGTGCAGTCGCTCAATCACGGCATCGGCTTCAACACCGCCGCCATCGAACTGATCCTGCCGACCTACGGCGAAAGGCTCGGCCTCAAGGGCAAGATCTGCCGCCACTGGACGCTCAATCCGCATCCGACGCTGATCCCCGCGATCGAAACCGGCTGGGTCGAGAGCGTGCACTGCTTCGGCGGCGAGCTCGGGATGGAAGCGTATGTCGCGCAACGGCCCGACATCTTCTTCACCGGCCGCGACGGCTCCATGCGCTCCAATCGCACGATGTGCCAGCTCGCCGGGCAATACGCGGTGGACATGTTCATCGGCTCGACCTTGCAGATGGATGGCGCAGGCAATTCATCGACGGTCACGCACGGGCGGCTCACCGGCTTCGGCGGCGCGCCGAACATGGGCCACGATCCGCACGGCCGTCGCCACGCCACGCCCGCATGGCTCGATCTGCTGCAAACGGACAGCCCGCTCGAACGCGGCCGCAAGCTCGTCGTGCAAATGGTCGAGACGTTCCAGGCGGGCGGCCAGCCGACCATCGTTGAATCGATCGATGCCGTCGAGGTCGGCCGCGAGTCCGGCATGCCGCTCGCACCGGTCATGATCTATGGCGACGACGTCACGCACGTGCTGACCGAGGAAGGCATCGCGTATCTCTACAAGGCGCGCTCGCTCGAACATCGCAAGGAGATGATCGCGGCCGTCGCGGGCGTCACGCCTGTCGGCCTCAAGAGCGACGCAGGCAAGCTCGCCGCGCTGCGCCGCGACGGCTTCGTCGCGCTGCCCGAGGACCTCGGCGTCCATCGCGGCGAAGCGAGCCGATCGCTGCTCGCCGCGAAGAGCATGGCCGATATCGTCGACTGGTCGGACGGGCTGTACGAACCGCCCGCGCGCTTTCGGAGCTGGTAATGCGCGAGAACCTCGCTATGAACGCGGCGTGGCCGCTGCGCCGCGCGCCGGATCTGGCCGAACGTTTCGGCGCGCATGTGGTGCAAGCGCTGATCGATGAAGTCACGCTTGCGCCGAAACCCGGTCTTGTCGATATCCGCAGCCGCGGCGCGCATCGCGATCTCGACTGGAGCCTGATGTGCGTATCGGCGCTTGCATTGCAGCCGACGTTCGTCGAGCTGGCGCGCGCCGGCATCGACATCGAACCGATGCGTGCGCTGCGCGAGCGTATCGGCGCAATCGGACGCGACGGCGAAGCGCGCATGCTCGACGCGACCGGCGGCGTGAACACACATCGCGGCGCGATCTGGGCGCTCGGGCTGCTCGTGACCGCGGCGGCGCGCGAACCTCTGGAACTCGATCCGCGAGCCGTCGCGTCGCGTGCCGGCTCCATCGCTCGCGTGCAGGATCGCCACGCCCCGGCGATCACCGGCAACAAGGGCGAGCAGGCGTGCATCGACTACAACGTCGGCGGCGCGCGCGGACAGGCGCGAGCCGGCTTTCCGCATGTCGTGGATATCGCGCTGCCGGAACTCATGCGCTCGCGCGCACGTGGCGACAGCGAAACGGCTGCGCGCCTCAACGCATTGCTCGCCGTGATGGCGACGCTCGACGACACCTGCGTGCTCGCGCGCGGCGGCCGCGACGCGCTCGCCGAGATGCAGCACGGCGCGCGCTGCGTGCTCGAACGAGGTGGCGCCGCCGCGCTCGCGGGACGCCGCGAACTGAAGGCGCTCGACCGGCGGCTCGTCGAACTGCACGTATCACCCGGCGGCGCCGCCGATCTGCTCGCCGCAGCCCTCTTTCTCGACCGGCTTCAGGGCGAAGCCAATCAGCCGTCGAACGCATAGGAACACACATGGAAACCATCGTCCTCGAATTCCCGGCGGGGCAGCCCGCGCAAGGCCGCGCGCTCGTGGGCGTCGTCGCTTCGGGCGACCTCGAAGTGCTGCTCGAAGCGAACGCTGCGAATCGCACGGTCGTGAACATCACGACCTCCGTCGACGGAAAAGGCCGACTCTGGCAAGCAGTGCTTGAACGCATTTTCGGCGACGGCTCGCTGCCCGCCGCGAAACTCGAAATCAACGATTCGGGCGCGACGCCGGGCGTCGTGCAGATGCGCATCGGGCAAGTCTTCGAACAACTGAAATCAACCGGCGGAGCGTGACGATCATGGATACACAGCAACTGCTCGAACGCCAGAGCTTCATCGAGCTCGATGCGCGCAGCCGCGCAAAAAGGCTCCTCGACCAAGGCACCTTCAGCGAACTGCTCGATCCGTTCCAGCGCGTCACGTCGCCGTGGCTCATGCGCCAGGGCATCGTCACGCAGGCCGACGACGGCATGGTGGTCGCGAAGGGCGCTATCGACGGGCAGCCCGCCGTCGTGCTCGGCATCGACGGCGGATTCCAGGGCGGCAGCATGGGCGAGGTGTCGGCGGCGAAGATCGCGGGCAGTCTCGAACTCGCGGCCGAGGACAACCGCAACGGCATTCCGACGCGCGCGGTGATCCTCTTCGAAACGGGCGGCGTGCGCCTGCAGGAAGCCAATCTCGGGCTCGCGGCGATCGCCGAGATTCACGCGGGCATCGTCGACTTGCGGCGCTACCAGCCGGTGATCGGCATCACGGCCGGACCGATCGGCTGCTATGGCGGCATGTCGATCGCGGCGGGGCTGTGCAGCTATCTGATCGGCACGCGCGAGGCGCGCCTCGGCCTCAACGGCCCGGCGGTCATCGAACAGGAAGCAGGCATCGCCGAATTCGATTCGCGCGACCGTCCGATGATCTGGAGCTTCACCGGTTGCGAGCAACGGCATCGCACGGGCCTCGTCGATGACTACGTCGCCGACGACGCCGATGCGATTCGCGCGGCCGTCATCGACCTGTTTCGCGCGGGGCGGCCCGACGCATGCCGCAGCGAACGCGTCGCGGGATTCCTCGCGCGCTTGTCCGAGGTCGATCCGGGCGTGCAGGCCACGCCCGAACAGGCAGTCGCCATCTACGGCAAGGGGTTTCAGTCATGAGCACACAAGAGCTTTCGAAGCGCGGGGCGGTCTGGCTCGACGCGCTCACGTACAGCGCGCCGTTGCAGCCCGGATATCCGCCGTCCGTGCGTGTCGCCGATGCGCGGCTGGGCGAGCATCGCGCGCGCTACATCGCCGTGGTGCCCGATCCGGACAATCCGTTTCCGCGTGCGCGCAGCGGCGAGGTCGGGCTCGTCGAGGCGTGGGAACTCGCGCGGGCGGTGCGCGAAGTCATCGCGGCCGACAAGGCGCACGACGAGAAGCGCGCGATCGTCGCGGTCATCGATGTCGCGAGTCAGGCGTATGGACGGCGCGAAGAAGCGTACGGCATTCACCAGGCGCTCGCCGGTGCCGCGGATGCTTACGCCAGCGCACGGCTCGCGGGTCATCCGGTGATCGGGCTGATCGTCGGGCGCGCGATGTCGGGGGCGTTTCTCGCGCATGGCTATCAGGCCAACCGGCTGATCGCGCTCGCCGATTCGCAGGTCATGGTTCATGCGATGGGCAAGGAATCGGCCGCTCGGGTCACGCTGCGCTCGGTCGCGGATCTCGAAGCGTTCACGGCGCGCGTGCCGCCGATGGCCTACGACATCGACAACTATGCGTCCCTCGGATTGCTGTGGAAGCTCCTGAGCGTAGGCAACGCCGATGCGCCCAGCCGCGCCGATCAGACAGCCGTCGAGAAGTCCCTGCACGCCGCCTTCGACGACATTCGCCGCGACCCTTCGCGCGGGCTGGAAAGCCGCCTCGGCAGCGAGCATCGTGCTGCTTCCTCGACGGTGCGGCGCAAGTTGCGGGAGCAGTGGCGCTAGAACCCGCCTTGCGCAGCGGCTCGCTGGGAACCAATAAATTCATTAACGGAGACACGACATGATCATCTACGGAACCGCCCTCCTGGCGTTCTGCCACCTGGCAGGACTCTTTCTCGGCGATTTGCTCGGCGTTGCCATCGGCGTGAAGACGAACGTCGGCGGCGTCGGCATCGCCATGTTGCTGCTGATTTTCCTGCGCCTCTATCTGCACAAGAAGGGCTGGCTGCCGAAGGAGACCGAAGCGGGCGTGGGCTTCTGGGGCGCGATGTATATCCCCGTCGTCGTCGCGATGGCGGCGAACCAGAACGTTGTCGCCGCGCTCAAGGGCGGTCCCGTCGCGCTGTTGTCGGCGCTGGGCGCTGCCGCTGTCTGCGCGGGCTGCATCGCCGTTCTTTCCCGCACCGGTCACGACAGCACGTCGTTCGTGAGCGCCCCGCACCTCGAAGAAATCTGAAGCAGGAGACAGCCATGCTGCATATGCTCGACAAGATTTTGATCCAGAACGGCCTCGTCACGTCGTTCTTCCTCGTGGGCCTCATCATGTGGGTGTCGTCGCTGATTTCGCGCAAGCTGACCTTCGGGCGCGTGCACGGCTCGGCGATCGCGATCGTCATCGGCCTCGTGCTCGCCTACATCGGCGGCGCGTTCACCGGAGGACAAAAAGGTCTCGCGGACCTGCCGCTCTTCACCGGCGTCGGCCTGATGGGCGGTGCGATGCTGCGCGACTTCGCCATCGTCGCGACCGCGTTCGAAGTGCAGGCGACCGAAGCGCGCAAGGCGGGGCTGATCGGCGTGGTGTCGCTGCTGCTCGGGACGGTGCTGCCGTTCATCGTCGGCGCGAGCATCGCCCATGCGTTCGGCTACACGGATGCGGTCAGCATGACGACCATCGGTGCGGGCGCGGTCACGTATATCGTGGGTCCGGTGACGGGCGCGGCGATCGGCGCGAGCTCGGATGTGATCGCGCTCAGCATCGCGACGGGTCTCATCAAGGCGATCATCGTGATGATCGGCACGCCGATCGCGGCGGGCTTCATGGGGCTGAAGACGCCACGTTCCGCGATGATCTTCGGCGGGCTGGCCGGCACGGTGAGCGGCGTGAGCGCGGGACTGGCCGCAACCGACCGTCGGCTCGTTCCCTACGGCGCGCTGATCGCGACCTTCCATACGGGCGTCGGCTGCCTGCTCGGACCGTCGCTCTTGTTCTTCGCGACCAAGGCGCTGATGGGCGCGTGATGCGCCGGGGAGATGCAGCATCATGAGCGTGCTATTCACGTTCCCCGGCCAGGGCTCGCAGCGCGCCGGCATGCTGCATGCGCTGCCGGCGCACACGGAAGCCGCCCGCACGCTCGAAGAAGCCAGCGACGTGCTCGGCTACGACGTGCAGTCCATCGACGACGCGGCAGCGCTTCGCTCGACCGTCGCCGTGCAGCTTTGTCTGTTGATCGCGGGCGTCGCTCAGGCGCGCGTCCTTCGGGCCAGCGGTAACGAGCCCGACATGGTGTCCGGACTGTCGATCGGCGCGTATCCCGCCGCCGTGATCGCCGGCGCCCTCGCTTACTCCGACGCCATCAGGCTCGTCGCCTTGCGCGGCCAGTCGATGGAGCGCGCCTATCCGGGCGGCTACGGAATGACTGCGATCGTCGGCATGACGCAACGAGCGCTCGAACGGCTGATCGCGCAAGTGCACGGCGATGTCTTCCTCGCGAACATCAACACGGAAACGCAGATGGTCGTCGCTGGCAGCGATGCCGCGATGCAACGTCTGTCCACGCTTGCCATCGAGCAAGGCGCTCAACGTTGCGAGCGTCTCGATGTCGCGGTGCCGTCGCATTGCACTTTGCTCGATGCGCCCGCCGCCGCCCTCGCCGATGCATTCGCCCACGTCGACGTGCGCGCGCCGCGTATCGTGTATCTGAGCAGCAGCGCCGCGCGGCCGCTTTTCGACGGTACGCGCATCGCCGCCGATCTTGCCGGCAATATGGCGCGGCCGGTGCGCTGGCACGACGCGATGAGACTCGCGTGGGAGCGCGGCGCGCGTCTGGCGATCGAGATGCCGCCCGCAAACGTCCTGACGCGGATGGCCAGCCCGCTTTTCGCGGAGGGCGTCGCGGTGAGTTGCAGCGAGACCTCGCTGACGGACCTCGGCGCGCTCGTCGAGCGCGAAAGGACACGCGACGAACGCTGAAGGGTCAACCGGCGCTTCTCGTGCGCAGACGGCAGACGGCCATCAGCGCGAGCAGGTTCGGGTCGCGCTCGCGCGCGCGCAGGAAGCTCACGCCGATAGTCTGGCGCATCAGGTACTGCGGCTTGAGCGGAATGAATTGCACCTTGTCGCCGAAGACGCCGCGCACGCGCCCGGGCAAAAGCGTGTAGCCGACGCCGCCGCTCACGAGGTTCATCAGCGAGAAGATATCGCCGGTGCGCATCGTCACGTTCGGCGTGAAGTCGGCGACGCGAAATGCCTCCACGAAACCGTGATAGGTCGCAAAGCCCTCGCCGAGCGAAACGAATGCTTCGTCGCGGCAGTCCCGCAGATCGACTGCTTCCTGATTTGCGTAGGCGGAACCCGCCGGTGCGGCGAAGAAAATATCGTCTTCGAAAAGGGGGATGGATTCGATCTCGGGTTCGGCATCCGGCACCGCCATCAGAGCCGCATCGATTTCGCCCCGCTTCAGTTTGTCGACCAGTTCCACATTCGGACCGAGCACCAGTTCGACGTGCAATGTCGGCCGGCGCACCTTGATATCGACGACGATGCCGGGCACGGTCTTGATGGTCAGCGAATACAGCGAGCCGATCCTGAGCCGGTCTGACGAATAACCCGCCGCCTCGCGTGTCGCGCGAATGCCGTCGGACATCAGCGTCATCACCTCTTGCGCCACGTCGGCGAGCATCTGCGCCGCTTCGGTCGACTTGAGATTGCGGCCCTCGTGACGGAACAGCGCGCATCGCACGCCTTGCTCGAGCGAGTGCAGCGCGCGGTGCACGCTGACCGTGCTCACGTTCAGCGCTTCGGCCGCCTTCGCCAGATTGCCCGTCTCCATGAATGCGAGCAGGACTTCGAGCTTGCGGAAGGTGATCTCATCGTCGATTCGGTCGCGCATCTTGGTTCATCGAGTGGTCGAATGTCCTGATTATCGCCTCGCAATCGCGTTGGACGAATAGCGTTTATCCCTCAACGCGTTGTTGTTAGTCCTGCGGTACGCCCGCTTCCCCTATCATTGCCTATCGTTCATCGAGTATCCGCCCATCCGCCGGGACTCGAAAGCGCACGGCATCTGCCTCGATTCTTCTTTCGGGTCGCGTCGAATATGGACAAACTTCACGCTATGGCGACTTACGTGACGGTCGTCGAAACAGAAGGTTTTTCTTCGGCGGCACGCAAGCTCCAGGTCTCGACATCCGTTATCAGCCGTCTGGTCAACGATCTCGAGGAGCATCTCGGTGTGCGCCTTCTGAACCGCACGACGCGCATCGTCCGAACGACGGATGCCGGCGCCGCATTCTTCGATGAATGCCGCCGCGTTCTCGCGACCGTGGAGGCGGCGGAACTCGCCGCGGCCGGCGCGCGCACGTCGCCGCGAGGCCAGTTGACGGTGACCGCGCCCATCGTTCTCGGCAATACCCATGTGACGCCGATCGTCCAGGAATATCTCGCGCGATATCCGGATGTCATCGCGAGCTGCTGGTTTCTGGACCGAACCGTGAATCTGGTCGACGAGGGCGTCGACGTTGCGATCCGTATCGGCGATCTGCCCAATTCTTCCCTTCAGGCAATCTCGGTGGGCAAGGTTCGCAGCCTTCTTTGCGCGTCGCCGGCCTATCTCCAGGCACGCGGCGAGCCGCAAAAGCCCGAGGACCTCACGTCACATGTGACGATCCAGTCGCTTCCTTCGACGCCATCGCCCGAATGGCGCTTTCGCGTGGACGGCAAGCCCATCGTCGTGCCCATCCAGCCACGCCTGATCACGACGACAAACGACTCGGCGATGTCGGCTGCGATGTCCGGACTGGGAATCGTGTGCCTGCTGTCCTGTCAGATCGCACCCGCGCTGGCGGCAGGAAAGCTGCAAGTCGTGCTGCCGGAGCACGAGCTGGCCACGCTTCCCATTAACGTCGTGCATCGCGAGGGCAGACACGTCAATCAAAAGGTGCGCGTATTCGTCGATCTGGCGGTGGAAACCTTGAGGGCCGACACCGCACTGTGGTACGCATAGCCGACGCGCGCAGCCTCAACTTTCGCGTTTCGCGAAAGATCCTTTCGGGCTAGCCCTGTTTCTCACCTTCCGGCCACGGCACATACTGGGCGCCATCAATCGCACCAACCGTGTGATCCCCCGTATGAACAGTGAGAAATCCCATCATGAACACAGCAGCGAACGCAACTGCCGCCGGCGTCGACTTCTATTACTGGCCGACTCCCAACGGTCAGAAGGTCGCCATTTTCCTCGAAGAGGCGCTGGTGAATTACCGGGTTCACCCCGTCGATATCGGCAAGGGTATTCAGTTCACGCCTGAATTCGCGAAGCTTTCCCCAAACAATCGGATGCCTGCCATTGTCGACCGTGAACTCGATGTGTCGATCTTCGAGTCCGGGGCGATTCTTCTGCACCTCGCCGAGAAAACGCGCCGGTTCATTCCGGCGAACCCACAGGGTCGCGTTGAAGTCTTGCAATGGCTGTTCTGGCAGGTGGCCGGCCTCGGCCCGATTCTGGGCCAGACAGTGTTCTTCCGAAACTATGCGTCGGAAGCGCAGCCGCTCGCGATCGACCGGTTCAGTAAAGAAGCAAAGCGCCTCTACGCAGTTCTGAACAAGCGCCTGGCCGATCGGGAATATATTGCGAACGAGTATTCGATTGCCGATATGGCCGCTTTCCCGTGGGCTTTGCAGTACGCCGCGCAGGGAATAGCCCTGGATGAGTTTCCCCATGTCGCCCGCTGGCTGGATCGAGTCGGCAATCGACCTGCCGTGAAACGCGCATACGCGCTGGGTGAAGAGATCCGTCCTTCGCAATTGACGGATGAGCATCGCAAACAACTGTACGGTCAGCAAACGCAAAAAGCCTGAACACACGGCGCCGGGGTTCTATCTCCGGGCCGAAATTCTTCGCAGCAAACGATAGATTCGACAACATCCTAAAGGAATCCGAAATGTCATTCGCAACCAAAGCCAAACGACTCGCAGCGGCAGCAGCATTTCTCGCGGCAATCCCCGTACTTGCAGCAGCGGCCGGCGACAAAGCCGATCTTTACGCCGATACATCGAAGGTCGTTCCAGTAACCGAGTTGAAGTTCTACCAGAACAAGGAAGGTCTGACCACCGCGAACGGCTGGGGCGACCCGGCGTCCAGTGCTCACAGCAACTACATCAAGATGGCTGGCGGCACCGCCAGCGGCGTGCATACGCACACCTACTCGTATTACGGCGTCGTCATTGCTGGCGTCGTCGCCAATGAAGCTCCCGGCTCGAGGCAGGATCATCCGCTTGCGCCCGGCTCGTACTGGTATCAGAAAGGCGGCGAACAGCACGTGACGAAGTGCATCTCGCAAACCGAGTGCATCTTCTTCGTCACGTCCAAGGGTCCGTTCGATTATCTGCCTGCCAAGTAACGACAACTCAGGTACTGTCGTGGCTGACCAGATGCGCGGGCAAGCGTCCGCTTTCACGGTCACGACGACCGTACCACTGAGCCAACTCCCCCACGATGCCGCGCCGGAACAGCAGCACGCAGGCGACAAACATGATCCCGGTCACGATGCTGACCGATTCGCCCAGCCCCTGAAACCACGCGATATGCGTAAGCTCCGCGAGCCACGTGCCGAACGCGGCCAGCTTCGTTTCGAGCCCGACGACGATCACCGCGCCGACCGCCGGACCGAACCGCGTGCCGAGACCGCCCAGCAGAGTCATGAGAATCACGGTGCCCGACATCGTCCAGTGCACGTCGGACAGCGTGGCGAAGCCGAGCACGAGCGTCTTCATCGCGCCCGCGAGGCCCGCACAAGCAGCCGATATGACGAACGCCAGCAGCTTGAAGCGATCGACGTCGTAGCCGAGCGAAACCGTGCGCGCCTCGTTCTCCTTCAGCGCGCCGAGAATCCGGCCGAACGGCGAATCGATCACGCGGCCGATGAACGCGAACGCCATCGCACCGATGGCCAGCACGACGTAGTAGAGCGTCAGGTCGTCGTCCAGCGGGAGCACGCCGAAGAGCCGCCCGCGCGGCACGCCCTGCATGCCGTCCTCGCCGCCCGTGAACGGCGCCTGCACGCAGAAGAAGTAGATCATCTGCGCGAGTGCGAGCGTGACCATCGCAAGATAGATGCCCTTGCGGCGAATCGCGAGCAAGCCCATCACGAGGCCGAGCGCGGCCCCAGTGCCCGCGCCGAGCAGTAACGCGGCTTCAGGCGGCAAACCGTGATCGCGCAACGCGCTGCCGGCGACGTAGGCCGCGACGCCGAAGAACGCCGCATGACCGAACGATAACAGGCCGACATAGCCGAGCAGCAGATTCAGCGACGTGGCGAACAACGCGAAGCACATGAGCTTCATCATGAAGACCGGATACGCGCCGAGCCACGGCGCGGCGGCGAGGACGGCCAATGCGACGACGAATGCGAAGCGGTTATGCATGAGACACCTCATTTCGATTGACCGAAGAGCCCGGCGGGACGCACGAGCAGAACCAGCGCCATGACGGCGAACACCACGGTCGCCGACGCCTCCGGATAGAACAGCTTCGTCAGGCTTTCGAGGATGCCGAGCGCGAGACTCGTCAGCACCGATCCGGCGATCGAACCCATCCCACCGATCACGACGATCGCGAACACGGTGATGATCACGCTCTGCCCCATCAGCGGCGACACCTGCATGACCGGCGCGGCGAGCACGCCCGCGAACGCGGCGATCGCAACGCCGAAGCCGTAGCTCAGCGACACCATGCGCGGCACATCGACGCCGAACGCCGCGACGAGGCGCGGGTTCTCCGTCGCCGCGCGCAACAGCGCGCCGAGTTGCGTGCGCTCGATCGCCCACCACGCCGCCCCGCACACGGCGAGCGATGCGACGACGACCCATGCGCGATACGCGGGCAGCATCATGAAGCCGAGATCGACGGCGCGCGCGAGGCTATCGGGCGCGGCGTACGACATCCCCGAGACGCCGTAGACGGAACGCGACAGCCCCTCGAAGATCAGCGTGACGCCGAGCGTGAGCAACAAGCCGTACAGATGATCGAGCTTGTAGAGACGACGCAGCATCGAACGCTCGACCAGTACGCCGACCGCACCCACCGCCAGCGGCGCGATGACGAGCATCAGCCAGTAATCGAAGCCGAAATAATTCGTGCCCATCCACGCGAACAGCGCGCCGAGCATGAAGAACGCGCCGTGCGTGAAATTGATCACGTTCAACAGGCCGAAGATGAGAGACAGGCCGAGGCTCAGCACGGCATAGAAGCAACCGTTCATCAGACCGAGGACGAGCTGGCCCGATACCGCCTGCAGCGGCATACCAAAGAATTCCATGACGTTTCGCTCCGGTCAGATGTTGAGCAGCGCTTGCAGCGTGGCCGTTTTCTCGGGAAGACGAGCCGACTCGAAGGCATCGACGATGCGTCCGTGCTCCATCACATAGAAGCGATCGGCGAGCGGCGCGGCGAAGCGAAAGTTCTGCTCGACGAGCAGAATCGTGAAGCCCCGCGACTTCAGCAACCTGATGACGCGCGCGAGCGTCTGCACGATCACCGGCGCGAGCCCTTCGGAGATTTCATCGAGGAGAAGAATATCGGCGCCCGTGCGCAGAATGCGCGCGATCGCGAGCATCTGCTGCTCGCCGCCCGACAGACGCGTGCCCTGACTCGCGCGACGCTCGGCCAGGTTCGGGAACATCGCGTAGATTTCTTCGAGCGGCATCGGCGTGCCCTTCGCGTCCGGAAGACGCGGCGGCAGCAACAGATTCTCTTCGCACGAGAGCCCCGCGAAGATGCCGCGCTCCTCCGGGCAATAGCCGACGCCGAGGCGCGCCACGCGCTGCGGCTCGTGGCCGATCGTCTCGCGTCCGTCGATGCGGATCGAGCCGCTGCGCCGATCGGTCAGGCCCATGATCGCCTTCAGCGTCGTGCTGCGGCCCGCGCCGTTGCGCCCGAGCAGCGTGACCACTTCGCCGCGCGCCGCGCGCAGGTCCACGCCATGCAGAATATGCGATTCGCCGTACCACGCTTCGAGGCCCGCGACACGCAGCGCGTCTTCGCATGTCGCCGTGTCGATGCCGGCATCATCCGGCGCTTCAATGTGCGAGCGATTCATTTTCGGTCCCCATGTACGCTTCCTTCACTTGCGGGTTCGCGGAGACGGAAGCGTAATCCCCTTCCGCCAGAATCTCGCCACGCTGAAGCACCGTGATCGTGTCCGCGATGCTCGACACCATCTTCATGTTGTGCTCGACCATCAGGATCGTCCTTCCGCTCGATACCTTTTTGATGAGCGCCGTCACGCGATCGACGTCCTCGTGTCCCATGCCCTGCGTCGGTTCGTCGAGCAGCATCAGCACAGGATCCATCGCGAGCGTCGTGGCGATTTCGAGCGCGCGCTTGTGGCCGTATGACAGCTCGACGGTCTTCACATCGGCGTATGCGGCGAGGCCGACCTCGCCGAGCAAATCGAGTGCGCGTTCCCGCAGACGCGTCAGCATCGCGCTGCTTTTCCAGAAGCGAAACGACACGCCGAGCGGCCGCTGCAAGGCGATGGTCACGTTCTCGACCGGCGTCAGATGCGGGAACACCGCCGATATCTGGAACGAGCGGATCACGCCCTTGCGCGCGATCGCCGCAGGCGCGGCGCGCGTGATCTCGCGGTCATCGAAAAAGATCTGTCCCGAAGTCGGCGTCAGGAACTTCGTCAGCAGGTTGAAGCATGTGGTCTTGCCCGCGCCGTTCGGTCCGATCAGCGCGTGGATCGTGCCTCGCCGCACACGAAGATCGATGCCCTTGACGGCCGTGAAGCCGTTGAACTGCCTGGTTAAACCCTTTGTCTCCAGAATCATCTCTGCATGCGTCATCGCGCTCTCCTCAGCCCATCACCGGCAGCGTCTCGATCTCATAAGCGTGCCGCAGCGCGCGCCCGAGCACCGGGTCTTCGAGCACGGTCTCGAAGCGCTGCGCCGGGCGAATTCCGCCGATGGCCGCCAGCGTGCCGCAGAGCATCGCGGTGCCATCGACGAACTCGCCGCCGCGTTGCGCGAACTGGTCGAGCAAGTCCTGCGGCGAGCGCATCGCGGTTACCTTGCCGTCCTGATAGAGCACGCGCTCGCCGTCGATCGTCGCGTACGAACGCAGGAGCAACGCATCCCAGTGATCCGCCACGTCGCTCAACCGCCACAGCGTGTTCGAGCACGGCTTGTCGCACATCTGCTTCGACACGGTGATGCCATAGGCCTCGACCTGCCGGTCCGTGTGATCGGAAGCCACGCCGACGAACACTTCGCCGCCGTCCTTCACCAGCACGAATTCCGCTTCGCCGCTGCTCTCCTCGCCCGAGACCTGCATCGTCGATGCAGGCCCGAAGCGATCGGCCGCCACGCGATAGAACACCGGCGTATAGGCAGGCCTTTTGATGCCCAGTTCTTCGAGCTCGCGGATGTGCTTCTCCATCGCTTCGGTGTCGCGTCCGGTCCAGCCCGCGATGACGAGCGTGTCGATTGAAATGGCGCGCTCGACACTGCCGTCGCGCGTTTCGATGTTGAATGTGATGGCCTTCATCAGTGTCTCCGTTTATTTCGATGCAGCGACTTTGCCGCCGACCAGCGGGCAACGGCTCGCGCCGAGCGGCGCATAAGCGTCCTGCGCTGAAATGGTCTGTTTGATCGCGTAGTAATCCCAGGGCTTCTTCGACTGCTCCGGGCTCTTGACCTCGGCGATGTACATGTCGTGCACCATCAATCCGTCCGCGCGGATCACGCCGTTGGTCGCGAAGAAGTCGTTCACGGGCGTCTTGCGCATCTGCGCGAGCACGGCGTCGGATGCATCGGTGCCGCTCGCCTGCACGGCCTTCAGGTAATGCAAAGTCGATGAATAGACGCCCGCCTGAATGAAGGTCGGCATGCGGCCTGTTTTCGCGTAGAAGCGCTGCGACCATGCGCGGCTCGCATCGTCGCGGTCCCAGTAGAAAGGCGTCGTCAGCATCATCCCTTGCGCGGACTTGAGGCCGAGACTGTGAACATCGCTGATGAACATCTGCAGACCCGCGATCTTCTGCTTGCCCGGCGCGTTGATACCGAATTCGCGCGCGGTCTTGATCGCGTTGACGGTATCCGCGCCCGCGTTGGCGAGACCGATCACCTTCGCATGCGAAGCCTGCGCCTGCAGCAGATTCGAGGAGAGGTCCGCGGCGTGCATCGGATGCTTCGATTCGCCGAGCACCTTGCCGCCCGTCGCGTTCAACGCCGCCGCCGAATCGCTTTTCAGCGACGCGCCGAGCGCATAGTCGACGGTCAGGAAGTACCACGAGTCGTCGCCCGCGCGCGCCATCGCCTTGACGAGGCTCGTGGTCAGCGCATAGGTGTCGTACGAATACTGGATCGTGTATGGCGAACACGCCTCGTTGCTGAGCTTCGTCGTGCCCGCGCCGCTCGCGATCGCGATCTTGTGCTTCTCCTTCGCCACGTTCGACACGGCAAGCGCAACGGACGACGGCAGCAGGTCCTGCACCATGTCGACCTGTTGATTGTCGAACCATTCACGTGCGACGGTCGCGGCGACATCGGTCTTGTTCTGATGATCCGCGCTGATCACCTTGACCGGCGCGCCGAGCACCTTGCCGCCGAAATCATCGACGGCCATCTGCGCCGCCACGACCGAGCCTTTTCCGCCGATATCGGAAAAGATCGACGACATGTCGGTGAGCACGCCGATCTTCACCACGCCGTCGCTGATGCCGGCCGCGTTCGCTGTCATCGCGACGGCGGCGCACACCGCGGTGCACGCGAATTGTCTGTACATGGAAGTCTCCTGATATGTATTTGTTAAGCAGCCCGCTTCATTGCGGACGTACGACCGACTCGACACCGATACCCATCGCGAGCAACTGGCGATCGCTCATGTGCCTGCCCATCAACATCAGTCCCACGGGCGCGTCGCCGCTCGCGTGGCACGGAATCGACAGCGAACATAGATCGAGCATGTTGGCGATCGACGGATTGCGCAGCAGCAAGCGATTCGTCGATGTGTACGCGGGCTCTTCGTCGAGGTCCGCGATACGCGGCGCGACGATCGGCACCGTCGGGCAGACGATGGCGTCGAAGGGACGCAACTCATCGTCGGCCTGACGGCATAGCTGCGCACGCAACGCCCGATTGCGCAAATACTCCGCGGTGCTGTGCTCGCTGCCGAGCCGGATGCGGGCGATCACGCGCGGGTCGTAATCGTCGGCATGACGCTTGATGAGTCCGACATGCCACGCCCACGCTTCAGCCGCGACGAGCCCGCCGTGCTGAGCGATCGTCGCAAGCTGCTGCCAGCTCTCGAACGAGACTTCGCGCACGATCGCGCCCGCCGCCGTCAGACGTGCAATCGCGCGCTCGAACGCAGCGGCGACGTGTGCGTCCATGTCGTCGAGCACGATGGTCTTCGGTATGGCGAGCCGCAGCCCGCTCAACGGCAGCGGCGGAATCGCCGCTGGTTCCGTGTCGCCCGCCATGATCGAATCGAGCGCGGCGCAGCACGCGACGCTTTGCGCGATGGAACCGATCGAGTCATAGCTCGACGACAACGGCACCGCGCCTTCGAGCGGGATGCGCGCGGCCGTCGGCTTGAAGCCCGCGAGACCGCACAACGCCGCGGGAATCCGGCACGAGCCGCCCGTATCCGAGCCGATCGCGGCAGCGGCCATGCCATCGCTCACCGACACAGCCGCGCCCGACGACGATCCGCCGGGAATCCGCGCGCCATCGCGGTCGAACGGATTCGCGGGTGTGCCGTAGTGCGGATTGATGCCGAGGCCCGAGTACGCGAACTCGGTCATGTTGGTGCGCCCGACGAACACCGCGCCCGCCGCACGCAATCTGCCGATCGCGACGGCGTCGCGCGTAGCGGTCTGCTCCGGAAGGACCAAGCTGCCGGCGCGCGTGATTTCGCCCTGCACGTCGAACAGATCCTTCACCGAGACGGGAATGCCCGAGAGCGGACCCGCGACGCCATGACGGCGCAGCGCATCGCTCGCCGTCGCCTGCGTTTTTGCCGCGGCGCTCACGCCGTGCGGAAAGACGCGCTTTCCTTCGCCCGAGTCATCGCCGATACGTTCGATGCATGACGCGAGAAGCGACGCGGCATCGATACGGCCATCGGCGAGTTGGGCACGCAAAGAATCGAGAGCGGGCAGCATGATCAGGCCGGATCGTAGTAATGCACTTCGAGCAGCACGCAACCGCCGTTCGACTTGAACGGGCCATGCCACGCGCCCGGCGGGCGCACCGCGTAGGTGTAGCCCTCGAAGGGCTTGCCGCCCTCGCCTTGCTCGTCATTGCCGACGGTCAGATCGCCTTCGACGAGAAACACTTCTTCCCAGTAGTCGTGGACGAACGGCTTCGTCGTGTACATGCCGGCGGGAAGGCGCAGCAATCGCGTGCGGCTGCCGCGCTTGTTGCCGGTATCGAGCGCGCCGGAAAGGATCAGCTCCTGTGCGCCCGAACCGGGCGCGTAACCCTCCGGCAACTGCCAGCCGTCGGCCATGTCGAGTCCGTGAAACTCGTCGTGAAGTTTGTTGATAGCCATGTGTTTCTCCAGTGGGGAAGCGTTGATTGCGTCGAGTCGGTCTCAGGCGGCCTGGCGCGTCTTCGCCAGTTCCGAATCGAGCGAATAGCTCGACAACATGGTGTCGACGAGACCCGTCGCGCGGCGCCAGTCGTAGCTGCGATACGCATGGCCCTTCGTCACGAAGGACGCGCCCGCATAGAACAGCTCATACTGGTTGTGACGCGAGGCGAACTCCGAGCCGACCGCGTCCCACGCGAGCTTGAAGAACTTCACGCGTTCCTCCGCGCTGCAGATGGGCGACTTCTGCGTCTTCTCGATAATGCGTGCGAGGTCCGGGTTCTCGAAGTCGTGCACGCTCGAAGGCAGCATGATCATTCCGCCGCCCGCGAGCTCGCGCAGCGTCGTGAGGATCTTCGAATAGAGCTGTTGCGTGAGCACCTGCGAGCTGTACAGCATGTTGCGGTCGGGCACGTAGTAGCCGTTGACCACGCTGCCTTTCGCTTCCATGCCGTACACATAGGCCTCGACCATCGATGCTTCCGATGCGAGCTGCCCCAGCGTTTCGCGCACTTGCGGAAACGCATTCGTGCCGTTGATTTCCGAAATGCGCAGACCGAGGCCGACGAGAAAGCGCAGCTTCGTCATCAGGCGCACCTGACATTGATAGTTCTGGTAGACGTGCGCGGGCGTCACATGAAACTGCTTCGCGCACATCGCCACATCGCCGGCGACGAAGATACGTTCCCACGGCACCTTGACGTCGTCGAAGTACAGCACCGCGTCGTTCTCGTCGTAGCGGCTCGACAGCGGGTTGTCGAACACGGATTGCGCGTGCTCCTCGTACGACTTGCGCGACATCACCTTCATGCCCTTCGCGTTCATCGGAATCGCAAAGGACAGCGCGTACATCTCGTCGCCTTCACGCAGCGGCTGAATGCAGCTACAGAAAACTTCGTTCGCCATGATGCCGCTCGTCGCGAGCATCTTCGCGCCACGTACCGTGATGCCTTCCGCGTCCTGATCGACGATGCCGACCGCCAGATACTTGTCCTCCTGCTCATGCGCCGACTTCGACTGATTCGCCTGCGGATTGACGATCACGTAAGTCAGGAAGAGATCGTTGTCGCGAGCGTACTTGTAGTAGTCGCGCAGCGCGCCGGCGCGTGCCGGGTCGTATTGCTCGAACAGATCGATGCCCATGACCATGCCCGAGATGCACGACGCGACGTGATCCGGCGAGCGGCCCATGAAGCCGAAATGCAGTTCCGTCCACGCTTCGAGCGCGATGCGTCGCTCGACGAGTTGCTCGTAGGAGGTCGGCAGCTCCCAGATGCGGCTCACGCGATTGCCCGAATCGGGCGATACGAACGTCATCTTCTCGACGTTTTCCGGACGCGCCTGGTAGTCGTACAGATTCGCGTAGCTGCGAATCGAGTTGCGGAACGCGGGATGCGTGGTGACGTCGCCGACCGCCTTGCCGTCGAGATAGACCTGACGTCCGTCGCGCAATGACGCAATGTGTTGAGTGCCGTTCTTGATCATGATGTTCTCCAGAAATGAGTTCGTCCGCCGTTTCAGGCCGACGCTGCTTGAACGCCGTTGAGCGTGTGATAGCGGCCGCCGAAGAAAATGAGCGGACGTCCTTGCGAGCGTGTTCGATGACGAATCACGCGGCCGACGAAGATCACGTGATCGCCGCCGTCGTATTGCGCATAGGGCTCGCATTCGAAGGTCGCGAGCGTGTCGGGAAGCAGGACCGGCTCGCGGCACGGGTTCGTGGCGGCATCGCGCCAGCCCCACTTGTCGCCGTTGGCCTTAGCGAAGCGATTCGACATGTCCTGCTGCGATTCTTCGAGCACGTTGACCGCGTAGCTGTTTGCCACGCACAGATCGGCGAGGCTCAGACTGCGGCGGTCCACCGAAAACAGAATCAGCGGCGGATCGAGCGACACCGAATTGAACGACGCGACCGTCATGCCGATCGGCGCGCCCTCATCTCTCGGCGCCGTGATGACCGCGACGCCCGTGGCGAACATGGACAATGCGGACCGGAACTGACGCTGCGTTTCCGGATCGCTGCCCGGCCGTACGATGCTGTCCTTCATCTCGTTCTCCTTCGCGCCGCTGCTCGCGACGCCTTCATCGGACCCAACAAAGCATTTGTTTTTAGCTTTGTTGCATAGCTTTTATTACATGACAACAGAACGAGCTGTTCAAGCTATCGTTTACCCTCGGCTAAAAAGCTTTGTATGAAAGACAACCCTACTCGATGAATGGGTGTTGGCCCGAAGAAGCGAGCGTCCGGGCTACACTGCGGCCAACTTCCATTACGAGGGAACACGATCAATGACTGCACGTCCCGTCTACATGGACTACAGCGCGACGACGCCGGTCGATCCGCGCGTGGTCGAGAAAATGATTCCGTACCTTTACGAGCGCTTCGGAAATCCCGCTTCGCGCAGCCACGGCTACGGCTGGGAAGCGGAAGAAGCAGTGGAGAATGCGCGCCGGCATGTGGCCGGTCTGCTGCGCGCGGACCCGCGGGAAATCGTCTGGACTTCCGGCGCGACCGAAGGAAACAATCTCGCGATCAAGGGCGCGGCGAACTTCTACAAGGGACGCGGCCGCCATATCGTGACGGTGAAGACCGAGCACAAGGCCGTGCTCGATACGTGCCGCGAACTGGAGCGGCACGGGTTCGACGTCACGTATCTGGAGGTCGGGCAGGACGGACTGCTCGACATCGCCGCGTTACGCGCGGCTTTGCGCGCCGATACGGTCCTCGTCTCGGTCATGATGGTCAACAACGAAACCGGCGTGATACAGCCGGTCGCTGAAATCGGCGCGATGTGCCGGCAGAAAGGCATCGTGTTTCATTGCGATGCGGTGCAGGCGGCGGGCAAGATCGACATCGACGTCGCTGCGCTCAACGTCGATCTGCTGACGGTGACCGCGCATAAGGTCTATGGCCCGAAAGGCATCGGCGCACTGTATGTGCGGCGCAGGCCGCGCGTGCGCATCGAGGCGCAGATGCACGGCGGCGGACACGAACGCGGCATGCGCTCGGGCACGCTGCCGACTCATCAGATCGTCGGCATGGGCGAGGCGTTTCGGCTCGCGAAGGAAGAGATGGAAGCGGAAAGCCGGCGCGTCGGCGCATTGCGCGACCGGCTGCTTGCGGGGCTTCTGGAGCTGGATGAAGTCTATGTCAACGGCGATCTGACACAGCGTATCGCGCACAATCTGAACGTCAGCTTCGCGTTTGTCGAAGGCGAGTCGCTCATCATGGGGATCAAGGGTGTCGCGGTGTCGTCGGGATCGGCGTGCACGTCGGCGTCGCTGGAACCGTCATACGTGTTGCGCGCGCTCGGACGCAGCGATGAACTGGCGCACAGCTCGATTCGCTTCACGCTCGGCCGCTTCACGACCGAAGCGGAAGTGGACCAGGTGATCCGGCAGGTTCAGGAGACCGTGATCAGGCTGCGCGCGCTGAGCCCGCTGTGGGACATGCATCTCGAGGGCGTCGATCCGAACTCGATTCAATGGGCCGCGCACTAGTCATGCCCTGCGCCGCGCGTCACGACTTTTCCTGTCGCGCAATCAGATGCGACAGATCGAGCGTCGCGCGGTCGCCATTGGCGACGAGCCTGTCGACGACCGAGCACAGCGCCCTGAATTCGGTCTTCGTCACGCCTTCGAACAGCACGTTGTTGATGTGCTGCTGCGTCGCGGCCAGTTCGCGAAGCAGCTTCACGCCGTTCGATGTCACGGTAAGGCGCATCTTGCGCTTGTCGTGCGGGTCCGAACGCTTGTCGATATAGCCGAGCTTCTTGAGCTTGCCCGTTTCGATGGTGACAAACGCCCCGCTCAGATGCAGATGGTCCGCGAGCCGGTTCACCGTGACCGATTCGCCATGCGAGAGATGCGACACGGAGACGAGCAGCGAATACTGGATGCCGGTCAGGCCGATGATCGTCCCGAAGCCATCGCGCACGGACAAAAGCCGCGCCGCGAACGGCAGGAGGCCATTGATCAGATGGCGGAATTCCGTGTCTGTCCCGTCGACGAGGCACGCTGGATTGGTAATCGTCAGAGCGGATTCGTCGATCTGTTTCGGCATGACACTCAAACTCCCGGATGCTAATGCAGTTACCTTTTAAAGGTAATTATACGGCAAAGCTTAACAAACGAGATTCAGCCATGAACCCTGCAATTTCGACGTCTTCCGCGCGCTCGCTTCTTGAATGCTATATCCGTGCGAAGGACGAGAACCAGCCTGCGTTGATCTTCGATTGCTTCGCCGACGATGCCGAGCTGACGTTTTCGATCGCAACCGATGCAATCGATTTTCCCCGCAGCGTGAGCGGCGCACACGGGATCGCAAAGACGCTCGTCGCCGACTTCGGCGAACGGTTCGACCGGTGCCGTACCTATTACGTCTGTACCGCGCCCGAACTGGATCACGACGGCATCTGCACGATGCCTTGGCTAGTCGCGATGCGGCAGAAGGACAATGAAGCGCTGCGGCTCGGCAAGGGCACGTACAGGTGGCGCATTGCGCGCATGGCCGATGGGTCCGAGCGAATCGCCGGGCTGCATATCGCCATCGAGCGCATGGACGTGATCGACGATCCGGGCGCGGTGAAGCTGCAAGAGTTACAGGACGCGCTGACTTATCCGTGGCTGGCGGAAGCCACGTTGGCGCAGCGCGCGGCACCGCTACTGGCAAGGTATCTGGATACCGACCTTGCGGCCGCCATGCAGCATCACGTCCCGCAATGAACGACAGGCAGCCCTCAACGGTTCACCACATCCGCCGGAACCCAACGCAGAATCATCATCGACGCGATCAGCAGGCAGCCCGATACGACCATCAGTCCGACGGCAAGAGAATGCGTCGTTCCATGAAGCCAGCCGAGCAAAGCCGGCCCGACGAAGCTCGCGAGGTTGCCCGTCGAATTGATCAGCGCGATGCCCGCCGCCGCGCCCGCGCCGCCGAGGAATGACGAAGGCAGCGCCCAGAACATCGGCAGCGATGTGATGATGCTCGCGGTCGCGATGGTGAGGCCGATCATCGCGATCAGCGGTTCGTGGCCGCCGAACGCGCACAGCAGGAAGCCGGGAACCGAGAGCAGCACGGGCACGACCGCATGCCAACGGCGCTCGCGCATGCGGTCCGAACTGCGCCCCGCGTAGATCATGCCGATGAGCGCGGCAAGATAGGGAATCGTCGCGAGCAGGCCGATCATCAGCGGGTCCTTCACGCCTGAGTTACGGATGATCGTCGGCTGAAAGAAGCCGATCGTGCTCGTGCCCATCACGATGAAGAAGAGGATCGCGCACAGCAGCCAGACGCGGCCGCCCGTGAGGCCGTAGCGAATCGAGGTATGCGTGCGTGCGGCCGCATCGGCTGCGATCACGGCGCTCGCGACGGCGCGTTCGCCGGCATCGAGCCAGCGCGCATCGGCGACCTTGTCGGTCAGAAAGAAGTACACCACGAGCCCGAGCAACGCGGCGGGCGCGGCTTCCAGAAGAAACAGCCATTGCCACGCGGCCATGCCGTGCCAGCCGTTCATCGCGTGAAGAATGTAGCCGGAAACCGCGCCGCCGATGATGCCCGACACAGGGTTGCCCGCCATCAGGATCGCGACCATCCTGCCGCGCCGATGCGCCGGAAACCACTGGCTCAGATAGAGCAGAATACCCGGCAAAAAGCCGGCTTCGGCGACACCCAGCAGAAAGCGCAACACGTAGAACTGCGTCGTCGAGTGCGTCCAAGCCATCGCCGCCGACATGATCGCCCACGTCACCATGATGCGTCCGATCCAGCGCCGCGCACCCACGCGATGCAGGATCAGATTGCTCGGCACCTCCGCCATGAAATAGCCGATGAAGAAAATGCCCGCGCCGATGCCGTACGCCGCATCGCTGAAACCGAGATCGTTCAGCATCGTCAGCTTGGCGAAGCCGACGTTCACGCGATCGAGATACGCCACGACGTAGCAGATGAACAGCAACGGCATGAAGCGCCACGCGATCTTGCGAAAGACGGCATCGCCCGAGCGCGTGTTTTCTGCGGGCAGCGTGCCCGCGTTCAGGTCCAGATCCATTTCCGTGTCTCCTTGGTTGGCTCTGTCGGCCATGATCGTGTCGGATGTTCGCGTTCAGGCGCCGGTGAATCGCGCCGGACGACGTTCGATGAAATGCGCCACGCCTTCCGTGAAATCCTCGCTCTGGATGCTGTAGAACATCTCGCGATTCGCCAGCTTGATGGCTTCGCCGAGCGTCTGAAACGGCGCCTCGCCAAGCTGCTGCTTCATGATGCGGATCGAGCGCGGCGAGACGTTCGTCGCGAGATCGTCGGCGTAGGCGATCGCTTCGGCAAGCAGATCGTCGTGCGGGACGATGCGCTCGACAAGACGCATTGCGAGCGCTTCGTCCGCGCTCACCTTGCGCGCGGAATAAAGCATGTCGGCCGCGTGTCCCGGCCCGACGACGCGCGGCAGCATCCACGCGATGCCATGCTCGGCGATCAATCCGCGCTTCGCGAACGCCGTCGAGAAAATGGCCTTGTCGCTGGCGAAACGGACATCGCTGTAGATCGCGAACACGAGGCCGAGCCCGGCGGCCGCGCCGTTGATCGCACTGATGACCGGCTTCTTCACGCCCATGAAATATGAATAACGGCTCTGAAAATCGGCGCGGCGGTTCATGTCGTAGGGGCGCATCCATTCGGCCGCGCGAATGTCTTCGGGCGGCAGGACTTCGAGTTCGGCGATATCCATGCCCGCGCAGAACGCGCGCCCGTTGCCCGTCAACACAATGGCGCGCACGGCGTCGTTCCGGTCGAGCGTATCGAAGGCCTCGCGCAATTGCGCTTCCATCACCTTGGTCAATGCATTCATCTTGTCCGGACGATTGAACGATACGACCGCGACCTGCTCACGCGCGCCCGCGCGGGTGATTTCGATTTGCTGATCCATCTTCGTATTCTCCTGAATCATGTCATTGCGCGAGCTGAATGGCGCGAAGCTCGGTGAATTCCTCGATGCCGAACGCGCCGCCTTCGCGTCCGGTGCCCGACGCCCCGAAGCCGCCGAACGGCGCGAGCGCGTTGAACGGCGCGCCGTTGATATCGATCTGGCCTGCCCGCATGCGTCGCGCGACGCGTTGCGCATGTTCCGCCGATGCGCTCCATACCGCGCCCGCGAGTCCGTACGTCGTGCCGTTGGCGAGCGCGACGGCTTCGTCTTCGTCTTCGGTCGAATACGTCTGCACCGCGAGCACCGGACCGAAGACTTCTTCCTGCGCGAGTTCCGCGCCGATCGGCACGCGGCCGAAGATCGCCGGCGCGACGAAATAGCCTCGCGCCGGTACATCCGGTTTCACGTCGATGGCGATATCGTCATGGCCAGCCTGCTCGGCGCGCGCGATATACGCCTGCACCCGCCGCCGATGATCCGCCGCGACGAGCGGCCCGATGCGCGAATCGGCATCGCGCGGATCGCCGACACGCAGCTTCGCGACACCTTGCCGAAGCTGCTCGCGATACGCCGCATACTGCGCTTCGGGCACGATGAGCCGAGTGATCGCGCTGCATGTCTGCCCCGAGTTGAGCATGCACGAGGACAGCGCATGCTTCACGACCATCGCCTGATCCGCGTCCGGCAGCGCGATACTCGCCGACTTGCCGCCGAGTTCGAGCGCCACGCGCTTGAGTTCCGCACCGGCGGTCGCCGCGATCTGTTTTCCGGCCACCGTCGATCCCGTGAACGAGACCATGTCGATGCCCGGATGCGCGACGAGCGCTGCTCCGGTCGCGCGATCGCCGTGGACGATGTTCAGCACGCCGCGCGGCAGGCGCGCTTCGAGCACGGCTTCGCACAATGCGCCGACGACGCCCGGCGCCAGTTCCGACGGCTTCAGCACCACGCAGCAACCAGCGGCGAGCGCGGCCGCCAGCTTCGCCGTGATCTGATGCAGCGGATAATTCCACGGCGTGATCGCGGCAACGACACCGACCGGTTCCTTCGTGATCACCGAATGCGCGACGCGCATTTGCGCGAGCGCATCCGCAGCCAGCGACGCCGCCGCGCGCCACGCCGCGATGGGCGCCTGCACCTGGATGCGTCGCGCGAGCTTGAGCGGCATGCCGACTTCGGCGACGACCGCATCGGCCATGCGATCGGAACGGGCTTCGAGCGCATCGGCGATGGCGCGCAGATAGCTCGCGCGTTCATCGACGGACGTGTTCGCCCAGTGCGCAAACGCCCTGCGCGCCGCAACGACGGCGGCATCGACTTCCGACGCGCTGCCGTGCGCCACGCTCGCAATCGGCGCTTCCGTCGTGGAATCGTGGATGGTCGTCGTGGCCGCGCTCGTTGCAGTGCGCATGTCGCCATCGATCAGATGCTGGTTGTAGTGGATCATGTCGTCGAACTCCTGAGAAACGCGCGTATGGCCACCTGCGGCTCGCCGTGCGCATAGCATTCGGTTTGGGCTTCGATGCCCGCGGCACAGGCAGCATCGAAACCGGGCTGCGTCATCGCGCGCATACGTTGTTTGGAAAGCCTGATCGCGTGCGGCGGAAGTCTTGCGAGTTTCGTCGCGCGTTCGAGCGATACGCCGAGCACGCTCGATTGCTCCGCGAGTTCCGTCACGAGGCCGATTTCACACGCGCGCCGCGCATCGATCAGATCGCCGGACAGCGACATCTGCACGTTATGCGTCATGCCGACATGCAGCGTCATCAAAAACGATCCGACGATGCTCGCCAGCCCCGCCTTCACCTCGGGTTGCCCGATACGCGCGTTCATCGCCGCGATGCGCCAGTCCGCGCACAGCGCGATCTGGAATCCCGCGCCGGCCGCGACGCCGTTCAAAGCGGCGATGCACGGCTTGTCGAGATCGCGCACCGCCTGATACATCGCGCGCTGATTGTCGAGCCAAGCAGGAATGCGCGCGATATCGACGCCCGCGGCTTCTTCGAGATCCTGACCCGCGCAGAACGCGCGCTCACCCGCGCCGGTCAGCACGATCGCCCGCACGGCTGCGTCGCTGTTCAGATGCGCGAGCGTGTCGATCAGCGATGCGCGCAGCGCCTGATTCACCGCATTGAGTTTCGCAGGGCGATTCAGCGTGACGAGCGCGACGCCGTCGTGAATATCGCAAAGGATTTCGCTCATGCGCGCTCCCCGAATTGAACGAGCGCATCCACGACGACGACACCTTCGCCGCGCGCCATCACCATGACGGGATTCATGTCGACGGACACGAGCGACGTGCGATAGGCGATCGCGAAGTTGCCGAGCGCGACGGCGGCGTGCGCGAGCGCGTCGGCATCGAGCGTGGGCTGGCCGCGATAGCCATCGATCAGCGGCGCGATACGCAGACGGCGCATGGCCGCGAGCGCGTCATCCGCGGTGAACGGCGCGAGCAGCGACACGACATCGCCGCGCACTTCCACGAGCGTGCCGCCCTCGCCGATCACGACGACCGGACCGAGCACCGGATCGACCGTCACGCCGAGCATGAATTCGTGCAGCCCGCGCGCCATGCGTGCAACGACGACGCGCGGCGCGCCGACATCGAGCGACTTCAGACGTGCAAGGCACGCAAAGGCGGCCGCACGCGCATCGCCCGCGCCGACGCCGATGTGCACGAGGCCGTGCTCGCTCTTGTGCGGAATCTCGGCAGCGCAGCCTTTCACGACGACTCTTTCGCCGAACGCGTTCGCGAGCGCCGCGGCTTCGTCCGCATCCGCGCACACCGCGTGATCGACGACCGGCACGCCGTAGCGTTGCAGCATGCTCAGGCTCGCGGCTTCATCGAGCAGACCGTGCAGAACGTCCGCTTCGGCGGGCGGCAGCGCAAACGCCGGCGGCGCGCCGCGCATGCGCTCGCTGCGCGCGTACTGCCAGAGCGCGTGGATCGCATCGGTTTCGCCGATGTAAGTCGGCACGCCGCACGCGTCGAACTCGGCGCGGACCGAGCGCTGCGGCGCGGTTACGACGATCGGCTTGCGATGCGTCGCCATGAAACGCGCCGCCGCGCGCGCAAGCTCGGGCACGTCGTAGCCCGGACCGGCGACCGGCACGCCGATCGCGAACATGTCGGCTTGCGGATCGTTGCCGAGCACGTCGAGCACCTGCGAGAAGAGCGCGCCGTTGCCGAGCAGCGAGGCGGTCAGATCGAGCGGATTGCCCGCCGTCGCGAAGCCGGGAAGGATTCGCGTGAGCGCGTCGATCGTCGCCGCCGACAGGCTCGCGAGCGGCAAGCCCGTGCGCTCGGCCGCATCCGCGCACAGCACGCCGACCGCGCCGCTGTGGCTCATCACGACAGTGCGGCCTTCGCGCACCGGAAAGCCGCGCACGAACAACGAGGCCGCGTTCACGAGTTCGTGGACGTCGCGGGCGCGCACGATGCCGTGTCTGTCGAGAAACGCATCGAGCGCGGCGTCGAGACCCGCGAGCGCGCCCGTATGCGACGCCGCCGCGGCCGCGCCCCGCGTACTGCTGCCGCCCTTGAGCAGCACGACGTGCGCGCCCCGCTGCCGTGCAATGCGCGCGGCTTCGGCGAGCATCGCGGGCTGCGACAGCGATTCGACGTACACGAGAATCAGCCGGATCGATTCGTCCGATGCCACGCTCATCGCCAGATCGGATACGCCGAGATCAGCGTCGTTGCCCGTGGCCGCGAGATAGCGCACGCCCAGGCCGCGCTCGCGCAACAGCACATAAGGCATCACGCTCGCCGCGCCGCTCTGGCTCACGATGGCGATCGGCCCGTCCTGCGGTTCCACTTCCATGAACATCGTGCTGAAGTTGAGCACCGCGCCGCTCGCGAAATTCGCGATGCCCTGCGCGTTCGGCCCGACGATGCGCATGCCGGCCGCACGGGCGTAGCGCACGAGTTCGTCCTGCAGCGCCCGGCCGTCCTCGCCGGTTTCCGCGAATCCCGACGCCATGACGATCGCGACGCGCACGCCCATATCCGCGCACGCACGGATCGCGGCGCTGGCGGCATCGCCCGACACCGCGACGATCGCCGCCTCGGGCACTTCCGGCAGATCGGCGAGGCTCGCGAAGCACGGCAGACCCTGCACCTCGGCGCGTTGCGGATTGACGGGCAGGATGCGCCCGCCGAACCCGTAGCGGCGCATGTAATGGATCGGGCGTCCGCCGACCTTGTTCGGATTGTCCGACGCACCGATGACCGCCACCGATGCGGGATTCCACAACGCCGCCGCCGGCGCGTGAAGGATGTCGTTTCGTCTCGTAAGCATGTCGTTTTCATCGATCAGGATTGCATGATCGACAGGCTACGTGCGCCGGACGCCATCAGGAAGTGTTAGATTGGCTATATCAGATATCGACTTTTGTGAAACCATGAATCTCAAGCAGCTCGAGACTTTCCTGGTCGTGGCCGAACTCGGCTCGATCTCGCGGGCGGCGCAGGCGCTGGGCGTCGCGCAATCGCTCGTCAGCCGCAATCTCACGCAACTGGAGGAGGAATGGGGCGACCGGCTTTTCGAGCGCACGGGCCGCGGCGTGATGCTCACGGAGTTCGGCCGGCGCGTGCAGCCGGAAGTCGCGTTGCTGCTGAATCAGGCGGAGCGTCTGGAGGTGGCGGTCAAGGAATCGGCGGGCGCGCTGTCGGGCACGGTGCATATCGGCCTGCTGCCGTCGCTCGCGCCGCAATTGCTGCCGCTCCTGTTCGCGGACATCAGCGAGAAAGCGCCCGCCGTGAAACTGCACGTCGCGGAAGGATTCAGCGGCACGCTCGACGAGCAGCTCGGCAATGGCCGGCTCGACATGATCGTCGTCAACCGGTATGGCCCGGCGCAAGGGCGGCACGAGGACGTGCTCGGCATCGTCGATACGTTTCTCGTCGGCGATCCGCGACACGACGTTTTTCGAAATCAGGCGATCGCATTCAGGAAGCTCGCCGGCTTGCGGCTCGTGCTTCCTGCCGCGCCGAACGGTTTGCGCGCGATGCTCGATCACGTCGCGCGCGAGAGCGGCACGTCGCTGAACATCGTGATGGAAGTCGATACGCTCATCGCAATGAAAGAAGTCGCGGCCAGCGGCGGCGCATTCACCATTCTTCCCGAACTGGCGGTGCGTGAAGAGCAGAGAACCGGCCGTCTCGCTGCGGCGCGCATCGAGCGCCCGGCCATCAAGCGGACGATCGCGCTCGGCTTCACCCGGCAGCGCCCGCTTTCGAAAGCGGCGCGCTTCGTCGGCGCGCGCCTGCGCGAACTGGCGACCGGGCTACTGGCGGGGTGATGCGCTCAAGCCGGGGAACGCCACGGCTCCTGCGCCGCCGCGCCGTTCAGGCATCGAACGCATCGACCGGGCCGATGAAGTCCATCTTCACGAGATCGACGCCATTTGCACGCAGAATCGCGTAAGCCATTGAAACGTGGAAGTAGATGTTCGGAATCACGATTTGCAGCAGATAGTTTTCTCCGGTCAGCTTGCCGGGCACCCACGATACCTTCACGACCTGATTCGCCGCGTCCGCGTAACGCCCGATCGCCACGCTTTCGACGAACTCGATCGTCTTGCGGATTCGCGCACGCGCTTCTTCGAGCGTTCGTTCGTCATCTTCATGTCGCGGAGGCTGTTGTCCCGACAGCCACGCTGCTCCGCCCTTGAGATAGTCGCAGGCGCTTTGTATCTGATAGAGCAACGGGGCCATGTCGGGAGCGAGCCGCGTCGACAGCAGAATGGCGGCATCGAACTTCTTCGCGCTCGCGAAGCGCTCCGCCTTGTCGAGATACGTTTCCATCGTTCTGACTGCTTCCACGCATTGCGCGATAGCCTGTGCGTACATTGTCGATCTCCAGAGAAACATGCTTTCGGCTTCGAGCCTTCGCTAGCCACTTCCCCTACAATACTGCGACCTTATTCCACGTGAGTGAATGCGGTGGACCGACTCGAAGCCATGGAAATGCTGGTGACCGCGGTGGACGGGGGAAGCCTGTCGGCGGCGGCTCGCGAACTGAAGATTCCTGTCAGCACGCTCACCCGCAAGGTCGCCGATCTCGAAGAGATGCTCGGAAGCCGGTTACTCATCCGCACCACGCGCAAGCTCACGTTGACCGACGCAGGCATGGCATATGTCGCGGCGGCGCGGCGCATCCTCGAACTCGTGCGCGAACAGGAACACGAAGCCACGGGCGAATTTGCGACCGCAAGAGGCGAACTGGTCGTCACAGCGCCCGTGCAACTCGGCCGCCTGCATGTGCTACCGGTCATCAACCAGTTCCTCGCGCAGTACCCGGACATCACCGTTCGACTTCTTCTCTCCGACCGGAACATCGACCTCATCGATTCTCACGCCGATCTCGCCGTGCGTATCGGCGAATTGCCGGACAGCAACATGATCGCCACGCGCGTCGGGGCATTGCGGCCGGTCGTATGCGCGAGTCCTGCCTTTCTCGCAACACACACGCCGCCGCGCGAGCCCGACGAACTCGTGAAATATTCGTGCATCGTCTTCAATAGCCCGTACCTGTCGCCGTGGCGCTTCCGTCTGCCCGCAACGCACAAGATCTACGTGCTGGAAGTGAAGGCCCGCCTCGAAGTCACGTCACCCGACGCCGCCGTCAGCGCCGCAGCGGCCGACACGGGCATCACCTACGTGTTCGAACACGACGCCGATGAAGCGCTCCGCAGCGGACAGCTCGAAGTACTGCTATCGCAGTTCGAAATCGAGCCCGTGCCCGTCCATCTGGTTCACGTGTCCAGGAACCTCATGGCCATCAAGCTGCGGCATTTCATCGACTTCGCCGTGCCCCGGCTCAGGGAATCCCTGTCGCGATTCGGCAAGCAGAAGCGGCGCTGAGTCTCAAGCCACCGTCACGATTCCTCGCCCCGCTCGCCAAGCACCCGATCATTGCGATTCTCGATGACACCCCGCGTCTTCTCCGTCGCGCCGGGACCGGCGGCGAAGCGAACGTCCCGATAGCTCAGCGCCGCTCTGCCCGGTCCGCGAATCTCCACGGTCTCGACGCGCTTTCCGCTCGCATGTTCCACCAGTTCGATGGGCGGCTTGCCGTTCGGCCTGAGCCATTTATCGCCCCATTGCATGAGCGCGACCAGCACCGGATATAAGTCCGATCCTTTCGACGTCAGCCGGTAGCCGAACGTATTCGCGCGTTCCGCGATCGGGAAGCGTTCGAGAATCCCCAGCTCGGTCAAGCGTTCGAGCCGCGCCGTCAGAACATTTCGCGCGATGCCGAGCCCGCTCTGGAACTCGTCGAAGCGGCTGCTGCCCTGCGTGCACTCGCGCACGATCAGCAGCGTCCACCACTCGCCGACCTCGTCGAGGGCGCGGGCGATCGAGCAATCCATTTCGTCGAAGCGTTTTCTATACATGATGGCGCCCATCCTAACTCAAGTTTCATGACGCAACTTAACCATTCCGCGGGGAACAGCTTCCCGGTTTCGGCCAGTACCGTGCCGCAACGGTCTTGCCTATAGTTGCGTCACGAAACTTATCCGGCAGTCATCGACGGGAAGTTGCCCGATGCCGCTGCCTCCTTCAGATCGCTATCGCTGTCGCTCTGGATACGCCTCGACATCGCCTAGCCATCAAACACACTTAGGATTGCCATGGATAATCAAATTGATCAGGCCGAGATGGGAGTCGATGCTCCGGACATCGCGGCGAACCCCGGTCCGGTTCGATGGATCGGTAAAGGTGTGGCCGGCCTGATGATCGTCGCCGTGGCCGCGACGGCGTTCCATCTGCACGGGTCCGGTGCCGCGCCGGCTGCCGCGCCACCGCCGCCGTCGGTGACGATAAGCGCGCCGTTGCAGCGCGATATAGAAGGCCGGCTCGGGTTTCTCGGCCAGTTTTCAGCCGTGAATCGCGTCGAACTGCGTGCGCAGGTGGGCGGCACGCTGACGCAGATCTATTTCAAGGACGGCGACATCGTTCATCAGGGCGATCCGCTCTTCGAGATCGACCCGGAACCGTATCGGATCAAGCTGAGCGGAGCGACGGCCGAACTCGAATCCGCCAATGCGCGGTTCGCGCTCGCGACGCGCCAGCTCGCCCGCGCGCAGGAACTGCAACGCGCGGAAGCGGGAACCGTCGAGAACGTCGATCAGCGCGTGGCCGAACAGCGCGCGGCGCAGGCGGCCGTGGACAACGCGAACGCGCTGGTGCGCGACGCACGGTTCGATCTGGATCGCTGCAGGATCACGGCGCCGTTCACCGGGCGTATCGGCACGCATCTCGTGTCGAAGGGCAATCTGGTGTCCGGCAGCCGCGCCGGCAGCGGGCCGACGACATTGCTCGCCACCATCGTTTCGCTCGATCCGATCTACCTGGATTTCGACATCAGCGAAAACGACTACGCCGCGTTCCAGCGTTCGCGCGGCAGCCGGCAAGGACCGCTGGCCGACGCGGTGAATATCTCGCCCACCGGCGACAGCGGATTCGCGCGCGTCGGCACGCTCGATTTCATCGACAACACGCTCGACCGTTCGAGCGGGACGATCCATGCGCGCGCGACGATCTCGAACCGCGACCTGTCGTTGACGCCCGGCGGCTTCGCTCGCGTCCGCCTCGCTACGACCGCGCCGCAACCGGCGCTGCTCGTGCCCGATGCCGCCGTGCTCGACGATCAGACGGACCACATCGTGTATGTCGTCGATGCGGAGAACGTTGCCACGCCGAGAAAAGTACAGATCGGCGATCTTCGCGGCGGGCTGCGGGTGATCCGCTCCGGGCTTGCGCCGACCGACCGCGTCGTGATCGACGGCATTCCGTCCGTTCATCCCGGTTCGAAAATCTCGCCGCGCGCGGGAAGCATCGAGTTCTCGGCGGAGCAAGTGGCCGAAGGAGCCAAATCATGAAGCTGACTCACTTCTTCATCGAGCATCCGCGCTTTGCCGCGGTGCTCAACATATTCGTCTTGCTCATCGGTCTCGCGACCATGATCAAGCTGCCGGTGGCTCAGTATCCGAACATCGTGCCGACCACGATTCAAATCACGACTTCGTATCCCGGCGCATCGGCCGATACGATCGCGCGCACGGTCGCCACGCCGCTCGAGCAGTCCATCAACGGCGTCGAGAACATGGATTACATCTCGAGCCAGTCGACGAGCAATGGTCAATTGACGATCACGGTGATCTTCAAGGTCGGCACGAATCCGGACACTGCCCTTCTGCTGGCGCGCAGCCGCGTGGAAGACACGCTCTCGCGCCTGCCCGCCGACGTGCAATTGCAGGGCGTGCAGGTGAAGAAGACGATTCAGGCGCTGCTGCTCGGCGTTCATGTCTATTCGCCGGATGGTTCACGAAGTCCCGAGTATCTGTCGAACTATATGCTCAAGGTTCGCGACCAGATTGCGCGCTTGCCCGGCGTGTCGGACTTCCAGTTATTCGGCGAGCGGCAGTACGCGATGCGCATCTGGATCGATCCCGACAAGGCCGCTTCATATCACATCAGCGCGGGCGAGATCCTCGCCGCACTTCGCGCGCAGAACGCGGCCGTATCGGCGGGCGTGCTGAATCAGCCGCCGGTATCGAACAGCGGCACGGGCGCGTATCAGATCAACATCGAGGCGCTGGGCCGTCTCAGCACCGCCGAGCAGTTCGGCGATGTAATCGTGAAGTCGGATGCGCAAGGACGCGTCACGCGGATTCGCGATATCGGCCGCGTCGAACTCGGCTCGGTGGACTACGGCTCGAAGGCGTATGCCGACCGCTATGCGGCCACGCCGTGGTTCGTGATCGCGACGCCGGACGCGAACGTCGTGCAGGTGGAGCATGACGTCTGGGCCAAGATGGCCGAACTGAAAAAGAGCTTTCCTCCCGGCGTCGATTACATCAGGATCTACGATCCGACCACGTTCGTCTCGCAATCAATCCACGAAGTCGCCAAGACGATCGGCATCGCGATTCTGCTGGTGGTCGGCGTGGTCTATCTGTTCCTGCAGAACTGGCGCGCGACGATCATTCCCGTGGTGGCGATCCCGGTGTCGCTGGTCGGGACGTTCGCCATCCTGTCGCTGTTCGGCGCGTCGATCAACAATCTCTCCTTGTTCGGACTGGTGCTGGCAGTCGGGATCGTCGTCGACGATGCGATCGTGGTGGTCGAGAACGTGGAGCGCAACATGGCGCTCGGCATGACGCCACGCGAAGCCGCGCATCGGACGATGGATGAAGTCTCGACCGCCATCATCGCCATCGCGCTGACCTTGTGCGCGGTGTTCGGGCCGACCGCGTTGATGTCCGGCATTTCGGGGCTGTTCTTCAAGCAGTTCGCGATCACCATCGCCGCGTCCACGGTCATCTCGTGCTTCGTATCGCTTACGCTGAGCCCGGCTCTTTGCGCCGTGCTGCTCAAGCCGCACGAGATGGAGAAGTCGCACGGCGGTTCGACCGCGCTGGGCCGCCTGCATCATGCCGTTTTCGGCCGCTTCAACGCGTCGTTCGAATGGTTGTCGTCCCGGTACGGAAAGATCACGGGCCGCGCGGTGCGCGCGACGACCGTGATGCTGATCGTCTATGCCGGCCTAATCGCGGCGACCGGCCTGCAAATGTCGAGAATGCCCACGGGGTTCATTCCGGAACAGGACATCGGCTATCAGGCGGTGATCGCGTTCCTTCCGCCCGGCTCCAGTCTGGAGCGCACCGACAAGGTGATTCGCGAGATCAACGACATCGTGCTCGACGCACCCGGACTCAAGGGCGTCACGCACACGTCGCCCGTGTCTGGCTTCGACGTTACGACCGGCACCATCGCGCCGAATGTGGGAACGCTCTTCTACGGCTTGCCTTCGCTGTACGGCAAGCATGTGCCCGGAGTCAGCGCGGCCTCGATGCTGGTCGAACTCCGCAAGCGCGTCGCCGGGGTCAAGGACGCGGTCGTCGTGGTGGTGAATCCGCCGCCCGTGCAAGGGCTGGGCGCGGCGGGCGGCTTCAAGCTGATGCTCGAAGATCGCGGCGGACTCGGCCCGCAAGCGCTCGCCGGCGCAGCGCATGCGCTCGTGGCTGCGGCCAACAAGGACAAGACCTTCGGCGGCGTGTTCACGCTCTATAACGCCGGCGCGCCGTCGGTCTATGCGGACGTCGACCGCCTCAAGGCGGAAAAGATCGGGCTCACGCCAACGGACGTGTTTTCGACGATGGAGCTGTACCTCGGCTCGCAGTACGTGAACGACTTCAACTTCATGGGACGCACGTATCAGGTGCGCGTTCAGGGCGATGAAGCCTTCCGCCGCACGCCGGAAGACATCGGACGGCTCAAGGTGCGCAACGCGTCGGGCGACATGGTGCCGATCAGCAGCGTGGCGACGTTCCGCAACGACACGCAGCCGTATCGTGTGCCGCGCTACAACCTCTATCCCGCGGCGGAAATCATGGGCGCGGCAGGCCCGGGCTTCTCGTCGGGCGATGCGATCGAACGCATGGAACAGCTCGCCCAGCAGGTGTTGCCGAACGGCATCACATACGAATGGACCGACCTGGCTCATCAGCAGAAAGAGCAGACCATGTCGCCGCTCGTGATCTTCGCCGCTTCCGCGCTGTTCGTGTTCCTCGTGCTGGCTGCGCAGTACGAAAGCTGGAAGACGCCGCTCGCGATCGTACTGATCGTGCCGATGTGTCTGCTCGCGGCATCGATCGGGCTGAATGTGCGCGGCATGCCGATCGACATTCTTGCGCAGATCGGTTTCGTGGTGCTCGTGGGACTGGCGGCCAAGAACGCGATTCTGATCGTGGAGTTCGCCAAGCAGCGTCAGGAAGAAGACGGCGTCGGCGCGGAGGACGCCGCCACGCACGCGGCTCACGTCCGGTTGCGGCCGATCCTGATGACGTCGTTTGCCTTTATCGCCGGCGTGGCGCCGCTTGCCATCGCCGATGGCGCGGGCTCGGAAATGCGGCAGTCGCTCGGAACCACGGTCTTCTTCGGCATGCTCGGCGTGACGCTCTTCGGTCTCGCCTTCACACCGGCGTTTTATGCGTTCGTGCGCAAGCTCGGCATTCGGGACACGCGTGCCTTGCCGCGCAAACTCAATAGCGGAGAAGTTAAATGAACTCGCTCCTGGCCAGGACTTCGAAAGCGATCGCGGGCAGTCTGTTCGTCAGCGCGTTTCTCGCGGCGTGCGCAGTCGGACCGAACTATGTCGAACCCGAAACGCATATGGTGCCGTTTCATAACGCGCAGGTCATCGCCGAGCGGCCAGCCACGCTGCCCGCGCCGAGTCTCGACAACTGGTGGACCGGCTTCAACGATCCGGAACTGGTCGAAGTCGTGCAACGCGCGCTCGCTCAGAACCTGAGCATTCAGGCCGCGATAGCGCGGGTCGCGCAGTCGCGTGCGGCGGCGCAGGCGGCCGGTGCGCAGTTGCTTCCGACCGTCGATGCCAACGCATCGTTTTCGGCGCAGCACCAGAGCGTGCAGAGTCCGCTCGGCACGCTTGCGAGTGCGTTTCCGAACTACAGCCGCGATCAGAAAGAGTATGTCGCGGGCGCGACGGCAAGCTGGGAAATCGATCTGGCGGGCGGCCTGCGACGCGCGCACGCGGCAGCCACGGAAGAAGAACAAGCCGCCGATGCCGCTCAACTCGGCACGCGCGTGTCGGTCGCGGCTGACGCCGCCGACGCCTATCTGCAAATCCGGGGTCTGCAGGCACGGCTCGCCGTCACGCAGGACCAGGTGGACACGGACGCGCGTCTGCTGGCGCTCGTGAAAGCGCGCAAGCAGGCCGGCGCGTCCGATGAACGCGAAGTGGCTCAGGCCGAAGCGTTGTTGCGTCAGGCGCGGGCCACTGTTCCGAGCCTGCGGATATCGCTCGAAGCGCAGTTGAATCGGCTCGATGTGCTGTTGGGCGCGCAGCCCGGCACCTATGCGGCGGAACTCGGCGCGCACGCCGGCGCCATTCCCGACGCGCCGGCGATCGGCAGCGCCGATACACCGCTCGATGTCCTGCGGCGCCGCCCCGACATCATCGCGGCGGAGCGGCATCTGGCGGCATCGAACGAAGGGATCGGCGTGGCGCTTGCCGAGTATTACCCGAAGATTTCGCTCGCCGGCGCGCTGGGATTCGACAGCACCTCGGCCAGTCATCTTCTGAGCGCGAAGGCGTTCCAGCCGATCGGCACGGGCGCGCTGCGCTGGCGTCTGTTCGATTTCGGCAAGGTGACGCCGAAGTGAAAAGCGCGCGCGGCGCCTATGCGGAGGCGCTGGCGCAGTATCGCGAGGCGGCGCTCAAGGCGACCGAAGACGTCGAGGACGCGTTCATGACGCTCTCGCAAACGGAGATTCGCGCACAGGAGATTCAGCAGGAAGTCGATGCGTTGACGCGAACGCGAGACTTATCGGAGAAAGCGTATCGCGCGGGTTCGATCACGCTCACCGATGTGCTCGACGCCGACCGGCAACTGCTCGCATCGCGCGACGATCTCGACGCGACGAAGGCGGACGTTGCACGCGCCGCGGTGAGAACCTTCCGCGCGCTCGGCGGCGGATGGGATGCGCCGCAGCAACAGATGGCCGCGAAGAACTAGGCCGGCTTATCGCGTGTTCGCACGCCGTCGGAAAACAACCGGGCACTTCGCCAATTTACGGTGAACAGCTTCCCACTTCCGATCGGTAGTGCGATCCCGCTGGCTTCCCTATAGTTTCGTCACGCAACGCAATTCGCAATCCTTCAGGAGAGGTTGACATGGATCGTCGCCTATTGACACTTTCGCTCGGCATGTTCGCACTGGGCACCGACAGTTTCGTTTTCGCGGGCATCCTGCCCGAAATCGCCAAGTCGTTCGACGTGAGCATCGGTGCGGCGGGACAGTTGATCAGCGTCTATGCAATCAGCTACGCGCTGCTGGGTCCGACCATCGCCGCGCTTGCCGCGAACGTCGGACGCAAGCGTCTGCTGCTCACCGGCATCGGGCTTTTCGTGCTGGCCAATCTCGGCACCATCGTGGCGCCGAACCTCGGCATCGCACTGGCTACGCGCGCCTTTGCGGGCTTCGGCGCGGCGATGTTCTCGCCGGCCGCCAGCGGAACCGGCGCGGCGCTCGTGCCGCCTGAGCGCCGCGGATATGCGTTGTCGATCATCGTGGCGGGTCTGACCACCGCTACCGCGCTCGGCTCGCCCATCGGCGCGGTCATCGGCGGCTTCGCGGGCTGGCACTGGACGCTGGTTCTCGTCGCCGCGCTCGGTGCGGCGGCCGTCGCCGGCATCCTCGCGTTTTTGCCCGAAGTGCCGCTGCCGCCAGCCGTCTCGCTTCGCGCACGTCTGTCTCCGCTGACCGATTCGCGCGTAGGACTGACGCTCGCGACGACCGTGCTGGCCCAGATCGGCACCTTCATCATCTTCAGCTACTTCTCCGTCGTGTTCGACCGTGCGACCGGCCACAACGTCACGGTGCTCGGCGCACTGCTGGTGCTGTGGGGACTGGCCGGGACGTTCTCGAACCTGCTGACGGGACGCATCCTCGACCGGATCGGTTCGCACAAGGTCGTACGGATCAAGCTGGCCATCGTCGCACTCGTCATCTTCACTATGCCGATCACGAGCGCGCACCTCTGGAGTGCGGCCATCGCGGTGACGATCTGGGGTGCATGTGCATGGGGCGTCCTGGTGCCGCAACAGTTCCGCCTCGCGAGCCTGAATCCGCCGATGACCGCGGTGCTGGTCGGCCTCAATACGTCGGCGACGTATGTGGGCGTGTCCATCGCGGGCACGCTGGGCGCTGCTGCGATTCCGATCGTCGGCGGTCACAACCTGGGCTATCTGTCCGCCATTCCCGTCGTGATCGCGATTTTCGTCTCCGAGCTTGCGACGCGTCGCATCGCATCGTTCGCGGGAGCCAAAGCCGCGGTAGCGGCCTGAGCCCGGCGAACGCCATACTTCCCATTCATTCGATACTCGAGGAAACAGTCATGTCCAACACAAGCACATTCCGCAAGTTACATGAGCAGTCGATACCACTCCTTCTGCCGAACGCGTGGGATGCCGGCAGCGCCCGCCTCATCGAGGCGCAGGGCGCTTCCGCCATCGCCACGACGAGCGCGGGCTTAGCGTGGTCGCTGGGTTATCCCGATGGACGCACGCTTCCGTTCGATGAAGTCGTCGCCTCGGTGCGCCGCATCGTGCGCGTCCTGAAGGTGCCTTTGTCGGTCGATGTCGAAAACGGCTACGCGGACACGCCCCAAGCCGTCGCGGATCATGTCATGCAACTAGCCGATCTCGGCATTGCCGGCATCAACATCGAAGACGGCCCGGACGCTGCGCCGCTTCTGGCCGCGAAGATCGAGGCGATCAAGCGTGCCGTCGCGAAGGCCGGCGTGGACCTCTTCGTCAACGCGCGCAGCGACGTGTTTCTTGCCAGTCTCGTCGAGCAAGCGAAACAGCCGCAAGAGGCGATTGCTCGCGGCAATCTCTATGCGTCGGCCGGCGCGGATGGTCTCTTCCTTCCGGCGCTCGTGCGGCCGTCGGACATCGAGACGATCGTCGGCGCGGTCCGGTTGCCTCTGAACGTGATGGCGCTCCCCGGCCTGCCCGATGCGGCCACGCTCGGAAAACTCGGGGTGCGTCGGCTGAGCGCGGGCAGCGGCATCGCGCAAGTCGTGCTCGGCAGAACGAAGGCGATGGCCGCCGACTTTCTGGCGCACGGCCGCTCCGAAGCCCTCGACGATAAACCCTTGCCGTACGCCGAAATTCAGCAGCTTTTCGCCTGACTCACCAAACCGTTTGAACGCTCTACCCATCGACACGTAATGGAGATTGCCATGATGCTTCAAGGAAAACGCGCTCTGGTCACCGGAGCAAGCCGCGGTATCGGCGCTTCGATCGCGAAGGCTCTGGCGCTTGCCGGCGCGGATGTCGCGATCACGTATGAAAAGTCGTCGGAACAGGCCGCGCATGTCGTGAAGGCGATCGAAGCGGAGGGTCGCCGCGGTATCGCGATCCAGGCCGATAGCGCCGATGCATCCGCGATTGAGGCGTCCGTGCAGAAGACGGTCGAAGCGCTCGGTGGCCTCGATATTCTCATCAACAACGCCGGCATACTTCGGATGGGCGATGTCAAAGACATTTCCATCGAAGACATCGACGCGACGCTCGACGTGAACGTACGTGGACCGATCCTCGCCGCAAAAGCCGCGATTCCTCATCTCGGGGCCGGTGGACGCATCATCTCGATCGGCAGCTATTTTGCCGACCGTGTGCCGGCGTCGATGCTCGGCGTCTACTCCGCGTCCAAGTCCGCGCTCGTTGCGTTCACGCAGGGCCTGGCAAGAGAACTCGGTCCGCAAGGGATCACGGCGAACCTGGTGCAGCCTGGCTCCATCAATACGGACATGAACCCGGTCGACGGTCCTTTCGGACCGACATTGAAATCGCTGACGGCCACCGGTGAGTACGGAAAAGGCGAGGACATCGCGCAAGCCGTTGTTTTCCTTGCGAGCGCCAATGCGAGCTACATCACCGGCGCAACATTGACCGTCGATGGCGGCGCCAACGCGTAGGCTCGATGTCCGGGCGTTCGAACGCGCCCCACCGTGCTATTTCATCCGAATCCGTCCCGCCGGGGAATAACCGGCGCGTGCGCACGATCTTGTAGATGAAGCCACACGGAAAGGGGAATCGAAATGGACATCATCGACATGGCGCGCGCATCGGGGCTGACGATCATTCTCGATGGCAGAATCGGCCACGAGGAATATCGGAGCGTATGTGGGTCGGTATCTGCGCTGGAGCGATTCGCCGAAACGCTGCAACAGTGCGCGGCGAATCAGTATTGCGGCCCTGCGCGTCGAAGCTCCGGCGATACGTCATTCCGACGCGCAAGTTGATGCTTCAGATGCAAACCGTTCTGCGTCGCCTTCAGTTCGGGACGGGTATGGTGCTGCTGACCTATCTCTCGATGCACCTCGTCAATCACGCGCTCGGGCTCTGGTCAATGGAACTTGCCGGACGGGGGCTCGAAGTCGCGCTGCGGCTCTGGCGCAGCGCACCCGGAACGATCGCACTGTACGGTGCCGCCTTCGCGCATTTCGCGTTGGCATTGCACACGATATACGGCCGCCGCAACTGGGCGCTGCCCGCCGCGGAATGGATCCGCCTTCTGGCGGGCCTCAGCTTGCCGCTGTTGCTCATCCGTCACGCGGTAACCACGCGGCTCGCGTCGGCGCTCTATGGCTTCGAGCCGAACTACGAGCGGGTGGTCGTCATGCTGCTCACGAGCGGCACGCAAGGTCTGCAACTCGCGCTGCTCGCCCCCGGCTGGTTACACGGATGCCTCGGATTATGGTTCCGGTTGCGCCATCATCCGCTGGCATCGCGCATGAAGCTCGCGCTGTTTGCGTTCGCGGCGCTGTTGCCGTTGCTATCGGCGGGAGGCTTTATCCGGATGACGCTCATCGCGGAAACGAAGAACGCGCTTCGCCCGGCCCCCGACCCGACGTTGCTCGTCCATCAACTTGCGCTGGACGCATGGCGTCACGATCTCGTCGTCCTTTACCTGACTTTGACCACCAGCGCGTTCGTCGCGGGTCAGTTGCGCAATCGAATCGAACGTCGGGGATTACAGAAGCAGCATTGAAGCGTCAACGCGGCATCGCGAACAGATCGCTCAGATCGATGCCGTTCTTTGCTTCGGTTAGCTGTTCATCCGGCACCGGTCCTTTTCTGTCGAGATCGACGAGCGCCTGATTCAGCTTCACGTAGGGGGGCATGCGTTCTTCGTACGCGGCGAACGCCCGAGCAAAATCCGCGCGCTTCCGTATCAATTCATGCGCGAGCACGAATGCGCCGACGAGCGCGAGGCTCGTGCCCTGCCCCGAAAACGGCGATGCGCAGTGCGCCGCATCGCCGATCAGCACGACGCGCCCCTTCGACCACGACGGCATGTGGATTTGCGCGAGATCGTTGAAATAGAAATCGTCGGTGCCGCGCATCGCTTCGATGAAGCGCGGGAAATCGCCGCCCAGATGCGCGCATCGATCGGCGACGAGCTGCTTCTGCGCGCTTACGTCGTTGCGCGCGACCGGCGCTTCCGGCGCGCCGAATCCAACGCCGATGCGCAGTTGCGTCTGATCGAGGCTCGGGTAGATCACGTAGCCGAATTCATCCACGCGATGCCCGATCTGCCAGTCGCGCAGATCGATGAGATTCGGGGTCGAGAAAAGCGCGAGAATCACGCCGAGCGGAAACACGACCGCTTCTTCGCAATCGAAATGCAGCTTGCGTATGTTCGAGTAAATGCCGTCGGCACCGACCAGCAGATCGAAGCGGCGCCGCTCGCCATTGGCAAACGACACATCGACGCCGCCGCTCGTTTCGTCGATGGTCCGTACGCTGTCGCCGTACCGGAACTCGACGCGTTCGTTCAGCGAGCCCATGATCAGCTCGCACAAATCGTCCCGAAAAATTTCGATGTCGTCGCTGTCGAGCCGTCCCGCGCTGTAGGTGCGTTCTTCGGTGCGGTCGATTTCGTTGCCATCGGCGTCGAGCATCGACATGCCTTTCAGACGCGTTCGCAATGCCTGGGCGCGATCGAGCAGATGCATCGCGCGGGTCACGTCGAGCGCGACGCCACGGATGTCGACCGCCTGACCACCGCGCCGGAACGCGGACGAGCGTTCGACGAGCGTGACGTCGAATCCGGCGGCATCGAGCCAGTGAGCAAGCGCAAGACCGGCCACGCCGGCGCCCGAAATCAGGACCTTTTCGTTCATTGAATGCCTCGATGGGTTGCTATCCGATCAATGCGGCCGGCGATCTCGTCACACTTCGTTTCTAACGCAAGGACTATGAGTGTTTTTTCCGGGTGCTGTCAACATGGACGGACGGCCGCGAAGGCGTAGGTATCCTGACGTTCGAGCGGGTGGAAGATTGGCGGCTGCAATGATCATTTCCTCATTGCCTGATCATGCCGTTCGATCCGACGACACTTCGCCGCGTCTACGTTGCAGGAACCGGCGCACGGCCGGATCGCGCTCGAGTCCGATCGCGAGATCGTACGCGGCGAGCGCTTCGGCCGACGCGCCGGCACGCGCGAGCAGATCGGCGCGTGCGGCCCAGTACGGCTGATAGTCGGCGAGTCGCGGATCGTCCGCATAGGGCGCGAGCGCATCGAGCGCCGCCTGCGGACCGTCGCGTTCCGCCACCGCGAGCGCGCGGTTCACCGCGACCACCGGCGAAGCCGCGATCGCGAACAGCGCATCGTAGAGTTGCACGATCTCGTCCCAGTTCGGACGATGCGTCCGGCAGCGATGCACGTGCGCCGATTGCAGCGCGGCTTCGAGCTGAAAGCGTCCGATTGCGTCGAATGTGTTCGCGCGCCGCAGCAGCGCGTCGGCGGCATCGATCATCGGCGCGTTCCATGTCGACGGATCCTGCGCCGATAGCGGCACGTAGTCGCCGGCCGCATCGCGTCGCGCGTCGCAACGCGACTGCGCATACAGCATCAGCGCGAGCAGACCGAGCGTCTCCGGTTCATCGGGCAACAGTTCGACGAGCAGATGCGCAAGAAAAAGCGCCTCGCCGGTGAGATCGCGCCGCCCGCCATCGCAGCCGGCCGGGTCGGTCCAGCCTTCCGCATACGCCGCATAGACGGCCTCCAGCACCGCGGCGAGCCGGCCGGGCAACTCCTCGCGCTCGGGCACGCTGAACGGAATGCCCGCCTCGCGGATCTTGTGCTTCGCGCGCACGAGGCGCTTGCTCATCGCGGCGGGCGACATCAGAAACGCCGAGGCGATCGTCTTCGCTTCGAGGCCCAGCACCACCTGCAGCATCAGCGGCGTGCGAATCGCAGCTTCGAGCGCCGGATGCGTGCACGCGAACAGCAGCGCAAGCCGCCGGTCGGGCAGCGCGCCTCTTTCGCGCTCGTCGATCTCGTCGGCGAGGATGGTGAGCTGGTTCGTCACTTCGTCGCCGACACGGCGATGGCGCGCCCCGTCGATCGCCCGCCGGCGCGCGACCGTCATCAGCCACGCTTCGGGATTCGCGGGGCAACCGCGCTCGGGCCAGTCGGCAAGCGCGGCCGCGAACGCATCGGAGAGGGCGTCCTCGGCTGCGGCGACATCGCGTGTGCGCATCGCCAGCAGCGCGACGAGCTTGCCGTAACTGCGGCGCGCGACCGCCTCGGCAATCGCGCGCGTGGAAGCGCCAGCGTCAGCGGCAGCGCCGCCGAACGGCTGGCTCATGCCGCCGATGGCGCATCGTAAGGGGCCGTCCACACCGGGCGCACTTCCATCAGGCCGTGCGCCGCGCCGGGACAGCGCGACGCCCACGCAATCGCCGCATCGAGATTGGGCACGTCGATCAGGTAGTAGCCGGCGAGCTGCTCCTTGGAATCGGAATACGGTCCGTCGAGCACCTGCGGCTTGCCGTCGATGAGCCGTACCGTCGTGGCCGTGCTCGTGTGCTGCAAACGGTTGGCGCCCGCCAGCACCTCCGCCTTCTTCAACGATTCGGTGTACGCCTGATAAGCGGCGACGCCCTGCTGCCGCTCGGCGTCGGTCATCTGATTCCAGCGGTCTTCTTGCGAGTAGATCATCAACAGGTATTGCATTTGAGCCTCCGTCACGGGGTTGCGGCGGGCGCATCGAATCTGCGCCGCCATCACGATGACGCGCGAACCGCGTATCGATGGACACACGGCCGCAAAAAAGAGGAACTATTTTTCGCCCGCTTCCGTACCGGCCGTCGACGTCCGCGCGAACACCCGGAGCGCGTGCCGCGCGCTGAGCGCGAGCAATATGCACGACAGCGCGTTGAACAGGAACAGCCCTCTCGGCCCGATGAGCGTCATCAGCGCGGAAGCCAGCGTGGGCCCCGTCATGCCTCCGAGGGAAAAAAGCACCAGCAACATCGCGGACACGCCGACACGCAAGTGCGACTCCGTGCGGTCCTGCACGTGCGACACGATAAGCCCGTACTGCGTGAATGTCACAGCGACATAAGCCAGTGTCGCGCACCATGTGACGATGCGAAAATCGAAGCAGAACAGGACGACGCTGAGTATCGCCGAGACCGAGGACGTCCATAGCACGAGACGCCGCCGGTCGATGCGGTCCGAGAGCCGCCCCATCGGATACTGAGGCAGCAGTGCGCCGATCAGCGCGACGCCCATGAAGGTCGCGAGCTCCTCCGTCGTGAAGCCGGAGCGCTGAAGATAGACGGGCATCAGCGCATAGAAGTTGCTGTAAATGAACCCGGCGAGAATGCAGCCCGGAACGCCGAGCGGTGCGAGCGCCATCATTTCGCGAAGGCTTTCGCCCCAGGTTCGGGCAGGCACGCGGTCGAGATTCGCGTCGTCGACCTTTGCGGGCCAGCCTTCCATCAGCGTGACCGGCAGCACCGCCGCCGCAAAAAGCGCCGCGCTGATCGAGAACTGCTGCGCGCCCGTCCCCGCTCCGACATTCAGCAGAAACTGGCCGCTGCCCACCGCGAGGTAGTTGATGCCCGCGTACAGCCCGAATACCTGACCGCGCTTCTCGTTCTCGACCGTGCCGTTGAGCCAGCTTTCGACGGAGGTATAAAGCCCCATGAACGCGACGCCCGTAAGCAGGCGCACGCCGCCCAGCATCCAGGGCGACTGCGCCGCGCCGAAAGCGAGCGCGAGAATGGATGCAGCCGCCGAGAACGCAACGAACGTCCGATGCTGACCGATGCGATCGATAAGACGCCGATTGACCATTGCGCCCAGAATGAAGCCCGCGTAATAGCTCGACTGAATCAGACCGGTGACGAACGTCGAATAGCCCGACTGGAGAATACGCAAGGGAATCAGCGTCTGAAACAGGCCATTGCCCGCGACGAGCAGCGCGAGGCCGAACAACAAACCGGCCAGCGCGCGCACCGTGCCTTGCGCGCCGACGCGCGCGTGATGGCCGGGGTTGGCCGCCGCCGAATCCGGCCACGGCGGTGTTTTGCGCCCGAGGAGCGCCGCTTCGTTCAGCGGCCCGGTGCGGCCCACCGCCGATGCGTCGTACTCCTCGCCCGCCTCGCTTCCGTGCGGCCCGTCCGCGCCGGTTTCGCCCCCGCGCGCAAGATGGTTCGCACTGGCGTTCGCTTTCTCTTGTTCGAGATGTGACATGACACCCTTGGGTTCGCTGAAGCCCCTACATGATGACAGAAGCGCCGGTCCGGCCGTCTTCGCGCTAGGGCGTAGTGACTTTGCGGGAGCCGTCGGCTTCGGCGAAACAATACGCGGCGGCGGCCCCTGTCAACGCGATGCCGCGCAATTCCTCCGGCGATGCCAGATGCGCGGCGACGATCTCGCGGTTATCGAGCCGCAACTCGGGCAAGGCGTCGAGTCTCAGTTCGAAGAAATGCACGGTATCTCTGCGCCCGTCCCAGATACCGGTGGCGCTGCCCGCAGGGACCAGAGCATGCGACGCGAGCCCGATCTCCTCGTCGATTTCGCGCAGCGCCGCTGCATAGGGCGTCTCGCCGGGATCGACACTGCCGCCCGGCAGATTCCACTCCGGGCGATACGACGGCTTCACGAGCAGGAGCGCCCGCCCGACGTAGATCGCGACGAGCGCGCCTTCATGATGAGGCCGTCGAAGACTCCACCACGCGCGCGCGAGGGGGAATGCGACACGCAGCATCACGCGCCAGACAGAATCGACTAGCGTGGCCGGTCGTGCTTGCTCGACGCTAGGCATGAGCGCTCTCCTTCACTTTCATCGTGTTTCCGTGTGGATATCCCGATCACGAATCATACCGATGCAAAGTTCAGACAGGACTTCATGCCTCAGTTGCTCTTCGAGTCGTCGTGCAGCGAATGCAGGTTCCAGACCTTTCCGACGAGCCACTGGAATAACGAGTGGCCTTTCTCCTGCTCGGCGGGCATCGGCGTCGTGAGCTTGCCGAGCTTGTCCTGCCGATACGCCAGCAGCTCGCACATCTGCTTCGCAACCTCGCCGTGGTCCTTGAGAAAGGACGTCATGTCGTCCTTGCCGAGCTTGAAGAGCACGGACGGCGTAAGCGTCGTAATGGCGACCTGCATCGCAAGCCCGGCGAGCAGCCCTGCTTCGCCGAACGCCTCTCCCGGCCCGATGCGAGAGATTTCGCGACTGCTCGTCCCATCCATGATGGAGACCGAGAGGACGCCCGAGTGCACGATCGACAGGCTGTCGGGCACCGTATCGGGCGCGAGGACTTGATGATTCGCCTGATATTCGTGGCGGGAGAGGCGTTTGGCCAAGCGCGAAACATCGTCGCCGGACAAGCTGTCGAAGAGGCTCACGCGCTTCAGCAGCGCCTCTCTTTCGTCGTAAGAAGCGGCGGTCGCCGCCGGCACGCCGAGAACGCGCAACACGACGCACGCGGCCGCGAGGTGCCGATAGCAGAGGTCGAAGAGTTCGTTGGATACCGCAAGCTTCTTGTTCATGTCGTCGACGAAGGCCACCACCTCGTACTGCACCGAGTTCGTCGTGGTGCGCTTCATCCGGGCGAACGGAGCCGGCGACGCGAGAATGACGTTGCAGCCGGTGAGTGCGCGCTCCAGGGCATCGAGGACGGTCTTCGGCCGCGCCTCGGGTTCGATCTCCAGGATGAGCGATAGCCCGTGGACGTCTCCCGGTTTGCTGTTATTGGTGATTTTCGCCTTCGCCGCGACCGCGTTCGGCACGATGAGCGTGTTTCCCTGACCGGTCAGCAGATGCGTCGCGCGCCAGTTCATCTCGACGACCTTGCCCTCGACATCGTCGATCACCACCCAGTCGCCTACCGCGTACGGCTCCGTCGTGTTGATGACGATGCCCGCGAAGACATCGCTCAGCGTGCTCTGGATGGCGAGACCCAGCACGATGGCGAGCGCCCCCGAGGTCGCGACGAGTCCGCGCACCGGCAGTTCCAGCACGAAGCCGAGGGCAGCGACGGCCGCGGCGAGGAAGACCACTGCGCCGAACACGTCCGAGAACAGGCGCTGCTTGCGCCATGCCCTGGGCAGCAGCAGCGTATCGAGTGAAAGAGAGAGCAGACGCGCGCCCATCAGCCACCAGATGATTTCCAGAATCTGTCCCAGCCAGTGAAGCTCGACTGCGCCGTAGTCAGGAGCCTGAGTGAAAGGACTGAGGCCCGAGGTGAAAAGAATCCAGCTCAGCGCGAAGAAAAGCGCGAGCCTGATAAACAGCCGCGCGAGGTCATGCGCAGGCAGGCGGCCGCGCCAGACGACGAGGTCCACCGCGACGATAGCGAAGCCCAGAATCAGCGGGTATTTCACAGGCACCACCCCCAAATCCATGACCTCGAAAGAATACACATCCGCGGGCGGACTTGTGTAGTTGCGGCAGAACGGCGGGCGCGGTTGCGCGGTGTCGCAATTGTGCGACGCACCATGACGATTCGATGACGGCTCGCGCAGCGTGGAGCATGCGTTAGATCAAAGAGCGGCGATGCGTTGAAGCGTAGGATGTTCCGGTAGCCACGTCGCGCAGCCCGTATCTTTCGAACGCAGTACGGATCACTAACGATGTGCCGAAACTACCTGAACGGAAGGAGGAATTCATGACCGCCGTGATGAAAGCCGCTGTCTTCATCGAGCCGGGCCGTATCGAACTCGCCGAAAAGCCCATCCCCGACGTGGGCGCCAACGACGCGCTCGTGCGCATCACCACCACCACGATCTGCGGCACCGACGTGCACATCCTGAAAGGCGAATACCCGGTCGCCACAGGCTTGACCGTCGGCCACGAGCCGGTCGGCGTGATCGAAAAGCTCGGCAGCGCGGTGGTGGGCTACGAGGAAGGCCAGCGCGTCATCGCCGGCGCCATCTGTCCCAACTTCAACTCCTACGCCGCGCAGGACGGCGTCGCCTCGCAGGACGGCAGCTACCTCATCGCGCGCGGCCAGTGCGGCTGTCACGGCTACAAGGCGACGGCCGGTTGGCGTTTCGGCAACATGATCGACGGCACGCAGGCCGAATACGTGCTCGTGCCCGACGCGCAGGCGAACCTCGCGCCGATCCCCGACGGCCTGACCGACGAGCAGGTCCTCATGTGCCCCGACATCATGTCCACGGGCTTCAAGGGCGCGGAGAACGCCAACATCCGGATAGGCGACACCGTGGCCGTGTTCGCGCAAGGTCCGATCGGACTGTGCGCGACGGCGGGGGCCCGCCTGCTCGGCGCCACGACGATCATCGCGGTAGACGGCAACGATCATCGACTCGACATGGCGCGCAGGATGGGCGCGGATGTCACACTCAACTTCAAGAATTGCGATGTCGTGGACGAGATCCTCAAGCTCACCGGCGGACGCGGCGTGGATTCGTCGATCGAGGCGCTCGGCACGCAGGGCACGTTCGAATCGGCGCTGCGCATTCTCAAGCCGGGCGGCACGCTGTCGAGTCTCGGCGTGTACTCGTCCGATCTGACGATTCCGCTCGGCGCTTTCGCGGCCGGACTCGGGGACCACAAGATCAACACGGCGCTGTGCCCCGGCGGCAAGGAGCGAATGAGGCGTCTGATGAACGTGATCCAGTCCGGGCGCGTCGAGCTTGGCGCGCTGGTGACGCATCATTACAAGCTGGACGATATCGTCGCCGCGTACGACCTCTTTGCGCATCAGCGGGACGGCGTGCTCAAGGTGGCGATCAAGCCGTTCTGAGCGAGGCTCCGTATCGAACGCACGCCTGCCGGCGTGCGCGCGTTACCCCTCCATCGACAGCAACGGCGGAATCTCCTGCACGAGAAAATCCAGCAACGCGCGCACTGAAGGCAACTGATTCTGCCCATACGGCACGAGCGCGGTGAGTTGCGCATCGCCGCAGGTCCATTCGGGCAGGACACGCATGAGGCGTCCCTGGGCGAGTTCCTCCCTGCACACATAGCCGGGCAACGCGACAATGCCCAGCCCGGCCACGGCCGCGTCCTTGAGCGTGAGCATGCAGCTCGTCATCAATACGGGCGACACGCGCACGGTGCGCACCGTCTCGTCGCGGCGCATGGTCCATTCGTGGGGCACGCCGTCGCGCATCATGAAGAGCGAGCGTCGCTCCGCGATGTCCGCGGGTTCTTCGGGCAAGGTCGCACCGTCGAAGAAGTCCGGGCTGCTGAAGAGCATCCACGGCGTCGGCGCGAGCGGACGCTGAATCAGCGTCGAATCCTGCAAGGGCTGGCTATGCGCGCGAATCGCGATGTCGAAGCCCTCCGCGACGACATCGACTTCGACATCGGACAGACGCTGCATCAGACGCACCTTCGGAAAGCGATCGCAGAAGCGCGGCAACACGTGGCGCAACGCGAACTGCGCGGTCGCGACGGCCGTCGATATCCGCACCAGTCCGCTCGGCGACAACATGCGCTGACGCACGACCGACTCCGCCGCGAGCGCTTCCTGAAGCATCGAGCGCGCGTGAGCATAGAATTCCGCGCCGATCTCCGTCACCGCGAACTGACGTGAAGTGCGATTGATGAGCCGCACGCCGAGTTGCGCTTCGAGCTGATTCACACGATAGCTGATCGTCGATTTCGGCAGCGCAAGCGAGCGCGCCGCAGCCGTGATGCTTTTGTGATCGACCACCTGCACGAAGTAGTACATGTCGTTGAGATCCAGCATGTGCGCGTTCCCGAATACGTGTGACGTGATTGGCGTGGCAAGCGTCAGGCATGTTACACGGGGCGTCATCCAGTGCCTCGGACGCTGCGTTCAAGTCTTCGTCATTGGCCCGGCTATCCGTCGTCCAATGTGTTGCACGCAGCGTCCACGCGCGACGTCTTGTCTCGGCCAGCCAGACGTCTAAGCTCCGTTCTGACCCAACCACGGAGACGATGATGAAGCCCCAGACGAGAACCCGCATGACCCGCGACAACACCGCCGTGCTCCTGATCGATCATCAGGTCGGACTCTTCACCGGCGTGCGCGATATCGGGGTCGGCGAACTGAAGCACAACGTGGTCGGCCTGGCGAAGGCCGCGAAGGCGCTCGGCCTGCCCGTCATCGCGGTGACGACGGCGCGCGACAGTATGTGGGGGCCGACGATCCCCGAACTGCGCGCCGCCCTCGGCGATGCGCAGATTCTCGACCGCTCGACCGTCAACGCATGGGACGAGCCGCGTTTCGTCGACAAGGTGAAGGCGGCGCAACGCGACCATCTGATCATCGCGGGGCTGAGCTTCGAAGTCTGCGCGTCGCTGCCGGCGATCTCGGCACGCGAGGAAGGGTATCAACCCGTCGTCGCGCTCGATGCCTGCGGCACCTTCAGCGCGTACAAGCACGAAGCGGGACTCGCGCGTCTGACGGCGCTCGGCATCGAAGTCTCGGACTATGCGACGCTGATGGTCGAAATCATGGCCGACAACGCCGATCCGAAAGCGCTGGAAGTCTACGCCGCGCTCGACATGCCGTTCGCCACGCTGATGGGCCAGGTCGCCGCGGGGTTCGCGCGATGAACGGCGAATACGACATCGTCATCGTCGGCGGCGGTTCGGCGGGCGCGGTGCTCGCGAACCGGCTCAGCAGCGAACCGTCGCGCCGCGTGCTGCTGCTCGAAGCGGGCAATGCGTATCGGCCCAACGCGTTTCCCGCCGTGCTATGGAACGCCGATCATGCCGCCGGCGATGCGGCGCACGACTGGGGCTATCGCGCCGACACGTTCGAAGGCGGGCAGAACATTGCGGCGTGGCGCGCGAAGGCGCTCGGCGGCTGCTCGTCCATCAACGCGGCCGTCGCGATGCGCGCGCGCCCCGAGGACTTCGCCAAGTGGACGGCGCGCGGTCTCGAAGGCTGGCGCTTCGACGACGTGCTCGACTGCTTCAAGGCGATCGAGAACACGCCCGACGGCGACGATCGTTATCGGGGACGTCACGGCCCGCTGCCCGTGCGCCAGCGGCGCCGTCACGAACTGACGCCGGCCGTCAACGGTTTCGTCGATGGCGCGCTCGAATGCGGCTTCGCGTATGTCGAGGATTTCAACGGCGAGGAACAGGCAGGCGTGTCGCCGTATCCGCTGAACGTGATTTCCGGCCGTCGCATCAATACGGGCATCGCGTTCCTCGACGACGGCGTGCGTGCGCGCTCCAATCTCACGATCGAGGGCGGCGTCGAGATCGATCGCGTGTCGATGGAGGGCGGGCGCGCGACCGGCCTCATCGACGTGAACGGCAAGCACTATCGCGCGCGCACCGTGATCCTCTGCGCGGGGGCGTTCGGCAGCCCCGCCATCCTGATGCGTTCGGGCATCGGACCGGCGGCGCATCTGAACGCGCTCGGCATTCCGCTCGTCGCGAATTTGCCCGTTGGCGAGCGCCTTCAGGAGCATCCGTTCTACTACAACATCTATGCGCTGAAGCCCGGCGCGAACGGCATGTTTCCCGCGGCAGGCGCGATTCTGTGGGCGGCTTCGTCCGAGGCGACGCCCGGCGATCTCGATCTGCATGTCTCCGCGACGCATCTGTTCGATCCGGCGCAATCGCCCACGGGCGGCGCGCTCGTGCTCGCGGCATCGGTGACGCAGCCCGAATCCGTCGGCTACGTGCGCCTGAAGGATCGCGATCCGCGCAGCGCGCCGAAGATCGTCTATAACTTTCTGACGACCGGACGCGACCGCCGCCGCATGATCGAGTGCGTGAAGATCGCGCGCAGTATCGGCCGCTCGAAGGCGTTTTCGGCGATGGTCGCGCAAGAGATGACGCCCGGCGCGTCCGTGTCCGACGCGGATCTCGAATCCGTGATCCTCGGCAATCTCGATGCGTATGCGCATCCGACATCCACCGCGCCGATGGGCGACGATGGCGTGGTCGATAGCAACGGCCGCGTTCACGGCATCGAAGGCCTGATGGTCGTCGATGCGTCCATCATGCCCGGCATCCCGAGCGCGCCGACCAATCTGACGACGATGATGATCGCCGAGCACATCGCGGTACGCGCGTTCGCCGCCGCGTGAGGAACGATGAGGACAGCGCCGGATCGGTACAATTCGCGGATGAATTCCTCTTCGACGGCATCGACTCGAGACATGCTGACTTCTTTCTTCTGGAGCGGCGACGCCATCCGCAGCCGGCGCATAAGCGACATCGTTTTATCGGACGTGCTCGACGTGCCCGTGCCCTCCGCGAGCCTGCTTGCGGATTGGCAAAGGGAGACATCGACGCGACTCGTTCTGGAACCCGGGGATGTCGAGGAAATGCCGCTGGCGCGGGCTCGCGCGCGCTGGCCGGACTACAGGCAGTGCGTGAAGGGAGTGTCCGACTGGACATCCGCGCTCGGAATGCCGGGCGTGCTTGCCTCGAGTGACGTGGCGCTGATGGCCTGTCGTGGGGCGCGATATCACCATGACGGTGCGCAATACGGCGGCGCGGCCTTTTGCAATCTCTTCCTGAGCGAGGACAAAGGTCTGGACGTGCATTTTCCTTCTACGGGCCGCCGCATTCCACTCGTCCGCGGAACCGCTGTGATCTTCGATACGGCCCAGCCTCATGGTGTCATTCAGCGCCACAGCGACAGTTTCAGTGCGTCCGACTTTGCGCCGGACCGGGATTTCGTCCAAATATTTCTGACCTGGGAACTTCCCATCGAAGACAGCAACGTTGCGCGAGCACTCGAGATGACCTTCGACGTCGCCTCTTCGACCGAACCGCAACCGGATGAAGAGCAAGTCTGGTTGAACGGCGCACCAGCCGCTGTGTCGCCGGAAACGGGCCGCTGGTACGCGGCTGACGCCGGCTGACATCGACGATAAACCCGTCACTTCGTTGCGGGCGTCACAGTCCACGTATCGGCGACACCGAGCGGTTTCTCGAAGCACACGGTTTCGCCCGGTTGAAGACTGTCCGGATCGGCCGGCACGCGACGATACCCGCTCGCTTCGCAGGCCCGCGACGCACTCCGTTCAGCCGGCATCGCGGAAAGCCGCAGCATGTGATAGCCAAGCAAGCGCGCCTGCTCTTCGAGATAGCACAGCAAGCTCGCTTCGAGGCCGCGATACCGCGGACGAACATAGAACAGCCGCACCTCGGCGACGTGGTAGCTATGGCGTCGTATGGCGCCGCATCCCATTGCTTCGCCCATCGCGTTTCTCGCTACGACGAAGCGGGCGCGCATGCTGCGCAGATCGCCTGAAGCGATGCCGTGCTGCGCGTTCTGGCCCGTCATGGCCGCAAGGTAAATCTGCCGTTCGTCGCATAGCATGCGAGCGTCGAGCGCATCCGGGTCTTCGCTGCCGATATAGATGGTCTCGAAGTCGTCCATGCGTGCCTCTGTTTTTAAGGAACAGGAAGATGATTCTTCCTCGACTTGCATAGCAAAGCGCATTCCGCCCGGCGGGGATGTGGACCCATCGTACCGCTATCGATATCCAATGAGTGCGCACGACGGATTTAGACCGAGCGTGCTCGAGATTTTCATCGCGACATGGGAACCGCCGCGTACTCGCCTCGTCTCAGACGTGAGATACGTCATGGTCCGACGTCGCGTGCGTGTTTTTCGTCGCGCGTGCACGCGGCTGTCATATCGCGATGAGGTAATCAGACTCCACACGAAGACTAAAAGAGCGATCGGCAGGCTGCTTCCGTCTGCGCATCGTTTTTACCGAAATTCATTCGACTCTTTAAAGGAGTGGTCAATGTTCCAGTATCCCGGTCAATTCGCTTATCAGATTCCGTCGATCGCGCGTGCGAACCTGCAAGTGCTTCTCAACGTCACCGGGCGCTTTGCGAGCGGTCTGCAGGCGCTCACGGAATTGAACGTGCAGACGGTTCGTAAAGTGGTCGAGGAAAGCAACGCGCTCTTGCGCGCGGGCGATGAAGCAGGCGCCGGCGACGTGCTCGGCTGGCAGTCGGTCATGTTCGCGCAGCTTCCCCAGAAGGCCGCTTCATACAGCCAGCATGCGCTGTCGATCATCACGTCGACGCAAGACGACATGATCGGCGAGGTGCGCAATCAATACGAGCGCAACGGCATCAAGCTCGGCGACATGGCGAACGCCGCAACCGACGATGTCAGAACGGCCGCGCAATCGTCGGGCGAACTCATCACGAATCTGGCCGACACCGCCAGCGACGCCGCGCGCGACACGAGCGCAACCGTTCTGGATGCGAGCGGCGAAATCGCGAAGACTACGCGCGCGTCCGCCAAACGTTCGGTCTGATACGAGTTGACGCCTGAGGCCGCACGCGCGGCCTCGGGCCGTCAATGCCTGGGCGCGACCGCCTTGGCGATCTCCATCAAGAGCTGACTCTGCTGATACGGCTTGCGCAGTCTCGGCAGATTCGCTTCCGCGCCTTCCGGCAGTTCGGCATACCCTGTCGCCAGAATGACGGGCAGCATGGGCCTGAGCGTGCGCGCCGCGTTGGCCAGCTCAAGGCCGGTCATTCTCGGCATCGAAAAATCAGTGAGCAGGACATCGACTTCGCGGCCGCTTCGCAAAATCTCAAGCGCGGCTTCACCGGAGTTCGCTTCGATGACCTCTTGTCCGAGATCCTGCAAAAGATACGAAGTGCTGGATGCGATGAGCGGGTCGTCATCGACCACCAGAATGGTCGCTCGTACCGGCGGCGTTTCGGTGGAAATGTTGTCCGCTGGTCTGATCGGCATCTCCGCTTCGGCCACTCCGCTCTCGGAAACCGGAAGCCAAAGCGATGCACACGTGCCTTGTCCAACCATGCTTTCGAGACGCAGCGCCCCTTGTAACTGGCGCGCGAGACCGTGGATCATCGAGAGGCCAAGCCCCGTGCCCTTGCCCACTTCCTTGGTCGTGAAGAACGGTTCCGTGGCTTTCGCGAGCGTCGCGGCGTCCATGCCCGTACCCGTGTCGCTCACCGTGACCCGGACATAATCGCCCTCGGTCAGTTCACCATCGCCCGATGAATGGGCGAGCGCCACGCTGATGACGATCACGCCGCCATCGGGCATCGCGTCGCGCGCATTGACAACGAGGTTCAGGATTGCAAGTTCGACCTGATTGACATCGACCAGCGTGAAGGGAATTTCGTCCGCGGTATTGATCGTCAATTCGATCATCGAACTGATCGAGCGTTCGAGCAGGTCCGACATGCCGTGCACCAGCGCCGGCATCCTGACGGGTTCGACCTTGAGAACCTGCTGTCGTGCGAACGCGAGCAATCGCTGGGTGAGCGCCGCGCCGCGTTGCGCGCCCTTGAGCGCACCTTCCACCAGACGTCCCGCCTTCTCTCCAGGCGGCACCTCCTTTCGCACGAGCTCCAGGTTCGCCATGATCGCCATCAGGAGATTGTTGAAGTCGTGAGCGATGCCGCCCGTCAACTGGCCGATCATTTCGAGCTTCTGAATTTGCCGAAGCAGATCTTCCGTGTGCTCGCGTTGCCGGATTTCATCGAGGACGGCCTGATGCGCGTGTTCCAGTTGCGCCGTGCGCTCCAGCACCTTTCCTTCGAGCGACTCGTTCAAGCGCCGCAACTGATCCTCGGCGGACTTTCGCGGCGTGATATCCGACGACACACCGACGAGCTGCGTGATCCGGCCGAGGTCGTCGCGAACGACACGCGCCCGGATGTCTACCCAATGCACGGTGCCGTTCGGCCAGACATTGCGATATTCGATGGCATAGTCGCAACCTGTTTCGATGCTGCGCATGACCGCCGCCTGCATGCGCTCCCGATCTTCCGGATGAACGCTCGCGCGCAGTTCCTCGTACGTGAAACTGTCGTTCTCTCCGCGCCCGAAGATCGCCTTGCAGGTCGCGGATGCCGTGAGTGTCGGCGTAGCGAGGTCCAGGGTCCAGGAACCAAGTTGCCCGGCGGTCAGCGCGGTACGCAAGCGTGCTTCGCCTTCGTGCAGTTCGCGAATCCGCGCCCGTGCGTCGAACTGGCGATGCCGCCCGCGCACCGCTGTCTCGACCACGCTCACGAAGGTCGTCGGATGAAAAGGCCGTTCGATGAACGTGACATTGCCGAGCGCTTGCGTGAGCCGTTCGGCCATCGGCCTGCGGTCGGCGCCGCCACTGCGCCGCGTCAGGACGACGAACGGAAAGTCCGACCAGGGCGGCTGGGACGATACCCATCTGGAGAGCGCGACAAGATCGACGCCATTCAGGGCTTCGTCCGCGACGATCGCGCAACAGACATCGTCCGCCAGCTTCGAACCCAGTTGCGGCACGTCCGCGCACGCCGCCGAGTCGATTCCGGCCGCCGCCAGGAGTGTCTGCGCGACGGCGAAGTCGCGCCCCGAAGGCGTGAGCAGGAGCACCGGACATCGATCGAATTCGAACATGCGGCCTTAGCCTTCCTTCGGAGTAAGCAATGGCGCCGAGTTCCCGACGAACGTGGGCACACCGCGCAGCACCCCCTGAAAGTCTTCCAGCGGCGCTCCCAGGACCAGCCCTTTCTTGCCGATGCGAAACTCGCGTATCGATTCTTCGTGCGCGCCCGTGCGCTTCTTGATGACCGAAACGGCGCGCCGTACCCGGCCGAGCGCCTCGAAGTAGCGCAGCAGGATGACTGTATCGGCGAGATAGGTCACATCGACCGGCGCTTTCATGTCGCCGACGAGGCCGTGCTGCGCGACCGTCAGAAACGTGTTCGCGCCCTGCCGGTTCAGATACTGCAGCAGCTCGTGCACATGGAGCACGAGCGCGTTCTCTTCGGGCATTGCGGCCTGATAGCCGTTGAGGCTATCGACGACGACCGTCTTTGCGCGCGCGGTATCGACGCTCGCGCGCACACGATGCGCGAACTCGCCCGGCGACAGCTCCGCGGCATCGACCTGTTCGATATGGAGACTGCCGGCGTCTCTCATCGCTTCGAGGTCGATGCCCATGACCCGAACCCGGTCGAACAGCAGTCCGAGTTCTTCGTCGAACACGAAGAGTGCGGCCTTCTCGCCTCGCCTCACGGCTGCGGCAATGAACTGCAGCGCGAAGAGGCTCTTGCCGGTGCCTGCCGGTCCGAGAATCAGGGTGCTCGATCCTTGCTCGACACCGCCGCCAAGCAATGCATCCAGTTCGGTCACATCGCTCGTCATCTGGGTACGCGCGAAGCTCGTGCGATGTTCGCCGGCGACGAGCCGTGGAAACACCGACACGCCGCCCTTCCTGATTGCGAAGTCGTGGTAACCGCCGCGAAACTGCTGACCGCGATATTTGAGCACCCTCAGACGACGCCGCTCCGCTCCGTACTGCGGCGACAGTTCCTCCAGCTTGATGACGCCATGCGCCACGCTATGAACCGTCTTGTCCGCAGCTTCGGAAGTCAGATCGTCGAGCAGCAGCACGGTAGCGTCGCGCCCTGCGAAGTAATGTTTGAACGCGAGAATCTGCCGGCGGTAACGCAAGGAGCTTTGCGCAAGCAAGCGGATTTCGGAGAGGCTGTCGATCACGACGCGCTTCGGCCTGACGCGCTCGAATTCCCCGAGTATCAGCCGCGTCGTCTCACCCAGTTCGAGATCCGAGGAATAGAGCAGCGTTTGCTGCTGATCCGGATCGAGCAGGTTTTCAGAGGGACTCACTTCGAAAATGCTGATCTCGTCGCCGAGGCTCCAGCCGTGCGACAAAGCGCCGTTGCGCAACTCCGATGCCGTTTCCGAAAGCGTGATGTAGAGACATGGCTCGCCCGCTTCCGCACCGGCCATCAGAAAGCTGAGCGCGATGGTTGTCTTGCCGGTGCCGGGACTGCCCTCCAACAGGAACACGTTCCCTTTGCTCAGCCCGCCGACAAGAATGTCGTCGAGTCCTGAGACGCCCGTTCGGGCATATTGTGGCGTTGCGATATTAGCGTCCATCGGTTGCTCCGAGCTGCTTCATCGCCGTGCGAGAAAGCCGATATCTTGGAATTTGCGGCAGTGCATCCGCCAACGATGCGCGAGCGTCGCGCAGATCATGGGTGCATTGCAGTTGAAGCCAGAACAGGGCCGAGATTCCGCAGAGCGCTTCCAGCCGCACCGCCATCTCGGGGGTGAGACTCGCGCTGGCGTCGAAGATTCGGTGCAGCGTCTGACGAGACACGCCCAGATCCCGCGCCGCCTGGCTCACGGAGAGACCAAGACGCGGCAGCACGAAGTCCTTGAGAAGAACGCCAGGGTGGCGAACCTCGCGGTGTTGATCAGCAATATGGGAAATGGCCGCAACGGTCATGTCGGGTGTAACCTCCTGCGTGACACCCTGCGGAGCATATCACGAGGCTCGGGGCCGATAGCGCGAGCGTGCTTTTCCGTGCGATTCCGGCCTGGACCTATCGTGATTCGATGCAGCCGCTCCACAAAGAACTGCGCCGCGTCGGGGGCACGCATTTTGCCTCAGGGACAGGATCACTGAAAATGCGGAGACACTGCTATGACGACGGACGATACCCACCGCGCCGTGGAGCGCGAATCAGTAGCCGAAGCGAACTTCGCAACGTACGCCGAGCCGCTGGTGCACGAGGCCATCGAGGAAGCGTCGGCGCTCAAAGACACCGCCGACGCCGAGAAACTGCACAAGTTGCGCGTCGCGTTGCGCCGGCTGCGCACGCTGCTGTGGGCCTACCGCCCCATCCTCGACGAGCAATTCGACAACGAGCAGCGCGCCGTTTTGAAATTTCTCGCGAGCGCGGCAGGGAACACGCGCGACTGGGACATCCTGATCAGTCTCGTCGGAAAAAAGTGTGACGAAGAACTGCTGGGCGCGTTCAGGCAAAACAGAGCGCAAACCGCGGATCAAAGTCGCGAGACGCTCCTGAACTCGGATCTGACGAAACTGCTGCGCGCAGCAATCAGCGAAGCGAACCGTGAGTTGAACACCTCCCCGGCGCGTACGCCCTTGACCAAATTCGCGCGTAAGCGCATATCCACGGCGCAGAAGCAGCTCAAGAAACGTATGCGACACGCGTCGAAAGCGGGCCGCTCAGAATACGACTCGTATCACGATGTCCGCAAGGCCGGGAAAAAGGTCCGTTACCTCATCGAATTCTTCGAACCGCTCTTGCAGAAAAACCAGCGCAAGGGTCTGAAGGAGCTGAAGCGGATACAAAAGCGCTTCGGCGGATTGAACGACGTCGTCGCCAGCCGCGCGCTACTGACGGCGCATCGAGGATCATTGCCTGAAGGAACGAGCACCGACGCAGCGCTCCGGTTGCTCAAGAAGGAACAGAAGCGCCGTCTGAAGGCGGCGTCAAGGCTGCTGTAGGACGGGTATCGCCCCGACAAGATCGACGGCAGGATTTCGATGACGCTTTTATGTCACACAGTCAAATTCAAATTCGTCGCTGGTTAATTTATCGTTGGCGAATTGGCCTGCTTTTGTAATAGCATTGGCGCACGCTGCGCGTGTCAAGGTTCAGGCGTCGGTTATCTCGATCGACGCCGGGCTGCGCGCAGCCGGAGACTTCCAGCAATCGACATCAGAATAAAACGCGGAGTTCAAGTCTTGAAGAAACGCGCCACCGTCATCTGTCGAAAAGGCAAACGAATTTTGCTCGTCGCAAGAGAGTCCAAATGGGCTCTGCCGGGTGGCATGCTCAAACGGGGCGAGCATCTGCCCGACGCGGCGCTTCGGGAACTCAAGGAAGAAACGCAGCTCTCCGGCAAATCGGCGAAATACCTTTTCGACTTCAAGAGCAAGCAGAAACATCATCACGTCTTCTATTGCGATATCCCGAGCCGGGCGAAGCCGCGTCCGAACAATGAAATCTCCAAATGCCGCTGGGTGGAGCTCGAAGAACTTCGACGGCTCATGACCAGCGCGCCGACGGGCGATATCGTGAAGCTGGCCAGTCAAAAGAGAAAGAAGTAACCCTCCCTCCGCGAGAGGTGCGCGCCGGAACATCCCCGTTCTAAGATCAGCCCAGCGCACTTCCCAACACATCAGGCATCGACCAGCGATCGCTCGCGGCGCTCACGCCGATCTCGAGTCGTTTCCGCGCATCTGCCTCGGCTCATTCTGACGACGAGGCCTTGCCGCAGCCGTCGAATCGATGCCACCGGAGAAACACTTTGAGCTATACCGCCCCATTGAAGGACATGTTGTTCGTGATCGAGGAGCTCGCCGACGTGGCGAGCGTTTCCGCGCTGCCGGGCTTCGAAGACGCCACGCTCGAAATCGCGCAGGCCGTGCTCGACGAAGCCGCGAAGTTCAACGGCGAGGTGCTTGCGCCGCTCAACGCCGAAGGCGACAAACATCCGAGCGAGTGGCATGACGGCAAGGTCACGACGACGCCCGGTTTCAAGGAAGCATTTCGGCAGTACGGGGAAGGCGGCTGGCAGGGCGTCGTGCATCCGGCCGACTTCGGCGGACAGGGGCTGCCGAAGCTCATCGCGACGCCGTGCATCGAAATGCTGAACGCCGCGAACATGTCGTTTGCGCTCTGCCCGCTCTTGACCGACGGCGCGATCGAAGCGCTGCTCACCGCAGGCTCCGACGAACTGAAGCAGCGTTACATGCCGAAGCTCATCTCGGGCGAATGGACCGGCACGATGAACCTCACGGAGCCGCAGGCAGGCTCCGACCTCGCGCTGGTGCGCACACGCGCCGAGCCGCAAGGCGACGGCACGTACAAGGTCTTCGGCACCAAGATCTTCATCACGTATGGCGAGCACGACATGGCGGAGAACATCGTCCATCTCGTGCTTGCGCGCACGCCGGGCGCGCCCGAGGGCGTCAAGGGCATCTCGCTCTTTCTCGTGCCGAAATTTCTCATCGACGAAGACGGCTCGCCCGGCGAGCGCAACGACGTGCATTGCGTATCGATCGAACACAAGCTCGGCATCAAGGCGAGCCCGACGGCCGTGCTGCAATATGGCGATCATGGCGGCGCGACCGGCTATCTGATCGGCGAGGAAAATCGCGGCGTCGAATACATGTTCATCATGATGAACGCGGCGCGCTTCGCGGTGGGCGTGCAGGGCATCGCGGTGTCCGATCGCGCGTACCAGCAGGCCGCCGCGTATGCGAAGGATCGTGTGCAAAGCCGTCCCGTCGATGGTTCCGCGAAACAGTCCGTCGCCATCATCCGGCACCCCGACGTGCGCCGCATGCTCTCGACGATGCGCGCGCTGACCGAAGGCGCCCGCGCACTGGCCTATGTCGCGGCTGCGCACTCGGACTTCGCGCATCACGCCGCCGACGCCGACACGCGCGCGTTTCATTCCGCGATCTACGAATACCTCGTGCCGATCGTGAAGGGCTGGAGCACGGAGATGTCGATCGACGTCACGAGCCTCGGCGTGCAGGTGCATGGCGGCATGGGTTTCATCGAGGAGACCGGCGCGGCGCAGCATCTTCGCGACGCACGCATCCTGACGATCTACGAAGGCACCACCGCGATCCAGGCCAACGACCTGATCGGCCGCAAGACGGTCCGCGACGGCGGCGCGGCTGTGCGCGCGATCCTCGCGCAGATCGACGAGACGCTCGCCGCGCTCCAACAGCACGACGGCGCTCCGTTCGACGCGATGCATCGGCGACTCACGGCCGGACGCGCCGCGCTTGCGAGCACCGTCGACTTCGTGCTGCGCAAAGCGAAAGACGATCCCAATGCCGTGTTTGCGGGCGGCGTGGCTTATCTGAAGCTCGCGGGCATCGTGCTGTCGGGCTGGCAGATGGCGCGCGCGCTGATCGTGGCGAATGCCCGGCGCGCCGACGATCCCGCGTTCTACGGCGCGAAGATCGCGACGGCGCATTTCTTCGCGGACCATGTGCTGCCGCAGGCCGTCGCGCTGGAAGCGTCGATCGTCAGCGCCAAGGGCGATCAGGGCATGTTCGCGCTCGCCGAAGACCAGTTCTGAGCGAGCGGCGGAGATCGGGCGGCGCGTTTTGCCGCCCGATCTCCGCCCTTGATAACTAACCCGCCAGCAGAAAGTTGCGCACCAACGGACCCACCACACTCGTCTGTGTGATGAGGAAGAGATGGCCGTCCTCGATGACGTGCAGCGTCGCCTGACGAATCCGGCTGGCTATGATCTTCGCGTTGACGAGCGGGACGATCGGATCGTCGTCGCCATGCATGACGAGGGTCGGCTGGCGCAGAGAACCGAGCCAGAGCAGGCTGCTCCATCCACATGTGGCGAGTAGCTGATACACGTACCCGCGTCCGCCCGGCGCCTGAATATGGCGGCCGTGTTCCTCCAGAAGTTCGGGATCGCGCCGGTATGCGCCGCCATAGATCTCCGCGCCGACTTCGCGCAGATAATCCGGATCGCGATAACGCCGCGCGCCGATCAGCCTCGAGAGCACGGAAAGCCGTCCGGGCACCATGATGACGCCCGGCGACGTGGCGGCCAGCACCAGCCGCCGGCAGCGGTACGGATACAGATACGCGAACTGCTGCGCAAGCGCGCCGCCCCACGATACCCCGAGCACATCCACTTGCCCGTCATAGCCGAGATGCGAGAGCAGCTTGTCGGTGAGCACCGCCAGCGTGGAAAAGCGATACGGCACGAGCGGCGCGGGCGAACCTCCCACGCCCGGAATATCGAAAATCACGACTTCCACGTCGCCGAGTGCATCGACGAACGGCTGTACCAGTTCGAGATTGGCGCCGATGCCATTGAAGATGACGAGCGGCGGCGAAGCATCGCTGCCTCGCCAGATGCCGACGCGAAGCAGTTGACCGTCCATCGTGACGGTCTGAATGTCCATTGTGCGCACAGTTTTCATCGTTCTTTTCCATGTGGATATAAACGGAACGCCGCGCGGGTGCGCGGCGTTTTTTTTCGATGCGCTTGTCGGCTGTCGACTGCGGGTCTGAAACCGCTAATCAAGCCTCCAGAACATAGGTTCCGGGTGCGTCGGCGAGTCGCTTGTGCCGTCTGTTGCCGAGCGACTTCGGCGCCGCGCGTCGTTCGCCGGAACGCGCGGCGAGCCACTCGCGCCAGTCGCTCCACCACGACCCTGCTTCGGGCTTCGCGCCGGCGAGCCATGTGTCGGCGTCTTCGGGCAATTCGTCGTTGCGGAAGAACTTCGCCTTCGGATTGCCCGGCGGATTGATGAGGCTCTGGATATGGCCGCTGGAACTCAGCACGTAGCGCGTTTTTCCGCCGAATGCGCGCGCCGTGTTGTAGACGCCTTTCCACGGCGTGATGTGATCGGTCATGCCCGCCATGACGTAGGTGTCGCAGTTGACCGCGGACAGATCGACCGGCGTGCCGAGGACGTTGAGCGCTCCGGGCGTGCTCAGCAGATTGCCCATGAAGATGTCGAGCAACTGGCCGTGCATCTTCGCGGACAGACGCGTCGCGTCGTTGTTCCAGTAAAGGACATCGAAGGCGGGCGGCGCTTCGCCGAGCAGATAGTTGTTGATCCAGAAGTTCCACACCAGATCGTTGGGACGCATCCAGGCGAACACGCGGCCCATTTCCTCGCCGGCCAAAACGCCCTTGGCCTTGCTGTTGCGCTTGGCGATCTCGACGGTCTCGGGCGTGGTGAAGAGCCCGAGTTGCGACGGCGAGGTGCTGTCCAGCACCGCCACCATCAGCGTGGCCGCGTTGACCGACTTGTCGCCACGGCTGGCCAGATGGCCGAGCAGCGCCGAGATCGTCATCGCGCCGGAGCACGCGCCGTGCAGGTTCACGTCCGGGTTGCCGGTGATGTCGCGCACCGCCTGAATCGCTTCGATGAGCGCGGCGACATACGTGTCCATGTCCCAGTCGCGATGTTCCTCGCCCGGATTGCGCCAGCTCACGGCGAATACCTGGAACTCGCTCTTCACCAGATACTCGACGATGCTCTTGTTCGCCGACAGATCGAAGACGTAGAACTTGTTGATCTGCGGCGGCACGATCAGTTGCGCACGCGCGTAGACGTTCGGCGTCGCCGGCGTGTATTGAACGAGTTCGAGCACTTCGTTGCGAAACACGACCGCGCCCGAGGTCGTGGCGAGATTCCCGCCGACCCGAAACGCGCGCTTGTCGACCTGGGACGGCATGCCCTTGTTGCCGAGCGTATCGGCGAGCATGTTTCTCATGCCGGCGACGACGCTCGCGCCGCCCGATTCCACGGCCTTGCGAAGCGCCACGGGATTGCCCGCCAGCGTGTTGGTCGGTGCGAGCGCGTCCGTCACGAGCGACATCACGAACTGCGCGCGTTCCTTGTTCCGGTCGTCCAGCGCAGAACGCTCGACGAATCCCGCAAGCGCGTCGCGCCAGGCCAGATAGCCCTGCAACGTCGTGCGGTACAGCGGCTGATCGCGCCATGCCGGATCGGCGAAACGTTTGTCGCCCCGTTCCGGCGTGGACGTTTCCTTGCCGCTCACCGCCGACGTCAGATCGCGCGCGAGCGCCGCGGTCTGGTCCAGCAGCAGCGCGGGATGCAGCATCGCCTGCGTGCCGATCTGCCGGGCGGCGGCGAGCATATCGATGGCGCGCAGCCCGACGAACGGGTTGGGCCCGAGCATGCCGTCGGTTGCGCCAGCCGTGATGTCGTCGTTGCCGCTGTTCATGTTTGCTGCCATCTCGATCTCCGAACTTTCATCCTTGCTCACCCATCACGCCAGAATCATCACGAGCGTCTGAGCGATCAGCGCGGGCTTTTCCTCGCCTTCCACCTGCAACGCGTTGTCCGCCCTGACGATGATCCGTCCGCCGCTCTTCCTTTCGACATCCGTCAGCATCACGCGGCTTCTGACGCGGGAGCCGGATCGGACCGGCGCCATGAAACGCACCTTGTCGAGCCCATAGTTCAGGGCCGCCGACGCATCCGCCGGGATGATGCCCACTTCGATCGCGAGCGTCGCCAGCAGCGAAAGCGTCAGGTAGCCGTGCGCGATCGTGCCGCCGAACGGACCCTCGCGCTTCGCGCGCTCCTCGTTCATGTGAATCCATTGCGTGTCGCCGGTGCAATGCGCGAATGCGTCGATGCGTGCCTGGTCGACGACGACCCACTCCGACACACCCAGTTCACGGCCGACGAACTCATCGATCGTCGCCATGCTGTATCCAGTCATGCTCATGCTTTAACTTTCCTTCGAGCGATCACGCGAACTGTTCGCGCAACCGCTTCTTGTTCAATTTGCCGACGCTCGTCTTTTCGAGCTGATCGACGATCCTCACGACCTGCGGCACGGCGTACTTCGAAATCCGTCCGGATTCGCTGAACCCGAGGACGTGATTCCTGATGTCGTCTTCCGATACGGCTGGCGTGAACTGCGGCTTGCGCACGATCAGCGCCACGGGCCGTTCGCCCCACTTCTCGTCCTTCACGCCGATTACGGCCACTTCGGAGACGCCCGGATGCAGCGAGATCAGATTCTCGATCTCGAGCGACGAAACCCACTCGCCGCCGGACTTGATCACGTCCTTGATGCGGTCGGTGATCTGCAGATACCCGTTCGTATCGATGTTCGCGATGTCCTGCGTATGCAGATAGCCGCCTTCCCAGAGCTTTTCCGACGCGTCGGCATCCTTCAGATAGCCTTGCGTGAGCCACGGCGCGCGCACGACCACCTCGCCGCTCGCACGGCCATCGTGTGCGACGTCGGCGCCTTCCTCGTTCACGATGCGCAGATCGACGAGCGGCAGCGGCAGGCCCGTCTTGCAGCGCAGAGGCACCTGCTCGTCGAGGTCGAGCGTCTCGCTGCCGGGCTTTAGCTGCGCGAGACTCATCAGGGGGCAGCTCTCGGACATGCCATAGCCCGCGAAGATATCGATGCCGCGATCTAGCGCCGCGCGCGCGAGGCCCTGAGGCAGCGCGCCCCCGCCGATGACCACTTTCCATCCGCTGAGATCGACGCTCTTCGCTTCGCCGCAATTGAGCAGCATGTGCATGATGGTGCCGACGCAATGCGAGAACGTGACGCCTTCATCGCGCACCAGAGCGACGAGCCGCTCGGGCACGTAGCGGCCGGGATAGACCTGCTTCACGCCCAGCACGGTCGCGATGTACGGCATACCCCACGCGTGAACGTGGAACATCGGCGTGATCGGCATGTAGACGTCGCCGCGATGAAAGCGCTGTCCCGAGACCGGGCTCGCGAGCGCGGCCATTCCCGTGATGGTGTGCAGCACGAGCTGGCGGTGCGAGAAGAAGACGCCCTTGGGCAGGCCGGTCGTGCCCGTCGTATAGAACGTGGTGGCGCGCGTGTTCTCGTCGAAGTCCGGGAAGTCGTAGGCGGACTCGCTCGCGGCGAGCATGCTCTCGTATTCGTCCGCGAACGGGATCGCGTGCGCGGCGGCGGCGCTGCCTTCGTCTTCGATCAGGATGAAGGTGCGCACCGATTCGAGCTGATCGCGGATCGATTCGATGACCGGCAGGAAGTCCGCGTGGACGAGCAGGATCTGCGCGCCCGCGTGGTTGATCGTGTAGGCGATCTCCGCCGGCGAGAGCCGCACGTTGACCGTCTGCAGCACGGCGCCCATCATCGGAATGGCGAAATAGCATTCGAGATAGCGATGGCTGTCCCAGTCCATCACCGCGACGGTGCTGCCCATGATCGCGCCGTGCCGTTCGAGACCGTTGGCGAGGCGCCCTATGCGCTCCCGCATCGCGCGGTAAGTGAGGCGCGTCTCGCCGCGATACACGATCTCCTGATCGGGCGCGTGCGCGAGCGGTGTGTGCAAAAGATGCTTGATGAGCAGCGGGTACGCATACGCCGACTGGGTGGGTTCGAACATGTCGTGATTCACTTGATTTTCCTTGATGCAGGGCCGCGCGCCGCGTGGACTACTGCGCGAAATTGCGCCTGATAGCCAGTTTGTTCGTCACCGACACGACGCCGGGGACGCCTTTCGCCAGGGCGCCGACCTTCTCGATCTGCGCGGCGTCGATCACCGTGCCGGTCAGCGTCACCGCGCCGCCCTTCACGCCGACGCCGATATCGCCGGCGTCGATGCTCTTGTCTTTCGCGAACTCGGCGTAGACGAGCTTGCGCAGCGCGCGATTTTCCTTGCGAGTGGCGACCGGCGCGCTCGCGCTCGACGCAACCGAAGGCGCGCTCGCGGCCGCGATGGTGTCGCCGGCATAAGAAGCGGCTCCGATCGACGCCAGGACGATCAACGCCGCAAAACCTGATCCGAATGGCTTGATGCTCTTCATGGACTGTTCCATTTATTGTTCACGGGATTTTCGTGTCGCGCGGCCGCGCGTCAGAAGTTGTGGCGGACGCCGAGCATCGCAGCCGTCGTCGACGTTCCGGGCGCCACAGGCTGCCCGTACACGATCGTCTGATTCATCGTTCCGTGGTTATCGACATGGCCGACCTGCGCATAGGCAAGCGTGCGCTTGGACAGGCTGTATTCCGCGCCCACCGCGAACTCGCTCGAATGATTCGCCGAGTTGTTGTTGTCCTTCAGGTAATAGAAACCCGATGTCACCTTCAGAGCGGGGGTGAATCGATAGCCGAGACCAGCTGAATACATATCGATATCGGCACGATTGCTGTTTGCCGGGTTCTTGCCATGGCCGTATGAACCGGACACCGAGAAACCGTAAAACGTGTACTGGGCGCCAGCGTAGAAAAATCGGTTGTTCGCTTGCCCCGTCGCCGGAATCGCCGGGGTGGCGGGATAGGTCGCGGGAAACGGATTGGCGTCATGGCCGTTGTAGTACGCCGCGGCGAGGTTCAGGCCGTAGTTCGAATACTTGAGCACGGCCGACTCGCGCGTGCCGCCCTGAAAATGTCCGGGGACGCCGCCGGGCGCGTACTCCAGCGCGAACGACGCGCCATAGAACTTCGGCGACTCGTAGACGAGCGCGTTGCTGTCGTACAGCGCGCCGATCGCGCCGTTCGTGTTCGTGCCCGGCCAGCCCGCGGCCTGATTCATGCCGAGCCACGCGGTCAGGATGCTGCCGAAGTACTGCGCGCCGCGCACGTCGGTGTCGTACATCGCCCAGATCATCGGGACGATCTGGCGGCCCGCGTCGAGCTTGCCGAACGGCCCCGAAACGCCGAGCGTCGCATACTGGTTGAACTGGGCCGTGACGCCCGGCGTGTCGCTCAGGCCGAATCTGCCCGTGCCGCTGTCGAACGAGCTTTGCAGCTTGAAGTTGATGTGATAGCCGCCACCGATGTCCTCGGTGCCTTTGAGACCCCAGCCGCTCGAATAGATGCCGCCGTCCTTGAAGCGATAGACCTTGCCGAGATTGGGCGCGTTCGGGGCGAACGACGCCGCCGCGGTGCTTTGGTAGAACAGCCCGGAATCGACTACGCCGTACAGCGTTATCGAGCTTTGCGCGTGTGCGGCTCCGGAAAAGGCCAGCAGTACCGCCGCGCTGGTTAGGCTTCGCTTCATAAGGTCTCCGTATCTTGTTGGCTTGCACGCATCCCGATGCACAACAATGTGGTCAGGGCCGGGCAATCGGTGGGTGGGCGCTTCACAGGCCCGTCGTTCGAATGGCCGCCGAGGCAGCGAACCGGGCGCAACCCGGCGGCATCGCGACGGCGTGTGAAGGCTTGTAGCAAGAATACGAAAGGAACGCGATTCCAGCCCCTCTCCCGGTGGGAGGGGCGACGGGGTGAGACCGTGCGCGCGCAAAAAACCGCTTTTCGGAAGTCCCGCGCCGAGCCGGGAGGGGGTGGCGGGCGGGGGGCGGACCCCTCCCTACGCGAGAGGGTCGCGCAAGCCCATCCGGGACTACGATGCGTATGAGTTCACACACCAGCCGATCCGGCGTAATAACGCCAGGTATCAGCATCTGCCAGCCCGCATCGAAGCGGCCGGCGCTGCGACCGGGTTCCGGGCTGCGAAAACCACTGTACACGCTGCGAGCCTGACCGCTCGGGCGCATGAATGGAGAAACAAATGGCACATGCGATTCGCTTTCACGAGACGGGCGGCCCCGAAGTCCTGCGCTGGGAAGAGGTTCCGGTCGGCATGCCCGGCCCCGGGCAGGTCAGGCTGCGTCACGAGGCCGTCGGCCTGAATTTCGCCGATACCTACTTCCGCAGCGGCCTGTATCCGGTCCCCCTGCCTGCCGGCATGGGCGTGGAAGCGGCGGGCGTGGTGGAAGCCGTCGGAGCGGGCGTCGATCAGGTGCGCGAGGGCGACCGGGTGACCTACACCGGTTTCATCAACACGCTCGGCGCCTACAGCACCGAGCGCCTCGCGCCTGCGGCAGCGCTCATCCGCCTGCCGGAGGGCATCGAATGCGCGACCGCCGCCGCGATGACCATGCGCGGCCTGACCGCCTCGTATCTGATGCGCCGCATCCATGCGTTCAAATCGGGCGATTCCATCCTGCTGCACGCCGCGGCTGGCGGTGTCGGGCTGATCGTGTCGCAGTGGGCGCGCCTTCTGGGCGTCACGGTCATCGGCACGGTGTCTAGCGACGAAAAGGCGGAAATCGCACGTGCGCACGGTTGCACGCACGTCATCAACTACAGCCACGAGGATGTCGCGAAGCGCGTGCGGGAACTGACGGACGGCGTGGGCGTGAATGTCGTGTTCGATAGCGTCGGAAAAGACACGTTCGAATCGTCGCTCGACTCGCTGCGCCGCCGTGGCCTGATGGTCTGCGTCGGCACCGCATCCGGTCCGATTCCGCCGTTCAATCCGCAGTTGCTCGCGATGAAAGGCTCGCTCTATCTGACGCGCCCCGCGCTCGCCGACTACATCGCCGATCCGGCCGAAAAGAGCGAGCTCGCAAGCGAACTCTTCGGGCACGTCGCGAGCGGACGCATTCGCATCGAGATCAACCAGCGCTATGCGCTGCAGGATGCGGCACAAGCGCATCGCGATCTCGAATCGCGCAAGACCACCGGTTCATCCATTTTCGTCGTGTGAGGAGACAGACAATGCGCGTCGAACAAATTACCTGCGCGATCGGAGCGGAACTGACCGGCGTCAGCATCGCCGATGCGGTGCACGATGACGGCCTGTTCGCGGAAATCCGCGCAACGCTGCTCAAGCATCGCGTGGTGTTCCTGCGCGATCAGGACATCACCCGTGCCGAGCACGTCGCGTTCGCCCGCCGCTTCGGCGAGCTGGAAGATCATCCGGTCGCCGGCAGCGATCCGGAGCATCCGGGTCTGGTGCGAATCTACAAGAATCCCGACCAGCCCAACGACCGCTACGAGAACGCCTGGCACACGGACGCCACCTGGCGCGCCGCGCCGCCGTTCGGCTGCGTGCTGCGCTGCGTCGAAACGCCGCCCGTCGGCGGCGACACGATCTGGGCCAATATGGTCCTCGCCTACGAGAACCTGCCCGAGCATGTCAAGGCGCAAATCGCCGACCTGCGGGCGCGCCACAGCATCGAAGCCAGTTTCGGCGCTGCCATGCCGATCGAAAAGCGGCTCGCGCTGAAAGCCCAGTTTCCGGACGCGGAACACCCCGTCGTGCGCACGCATCCGGAGACGAAGGAAGCGACCCTCTTCGTCAACGCCTTCACTACGCACTTCACGAACTATCACACGCCCGCGCGCGTGCGCTTCGGCCAGGACGCCAATCCGGGCGCGGGCCAGTTGCTGAGCTACCTGATCAGCCAGGCGTATATCCCCGAATACCAGGTTCGCTGGCGCTGGAAAAAGAACAGCATCGCGATCTGGGACAACCGCAGCACGCAGCACTACGCGGTCATGGACTATCCGCCTTGCCATCGAAAGATGGAGCGTGCCGGAATCATCGGCGACGTGCCTTATTGATATCCGCGCGGCGCGGCGCAGTACATCTCACATCGAATTCATTTTCAGCAGGAGCCAGACATGCAATTTCTCGACGATTCGCTTCACCCCGAAAACCAGGACAAGGTTGTCATCACGGTCGCGCCGTACGGTCCGGAATGGGCCCCGGCCGATTTCCCGGAAGATATTCCGGTGACGATGGACGAACAGGTCCAGAAGGCGGTCGACTGCTATAACGCCGGCGCCACCGTTCTGCATCTGCACGTGCGCGAGCTGGACGGCAAGGGCTCCAAGCGCCTGTCGAAGTTCAACGAGCTGATCGCGGGCGTGCGCGCCGCCGTTCCCGACATGATCATCCAGGTCGGCGGCTCGATCTCGTTCGCGCCGGAAGACGACGGCCAGGCAGCCAAGTGGCTCTCCGACGACACGCGCCACATGCTCGCCGAACTCGATCCGAAGCCCGATCAGGTGACCGTCGCGATCAACACGACGCAGATGAACATCATGGAGCTGCTGTATCCGGAGTATCTGGAAGGCACGTCGCTGTCGAATCCCGCGTTCATGGCCGCCTATAGCGAAATGACCGTGCCCGCCGGCCCCGCATGGGTCGAGGAGCATCTGCGCCGTCTGCAGGCTTCGGGCATCCAGCCGCACTTCCAGCTCACCGGCATCCATGCGCTGGAAACGCTCGAACGCCTCGTGCGCAAGGGCGTCTACAAGGGGCCGCTGAACCTGACGTGGATCGGCATCGGCGGCGGCTTCGACGGCCCGAACCCGTTCAACTTCTTCAACTTCGTCCACCGCGCGCCGGATGGCTGCACGCTCACGGCCGAGTCGCTGCTGAAAAACGTCCTGCCGTTCAACATGATGGCGATGTCGATGGGTCTGCATCCGCGCTGCGGCATCGAAGACACGATCATCGATCAGCACGGCAATCGCTTCACGTCGGTGCAGCAGATCGAGCAGTGCGTGCGCGTGGCCCGCGAACTGGGACGCGAGATCGCGAGCGGCAAGGAAGCGCGCGAGATCTACCGTATCGGCGTGCAGTACGAAACCGCGGACGAGACGCTTGCCGCGAACGGCATGGCGCCGAATCGCAAGCCGGGACAGGTCAACGTTCCGCTGCGCGCGGCCTGAAGCACGGCATGAGGGCGCGGCGATGGTCGCCGCGCTCATACTTCTAACCTGAAACTCCACGGCGCAGGCCGGGAAGCCCGACTTCCCGGTCAGAAAAATCGACGGCACGCTGCGCGAACACGCGCACGACGAGGCCCACGCCGTACATCGGAGGAGACAATCTTGGACATCGACTGCATCGAGCCAGCCGCGCGCGGCATCAACGCCGGCAAGGCCGTATCGCGCAAATACGCGTGGATCGTATTCGCGCTCACATTCGGACTACTGTTGTCGGACTACATGTCCCGACAGGTCCTCAACGCGGTATTCCCTCTGCTGAAGCAGACCTGGGGCCTCTCCGACACGCAACTGGGCTCGCTCAGCGGCGTCGTCGCGCTGATGGTGGGTCTTCTGACGTTCCCGCTCTCCGTCCTCGCGGACCGCTGGGGCCGCGTGCGCAGCCTCGTGCTGATGGCGGCGCTCTGGAGCGTCGCGACGCTCGGCTGCGCCGTCGCCACGAACTACGGCGAAATGCTGATCGCCCGCGCCTTCGTCGGTCTCGGCGAAGCGGCGTATGGCAGCGTGGGGATTGCGCTCATCCTCAGCATTTTCCCGTCGCACCTGCGCTCCACGCTCACCGGCGCCTTCATGGCCGGCGGCGCGTTCGGCTCGGTGCTCGGCATGGCGCTGGGCGGATTCGTCGCCGTGCACTTCGGCTGGCGGGCGTCTTTCGGCGCGATGGCCGGCTTCGGCCTGCTGCTCGTGATCGCCTACCGGCTGGTCGTATCGGACAAGCGCATCGCCGCGCGGTATCCCGATGTCCCGGCTGCGAAACGGCAGAAAGACGGTGTGCGCACGAGCCTGCGCACGCTGCTGGCCGGTCTTTTCTCGACGGTTTCGGTGGTCTGCGCGTATATCGGCAGCGGCTTGCAGCTCTTCATCATGGGCGCCGTGATCGCGTGGATGCCCAGCTTCCTGAATCGCTACTATGCGCTGCCCGCCGACAAGGCAGCCGCGGGCGCAGCGGTATTCGTGCTGCTGGGCGGCGTCGGCATGGTCACGTGCGGCGTCATCACGGACCGTATCTGCAGGAATGCGCCCTCGCGCAAATGGATCACCGCGGTCGTCTATTGCCTGCTCTCGCTCGTGTGCCTGTCCATCGGCTTCCGACTCGATGCCGGCCCGCTGCAACTCGTCCTGCTCGGCGTGGGGATTCTCGTCGTGGCGGGCACGTCCGGCCCGGCGGGCGCGATGGTGGCGAACCTGACTCCGGCGTCGATCCATGCTTCGGCATTCGCGACGCTGACGCTCGCGAACAATCTGATCGGTCTCGCGCCGGGTCCGCTCGTCACCGGCGCGATCGCCGACCGTATCGGCCTCCTGGGCGCGCTGCAACTGATTCCGCTCGTGAGCGTCGCGGCGATGATCGCGTTCGCCATCGGCCGGTCGAGATATGCGCGTGACCTGAGCCGCATCGATGCTCTGCGTGAGCAGGCGTCGCCCAACGAACCTGCGCAGAAGCCGCTTGCATAGCCTCTGCTCACTGTCGCGGTCTTGATCGTTCAAGACCGTGCAATCGAACCTTTGTCCGCATTCGGGCATTACTTTGAAGGAGATTCAAGCATGTCCGTCGATGTACAAAACGCCTCGCCGATGAATGGCCCCGCTTCCGTCGAATCGAAATCGGATCTGGATGCGAAGCCCGCGCGACGCCAGGCTTGCGCGCACAACTGGTCGTGGGGACGACAGCACGAACCCTACGACTGGATGGATGCGCACACGCCCTGCGACGATCTGAGCGCGTGGCGTTGAGCACGACTGAGCACGACACACATGACGCACAACATATCGATTGCCGGCGGCACCGACCTCGCGCCCGGCTCGCGCATGCTCGCATTCGTCGAAGGACGTAGCGTCGTGCTCTTCAACGTCGAAGGCGTCGTTCACGCAATCGACAATTCATGTCCGCACAGCGGCGCCTCGCTCGCGAACGGCCGTCTCGACGGTCATGTCCTGCAATGCCCCGCGCACGGCCTGCGCTTCGATATCAGGTCGGGCTGCATGGTCGGCGCGAAGGGTCTGTGTCTGACGAAGCTCTCCGTCGAAACGATCGACGGAGAACTGATGATGCGAACCGGCGATTGATCGCGTGATGCCGTTGATCGCTACGGCTTGACGAATCTGAGCGTCATGCGATCCGACTCTCCGATCGCGGCATAGCGCGAACGGTCGACGTCACCGCCCCTGTAGGTGGGCGGCAGCGACCACACGCCGTGCGGATAGTCCTTCGTATCCTTCGGGTTCGCATTGATCTCGCTGCGCGCGACCAGCACGAAACCGGCCGCCTGTGCATGCTCTATGACGTACGCCTCGGTCACGTAGCCGGAATCGATCATTTGCTGCACGGTCGTGCCGGGTCGCGCGCGATGCTCTTCGACACCCAGCACACCGCCTTGCTTCAGCGCGTCATGGAACGCGCGCAGGTTGGCGTCGAATTGTCCGTCCTTGATCCAGTTGTGGATGTTGCGAAACGTGAGCACGCGGTCGAACCGCTCATGCGCGTCGAAGCCGATGAACCGGCCTGCGTGCAACGTACCGACAACGACGTTGCCATACACCGCCGGAGCGCTCGCGAGCTTGCGCCGATAGGCGGCATCGGTATCGCTGTCCTCGGCGGCGAGATCGGCGGACGTGCTGAGATACTGCGCCTCATAAAGCTGGCCCGCGTCGTGCAGATAGGGCGCGAGAATATCCGTGTACCATCCGCCTCCGGGAGCGATCTCCAGCACCGCCTGGGTCGGACCGAGGTCGAAGAACTGCAACGTCTCCTTTGGATGACGATAGATGTCGCGCGCACGGGCCTTGTCGGTGCGTTGCGATCCGTCGATGGCGGCGTCGAGCGATCTGGAACTCGCTGCCTGCGATTGCGAGCTCAGCGACGAGGACGCGCACCCGGTCAGCGTGAGTGTGAAAACGGTGGCGGCGATCATGATCGCGCGCAACGGGTCGAGGCGGATAGGGTTCATGGAACGAATGAAGTCGTGGATACGCGACACGATACGCGTTTCTTCCATTTTCTGCGGAGTGAGCCGAGGCCAGGCGGCGCTGATTTCCTGTTGAATGATTCGGCACGTTGCCTACACTGTGTTGAATTCGCCGGGGCGATATCGTGCGAACTACACCGTCTGGAGCTCGAACCATGAAATATGATCCGGCCGACACGGCCGTCGTGTTTATCGATCCGCAAATCGACGTGCTCAGCCCGCTCGGGAAAAACTGGGGCGCAGTGGGAGCCAGCGTGACGGAGAACCGAACCGTCGAGAACATGCTGCAAATCTTCAAGGCCGCGAAAGCGGCGCAGTTCGCCGTTTTCATTTCGCCGCATTATTTTTTTCCGACCGATCGTGCATGGAAGTTCAATGGCCCGCTCGAAGCGGACGAGTTCGCAAGCGGCACGTTCGCTCGCGCGGGAGCGCTGAATCTGAGCGGATTCGAGAAATCCGGCGCTGACTGGCTCGACGAATTCAAGCCGTATATCGAGGACGGCGATACCGTCGTCGTAAGTCCGCACAAGGTTTTCGGTCCTCAGACGAATGATCTGACGCTGCAGCTCCGAAAGCGTAATGTGCGCAAGGTCGTGCTGGGCGGCATGCTCGCCAACATGTGTGTCGAGTCGCACTTGCGCGACCTGATCGAGCAGGGCTTCGAAGTGTACGTTGTCGCCGATGCCACGGCGGGGCCGCGTCATCCGACCTGGGGCGACGGCTACAAGGCCGCGATGGTCAACTACGCGTTTCTCGCGCATGCCGTCGTCAAGACCCAGGACGTAGTCGGGGCGATGACGCAACGATAGCCGCGACAGCGGAGGCTTGCTTCGCCGTCACGCCTGGATGCGCGCCTGCGCCCAGTCCGCCTCGCGCGCCAGCGCGATGAACGCCGCAAGGTAATCGATCGACCGATCGGCCTCGCGCACGCCGAGGTAAATCTTCTTCGCGATGCCCTTCTTGCCGAGCTTGACCGGCGTGATGGGCATACGGTCCGCGTATTCTTCCGCGAGCCAGCGCGGCAACGCGGCAACGCCACGCCCGCTCGCGACCATCTGCATCATGATGTCCGTGGTTTCGATCACCTTGTGACGTCTCGGCACCACGTTCGCCGGTGTCAGAAACCGCGTGTAGATGTCCAGCCTGTCCGTCTCGACCGGATAGGTGATGAGCACTTCGGATGCAAGCTGCTCAGGCGTGACATAAGCCGTGGAAGCCAGCGCATGGCTTTCGGCGACGACCAGCACCTGCTCGTAATCGAACACGGGTTCGAATCGCAGTCCGTCCTTCCTGAGCGGATCGGGCGTGACGAGCACGTCGATGTCGAAGCCGAAAAGCGCGCCGATGCCGCCGAACTGGAACCGCTGCTTCACGTCCACATCGACGTCCGGCCAGCGTGCGAGATAAGGCGACACGACCTTCAGCAGCCACTGATAACACGGATGGCACTCCATACCGATGCGCAACGTGCCGCGCTCGCCCTGCGCATACTGCTTCATGCGCACTTCCGCCTGCTCGAACTGCGGCAACATGCGGTTCGCGAGGCCCAGCAGATAATGCCCGGCCTGCGTGAGCCGCATGCTGCGTCCCTCGCGCGTCCAGACCGGCGTCCCCAGTTGCTGCTCCAGCTTCCTGACCGTATGACTCAGGGCGGACTGCGTGAGATTCAGCACGTCGGCGGCGGCGGTCAGCGAGCCCTGCTTTTCGACTTCCCGCACGACCATCAGATGACTGCGTTCCAGCATCGCCCGCTCCATGAAAAAAGTTAATCGATGCATGAAAACAATCCATTTTTATTCATGCATCAAAAATTCTATCATCGTCCATGATTTATTCTCTACGGACGACACCGCACGATGGCTACTGCACACAACCTCGGATTCCCGCGCATCGGCGCGAAGCGTGAACTGAAATTCGCACTCGAAAAATACTGGAAAGGCGAATCCTCGCGCGACGCGCTGAAGGCGACCGGCGCCGGGCTTCGCGCGCGCCACTGGCAAGAGCAGGCGCATCTGGACTACGTGCCCGTCGGCGACTTCGCGTTCTATGACCAGGTGCTCGACATGAGCTTCACGCTCGGCAACCTGCCCGAGCGCGTGCGCGGCTTTCACGGCGATGCGCTGGACAACTATTTCCGCGTCGCGCGTGGCAGTTCGGCGCAGGGCGCGGAAGATCACGCCGCGTGCTGCGGCGGCGTCGCGGCCGGCGAAATGACGAAGTGGTTCGATACGAACTACCACTACATCGTGCCGGAGTTCGAAGCGGACACGCAGTTCAGGCTCGATGCTTCGCGTCTCATCGAACAACTCGGCGAAGCGCGCGCTCAGGGCGTGAACGCGAAGCCCGTCATCATCGGCCCGGTGACGTATCTGTGGCTCGGCAAGGCGAAGGACGACTCCGACAAGCTCGCGCTGCTGCCGCGCCTTCTGCCGGTGTATGCGGCGCTTCTGGACCATTTCGCGGCGCTGGGCGTGGACTGGGTGCAGATCGACGAACCTGCGCTCGTCACCGAACTCGATCCGGCATGGCGCGATGCTTTCGCTACCGCCTACGATGCGCTGTCGGCGCGCCGCGTGCGACTGCTGCTCGCAACCTACTTCGGGCCGTTGCAGGACAACCTCGCGCTCGCATGCGGGCTGCCGGTCGACGGCCTGCATATCGATGCGATCAACGCGCGTGACGAAATCGGAGATGTCGTCGCGCACTTGCCGGAAACCGCGGTCGTGTCCGTGGGTGCGATCAACGGGCGCAACATCTGGAAGAGCGATCTCGGCGCGACGCTCGAATGGCTGGAGCCGCTGCATCGGCGACTCGGAGATCGTCTCTGGATCGCGCCGTCCTGCTCCCTGCTGCATGTTCCGGTCGATCTGAACAGCGAAACCGAGCTCGATGCCGAAATCAAGTCGTGGCTCGCGTTCGCGCTGCAAAAGCTCGATGAGCTGAACGTGTTGGCGGGCGCGTTGAACCAGGGTCGCGCCGTGGTCGCCGATGCGCTCGCCGCGAACGCCGCCGCGATCGAAAGCCGTCGCCGGTCGCCGCGCGTGAACAATCCCACGGTCAAGGCCGCCATCGCGAAGATCGACGCGGCGCTCGGCAAGCGTCAGAGCGCCTACGCGCAACGTGCGAAGAAGCAGGCCGCGATGCTCGGTCTGCCGGCCTTCCCGACGACGACCATCGGTTCGTTCCCGCAGACGGGCGAAATCCGTCACGCACGCAGCCAGTTCAAGGCTGGCGCGCTCGATCACGCAGGCTACAAGGCCGCGATGGAGCGTGAGATCACGCGCGCCGTGAAGGAGCAGGAAGCGCTCGGTCTCGACGTGCTCGTGCATGGCGAAGCCGAGCGCAACGACATGGTCGAATATTTCGGCGAACAGCTCGACGGTTATGCGTTCAGCCGGTTCGGCTGGGTGCAGTCGTACGGCTCGCGCTGCGTGAAGCCGCCGATTCTTTTCGGCGACATCAGCCGCCCCGAGGCGATGACGGTCGAGTGGATCAGGTATGCCGCATCGCAAACGGACAAGCCCATGAAGGGCATGCTCACCGGTCCGGTGACGATCCTGAACTGGTCGTTCGTGCGCGACGATCAACCGCGTTCGGTGTCATGCCATCAGCTCGCGCTCGCGATCCGCGAGGAAGTGCTCGATCTGGAAAAAGCCGGCGTGCGCGTGATTCAGATCGACGAAGCGGCGCTGCGCGAAGGCCTGCCGCTGCGCCGCTCGCAGTGGAAGGAGTATCTGCGCTGGGCGGTCGAATCGTTCCGCATCACGGCCAACGGCGTGCGCGACGAAACGCAGATCCACACGCACATGTGCTATTCGGAGTTCAACGACATCATCGCGTCGATCGCGGATATGGATGCCGATGTCATCACCATCGAAACGTCGCGCTCCGACATGGAACTGCTCGACGCGTTCGATGACTTCGACTATCCGAACCAGATCGGGCCGGGCGTGTACGACATTCACTCGCCGAACATCCCGAGCCAGGAGCACATCGTCAATCTGATGAAGAAAGCGGCGGAGCGCATTCCCGCCGAGCGCCTCTGGGTGAATCCGGATTGCGGCCTGAAGACGCGTCAATGGGATGAGGTCATCCCGGCGCTGAAGAACATGGTCGCGGCGGCACGGACGCTCCGGCAACTGGCCTGATCGCCGGACGCGGATCGAACTTCACTGCCATCCTCGGATGGCAGTTTTCGTTTTCAGTCTTTTGGTTGCGTGCGGCGCTTCAGGAGATACGTGTCCATGATCCAGCCGTTGCGCTCGCGTGCTTCGGCGCGTACCCGCTCGATATCGTCCATCACTTCATGCAGCTTGCCGGCCATGAGGATTTCGTCGTCGGTGCCCACATAGGCGCCCCAGAATATATCGACATCTTCATCCGCGACCTGCCGGAACGCGTTCTGTGCGTCGAGCATCACGACCACACTATCGACGTTCTTCGAAAAGCCTTCCGCGATTCCTCGGCCGTTCGTGATCTCGACGGCGCGCCCGATCGTGTTGAGTGCGACCCGATGTTTCGCCGCGAGCGCCTGAACGCTGCTGATGCCGGGAATCACTTCATACTCGAACTCGTGCCGCCCGCTCCGGTCGATGGCTTCGATGATGCGCATCGTGCTGTCGTAGAGCGACGGATCGCCCCACACGAGAAATGCGCCGCATTCGCCATCACGCAGTTCTTCTTCGATCAGACGCTCGAATACGGCCTGCTTCTCGTGATTCAGCGTTTCGACTGCATCGAGATAGCTCGCGACGTCCCGCCGACGCTCAGGGCTCGTTGCCTCGACGATCCGATAATCGCGGTCCTTCACGTATCGCTCGACGATCTCCTTGCGCAACTCGACGAGCTTCGCTTTCGATGCGCCCTTGTCCATCACGAAGAAAACGTCGACCCGGTTCATCGCGTTGATCGCCTGAACGGTGACGTACTCCGGATTGCCCGCGCCGATCCCGATGATGAGGATTTTCTTCACTGATTGCTCCAGATTGCCGTGTATCCGCAAGATACTATCCTCACGTCGCGATGAGATGAAAAAAAACAGGGGAGCCGTTCGGAACGGCTCGCATTCGCGGCGTATTCGCAGCCGTCGTCTATCCTTCATCTAACCGTCCAGCGAGGAAGGAGGCATCATGCAATCCGACCCAAAGGTCATTCAGTATCTGAATGCCGAATTGAAGAACGAATTGACCGCCATCAATCAATACTTCCTGCATGCGCGGCTCTACAAGCACTGGGGTTTCGAAGGACTCGGTAAGCACGAATACGACGAGTCGATCGAAGAGATGAAGCACGCGGACAGACTGATCGAGCGAATTTTCATGCTAGACGGATTGCCGAATTTGCAGGATCTCGACAAGCTGCTCATTGGCGAAGATGTGCTGGAAGTGCTTCAGTGCGACCTGAAACTAGAGCAATCCGCGCAGGCGAAGTGCCGGGAGGCGATCGTCTATTGCGAATCGGTAAAGGACTTCGTGTCGCGAGAGATTTTTGTCGATATTCTGGACGACACTGAAGAGCATATCGACTGGCTCGAGATTCAGATCGGCCTCGTCGATAAGGTCGGAATCGCAAATTACCAGCAATCAGCGATGTAGCCACAACAAAAAAGGCGCCGCAGACTGAATGCCCGCGGCGCCCCTGCCCTTCACTACGACGAGAACAACACGCCGTAGCTCAATAGCGCTTACATCTTCACTGTGTCGGCCACTTCCCTGAAGTCTTCGATCTGATCGAAGTTCATGTACTTGTAGATCTTGTCGCCGTCAGCTTCGAGCACGCCCATGTCGGCCATGTACTCCGCCTTGCTCGGAATCTTGCCCAGACGCGAGCAGATCGCGGCCAGTTCCGCCGAGCCGAGATACACGTTCGTATTCTTGCCGAGACGATTCGGGAAGTTGCGAGTCGAGGTCGACATGACCGTCGCGCCTTCGCGCACCTGTGCCTGATTGCCCATGCACAGCGAGCAGCCCGGCATTTCGGTACGAGCACCGGCCGTACCGAACACGCCGTAATGGCCTTCCTCGGTCAACTGCTTCTGGTCCATCTTGGTCGGCGGGGCCACCCACAGCTTGACCGGGATGTCGCGCTTGCCTTCCAGCAGCTTCGACGCGGCACGGAAGTGGCCGATGTTCGTCATGCACGAGCCGATGAACACTTCGTCGATCTTGGCGCCGGCCACGTCGGACAGCGTCTTCACGTCGTCCGGATCGTTCGGGCACGCCACGATAGGCTCGTGGATGTCGGCGAGATCGATCTCGATGACGGCCGCGTACTCGGCGTCCGCATCCGGCGACAGCAATTGCGGGTCGGCGAGCCACTGCTCCATTCCCGTGATACGGCGCTGCAGGCTGCGCGGGTCCTGGTAGCCCTGGGCGATCATCCACTTCAGCAGCGTGATGTTGCTGTTGAGGTATTCGATGATCGGTTCCTTGTTCAGATGGACCGTGCAACCGGCGGCCGAGCGCTCGGCGGAAGCATCCGACAACTCGAATGCCTGCTCGACCTTCAACTCGGGCAGACCTTCGATTTCAAGGATGCGGCCCGAGAAAATGTTCTTCTTGCCCTGCTTCGCGACCGTCAGCATGCCTTGCTTGATGGCGTAGAGCGGGATCGCGTTGACCAGATCGCGCAGGGTCACGCCCGGCTGCATCTTGCCCTTGAAGCGGACCAGCACCGATTCCGGCATGTCCAGCGGCATCGTGCCGGTAGCCGCGGCAAAGGCGACGAGGCCCGAGCCGGCCGGGAAGCTGATGCCGATCGGGAAACGCGTATGCGAGTCGCCGCCGGTGCCGACGGTGTCAGGCAAGAGCATGCGGTTCAGCCACGAGTGGATCACGCCGTCGCCGGGGCGCAGCGCGATGCCGCCACGGGTGCTGATGAAGTTCGGCAGGGTCTGGTGCGTCTTGACGTCCACCGGCTTCGGATACGCCGCCGTGTGGCAGAACGACTGCATCACGAGATCGGCCGAGAAGCCGAGGCACGCCAGGTCCTTCAGTTCGTCGCGGGTCATGGGGCCCGTGGTGTCCTGCGAGCCGACCGAGGTCATCTTCGGTTCGCAGTAGGTGCCGGGGCGCACGCCCTGGCCTTCCGGCAGACCGCAGGCGCGGCCGACCATCTTCTGAGCCAGCGAGAAGCCCTTGCCGCTGTCGGCCGGCTGCTGCGGCAGGCGGAACAGCGTCGACGCGGGCAGACCCAGCGCTTCGCGTGCCTTGGCGGTCAGTCCGCGACCGATGATCAGCGGAATGCGGCCGCCGGCGCGCACTTCATCGAACAGGACGTCGGACTTGACCTGAAACTCGGCGATCACTTCGCCGTTCTTCAGCGCACGGCCTTCGTACGGGCGCAGTTCGACCACGTCGCCCATTTCCATCTTCGACACGTCGAGTTCGATCGGCAAGGCGCCGGCGTCTTCCATCGTGTTGTAGAAGATCGGCGCGATCTTGCCGCCGAGGCACACGCCGCCGAAGCGCTTGTTGGGGACGAAGGGGATGTCCTCACCCGTGAACCACAGCACCGAATTGGTGGCCGACTTGCGCGAGGAACCGGTGCCGACCACGTCGCCCACATACGCGACCAGATGACCCTTTTCCTTCAGCGACTCGATGAACTTGACCGGGCCACGCTTGCCGTCTTCTTCCGGCGTGATGCCGGGACGCGCGTTCTTCAGCATCGCGAGCGCGTGCATGGGAATGTCCGGGCGGGTGGTCGCGTCCGGGGCGGGCGAGAGGTCGTCGGTGTTGGTTTCGCCCGTCACCTTGAACACGGTGATGGTCAGGCTTTGCGGCACTTCCGGGCGGCTCGTGAACCACTCGGCGTCGGCCCAGCTCTGGATCACGGCGCGTGCGTTCGCGTTGCCCTTGTCGGCAAGTTCCTTGACGTCGTGGAACTGATCGAACATCAGGAGCGTTTTCTTCAGCGCATCGGCGGCGACGGTGCCGACTTCGGCATCGGACAGCAGTTCGATCAGCGGCTCGATGTTATAGCCGCCCAGCATCGTGCCGAGCAGTTCGGTGGCGCGGGCGCGCGAGATCAGCGCGCAGGCCGTCTCGCCTTTCGCGACGGCGGCCAGGAAGCCCGCCTTCACACGGGCGGCTTCGTCCACGCCGGCGGGCACGCGATGGGTGATCAGGTCGAGCAGGATCTGCTCTTCGCCGGCGGGCGGATTGGTCAGCAGTTCGACCAGTTCGGCGGTCTGTTGAGCCGTCAGCGGCAGAGGAGGAATGCCGAGCGCGGCGCGTGCGGCTACGTGAGCGCGAAAGTTTTCAAGCATGGGGGACCGTTGGTATTGCGTTTCAGGGAAAGGCTTTTCAGCCACACCGAGGCTGTTCCGGGCGCTGCTTTTATCGCCATTGTAATCGAGACGGATTACCTCGTCAAATGTCTTATGTCTTATGTCTTATATAAGACTTAGTCGCCCGGGTCTGCGATGAGTCGATAGACGCCTTGTCAGAGTACGGAACGTTCACGCCCGACGCATTGCCCCATCCCGCGCCGACACGTTATACATCGTGACAAACCAAATCCGGAATCACGCCGCGACGATTCGCGCACTTTCACCTAACTAATCGTAGTTAATAGAGACGACGCCGAAGCAGCAAATCACACAAAGCAAAAGAATGGAGACTTCGATATGACCAGATTCGCGCCGCAGGGAGTCGAAGACCCGATGGCCACGCTGTGCCGGATGGCGCTGGAGACGCAATACGCCGACCTGCCGGCCGACGTGATCCGTCACGTCAAGCACACCCTGCTCGATGCGATGGGCGTGACCATCGGCGGATCCGCGATGGAAGGCATCCCCGCTGTCGTGTCGCTCGTGAAGGAGCGCGGCGGCAATCCGCAAACGCCGCTGCCCTTCTACGGCGGCCGCGTGCCGGCCAGCGAAGCCGCACTGGCGATGGGCCCGATGCCGCGCGCGATGGACTGCGGCGATCTGCACGAAGAGGCTGGCCACATCACCGAATACGTGGTGCCGACGCTGCTTGCTGCGACCGGCCTTTGCGGCCCGGTGTCGGGCAAGGCGTTTTTGGCGGCGATGGCCGTCGGTCAGGAAACGCTCGTGCGGCTGGGCACGGCCTATAAGGTCATCAATCGCGCAATCAAGCACCACGAATGCGGCGGCCACTACATCTTTGGCGCCGTGGCCGCGGTCGGCAAACTCATAGGGCTGACGCAGGAGGAACTGGAAAACGCGCAGGGCATCGCGCGCACCATGACGCAACCCAACACCATGGGCATCTACTCGCCCGCCACGCTGATGGTGCGCATGCATCACGGGCTGGTGAGCCAGGCAGCGATTACCTGTTGTCAGTTGGCTCAACGCGGCATCACCGGGCCGCGTGCCGAGGTGCTGCTCGGTCCCAAAGGCTTTTTCTCCACGGCGCGCTGGCAGACCGATCCCGACTTCATTCTCAAGGATCTGGGCGAACATTGGGAGATGGAAAACATCATCACCAAGGGCTACAGCGCGTGCTATTTCTCGCATTCGTCCATCGACGCCATCCGCGAGTCGATGAAGGAAAGCGAATTCGGCGCGAGCGATATTGCGAGCATTCACATCGAGACCTCCACGCCGGGCTGGCGCGCCGTGTGCGAGCCGCAGGAGAAGAAGTGGAATCCGGTCACGGTGCCCGAGTGCCAGTTCAGCCTGCCCTATGTCGTCGCCATAGCCGCATTCGACGACAAGGTGTTCCTCGAGTCGTACAGCGACGAGGCTCGTTCCCGGCCCGAAGTGCGCGAGTTGATGACGCGCATCACCGCCGAAGAGAATCCCGACGTGTCCGATTGGGGTGCACGTCTGACCGTCAGGCTGCGCGACGGCCGCGAGCTGATGGAAGAATGCATCTACGTGAAGGGACATCCCAGGAATCCGTTCACTCCGGACGATTTCATCGCCAAATTCAGGCTATGCGTGCCTTATTCGGCGATACCGCTTGCCCGGCGAACCGTGGACAACATGATCCGCGACATTCTGCAATTCGACGAAGTGGACGACGTGGTCAAAGTTCTTCTCGACCCGCTGGCACCGAACCAGACCTGACTTCGACCGGCACCTGCACGGCCTGCTCGAACCTGCTTTCATAACTTCCAAGGAGACACTGCCATGACCGCCACACAGCAAGCACAATCCTCGGTGCCATCCAATTGCCCTCCGCTGGAACAGGCGGTGGTGCAGTTCATCCAGGACCTGAAATACGAGCACATCGACGCGCACGCACACGCCGGCATCAACCGGCTGATGCGCGACCAGCTCGCAGTGCAGATCGGCATTTCGAAGATGCCGTGGTCCGGGCAATTGCTCAAGTACGCGACGAGCCAGCAGCGACCGGGCACGAGCCGCGTGAGCGCCTCGACGTTGACGATGAGCGCCATGGACGCCGCCTTCGTCAACGGTTCCTACGGACATGGATTCGAATACGACGACGCACACGGTCCCAGCTACAGCCATCCGGGCAGTTGCGTGATCCCGGCTGCATTGGCCATCGGCGAGGAACTCGGTTCTTCGCTGGAGGAAGTGATCACCGCGATGGTCGCGGGCTACGAAGTCTACGCGCGCATCGGCCTGCTGGCCTCGCCGGACCTGCTGCAGCGCGGCTTTCATCCGCACGGCACGCTGTCGAACTTCGGTGCCGCGGCGGTCGCCGCCAAACTTCGCGGCTTCGATGCCGAAACGACCCTTCAAGCGCTGGCGATCGCACTGAGCCATGTCTCCGGCACGACCGAATACACCTCCACCGGCGGTTCCATCAAGCGCATCCACGCTGGCATCGGCACGCGCAACGGCATCGTCGCCGCCGACATGGCCCGAGCCGGCATCACGGGACCGCGCGCGTTCCTCAGCGGAAATAAGGGCTTCTTCCGCACCTTTCTGCAACGTCCGGCGGGCGATGGCTCCGAACAGCGCTTCGCTTTGGATCGGCCTTTCGAGATCGCTACCGTCTGGCTCAAGGCCTATTGTGCGTGTTACTGCACGCATGCCTACATCGACGCGCTGCGTCCGTTTTCAGCGCGTCGTGACGAGATTGCCGATGTGCATCTGAAGATCTCGCCTCATTTCAATGTCGTCGTCGGCACGGCCAACGCCAATGCGTACGAGCCCAGGAACATCGAGCATGTGCAGTTCAGCCTGCCGATTCAGGCTGCCTTCACGCTGCTCGGCAATGGCAATGGCTATCCGGTCCACCGGGACTACCTCGCCGGCAAGGTCGACATGACGCCCGTGATCGACATGGCGCGCAGCGTCCGCATCACCCAGGAACCGGCGCTGGAGCGAGATTACCCGGGCAAGTTCGTCGCCGATGTGACGGTCACTTTCAGGAACGGCGCCTCCGAGCATGTATTCGTGGAAGACCCGATCGGCACCGACAAGAATCCGATGCCCGAGCAGGAGCAGGACGCGAAGTTCATGGAACTCACCGGCGATGTGCTGGGCGCGGATCGTGCCGGGAAGCTGCTCGCCGCATTGCGTGCGATGGACCCGCGCATGAAAGCCGCGGAGCTGATGATCCTGTGCGCCACGGAGCGTTGAGGAGAGCCAGCGCGACGCGCGAGGCGTCGCGCTGGCGGCATGCATCAGTTCCCGCCGTTGCCGCCGAAGCCATGCACACCCGCCTCCAGCGACGGCGACTGCGTTCGATAGCAATGCTGCATCCAGCGCTCGTAGCGCAGGCCATCGGAGAGCGGCAGTTCCATCGCGCGGCGCGCCATCTGCTTCATCGAAGTCAGCGCGAGCGCATCGGCCTGAGCGATTTCCTGCGCCAGTTGCAGCGTGGCGCTTTCCAGTTGCAGAGATGGAACGGCCAACGCGGCCAGACCCATGTCCGCGGCCTCGCGGCCCGTCATGCGCCGGCCCGTGACGAGGTAGTACATAGCCCGCTGCAAGCCCAGCTTGCGCGGCAGCCGCTGAGAGCTGCCGCCGCTTGGAAGCAGGCTGCGGCGGATATGTTCGTCGCCGAGTTGTGCGGCTTCATCGGCGATCATCAGGTCGCAGGCGAGCGCCAGTTCGAAGCCGCCCGCGAGCGCGTAGCCGTTGATGCTGGCCAGCACGATCTGCGGTGCGGACTCCAGGCGCTCGTAGGTGTCCTGCATCAGGTCCTGGTGACGCATATGCGCGGCGCGGTCGGCCAGCACCCCGCTTGCGAGCCATTTGAGGTCGTTGCCCGCGCAGAACGCGCGGCCGCTGCCCCGGATCACGAGCACCTTGATCTCGCCGGCCGCAGCGATACTGTCGCACACCGCGTCGTTGAGATGCTGCAAGGTGGGTCCGTCGAGTGCGTTCATGCGCTCGACGCGATTCAGGGTGAGGCGGCGCACGTGCGGCGCGGGGTGGTCGATCAGCAATGCCACGATGTTCCCCTTTTCCATTCGCTCAGGCGAAGCGCACCAGATCGTCGACGCCAGCGCGCGTGGTGCGAAACTGGTTGACGGGGTGCCCGGTCTGCGCAAAGCCGAACGAGATACCGCAAATCATGTGCTGGGTGTCGGGAATGCCGAAATACTCGCGCACGAAATGCGCGTGACGAGCGAGCGCCCCTTGCGGCGTCGTGGCCACACCGTGAGCGTAGGCTGCGAGCAGAAACGAGGAGACGAAGCCGCCTGCATCCACGAGCGCATACGGACCCAGTTCGGCAGGCACGGTGATGATGGCCACATGCGGCGCATCGAACATGCGGAAATTGCGAAATGCCTGCTGCGCACTGCGTTCGGCATCCCTGGGGCCGATGCCGAGCGACGTATAGAGCGCGATGCCCGCCCCGCGCCGACGTTCGCCATAAATGCCCTTGTAACCGGGCGGAAACGGCAGATCGGATTCGGTTTGCGGATGGCTGAACGCGCGCTCCATCAGCGCCTCGCGGAAGCGCTCCGTGCTTTCCAGCGTTTCGGTGATGACGAGTTGCCACGGTTGCACGTTGCACCACGAGGCCGAGCGGCTCGCCATGCCGACGATGCTGCGTATCAGTTCTGCATCGAGCGCCTTGTGCTCGTATGCGCGGCACGTGGAGCGGCCGCTCGTGAGTCGATCGAGAGCGGTGAGATCGGAAGTATGCGATTTCATTTCGATAAGCCAGTTGCCTGTTCCAAAGCCCTCAGATGAAGGTGTCGCGCGCGCGCAATGCGTCGATGCGCTCATTGGGCAGCCAGCCGCGCAGCGCGTCGATGGCGTTGTCCGTGCTCGATGCCGCCGGCGGCTCGGGCGGCGCGGCGGGCGTGCGCGAAAAGCGCGGGCCGGGCGCCGGGTGCATCACGCCGTCGAGGTCGATGAACGTGCCGCGCGCCTTGATGTGCGGATGGCTCGATGCTTCGTCGAAGTCGAGCACCGGCGCGAGGCAGACATCCATTTCGCCGAACCGCCGCGCCCACTCGTCGCGCGTATGTTCCCTGAACCTCGCGGCCAGCACCTCTTTGGCCGCCGGCCATTGCGCGCGGTCCATCTGCTTTTGCAGCAGCGGATGATCCTGTAGCTCCAGCTTTTCAAGCAGGAGCCTGTAGAACTTGCCTTCGATCGGCGCGACGCTGACGTACTTTCCATCGGCGCACTCATACACCTCGTAGAAGTGCGCGCCGGTGTCGAGCAGATTGGTGCCGCGTTCCTTGCCAAGCATACCTGCCGCGTGCAGACCCATCGTCACCGTCATGATGGAGGCCACGCCGTCCACCATCGCGGCGTCCACGACCTGGCCCTTGCCGGAACCGCGTGCCTCGATGATGCCCGCGAGCAGTCCGAACGCCAGATACAACGAGCCGCCCGCATAGTCGCCCAGCACGTTGAGCGGCGGCGTGGGCGCCTGCCCCGCGCGACCCATCGCATGCAGCGCGCCGGTGATGGAGATGTAGTTCAGATCGTGCCCGGCCACCTGCGAAAGAGGGCCGTCCTGCCCCCAGCCGGTCACGCGGCCATACACGAGACGCGGATTGCGCGTGAGACACGTATCGGGGCCCAGACCCAGCCGCTCCATCACGCCGGGGCGAAAGCCTTCGATAAGCGCGTCGGCCTGATCGATCAGTTCGAGCACCATCTCGACGGCGTCCGGGTCTTTCAGATCGACGCGGATGGACTTGCGGTTGCGCAGCCCCAGATCGAACTGCACGGGACGCGGCGCACCGAGGCCCGAAGGCTCCTTGCGGTCCACACGGATGACCGTGGCGCCGAGATCGGCCAGAAACATCGCGGCCAGCGGACCGGGACCGATGCCCGCGATCTCGACGACCTTGACGCCCGCGAGCGGTCCTCCCCGGGAAGATGCGGCGGACATGATCAGATCACTCCTTCGTCGCGCAATTGCCGCAGCCGATCATCCGGCAGCTTCAGCAGATCCCGATAGATCTCTTCGTTGGATGCGCCGAGCTCCTGCGCCGGCTGATCGAACTGCACCGGCGTTTGCGAGAAACGGATAGGCAGGCCCATGCCCATCGCGTCGACATCGGCGAGGCCGGGATGTTCGAGCTTCACAACCGCGCCGCGCTCCTGCAACACCGGATCCTTGAGCACATCGAGCGGCGAACGCACCGGGGCCGCGGGCACGCCGCGCTTTTCCTGAAGTTCGCGTATCACTTCTTCCGTGCTGTGCTGCCGCGTCCATTCCTCGATGGTCGCGTTGATTTCGGTCGCGTGCTTCATGCGCGGACCGCGCGTCGCGTAGCGCGGATCTACGGCCATTTCGGGCTTGCCGATAGCCTCCATAAGATTGCGGAACCAGTCGGGCTGGAACGCCACCATGGCCACGTGGCCGTCGCGCGTGCCGTACACGCCGAACGGCACGAGGCGATCCTGAAAGTTGCCCGAGCGCTTCGGATAGCCGTTCGCGAAGAACACATCGAAGTGCTCCTCGGCCACCATCGAGGACAGACAGTCGAGCATGGAGACCTGCACCAGTTGCCCCTCGCCCGTCCTGCCGCGATGAATGAGCGCCGCGAGGATGCCATTGACGGCGTAGAGCGGCGCGACGAGATCGGCGATAGGCAGGCCCCAGCGCGTGGGCGGCCCATCGGCGAGACCGGTTACGTCCATGATGCCGGAGAGCGCCTGCACGATGATGTCCATCCCCTTGAGATTGGGGTAAGGGCTCGGTTCACCGAATGCCTTGATCGATGCGTAGACGATTTTCGGATTGGCCTTGCGCACGCTTTCATAGCCCACGCCCAGGCGCGCCGTCACGCCCTCGCTCGCGTTTTCGATGACGACGTCGCATTCCTTCACCAGTTCCATGAAGAGCGCGAGGCCCTGCTCCGACTTCAGATCGAGCGTAATGCTCTTCTTGTTGCGCGCACGATTGAGGATGGTCAGCGACACATCTTCCTCGTGCCTGACGCCGAAGTGGACGCCTTCCCTGCCCACATAGGGCGGATTATTGCGCGCGATATCGCCGCCGCCGGGCGACTCGACGCGAATGACTTCGGCGCCCAGACCACCCAGCAACAGCGATCCATAGGGCCCGGCCAGCGCCACGGTCAGATCGAGAACGCGAATACCCTGCAAGGGTCTTGTAGCTGACATGCTTGTCTCCTGAAGCAGCCGCCAATCCAGCCATTGACGGCCGCCAGTCGTATTGAACCGCCGTGCCTAGTAGGACTTCGGCAAGTCAAGCTTACGCTCCGCGATATTCGACAGGATAAGCTGCGGCGTGACCGGCGCGATGTAGCCGATCCACGCTTCCCGCATGAAGCGCTCGACGTGATACTCCTTCGCATAGCCGAAGCCTCCATGCGTGAGGATCGAGGTCTGACATGCATTCATGCAAGCCTCGGATGCCAGCAGCTTCGCTGCGTTCGCTTCGGAGCCGCAGGACAGGCCCTTGTCGTAGAGATCAGCGGCGGCAAAGATCATGTGATTCGCCGCTTCCAGTTCCGCCCAGTTGCGCGCCAGCGGATGCTGAACGCCCTGGTTTTTGCCGATGGGCCGGCCGAACACCACGCGTTCCTTCGCATATTGCGTCGCGAGCTTGAGCACCGCGCGGCCGATGCCGATCTGCTCGGCGGCAACCAAAACGCGCTCGGCATTCATGCCGTGAAATATATAGCTCAGGCCCTTGCCTTCCTCACCGATCAGCGCGTCCTTCGACACCGGCAGGTTGTCGATGAAGAGCTCGTTCGTATCGACGGCGGCGCGGCCGAGCTTGTCGATCTCCCGAATATCGACGTAATCGCGGTCGAGCTTCGTGTAGAACAGGCTCAGCCCTTCGCTGTGCTTCTTCACCTGTTCGATCGGCGTGGTGCGCGCGAGGATCAACATGTGATCGGCGACCTGCGCGGTCGAGATGAATACCTTCTTGCCCGAGATGAGATAGTTCCCGTCGGCCTGCTTCTTCGCCGTCACTTTGAGCTTGGTGGTATCGAGACCCGTATCGGGCTCGGTCACGGCGAAACACGCCTTGTTCTCGCCACGCGCGAAAGGCGGCAGCCAGGCTTTCTTCTGCGCTTCCGTGCCGAAATGCACGACCGGCTGCAAGCCGAAGATGTTCATGTGGATGGTGGACGCCGCTGCCTGCCCGCCGCACTCGGCGACCGCGCGCATGAAGAGCGCCGCTTCCGTCACGCCCAGATTCGCGCCGCCCACATCCTCCGGCATGCAGATGCCGAGCCATCCGCCACTCGCGACGGCGTCGAAGAACTCGTGCGGAAACTCGTGATTCTTGTCCTTGTTGCGCCAGTATTCGAGCGGAAAGTCCGTACAGATCTTCTGGGCTGCATCGACGATGGCATGCTGATCCGCGCTGAGTTGGTAGTCCATGGCCTAGTCCTTCTCCAAGTATGAAATCAGGCCTTTTCGGCGGGACGCAGCATCATCAGGCCGGTGCGAAGAGCGGTGCAGACGATCTCGTCGCGCTGATTGCGGGCAATGTGCCTGAAGGTCACGATGCCCGAGTCCTTGCGGCTTTTCGACAGACGCGTCTCGACGATCTCGGTCTCGACGCGGACCGTATCGCCATGAAAAGTAGGCGTGGGGAAGGCGATTTCGCCGAAGCCAAGGTTGCCGAGTGTGGTGCCCAGCGTCGTTTCATACACGGTGATACCGGCCAGCAGCGCCAGCAGAAACATGCTGTTCACGAGACGCTGGCCGTACATGGTGTTCTTGCTGTATTCGGCATCGATATGCAGCGGCGCACAGTTGTACGTCATGGCCGAGAACAGGATGTTGTCGGTCTCGGTCACGGTGCGGCGGATGGCATGTTCGATCACCATGCCGGGCTTGAATTGTTCGAAGTAAAGGCCAGCCATGTGTCTGTCTCCTGAGATTCGGTGAGCAATCAGCCGTTGAACGACTGTGCGAGTTCGATGATTTCGCGCGCCGTCTTGGCATGAGCAATGTCGATGTGTTCACCGTCGTAGATGCACGATGCGCGGCCTTCGGCCTGGGCTTTGTCGAGTGCGTCGATCATCCCTCGATAGAACGCCACCTCTTCCTCGGCAGGGCTATAGGTCCGGTTGACGATCTCGACGTTGGAGGGATGCAGCACCAGTTCTCCGCTCATGCCCAGTTGCCGGTCGTTGGCCGACGACACCTTGAGCCCGTCGAGGTCGTGCACCTGTTGCCAGACGCCGCCGATCGGCAGCTTGCCCGCAGCGCGCGCGGCCATGACGATGCGTGACTTGAGGTATTGGGTCTCGCGGCCGTCCAGCGACCAGACGGTCTTTAGCGCACGGGCCACGTCGGCGTTCTTGGCCGTTGCGCCCACGATGGCGGGCACGCGTTCATGCTGGGCGATCTCGTACGCCAGTTGCAGCGAGCGCGCCGTTTCCAGTAGCGGAATCACCTTCGTATGACCCACTTCCACGCCGGCACGGAACTCGGCCTCGGCCAGCATCGATGAAACGGTATGAATGTCTTCCGGGCCGCAAGGCTTGGAGATCACGATGCCTTCGACCACGGGACTGACGATAGCCAGGATGTCCTCGAAGTCGTACAGATGCGCGCTGCGGTTGATGCGCACCCACACACGCTGTTTCTGCTCCGCCAGCCACGTCAACTTCGACCTGACGATCTCGCGTGCTTCGGCCTTCTGCGCGGGCGGCACGCTGTCCTCCAGATCCAGGATCAGCGCATCGGCTCTGGAATTGATGGACTTTTCGATCCACGTCGGCTTGTTGCCCGGAACGAAGAGGAAGGAGCGTATGGGTTTCATCTGGGTGGTCATCACTGTCTCGGTCTGTAAATTTACCTAACGATTGCTAGTTAGTTTCCTCCCCGCACCGCGATGGTGTCATTTGGGGTTTACACCGACGTCATGCGGCGCATGACGCCAGGCCACAAATCCTCATGGATAACACTCATGGAACATCCTCAAAACACCGCACAAACTATCTAACATTAATTAGGTAAAAGCGTTTTCATCCTGCGTGCCGGCGCTCGCGTCATCCGAGTTGCCTATCGAATGCCCGGCACATCGCCTTGCAGAACTCACGACTTTTGAATGCTCTTACTGGAGGAGAAATGAGAAACGCCATGAACGACATGCCGTCCGACGCCGCCGGCGCCACCGCGCAAACGCCGCTACATCTATCTCGCGATCACGTGATCCATGACAGCGGACGAGCGTGGTATGTGCTCGTGATGCTGACGCTCGCGTATTCCCTCGCATACATCGATCGACAGCTTCTCAATCTGCTGGTCGAACCGATCAAGCGCTCGCTCGTCATCTCCGACACGCAGTTGAGCCTCGTTCAGGGCGTCGCTTTCATTGCCGCGTATCTGGCCGCATCGCCGCTGTTCGGGCGGCTCGTCGATGTGACCAACCGGCGCAATCTTCTCTTGGTCTCCATCTGTCTGTGGTGCGCCTTCACCGCGCTGTGCGGCAATGCGGATACGTATCGAGGGCTGTTCCTCGCGCGCCTGGGCGTCGGCGCTAGCGAAGCGTGCGTATTCCCGCTCGCGCTATCGATGATCGCCGACTGCTTTTCGGCGAAGAAAATGCCGCGCGCGATGAGCATATTCATTCTCGGCCCGATGCTCGGCGGCGGGCTCTCGCTCGTCGCGGGCGGCTTCGTGATCGAATTCGCACGCGCCTTTCATGAACACTTTCCGATCCTCACGCAGTTCCAGACCTGGCAACTCGCGTTCGTCATCATCGGGCTGCCGGGGATGCTCTTTGCGTTGCTGGTGCTGCTCACCGTGCGCGAACCCGCACGCAGCAGCGTGATGAGCGCGCGCGAAGACGAGCGGCAATTCTCGACCGGCGCTTCAGCGAGCTATCTCTGGCAGCGACGCGGGTTTTACGCTCGGATTCTGCTCGGCGTCGGCATGCTTGCGATCGTCGTGCTCGGCATGCCCGCATGGATGCCCACGTACCTGATTCGCACGCACGGCATGCCGGCCTCGCTGGTCGGATTTCGCTTCGGCGGGCTGGTCGTGGTCTTCGGCATTGCGGGCGCGTTGACCGGGCCGTGGGTCGCGCGTCAACTCGAAAAGCGTGGCTATGAAGATGCGCCGCTGCGAACCGCGGCGATCTCCATGATCCCGATGATGCTCTGCTGCGCGAGCATTCCATTCGTACCGGGAACGACCGGTGCGCTGGCTGCGGCGGCCGGCATCGTGTTCTTCTTCAGCCTGCCCACCGGATGCATGGCCGCGGCGTTGCAGCTCGTTGCGCCGAGCCGCATGCGTGGCACTGTCGGCGCGATCTATTCGTTCGTCGCTCAACTCGTTGGCTTCGGCGCGGGCCCGACGCTGATTGCGCTCATCACCGATCGTGTATTCCAGAACCCGAAGATGGTCGGACATTCGATCGCCATCGTGTGCGCGATTGCTTCCGCGGTCGCGGCGTGGCTGCTGATTACCGCGCTGCCGCACTATCGGCGCTTGCTGGCCGAGGAGCGGGCGGCTCAGGTGCGATGAACGAAGGTCTTATCGACGCGATCAACGTTTTCCCGGCCGCGCGCATCGATGATGTGATCGATAGCGTCTTCAACCTCGAAAAGCTCGACGATGTCGCGACGCTCATGCGCATGCTCCGCCCCATTTCGAACGAAGCGGACATGCGCGCCACGGGCTGACGACAGCGGCTCGCGACTAAGCAGCCAGTTCCTTCTTGCGCGCGCGCCGCCGCGGCTTGCCCGGCGGCTGCGCGCCCTCGAAGAACATCGTGATGAACTGATCGACGATTTTTTCGAGCGATCCCTTCTTCGGATCGAACCATGTCTGAACCGAATTGATGAAGCCGAGGACATAGATACGGCTCAGCGCGATATCGATGTCCTCACGCAAAAAACCTTCCGCGCGCAGATCGTCGAAGACGGTGGTCCACAGCCGCTGATGCCGCTCGCGCCGTTTGATCTGACGCTCGCGCACCTGATCCGGCAACTGGCTCAGCAAGCGGCCATGTGCGAGCGCGTAATCGCCGAACTTGATCAGCGCACTCATCTGTCCGATGACCGCCGCCCTGAAGCGGTCTTCGGCGTTAGCGTTCTCGGGCAGCGCGCCGAAGTGCTCGTTGATGTGCTGCACGATGCTGTCGGCGCCGTGCTCCATCACCACATCGACCAGCTCTTCCTTCGACGAAAAGTGATAGTAGATGCTGGCGGCCTCGATGCCGGCCTGATCCGCAATCGAGCGCATCGTCGTCGCCGTGTAGCCCTGCGTTGCAAACGAGCGGGCCGCCAGCCGAAGCAAGGTCTCTCGGGTATCCGCGCTGGGATTTACATTTTTCTTTCGCACGTCTGTTCCTACGTCTCTGTCCAGTTTCCACACCGACTCGCGGGCGCTCATGACGACCTAATGTTCGTTTGAGAGATTACCGCATTTCTTTTGGACGAGCCAGCGCGTTCACAGTACGGAACGCGCCGCGGCAAGAGGCTGGAACACAGACGCATCTTCGGTAGAGTCCGGCTTCAGACCCTCCCTTTCCACGGCACCATCGCTTTCTCCAGATACCGCATCAGCATATCGAAGCACAGCGCGAAGAAGCCGATCACGATGATCCCCATGATCACGACATCGCTTGCCAGAAACTCCGCCGCGTTCAGCACCATGAAGCCGAGGCCGCGCGTCGATGCAACCATCTCCGCCGCCACGAGCGTCGTCCAGCCCACGCCGATCCCGATACGCATCCCCGTGAAAATCTCCGGCAGCGCCGACTTGAGAATCACGTGGATGACGACCTGCGTGCGCGTCGCCCCCATCGAATAGGCCGCGTGAATCTGCTCGATCGATACCGAGCGCACACCCGCGCGCGCGGCGATCGCGAGCGGCGCGAATATCGCGAGATAGATCAGAAAGACTTTCGAGAACTCGCCGATGCCGAACCAGATGATGATGAGCGGCAGATACGCGAGCGGCGGCAGCGGCCGGTAGAACTCGATCGGCGGATCGAACACGCCGCGCGCGTGCCGCGAGACGCCCATCATCACGCCGACGGGAATCGCCGTGACGCAGGCGAGCGCGAACGCGCCGAACACGCGCAACAGGCTCGCGACGATATGTTCGGCGAGCGTCGAGTTGGCGAAGCCTTCGCTCGCCACCGAGATGAACTTCGCGAACACCGCTTGCGGCGACGGCAGGAACAGCGGCTTGATCCAGTGCATGCCGGTGATCAGAAACCAGCCGGCCAGCAGCACGGCGACCGTCGCGACGCTCATCACTAGACTGCTGCCGTAGCCCGGCACGCCGAACGTGTCGCCCGGTTTCACCGGCTTTTTCTTCGACTGCCACGCGGGTCTGCCGGGCGGACGCCGCGATGCGCCTAACTCCCGTTCGATCGCGGGACCGGCCACGGTCATCGATGCTCGCTTATCCATGATGCAACTCCTCGGCGGCGTGATGCGCGGCGCGTTCGTCGCCGTAGATGATGCCGAGCACGCGCTCGCGCATCTCGATGAAATCGGGACTCGACTTGATCGCGCGCGCGTCGCGGGTGGCGAGGAAGCGGCGGTTGAAATCGAGATCGTAGCTATGCGTGATGCGGCCCGGACGCGGCGACATCACGATCAGCCGGCTCGCCAGAAAAAGCGCCTCCTCCACGCTGTGCGTGATGAAGAACAGCATCTTTTGCGTGCGCTGCCAGACGTCGAGCAGCAGCTCCTGAATGGTCTCGCGCGTGAGGGCGTCGAGCGCGGCCATCGGCTCGTCCATCAGCAGCATCGCGGGATCGCAGGTCAGCGCGCGGGCGATGCCCACACGCTGCTGCATGCCGCCCGACAACTGATAGATCATGTGCCTGTGGAAGTCCTGAAGGCCGACCAGCGCGAGGTTGCGTTTCGCGATCTCCTCGCGCTGCGCCTTCGGCACGCCCTGCAGCTTCAGCCCGAAGGTGGCGTTGTCGAGCACGTTGAGCCACGGCAGCAGCGCATGCTTCTGAAACACGACGCCGCGATCGGCGCCCGGTCCTTCCACCGGCCGGCCGTTGAGCAGCATCTCGCCCGACGACGGCGCGATGAAGCCCGCCATCAGCGACAGCAGCGTCGTCTTGCCGCAACCCGACGCACCGAGCGCGACGACGAATTCGCCATCGCCGATGGTGAGATCGATGCCATCGAGCGCATGCACGCGCTCGCCCGGGCGTCGTCCGGGAAACATCACATTGACGTTCTTCACCTGCATGCAACCCATATGTCCTCCCGGACTCGGATGTGGCAAGGGCAAGCGGCGCGTGCCCGGGTCAGGCTCATTTCAGCTTTTCGGCGGCCTCGACGTATTCGGCCGTCACGTACTTCGAATAGTCCGGCAGCACCGCGTTGACCCGCTTCTGCTGCTTCAGGAAGTCCGCCGTGTCCTTCAGCGCGAAGGCCGCGCGGCTCGATGCGCCGCCGCCGAGCCACTGCTTCGACGCCTGCTCCTGCGCCGACGGATAGCCGTACAGCGCGAGCGATTCCGGCACCTCGGCGGGCGTCCCGCCGATCGTCTTCGCGATCGCGGAAGCCTGTTGCGACTGCGCGCTCCACTTCGACGGATCGCTGCGATATTGCTGGTCGATATCGGCAATCGCCTTGACGAACTTCGCCATGAAGTCCTTGTGCGCCTCGCCCCACGCGCGGTCGACCGCGATGCCGTCGAAGGTCGGCTTGCCGAGCTTCGAGAGATCGCCCGACGTGATCAGCACCTTGCCGCTTTTCTTCAGTTGCGAGAGCGCCGGGTCCCATACATAGGCGGCGTCGATGTCGCCACGCTCCCATGCGGCCGCGATCTGGTTCGGCTGCATGTTGAGAATCTTCACGGAAGACGGATCGATGCCCCAGTGCTGCAGCGCAAACATCGTGTGATAGTGCGTCGTCGAAACGAACGGCACGCCGATGGTCTTGCCCTTCAGATCGGCCGGCTTCTCGACGCCCGAGCCGTTGCGCACGATCATCGCCTCGGCCTCGTTGATGTTGTCGAGGATCCAGAAGAGCTGCGCATCCACGCCCTGACTGACGGCGGCGGCGAGCGGACTGGAGCCGATCACGCCGATCTTGACGTCGCCCGAGGCCATCGCGGTCGCCACTTTCGCGCCCGATTCGAACTGGCGCCAGTTGATCTTGTAGCCGGTGGCCTTCGCGATCGAGCCATCCGCGATGCCGACGACCCACGGATCGACGATCTGCTGGTACGCGATCGTCACTTCCTTGTCCTCGGCATGCGCGGTCTGTGCGACGCCCCACGCGCACGCGGCGATCGCAAGCGAGGCCAGCGCGCGCGCCGGCGCGAACGTTCGAAGCAGCTTGCCGGACAGCCTTTTCAAGCCGGAGACGCGGATCGTTTTCATGAGCTTTCCTGGAGAAGTGGAGAATCGGGAACGCCTGCGCGCGACGTTCCCTTTTCCGGTGCAGGCTCGTTGCGCGTGCAGCGAACCGATGCCCGAGTATCCACAGCGAAAAATCCGGAAAGTTAGTGCCAGACGGAACCAATCGTTGGGTCCACATCGGGCGCGCGTTTGCCGGCGCGCCGCCGCCGCGCTTCATTTATGTTGGCGGATCATACATAGCCCGATACGCGTCGCGCGGATCACGTCGGCCTACGACTTCCTTTGTCCTACCTATAATTGTGACGGGCCGTCGCCTTGCGATGGCCCGGTCAAACTTCACATTCTTGGCACTTATGGTCAGGCCAAGATTCTTCGAGAATTGCCTCACGCAATGGGACAGAGGCGAGCACCTTCACGCAAGGCCGCACTCGCCCGGCTCCTCGCATATCCCTCATTTTTCTTCGGGAGATTAGCCATGAAGATCGTCGTAATGGGTGGGTCCGGCCTGATCGGATCGCGTGTCGTGACCCTGCTCAAGGAGGCGGGCCACGAGGCGCTCGCCGCGTCGCCGCGCAGTGGCGTCAACGCCGTTACCGGCGAAGGGCTCAGCGATGCATTCGCCGGAGCCGATGTCGTCGTGGATGTGACGAACGCGCCCTCATGGGAACCGCAAGCGGTGCTCGACTTTTTCAGCACTTCGGAGCGCAACCTCGCGACGGCCGAAAAGGCCGCGGGCGTGCGCCATCACGTCGCGCTCTCCATCGTCGGATGCGACCGCACGCCGGAGAATGCGTATTTCGTCGCCAAGGTCGCGCAGGAAAAGCTCATCGAAGCATCGGGCGTGCCGTATTCGATCGTGCGCGCGACCCAGTTCATGGAGTTCATCGGCGGCATCGCCGATTTCAGCATGGTCGATGGAACCGTGCGACTCGGCGATGGCTTGTTTCAGCCGATCGCCGCCGACGATGTCGCCGGGTTCCTCGCGCAGATCGCGTGCGGCTCGCCGCTGAACGGCATGACCGATATCGCCGGTCCGGACCGCGCTCCCTTCGCGGACATCGTCGGACGTTATCTGAAGTCGGTGGGCGACACGCGCCCGGTTGTCACGGACAGCGAGGCGCGCTACTACGGCGGCCGCGTCGAGGAACAATCGCTCGTGCCGCTCGGCGACGCGCGAATCGGCCGCGTCAGTCTCGAGCAGTGGCTGGCGCAGGCGAAGAAGGCCTGATCCCGGGTTCGTGAACCCTGATTTTTTGAGTGAAGCATGAGCACAACACAAAAGGTCGTCGTCGTCACCGGCGCATCGCAAGGCATTGGCGCCGAAGTCGTCAGGGCATTCAGGAAGCTGGATTATCGAATCGTCGCTACTTCACGTTCGATCGCGCCGTCGGACGATGAGAACATCCTGAGCGTCGCCGGGGATATCGGCGACCCCGCAACCGCCCGCCGCGTCATCGCGGAAGGCGTCGCCCGCTTTGGCCGGATCGATACGCTCGTGAACAACGCGGGCATCTACATCGGAAAGCCCTTCACCGAACACACCGCCGAAGACTATGCCGCCGTGATGCATGTGAACATGGCGGGCTTCTATCACATCACGCAACTCGCGATCGCACAGATGGAAAAACAATCGGGCGGCCATGTGGTGACGGTCACGACCAGCATCGATCACGCGGCGATGAGCGGAATCTATTCGGTGCTGGCGGCGCTGACGAAGGGCGGCCTGAACGCGGCAACGAAGTCGCTGGCGATCGAATACGCGAAGAGGGGCATTCGCGTGAACGCCGTCGCGCCGGGGATCATCAAGACACCGATGCACGCGCACGCAGACCACGAAGCGCTGGGCGCGTTTCATCCGCTTGGACGCATGGGCGAGACGAGCGATATCGCCAGCGCTATCGTCTTTCTCGATTCCGCGCCTTTCGTCACTGGAGAGATTCTTCACGTCGATGGCGGGCAGAGCGCGGGGCGTTGAGATGGGTCTTTCCGGAAGCCGGCGAGACGGCCCCGCGCGAATATTGCGAAGCTAGAATGGGACGACTCACCATCCGACGCCACGCCGCCGGATGGCGTTCCTCTCTCGTGGGGCATCCACATGACAGCACCGATTTCCCTCGTCCTGTTCGATATGGAAGGCGTCCTGTCCCACTACGACCGCGCGGTGCGCGTCGATCATCTGGCGGCGCTTTGCGAAAGACCGTCCGAAGCGGTGCGCGAAGCGATCTGGGGCTCCGGTCTCGAAGCTCGCGCGGATAGCGGTGAAATCGGCGAAGACGCGTATCTCGCGATGCTCGGCGATCTGCTCGACTGCCCGATCAGCCGCGACATGTGGCTGGCATCGCGCCGCGCATCGATCACGCCCAATCTCGATACCATCGATCTGGCGGCGAGCGTCGCGCAAAACCATGCGATCGCGGTGCTGACCAACAACTGCCGTCTGGTTTCCGATCACATCGGTTACCTGAATCCGCCGGTCGCACGGGTGTTCGGACCTCACGTCTATGCGACGGCGTCGTTCGGTTCGGCGAAGCCCTCGGCGCAGGCTTATCTTCGATGTCTCGAACTGCTCGGCGCGCGGGCTTCGGAGACGTTCTTCATCGACGACTCGGATGCGAACGTGAGCGGCGCGCTCGATGCGGGACTGATCGCGTACAAGTTCGTCGATGCCGATGCGCTGGCGGAGGAGTTCAAGCTAAGGAAGTTGATTTAGAACACGTATTTCACGCCTTCACCAAGCAAGCCGAAAGCTACAGCAGGGCCCACCCGAAAGCTTGCGCGCGAAACCACACAAAAGACGTGCCATCCGGGCTTCATTTGCACCAACTGTGTTGACTTCCCTCAAGAAGCGCGCCTACAATTTTTTCATCTTCACGAAGGGGCTGATGCCTTGGACAGCAGCAGTAGTCGATCATCGAACAGATTCGCCGCCTAACCGGCCGGACGTCAGCGCAGCCTTTCCCAAGCCGCCGTCCCGCCAGTAGCGGACGGTGCGCGTCGCAGTAGTTTTCCCCGTGCACCTCTCTTAAGCGCCTCACAGGCGACGCTCACGCGCGCCCGTCTGGTAATTCGCCGCGTCCACGCGCGGCGGCCTGCGCGCGCCCGCTGCAAGCGCGCGTGAACGTGTGCGCAGTCCCAGATTACGGATAACAATAATGTCCACACCATCGAACGTTTCATCGCCAGGCAGCGCCGCGGCCGAACGCAGCGCCGTCCTCGATTCGGCCCATCTCGGCGACATCAAGGGCGCGTTCGGCACCATCGCGCATCACGACACAGCGCCCCGCCGCAACTGGTGGGCGCGCGTGCGGACCCTGCTCGCGATCATCGGCCCGGGTCTCATCGTGATGGTCGGCGATAACGACGCCGGAGCGTTCGGCACCTATACGCAGGCCGGACAGAACTACGGCACCACGCTGCTCTGGACCTTGCTGCTGCTCGTCCCCGTTCTCTTCGTCAATCAGGAGATGGTGCTGCGTCTGGGCGCGGTGACGGGCGTCGGCCACGCCCGGCTGATCTTCGAGCGTTTCGGCAAGTTCTGGGGGGCGTTCAGCGTCATCGATCTGTTTATCCTCAACGCGCTGACCATCGTCACCGAGTTCATCGGCATCACGTTCGCGCTCGATTTTCTGGGCGTCTCGAAGATGGCGGGCGTCTGCATCGCCGCGGCGCTCATCATGGCCGCGGTCAGCACCGGCAACTTCAGGCGTTTCGAGCGCTTCGCTCTCGTGCTTTGCCTGTTGAGCCTGCTGCTGGTTCCCGTGCTCGTGTCCGTGCATCCGCCCGTCGGCCAGATGTCGCGTGACTTCTTCGTGCCGAACTGGCCGGCCCATGCAAAGCTCTCCGACGTGATGCTGCTCGTCATCGGCATCGTCGGAACGACCGTCGCGCCGTGGCAATTGTTCTTCCAGCAGAGCTATGTCGTCGACAAGCGGATCACGCCGCGCTTCATGCAGTACGAGAAAGCCGACTTGTGGATCGGCATCGCCTTCGTGCTGATCGGCGCGGTCGCGATGATCTCGTTCAGCGCCGCGCTATTCGCCGGCCACCCCGAGTCCGGACAGTTCACCGACGCGGGCGGCGTGATCGCGGGGCTAGAGAAGTATGTCGGCCGGACGTCCGCGACCATCTTCGCCGTCGCGCTGCTCGATGCCTGCATCATCGGCGCGGCCGCCGTTTCGCTGTCGACTGCATACGCGATCGGCGATGTCTTCAAGATTCGTCATTCGCTGCATCGCGGCGTGTCCGATGCAAAGGGATTCTATTTCGTCTATTTCGGGATCATCGCGGCGGCGGCGGCACTCGTACTCATCCCCGGAAGTCCGCTGGGCCTGCTCACGGAAGCGGTACAAACCCTCGCCGGCGTGCTGCTCCCGAGCGCGACGGTCTTCCTGCTGCTCCTGTGCAACGACCGCGCCGTGCTCGGTCCCTGGGTCAACTCCGGCGCGCTCAATGTCTTCACCGGCGCGGTGGTGTGGGTGCTGGTGATGCTGTCCATCGTCCTGACGGCGTCGGTCGTGTACCCGGACATCAGCGGCGAAACCATCGGCATGATTCTCGCGGGCGGTACGGTCGTCGCGCTTGCCGGTTATGCGATGATCTTCTTGCTCCGTGCGCGCAAAGGCCGGCACGAAGCGTTCGGCTTCGAATCGAACGTGCAACTGCGGCACTTGCGCGACACGTGGCGCATGCCGCCGCTCGATCAGTTGGAGAGGCCCCGGCTCACGTTGTCGAGCCGGATCTGGATGACCGCCTTGCGTGGCTACCTCGTCATCGCCGTGGGACTCGTCGTCGTCAAGGTCGTGCAGATGATGCTGATGAAGTGACGCGCCGCAATCCCGATATCACAAAGGAAACCATGAGATCACTCGTTCATCGAGCCTGCGGTCATCGCGATAAAAAGCTCGCGCGGATATCGGTGGGCGCGGCCTTGCTGATCGCCGCGCTATCGACCAGCGCGCGCGCCGACGATGCGCAGGATTGCCACGCGGCCGGCGGCTCGCTGCTGACCGGTCGAGCGGTGTCGCCTCCGACGTTCAAGCATGGGATGTTCCGTCACGGCGTGGAGCTATCGCATACGCATCTGCGGATCAAGGGCGATGCCGACGGCAAAACATACGATATCGCGATCGACAACGTCTTCGCGTCGGGCTATCAGAAGAACAGCAAGGGCGTGCCCGCTCCGCTGAACACGATCAAGGTCGGCGACAAGATCGAAGCCTGCGGCATTCCGTACAGCGGCGGCATCCACTGGGTACACAACAATTGCGGGGACACGCCCACGGCGTCCGACCCGAACGGCTGGCTCAAGATCGTTCAGGCGGATGGAAGCGTCGGACCAAACCTCGAGGATGGCCAGAAGTATTGCATCCTCTGGCCGCATCGCTGAAGCGCTTCGCTCAGCGAGGCTGTTCGATGAACGCGTCGAACGCCGCCTTGTAATCCGGATGCCAGCGCGACAAGGCCGGCCGGTTTTCCACGACATCCCCGATGGCCCACAACATGCGGCGCTCGTCGAGCGAGCGCGGCACATCGTTATCCGGACACAGGATGTAGAAATCGCCTGCATCCAGACGCTGCAACATGAAGTCGACGGTCTGCTCGGGCGTCCAGGCCGCGGCGGGCTTTTCCGTCCGATCCCTGCGCGTCAACTCCGTGAAGACGAAGCCGGGAATCAGCAAGTGCGCGCTGATGTTGCACCCGGCCGTGTTGCGCAGTTCGTGTTGCAGCGCTTCAGTGAACGCCTTCAGTCCGGCTTTCGAAACGTTGTACGCCGGATCGCCGGGCGGTGTCGTGATGCCTTGCTTCGAACCGGTATTGATCACGAGCCCCGGACGTCCGCGCCTGATCATGTCGGGAACGAAAACCTGCGTCCCGTGAATGGCGCCCCACAAGTTCACGCCCAGCACGCGCGTCCAGTTCTCGACGGGACCGAAAATAGTGCTGCCCGGCTGAATTCCGGCGTTGTTCATCAGGACGTCGACGCCGCCGAATCGTTCGACGACGGCCGCGTGCAGGCGACGGACATCGTCGATGACGCCGACATCGGTTTCGAATCCGAAGACGTTTTGTGCGCCGCTCGCGCTCACTTGGGCGATGTGCTCCACGGCTTGCGCGATTCGATCGGCATCGCGGTCCGCAATACAGATACGAAGTCCGAGCTCGGCGAACCGCTTCGCCGCAGCGAGACCGATACCCGACGCGCCACCCGTGATGACGGCAACCGCGTCTCTCGTCAGAGCAGAATGAGACATGTGTCGATATCCCTGTTGTGCGCGGGCGCTGGCAAGCGCACCGCGGCGATTCCGGTGAAAACAAGGGTAGCACGCCCGCGCGCGGTACATCGCGCATGCGTCGGCTTTCTGTATGGCGCCATCGGTGGCATCATTGCCGTATCGGCGGACACGTAATGCATCGCCGATGACAACCCGTTCGCGCGGCACTGGCTCGGAGGTCGCACATGTCCGTCTTTCTCGAAGTCGAGCACGTCACAACCTATCGCTACCGCAAGCCTGTCGAGTTCTCTCCGCATCGCGTGATGTTCCGGCCACGCGCCGCGCACGATATCCGCGTGCTGTCGGCGACGCTGGAGGTATCGCCGCACAGCTCGCAGCACTGGATTCACGACGTGTTTTCCAATTCGGTCGCGGTCGTCGAACCCGGTGTGCCCGCCGATGAGTTGCAGCTTCGCGCGCGCTTCGTGATCGAACATTTCGGCGTCAAGAATCTGGAGTTGCCGGTCGTCCCCGAAGCCGAGAATTACCCGTTCCAATACAACGACGAGGACCGGCTCGATCTGGCGTCCTTCCTGCCGCCGCAATATCCCGACGACCAGCCGATGCTGCGCGACTGGGTGACGCAGTTTCTCCCCAGGCGCGGCACCATCCACACGCGCGACATCCTCGCGAACATCAACTCGGCCATCCGCGGCGATTTCCAGTACCAGTCGCGCGACGCGATGGGCACGCAGCGTCCATCCGAAACGCTGAACCGTCGCAGCGGCACCTGCCGGGATTTCGCGTTGCTGATGATCGAGGTGGTGCGCGGACTGGGACTCGCCGCGCGCTTCGTGTCGGGTTATCTGTACGACCGGACGCTCGACACGCCCGCGCCGCCCGCAGTGCGCAACACCGGATTGCAGCAGGGCGCGCGGCAGGTCGAAAGCCGCGATGAGCCGCTCGTCGTCGGCGCGGGCGCGACGCACGCATGGCTGCACGTCTTCCTGCCGGGCGCGGGCTGGGTGCCGTACGACCCGACGAACTCGCTCGTCGGCGGAACCGATCTGATCCGCGTGGCGTACACGCGCAAGCCCGAACAGGCCGCGCCCGTGTCCGGTTCCTGGTTCGGCGACGCGGCGGATTTCATCGGCATGGACGTGAGCGTCGGCGTGCGGCAAATCGAGCGGCCGGCAGAACCGGTGCCGATCGGCGAAAGCGTCTCGAACCAGGCCTGAGGCTCGCGGCTGGTTGCGTCAGCGCCCTGCCCGCGCGCGCATCGATTCGCCGACCGCATCGCGCACACACGCCGACATCCATTCCGATGCGCGCGTGCGCGCCGCCCGCGCGGGCCGCGCGATCACCAGCGGCTGAATCACCGTCGACTCCTGAATCCGGCACTCGACCACGAGCGGCGATTGCGTCGCCGCCGGGCTTTGCGTGATCAGCAACGACACGCCGAGCCCGCTCGCGACCATCGCCCTGACCAGTTCGATCGACGCGGCACGATGAACCACATTCGGCGACAACCCGCATTGCCAGAACGGCGTCATCAGAAAATCGCGGCTCTGCGGCAGGTCGATCAGGATGAAAGGCTCCGCCGCGAGATCGCGAAGCGAGATGGCGCGCTTGCGCTTCGCGAGGCGTGAACCGGCGGGCACGAGCCCGTACGGCCGCAATTGCGCAAGACAGTCGCGCTCGATGTCATCGCCCAGCCCGACGTCGTACATCAGCGCGAAGTCGATCTGTCTCTTGCGCAGCCACGATTCGAGCTGCGGCAAATCGCCTTCGACGAAGCGAACGCGCAGCCGCGGATGACGCTCACGCGCAAGCGCCAGCGCGCGCGGCAGATAGACCGGCGCGATGGTGCGAAAGACGCCGATCTGCACCTCGCCGCCTTCCTCATCGCCGACGTCGTCGGTCGAAAACGCCGCCGCCGATGCCAGCAGTTGCCGCGCTTCCGCGAGCTTGCGCTCGCCGAATTGCGTGAGCGTCATGCGCGTGCCGGCCCCGCGCGTGAACAGCGGATCGTCGAAATGCGCTTCGAGCTCGCGGATCGCAACCGAGATGGACGGCTGCGACACGCTCATCTGGTTCGCCGCCGCGGTCGTGCTGCCGAGTTCCGCGGCGGCGACGAAATAGCGAAGCAGCCTGAGTGACAAAGCCATATGAAAATCGTATAGGCGTTAATTTATTCCGATATTTTATCTAATTACCCGGCGCGACCAGAATCATGACACCGGCCGGCTTTGGCCGGACCTTCAGGAGACGATGTCGTGACTGTGTCCAGGCTGCCGCTCGACGGCATACGCGTGATCGATTTTTCCCGGGTGCTGGCGGGGCCGCTGTGTTCGGCGCTGCTCGGCGATCTCGGCGCCGACGTCATCAAGATCGAGCCGCCGGGCGGCGACGACTATCGCGCGATCGGTCCGTTCGCGCACGGCGAGAGCGGCCTGTTCAGTGCGATGAATCGCAACAAGCGCAGCGTCGTCATCGATCTGAAGACCGAGGACGGGCAGATGCTCGCGCAATCGTTGTGCGCACAGGCGGACGTCGTCGTGGAGAACTTCCGTCCGGGCGTCGCCGGGCGGCTCGGCATCGGCTACGAGACCTTGTCGGCGCGCAATCCGGCGCTCGTCTATGCGAGCGTGTCGGGCTTCGGGCAGACCGGCCCCGAATCGCACCGGCCCGCCTACGACATCATTCTGCAAGCGCTGTGCGGGCTGATGGACGCGACCGGCGCGCCCGACGGCGAACCGACGCTCGTCGGCGATTCCGTGTCCGACGTCGTGAGCGGCATCTTCGCGTCCTGGGGCGTGCTGGCCGCGCTCGTCGCACGCGATCGCACGGGCAAGGGCACGCATGTCGACGTATCGATGTTCGACGCGACGCTGAACCTGACGGCGGCGCTCGTCGCCCGCTATGCGACCACGGGCGTGGCGCAATCGCGCGTCGGCAATCGCCATCCGACATCCGCGCCGTTCGGCGCGTATCGCGCGTCGGACGGTCACTTCGTCGTCGCGGTGCTCAACAACAAGCTGTTCGCCCGCCTCGCCGATGCGATCGACCAGCCCGAACTCGCCGACGACCCGCGCTTCGCGAACGACACCTCGCGCTGCGCGCACGAAGCCGTTCTGCGTGCGTGCATCGAGCGATGGGCAGCGACACGCTCGGTCGCCGACGTCAATACCGCGCTGAGCGCCGCGGGCATTCCCGTCGCGCCGATCCAGAGCATCCGGCAGGCGCTCGACAGCGATCACGCGCGGATGCGCGGCGTGCTCGTCGATACCGTCGCAGCCGATGGATCGACGATGCGCCTGCCCGCGCAGCCGCTCAAATTCTCGGCGTATCCGAACCCACGCACGACGCGCGCGCCGCGCATCGGCGAACACACCGCGTCGGTCCTCGAAGACCTGCTCGGCCTCGACACGACAGCGATCGCCACGCTCGCCGCGTCCGGCGTCGTGCATACCGGCGAACCCGACATCATCCAGGAGAAAGATCTTGCTTAAGCGACTGGGCGTCACCGACGCCGACCTCGAAATCGCGGACGCGATTCGCCGTTTCGCGCAAGCCGAACTCGCGCCGCACGCGGCGCAGGTCGATCGCGAAGAAATCCCGACGACGCGTTATGTCCGCGCACTCGCCGAACTCGGCGTGATGGGCATGAACCTGCCCGAACGCTGGAACGGAATCGGCGCGTCGCCGGCGGCGATCATTCTCGCGCTCGTTGAAATCGCGAAGGCATGCGCGGCCACGTCGTCGATGATCGGCGCGCACTATCTGGCGACCGATTCGATCCTCATCGGCGCATCGGATGAACTGCGCGACCGTTATCTGCCGGACGCCGCGACCGGCGTGAAACTCGGCGCATTCGCGCTGACCGAACCGCAGGCAGGCTCCAATCCCGCGGGCATGACGACGCAAGCCCTGCGCGACGGCGACAGCTATCACATTCGCGGCGTGAAGCACTTCATCTCCAACGCCGACGCGGCGCAGTTCATCGTCGTCTATGCGAAGACCGCGCCCGGTCCGGGCACGCGCGGCATCAGCGCGTTCGTGGTCGATCGCGACACGCCGGGCGTCACCGTCTCGCCGCCGGAAAAGCTGATGGGCATTCACGGCGCGCCCGCGCATGAAGTCGCGCTGGATTGCGTGGTGCCCGCCGCGAACCGGATCGGCGACGAAGGCAGCGGCTTTCGCACCGCGATGAAGGTGCTCGACAACAGCCGTCTCGATGTCGCGGCGACGAGTCTCGGCATTGCCGAAGCGGCATTCGGCGATGCGGTCGAATGGGCGAAACAGCGGCACGTCGGCGGCGAGCCGCTCGCAAGCAAGCAAGGCTTGCAGTGGTCGTTCGCCGACATGAAAACGCGTCTCGAAGCGGCCTGGCTTCTGACGCTTCAGGCCGCCGCGCGCCGCGCCGCCGGTGAATCGTTCACGGAGATGGCGTCGATGGCGAAGCTCTACGCATCGGAGATGGTGTCGTTCGTCACGGACGCCGCATTGCAGGTTCACGGCGGCTATGGCTTCACGCGCGAGATGAGAATCGAGCGCCTCGTGCGTGACGCGCGCATCCTGCGGATCTACGAAGGTTCGTCGGAGATTCAGCGCACTGTCATCGCCCGTTCGCTGTTCGCTTGACACTACATCGGGAGACGAATCGTGAAGGTTCTTGTAGCAGTCAAACGCGTCGTCGACGCGAATGTGAAAGTGGGCGTGAAGTCCGATCGATCCGGCGTCGATATCGCGAACGTGAAGATGTCGATCAATCCGTTCGATGAGATCGCTGTCGAAGCCGCCGTGCGCTTGAAGGAGGCCGGTGTCGCGACCGAAGTGATCGCCGTGTCGTGCGGTGTCGCGCAGTCGCAGGACACGCTGCGCACGGCCCTCGCGATCGGCGCGGACCGCGCGATTCTGGTCGAATCCAGCGCGGAGTTGCAGCCGCTCGCGGTCGCCAAGTTGCTCAAGGCGCTGGTCGACAAGGAGCAGCCGCAACTCGTCATCCTCGGCAAACAGGCCATCGACGACGATTCGAATCAGACCGGCCAGATGCTCGCCGCGCTCGCCGGTATGCCGCAAGCGACGTTCGCTTCAGGCATCGCAGTCGATAACGGCTTCGCGATCGTCGCGCGAGAAGTGGACGGCGGCGCGGAAACTTTGTCGTTGAAGCTGCCCGCCGTCATCACGACCGACCTGCGCCTCAACGAGCCGCGCTACGTCACGCTGCCGAACATCATGAAAGCGAAAAAGAAGCCGCTCGATACGGTTCGGCCCGAAGAACTCGGCGTCGATGTCACGCCGCGCCTGCAAACGCTCAAGGTCACCGAGCCGCCGAAGCGCGCGCCCGGCGTGAAACTGGCCGGCGTGCAGGCGCTGATCGACAAGCTCAAGACCGAAGCCAAGGTCCTTTGACGGAGACAGGGAAATGACGATTCTGGTTATCGCGGAACATGGCAACACGTCGGTCAATGCGGCGACGTTGAAGACCATCGGCGCGGCGCGGAAGATCGGCGCGAATATTCATGTGCTGATCGCCGGTCATCACGCGCACGGCATCGCGGAAGCCGCCGCGAAGATCGTGGGCGTGTCGAAAGTGCTGCTCGCCGATGCGCCGCAACTCGAAGCCGGCCTCGCGGAGAACATCGAAGCGACGGTGCTGCCGATCGCCGCGAACTACTCGCACATCCTCGCGCCCGCAACGGCCTTCGGCAAGAACGCGATGCCGCGCATCGCCGCGAAGCTCGACATCGCGCAGATCAGCGACGTGACGGCCATCATCGCCGACGACACCTTCGAACGCCCGATCTACGCGGGCAACGCCATCGCCACGGTCCGATCGACCGATGCGGTCAAAGTGCTCACGGTGCGCGCGACGAGCTTCGATGCCGTATCGGCGGAAGGGGGAAGCGCTTCGATCGAGCGCATCGAAGCGGCTGCGGATCGCGGGCTGTCGCGCTTCGTCAGCCGCGCAGCGACGAAGCTGGAGCGCCCCGAACTGACGAACGCCGGCACCATCGTGTCGGGCGGACGCGGCCTCGGCAGCGGCGAGAACTACGCGAGGATGCTCGAACCGCTCGCCGACAAACTCGGCGCGGCGCTGGGCGCATCGCGCGCCGCCGTCGATGCGGGCTTCGTCCCGAACGACTATCAGGTCGGGCAGACCGGCAAGATCGTCGCGCCGCAGTTGTATGTCGCCGTCGGCATTTCGGGAGCGATCCAGCATCTCGCCGGCATGAAGGATTCGAAGGTGATCGTCGCGATCAACAAGGATCCGGACGCGCCGATCTTCGGCGTGGCCGACTACGGTCTCGTTGGCGATCTGCACGACATCGTGCCGGCATTCGTCGACGCGATCTGAATCCGCACACATCTTTCTCACGAAGTGCCTTACCGCTCAGGAGACGAGCATGGAACGCAACACTTCAGCACCCGCCGCGAACGCCTCGCTGATCGAGCGCCGCTCGATCGACTATATTCCCGACGCGGAGCGCCACGGCAGCCTGTTCAGCCAGTTCACCCTGTGGTTCGGCGCGAATCTGCAAGTCACGGCGGTCGTCGTCGGCGCGCTCGCGGTCGTGCTCGGCGGCGATGTGTTCTGGTCGCTGATCGGGCTGCTCATCGGCCAGGTCATCGGCGGCGCGGTGATGGCGTTGCACGGCGCGCAGGGCCCGCAACTCGGCCTGCCGCAGATGATCTCCAGCCGCGTGCAGTTCGGCGTGTACGGCGCGATCATTCCGCTCGTGCTCGTCTGCGTGATGTATATCGGTTTTTCGGCGGGCGGCACGGTGCTCGCGGGGCAGGCCATCGGCGCGCTCCTGCATACGGACAACACGACATCGATCCTGATCTTCGCGGCGCTGATCGTGCTGCTCACCGGTTTCGGCTATCGCGTCATTCATGCGATGGGCCGCGTGTCGAGCATCGTCGGCACGCTCGCGTTTCTCTATCTGTTCGCGAGCCTGCTGCACGGCCATGCGCCCGATACGCTGCTCGCGAACCGGCACTTCACCGTGGCTTCCTTTCTGCTGGCGATTTCGCTGTCGGCCTCGTGGCAGATCGCGTACGGGCCGTATGTCGCGGACTATTCGCGCTACCTGCCGAAGTCGACTTCCGCGCGCAAGACCTTCTTCGCCGTGTTCAGCGGCACGGTGATCGGCGCGCAGGTATCGATGACCTTCGGCGTGCTGGCCGCCGCGCTTGCCGGCGAGCGCTTTTCGGGGCACGAGGTCGGCTTTATCGTCGGACTGGGTGCGACCGGTGCGATTGCCGCTGTGCTCTACTTCACGATCGCGCTCGGCAAGCTCACGATCACCACGCTCAACGCCTACGGCAGCGTGATGTCGGTCGCGGCCATCGTCACCGGCTTCGGCGGACAGCGCGAGATCTCGTCACGCACGCGGCTCGTCTTCGTGCTGCTGAGCGTCGCGGCATCGAGCGGACTCGCGCTCGCCGGACAGCACTCGTTCCTGAAGGCGTTTTCTTCGTTCCTGCTGTTTCTGCTCGTGTTCTTCACGCCGTGGAGCGCGATCAATCTCGTCGATTACTACTGGGTCACGCGCGAGCGCTACGACGTGCCCGCCCTCTTCGATGTCAATGGCCGTTACGGACGATGGAATGTCACGGGCATCACGGTCTATGCGCTCGGCGTGCTCGTGCAGATGCCGTTCGTCGCGACCGGCTTCTATACGGGCGCGTGGGTCGATGCGCTGGGCGGCGTCGATATATCGTGGATCGTGGGCATCGTCGTGCCGGGCATTCTGTATTACGCGATGTCGCGGCTCGGGCGATCGCAAGTGCCGGAGCGTGTCGCGTCCGAAGCGATGCCCAACGCGGATTAGCCTCGCCTAAATCTTCTGCTTGTCTCCGCGATAGATGATTTCGACATTCTCAGGCGAAGGCGTCAGAAGCAGGAGGCCGACGAACACGATGATCGGCGTAATGAACAAGCTCAGAAGAAACGTTCCGAGATAGCCGAGATGCGTGCGCCGGCCGCGATACGCGACGAGCAGGCTCAGAACGATATAAACGAGGCTGGGAATCACAATCATGATGGCCTCCCGTGATCGTCGCGGCTGCAACGAGCAATCAGCTTAACATCACAAGCATCTAACGTTGTTTAACGCCTGGATTGGCGGCTCGCGACACGTTGGTTTCATCGCCGGGCGCGGTGCCGCCGCTGCTTTCGGAGGCGGCACCGCCCGCGTCGCCGGCTTTCGGAAAGAGCTTTGGAAGATCGCGCCATTGCGGCAGCGGATGCGACTGCGGGTCGATCACCTTCGGCGCGGGAAGGTCCGGCTGCTTGGCGATGTCGCTTCCGAGAATCAACGGAAGCTGATCTTTCCCGCCGCCGACCACGACGATCTTCGAGTTGCTGGAGTTCGACAACTGCACGGTCGCTTCGATGCCTCGCCATGTCAGCAACTGGGGCGTCAGCGAATTGGCGACGATGGAATAGAACGTCTGAATGCCGATGGCCTCGATCCGCTTGCGCTCCGCTTCGTCCTGCGCCTGCGCGATCAGGAATTTATACGCCTGCGCATTCTGTTCTTCCGTGAGCTTTCTGTTGATCGAGTCGTTCACCGTGGTCGGAAGATCGAGATCGCGCACGACGACGCGCTCGAAGAAAATAAGCCCCTTCGCGGCCGGCGATCCGTGCATCTTCTCCAGTATGCGGCCTTCCAGCTCTTCGACATTGATGCGATACAGATCATGCGGATCGCATTTGCCGATGATGTCGCGCACGGCGCCGAGCGAAATCGGACGCACGACCCGGTCCACGTAGTCATAGCCGACTTCCTGATGCAGCTTCCCCGCGCTATCCGGCACCGGGCGATACAGCACGGAAATCTCCACCTGAACGCTCAGGCCGTCGCGCGCGAGCGCGTGGACGCTCTCGTCGAGCGTCTTCGTCCTGACCTCGTAGGTATAGATCCGGTCGAACGGCCACTTGATGTTCAGCCCTTCGTGATAGACGAAGTCCGTCTCCGTGCCGTGTCTCAGCAAGCGATAGAGCACGCCGACATGGCCCGCCGGAATGATGATGAACGTGAAAGGAATCAGCAGCAGCACGATGACGCCGACGACGAGCGACACCGCGATGAACTTTTCGCTCCTGCTCATCCGATACCGGACGTGCCTGACTATGCGGTGCTTTTGAGGTTCGGAAGCCTCGTCATCGACTGGATCCGCTGGGCTCATCTGGCATCAACTCGTACGGATAACGAATAATTCGCAGAATTTTGCGGCGCAAAAAGTGTTTGCATAGTAACATCAAGCGCAAGATCGGACGACACCTGCACACGGAAATGCTCGCTCCCGCATCGGCCTCCATTCCCTCGGTAGACAGCGCTGCAACGCCCGCGCAATTGCGCCGTTTCTTCTATGCCGCGTATTGCGACACGCCCGCGCCCTTCCGATGGTTGAGCGCGATTCGCCCTTACGTCTGCCCTTACGACAAACTGTTGCCCTTCATTCGCGACGGCGCCGAGGTTCTCGACGTGGGCTGCGGCGCGGGATCGCTGCTCACGCTGCTCGCGGCCATGAAAAAGATTCGCCGTGGCGTGGGTTGCGACGTCATGGCGCCGCCGCTGGAATCGGCGCGCGCCGCAGCGCAGCGTGTCGGCGCACAAGACATTCTGACGTTCGAGCACGTACGGTCGGTCGCAGAAGCGCCGGAAGGTCCGTTCGACGTCGTTGCGATGGTGGACGTCCTGCATCACGTCCCGCCGGGAAGCAGAAGCGACGTATTCGCCGCCGCGGCGCAGCGCGTCAAACCTGGCGGCATTTTTCTCTACAAGGATATGACCGCGCGCCCGGGCGGGCGTCGGCTGGCCCACAATATCGACGATTACATCTTTACGCGCGAGTGGGTGGAGCAAGTCCCCGAAGGCGCCGTGGAAACCTGGGCCGGCGATCATCGGCTCGCTCTCGTGCATGGTGAATTCATTCCCCGTCTGATCTATGGGCACGAGCTTCGGGTGTTTCAGCGACTCGAGCATTGAAACGAGCGTGCACATGCTTTCAGATGCGCGGCGAGTGCTTCGGGCGCATCTGAAAAGCTATGCTCAGTGATGTTTGCAATCGTATCGGCGGAGAACCGATGGGGGATTACTCGGCCGGCGGGCTCGCCGCTTCCGCTCTGGCCTTTCGCGTCTCCTTCGCCTTGGTGACGAGATCGTTGACGTGGTTCCACAGGTACTTGTCGGTCACCGATTTCGAGTAGGAATCAGCCGCCGCCAGCAGCAGACCGACCGGCCCGAAAAGCATCTTGATGCCGATGCCTGCTGCCACGTGCACAGCGCCATTCACGACATTTCCATCCATCAGAAGACTCGCGCCAGGGACGAACGCTTCGCCCACGAGTTTCACGCCATTGGTGGCCGGACTCGTGCTGCGCGTCACAGCGGGAGTGTCGCTGGTAATTCTTTCCGTATGAGGAGTCTCGGTGACCGCGGTGTTGTCTTTCATGTCTTGGCCCTCAGGTCAACTTAATTGACAACTTCAACCACACTAGAACAATATACGCAGAAATTCCGGTGACTACCAGTAAAAAGGTGGTGTCGCATGTTCGTACGAAACCCTGCTGGAAATGATTCCATCAAGGCATCACAAACGTGTGACATGGTACGCGGAGCCGCATCGTGACGCGCCGTCACATGCTTTTATCGGCTTACGTGCTGGTGCCCGGAAGTCACTTCGGCGCCATGTGGCGCCATCCCTATAGCGAAACCGATTTCTGCGATCGCAGGCTCTACGAAAACCTGGCTCGCAGCCTTGATCGCTATGGTTATGACTATGCGTTCGTGCCGGAATCGCTCGCCGTTCCAATGGGTGAAGACGGCGAATGGCAAACGATGACAAGCCGCGGTGCAAGCGGCGCGATCCGTCACGATCCCGCCTTGCTCGTTGCGCCGATGATCGGCGTCACGCGCCGCCTGAGGTTTACGGTCACGCTGTCGACGACCTATATGGAGCCTTATCATATCGCCAGAACGCTTAGTACACTGAATCATTTTAGTCAAGGTCGAATGGCGTGGAATGTCGTCACGTCGGCGGGGCCGAGCAACGGCATCAACTTCGCGCATCTGACATCGCTCGATCATCGCGATCTATACGATCGTGCGGAAGAAGTGCTGACGGTGTGTCACGACCTCTGGTCCTCGTGGGATGAAGGCGCGCTCATTGCCGACAAGAAGTCCGGAGTCTATGCCCGCGCCGACAAGATCCATCAGATCGATCACAAGGGCCGTCACTTCGATATACGCGGCCCGCTGACGCTGCCGTACCGGGGCGGACCCACGCTGATGGCCGCGGGCGTCTCGCCGCGAGGCCGCGACTTCGCGGCGCGCTGGGCGGAAGTCATCTTCGCGATACAGAGCGAGCCCGCCGCCATGCGCGAACTGCGCGACGACGTCCGCGCACGCGCCGCGCGCATGGGACGCTCGCCGCAGGACATACGCCTGATGGCGGCGGTGCAACCCGTGATCGGCGAGACGCGTGAAATCGCCGAGGCCCGCGCCGCGCATCTCGACACGCTCGTGAACTCCGATGCAGCCCGAAGCTATCTGGCCGCGATGCTGGGCCTCGACCTGTCGGGCGTATCGGGCGATGCACCCTTGCAGCCGATTCTCGAAACCCAGCGCAAGCGGCCCGCGGTCGATGCGGGCGGCACGCTGGCGTGGCTTGCGAAGCTGCTCGATGCGAAACCCGACATTCGCGTCGATGATGTCGCCATCGGGTTGTCGGCGAGCACGGGCACGCCGCGTCTCATCGGTACGGCGTCGGATGTCGCCGATCAACTTCAGGCGTTGTTCGAAGACTGCTGCGACGGCTTCGTCATCACGCCGACGCATTTTCCGGGCACCTTCGAGGAATTTGGCCGCGCCGTGATTCCCGAGCTGCGTGCACGTGGATTGACGTCCACTCATCATCAGGATGGCTGATTGAATGGACGCGTTGACCGATCCGATCGACGGCGGCCACGACGCGACGCGCTGGTCCGCCGACGAGCTGACGACGCTGACCGTATGCGACCTTCTGGAGCGCCAGGCCGCGCGCACGCCCACGACCGCGGCGTTGCTGCACGGCGCGCGCCAGATGACCTACGCGGAACTGAACGTGCGCGCGAACCGGCTGGGCGATCTGCTCATGTCGCACGGGCTCGGGCCGGGGGACATCGTCGCGATCGCGCTGCCGCGTTCGTTCGACATGGTGCTGGCCATTCTCGGCGTGCTCAGGAGCGGCGCGGCCTATCTTCCGCTCGATCCCGCGTATCCGGCGGACCGGCTCGCCTTCATGTCGCGCGATGCGCGGCCGTCGTGCGTGCTGACCAACACGAGCCTCGCCGCCGAACTCGCCGAAATCGTGCGGGAGATTCCGATACTGCATATGGTCGATCTCCCCGCGAGCGATCATGCCGCGCGTGAGGAAACGGCGCATCGCACAGGCGCACGCCCGCTCGATGCGGCGTATGTCATCTATACGTCGGGCTCGACGGGCCGCCCGAAAGGTGTGGTCGGTCTGCACGCCGGCCTCGTCAATCGACTGTGCTGGGTGGCCGAAACGTATGCGTTCGCGCCCGGCGAAACGGTGCTCGCCAAAAGCTCGATGAGCTTTATCGATGGCGCGACGGAACTGCTCGCGCCGCTGATCGCGGGCGCCACGGTCGCGCTGACCGATGCGGATGTCGCCAGAGACCCGGCGCTGCTGGCCGCCGAAATTCCGCGTCTGGATATTAGCCGCATCACGGTCGTTCCCAGCCTGCTCGCGGCGCTGCTCGATCAGCCCGATCACGTCGCGCTCAACCGCTGTCCACTCTGGATATGCAGCGGCGAAACGCTGCCGCCCGCGCTGGCGGAACGCTTTGCCGCCTGCGTGCCGGATGCCTGTCTCGTCAATTTCTACGGGTCGTCGGAAGCGAGCGGCGACAGCCTGCATGCCGTCGCCACGCCGGCCAACGGCGCGCCGGTCGGCCACGAGATCTGGAACACATCGGCTTATGTGCTCGATGAACGCCTGCAACCCTGCGCCACGGGTGAGGCCGGCGAACTCTATCTCGCGGGCGCGGGACTGGCCCGAGGCTATCTCGGGCAACCGGGCCTCACGGCAGAGCGCTTTCTGGCCGATCCTCATGGTCCGCCCGGCTCGCGGATGTATCGCACCGGCGACAGGGCGCGTCGGCGCGGCGACAACGAAGTCGAATATCTCGGCCGCGCTGACAGGCAGGTCAAGATACGCGGCTTTCGCGTCGAGCCGGGCGAAATCGAAGCTGCGCTCTTCGCGCATCCGCATGTCGCGGCGGCGGCCGTCGTCCTGCAGGAGGATGCACCGGGCGATGGACGGCTCGTCGCTTATGTCGTGCCCGTAGCCGGCTATGAAGAAGCCGCTGTGCGCGACTCGCTGGCGCGCCGGATGCCGGACTACATGCTGCCGTCGGCCTTCGTCGCGATGTCCGCGTTGCCGCTCCTTCCCAACGGCAAGCTCGATCGCGCCGCCTTGCCCAAAGCGATGCGTGACGGCGGTCGCGGTCCTTCCGGCAGAACGCCCGTCGAGATCGAACTCGCGCGCTTGTTCGCCGATGTGCTGCGGCTGGATGACGTCGGCATCCACGATGACTTCTTCGCATCCGGCGGCCATTCGCTGCTTGCCGCACAGCTCGCGAACCGGATACGCGCCGTATTGCAGATCGATGCGAGCGTCAGCGATGTGTTCCGCGCGCCGACCGTCGAACGGCTTGCCGCGTTGCTCGAAGGCGGCGGCACGCGGCGGCTGCGCTTGTCGGCGGAGACATCGCGCGAGCGCGCCTGCCTGTCGGCGGGACAGCAGGGATTGTGGTTTCTGGCGCGGCTGGGCGATGGCGCGGCGGCGGCCGCCTACAACCTGCCCTACGCCTTCGAACTGTCCGGTCCGTGCGATGCGCACGCGCTGCGTCTCGCGCTTCACGACGTCGCCGCGCGGCACGACAGCCTGCGCACGCTCTTTCGTCATGCGGACGACGGCCCGTATCAGCATGTCCTGCGCGCGAGCGAACTCGACGACCTGCTCGCCGTGACGGACATCACGCCCGCCGAACTCGATCGCCATATCGCCGACGAGACCGGCGCGCCCTTCGATCTCGAAAACCGCATTCCCTTCAGGGCACGCCTGCTGCGCTGTACGCAAGATCGCGCGGTGCTGGTTTTCAGCTTTCACCACATCGCCTTCGATGGCGCGTCGCTCGCGCCGTTTCTGCGCGACGTATCGACGGCTTACGCCGCGCGGCGCGCCGGCGCGCGACCGGACTTGCCGCCGCTGCCGGTGCAGTACGCCGATTTCGCGGACTGGCAGCGCAAGCTGCTCGGCTCCGTCCACGAAACGGGCAGTCTCGCGCAACGGCAGCTCGCCTACTGGCGCGGCATGCTGGCCGACCTTCCCGACGAATTGCCGCTGCCGCGCGTGCGCGCACGACCGGCCGACGCGCTGGGCCGCGCCGAACGCATCGCGTTCCGGATCGATGCGGGCCTGCATCGTCGCGCGGCGCACTTCGCCCAGGCTCATCACGCCACGCTCTTCATGGTGTTGCAGTGCGCGCTGGTCGCGGTGCTGCGACGCTTCGGCGCGGGCACGGACGTGTTCATCGGCACGCCGGGCGAAAACCGCTTCGACGAGCAGCTCAAGGACCTCGTCGGCTACTTTGTGAACAGTCTGGTGCTGCGCGTCGATGCGAGCGGCCATCCGACGTTTCGCGAACTGCTCGCGCGCGTGCGCGATGTCGATCTCGCCGCTTACGCCAATCAGGATGTGCCGTTTTCGAGCATCGTGGAGACGCTCAATCCCGAGCGCGGCGCCGCGCGTCATCCGCTGTTCCAGGTTGCGCTGACGCTCGAATACGGCGATGACGCGCGGCTCTCGCTGCAAGGCCTGACGGCGACGCCGCGCGCCATCGGCAATGCGGCGGCCAAGTTCGATCTCGCATTCGAGTTCATCGCCCACGGCGGCGGCGATGATGGTCACGGCATCATCGAAGGCAGTCTCGAATTCGCCGCCGATTTGTTCGAGCCCGCCACCGCTCGCCGCATGACCGCCGCGTTTCAGGGCATGCTCGATCAGGCCATCGCCGATCCCGACGCGGGCATCGGGCGTCATGTCGTGCTCGCGCCCGAGGAACGCGCGGCGCTGCTCGGCTTCGGCGCGCCATCGCAGGCGCGTCAGCGGGAAGCGCAGTCGATCCCGCAACGCTTCGCGCAGATCGTCGAGCGGCAGCCGCACGCCATCGCGTTGCGTTGCGGCGCGCACGCACTGACGTATCGGCAGCTCGACCGGATGTCGAACCGGCTCGCGCATCGGCTCGCGGCGCACGGCGTTGCACTGGAAACACGCGTCGCCGTCGATATGGCCCGCTCGCTTGAGCTGATCGTCGCGACGCTCGCCATCGTGAAGGCCGGCGGATGCTATCTGCCGCTCTATCGCGGCCAGCCGCCTGAGCGCATAAGGCGCATGCTCGACGACACGCGAGCCGCGCTCGTGCTCCACGATACCGACACACACCCCGGCTACGGCGCCGCGGCAACGCTCCGCATCGATCCCGCGATGCTCGACGAAGGCGACGACAGTCCCCTCATCATCGACATCCCGCCGCAGTGCCTGATCAACGTCATGTACACGTCCGGCTCGTCCGGGCTGCCCAAAGGCATCGAGTTGACGCACAGGGGCATCGTCGATATGGCGATGGATCTGCTCGACCTTCCGCCGCAACGCGTGCTGTTCCAGTCGGCCTATGCGTTCGACGCCAGCAGCTATGAAATCTGGAGCGCGTTATTGCGCGGAGACGAACTCGCCGTAGCTTCGTGCGAGCAGTTGACGCCCGCCGATCTGCGCCGCGAAATCGCCGACCACGGCGCGAACAATCTCCTCCTGACGACGAGCCTGTTCAATCTGCTGGTCACGGAAGACCTGGAGTGTCTGAACGGCCTGCGCACGATCCTCACCGGCGGCGACACGGCCTCGGTCGCGAGCTTCCAGCGGGTCCTGCAACGCTTTCCGGAGATCACCCTCCTGAACTGCTACGGCCCGACCGAGACCAGCGTGTTCGTCACGAGCTTTCCGGCGACGCCGGACCGGCGGCTGCGGCATCCGGTTCCGATCGGCGCGCCGCGAGCGTCCGCGCAGATTCACGTGCTCGACGACTTCCTGAACCTTTGCCCGATCGGCGTGGCGGGCGATCTCTATATCGCGGGCGATGTCCTCGCGCGCGGGTATGTCGGGCAGACGGGCATCACGGCCGAGCGCTTCGTCGCCGATCCTCACGGACGGCCCGGCGCGCGCATGTATCGCACCGGCGATCTCGCACGCTGGAACGAACAGGGCGAGCTGGAATTCGCCGGCCGCGCCGATCAACAGGTGAAGGTGCGCGGACTGCGCGTCGAACCCGGCGAAATCGAAACCGCGCTGTCCGAGCAGCCCGCGATCCGCGCGTGCGCGGTGCTGGCGCAGCAGGACGGCGCGACGGGCAGCCGTCTCGTGGCCTATGTCGTCGCTGACGAGCATTACGACGAGCGGCATGTGCGCGCGGCGCTCCGGCAGCGCCTGCCCGACTATATGGTGCCGGTCGGCTTCGTGAGGCTCGACAGGCTTCCGATCACGCGTAACGGCAAGCTCGACCGCAAGGCGCTGCCAGCCTATCAGGCGCGGACATCGGCGACGCGCCCGCCCGCGACGCCGCGCGAAGCCGCGCTGGCGAAGCTGTTCGCGGACGTGCTCGATATCGAATCCGTCGGTGCGGACGATGGCTTCTTCGCGCTGGGCGGCGACAGCATCCTGTCGATTCAGCTCGTCAGCCGTGCACGCAAGGCGGGGCTCGTGCTGACGCCCGCGGATGTCTTCCGGGAAAAGACGCCGGCCGCGCTCGCTGTCGTCGCGCGCGATCTGAGCATCGAGCCGCAGTCCGCCGATGCATCGTGGCCGGACATGCTGGCCGCGTTGCGCGCCGATGTGCCCGATGCCGCAGACGTTCTCCCGCTTGCGCCGTTGCAGGAAGGGCTGTTCTTCCATGCCATGTTCGACGCCGCCGGTCCCGATCCGTACATCGTGCAACTGGTGCTGTCGTTCGAAGGCGACCTGAACCGGAACAGGCTGCATGCCGCGCTGAACAGGCTGATCGAACGGCACGAAGCGCTGCGGGTCAGCTTTCATGCCGTCGATGGACGCACCGTGCAGGCGCTGCGCCGCGCCGTCGAAACGCGCTGGCGAGACATCGATCTAACCGACGCCACGAATCCGCACGATGCGCTCGCGGACTGGCTTCGGCAGGATCGCGAGCATCGCTTCGATCTGACTTCAGCGCCGTTGCTGCGCGCCGCCCTGCTGCGGCTGGGCCACGGTCATCATCGGCTGGTGCTGAGTCTTCATCATCTTCTGATCGATGGCTGGTCGATGCCCGTCATCGTGTCCGAGCTGATGCAGGCTTACGCCGGCGAAGCGCTCGGCCATGCGCCGCCGTTGCGCGACCAGTTCGTCTGGCTGGCGAAGCAGGATCGCGAGTCCGCACGCAGCGCGTGGAAGGCGGCGCTCGACGGACTGGACGGACCGACGCGTCTCGTCGCCAACGCGGACCCCGGCGCGAACGCCGCGCGACAGGAATCCGTCGCCGGGATGCTGGATGCGGAAACGACGGCGCGTCTCGTTGACTGCGCGCGCCATCGCGGCCTGACGCTGGCGACCTTCGCGCAGGGCGCGTGGGCGATCCTTCTCGGCCATTGGGCCGGGCGGCACGATGTCGTGTTCGGCGTCACGGCAGCCGGACGGCCAGCCGAGTTGCAGGACGTCGAGAAACGCGTCGGGCTTTTCATCAACACGCTTCCGCTGCGCGCGACCCTGCACGCCGGCGAGACGGTCGCGCAGTTGCTCGAACGCATCCAGCGGGACCAGTCCGCGCTGCTGCCTCATCAGCACATCGGGTTGACCGAGGTGCAGGCGCTCGTCGGGCACGGCGAGCTGTTCGACACGCTGGTGGTCGTCGAAAACTATCCCGCCGCGCGCATGCAAAGCGAGATCGACGGCGTCGTGCTGACGGGGATGACCGTCAACGACACGACGCACTATCCGGTCAGCCTGATGGTCACGCCGGGGCGCGAACTGGAGTTGCGGATCGATCATCGCGCGGATCGGATATCCGACCACGATGCGCGGCGGCTTCTCGAAACGCTCATGCAAATCCTGCGGTCGATGGCGGCGCAGCCGGACGGTCTCGTCGGGCGCATCGACCTGCTTGCGCGCGGCGAACGCGACGAGATCGAGCGCTGGAACGCAAGCGCGCGTCCCGTCGATCAGGACGATGTCGCGGCACGCTTCAGCGCGCAGGCAGCGCGCACGCCGGATGCCATCGCGGTGACGCAGGGATCGGATCAACTGACGTACCGCGAACTCGACATGCGCTCGAACGCGCTGGCTCATTGCCTCGTCGAGCATGGCATCGGGCCGGAGCGCATCGTCGCGCTGACCATGCACCGGACGCCCGACATGGTTATCGCGATGCTCGGCGTGCTCAAGAGCGGCGGCGCCTATCTGCCGGTCGATCCGCATTATCCGCAGGGACGCATCGACGCGATGCTCGCCGATGCGCGGCCCGCGCGCACGCTTTCGGCGCTGCCGCCGCTCGCGGGCTGGCCCACAGGCGCGCTCGTGCGCGCCGTCGCGCCCGGTCATCCCGCGTATGTCGTCTATACATCGGGCTCCAGCGGCAAGCCGAAGGGCGTCGTGGTGACGCGTGCGGGCATCGCGAGTCTGGCCGGCGCGCAGGCCGAGCGCTTCGGCATCACGGAAGCGTCGCGCGTGTTGCAGTTCGCGTCGCTCTCGTTCGATGCCGCCGTCTCCGAAGTGCTCGTCACGCTGCTGCGCGGCGCGCGCCTCGTTCTCGCCGATCCGGCGTTGATGTCGGCGGAGCGCCTCGCCGGGCTGATCCGCGAGCAGGACATCACCTGCGTGACGCTGCCGCCCGCGCTGCTCGCGGTCATGGACCCGGCGACGATTCCCGCCGCGTGCACGATCGTCACCGCGGGCGAGGCGATCTCGCCCGACACGGCGGGACGCTGGTCGAACGGGCGTCGGCTCGTCAACGCCTATGGACCGACGGAAGTCACCGTATGCGCGACGATGAGCGACGACCTCGCCGGCCCGCTCGCGCCGCCGATCGGACGTCCGGTGTGGAACAGCCAGGTCCATGTGCTCGACGCCTGCCTGCGACCGTGCGCGGCGGGCGTGACCGGCGAGATCTACGTCGCCGGCGCGGGACTGGCGCGCGGATACTTCGCGCGGCCCGACCTGACGGCCGAGCGCTTCGTCGCCAATCCGTTCGGCGCGGCGGGAACGCGGCTTTATCGCACGGGCGATCTGGGACGCTGGCGAGCCGATGGCCAACTCGACTATCTCGGCCGCGCCGATCAGCAGATCAAGTTGCGCGGCTTTCGCATCGAGCCGGGCGAAATCGAAGCCGTGCTGATGGAAGACGATGGCGTGCGCTCCTGCGCCGTCGCCGTGCGCGAACGGCAACTCGTCGCCTATGTCGTGACGGCACCGACGTTCGATGCGCAATCGCTGCGCGCCGCCGTCGCAAGACGTCTGCCTGCGCACATGGCGCCGTCGGCGTTCGTGGTGCTCGACGCGCTGCCGCTCACGCCCAACGGCAAGCTCGATCGCAAGGCGTTGCCCGCACCGTCGCGCGAGCTATCGGCGCGGCGCGTTCCGGCGACAGAACGGGAAGCCGTGATCGCGCGGCTCTTCGCCGAAGTGCTCGACCGCGAGGATGTGCAGGCGGACGACAGCTTCTTCGCGCTGGGCGGAGACAGCATTCTGTCGATCCGGTTCGTGAGCCGCGCGCGTGCGGCGGGCCTCGATCTGAGCCCGGCCGATGTGTTCCGGCACAAGACGCCGTCCGGCCTCGCGCAGATCGCCGGCGTTCTATCCGATGCCGGACGCGGCACGGCATCGCCACCGGACGACGATGCGACCGGCCGCGTGCCCGCCACGCCCATCATGCGCTGGCTGAACGGGCGCGGCGGCGCGATCGGCGCATTCAGCCAGTCCATGCGGATAAGCCTGCCGGCCAACGCGCGCCACGCGACGCTCGTGCAGGCATTGCAGGCGGCGATCGCGCGGCATGCGTTGCTGCGGGCGCGTCTGATCGACGGAGAACTCGATGTAACCCCCGGCGACGCCGATGCGCCGACGCTGCTGCAACGGATCGATGCACGCGACTGGACCAGCGCCGATGTCGAGCGCGACGCCGCGCGTCAGCAACACGCGCTCGAACGATGGCTCGCGCCGCAACAAGGCCGCGTGCTGCGGGCCGTCTGGTACGACCGGCGCGCGGCGGCGAGCATGCTCCTGCTCACGATCCATCATCTCGTCGTGGATGGCGTGTCATGGCGCATCCTGCTCGACGATCTCGCAGAGGCCTACGATCTCGCCGCGCGCGGCCAGCCGTGCGTGCTGCCGCCGGTGCCGACGTCCTTTCACCGCTGGGCGCGCCATCTTCACGAGGATGCGCACGCCGCGCGGCGCGTTGCCGAACTCGATCGCTGGCGATGGATCGTCTCCGCCGCCGACTTGCCGCTCGCCGCGCGCCCGCTCGAACGCACCGACACGCTGGCGACGGCGCGTCGCGTGAGCGCGCAGCTCGACGCCGCGACCACGGCGCGCCTGCTCGGCAGCGTGCCCGCGTTGTTCCGCGGCGGTGTGAACGACGTTCTGCTCGCGGGCTACGCGCTCGCCGTGGCCGGATGGCGCGGCGCGAGCGGTCCGGTCCTGCTCGATCTCGAAGGGCATGGACGCGAGCCGGGCGACAGCGGTCTCGATCTGTCGCAGACGGTAGGCTGGTTCACGAGCCTTCATCCCGTGCGCATCGATATCGACAGCGTCGAAACCGGAGCGACGCCGCTCGCCGCGCTCGTGAAGCGGGTCAAGGAAGCGTTGCGGGCGCTGCCCGATAACGGCATCGGATATGGGCTGCTGCGTTATCTCAATGCGCGGACGGCCGCGCATCTGCAAGGCGCGCGCGCGCAACTGTCGTTCAACTACCTCGGCCGCTTCGGCGGTTCGGGCGGCGTCTGGTCGGCGGTTGGCGGCCTGTCGCTCGAAGGCGGCGACGATGCCGATGCGCCCTTGTCCCATGCCATTGCGCTGGATGCACAGGTCGTCGACGGCGACGACGGGCCGCAGCTGCACGCGCACTGGACCTTCGCGGGCGGCCTGTTCGACGAGACATCGATTCGCGAACTGGCCCGCCGCTGGTTCGACGCGCTGCGCGCGATGGCGCGGCTCGAATCCGGCGGCCTGACGCCATCGGATGTCGGCGGCGATTTTACGCAGGCGGAGATCGACGCGATCGAGACCGCGACGCCCGGCGCGCAGGACATCCTGCCGCTTCTGCCCTTGCAGGAAGGGCTGCTGTTCCATTCGCAATACGATGCGTCCGGCCCCGATCCCTACATCGCGCAAATTTCGCTGACCCTCGAAGGGCACGTCGATGCCGCGCGTCTGCGGGCCGCGGCGGACGCGCTGCTGGCGCGTCACGAAGCCTTGCGCGTGAGCATTCGCACCGTGAGCGGACGGCCGGTTCAGGTCGTCGCCGGTTCGGTGAACGCGCCGTGGCGTGCGGTGGATATTTCGGGCGCGCAAGATATCGCCGGGGCGCTGTCGGCCATGCTCGCGTCGGAACGCGAACGCCGCTTCGATCTCGAACGCGCGCCGCTCCTGCGCTTCGCGCTCGTCAAGACCGGTCCGCGACGGCATCGGCTCGTGATGAGCAACCATCATCTGCTGCTCGACGGCTGGTCGATGCCGGTCGTGGTGTCCGATCTGATGTCGCTGTATGCGGGCGATGCGCCGAAGGCCGCGTTTGCGCTACGCGATCAGCACGCATGGCTGAAGCGCCAGGACAGGACGGCCGCGCGTGCCGCCTGGCGCGAAGCGCTGCGCGGACTGGACGGGCCGACACGGCTGACGCGGCCCGAACCGGGTTCGGATGCGTCGGACGCGCGCACGATCCGGATCGATCTGCCCGAGAGCCTGAGCGGCGCGCTCGTCACGCTGGCGCAACGCCACGAAGCGACGATGAGCACGATTCTCCAGGCCTCGTGGGCCGTGCTGCTCGCCCGGCTCACGGGACGCGAGGACATCGTGTTCGGCATCACGGTGTCGGGGCGTCCCGCCGAGTTGCCGGATATCGAGCGGCGCGTCGGCCTCTTCATCAATACGCTGCCACTGCGCGTGGTACTCGATCCGGGCGAGCGCTGGCCCGATCTGTTTCGGCGCATGCAGGCGGCGCAGGCGGACCTGTTACCGCATCAGCATCTCGGCCTCACGGAAATCCTGGAGCAGTCCGGACACAACGAACTGTTCGACTCCCTGCTGATCGTCGAGAACTATCCGATGGATGCCCGCCGCCTGCACGGCGCGTCGGATGGGCTCGCGATCGCGGGCATCGACGGTTACGACGGCACGCACTATCCCGTGACGCTCGTGGCGATTCCGGGCGAACGCATGACGCTGCGTCTCGACTGCCGGATCACTCGGTTCGATGCCGAAGCAGCGCACAAGTTATTGAACCGGTTCGTGCGCGTGCTGGAGCATGTCGCGGCGGCGCCGGAAGAGGCGGTCATCGCCCGCGATCTGCTCGCGCCCGCCGAAGCCGAACGCATGAGCGCGTGGAATCGAACGACGCACGCCATCCCCGATGACGACGTCGCGATACAGTTTTCGCGGCAGGCGCGGCGCACGCCTGAGCTTGTCGCGATCGAACAGGGCGAAACGCGCTGGACATACGCCGATCTCGAGCGGCGTTCGGATGGTTTGGCGCATGCGCTGATCGCACGCGGCATCGGCCCCGACGATCTGGTCGCGCTGACCTTGCCGCGCACGCCCGACATCGTCGTTGCCATGCTCGGCGTCCTGAAGAGCGGCGCGGCCTTCCTTCCGATTGATCCCGCTTATCCGCAGACGCGCATCGCGGCCATGCTCGACGATGCACAACCCGCGCTCGTCGTTGATCGCTTGCCGGCGCATGACGGCGACGGCGCGGTATTCGCCGCCATCGCGCCTGCTGCGCGCGCGGAGCATCTGGCCTACGTGATCTATACGTCCGGCTCGACCGGCACGCCCAAGGGCGTCGCGGTGCCGCGCGCCGGCCTCGTCAATCTGCTGGCGGCGATGCAGGATCGCATCGGCCTGAAATCCGGCGACCGCCTGCTCGCGGTAACGACGCTGGGCTTCGATATCGCGTGCCTCGAATTGCTCGGTCCGCTGCTCGCAGGCGCGACGATCGTGCTGGCCGCCTCCGACGACGTGAAGGATCCGCGCCGGCTCGCGCGCCTCGCCGCTGCATCGCGAGCGAACGTGATGCAGGCAACGCCGACGCTCTGGGACGCGCTGCTGCGCGAAATCGAAGACGGCCCGCGGCCCGCGTTCAGGCTCGCGCTGACCGGCGGCGAGGCGCTGTCCGCGCGTCTCGCGGAACGGCTGCGCGCCCATGCCCGCCGCGTGATCAATGTCTATGGGCCGACCGAAACCACGATCTGGTCGACAGCGGCGGAGCTTGCGGCGGACCGGACCCGAAGCGGCATCGGACGGCCGGTCTGGAATACGCGCGTGCATGTGCTCGACCGCTGGCTGGGCCGCTGCCCGCCGGGGACAGCCGGCGATCTCTATATCGCCGGGCGGGGACTTGCGCGCGGATATATCGGCAGGCCCGATCTGACCGGCGAGCGTTTCGTCGCCGATCCCTACGGCGCGCCGGGCGAACGCATGTATCGAACGGGCGATCTGGCGCGCTGGTCCGCCGACGGCGAACTGGAATTTCTCGGCCGCTCCGATCATCAGGTCAAGGTACGCGGCTTTCGCGTCGAGATTGGCGAAGCGGAAGCCGTGCTGCGCGCGCAGGAATCGGTGCGTGACTGCGCCGTTGCGCTGGTGGACGGGCAACTGGCAGCTTATGTCGTCGCCGATGCGGACTACGACGAAGCCCGGGTGCGCGATGCACTAGCCCATAGCCTGCCCGACTTCATGGTGCCGGCCAGCTTCACGACGCTCGATCGCCTGCCGGTGACGCTCAACGGCAAGCTCGATCGCGCCGCGTTGCCTGCGCCCATTCACGCGCCGCGACGCTTCCTCGCCCCGCGCGACGCCCGCGAAGCGGAACTGGCGCGGCTCTTCGCGGAGACGCTGGAGCGCGAAGCCGTATCGATCGACGACAACTTCTTCGCGCTCGGCGGACATTCGCTGCGCGCGGCGCGGCTCGTCAACCGCATCCGCGATTCGCTGGGCGTGGATCCCGGCATTCGCGCGCTGTTCGAAGCGCCGACCGTCGCGCGCCTGGCCGCGCGGTTGCGGCATCGTCACGCGTCGGATGCGCTCGCGCCGCTGTTGCCGCTACAGCATGCGAGCGCCGCTGCGCCGCTCTTCTGCGTGCATCCCGGATATGGCCTGAGCTGGTGCTATGCGACGCTCATTCCGCATATCGGCGTCGATGTTCCGCTCTACGGGCTGCAATCCCCGATGCTGAGCGGCGAAGCGCCGCCGCCTTCGGTCGCCGGGCTCGCGGACCGGTATATCGCGCATATCCGCGCGATCCAGCCGCGTGGCCCCTATCGCCTGATGGGATGGTCGTTCGGGGGCCTGGTCGCGCACCGGATCGCGACGAGCCTCGAAGCGCAGGGCGAGACCGTCGCGCATGTCGTGCTGCTCGACAGCACGCTGCCTCAGAGTGCGCCGCACGAAACGCTCGCGCCGGCCACGCATCTGGGCAATGTCCTCGCGATGATCGGCTATCCGGCCAGCGACACCGCGCCTGGTGCGCTGCGCTGGGACCGCGTGATGGACCATATGCGCGCGATCGAAAGCCCGCTCGCGCATGTGCCGCAGAGCGCGTTGCCGGCGCTGGTCGAGGTCACCGCGTGCCATGCGACGCTTGCCGCCGCGTTCCGGCCCGCGCCGCTCAGTGCGCCGATCACGTTCATGCGCGCCACGGCGACGCCGTCCGGCGAATCTTCGCTGCGGGCATGGCGCGCGAGCGCACGCGGCGCGCTCGACATCATCGATGTGCCCTATGAACACGACCACATGATGCGGGCCGACGCGCTCGCCGTCATCGGACCGATCATTCGTGATCTATTTGCCAATCGGGTGAGACACAGTGAATGAGCTATCGCGGCATCTGGCGGCGCGGCCGCTGACCGGTCGGGCATTCATCGACAGCCTGCAGGACGGACGCGAGGTCTTCTTCGACGGCGAGCGGATCGACGGCATCGCGACTCATCCGGCGTTCCGCAACAGCGCGCGCTCGCTTGCGCGCCTCTACGACGCGCTGCACGATCCCGCGCAGCAGCCCGGCCTCACCTGCGCGACCGACACGGGCAACGGCGGCTTCACGCACTGCTACTTCCGGCACGCGCGCAACGCGGACGATCTCGTCGCGCAGCAGCAGGCCATCGCGGCATGGGCGCGGCTCACCTATGGCTGGATGGGACGCACGCCGGACTACAAGGCGTCGATCATGAACACGCTGAACGTGAACGCGGACTACTACGGGCCATTCGCCGGCAACGCCCGGCAATGGCACAAGCTCGCGCAGGAAACCGTGCCCTTCATGAATCATGCGCTCGCCAATCCGCCGATCGATCGCGCGCGGCCCGAGAAGGCGCAGGACGTCTACATCCATATCGACGAGGAAACCGACGGCGGTCTCGTCATCTCGGGCGCGAAGGTCGTCGCGACTTCCGCCGCATTCACGCACTACACGTTTCTCAGCCATCACGCCGGCATCGCCAAAAGCGACAAGAGCCGCGCCGTCATGTTCTTCACGCCGATGAACGCGCCGGGGCTCAAGCTCATCTGCCGGAACTCGTACGAATATCAGGCGACGCAGGTGTCGAGTCCCTTCGATTCGCCGCTCAGTTCCCGCTTCGACGAGAACGATGCAATCCTGATCCTCGACCGCGTGTTCGTGCCGTGGGAGAACGTGCTGAGTCACGGCACGGATGCCATGCCGCCGGATTTCCCGACCGCTTCTGGCTTCATGCACGGCACGAGCTTTCACGGTTGCACGCGATACGCGGTGAAGCTGGACTTTCTCACCGGGCTGCTCTCGAAAGCGCTGCACGTCACGAGCGGTGACGAGTTTCGCGGCAATCAGGTGATGCTCGGCGAGGTCATCGCGCTGCGTCATATGTTCTGGTCGCTCGCCAACACGATGGCGCGTCAGCCCGACCGCTGGATCGACGGCGCCGTGCTGCCGAATCTGCACGCCGCGCTGGCGTACCGCGCGCTCGCTCCGGATTCGTATGGGCGCATCAAGGAAATCGTCCACAAGATCGTGGCGTCCGCGCTGATCTATCTGCCCTCTTCCACGCGCGACTTCGACAACCCGGACATCGACCGGTATCTGTCGCGCTACGTTCGCGGCTCGAACGGCATCGGGCATCGCGAACGCATCAAGCTGATGAAGCTCATGTGGGACGCGGTCGGCACGGAGTTCGCGGGGCGTCACGAGCTGTACGAACGCAACTACATGGGCAGCCACGAAGAAGTGAAAGTGCATCTGCAAGCGATGGCGTCGGCGGACGGCTCACTGAAACAGATGACGGATCTCGTCGATCAGTGCCTCGCCGACTATGACGAACACGGATGGGTGAATCCCGTCTGGAAAACGCCATGACCCGGAGAGCGAGATGAATCCTTTCGATGACGAGACCGGCGAGTTTTTCGTTCTGTGCAACGATGAAGGGCAGCATTCACTGTGGCCGTCTTTCGCGGCCGTGCCCGCCGGATGGAACCGCGTGTTCGGCGTGGCGACACGTCATGCATGCATCGACTACATCAACGAAAACTGGACCGACATACGGCCGGCGAGTCTGCGGCGTGAAGCGCCGTAGCATGGAGACCACGAGCACCCATGAAATTCATCAAGCTGCTGTTCGGCGAGGCCAGACGCGATCGCACGCCCTTGCTTCTGGCATCGACATTGCCCGGGGTGATGATGTCCGGCGTGATCGCGCTGGTCACGACCGTGGCGAACTACGATCAGTCGAAGGGGCCGAATCTCTATCTGATGGCGTTCTTCATCATCGCGAGCGTGGCGCTGCTTCTCGCGATGAACTATGCGCTCAACGCCACCACCGCCGTGATCTCGAACTTCATCCTGCAAAAGCGCCTGGACATCGCGCGGGCGGTGCGCTCGCTGGATCTGGAGGCCTATGAAAACATCGGCGCGATGCGTGTGGATTTCGCCATCGGCCGGGACTTGCAGACGATTGAGGAAGCCGCGCCGACCGTCATCGTGCTGATCTATTTCGTCACGCAGCTGTTGTCGTCGGCGCTGTATATTGGTTACCTGTCGCTGATCGCTTTCGCGGTCACGCTGCTGTTTCTCGGGGTCGCGACGTTTTTTTATCGCAGCAGCTATGCGCATGCGGAAGCGCTGTCGAAAGAAGCGACGGAACTCGAAAGCGCGTTTCGTTCCAGCTTCGATCATCTGTTGCGCGGCTTTCGCGAGATCAAGATGAATGCGCGCCGCGATACCGATCTCTTCGACAATTACATCGTGCAGCGCGCGCTCGCCGTGCAGGATTTGCGCGTGAGTTCAGGCCGTGGATTCAATCGCGGACAGACCCTGAGCGACGCCTTTTTCTACGGCCTGCTCGGCTGCATGGTGTTTCTGACGCCGTACTACATCAGCAATTCGTCGACGCCCGCGAAGATCATTCTCGTCATCGTGTTTTCCGGCGGGGCCATCGCCAGTCTGATTCAGGCGCTGCCGGCGGTCTCCCGCGCCGATCTCGCGGTCGACCGGCTCCACGCGCTCGAACGCGAACTGGAGCAGGCGAAACGCGCGGCCGAAACGGGCCCCGGCGCATCCGCGCCCGTACTGGCGCATGGCATCGCGCTGCGCGGCGTGAGTTACACCTACAAGTCGCCGGGCGAGCAGCAGGGCTTTCACGTCGGTCCGTGCGATCTGTTCATCAAGGCCGGAGAGATCACGTTCATCGCGGGCGGCAACGGCAGCGGCAAATCGACCCTGCTCAATCTGATCACCCAGTTGTATGCGCAGGATGCGGGCGAAGTGCGCTGGGATGACAAGACCGTCACCGATGCCAACGCGACAGCCTACAGGCAGCTCTTTTCGGTGATCTTCTCCGACTTCCATCTGTTCGACCGCCTCTATGGCCTCGACGCCGCGCACGACGATCTCGCCGATCTGATTCGGGAAATGGACCTGTCCGACAAGGTTCACTACAACCTCGGGCGCTTCAGCACGACGGACCTGTCGAGCGGTCAGCGCAAACGGCTCGCGATGGTGAGCGCGCTCGCGGAAGGTCGGCCCGTGCTGATCTTCGATGAATGGGCCGCCGATCAGGACCCGCAGTTCCGTCGCTATTACTACGAGAAACTTTTGCCGAGGCTGAAGGCGGCGGGCAAGACGATCATCGCCGTCAGTCACGACGATCGCTGGTTCAACGCCGCCGACAAGGTCGTCTGGATGGAAGAAGGCAAAGTCCAGCGCGTGATGACGACGCCCGCCGCTACATGAACGGTTCGTGACACGCGCGATGACGTTCAATTCCTCTTGATCCGGAATCGAAGCCGATATGTAATAGCGAGGCATTCCTCATCACTGGCGCAAGACGCTCATCGGTCTGGGGCGCGCCGCGTCCGGCATGGCCGGATTGCCTGCGCGACTTCTAATTCATTGCTAACTCCCGGCGCCTATATTTCGTTGCAACCCGAAGCACGAACAAGGGAGCAACAGCATGGACAACCCATTCGACGACGATGAGGGCACGTTCTGTGTCCTGATCAACGAATCGCGGCAGCGCTCGCTCTGGCCCGCTCATCTCGACGTTCCTGCCGGCTGGGAAGTGGAGCATACGATTAGTTCACGAAAGCAATGCCTGGACTACATCGATGCGCACTGGACCGACCCGCGGTCCGACCGAACCACGATATGAGGAGTGGAAAATGACGAAGCGCGTCGTGAAAGTTATCGATCTCGTTCCGGGCCGGGCTGTACAGCTTGCGGCCATCGACAATCAAGCGATCGACCACGAACGGTTCTGGCGCGACCATGTTTGCGCACAGCAACCCATCGTGATCAGACACGCTGTCACGAATTGGCCCGCTTTCAGGAAATGGGGCACGCCCGGCTATCTCGAAGGACTGGCGAACCGCCAGGTGGGCGTGTCGGATACGTTCAACGCCAGCCCGGCCGGCGTCTGGTATCAAAACCTCCCGAAATATCGCCTCGATGAAGCGATCGCGTGTTTGCGCAACGCGGGACCGGACGACACCTTCGCCATTCGCGCCTTGCCGATTCCGCAGGAATGGAAGGCCGACCTCGGAAGCTACGATTTTCTGCATGCGAACCGGGATTTGCCGCCACGCGCTTATGCCCGCGACCGTCTCTTCATCTATCGGAATGCCTCGACCGAATGGCATTACCACACGACGGACGAGACGCTGACGACGCAGATCATCGGCAGAAAGCGCGTCTCGATGTTCAGGCTCTCGAAGGAAGACTGGCATGCATACGCCGTGCCGATCAAATCCAACCTGCATCACATGGATGAACGGGCGCGCTTCTTTCCCGAGGATGCATCCCTGACCAAATTCGAAGCGACGCTCGAACCCGGCGATGTCCTCTATATTCCGCCGTTCTGGTGGCATGGCGTCGATCCCGCCGATACCGGATTCGGCATCACGCTGGCGCATTGCTTCCGCACGCCGTTCAACCGGCTCGGCTCACTCAGCGATCCGGCCGTGAAAGACGTGATCCGGGCACAGGGCAGTCTCATGCTGGCGCTTCGCATGAGAGCCTTCGTCGCGCTGGGCTCGCTTACCCGAATCGTGAATCCCTGAAGTGTTTCGTCCAGAACTCGCATAACGATGTTTTCGGACATCGGTTTCCGGAGCACCCGCGTGCTCTCATTTACGGATTGATGCCATGCTCAGCCTTCCTCTCGCCCCCGCTCAATCGGGCATCTTCTTTCGACAGCAACTCGATTTGCGCGACCCGCGCTTCAATCTCGCGCAACTGACGGAGATCATCGGGCCGCTCGATGTCGAAGCACTTCACGCGGCGCTGCGCCGGACGGTCGGCGAAGCGCAGGCGATGCAGGTGCGCATCGTCGTCACGGATGGCATGCCGCATCAGGTGCTGCCGGACGAGATGGAAGATTTCGCGCTTCGGGTCGTCGATGTCAGCGATGCGCCCGATCCTGTCGAAGCGATCGACCGGGAAGTGCAGGCCGCGCTCGCCAGCGCCATCGATCTCGACCGGTATCCGCTGTTCGACGGTCAGCTCTTCCAGGCAGGTCCTACGCGGTTTTTCCTGTTCCAGCGGATACATCACATCGCGTTCGACGGCTTTTCGTTCTTTCTCTTCACGCAACGCCTCGCGGCGGTTTATTCGGCGCTGGTCGAAGGACGCGAGCCCGCGCCATGCGCGTGGGGGCAACTCACCGAACTCATCGACGACGATAACGCGTATCGCGCGTCGAATGCGTTCGAGAGCGATCAGCAATTCTGGCGCGAATATCTGGCGGACTGCCCCGAGCCGGTGATTCTCGCCGAATGCATGGCGCACGAGCCGATTCCCGCGGACGTCGCCACACAGGCGATCGCGCAGATGCGTCTGTCATCCGAAACGACGCAGCGTCTCAGGCAAGTCGCCGAACGCCACGGCGCGACGTGGCCGCAGTTCGTCACGGCGGTCATGGCCGCGTATGTCGCGCGTCTGAGCGGACAACCCGAAGTGGTGCTCGGCTTTCCGGTCACGGCGCGGGTGGGCCGACGGGCGAGAAACGTGCCCGGCATGATGTCGAATGCATTGCCGCTGCGGGCGACGCTCGGCGCGGATACGTCGGTCATCGATCTGCTCGGCGACGTCTCGCGGCAGAGCCGGCGCATCCTGCGTCATCAACGCTATCGTGTGAAAGACATACGGCGCGATGTGGGACGCATCGAATCCGACAGGCCGCTCTTCGGCCCCACGGTCAACATCATGCCGGACTACAGCCTCGCGCTGGAGTTCGCCGGCTGCCGCATCGGATCGAATCGCTCTTTCTACGGAACGCCCGACGATCTCGCGCTGATCATCCACGACGAGGGCGACGAACTCGGTATCGAACTGATGTTCGACGGCAACCCGTCGCTCTATTCGTCCGAAGACGTGGATGCCCATGCAAGGCGCATCACGCGTCTGCTCGAAAACGCGCTCGAGCAGCCCGAAGCGCCGCTGCATTCGTTCGAGCTCCTTCTGCCCGAGAGAAAGGCGTGGCTCCAGTTGTGGAACGACACGGCCGCGCCTTATCCCGAGCATCTGTGTATTCATCAGCTTCTCGAAGATCAGGTTCGACGCTCGCCCGATGCCATCGCGCTCGAATGCGACGGCGAGTCGCTCACGTTCGCGCAACTCAATGCGCGTGCGAATCGCCTCGCGCATCGGCTGATCGCGGCAGGCGTGCGTCCGGAAGACCGCGTGGCGCTGTGCATGGCGCGCGGCATCGGCGCGATCGTCGCGCTCTTCGGGATACTCAAGTCCGGCGGCGGCTATATACCGCTCGATCCGGCCTATCCGGGCGAGCGCCTGAGCTACATCCTCGGCGATACGGCGCCCGTGCTGCTGATCGCCGATGCCGCCGGACGCAAGGCGCTGGGCGATACCGGCGCGCTTGCCGTTCTCGATCCCGACGCGTCGCTCGACGATGCACTCCCGCAAGGCGATCCGCTCGTGCCCGGCCTCGCCTCGCATCATCTCGCCTACGCGATCTATACGTCCGGCTCGACCGGCAAGCCGAAGGGCGTGATGGTCGAGCATCGCCATGTGGTGAATCTGCATCACGCGCTGCATTCGACGGTGTTCGCGCATTGCGCCCCGCACTCGGGCGTCACGCTGAACGCCAGCATCGCCTTCGATGCCTCCGTGCAAAACCTCACCGCGCTGCTTGGTGGACACCGGCTCGTCATCGTTCCCGCCGACGTGCGCACCGATGCGATGGCCCTGATCGAGTTTCTCGATACCGCGCGCATCGACGTGTTCGACTGCACGCCGACGCAGCTCGATTCCCTCTTCTCCGCGGGTCTGCTCGAACAACGCAAGTCGCCGCTGACGGTGCTCGTGGGCGGCGAGCCGCTCACGCCGCAGACCTGGAACCGTCTGGCGCGCGCTGAACAGATACGCGCCTTCAACGTCTATGGTCCGACCGAATGCACGGTCGATGCGACCGTCGCGGAGATCACGACCGAACAGGCGCGGCCCGTCATCGGCAAACCGCTCGCCAATACGCGCACCTATGTTCTCGATGCGCTGCGCCGCGCGGTGCCTCCCGGTGCGGTGGGCGAACTCTATATCGGCGGCGCGGGTGTGGCGCGCGGCTATCTTAACCGGCCCGAACTCACCGCCGAGCGCTTCCTCGACGATCCCTTCGTTCCGGGCGCACGCATCTACCGCACCGGCGATCTTGCACGCTATCAGCTCGACGGCAATATCGAGTTCCTCGGCCGCAACGATCATCAGATCAAGATTCGCGGCTTTCGTATTGAACCCGGCGAGATCGAAACGCAAATCCTCGCGCATCCTTCGGTGCGTGAAGCGGTGGTCATCGCGCGGGCGCGGCATCAGGGTTCGCAGGATCAGCAGCTCGTCGCCTATGTCACGCTCTTTTCCGGGACTGACGCCAGCGCGCTGCGCGAGCATCTCGCATCGCGTCTGCCCGACTACATGGTGCCTTCGGCCTTCGTCACGCTCGACGCGCTGCCGCTCACGCCCAGCGGCAAGCTCGATCGCCGCTCGCTGCCCGATCCGCAAGCCGATGCGTTCGCGCTGCGCCCGTTCGAAGCACCGCAGGGCCGAACCGAAATCGCGCTCGCCGATCTGTGGGCCGAATCGCTCGGTCTGGAGCGTGTGGGCCGTCACGACAACTTCTTCGCGCTCGGCGGCCACTCGCTGCTTGCGGTGACGCTCATCGAGCGGCTGCGGCGCATCGGCCTGCACGCCAGCGTGCGCGATCTGTTCGCCACGCCCGTGCTCAGCGCGCTCGCGGCTTCGCTCGAACATGCCGCACCGAAGCCCGAGATCGTCGTGCCGGCCAACGCGATAACGCCCGGCTGCACCGCGATCACGCCGTCGATGCTGCCGCTCATCACGCTGACGCAGACGGATATCGATCGCATCGTCGAACAGGTTCCCGGCGGCCTTGAAAATGCTCAGGATATCTACGCGCTCGCCCCGCTTCAGGACGGCATCCTGTTCCATCACATGCTGACCACGGAAGGCGATCCGTATCTGCAAACGGCGCGCCTCGCCTTCGACAGTCGCGCGCGTCTCGACGCCTGGCTCGATGCGCTGCAACAGGTCGTCGAGCGGCACGATATCCTGCGTACCGCGTTCATCCATGATGGACTCAGCACGCCCGCGCAAGTGGTCTGGCGCAAGGCACCCGTGTCCATCACCGAAATCGCGATCACGCAGGGCGACGCGGCAGAACAGCTTGCGCGACATTTCGATGCCCGCACACAACGCTTCGACCTCACGCAGGCTCCGTTACTGCGGATCGCGTTTGCCCCCGAAACGGGGAGCGGGCGCTGGCTCGTGCAATTGAACTGGCATCACCTGATCGGCGATCATGCGACGCTGGAAGTGATGCATGCGGAAATCGGCGCGATCCTCAACGGCCGTGGGCAATCGCTCGGCGCGGCTCAGCCGTTCCGCGATCTGGTCGCGCAGGCGCGGCTCGGTGCGGCTCAGGACGCGCATGAAGCCTTCTTCCGCGACATGCTCGCCGATGTGAGCGAACCCACGCTGCCCTTCGGCCTCACCGACGTTCATCATGACGGCTCGGCTGTAGCCGAAGCGCACGCGAAGCTCCCGGCGTCGCTCGATACGCGTCTGCGCGCTCAGGCCAAAAGCATCGGCGTGAGTCTTGCGAGCCTGTGCCATCTCGCCTGGGCGCGCGTGCTCAGTGCGGGCAGCGCGCTCGATTCGGACGGACGCATCGTGTTCGGCACCGTGCTGCTCGGACGCATGCAGGCGGGTGTCGATCAGGCGCTCGGCCTTTTGATCAACACGCTGCCGATTCGCCTCGACGTGAACGATGCATCGGTCGCCGATAGCGCGCGCCGCACGCATGAGCGTCTCGCGGCGTTGTTGCAGCATCAGCATGCGCCGCTCGCGCTCGCGCAGCGATGCAGTGGCGTCGCGGCTCCCGCGCCGCTCTTCAGCGCGTTGCTCAACTATCGCCACAATCAGGCATCGGCGGATGAGCGCGAGGCCTTCGACGGCATCGAACTGCTCGGCGCCGAGGAGCGCACCAACTATCCGCTGACGCTTTCGATCGACGATAACGGCGACAGCCTCGAACTCACCGCGCAGACCGTCTCGCCGCTGTCGCCCGAGCAGTTGTGCGGGTATATGGAGCAGGCGCTTTCGAGCCTTGCGCAGGCGCTCGAACAGGCGCCCGATACGCCGGTGAATCAGCTCGACGTGTTGCCGCCCGCCGTGCGCAACCTGCTCGTCCATACGTGGAACGACACGGGCGCAACGTATCCGGCGGGTTACTGCATCCATCAGCTTTTCGAGCAACAGGTTCGACGCACGCCCGATGCCATCGCGCTCGTCTTCGAAGACGCGTCGCTGACCTATGGGCAGCTCAATGCACGTGCCAATCAGCTTGCACATCGTCTGATCGCGCTGGGCGTATGTCCGGAAGATCGCGTGGCGTTGTGCGTGGAGCGTGGCATCGGCATGATCGTCGCGCTGCTGGCGATACTGAAGGCGGGCGGCGCATATGTGCCGCTCGATCCGGCCTATTCGGGCGAACGTCTGAGCCATATCCTCACCGACTCCACGCCCCGGCTGTTGCTTGCCGATGCGGCCGGCCGTGAAGCGCTCGGCGATACCGGCGCGCTGACCGTGCTCGATCCCGATGCATCGCTCGATGACACACAGCCCCAGGACGATCCGCAAACGCCGGTCGCGCCTCCTCATCTCGCCTATGTGATCTATACCTCGGGCTCCACGGGCAAGCCCAAGGGCGTGATGGTCGAGCATGCCCAGATCGTGCGCCTCTTCGACGCCACGCAGGACTGGTTCGGCTTCGACGAACGCGATGTCTGGTGCCTGTTCCACTCGTTCGCCTTCGATTTTTCGGTCTGGGAGTTGTGGGGCGCGCTGCGCTACGGCGGCAAACTCGTGATCGTGCCGCAGCATGTGGCGCGCTTCGCACCCGACTTCCTTGGCCTGCTTCAGCGCGAGGGCGTGACCGTTCTGAATCAGACGCCCAGCGCGTTCCGCGCGCTCATTCAGGCGCAGGAAACAAACGATGCGCCCGATGCGTTGCGCTATGTGATCTTCGGCGGCGAGGCGCTGAATCCGCCGATGCTCGAACCGTGGTACGCGCGGCATTCGGACCAGAAGCCGCGTCTGATCAACATGTACGGCATAACCGAGACGACCGTGCACGTGACGTACCGGCCTCTGACTCGCGATGACTGTGCGGTCAGCAGCAGTCCGATCGGCGTGCGTATTCCCGATCTGACGGTCTATCTGTTCGATGCACAAGGTCGGCTCGCGCCTGTCGGTGCGGTGGGCGAGTTGTATGTCGGTGGCGCGGGCGTGGCGCGGGGTTATCTGAATCGCCCGGAGCTTACTGCCGAACGTTTTATCGATGATCCGTTCGTTTCGGGCGGGCGTCTTTATCGGACCGGTGATCTTGGACGCTATCTGAGCGATGGCAGTCTGGAGTTCTTCGGTCGCAACGATCATCAGGTCAAGATTCGTGGCTTCCGGATCGAACTGGGTGAGATCGAGGCGCAGATCGCCAGTCATCCGGCTGTGCGGGAGGCGGTGGTTATTGCGCGTGCTCGACAGCAGGATTCGCAGGATCAGCAGCTTGTCGCTTATGTCACGCTGGTTTCGGAGATCGATACGAGCGCGCTGCGTGAACATCTCAATTCGCGTTTGCCCGACTATATGGTGCCGTCGGCCTTCGTCGTGCTCGATGCGCTGCCACTGACACCTAATGGCAAGCTCGATCGTCGCGCATTGCCCGATCCGCAGTGGCAAGACCTTGCCGCTTATGTCGCGCCGCGCACGTCGATCGAACATTCGCTCGCGGAGTGCTTCGCCAGCGTGCTTGGTCTCGAACGCGTCAGTGTCTTCGATAACTTCTTCTCGCTCGGTGGTCATTCGCTGCTCGCAACGCAGCTTGTGTCGCGTCTGCGTGAAGCGCTTTCGATCGAATTGCCTTTGCGCACGCTGTTCGATGCACCCAGCGTTGCATCGCTTGCCGAGGCGCTGTCGCTCGACGAACCGTCCGCTGGCACATTGCCGCCTTTGGAGGCGGGCCCGCGTCCAGCGCATGTGCCGCTGTCCTTCGCACAGGAACGCCTCTGGTTCCTCGAACAGTTGAACCCCGGACAGTCGACGTATCACATTCCCATCGCCCTGCGTCTGCATGGCGTCCTCGATGTTCGTGCGTTCCATGCTGCCCTGAATGCGCTTGTTGCGCGTCATGAAAGCCTGCGCACATCCTTCGCGCAACACGACGGTCAGGCCGTGCAGCACATCGCTCCGACACTGGAACTTGCATTGCCGCTCATCGACGCCCAAGCCACCGATGTCCAGCGTCTGGCACAGGACGAAGCGTGTCGTCCCTTCGATCTTCAGCGCGGCCCGTTGCTGCGCGCTCAACTGCTGCGCCTCGAAGAAGATGAACACGTTCTGCTGTTCACCATGCACCACATCGTCTCCGATGGCTGGTCCACCGGCGTGCTGGTGCGTGAACTCGGCGCCTGCTATACCGCGGCACTGCGTAATGAACCGCTCGCGCTTCCGCCTCTTGCCGTACAGTACGCCGACTACACGCTGTGGCAACGCGACTGGCTCGCCGGCGCCGAACTCGATCGACAGACTCAATACTGGCGCAATCAACTCGCCGACCTCGCGCCGCTCGATCTGCCCACGGACCGTCCACGTCCTGCGCAGATCAGCGGACGCGGCGCGACGCTGCCCTTCGCGCTGAACGCAGAACTCTCCGAGCGCCTGCATGCGTTGGCTCAACGTGAAGGCGTCACGCCCTTCATGCTGCTGCTCGCCGTGTTCCAGACGCTGCTCGCGCGGCTGTCGGGGCAATCTGAGGTTGCGGTAGGTTCGCCTATCGCCAATCGCACACATGCGCAGATCGAGCCGCTTATCGGCCTGTTCGTCAATACGCTGGTGCTGCGTGCCGATCTGTCAGGCGCACCTTCTTTGCGTGATCTGCTCGCACAAGTGCGCGACACGACGCTGGCCGCGTATGCGCATCAGGATCTGCCTTTCGAGAAGCTGGTCGAAGCGCTCGCGCCGGTTCGCGACACCAGTCGCACGCCACTGTTTCAGGTCATGTTCGTGTTGCAGAACGCGCCGATGGAAGCGCTCGCCTTGCCTGGCCTCACGCTGACCTTGCTGCCCGGGGCCGAAGCGGGCGCCAAGTTCGATCTCACGCTGAGTCTGACGCATACGCAAAACGGGCTCGCCGGCACGCTCAGCTACGCCACCGATCTGTTCGATGAAGTCACCATCGCCCGGCTCGGTGAACGCTTCACGCGACTGCTTCAACAAGCGCTCGGTCAACCCGATGCGCCGCTGCATGCGCTCGAACTCGTGTTGCCTGAAGAACACGCATTGCTTGAAAGCTGGAACGATACCGCTGCGGTTTATCCCGAACATCTGTGCATTCATCAGCTCTTCGAGCAACAGGTTCAACGTGCGCCTGATGCCATCGCGCTCGTCTTCGAAGATGAGTCGCTGACCTACACGCAACTCAATGCACGTGCGAACCGGCTTGCACATCACCTGATCGCGCTGGGTGTGCGTCCGGAAGATCGGGTCGCGCTGTGCATGGAGCGTGGTATCGGCATGGTCGTCGCGTTGATGGCGATACTTAAAGCTGGTGGCGCGTATGTGCCCCTCGATCCGGCGTATCCGGGCGAACGTCTGAGTCATATCCTCACCGATGCCACGCCCCGCCTGCTGCTCGCCGATGCCGCCGGACGTGAAGCGCTGGGCGATATCGGCACGCTCACCGTGCTCGATCCCGATGCATCGCACGATGGCGCGTTGTCGCAAGACGATCCGCAAACGGACGTCGCTCCGCACCACCTTGCGTACGTGATCTACACGTCCGGCTCAACCGGCAAACCCAAGGGCGTCGCGATCGAGCACCGGACGCTGGTCGCATCCACCTTCGCCCGCCACCAGTTCTACGAGCACGCAGCGAACGAGCGCTTCCTGCTGCTTTCTTCCCTCGCCTTCGACAGTTCCGTCGCCGGTCTCTTCGGGACGCTCACGAACGGTGGTTGTCTCGCTCTCGTCGATATAGACACTGCAAGAGATCCGAACGCAATCATCAGACTCGTGCGCAATCGAGACATTACGCGCGTGTTATGTGTGCCGTCGCTCGGTCAGGCCATTCTCGACAGCATGTCGTCGAGCGGCGAGCATAAGCTTCGCGAGATCATCGTCGCGGGCGAAGCGTGTCCGCCGAGTCTCGCACGGCAAAGCTCGACACTGCCCCGGCCAGTGCTGCTCTATAACGAGTACGGTCCGACCGAAGCGACTGTGTGGGCGACGGCGTATCGATGCCTTCCTGAAGAAACGAATCTGGTGCCGATCGGCCGGCCCATTGCCAATACACGCATCTATCTGCTCGATGAGCAACGTCAGTTGATGCCTCCTGGCGCGGTGGGCGAGTTGTATGTCGGCGGAGCGGGTGTGTCGCGGGGTTACCTCAATCGTCCTGAGCTTACCTCTGAACGTTTCCTCGATGATCCGTTCGTTTCAGGCGGGCGGATGTATCGCACGGGCGACCTCGCACGTTATCGCGCCGATGGCAATATCGAATTCCTCGGACGTAACGATCATCAGGTCAAGATTCGCGGCTTCCGTATCGAGTTGGGTGAGATCGAAGCGCAGATCGCCAGTCATCCGGCGGTGCGTGAAGCGGTGGTTATCGCGCGTGCCCGACAACAGGATTCTCAGGATCAGCAGCTTGTCGCTTATGTCACGCTGGTTTCGGAGATCGATACGAGCGCCTTGCGTGAACATCTCGACTCACGTCTGCCCGACTATATGGTGCCATCGGCCTTCGTCGTGCTCGATGCGCTGCCTCTGACGCCCAACGGCAAGCTCGATCGTCGCGCATTGCCCGATCCGCAGTGGCAAGACCTCGCCGCTTATGTCGCGCCGCGCACGTCGATCGAACATTCGCTCGCGGAGTGCTTCGCCAGCGTGCTTGGCCTTGAACGTGTCAGCGTCTTCGATAACTTCTTCTCGCTCGGTGGTCATTCGCTGCTCGCAACGCAACTCGTTTCTCGTTTGCGTGAAGCGCTTTCGATCGAATTACCCTTGCGTACCCTGTTCGATGCACCCAGCGTTGCATCGCTTGCCGAGGCGCTTTCGCTCAACGGACCGTCCGCTGGCACGTTGCCGCCTTTGCAGGCAGGTCCGCGTCCAGCACATGTGCCGCTGTCCTTCGCACAGGAGCGCCTCTGGTTCCTCGAACAGTTGAACCCCGGACAGTCGACGTATCACATTCCGATCGCCTTGCGTCTGCATGGCGTCCTCGATGCTCGTGCGTTCCATGCCGCGCTGAATGCGCTCGTCGCCCGTCACGAAAGCCTGCGCACTTCGTTTGCGCAACACGACGGTCAGGCCGTACAGCACATCGCTCCGACACTGGAACTTGCACTGCCGCTCATCGATGCCCAAGCCACCGATGTCCAGCGTCTGGCACAAGACGAAGCGCGTCGTCCCTTCGATCTTCAACGCGGTCCGTTGCTGCGCGCTCAACTGCTGCGCCTCGAAGACGATGAACACGTTCTGCTGTTCACCATGCATCACATCGTCTCCGATGGCTGGTCCACCGGCGTGCTGGTGCGTGAACTCGGCGCCTGCTACACCGCTGCACTGCGCAATGAACCGCTCGCGCTGCCGCCTCTGGCCGTGCAATACGCCGACTACACGCTGTGGCAACGCGACTGGCTCGCCGGTTCGGAACTCGATCGACAGACTCAATACTGGCGCAATCAACTCGCCGAACTCGCGCCCCTCGATCTGCCCACGGACCGTCCACGTCCCGCGCAGATCAGCGGACGCGGTGCGACGCTGCCCTTCGCGCTGAACGCCGAACTCTCCGAACGGCTGCATGCGCTGGCCCAACGTGAAGGCGTCACGCCCTTTATGTTGCTGCTCGCCGTGTTCCAGACGCTGCTCGCGCGGCTGTCGGGGCAATCGGAAGTTGCGGTGGGCTCGCCTATTGCCAATCGCACGCATGCGCAGATCGAGCCGCTTATTGGCCTGTTCGTCAATACGCTGGTGCTGCGTGCCGATCTGTCAGGCGCACCTTCTTTGCGTGATCTGCTCGCACAAGTGCGCGACACGACGCTGGCCGCGTATGCGCATCAGGATCTGCCTTTCGAGAAGCTGGTCGAAGCGCTCGCGCCGGTTCGCGACACCAGTCGCACGCCACTGTTTCAGGTCATGTTCGTGTTGCAGAACGCGCCGATGGAAGCGCTCGCCTTGCCTGGTCTCACGCTGACCTTGCTGCCCGGGGCCGAAGCGGGCGCCAAGTTCGATCTCACGCTGAGTCTGATGCATACCCAAGACGCGCTCGCAGGCACGCTCAGCTACGCCACCGATCTGTTCGAGGAAGTCACCATTGCACGGCTGGGTGAACGCTTCACGCGATTGCTTCAACAAGCGCTCGATCAACCCGATGCGCCGCTGCATGCGCTCGAACTGGTATTGCCCGAAGAGCACGCGCTGCTCGAACGTTGGAACGATACCGCTGCGGTTTATCCCGAACATCTGTGCATTCATCAGCTCTTCGAGCAACAGGTTCAACGTACGCCTGATGCCCTCGCGCTCGTCTTCGAAGATGAATCACTGACCTATACGCAACTCAATGCGCGTGCGAACCAGCTTGCACATCATCTGATCGCGCTGGGTGTGAGGCCGGAAGATCGCGTCGCGCTGTGCATGGAGCGCGGTATCGGCATGATCGTCGCGTTGATGGCGATACTTAAAGCAGGCGGCGCTTACGTTCCGCTCGATCCGGCGTATCCGGGCGAACGTCTCAGTCATATCCTCACCGATGCCACGCCCCGCCTGCTGCTCGCCGATGCCGCCGGACGTGAAGCGCTGGGCGATATCGGCTCGCTCACCGTGCTCGATCCCGCTGCATCGCTCGATGGCGCGTTGTCGCAAGACGACCCGCAAACCGACGTCGCTCCGCATCACCTTGCTTACGTGATCTACACGTCCGGTTCAACGGGCAAGCCCAAGGGCGTGATGGTCGAGCATCGCAATGTCGCGAATCTCCATCGCGCATTGCAATCGACGGTGTTCGCGCATTGCGCTCCGAACTCCGGCGTCAGTCTGAATGCCAGCATCGCATTCGACTCCTCGCTGAAAAGCCTCACTTCCTTGCTCGCGGGACATCGACTGATTTTGATCCCTGCGGATGTGCGCACCGATGGCGCGGCGTTGATCGAATTTCTCGATGCGCGCGACGTCGATGTGCTCGATTGCACACCCACCCAGCTCGACGTGTTGCTTACCACCGGTCTGCTTGAACAGCGGCGATCCGAGCTGACCTTGCTGGTGGGCGGCGAAGCACTCTCGCAACAGACATGGAATCAGCTCGCAGAGGCCGATCAGATCCGCGCGTTCAACGTCTATGGTCCGACCGAATGCACCGTCGATGCCGCTTTGACGGAGATAACGATCGAACAGATGCAGCCCGTCATCGGCAAGCCGATTGCGAACGCACGTATCTATCTGCTCGATGCGCAGCGTCGCTTGATGCCGCCGGGTGCGGTGGGCGAGCTTTATATCGGTGGGGCTGGGGTTGCGCGGGGTTATCTGAATCGTGACGATCTCACCGCCGAACGTTTCCTCGATGATCCGTTCGTTTCAGGTGCGCGTATGTATCGCACGGGCGATCTCGCACGTTATCGTGCCGATGGCAATATCGAGTTCCTGGGCCGCAACGATCATCAAGTCAAGATTCGCGGCTTCCGTATCGAACTGGGTGAGATCGAAGCGCAGATCGCCAGTCATCCGGCAGTGCGTGAGGCGGTTGTTATCGCACGTGCGCGGCATGAAAAGACGCATGATCAGCAACTCGTCGCTTATATAACGCTGGTATCAGAGATCGATACGAGCGCCTTGCGTGAACATCTCGATTCGCGTTTGCCCGACTATATGGTTCCGTCGGCCTTCGTCGTGCTCGATGCGCTGCCTCTGACGCCCAATGGCAAGCTCGATCGTCGTGCGCTGCCCGATCCGCAGTGGCAAGACCTTGCCGCTTATGTCGCACCGCGCACGTCGATCGAACATTCGCTCGCGCAGTGCTTCGCCAGCGTGCTCGGTCTTGAACGCGTCAGTGTCTTCGATAACTTCTTCTCGCTCGGTGGTCATTCGCTGCTTGCGACGCAACTCGTGTCGCGCCTGCGTGAAGCGCTTTCTATCGAATTGCCTTTGCGCACGCTGTTCGATGCACCCAGCGTTGCTTCGCTTGCCGAGGCGCTTTCGCTCGACGGACCATCTACTGGCGCGTTGCCGCCTTTGCAGGCACTTGCGCGCCCGGCACATGTACCGCTGTCCTTCGCACAGGAACGCCTGTGGTTCCTCGAACAGTTGAACCCCGGACAGTCCACCTATCACATCCCGATCGCCTTGCGTCTGCACGGCGCACTCGATGTTCGTGCGTTCCAAGCTGCTCTGAATGCGCTCGTCGCCCGTCACGAAAGCCTGCGCACTTCGTTTGCACAACACGACGGTCAGGCCGTGCAGCACATCGCTCCGGCACTGGAATTTGCACTGCCGCTCATCGATGCCCAAGCCGCCGATGTCCCGCGTCTGGCACAGGACGAAGCACGTCGTCCCTTCGATCTTCAACGCGGCCCGTTGCTGCGCGCTCAACTGCTGCGCCTCGAAGACGATGAACACGTTCTGCTGTTCACCATGCATCACATCGTCTCCGATGGCTGGTCTACCGGCGTGCTGGTACGTGAACTCGGTGCCGGTTACACCGCCGCACTGCGCAATGAACCGCTCGCGCTGCCGCCTCTGGCCGTGCAATACGCCGACTACACGCTGTGGCAACGCGAATGGCTCGCCGGGGCCGAGCTCGATCGGCAGACTCAATACTGGCGCAATCAACTCGCCGAACTCGCGCCACTCGATCTGCCCACGGACCGCCCACGGCCCGCGCAGATCAGCGGACGCGGTGCGACGCTGCCCTTTGCGCTGAACGCGGAGCTCTCCGAGCGCCTGCATGCGTTGGCCCAACGCGAGGGCGTCACGCCCTTCATGCTGCTGCTCGCCGTGTTCCAGACGCTGCTCGCGCGGCTGTCGGGGCAATCGGAAGTTGCGGTGGGCTCGCCTATTGCCAATCGCACGCATGCGCAGATCGAGCCGCTCATCGGCTTGTTCGTCAATACGCTGGTGCTGCGTGCCGATCTGTCAGGCGCACCCTCGTTGCGCGATCTGCTCGCGCAAGTGCGCGACACGACGCTGGCCGCGTATGCGCATCAGGATCTGCCTTTCGAGAAACTGGTCGAAGCACTCGCGCCGGTTCGCGACACCAGTCGTACGCCGCTGTTTCAGGTCATGTTCGTGTTGCAGAACGCGCCGATGGAAGCGCTCGCCTTGCCTGGACTCACGCTGACCTTGCTGCCCGCTGCCGAAGCCGGTGCCAAGTTCGATCTCACGCTGAGTCTGACGCATACGCAAGGCGGTCTCGCGGGTACGCTCAGTTACGCCACCGATCTGTTCGATGAAGTCACCATCGCACGGCTGGGTGAACGCTTCACGCGATTGCTTCAACAAGCGCTCGATCAACCCGATGCGCCGCTGCATGCGCTCGAACTCGTGTTGCCTGAAGAGCGCGCATTGCTTGAAAGCTGGAACGACACGGCTGCTGCCTATCCCGAACACGTGTGCATTCATCAGCTCTTCGAGCAACAGGTTCGACGCACGCCTGATGCGATCGCGCTCGTCTTCGAAGATGAGTCGCTGACCTATACGCAACTCAATACGCGTGCGAACCAGCTTGCGCATCATCTGATCGCGCTGGGTGTGAGGCCGGAAGATCGCGTCGCGCTGTGCATGGAGCGTGGTATCGGCATGGTCGTCGCGTTGATGGCGATTCTCAAGGCAGGCGGCGCTTACGTGCCGCTCGATCCCACCTCTGTCGCCGAACGGCTCGAGTACATGCTCGACGACGCGCAAGTGTCGTTGCTCGTTACTCAGCCACAGCTTATCGAACGCTTCTCGGAGATCGCGCAGGATGTGACCGTGGTATGTCCCGACACCGAAGCGAGTCGCATCGAAACCTGCGCGGACACGAATCCCGCCGCCGACGCGCTCTCCCGTCACCCGGCCTATGTGATCTACACCTCCGGCTCCACGGGCAAGCCGAAGGGCGTCGTCCTGAGTCACCGGAACCTTGCCAACTATCTGAGCGGCGTGCTCGCGAGAATGAACGTCCGCGCGCAGAGCAGCATGGCCCTGGCTTCGACCATCGCCACCGATCTCGGCCATACGATCCTGTTCGGTGCGCTGGTGGCAGGTCATGAACTGCACGTGCTGTCGACCGAGCGGACCTCCGATGGCTACCTCTTCGGCCAATACATGCGTCAGCGCAATATCGATGTGCTGAAGATCGTGCCCGGTCATCTGCGCGCACTCGTCGACGTGACGCTCGATACGCCTGCATTGCCCGCGCAACTGCTGGTGCTGGGCGGAGAAGCGACCCGGTCGGACTGGATCATGTCCTTGCAGGCGCTGAAGCCCGGCCTGCGCGTTCTCAATCACTATGGGCCGACGGAAACAACCGTGGGTGTGCTGACCCACGCGCTGAACGATGCCATCTCCTATGGCACGTCGATTCCCATCGGACAGCCGCTCGACAATACGCGCGCATATGTGCTCGATGAAAACCTGCGCCATGTGCCGATCGGCGTCATCGGCGAGCTTTATATCGGCGGTGCGGGTCTCGCGGACGGTTATCTTCGGCGCGCGGCGCTTACCGCGCAACGGTTCGTCGCCAGTCCCTTCGTGCCCGGCGCACGCATGTATCGCACGGGCGATCTCGCGCGTTATCGCGCCGACGGCAACATCGAGTTCCTCGGCCGCAACGATCATCAGGTCAAGATTCGCGGCTTCCGTATCGAACTCGGCGAGATCGAAGCGCATTTGACCGATCATCCGGCAGTGCGCGAAGCGGTGGTTATCGCTCGTGCGCGGCATGAGGAGTCGCAAGATCAGCAACTCGTCGCCTATGTCACGCTGACATCCGATATCGATGTCAGCGCCCTGCGCGAATACCTCGCCTCGCACCTGCCCGACTACATGGTGCCTTCGGCCTTTGTCGTGCTCGACGCGCTGCCTCTGACGCCCAACGGCAAGCTCGATCGCCGCGCGCTGCCCGATCCACAAGCCGATGCCTTCGCGCTGCGTCCCTTCGAAGCGCCTCAGGGTGCGACCGAAACCGCGCTCGCCGATCTGTGGGCTGAATTGCTCGGCCTCGAACGCGTCGGCCGGCAGGACAACTTCTTCGCCCTCGGCGGTCACTCGCTGCTCGCCGTGACGCTCATCGAGCGTATGCGTCGCGTCGGATTACACGCCAGCGTGCGCGATCTGTTCGCCACGCCCGTGCTCTGTGTGCTCGCGGCTTCGCTCGAACAGGGTGCCGTTACCGCCGAGATCGTCGTCCCGCCCAATGCGATCACTCGCGACTGCACTGCACTCACGCCGCCCATGCTGCCGCTCATCGCGCTCACGCAGACGGACATCGATCGTATCGTCGCGCAGGTGCCCGGCGGGCTCGCCAACGTGCAGGATATCTACGCGCTCGCGCCGTTGCAGGAAGGCATCCTGTTCCATCACATGCTGACCACCGACGGCGATCCGTATCTGCAAACTGCGCGCATCGTCTTCGATAGCCGTGCACGACTCGATGCGTGGCTCGATGCCTTGAAGCAAGTCGTGCGACGCCACGACATCCTGCGCACCGCCTTCATCCACGACGGACTCAGCACGCCCGCGCAAGTGGTCTGGCGTGACGCGCCCCTGGCGATAGACGAAATCAGCCTCACGGAGGGCAACGCTGCCGATCAGCTTGCGCGACATTTCGATGCGCGCTCACAGCGCCTTTCCCTCGCTCAAGCTCCGCTGCTTCGGCTCACCATCGCTCGCGAACCCGGCTCGGCACGCTGGCTGGCGCTGCTCGTCTGGCATCATCTGATCGGCGATCACGTCACGCTGGAGGTGGTCCAGAAGGAAATCGGCGCACTGCTCGACGGCCGTGCACACACGCTCGGCACGGCTCAGCCGTTCCGCGATCTGGTCGCGCAGGCTCGGCTCGGCGCGACCCGGCAAGAGCATGAAGCATTCTTCCGCGACATGCTCGCGGTCGTGAGCGAACCGACTTTGCCCTTCGGCCTCACCGACGTTCATCACGATGGCTCGGCGGTTGCCGAAGCGCGCGTGAGCTTGCCTGCATCGCTCAATACGCGCCTGCGCACTCAGGCCCGCAGCATCGGCGTGAGTCTCGCCAGTCTGTGCCATCTGGCGCTGGCGCGGGTGCTCAATGCTGCCAGTGCAGCGAACCCGGATGGTCACGTCGTGTTCGGCACCGTGCTGCTCGGACGCATGCAGGCAGGGGTCGATCAGGCGCTTGGCCTGTTGATCAACACACTGCCGATTCGTCTCGATGTGAACAATGCATCGGTCATCGATAGCGTGCGTGACACGCATGAACGGCTCGCCGCGTTGTTGCAGCATCAGCACGCGCCGCTCGCGCTTGCACAGCGATGCAGTGGCGTCGCCGCGCCCGCGCCGCTCTTCAGCGCCTTGCTCAACTATCGCCACAATCAGGCCTCCACCGATGAGCAACCGGTCTTCGACGGTATCGAGCTGCTCGGCGCCGAAGAACGCACCAACTATCCGTTGATGCTCGCGGTCGAAGACGATGGCCAAAGCCTCGGACTCACCGCGCAGACGCTCGCGCCGCTGTCGCCCGAGCAACTGTGCGGCTACATGGAGCAAGCGCTGTCGAGCCTTGCGCTGGCGCTCGAACAGGCCCCTCAGACGCCGGTGAATCAGCTCGACGTGTTGCCGACCGAGACCCGCACCTTGCTGGTCCAGACGTGGAACGACACCGCTGCTGCTTATCCCGAACATCTGTGCATTCATCAGCTCTTCGAGCAACAGGTGCAACGTACGCCTGACGCGATCGCGCTTATCTTCGAAGATGAATCGCTCACGTATGCGCAACTCAATGCGCGCGCTAATCAGCTTGCACATCATCTGATTGCGCTCGGTGTACAGCCGGAAGATCGCGTGGCGTTGTGCGTGGAGCGTGGCATCGGCATGGTCGTCGCGTTGATGGCGATACTCAAGGCAGGCGGTGCATACGTGCCGCTCGATCCGGCGTATCCCGGCGAGCGCCTGAGCCATATCCTCACCGACTCGACGCCACGGCTGTTGATCGCCGATGCCGCCGGACGTGAAGCGCTGGGAGATACGGGTTCTCTGCGTGTGCTCGATCCCGACTCGTCACTCGATGATGCACTCCCGCAAGACGATCCGCACACAGCCGTCGCTTCGCATCACCTCGCTTACGTGCTCTTCACCTCCGGTTCCACTGGCAAGCCCAAGGGCGTGATGGTCGAGCATCGCGAGATGCTGAACTTCCTCTGCTCGATGCGTGATGTCACCGCGATGAGCGCAGCCGACAAGCTGCTCGCCGTCACGACCATCTCCTTCGATATCGCCGGGCTGGAGCTGTATCTGCCCTTGAGCACCGGTGCGTGCGTGGTGCTGGCCCGCAGAAGCGATGCAGCCGATCCGCTCGCGCTGCAAACGCTGCTCGTGAAGCACGACATCCGCTTCATGCAGGCGACCCCGGCGACTTGGCGCATGCTGCTCGATGCGCAGTGGCCCGGCTCCGCGCAACTCACGGCGTTGTGCGGTGGCGAAGCCTTGTCCGAGGGACTGGCTGCGCGTCTGCGCGAGAAGGTCAAGTCGTTGTGGAATCTTTATGGCCCCACGGAAACCACGGTCTGGTCTTCGTGCTATCAAACCGGGCTCGAAGCGAGTACATCATCGACGGTGCCGGTCGGTCGTCCGATTGCCAATACGCGTATGTATCTGCTCGATGAACGTTATCAACTGGTGCCGCCGGGTGCGGTGGGCGAGTTGTATATCGGTGGGGCGGGCGTGGCGCGGGGTTATCTGAATCGTGATGATCTCACCGCTGAGCGCTTCCTCGATGATCCGTTTGTTCCCGGCGCGCGTATGTATCGCACGGGCGATCTCGCACGATATCGCGTCGATGGGAATATCGAATTCCTTGGCCGTAACGATCATCAGGTCAAGATTCGCGGCTTCCGTATCGAACTGGGTGAGATCGAGGCGCAGATCGCCAGTCATCCGGCGGTGCGGGAGGCGGTGGTTATTGCGCGTGCTCGACAGCAGGATCAGCAGCTTGTGGCATACGTCACGCTGGTTTCGGAGATCGATACGAGTGCCTTGCGCGAACATCTCGATTCGCGTCTGCCCGACTACATGGTGCCGTCGGCCTTCGTCGTGCTCGATGCGCTGCCGCTGACACCTAATGGCAAGCTCGATCGTCGTGCGTTGCCCGATCCGCAGTGGCAAGACCTTGCCGCTTATGTCGCACCGCGCACGTCGATCGAACATTCGCTCGCGGAGTGCTTCGCCAGCGTGCTCGGTCTTGAACGCGTCAGCGTCTTCGATAACTTCTTCTCGCTCGGTGGTCATTCGCTGCTTGCGACGCAACTCGTGTCGCGCCTGCGTGAAGCGCTTTCTATCGAATTGCCTTTGCGCACGCTGTTCGATGCACCCAGCGTTGCTTCGCTTGCCGAGGCGCTTTCGCTCGACGGACCATCTACTGGCGCGTTGCCGCCTTTGCAGGCACTTGCGCGCCCGGCACATGTACCGCTGTCCTTCGCACAGGAACGCCTGTGGTTCCTCGAACAGTTGAACCCCGGACAGTCCACCTATCACATCCCGATCGCCTTGCGTCTGCACGGCGCACTCGATGTTCGTGCGTTCCAAGCTGCTCTGAATGCGCTCGTCGCCCGTCACGAAAGCCTGCGCACTTCGTTTGCACAACACGACGGTCAGGCCGTGCAGCACATCGCTCCGGCACTGGAATTTGCACTGCCGCTCATCGATGCCCAAGCCGCCGATGTCCCGCGTCTGGCACAGGACGAAGCACGTCGTCCCTTCGATCTTCAACGCGGCCCGTTGCTGCGCGCTCAACTGCTGCGCCTCGAAGACGATGAACACGTTCTGCTGTTCACCATGCATCACATCGTCTCCGATGGCTGGTCTACCGGCGTGCTGGTACGTGAACTCGGTGCCGGTTACACCGCCGCACTGCGCAATGAACCGCTCGCGCTGCCGCCTCTGGCCGTGCAATACGCCGACTACACGCTGTGGCAACGCGAATGGCTCGCCGGGGCCGAGCTCGATCGGCAGACTCAATACTGGCGCAATCAACTCGCCGAACTCGCGCCACTCGATCTGCCCACGGACCGCCCACGGCCCGCGCAGATCAGCGGACGCGGTGCGACGCTGCCCTTTGCGCTGAACGCGGAGCTCTCCGAGCGCCTGCATGCGTTGGCCCAACGCGAGGGCGTCACGCCCTTCATGCTGCTGCTCGCCGTGTTCCAGACGCTGCTCGCGCGGCTGTCGGGGCAATCGGAAGTTGCGGTGGGCTCGCCTATTGCCAATCGCACGCATGCGCAGATCGAGCCGCTCATCGGCTTGTTCGTCAATACGCTGGTGCTGCGTGCCGATCTGTCAGGCGCACCCTCGTTGCGCGATCTGCTCGCACAAGTGCGCGACACGACGCTTGCCGCGTATGCGCATCAGGATTTGCCTTTCGAGAAACTGGTCGAAGCACTCGCGCCGGTACGCGACACCAGTCGCACGCCGCTCTTTCAGGTTATGTTCGTGTTGCAGAACGCGCCGATGGAAGCGCTTGCCTTGCCCGGCCTCACGCTGACCTTGCTGCCCGGGGCCGAAGCCGGCGCCAAGTTCGATCTCACGCTGAGTCTGACGCATACCCAAGACGGTCTCGCAGGCACGCTCAGTTACGCGACCGATCTGTTCGATGAAGTCACCATCGCACGGCTCGGTGAACGGTTCACGCGATTGCTTCAACAAGCGCTCGATCAACCCGATGCGCCGCTGCATGCGCTCGAACTGATATTGCCCGAAGAGCACGCATTACTCGAACGCTGGAACGACACGACTGCGGCCTATCCCGAACATCTGTGCATTCATCAGCTCTTCGAGCAACAGGTTCGACGTACGCCTGATGCCATCGCGCTCGTCTTCGAAGATGAGTCGCTGACCTACACGCAACTCAATGCACGTGCGAACCAGCTTGCGCATCACCTGATCGCGCTGGGTGTGAGGCAGGAAGATCGCGTGGCGCTGTGCATGGAGCGTGGTATCGGCATGGTCGTCGCGTTGATGGCTATTCTCAAGGCAGGCGGCGCATACGTTCCGCTCGATCCGGCGTATCCGGGCGAACGTCTGAGTCATATCCTCACCGACGCCACGCCTCGCCTGCTGCTCGCCGATGCCGCCGGACGTGAAGCGCTGGGCGATATCGGCTCGCTGAGTGTGCTCGATCCCGATGCATCGCTCGATGGCTCGCTGTCGCAAGACGATCCGCAATCGGACGTCGCCCCGCATCACCTTGCGTACGTGATCTACACGTCCGGTTCAACCGGCAAACCCAAGGGCGTCGCCATCGAGCACCGGAACGCCGTCAACTTCCTGACCTGGAGCCACGAGGCTTTCACGCCGGAAGAGCTTTCGCAAACGTTGTTCGCGACCTCGCTCAATTTCGATCTCTCGATCTACGAATGCTTCGCGCCCTTGACGACAGGCGGAACGGTTCATTTAGTCGACAACGTCCTCGCTCTCATGAGGCGTCCGCAGGAGGTCAGCCTCATCAATACGGTGCCATCGGCTATCACGTCGCTGCTGGATGCAGGCGCATCGCTGGCATCGGTCCGGACGATCAACCTCGCCGGCGAGCCGCTTAAGCTCGCGCTGATGAAGCGAATCTTCGCCGAGACCGGGATCGAGCGGCTGTGCAATCTGTACGGTCCATCCGAGACGACGACGTACTCGACCTGGATACAGATGCACAAGGGCGAGCGTTTGACGGAGACCATCGGCAGGCCTATCGCGAACACGCAGATTTATCTGCTCGATGCGCAGCGCCGGCCGGTGCCGCTCGGCACGGTGGGCGAGCTTTACATCGGTGGCGCAGGCGTGGCGCGTGGCTATCTGAATCGGCCCGAACTCACTGCCGAGCGCTTCCTCGACGATCCCTTCATGCCCGGCGCACGCATGTACCGCACGGGCGACCTCGCACGTTATCGCGCCGACGGCAATATCGAATTCCTTGGCCGCAACGATCATCAGGTCAAGATTCGCGGCTTCCGTATCGAACTCGGCGAGATCGAAGCGCATTTGACCGATCATCCGGCGGTGCGCGAAGCAGTGGTCATCGCTCGTGCGCGGCATGAGGAGTCGCAAGATCAGCAACTCGTCGCCTATGTCACGCTGACCTCCGATATCGATGTCAGCGCCCTGCGCGAATACCTCGCCTCGCACCTGCCCGACTACATGGTGCCTTCGGCTTTCGTCGTGCTCGATGCGCTTCCGCTCACGCCCAACGGCAAGCTCGATCGTCGCGCATTGCCCGATCCGCAAGCCGATGCCTTCGCGCTGCGTCCCTTCGAAGCGCCTCAAGGTGTCACCGAAACCGCGCTCGCCGATCTGTGGGCCGAATTGCTCGGCCTCGAACGCGTCGGTCGGCAGGACAACTTCTTCGCCCTCGGTGGTCATTCGCTGCTCGCCGTGACGCTCATCGAGCGTATGCGTCGCGTCGGGCTGCACGCCAGCGTGCGCGATCTGTTCGCCACGCCCGTGCTCTGTGCGCTCGCGGCTTCGCTCGAACACGGTGCCGTTACCGCAGAGATCGTCGTCCCGCCCAATGCGATCACTCGTGACTGCATTGCACTCACTCCGCCCATGCTGCCGCTCATCGCGCTCACGCAGACGGACATCGATCGTATCGTCGCTCAGGTGCCCGGTGGTCTCGCCAACGTGCAGGATATCTACGCGCTCGCACCGCTTCAGGAAGGCATCCTGTTCCATCACATGCTGACCACCGACGGCGATCCGTATCTGCAAACCGCGCGCATCGCCTTCGATAGCCGCGCGCGGCTCGATGCGTGGCTCGATGCCTTGCGCGAGGTCGTCAAGCGCCACGACATCCTGCGCACCGCCTTCATCCACGACGGCCTCAGCACGCCCGCGCAAGTGGTCTGGCGTGACGCGCCCCTGGCGATAGACGAAATCAGCCTCACGGAGGACAACGCTGCCGATCAGCTTGCTCGACATTTCGATGCGCGCTCACAGCGCCTTTCCCTCGCTCAGGCTCCGCTGCTGCGGCTCACCATCGCTCGCGAGCCCGGCTCGGCGCGCTGGCTGGCGCTGCTCGTCTGGCATCACCTGATCGGCGATCACGTCACGCTGGAGGTGGTCCAGAAGGAGATCGGCGCGCTGCTCGATGGCCGCGCACACACACTCGGCGCGGCTCAGCCGTTCCGCGATCTGGTCGCGCAGGCGCGGCTCGGCGCGACCCGGCAAGAGCACGAAGCATTCTTCCGCGACATGCTCGCCGTCGTGAGCGAACCGACTTTGCCCTTCGGCCTCACCGACGTTCATCACGATGGCTCGGCGGTTGCCGAAGCGCGCGTTATGTTGCCCGCATCGCTCAATACACGCCTGCGCACTCAGGCCCGCAGCATCGGCGTGAGTCTCGCGAGTCTGTGCCATCTGGCGCTGGCGCGTGTGCTCAACGCCGCCAGTGCGGCGAACCCGGACGGTCACGTCGTGTTCGGCACCGTGCTGCTCGGACGCATGCAGGCAGGCGTCGATCAGGCGCTGGGCTTGCTGATCAATACGCTGCCGATTCGCCTCGATGTGAACGATGCATCGGTCATCGATAGCGTGCGTGATACGCATGAACGGCTCGCCGCGTTGTTGCAGCATCAGCACGCGCCGCTCGCACTTGCGCAGCGATGCAGTGGCGTCGCCGCGCCCGCGCCGCTCTTTAGCGCCTTGCTCAACTATCGCCACAATCAGGCCTCCACCGATGAGCAGCCGGTCTTCGACGGTATCGAGCTGCTCGGCGCCGAAGAACGCACCAACTATCCGCTGATGCTCGCGGTCGAAGACGATGGCCAGAGCCTCGGGCTCACCGCGCAGACGCTCGCGCCGTTGTCGCCCGAGCAACTGTGCGGCTACATGGAGCAGGCGCTGTCGAGTCTTGCGCAGGCGCTCGAACAGGCCCCTCAGACGCCGGTGAATCAGCTCGACGTGTTGTCGACCGAGACTCGCACCTTGCTGGTCCAGACGTGGAACGACACTGCTGCCGCTTATCCCGAACACCTGTGCATTCATCAGCTCTTCGAGCAACAGGTTAAACGTACGCCCGATGCGATCGCGCTCGTATTCGAAGATGAATCGATGACTTACGCGCAACTCAATGCGCGCGCCAACCAGCTTGCACATCATCTGATCGCGCTCGGTGTACAGCCGGAAGATCGCGTGGCGTTGTGCGTGGAGCGTGGCATCGGCATGGTCGTCGCATTGATGGCGATACTCAAGGCAGGCGGTGCCTACGTGCCGCTCGATCCGGCGTATCCCGGCGAGCGTCTGAGCCATATCCTCACCGACTCGACGCCGCGGCTGTTGATCGCCGATGCCGCCGGACGTGAAGCACTGGGCGATACGGGTTCTCTGCGCGTGCTCGATCCCGATGCAGCGATCGATGATGCACTCCCGCAAGACGATCCGCAAACGTCCGTCGCTTCGCATCATCTCGCTTACGTGCTCTTCACCTCCGGTTCGACGGGCAAGCCCAAGGGCGTGATGGTCGAGCATCGCGAGATGCTGAACTTCCTCTGCTCGATGCGCGATGTCACCGCGATGCGCGCGGCCGACAAGCTTCTCGCCGTCACGACCATCTCCTTCGATATCGCCGGGCTGGAGCTGTATCTGCCCTTGAGCACCGGTGCGTGCGTGGTGCTGGCCCGCAGAAGCGATGCGGCCGATCCGCTTGCGCTGCAAACGCTGCTCGTGAAGCACGACGTCCGCTTCATGCAGGCGACCCCGGCGACCTGGCGCATGCTGCTCGATGCGCAGTGGCCCGGCTCCGCGCAACTCACGGCATTGTGCGGTGGCGAAGCCTTGTCCGAGGGACTGGCTGCGCGTCTGCGCGAGAAGGTCAAGTCGCTGTGGAATCTTTATGGTCCTACCGAAACCACGGTCTGGTCCTCGTGCTATCAAACCGGGCTCGAAGCGAGTACGTCATCGACGGTGCCGGTGGGTCGTCCGATCGCCAATACGCGCATGTATCTGCTCGATGAGCGTTATCAACTGGTGCCGCCGGGGGCGGTGGGCGAGTTGTATATCGGTGGGGCGGGTGTGGCGCGGGGTTATCTGAATCGGGACGATCTCACCACCGAGCGTTTCCTCGATGATCCTTTCGTTTCAGGCGGGCGTATGTATCGCACGGGCGATCTCGCACGATATCGTGCCGATGGGAATATCGAATTCCTGGGCCGCAACGATCATCAGGTCAAGATTCGCGGCTTCCGTATCGAACTGGGTGAGATCGAGGCGCAGATCGCCAGTCATCCGGCGGTGCGGGAGGCGGTGGTTATTGCACGTGCTCGACAGCAGGATCAGCAGCTTGTCGCTTATGTCACGCTGGTATCAGAGACCGATACGAGCGCCTTGCGTGAACATCTCGACTCGCGTTTGCCCGACTACATGGTGCCATCGGCCTTCGTCGTGCTCGATGCGTTGCCTCTCACGCCCAATGGCAAGCTCGATCGCCGCGCGCTGCCCGATCCGCAGTGGCAAGACCTTGCAGCTTATGTCGCCCCGCGTACGTCGATCGAACATTCGCTCGCGCAGTGCTTCGCCAGCGTGCTCGGTCTCGAACGCGTCAGCGTCTTCGATAACTTCTTCTCGCTCGGGGGTCATTCGCTGCTCGCCGTACAACTGATGGCGCTTATCGACGCCCGGCTCGGCCAGAACATATCCATCCGGGTCCTGTTCAACGCCCCATCGGTGGCCGAGCTGGCGGACCATCTGAGCACCGCGCCCTCGAACACGGAATTCGACGCGATCCTGCCGATCCGTACTCCCGGCGACGGCGCGCCGCTGTTCTGCATTCACCCGGTCGGCGGACTCGCCTGGAGCTATGCGGGACTTGCTCAAAGCATCGAAGGAAATCGGCCAATCTACGCCGTGCAGACGCCCGCGCTCCAGCAACCCGATTACAGTCCCGCGACTATCGCGGAGATGGCGAGCGACTACATCACGCGCATCCGGAGCGTGCAGCCTCAAGGACCCTATCGGCTGTTCGGCTGGTCCTTCGGTGGACTGGTTGCCTATGAAATGGCGACGCAGCTTCAACGCGCCGGCGAGACCGTCGACCAACTCGTTCTGCTGGACTCGCGCCTGCCCGATGGCCGGGAAGCACGCGAATTCGACGAATGCGGGCTCATGGCAGCGGCCTTTTCCAACATGCCCGAGGAACTCACGCTCGCGCTTCGCGAGATGCAGACGACTACGGAGCGTGTCGACGCCCTGCGCCAGCATCGGCTGATTCCGGCGTATATCACCGATGGACACGTGATGACGCTGATCGATGCAACGCGGCGGAACATGCATCTGCAAGGCACGTTCGCGCCAGCGCAGTTCGGCGGCGATATCGTCTACTTCACGGCCACGCGGTCCGAAGCGGACGGTCAGGCGCGGCATGTCGCGCAATGGCGCGAACGAGCGGAAGGCGCTGTCGTGAACTTCGATATCGATTGCGCGCACGGCGAAATGTGCCAGCCGTCCTCGCTCGCGACGATCGGACGAAGTCTCGCTTCGTTGAGTGTCTTCGAAGCTTCGGCGCGTCGGCATCCGGGTGAGGAACTCGGCGTGAAGTGAAGCTTGCCATCGGCTGCACGGCCGATGGCAAACAACGAAGAGGAGAAGGCAGATGATCGCGCGAATGTCACCAACAAAAAAAACGGCGGCGCATGGCGCGCCGCCGCTCGTCACGCGAAGCGAAAAGTCAGCTTTCGCGCCGGTTATTTCGATCGCTATGCTTGCGCACGTTGCTCGCGAGTTCGGAAATGATCTCGGTCGCCGCGCCGATGATCTGGTTGAAGTCGAAGCCCGCGCGCGTCATCTCGCGATAGAAAGATCGGGCAAGCAGCTTCGAGAGCTGGCTCGGATTCTGGATCGATTGAGCAACGATGTCGCCAATAGTCTGATCCGTCGAGCGCTTCAGCGTCATGCGCGCGAAGGGCGAGGAAACGAGCTTCTGCAGTCTGTCCGCTTCGACGGCCCGCGTGATGAACGCCGCGAAAATGCGCAGCAGCTTGAGGTCATGTTCATCGAACCGCTGTTTGTCTCGCGGCCCCGAAACCTGCACCACGCCAATCGCCTTTCCATTCGACTCGAGCACCGAGAACATCTTGTCGCGCGCGTCCGAATATTCGACGATGGCCGCCGTCGCCCCGAGATGCACCTCGCCGAAGGACACATAGTGCCCCGAGCATACGTCGGCGATGCGCTCGTCCGCCGTCACGGAAACGACACAGCGTTTCGCACCCAGCGCCTCGGCGACCATCGACGCGAGTTCTTCGGGTGAGCCGACGGAATTGCCCGTGACCGCAACGGCGTCCTGTGCGATTGGCTCTTTGAAAACAGGGTTCGAATTTGTCATGTGCGCATCCACCGGAAAGTTACATCGTGTTATCGGATCGTCGGTCAGTCTTACGTTCCATGAAGGCCCGGACCGACAGAACATGTGAATGAAGTCAAGTTAGACGTGGAAAGTTAGGAACCTGTTAGCGGGGCGCATCGGCCACTTTTACCCCGCTGCTTCGTGACCTAATCCGGTTCTAACTCTCGAGCGTCAAGCTGTCTTCGCTCGATCCTAACAGGTGACAATCATGAAACGACCCTCTTTCGTGCAGCGACGCAGCGTCAGAATCCGTAATGGCCGTTTCGACATATCGGTCGAGGATTCAGGCAGCGCCGGCACGCCCTGCGTGCTGCTTCACGGCCGCGGCGAGTGCAGCGGCGTGTGGCGCACGCTGACGGAATCCGCCTGCGCCGATAACCGATTCGTATCCATCGATCTTCGCGGCCATGGCGATTCGAGCTGGGACCCGGAGCGCGCATACGACGCGCGAACGCTCGCCGGCGACGTGCTCGAAGTCCTCCTCGCAATGAACATACGAAAGCCCGTACTGATCGGTCATTCGCTCGGCGGCAGCGTCGCATTGCATCTTACGGGAATGCTCGAACAGTTCACGTCGGGTTTGGTCCTGGTCGACTTTGGACCGGATTCCGATGGCGCTGGTTCGCAAAAAGTGTTCGCTGAAATACGCGAAACGCCGGCGCGTTTCAACTCGATCACCGAGTATGCGCAGTGGCTGCAGGAGCGTCGTCCGCTTGCGAATGAACGTGCGCTGCAACATCTCGCGGCGCACGCGCTGCGTCGCACGAATACGGGCGCGTTCGAGCCGAAGCTCGACAGGGCCGTCGCCGATGACTCGCCGAAGGACAACGCGCGCGACGAGCATGTCTGGGCCATGCTCAGGTCCGTGCGCTGCCCGAGCCTCGTCGTGAGAGGCATCGGGTCCGCATTGCTGACGCCGCAGATCGCGTGGCGCATGGTGAATCAGGCGCTGCCCAAAGGGCAACTCGCGACGATCCCGCGCGCAGGCCACTCCGTGATGACCGACAATCCCGACGAATTCAACCGGACGATCCAGACGTTCCTTGCGTCTCTTGCACCCGCAGCGAGCGGAGACGCGTCATGTTCTCGCTGATTCCACCGCAGATTCGACGCGAGTCGATGCCGCGCATCGTCGTCGCTGTCATTGCCGGGTTCGTCGGGGCCATTTGCAGCGCCGAAATCGCACGGCTGATCAGTACCGTCGCCAGCGGTCACATACCCACGCGCGCGCTTGCGATCGGTTTCTTCGCCGTCTGCGCGGCACAACTGCTCTTCAGAACGACGTCGCAGATTCTCATCATGGACTTCGGGCAGCAGGTGATATGCAGCCTGCGTATCGAGTTGTGCCGGAAGATCCTTCATACGCCCTATAAAAAGCTGGAGGCGCTCGGAAAGCCGCGCCTGCTCGCCATTCTCACGACGGATGTCAACACGTTCGCGCAGGCCGCGCAGATGCTCCCGGTCGTGTTCGGACATCTGGTCCTCACCGCCGTATGTCTCGCCTATATGGCTTGGCTTTCCTGGCAGGCCTTCGCGTGCTTCTTCGTCTTTCTGATCACCGCGGCGGTCATTTATCACAGCGTGGAGCGCTGGCCGCTGCGAGAAATGCAGGCGGTTCGCGATCAGCTCGACGTCATCTTCCGGCATTTCCGCTCGCTGCTCGAAGGTACGCGCGAATTGCAGCTCAATACTTCGCGAGGCCGATACTTCACCGATCACGTGGTCCATCCGACCGCGCATCGGTTCAGGAGATCCTTCACGCGGGCGATGCTTCTCTATTCGCTCGTCGCCAATGCGGGCGGCATGTTGTTCTATGTGGCCATCGGCCTGATCCTGCTCGTCGTGCCGCACTGGTTTCCGCAGTCGCCGGGCGTTCTCGTGACGCTCACGCTGCTGCTTCTGTTTCTGATCCAGCCGGTCAGCGAAGTGATGACGAGCTTGCCGATTCTGCGTCAGGCGTCCATCGCACTGGGGCGCATCCGCATTCTCGATGCCGAGCTGACGCACGCGCCGAACGACGACACGCCCGCGACGCAGGACGACCCGTTCGCCATCACGAAGGAAGGTGCGCCGCTGCTCAGATTCGCCGGCGTATCGCATCGCTATCCGGGGCTGACCGAGGATCGTCCGTTCACGCTCGGACCGATCGATCTGTCGATCCGACAAGGCGAGGTCGTCTACCTGATCGGAGGAAACGGCAGCGGCAAGACCACGCTCGCGATGCTGCTGCTCGGGCTCTATGAACCCGAGCAAGGACATGTCGAGCTGAACGGGATCAAGGTCGACAGGCATAACCTCGTGCAGTATCGTCAGCGCTTCTCGGCTGTGTTCGCCGACTTTCATCTGTTCGACGAAATCCTGTGCCAGGATCAGGCTCAGGTCGACAAGCAGGCGACGCATTATCTGCGCACGCTCGAACTCGATCACAAGGTAAGCATCCGGGACAACCGGTTCAGCACCACCAGTCTTTCGTCGGGGCAACGCAAGCGGATGGCGCTGATCTCGTCGTATCTCGAAGATCGCCCGATCTATCTTTTCGACGAGTGGGCCGCCGATCAGGACCCCATGTTCAGGCGCGTGTTCTACACGGAGCTCATTCCCGATCTCAAGCGCCGCGGCAAGACGGTCATCGTCATCTCTCACGACGACGCCTACTTCGAATGCGCCGACCGGCTCGTACAGGTGGCGCAAGGCCGTCTCGTCGATGTATCGGCCGAAGCGCTGAAGGCGGGTTTGTACGCGAGACGCAATGACTCGCCCGTGGCCGACTGAACGCGTCGGGGCCGTCCGGTTAAAACTTCTTATCGAGTGAAACCATGCTCAGCTTTCCTCTTACGCCCGCGCAGCTCGGCATCTTCTTTCGACAACAAGTCGACTTGCAGGATCCCCGATACAACCTCGCGCATCTGACGGAGATTGCCGGGCCGCTCGATATCGATGTGCTGGAATCGGCCTTGCGGCAGACCATCTCGGAAGCGGACGCGGTGCAGGTTCGTCTGCGCGGCACGGAAGGATTGCCGCATCAGGTACTGGAGCCGGTCGATTTCAGGCTCCCTGTGCTCGATGTCAGCGGCGAGGCAAACCCGCTACAGGCAGTCGAGGATCACGTGCAGGCGAGACGTTCCACCGCGTTCGATCTCGATCAGTGGCCATTGTTCAACGTGGCATTGCTTCGGACCGCGCCGGACCGGTTCTTCCTGTTTCTGTGCTTTCATCATCTCGTGTTCGATGGCTACTCGTTTCTTCTCTTCATCGAGCGGCTTGCGGAGATCTATTCGGCTCTGAAAGGCGGATCGCAACCCGCGCCGCCGACATGGAGCCGGCTGGCCGATCTGCTCGCGGATGACGAGGCGTATCGCGCATCCAGCGCTTTTCAAAAGGATCAGCAGTACTGGAGCGAGCATCTGGCCAATTGCCCGGAACCGCCGATCATCGCCGCGGACGTGGAGAATCCATCGCCCGAAGTCACGACGGTGAAGGCAAGGATCAACCTGCCGCCCGAGACAGTGGCATCGCTGCGTCAGACCGCTCAACAGAACGGCACCTCGTGGTCGCAGTTCATCACGGCCGCGATGGCCGCCTATCTGGCTCGCGTCAGCGGCCAAGCCGATGAAGTGGTGCTGGGCATGCCCGTCACTGCGCGGGTCGGGCGAACGGCCAAGAACGTGCCGGCCATGATGTCCAACGTGCTGCCGCTGCGAGTGCCCGTCGATCCGCGTGCGAGCATGATCGAACTCGTCAAGCAGGTTTCCGCGCAGAGCCTTCGCGTGCTGCGTCACCAGCGTTATCGGATCAAGGATATCCGGCGCGATCTCGAACGCCTCGACATCGGTCAGCGATTGTTCGGCCCGATCGTGAATATCATGCCCGGCTTCAATAGCGCGATCGCGTTCACGGACTGCGAGGTTGCATCGACTCGCACGTTTTCCGTCACGCCCGATGACCTGACGTTGCACGTCCACGACGAGGGAGAGCAAGTGGGCCTGAGACTGGTATTCGATGCCAGCGCGGCAATGTACAGCGCCGAGGCGGTGCAGACGCATTTGCGGCGATTCACGCATTTTCTCGAACAGGCGATCGCGCAGCCCGACGTCCCGTTACATACCCTGCCCCTGCTGCTGCCCGGCGAGCGCGACGTGCTCGAAAAATGGAACGGGACGGCCACGCCCTTGCCGCAGGCGCAGTGCATCCATCAGTTGTTCGAGCAGCAGGCTGCGCGCACGCCGGATGCGGTCGCGCTCGTCTTCGAAGGCCAGTCCGTCACCTATGCGCGGGTCAATGAGCAGGCCAACCGGCTCGCCCATCAGTTGATTGCGCTGGGCGTCGGACGCGAAGCGCGCGTGGCGCTGTGCATGGAGCGTCGTCCGGAACTGGTGATCGCGCTCCTGGCCATTCTCAAGGCGGGCGCGGCCTATGTGCCGCTCGATCCGGCCTATCCCGGCGAACGGCTGGCCTACATGCTCAGGGATGCCGCTCCCGCGCTGCTCATCGCGGATACCGCGGGTCGCGCGGCGCTCGGTGATACGGGCGAACTGCCGGTGCTCGAACCCGGCGCTTTCGATGACACCCGGCCCGATCACGATCCGCAAGTCGCGGGGCTCGGTTCCCGCGACCTCGCCTATGTGATCTACACGTCCGGATCGACGGGCGCGCCTAAAGGCGTCATGGTCGAACATGGCAACATCGTCAATCTTGCCGTCGCGCAAATCGCGCTCTATGGCGTTGGTCCGGAGAGCCGCGTCGTCCAGTTCGTTTCACCGGGCTTCGATGTCAGCGTCGCCGATGTGTTCATGACGCTGGCCGCGGGCGCCGCGCTCTATCTTCCGGTGCGTGACGACTGCCTCGCGGCCACATCGCTCATCGACTACATGCGGCGGCACGCGGTCACGCACGCCCAGTTGCCCCCGGCGCTGTTGCAGGGACAGAATTCGCTGGCGCTCCTGCCGAGGCTTCAGGTTCTCGTGCTGGGCGGCGAGTCGCCGGGCGTCTCGCTGATGCGCGCAGTGCAATCCGATATCACGATCTTCAACGCCTATGGCCCGACCGAAACCACGGTCTGCGCGACGGCATGGCGCAGGCCGGACGGGTTCGGCGGCAACACGGTGCCTATCGGCCGGCCGCTCGCCAACACGCGGATATATCTGCTCGACGCGCACGGCCAGCCGATGCCGCCGGGCGCCGTCGGGGAGCTGCATATCGGCGGTGCAGGCGTTGCGCGCGGCTATCTGAACCGGCCGGAACTCACGGCCGAACGCTTTCTGCCCGATCCCTTCAGCACGATGCCGGACGCGCGCATGTATCGCACCGGCGACCTCGCCCGCTGGCTTCCCGACGGCAATATCGAGTTCCTCGGCCGCAACGATCTTCAGGTCAAGATCCGGGGCTATCGCATCGAGCTTGGCGAGATCGAGGCGCGGCTCGCGGCACATGAAGGCATCCGCGAGGCGGTGGTGGTGGCGCGCGAGGGCAGTGGCGGCAAGCAGCTCGTGGCCTATTACACGGCGGACGCATCGCGGGAAGCGTCGCAGAGCCAGCAATTGCGCGCCCACATGCTGGAGACGCTGCCGGAGTACATGGTGCCGGCCGCCTACGTGATGCTGGACGCACTCCCGCTCACGCCGAACGGCAAAGTGGACAGGCGCGCGTTGCCCGCGCCCGACGATGGCGCATTCACCCGTCGCGACTACGAAGCGCCGGCGGGCGATACGGAATCGATGATCGCGGCAATCTGGGCGGAGGTGCTGGGACGCGAACGCGTGGGCCGGCACGACAACTTCTTCGAGCTGGGCGGCCATTCGCTGCTGGCGGTGACGCTGATCGAACGGATGCGTCAGGCAGGCGTACGGGCCGACGTTCGGGTGTTGTTCAGCCAGCCGAGCGTGGCCGCGCTGGCGGCTGCGGCGCAAAGCGTGCGCAACGCGGTGACGGTGCCGCCGAACGGCATCCCGGCCGGGTGCGAGGCGATCACGCCGGAGATGCTGCCGCTCGTCACGCTGACCGCGCAGCAGATCGACGCCGTGGTCGCGCAGGTCGAAGGCGGTGCGCGCAACGTGCAGGACATCTATCCGCTCGCGCCGTTGCACGAGGGGATGCTGTTCCACCATATCGCGGGCGGCGACGGCGATCCGTATCTGCAAAACATGATGATGGCCATGCCCGAGCGCGTCGAGCTCGGGCGCTTCGTGCAGGCGCTGCAAACGGTGATCGCGCGCCACGACATTCTGCGTACCGCTGTGCTTTGGGAAGGTCTGCCCGAACCGGTGCAGGTGGTGTGGCGCGAGGCGCGCCTGATCGTCGAGGAGGTCACGCTGTCGTCGGAGGATGGCGAAATCGAGGCGCAACTGGCGCAGCGCTTCGACCCGCGACATCACCGGCTGGATGTGCGTCAGGCGCCGATGATGCGGCTCTACGTGGCTCGCGACGAGCCCAACGGCCGCTGGCTGCTGCAACTGCTTGGCCATCACATGGTGATGGACTACACGGCGCTGGAGATGATGCTGGAGGAAATCGAAACGATCCTGCGTGACGAGACGCAGTCTCTCCCCACGCCGCTGCCGTATCGCAACTTCGTCGCGCAGGCGCGGCTGGGCATGAGCCAGAGCGAGCACGAGGCGTACTTCCGCGAAGCGCTTGCCGATGTCGACGAGCCCACGCTGCCGTATGGCCTGAGCGATGTGCAGAGCAACGGCCTCGGCATCGCCGAATTCAGGACGACGCTTCCGGTCCGGCTGAGCCAGCAGTTGCGCGAAGAAGCGCGCAAGCTCGGCGTCAGCGTGGCGAGCCTCTTTCACCTCGCGTGGGCGCAGGTGCTGGGGCGTGTGTCGGGCCGTGAGGACCTGGTATTCGGCACGGTGCTGCTCGGCCGCATGCAGGGCGGCGAGGGCGCGGACCGCGTGCTCGGCATGTTCATCAATACGCTGCCGATCCGCGTCCGCCTGCACGATGTGAGCGTCGGCGATGCCGTGCGGCACACGCATGCGGCGCTGTCGACGCTGCTGCACCATGAGCACGCCTCGCTCGCGCTGGCGCAGCGTTGCAGCGGCGTCGCCGCACCGTTGCCGCTGTTCAGCGCGCTGCTGAACTACCGTCACAGCCGGGCGTCCGACAAGGCGCACGGCGCGCGCACCACCGCGAGCGGCGTGTCGGTGCTGCACGGCGATGAGCGCACCAACTATCCGCTGCTGCTCTCGGTGAACGACTTCGGCGGCGACTTCGAACTTGTCGTGCAGGCCGATACGCGCGTCGATGCATCGCGTGTGGCCGGCTATATGGACTGCACGCTCGACGCGCTGGCACTGGCGCTGGCGGAAAGCCCGTCGCTGCCCGTGCGCGCGCTCGACATGTTGCCGGTCGCCGAGCGCGAACGCCTGCTCGTCAAGCGCAACGAAATCGCGGCGGAAGCGCCGGAAACCACGGTGGTCGCGCTGTTCGAGGCGCAGGTCGAAAAGACGCCGGACGCCGTGGCGGTGGTCCATGAAGACGCGCGTCTCACGTACGGAGAATTGAACGTCCGCGCGAATCGGCTGGCTCATCGTCTGATCGATGCGGGCGTCAAGCCCGACGACCGGGTCGCGATCTGCGTGGAACGCGGCATCGAGATGATCGTCGGCGTGCTGGGCATTCTCAAGGCAGGCGCCGGATATGTGCCGCTGGACCCGGGCTACCCCGTCGAGCGGCTCGCCTACATGCTCGACGATTGCGCGCCGGTGGTGGTGCTCGCACAGGCGAGCGTGCGCGAGGTGCTGGGCGAACTGTCCGCGCCGATGATCGAACTCGACACGCGGTCCTTCGAAGCGCAACCGACGCACAATCCGGTGGTCGCGGATCTGAATCCGCGTCATCTGGCTTACGTGATCTACACCTCAGGCTCGACGGGCCAACCGAAGGGCGTGATGATCGAGCATCGCAACGTGGTGCGGCTGTTCAGCGCCACGGACCATTGGTTCGAGTTCGGCGCGCAGGACGTCTGGACGCTCTTTCACTCGTTCGCGTTCGACTTCTCGGTGTGGGAAATCTGGGGTGCGCTGCTGTACGGCGGCCGCCTCGTCGTGGTGCCGAAGGAGGTGAGCCGCTCGCCGCAGGACTTCTATCGCCTGCTTTGCGAGGAAGGCGTGACGATCCTGAACCAGACGCCGAGCGCGTTCCGGCAACTGATCGCCGCACAGGGAGAAAGTAATCTGCCGCATCGACTGCGCCAGGTCGTCTTCGGCGGCGAAGCCCTCGAACCGGTGATCGTCCAGCCGTGGTATGCGCGTGAGCAAAATGCGCTCACGCAACTGGTGAACATGTACGGCATCACGGAGACCACGGTGCACGTGACCTATCGTGCGCTGAGTCCCGAGGATGCGCAGCGCACGGGCCGCAGTCCGATCGGCGGGCGAATTCCGGACCTGCGCTTGTATGTGCTGGACGGTCAGGGTCAGCCGGTTCCCGAGGGCGTGACCGGCGAGATATACGTGGGTGGCGCGGGCGTGGCGCGCGGCTATCTGAACCGTCCGGAACTCACCGGGCAGCGCTTCGTGAGCGATCCGTTCACGAGCGATGCGCAAGCGCGGATGTACAAGTCGGGCGATCTGGGCCGATGGCTCGCCGACGGCACGCTCGAATACCTCGGCCGCAACGACGACCAGGTGAAGATTCGCGGCTTTCGCATCGAACTGGGCGAGATCGAAGCGAAGCTGCTGGCATGCAAAGGCGTGCGCGAGGCCGTAGTGATCGTTCGGGAGGACAGTTCGGGCGACAAGCGACTGGTCGGATATGTGGTCGGCCGCGACGGGACCGGGCCATTGGCGGCGGATTTGCGTGAACAGCTCTCGATGGTGCTGGCCGATTACATGGTGCCGAGCGCCTTCGTGAATCTGGAGACGTTGCCGCTGACGCAGAACGGCAAGCTCGACCGGCGCGCGCTGCCGGCGCCGGACCAGTCTTCGGTGGTGACGAAAGACTACGAGGCGCCGCAAGGCGAGGCGGAAAGCGCGATCGCCGCAATCTGGCAGGAGCTTCTGGGTGTGGAGCGTATCGGGCGTCACGACGATTTCTTCGCGCTCGGCGGCCACTCGCTGAAGGTGATCACGTCGTTGTCGCGGCTTGCGAGTGCGTTCGATAAAAAGATCGCACAGCTCGACTTCTATCGTCAGCCGACCGTCGCGGGCGTCGCTGCGCTGCTCGCTCGCGATGCTCCCACGGCGAGCACACTCGTGCCGATCATCGCGCGCGGTTCCGCCACGACGCGTATGACCGTCGTATGCGCGCCGTATGCCGGGGCGTCCGCAACCGTGTTCCGGCCTTTGGCCGATGCCTTGTGCTCGCGCGATCCGACGCTCGCGGTGCGCGCAATCGCGCTGCCCGGTAACGAGCTAGGCAGCGATCCGCGCGATTACGTGTCGGTGGTGCAGATGGCGCAGGCCTGCGCCGACGAACTCGTCGCGGCGGACACCGGCGATATCGCCGTGTACGGCCATTGCGTGGGGAGCTTCCTGGCGTTTGAACTCGTGCGCCAGATCGAGCGCCGGGGGCGCAAGGTCGCGCTCCTCACCGTTGCTGCGGCGTTTCCGCTTCCCTGGCTTCTGCGCTGGCTGCCGATGCCCTCGCCCTGGAGCCTCACCAGCGACAGCAAGCTGCAGACGCTGATTCAGCGCTGGGGCGGTCCGACCGACGCGATGGAACCCGATGTCATCGCGTTCATGATGGGCAACTTCCGCAGGAATGCCCAGTTGACGTTCGACTACGAGAAACATCGCGCCGACGACAAGATCGCCGCGCCGATACTCTGCATCGTCAGCGCCGATGATCCGCTGACGCGCGGATATGCGCGCCGGTTTCGCGCGTGGTCGGCACTGTCGGACCGGACGGCGCTCGCCGTGTTGCCCGAGGGACAGCACTATTTCGTAGGCACTAGGCCGGAACTCGTCGCGGACGTCGTCTGCAAACATCTCGATGAGCATCGCCAAGCCAGACCTCTGCCACTCGCGCGGAACGTCGAGGCATCATGATGAAAGGAGATTTTCGTGGTCAAGGCAGGTACGTTTCGCGGCAAGCGGATAAACCTCTTCTACGAGGAATTCGGAGAGAGCGAAGACCCGCCGGTATTGCTCGTCATGGGCAACAGCGCGCCGGGTCTGGTCTGGCCTGACGCGTTCTGTCGTCTGCTTTCCGCAACTGGATTGCGCGTCATCCGGTTCGATGCGCGTGATACCGGTCTCTCGACGTACATCGATTTCAGCGCGTCGCCCTACACGCTCGACGATCTGGCCGCCGACGCCTTCGACCTGCTCGATGGCATTGGCATAGATGAAGCGCATGTCGTCGGGCTGTCGCAGGGCGGGGTCATCGGCTACAGGATGGCGCTCGCGATGCCGCGGCGCGTGACGACGCTCTGCACCATCATGTCGTCGCCCGATCTGCGGCCCAAAAACGATGCGTTCGCAGGGGCGATCGAGACGCCGGGTGCGCTTCCTCGTCCTTGCGCTGGCTTCGTCGAAAAAGTCATCGCGCTGAACGCCATTCCACCGACGAGCGTCGATGACATCGCGACGCACTTCATCGAGAATTTCAAGCTCGCCGCAGGACCGAGGTCGCCTTTCGACGAGCGCGCGTGGCAAAGTCTCGGTCGAGCGTTTGCCGAACGGCCGCTCCTGCGATCCGATGGACTACAGCCGACGCTCGCCAACAACAGCAACCATGCGCTGGCTCAAAAAGCGACGCCGGCGCTGACCAGCGAAGAACTGGCGTCTCTCGATTTGCCGGTGCTGATCATTCAGGGAAGCGATGATCCGATCTTTCCGGTCGCGCATGGCGAATGGGCCGCCAGCGCAAGCCCGCGAGCAACGCTTCGAGTGATCGATCGCATGGGGCACGCCCTCGACCCCGCGTTCTTCGATGCAATCGTGCGAGAGATGTCGGCGTTTTATCGCAGCAATCGCAGCAACGAATCAGAATGGACTGATGCCTGACATGCCGCCGTCGACCGCGAGGTCGGCGCCTGTCATGTAGCGCGATGCATCGGATGCGAGGAACAGAATGGCGGCGGCGATTTCCGCCGGGTCGGCCGGGCGCTTCATCGGAATCACGCGCGCCCATTCCAGCAGTTGCGCTTCCGACATTCCCAGGCTATCGAAAATCGGCGTATTGGCCACGCCCGGAGAAATGCTGTTGACGCGTATGTCGGACTCGACGAATTCCGCCGCGAAACTTTTTGCCAGCGAAACCACCGCTGCCTTCGACGCGCAGTACGCGGAAAATTTTTTGGTGCCCTGATTGGCCGCGAGCGACGCCACGAGGATGATCGACGCAGGCCGCGCAAGGAACGGCAGCGCCTCGCGCACGGTTGCGTAGACCCCGCCGACATTGGTGTTGAGAACATCGGAGAATTGCGCCAGCGATGTATCGCGCACCGGTGTTTGCCGGGATACACCCGCGTTGGCAACGACCACATCCACCTTGCATTGAAAGTGGCCGACCGCCGTCTCGTATAGCTGTCGCATGTCGTCGGAGTTCGCGGCGTCGGCAACGACAGGCAGTGCGTTCTCGCCGAGTTTCTCCGCGGCGCGTTGCAGTTTCTCCGCGTTACGCCCGCTGATGACCACGCGCGCGCCTTCTGCCACGAATCGTTCGGCGGCGGCGAAGCCTATGCCACTGCCGCCGCCTGTCACCACTGCGAGAGCATGCTTGAGTAACATCGCGTCATACCCGCAAGTTGACGACCAATGCGCGGCCTGATCGGATCGCGCGAGTCGTATGGCCTGTGCTGTCCATGTCGCCGGCAATGAATATCGCGCCTGCTGCGAACCGTTGCGCAGTGTCGCTGCCTTGCACGGTGATTTCGAGTTCGCCATCCAGCACGATGACATATTGTCTTGACGGCGGGTTATGCCAGCCGAGCACATAGTCTGCGTCGAACTCGTGCATGAGCACGCTTTCACACGGCTGCGGCGACGATAAGGAAACGGCGACGCCCTTGAATATCACCGGGCTCGCTTCGAACGCGTGGATGGTTCTGAACGCCGAATGTCCGTCGAGTCCGCTGTATATCTCGATGCATTCCATCGTCCCTCCTCGTGTCACACCACGTTCCGACGATGCGCGAACGAGTTCGCGTTTTGATCGACTACCCGGAATGTCGAATCAAAGTCTAGGCGGCGAGGGGGGAGAATTCAAAGCGGACTTCTTCGATGAACCTTCAGTCTTGCCGGTTGCCGTCTCTCGTGAATTGACCGAAGAATCGCGCAATCTCGCGGCTTGCCGCCGGTCCGCGCGTGTCCGTATGGGTGCCGTCGGGATGGCCACCGGACCATGCATGACCCAGTCCGTGCACGACCCACTGCTCGCCGATCAGTTCACCGTCACCGTCATGAAACACTTGCCGGGTATAGGCGTGGCCACCCGCTTCGTCGGCGACGTATATCGAGGATGACGTCACCGTGTCGTCGGACATGCCATGCAGCAACTGGCTCATCGACACGATCTGTTCGCTGTTGCGCGGATGCACGGTGTCGTCGGCATCGCCGTGAAAAACGATCAGCGGCACCGCGCGCGACTTGGGTTCGTCGGACAGGGTGTCGGGCAAGCGCACTTTGCCCTTGCCGTCATTCATCGCGCAGAGTGCGGTCATCTGCTCGTCGGCGACGCCGAACGCGAGGCCCGAATGAATCGCCGCGGCCGCGTACAACTCCGGATGCGTCACGGCGAGATTCACGGCCAATGCGCCGCCAGCCGACATACCCGCGATATAAACGCGAGCGCGATCCACGTTATACGTGGCCGCGACCTCGCGCGTGAGAGCCGCGATGGCCGCCGCTTCGCCTGATTCGCGCGTCTGATTCGCCGCCATGAACCAGTTCCAGCACCTCAGCGGATTCGAACTTTCCGGCTGCTCCGGATAGACGACGATAAAGCCCTTCTCTTCAGCGACGATGTTCATCCCGGTCCCCGATGCGAAGTCGTCCGGGTCCTGTTGCGCGCCGTGGAGCATGACGATCATCGGCAGCGGCTGGCCTTCGTATTCGGTCGGAACATAGACCTTGAATCGATAGCGCTCGTTGCCATGCTCGAAGCTCTTGCTCAACCAGCGATGATCGCCCGCTTGCGCGACTGAGTTGTCGCGGTGCGGCGGTTCATCTTCGGCGGATGTCTTTTTCGTTTCACTTTCCGATGGCAGCGGAGTCGCAGGGCTTGCGACCGCTGTCTCGGTGTTGTCGAAGAATTGCGCCGTGAGACCGACGATTTCGCGAGGAAACATCGACCAGAACGAGTCGTGCGCCCACGCAAGCGGATGGAAGGGATTCATCGATTTTCCCGTCGGGTCGAGCGGAATAAAAAACCCGCGTGATGCGGGTTTCGAAAGTCAACAGTGGCACGTCAGGACTGACGGCACGGATTAGCGCTTAGCGTCGGCCTTGGCAGCACGCGCGGCCTTCTCGGATGACTCGATCGCCTCGGCGCCTGCATCCGCGAGATCGGTCGATGCCTCGGCGGCACTCGATAGCAGTCCGACAGCCTCTTGCGAAGCATCTTCAGTCGCCTTCTTCAGTCCGAAGCCGAACTGCTCGATCGGGCCACGCGCTTCGTTGAGAATGTCCGTCTGCGTCGCACGAACGATCTGCCAGAAATGCCTCGTATAAGCGGCCGCCTTTTCGGGCGTCTCGGCCAGCAGAGTCGATTGCCAGCTCAGGAAATCGGCCGGTTTTGCCTGCGGGCCGGCCTTGGCAACGGCCGTGCTCTCTTCGAAGACGGTCTTGGCCGTCTGCACGTTCAGTTCCGCAAGCTGCTGGAGCCCGCTCGCATACCGCTTTGCAACATTCACGAGGACCTGGAAACTTGCTGCCGGGTAGACAAACGTTTGATTCGCGAAAGAAGAGGGAAACATTGTTGCTCCTGAGTTCAGCTTCGTAGAAAAAGCTGTATTTATGACCGAGCGCGATTTTGCTGCACCGCAATATAGAGACCCATCATACGGCACTTTCGGCTGTCGTCAAGTGAGCATTCGTGTTTTCCTCACTGTGCTATCGGTGGTGCGGATTCCTCCTTTATGTCCTACGAATCAACGCGTCACCACCACGAAGGGCGCGACGCCGCTCGACACCGTACCGCTCGTGAATGACCGCAGCCCGAGGTCGGTGCTTCGATATTTTCCGTCCGAACGCTGCTTCAACTGATTGACGGACCACGTGTCACTCCGTTCGAGGAGAACGGACCCGGACGTCGGATCGAATTGCATGTATCCCACGAGGATCGGCGATGTCAGCAACGTCGTCTTCGCTCTGCTCGCCACGTCATAGAGGATGATCGCGCTCGGGCTCGTCGCATTGTCATCGGCGAAAAGAATCTGCCCGTTACCGATTGCCGTGAGGAATTTCGGCTTCTTCTCCGGCAGATCGGTCAGCACGCGCCAGATGCCGCTCTCCAGATCCATTTCCGTCAGACTGCCCGCGGCTGCAAACGACGCGAAGGTCACGAAATAGGCCTTTTTCGCATCGGCGGTTACGGTGAATTCATCGTTCATGGTGCTCGACGCCGAACCCGCCGGATAGCCGCCCACGATGAACCCGCTGGCCGCCTCGATGCGAAGCACTTCCAGCTTCGTCCCCGGCGCGTTCGCGAGCGCGAAGAGGTATTGATCGTCATTCTTCGCCGTTACCAGCTTGATGACGCTGTAGTCCTCGGGCAGCACCATCTTTCTGAGCAGCGCCCCCGAGTCGGTGTCGATGACGCTGATGACATTCCTGTTCGACAGATAGACCTGCTTTCCATCCGTCGCGGGCTGGAAGCTATAACCCGTGGAAGTCGTCAGCAGCGGCCCGATGGGCGTGACGTGCAGCACCTTGTTGGTCGCGGTATCGATCGTGGCGAGATCGAGCGATGTCGGACTTCTCTCCAGAAGCACGTGCAGCCGCTTCCCATCGACGCTGGCGAACATTTGATCGACCTGCTTGTAGTCGCCCGTCAATGAAAGATCGATCGATGCCTTCGCTGTGCGCGAAGCGAAATCGTACGCGGTGACCTGAGCCGGAGCCTGGGCGCGCGTCAACGTGTACACGGTTTCGCTGACCCGGGGAGGTCCGTAGTACTTCTGCACCATTTCGATGTCGGTGGCGCTTAGCTTGCCGTCGCCGTTCCAGTTGGGATTGCAGTAGTTCATGATCGATGCGAGATCCCAATTGCCGATCATCGTATCGCCCGAGGTGCCTTGCGCGGGCTCGATGCATGCCGAAGGCGTGTCGGGCCGGTTCTGCTCGTGCGCGAAGCCCAGCGCGTGGCCGAATTCATGCGCGGCAACCCGGCGAATGCAATATTCCTCGCGTCCCTGGCAACTCGGACTCCAGTTCCTGAAGGTGAAATCGAGCGCCATTCCGCCTGCGACGTTGTTCAGCATCGCGCCCAGGCCGACGGTATGCGGTCCGCTCGCGGCAATGTCCTCGACGGTGATCCGCACGCCGTAGTAGTTCGGATCGTTCGTGCATTGCTGCCATCCCGTGAACCGCACGCCCGAATTCTGCTCCCAGGTTTCCTGAACCGCGAGGCGGCTCCAGTTCCGTTCTGCGGAGTATCGCGCGAAATCGGCGTTGTTCATGTTCCAGCAAACGCCGATGGGAACGCGGTCCCAGATGACCGTCGACAACGCGTAACCCTTGGTTGCGGCTTCCTGCTGCGCCGCTGGCTGACCAGTCGCGCTCTTTCCGTTTGTGACCGCTGCATCGGAGCCGGCGTCGCCGCCGCATCCGGTAATCAATACTCCTGAAGATATCGCCAGAACCAGCCCTCGTATCCTTCTCATTCTCTTCTCCGTTTTTTCGAGACCATGCAGGCTTGCGCATGGCGGAAGGAAATATATTTTCAGCGCGTATTCAGACCGGAGGCTCCATTACGAATTATTTCCGCAAGCTTCTGCCTGGCTGCGTGCGGACGTCAATCATTAATTATCCGAATTGTCGGATGAGGAAGCGCAGCGCCGCCGAGGGGCGTGGCCGGAGCGTCTTCCCGTCACGTATCCGCACTAAAACTGACTAATAGTTGACCATTTCGTACGGGTTTGGTATGATTGCAGCCGAAGTTCAAGAAGTCGACTGCTGCTCATCAATAGTCCGTTTTAGTGCCGGAATTCGTTGTCCACTCCCTCCTTGATGCTTCTCTCGTTCAACACCCACATCAGATTCTCAAGGATTTTTCATGGATAACGGCATCGTTAAATGGTTCAATGACACCAAGGGCTTCGGCTTCATTACCCCGGATAACGGCGGCGATGATCTGTTCGCGCACTTCTCCGAAATTCGCGCCGACGGTTTCAAGACCCTGGTCGAAGGTCAGAAGGTGAGCTTCGAAACGAAGCGCGGCCCGAAGGGCATGCAAGCCTCGAACATCAAGCCGCTCTAATCGCAGCGTCACGGGGTCCGTTGTGCGGATCCCGTTCCCCTCTGGTTTTTCCGCTTCCCTCCCTCACCCTCTTCATTGCCGCAAGTCCCGACATCGCTCGGTGATATATCGCGCGCACTCTTTTCTCATTCGTTGCGTTTGAACGTAAGTATCAGCGCCCAAAAAAATATAAAATCTAATGGCATCCATTCAGAGTTATCACGGTTACGCGGTACAAGCGACCGCACACCGTCTGCCGGACCGGACGTTTTCGGCAAACGTGTCTGTCGACCGCAAAAATATTCGTTCTTCCGAATCGCAGTACACCTTTTATTCCGTCGGCTATTTCTCGAAAGAAGTCGAGGCCATCGCTTACGCGCATCGCTGGGCGAAGGACTGGATCGACACCCGGGGATAGTGCATGACCGAGGCGCAAGCGCATCGCGACCCGGTCTCCTTCACGTTGCCTGAAATACCTTGACCGCTTTGGGCGAGGTGCGTATGGTGGATTCACGCTCGAGGCGGTATTCGATCCGCATCTCCCCGGCGACCGCCGCGCCTGAAGCGACCCAAGTTTTTAAGCGGTCGCGTGGACAACGGTGACGCTGCAAATTTCGCGTCACCAGGACACCACGGCAATGCATACGACCGAGTTCTATCGCAGCTCGAACGGCGACAGATGGCTCCTTAGCGATGGCGCGAATGCCGTTGTCCGGCACGTGCCAAACGAGGCGTCCGGCGGTTCTGTTTCGGACAAGCCCGTCGCAGAGTTCCTGTCGGAAAACAGCCTGCACGATCAGTATCCGCAGCACGACGCGCTGCGAATCTTCCTCGCGGGAAACAGCGCCAATCCGAATTTGCCCAACGAGCCTGACGCCGCGCGCAAGCCCACGGTCGAAGCCCTTTTGCTCACGGCCGTGCGGGTGCGCACGTTCGTGCAAACACGTCATCTCACCAACGCGAGCGGCTTTTTCTTCGCGCGCGGAGAGCGCCTCTTTCTCGTCACGAGCCGTCATGTGCTGGTGGATGCGGCCAGCCAGCATTTCCCCGATCGCATCGAAATCGAGCTGCATGTGGATCGCGACAATCTGGGCGCGTCGGCGTGGGCATCGCTGCCGCTATACGACGCGGGCATGAGCCTGTGGCGTCAGGCATCGGACACGGGCGGCGAGATCGATGTCGCCGTGCTCGAAGTCCCCCGCCATCAGTTGCCGCTCACGGCCGTGTTCGCCGCGTTTCGTCCCGAGCATCTCCCCGCATCCAGCGACGCAATGCCGATTGGCGCTTCCGTGCTGATCGTCGGCTTTCCGCTGGGCTTTCACGACTCGCTGCATCATCTGCCGGTGGTGAGACAGGGCATCATCGCGTCCGCATTCGGGCTGCGGTTTCAGGGCAAAGGCTGCTTCATCACCGATGCGCGCACGCACCGCGGCACGAGCGGCGCGCCCGTCGTGATAAGCCGCCATCCGGCCGATGAAAGCGCCGCGTCGTGCGCGCTTCCGTGGCGGCTGCTCGGCATACATTCATCGACCATCGACATGACCACGCGCGATCTGCACGTGGACGAATCGCTCGGCCTCAACAGCGCCTGGTACGCCGATGTCCTCATGAGCCTCACGGAAAACCGACTCGACTAGTGATCGAGAAACGAGCGCAGTTTATCCGCGCGTCGCGGATGCATCAGTTTGCGGATGGCCTGACTCTCGATCTGCCGGATGCGTTCGCGCGACACACCCAGATGCGTGCCTAGCTCGCCGAGCGTGAATTCGCTCAGCATGTCGATGCCGAAGCGCATGCGCAAAACGCGTGCTTCGCGCGGCGTGAGCGCGCTCAACGCATCGTCGATGGCAACGCGTAAGCTGGCGCGCACGACGGCATCGAGCGGCGATTCCGCGTTCGAATCCTCGATCAGGTCGCCGAGCGTCGCATCGGCGTCATCGTTCGCCGGTGTTTCGAGCGAGATCAGGCGCATGGCCATTTTCTGAATGCTGCCGATGCGTGCCTCGGGCAACTCCATGCGCTCGGCCAGCACCGCGGGCTGCGCGGGCTTGCCGGTCTGCTGCAGAATCTCGCTTGAAATGCGGTTGAGCTTGTTGATCGTCTCGACCATATGCACAGGCACGCGAATCGTGCGCGCCTGGTCCGCGACGGCTCGCGTGACCGCCTGACGAACCCACCACGTCGCGTACGTCGAGAATTTCCAGCCGCGCCTGTATTCGAACTTGTCGACGGCCTTCATCAAGCCGATGTTGCCCTCTTGAACGAGGTCGAGAAAGTGAACGCCGCGATTCACGTATTTCTTGGCGATCGAGATCACGAGGCGCAGATTGGCTTCGATCATCTCGTTCTTCGCGTGCCGCATGCGGGATTCGGCCGCGAGCAGTTGCCGGCCGATTTGCTCCAGGCGCTGAACCGGCATCGCGGCGTGCCGTTCGAGCTCGATCAGACGGCATTGCTCGGCCTGAATGGCAGGCAGGCTGCGTTCCAGCGATGCACCATAGTCGCGCGATGTCGCGGCGGTTTTCGCGGTCCAGTCGAGATCGGTCTCGTGACCCGGAAACGATGCGATGAACTGCTCGCGCGGCATGCCGCACCGGTCGATGGCAATGCCGGAAATTCGCCGTTCAATCTGACGCACGTGCACCAGCCGCTGCTGAATGTCGTTGCAGGCGCGATCCACTGTGCGCGTCGTGAAGCGCACGCGCGCAAGCTCTTTTCGAATGGTGTCGTGAGCGCCCGGAACACTGGTCGTGCCCGCTTCGCGCAATTGATCGACGCATTCTTCCACCCGCGCGAAGAGCGCGAGTGCGTCGTTCTTGAGTTGCGTCAGCCGCACGCGGTTCGCTTCGTCCTCGGCTTCGGGATCGCGTTCATCGTCGGCACGCTCGGGTTTATCGATCTCCGACGGCATCGTCTGGTCATCGATACCGTCGATCAGTTCATCGATGCCAAGCTCGTTCTCCGCGACCTGCCGCGCGCTCGCGAGGATCATCGAGATAGTGGGAGGACAGGCCGCGATGGCCTGAATCATCTCGTTGATGCTCTCTTCGATCCGCTGCGCAATTTTCACTTCGGCCGCGCGCGTCAGCAGTTGCTTAGCACCCATCTCGCGCATGTACATGCGCACGGGATCGGTCGTGCGGCCGAATTCGGCATCGACAGTCGAGAGCGCGACTTCGGCGTCTTCTTCCGACTGATCATCGAGCGCGACGACCGGGACTGCGTCGCCGAGCAACAGCGTTTCGGTGTCGGGAACCTGTTCGTAGACCGCCACGCCCATTTCGAGGAACGTGCGCGAAACATCATCGAGCACGGACGGCTGCGCGAGATCGCCAGGTAAATGATCATTGATTTGCGCATGCGTGACGAAACCTTGATCCCTGGCAACACGGATCAACGCGCGTACCGCACGCTGCTGTTCGTCGGCGCGTCGTTGCCGGTCTGGTTGCAATGCGTCCGCAACGGCCGGCTTGCCCTTTTTCGCTGTAGCGACGCGGACATTCTGCGCGTCCGTGCCCAGATCTTCAGTGCTTTCTTTTCGACGTGAACCGGCCATCCTCGCTCCACAATCAGCTTCTTTTGCCAATGTGAGACGTTAGGAGGCGCGGCGGCCTGCGCAGACGAAATCACGGCATGTCAATCTACCGAGGTCGATTCAACCGAACCGGACTTCAAGCCACTGGCGCGCCCAGTTCGCCGCGAACGCGACGGCGTCGTCACGGCGGTCGAAGCCGGCAAGATCGCCACTGACGAAGACATCCATTACGCTGCCGTCCGCACGGTCGGCGCAGATGCGTGCATGCGCCATATATTCGCCATCGGCGCGGCGCGGCGTCGGATCGATGCGAATGTTGCGGGTATCGGCTTGCATCATGCTTCCCCTTGCCGTTTGCGACGGCAGGTCATCGTCGGCGCTGCGAAGCGTGTTCGTAGCGCTAGTCAAGGAACGTCCGCGCCTGCGGGCACTTATCGATCATCTGCTCGGCGTAGGCGATCGATGCGCGACGCGCGTCGCCTGCACTCTGAAACGGCTCGCCCGCGCTGATCTTGAATACACGGCTGCGCGACATACCCATTTCCGCCGATGGTTCCTGAATACGCACGGCAGCATCGAATCCATCGTCCTGGCTGTATGCGTGACTGGCGCCGGCCGGCCGATGCGAAAAGACGAGCGGGCATATTTCCAGGCCACGATATAGGCGGTTTTCGACTGTCATCAAATGATCTCGGACCGCGCACAGGCGGCAGTGTAGTAAGGGGGCGTAGAGCAGTATCGGCAAGGTGACACGATCGACCGCGTTGCACGGTCTCCGATCTGAGGCTGATCCCGTTCGGGGCCGGCGCTAGAGCGCTATCGGATGCTACGAATTGATTGCCACTCGCTGGATTCATCCATCCTACGCGGTTTAAGGATTTTGTATAGCGAAATTTTGATGAATCCAACCGATGCCGCCGACGTCTCTTCAAGACGAAACAAGCAAGCGCGCTGCGAAAGTCCTTTCCACCCGACTCGACCCGCTACTGAGCGGATGACGCTTATTTTCGCCACTCCTTGCACGCGGAATGAACTCGTTATGCGATCGCCTGCCAAATCGATGAAGTCAGGTACATGCGTTGCGTCCGTTTGTCCATTAGCACGCTTGCCGGGCGCATCGCGCACTTCAACGCTTCGCCAATAATATCGAGGCATGCATGAAAGTCGGCATCATCACACACGTGAATTGCCCTTGCGGGCATCGCGGCTCGATTGTGGAACGCATCTACGACGATGGACAGTCACACTGGTATCGCGCGACGCTGGAAGGCCTGTCGGACACTGGTCACTACCAAGGCGCCGACCGCCTCTTCGCCGATAACACGCCTGCATGTGAAGCGTGTGGCCGTTCGCTGTCTCCGGACGATGTCGATTCGAGCGAGTTCATGACACGGCAGATTCGCAAGCACGCGGAAGTCTGATTTACTTCGGATTCCGAATTTTCGTGTTATCCAAGCGTCACTTGAGAACCGCCGCCTCCACCGCCGCCAGATACGCGGCCAGCGCGCGCTTGACTTCGCGCAGATAGCGGCGCGCCAACTGCACGTCGCGCATCGCCGGACGCAACTTGACGGCCAGCGCGCCGCCCGCGAGCGCATGGAGCATCTCCACGTAAAGTTCGCGCTCGGACGCCTTCACGCCGGGCATGCGTGCGTCGATCACCTTTCTCATCATGCCGGACTTGCGCTTCTTTTTCGCTTCGTCGTGCGGCATGACCGACATCAGGATCAGAAAGTCGGTCTTGCGCTCGAAGTATTCGATATGCGGCGTCATGATGCGATCGATCACCGCTTCCGCCGATAGCCCCCGCCACGTTTCGCTATCGATCCGTCCGAGCTCATCTTCGAGTTCGTCGAGCGCCGCCGCGTGACGATCCCACAGCGCGGCGAGCAGGCTGTCGCGATCCGGAAAGAAGTGATACATCGAGCCGATCGGCGTCTGTGCGCGCCGGGCGACGCCGTGCATCGTCACGCCCTCAAGACCTTTCTCCACGATCAGCTCGGCGGTCGCGTCGAGCACGGCCTCGATGCGCGCCCGCCCGCGCGCCTGCAGCGGCGAACGCGCAGTGCTGCCGCGCTCCTGATCTTGCAACTCGCTTTCGTTGTCGGCGCGAGGCTTCTTCATCGTCTCTCCTGGCACGGGCGAAACTAGACGCAATCGTCTAGATTCGTGCATACTAGACGCCATCGTCTAGTTTGGCGAGCGCGCCGCGTGTATCGAACACGCAGCAAATGCGCTCACCGTCTCGTATTCATCGAAGACTACCGCACGCAGGCGGTAGCGCAAGCAATCCCGGAGAAATCATGTCAGTCACAGCGCCCACGCACGGCGACCAATCCGCTGACGCCGCCCAAGGCAAAACGTCACGCAAGCGCGTGCTGATCGCGATCGGCATCGTCGCGGTCGTCGCCGGCGTTGCGTGGGGCCTGCGCTGGTGGACCGTCGGCCGCTTCGTCGAAACCACCGACGACGCTTATCTCAAGGCCGACAGCGTGACCATCGCGCCCAAGGTGAGCGGCTACATCACGGAAGTGCTGGTCGAAGACAATCAGTCCGTCGCGGCGGGCGCACCGCTCGCGCGCCTCGATACGCGGCAGTATCAGGCATCGCTCGATCAGGCGAAAGCGACGCTCGACGCGCGCGCCGCCGATATCCAGCGCGCGGAAGCCGAGCTGAAGCAACAGCACGCGAACGCCGAACAGGCGAAGGCGCAGGCCGACGTGTCGCGCGTGAGTCTCGCCCATGCGGAGGACGACGTGACCCGCTACCGTCCGCTCGTCGCGACCGGCGCGGAAACCGCCGAGCGCCTCGCGAGCCTCGTGTCGACACGCGATAAGGCGCGCGCCACGCTCGCCGCGAATCTCGCCGCCGCGCGCTCCGCCACGATGCAGATCGGCGCGACCGAAGCGCAGATCGCGCAGGCCCGCGCGCAGATGGAAGCGGCGCAAGCGCAGCTCAACCAGTCGAAGCTCGATCTCGACGACACGACGCTCGTGAGTCCGGTCGCGGGCCGCGTGGGCGACCGCACGATGCGCGTCGGCCAGTACGTGCAGCCCGGCACGCGGCTGATGACGGTCGTGCCGGTCCAGTCGCTGTATCTCGAAGCGAACTTCAAGGAAACGCAAGTGGGCCGCATGCGTATCGGCCAGCCGGCGACGCTGCATGTCGATGCGCTCAAGGGCACGGATCTGCACGGCGTCGTCGAGAGCTTCGCGCCCGGCACCGGCGCGCAGTTCGCGCTGCTGCCGCCCGAGAACGCGACCGGCAACTTCACGAAGATCGTGCAGCGCGTGCCGGTGCGCATTCGCGTCGATACCGGTCCGGAAACGCGCAAGGTGCTGCTGCCGGGATTGTCGGTGACGGTCGATGTCGATACGAAAGCCGCCACCGACGACAGCAAGCGCGTCGCCGCAGAGAATCGCCATGACTGAAGCGCACGCACGCGCGAGCGCCGTCGACTGGATCGCGGTCACGGCCGGCGCGCTCGGCGCGCTGATGGCCACGCTCGATATCTCCATCACCAACTCCGCGCGGCCGCAGATCCAGGGCGAGATCGGCGCGACCGGCACCGAAGGCACCTGGATCTCGACCGGCTACCTGATGTCGGAAATCGTGATGATCCCGCTCGCCGCGTGGCTCACCCGCGTGTTCGGCCTGCGCAATTTCCTGCTCGGCAACGCGGTGCTGTTCACGCTGTTCTCGGTGATGTGCGGCCTCTCGAATTCCCTGCCGATGATGGTCGCGGGCCGCATCGGCCAGGGCTTCACCGGCGGCGCGATGATCCCGACCGCGCAGACCATCATCCGCACGCGGCTGCCGCGCGAGCAGATGCCGGTCGGCATGACGATCTTCGGCCTGATCGTGCTGCTCGGGCCGCTGCTCGGCCCCGTGCTCGGCGGCTGGCTCGCGGAGAATATCTCGTGGTCGTGGTGCTTCTTCGTGAACGTGCCGGTGGGCATCGCGCTCGTCGCGCTGCTCATCACCGGGCTGCCAGCCGAGAAGTCGCACTGGGAGGCGTTCCTGAAAGCCGACTGGATCGGCATCGCGGGACTGGCGATCGGTCTGAGCTCACTCACCGTCGTGCTGGAAGAAGGCCAGCGCAATCAATGGTTCGAATCGGGCGAGATCGTGATGCTCACCTGCGTCACCGCGTTCGGCTTCCTGTTGATCGCCCTTTCGCAGTTCGTCGCGAAGAAGCCGATCGTGCGGCTCTCGCTCTTGCGCAATCCGCGCTACGCGAGCGTGATCCTGATCGTGTTCGCCGTGGGCGCGGGGCTTTATTGCGTATCGTTTTTGCTACCGCAGTTCCTGAGCATCGTCGCGGGCTACAACGCGTTGCAGTCCGGCGCGATCATGCTCGTGTCGGGCGTGCCCGCGTTTCTCATCATGCCGGTGCTGCCGCGTCTGCTCGGCAAGGTGGATTTTCGCGTGCTCGTCATCACGGGTCTGCTGTTCTTCGCGGCGAGCTGCCTGCTCGATATCTCGCTCACCGCGCAGAGCGTCGGGCACGATTTCTTCTGGTCGCAAATCCTGCGCGGCTTCGGCCAGATGCTCGCGATGATGCCGCTCAATCAGGCGTCGATGGCCGCGGTATCGCGCGAGGAATCCGGCGATGCCGCCGGCCTCTACAACATGGCGCGCAACCTCGGCGGCTCGGTGGGTCTCGCGATCCTCGGCACCGTGATCGATCGTCGCAACGATTTTCATACGGCGGCGATCCGCGAATCGCTGACGGCGAACTCCGTGATCGGTCAGGAGCGCATTGCGGCGAGCGCGGCGAACTTCGCGGCGCAAGGCGGCGACATCGCCCACGCGAAGATGCAGGCGCTCGGCCAGTTGTCGATGCAGATCGGCCAGCAGGCCATCGTCATGACCTACTCCGAAACCTTTTACGTGCTGGCCATCGCGCTGCTCGCGTGTCTGCCGCTCGCGCTTCTTCTCAAGACGCCGCGCGCGCAGGCCGGCGAGATGCCGTCCGCCGGCCACTGATGTCATGAATCTTTCGACGATGTTTCCTTCCCGCTTCACCTGTCTGCTTCCGTTGGCCGCGCTCGCGCTCGCCGCGTGCACGGTCGGCCCCGACTATCACGGCGCGCCGGATGTCGCGCCCGACGCCGCGAAGAGCGGCGCGTTCGTGCGCGCCCCGGCGCGGGGCGTCGTCGCGACGCACGCGCCCGCTACATGGTGGCAGGCGCTCGACGATCAACAATTGAACACGTTGATCGATGCCGCGTTCGCGCACAATCCCGACCTCAAGATGGCACGGGCGCGTTTGCGCCAGTCGCGCTCGCAACTGAGCGGACAGCGCGCCAACGAGTTGCCCAAGGTGTCGGCTTCGGCGGCGGCGCTGCGCACGCGTTCGCCGGATACGTCGATCTTCGGCTCGTCGTCGGGCGATCAGGGCGCGCCGGCATCGAGCGGACGCGGTCCCGTCGATTTCTATACCGTGGGCTTCGACGCCTCCTGGGAAATCGATCTCTTCGGCGGCACGCGCCGCGCGATCGAAGCGGCATCGGACGAAGCCGACGCCGTAGACGCGGATCTTTCCGACGCGCGCGTGTCGCTCGCGGCGGAAGTGGCCTCGGCGTACATCGACCTGCGCGATCAGCAGGAACGGCTCGCGCTCGCCGAACACACGGCCGAGTATCAGCAGCAGATGCTCACGCTCACCGAGCAGCGCCGCGCGCGCGGCACGGCGGCGGAAGTCGATGTCGAACGCCTCACCACGCAGGTCGATACGACGCGCGCGACGCTCGTGCCGCTGCAGGTGCAGATCACCGATTCGCTCGATCAACTCGCCGTGCTGACCGGCCGCACGCCCGGCGCGCTCGATGCCGAACTCGGCGCGCGTGCACCGCTGCCCGCGCTGCCGTCGTCGGTGCCGATCGGCGATCCGGCGACGATGCTGCAACAGCGCCCCGATATCCGCGCCGCCGAACGGCGTCTCGCGTCGAGCAATGCGCAGATCGGCGAGCACGTCGCGGACTATTTCCCGAAGGTGTCCTTGCTCGGCGATATCGGCTTTTCGGCGTCGAACCCGGGCCATTTGCTGCGCAAGCAGAATTTCTCGTGGGTCGGCGTGCCGTATCTGCAATGGAATCTGTTCGACTTCGGGCGCACGGCGGCGAATGTCGATGCCGCCGAAGCCGCGCGCGACGAAGCCGAAGCGCGCTACGAGAAGACCGTGCTCGGCGCACTGAAGGACGCCAATTCGTCGTTGTCGCGATACGGCAATCAGCGTGAACATGTGGTGCGGCTTCAGCAGGTTCAGGCATCGGCGGAGCGATCGGCCACGCTCGTGCGACAGCGTTACACGGCGGGTGTATCGACGCTCATCGATCTGCTCGATGCGCAGCGCACGCAGTTCGCCGCGCAACAGGACGTGGTGGCCGCGCAGGCTGAATTGCTGAAGGATTTCGTGTCGCTACAGAAGAGTCTGGGCTTGGGATGGGAGTCGTCGAGCGCGGCCGTGTCGGTGGCGCGCGTTCCCTGAAGCGTCGCATCGGAAAAAAAGAGCCCCGTCAGTATCCGCGACGGGGCTCTTTGCTTTCAGCGGCGCAACGCGCTTACTTGCAGTGGCGTTCCCAGTGATGATGCACGCGCACCTTGTGGCAGACCGGTTCATGATGATGCGAAGCAGCGAAAGCCGGAGCGACCGAAAAGAATGCCATGCCAGCGGCCAATACGGCGAGAACAGCCTTTTTCATGAGTTCGTTGTCTTGGAGATGAAAGAGGCACGATCGTAACAGCGTGAGTTTACGAGTACCTGTCCGTGGTCCGGCATGACGTAAAAGCGGTTCGGCGATGCGGCATCGTCGGCTTGCGAATGCTCTAACATCAGCCATTCCTTCGGCGAACGGACGAGGAGACCGACCGTCATGAGATTCGCTGCCGTCACCGCGTTTGCGCTCGTTCTCGCGCTTCTTGCCACGCCGTCTTTCGCAGCCGATGTCGGCTTCGAGGAAGTCAGGATCGCGAACGGCACGGAACCGCCGCTGATCGTCGGCATCTGGTATCCCACCGATACACCGGCCTCGGGCGACCCTGCGAAGACGATCGCGGGCAACGGGTTATCGCTGATCGTGATGTCGCACGGTGGCGGCGGCTCGTATGACAGCCATTACGATACGGCCCTCGCGCTGGCTCATGCGGGTTTCGTCGCAGCGGCGGTGAGCCACGCGGGTGACACGTTCGACGACCAGACGCACGTTCTGGAGATATGGCGTCGCCCGGTCCAGCTTCACCGCCTGATCGATTACATGCTCGCACAGTGGCGCGGCCGCGAGCATCTCGATCCGGCGCGCGTCGGTGCATTTGGTTTCTCGAACGGCGGCTTCACCGTGCTCGTGGCTGCTGGCGGCGTGCCGAATCTCTCCGCGATCGCGCCGTATTGCCGCGCGCATCCGGATCACGACTTATGCCAGACGCTTCAGCATGCCGGCGTCGATCCTGATGTCGGCGCGAACGTGCCGGCCGACGCCTGGGTGCCGGACGCCCGCATCAAGGCGGCGGTCATCGCGGCTCCGGCTTTCGGCTTCACCTTCGGACCCGCGGGCCTGAAAGACGTGCGCATCCCGATCCAGCTTTGGCGGGCCGCCGACGATCATCATCAGCCGAACCCTTTCTATGACGAAGCGGTGCGCGCGAACCTGCCGCAAGCGCCGGAGTATCACGTCATCGCTAATGCTGGACACTACGACTTCCTGCCGCCCTGCAGCGCGCGTCTGATGCGCAAGGCGCCCGCTATCTGCACGAGCGCGCCAGGCTTTGACCGGTCGGCGTTCCATGAACGCTTCAACGCCGACATAGTGCGCTTCTTCGACGCAAAACTGCGATAAGAACCAGATGCACTATCGCTGCGACAGCGCGTTCGCGGATTGCAGCAGATCGTCGAGCATCGCCTGCCGCCGTTGCGGATCGGTATCGCGACCGGTCATGAAGCACAGCGCCGCGATCGGCATGCCGGCGCGATCGCGCACGGGCGCCGCCATGCACAGGCGAAACGCGTTCGACAATCCTTCCGTGCAGCAATAGCCCAGATCCTTCGCGCGCTGGACATCGCGCATGAATTCATCGAAGTCGATATGCACGCCGTTATCGAGCGTGAAGTCCTCGCGCGGAATCAATGCGCCGATTTCCCCGGCGTTCATGTGACCGAGCAGCAGGCGTCCGGTCGCGGTCCACGGAATCGGCACTCGCACGCCGATGTCCGAGCTGATGTTGAACGGGCGCGCGCTGTTCTCGGACAGCACCACGGTGTACTTGTTGCCCTCCAGCATGCACAACTGGGTGGTCTCGTCGTACTTGCGCACCAGCGCGAGAATCGACTGATGCGCGCGGCTGATCAGGTCGTTGTGCGTGGCGTAATCGGAGCCGTAATAGTGCATCTCGCGTCCGAAGAACACGCTTCCATCGGCGGAGGTTTCGAGCCAGCCGACATCCGCGAGTATCGCGACCAGCTCGTAGATGCTCGAACGCGGCGCGCCGGTCGCTTCGATCAACTCGCGCATCGTCATCGGGCGCTGCGCGAGATGCAATTGCCGAAACATCGCAATGACCCGGTCCACGCCTCTCGCTCGCGACGATTCTGTAACTGCCATGCATTCACTCCGTATGCGTCAATGGTCGAGCACGCGATGCAGGAACTGCCGGGTGCGCTCGTTCGATGGATTCACGAAGATCTGTTCCGGCTCTCCCTGCTCCGCGATCACGCCCTTATCCATGAAGACGACGCGATCCGCCGTCTTGCGCGCGAACCCCATTTCGTGCGTGACGACGACCATCGTCATGCCGTCGCGAGCGAGTCCGCGCATCACTTCGGTGACTTCGCCGACGAGTTCGGGATCGAGCGCCGATGTCGCTTCATCGAAGAACATGATGCCCGGCTCGACAGCGAGCGCCCGCGCAATCGCGACGCGCTGCTGCTGTCCGCCGGACAACTGGCTCGGGTAATGATCGGCGCGATCCGCGAGGCCGACGCGATCGAGCACGTCCATTGCGCGCTTGCGGGCATCGGCCGGATTCATCTTGCGCGCCTTGATCAGCGCGAGCGTAACGTTGCCGAGCGCGGTCTTGTGCGGAAACAGATTGAACTGCTGGAACACCATGCCGACGTGACCGCGAATATCGCGTGCGCGCTTCGGGTCGTGCATCGGCACGTCGTTGACCCACACTTCGCCGGAATCCGTCGTTTCCAGTCCCGCCATGATGCGCAGCACCGTGCTCTTGCCCGAACCCGACGCGCCGATGAGCACGAGCACTTCGCCCGCGCGCACTTCGAGATTGATCTCGTTGAGCACGCGCGTCGCGCCGAATGCTTTACTGACGCCCGAGAGCGAAATGACGGGCTTGGTCTGGCTTTGATTGCTCACGACAGTCTCCTGCGGTCATGGTGGCGCACCCACTGCGAAAGCGGGAAGCACACGACGAAATAGATGAGTGCGACGAGTCCGTATATCTCGACCGGCTTGCCGATGCGATCCACGATCGCCTGGCCGCCGTGCATCAGTTCGGACATGCCGATCATGCTGACGATCGATGTGTCCTTGATGAGCGAAAGATACTGGCCGATAAGCGGCGGCAGCACGATCCTGCCGGTCTGCGGCAACACGACGAACGCGAACGCCTGCATGCGCGACAGACCGAGAATCTGCGAGACTTCCCATTGGCCTTTCGCCACCGACTCGATCCCGGAACGGAACACTTCGGCGATATACGCGCCCTGATACACGGAGAGGCCGATCACCCCGGCGGCGAACACATCGATCGCATAGCCGAAGTAAGAGACGCCGAAGTAGATGAACATCAGCGTGATCAGAACGGGCGTACCGCGAAAAAGCTCGGTATAAAGGCGCGCGATGCGATCCGTGCCCCACGGTCCGAACGTTCGCAACACGGCGGCAATCAGGCCGATCAGCGTGCCGCCGACGATCGACGCGATAGACAGCAGCAGCGTCGTCACGAGACCTTGCAGCAGGATCGACAGACTGGTTCCCAGCAATTCAAATGACATGATCCAACTCCGATTCGGTCATCAGGCGCGGTTGGCGCGGCGCAGCGCGAGACCGCCGAAGCGCGCGCGCGGCCGGACGATCAGCGGCGGATGGAACATCCGTGCGCCGAGCTGCCCCGCGATCCACGACAGCACGTTGCTCAGCACCAGATACGCGACGAGCACGACCGCGAACGTCTGGATATAGAGCAGCGTGCGCGAGTTGATCACGGTCGCGGTGCCGGTCAGTTCGGGCAATGCGATCGCGGACAACAGCGACGTGCCGAGCAACAGTTGGATCAGGTAATTGACGATCGCCGGATAAACCGCACGCGCGGCCTGCGGCAATACGATCTCCGTGAAAATCTGGCCGCGTTCGAGGCCGAGAATGCCCGCGGCTTCGAGCTGCCCGCGCGGCACCGACTGAATGCCCGCGCGAAACACTTCCGAGAGATAAGCGCCGACGTTGAGCCCCAGTGCGATCACGCCGGCCCAGTACGCATCGAGCGAAATTCCCGCCGACGGCAAGCCGAAGAACACGATGAATATCTGCAAGAGAACCGGCGTATTGCGGATGATCTCGACGTAAGCCCGGGCGATGAACCGGATCACGCCGAGCGGCGACATGCTGGCCAGCGCCGTCAGCAGACCGAGCAGCACCGCCAGCACGAACGCGAGAAGCGTCACTTGCAGCGTCAGCCAGCCCGCTTTCAGGAACTCGGGGACATAGCCCCACAAGGTTAGCCACTCGTAACTCATTTCAGCCTCCGCATCGTGCCGGTTTCATGCGATATCGACATCACGCCTTCCTCAGAACTGCGGGTTGAGCGGATAACGCGGATCGACGCCGAACCACTTCTTGTAGAGCTGCGCGTTGAGCTTCGACGCGTTGATGTTGAAGAGGAACAGATTCAGGTAATTGAGCCACGCCTGATCGCCGGCCTTCACGCCGAAGCCGTTGTATTCGAGCGGCACGAGGGCTTCGTTCGTCACGGTCAGTTCGGGGTCGAGCGTCGCCTGATACGCGAGGAAGTTGTTGTCTTCGATCATCGCGTCGGCCTGACCTTGCTTCACGGCGAGAATCGCGGCCTGCGAGCTGTCGTATTCCTGGATCTTGATCGGAATGTTCAGCGATCGCACTTCGTCGCCGTTGGTCGAGCCTTTCACGGTCGCGATCGTGCGGTTGCCCATGTCCTTCACGGACTGAATGCCGCTGCTCTTCTTCACGAGCAGCGCTTCACTCGCGACGACGTAAGGCGTCGTGAACTCGATGACCTTCGCGCGTTCCAGATTGCGCGTGAAGTTGCAGAACACGACATCGACCTTGCTCGTCTGCAGGTTCGGAATCCGGTTCGCGCTCGTCGTGTTCACGACTTCGAGCTTGACGCCCATCTGTTTGGCGAGCTCCTTGGCGAGATCGACGTCGTAGCCATCGGGCTGACCGGCCTTGTCGTAGAAGCCGAACGGCGCGAAGGTCAGGCAGTCGCCGACACGCAAGGTCCCGCGCTGAAGCACCGCCTGAAGCGTCGAAGCAGAACCTGCCGCCGCGCCGCCTTCGGCCGGCGTGGAAACCTTGGTGCACGCGGACAGCGCCAGCGCCCCGGCGATGACGAACAGCGAGACAGTTCTGGCGCCTATGTTCGAGAGTTTCATTTGCAGGTCCTGTTCTTGAGGAAGGAAATGACGGAACCGGTTCCAGACTCGTTCCGCATCGAAAATCGGGTTGTCGCTCGTTGTCCGGTATATCGGACAGGCATCTGGCTAATCGGAACGCAATGCAGTGTTGGATAAGAGAATTCCGCGCGCAAGCCGCCCGAACCCTAATTGCACGGATTTTTTTGTTCAGATACGGGCGAGTCAGCACGCACGTGCGCAACCATCACGGCGTTCCGTGATGGCGTCCATGCCCTGTGCGATGACTTCGGCTGCGAAACTACTGGCTCGCGCCCGCCCCGATCCCCGCCTTCTTCTGAGCGTTCTGCAAATCCTGGGGATAGTTGGGATCGTTCGCGCGGCCCGGGTTGTAGCCCGCGTCTTCGAGCTTCTTCAGCTCGGCGTTCTTCTTGGCGCGCGCCTGTTTGCGGGCGGCCTTCTTTTCCGCTTTCGTCGTGGGTGCCGCTTGCGTCGCGTCAGTGGCGGTCGAACCGGTATCCTGAGCATAGGTAAGCGGAGTCGCGGATGCGCCCACAACGCCCATGATGAGTGACACAGCAATGCTTGCCAGCTTCGTTCTCACGGTGATTCTCCGTTCTGGAGGAGATGCGTTTCACGAAAGTATAGGGCGTTCGGGTCCACGCTGCGTCGGCGGAAGTCATCATGCGATACTCGTCGCGCCACCCTGCCCGCTTCCATTCGCGACGGCGGCTTAACATTCCGGGATACCCACCGATGCAAATCATCGTCGATGCCGACGCCTGCCCCGCCGTCGTGAAAGATATCCTGTTTCGCGCAGGCCCGCGCATGAACGTGAACGTCACGCTGGTCGCCAATCAGTTCCTTCGCACGCCGCCCTCGCCCTGGATACGCGCGATTCAGGTGCCGACCGGTTTCGACGTGGCCGATGCGCGCATCGTCGAGATGGCGCAAACGGGCGATCTCATCATCACGGCGGACATTCCGCTTGCCGCCGCGGTGATCGCGAAGGGCGCGTTCGCGCTCGATCCTCGCGGCGAATGGATGAGCACGGAGAACATCGAGGAACGGCTGTCGATCCGCGCGATGATGGATCAGTTGCGCAGCTCCGGCGTCCAGACGGGCGGGCCCGCGCCGTATGCGCCGCGCGACGGGAAGAATTTCGCCGCGCAACTCGATCGCTTCCTCGCGAAGAACGCGCGATAGCCACGCCTCGCCCTTCCGAAATACGGAACAACGCATCGATCGACGTTGACGCTTCACCCGCGCGCGATGACATTGAGTGCTGACCTATACAAAGGAGAAGGCGCAAACCGCGCGCAGCGAAGTCATGAACGTTTCAAGTCATATGCCCGAATCGACGCGCTGGTGGAAAAGCCACGACGGCGTTCGTCTCGCCGGCGATGCCTGGGGCGACCCCGGCGGTGTCCCGGTCATCCTGCTGCACGGCGCGGGGCAGACGCGGCACGCCTGGCATCGCACGGGACGGCTGCTCGCGGACGCGGGCTATCACGCCATCGCGTTCGATGCGCGCGGTCACGGCGATTCGGACTGGCCCGCGGACGGCAACTACAGCCAGAGCGCGATGGTGCGCGATCTCGAATGCATCGTGACATCGCTGGGTGCGCGTCGGCCCGTGTTGATCGGCGCGGCCACCGGCGGCGCGACGAGCCTGCTCGCCGTGGGCGAGAATTACGTCGATGCCCGCGCGCTGATTCTCGTCAACATCGCGCCGCAGACGGAAGCCGGCGGCGTCGCGCGTGTGCAGTCCTTCATGCGGCAACGATCGCCGGAAGACTGCGACCCGTATTTCGTCGCGTGGCCGCGAGACATGGCGCGGCGGCATCGGCGGCTCAGCGCGTGCGCGCGCAAGCTCGCGGTGCCCACGCTGCTGATGCGCGGCGAGCGTTCGGATGTCATCAGCGAGGAAGGCGCGAGCGAGTTTCTCAAGCTGTGTCCGCACGCTGAATACCTCACCGTGCGCGATGCGGGTCATCGCGTAGGAAAAGGCAATGACATATTCGGCGATGCGGCGCTGCGCTTCATCGAGCGCCGCGCGTGCGCCGAGCGGCCACGCGCGCGGCGTCTCTACGAATGCGCATGAAAAAGGAACGACGATGAGCGCAGGAACCCGACTCGCGGGCGCACCGCAACCGACGCACATGTGGACCGGGCCATCGGGCATCGCGCTCGCCGCCGATACGTGGGGCGACCCGGACGGCCCGCTCGTCATCCTGCTGCATGGCGGCGGCCAGACACGTCACGCGTGGGGCGAGACGGGCGCGCGGCTCGGCGAGGCCGGCTATTTCGCCGTCGCCTACGACGCACGCGGACACGGCGATTCGGGCTGGAGCCCGGACGGCGACTACAGCCTCGACGCGCTCGCGCAGGATCTGCAATGCGTGATCGGTTCGGTGAACGGCGCGCGCCCCGTGCTCGTCGGCGCATCGCTGGGCGGCGCGACGAGCCTCGTCGCAATGGGCGAGGGCCTCGTCGATGCGAGCGCGCTGATCCTCGTCGATATCGTGCCGTACACCGAGCCCGCGGGCGTCGACCGGATTCGCGCATTCATGCGGCAGCGTCCGGAAGGCTTCGATTCGCTCGAAGCGGTGGCCGACGCCATCAGCGAATATCGACCGTCGCAATCGCGCCGCCGCAGTCCGGAGGGTCTCGCGAAGAACGTGCGGCTCGGCGACGACGGGCGTTATCGCTGGCACTGGGACCCGCGCTTCATCGAACGCCCGCTCGATATTCGCGGACGCCACGAACGACTGTCGGCGTGTGCGCGCGCATTATCGGCGCCGACCCTGCTCGTTCGCGGCGCAAGTTCCGATGTCGTCAGCGAGGAAGGCGTGCGCGAGTTTCTCGCGCTGTGCCCGCACGCGGATCATGTGAACGTCGCGGAAGCGGGGCATATGGTGGCGGGCGATCGCAACGACCGGTTCGGGCGCGTCGCGATCGATTTTCTCCTGCGCAACGTGCCGGTCCGGGACCGGCACGGCTGAAGCAAATTCAGGACTGCGCGGCGCGGCGAATCATGTCGATGGCGGCCGGATTGTCGAGCGATGAAAGATCGCCCGGCGAACGCCCGCAATACACGCTGCGAATCACGCGCCGCATGATCTTCGAACTGCGTGTCTTCGGCAACTGCTCGACGACATGCAGCGTCGACGGACGGAACGGCCTTCCGAGCCGCGTATCCACGTGGCGCCCGACGGTCTGCTCCAGCTCCGTCTGCGACACGGGCGCGCCCGCCATCGGAATGACGAACACCACGAGCTTTTGCCCTTTGACGGGATCGTCCACGCCGATCGCGGCGGCCTCCGCGATCTCCGGCAATTCGAGCAGCACTTCCTCGATCTCCGCCGGCCCGACGCGCTTGCCCGCGAGCTTGATGGTGTCATCGGAACGGCCGAGCATGAACCAGTGACCGTCCTCGCGATGCATCGCGAGATCGCCGTGCACCCAGATGCCGGGCACCGTGCGCCAGTAGGAATCGAGGTAACGCTCGTCGTCCTGCCAGAACGATTGCGTCATGCCGACGAACGGCGCGCGCACCGCGAGTTCGCCGATCGCGCCGACGAGCGTGTGTCCCTCCGCATCGACGACATCCACGTCCACGCCCGGCGAACTCGTGTTGAATCCGCTCGGCACGATGGGCTTCACGACCACGCTGGACAGCAACGCGCCCGACACTTCCGTGCCGCCCGTGTAATTGATGACGGGGCGCTCGCCTCTGCCGAATGCGCGCTGAAACCAGACGAAGTGTTCCGGATCGATGCCCTCGCCCGCCGTGATGAGCAAGCGCACGGACGACACGTCGCCCTGCATCGCCACGTCGGCGTTGGCCGCGAGACCGCGAATGAGCGTCGGCGCCGAGCCGAAATGCGTGATGCGATGCCGCTCGATCAGACGCGACATGCGCGACCAGTCCGGATAATCGGGCGCGCCGTCGTAGCAGACGAGCGTCGCGCCGCGCAACAACGCGCTCGACATCACGAGGCTGCCCGCGATCCAGCCCATGTCGGCGGGCCAGCAGAACACATCGCCCGGCTTGACGTTGAAGTGCACCGCCGAATCGTGCGCGATCTTCATCGGAAAGCCGCCGTGCGTGTGCACCGCGCCCTTGGGCTTGCCCGTCGTGCCCGACGTGTAGATCACCATGAACGGATCGCCGGATGCCATCACTTCAGGCGCAGCATCCCGCGCCGCCGACGCGACCGCCGACCAGTCGACGACATTGCCGCGAAAGCCACGCGCTTCGTTGCCGTCCTTCCAGATCAGCGTGTCGATATCGGGCAGGCGCGTGAGCGCTTCATCGACGAGCGCGCGCGCATCGACCCATTTGCCGCGCCGCGAAAAGCCCGTGGTCGCAATGAGCGCGCGCGCCGTGCACGATGACAGGCGCGAGACGATCGCATCGACGCCGAAGCCGCTGAAAAGCGGCACCGCGATAGCGCCGATCCACGACAGGCCGAGCATCGTCACGGTGGCTTCGATGCCGTTTTCCATCAGCAGGCCGACGCGATCGCCGCGTCTCACGCCCTGCGCCCTGAGGCCCGCCGCGAACGATGCGACACGCGCCTTCAGCTCGCTGAACGTGACGTTGTGCACCGAGCCGTCTTCGCGTTCCGCGACGACCGCGAGCCGTTCGGCGGTGAACGGATCGTCCGCCCACTTGAGCACGGAGTTCACCCAGTTGAGCCTGCCGCCGTCGAACCATTTCGGGAATTCCTTTCTCGCTGAGAGATCCGCATACGCGCGATACGGCTCGTCCCACACGATGCCGCAGTAATCGAGCACGGTCTTCCAGTAACGGTCCGGCTCCGCGCTCGCGCAGGCCAGCAGCGCGTCGTAGTCCTGCACGCCGAGCCGTTCGATCAGCGCATTCACGTTCGACGTCGCGATGTCTTCGGCGCTCGGCCGCCACGCACTTTTCTGATGATCGTTCATTGCAATTCCATACCGATGAGATGAAGCCGGAAACCGGAACCTGGAACGAGGCCCGATCATTGTCGCTCCAATCCTGAGCGGCAGGGCAGTGCCCGTCAACGCGGCACGCGAGCATGTTCCGTGCAACGAAACGGCATCGCGAACGCGCGCGACGCTCGCATAGGGCGCAACCCGCATATCGCATTCGACGTGCTATCGAAGTACGGAAATGTCTCTCGTCCTGCGTTGACGAAGGTATCGTGCGGCTCGCATCGTGCACGTACTTATCCGATATTCACATCGAAGGACGATTCATGAGACGAGCAGCCATTGTTGCACCCGTGCGAACGCCCGTCGGCGCGTTCGGCGGCAGCCTGCGCGGCGTACCGGTCGAAGACCTCACCCGGCCCGTGATCCAGGCTGTGCTCGAACGCACGCGCATCGATCCCACGCGCATCGACGATGTCGTGTTCGCACAGTCGTATGCGAACGGCGAGACGCCGTGCATCGGCAGATGGGCGGCGCTCAATGCGGGGCTGCCGGTCAGCGTGCCGGGCATGCAGCTCGACCGACGCTGCGGCGGCGGATTGCAGGCCATCGTCACCGCCGCGATGATGGTGCAAAGCGGCGCCGCCGATGTCGTGCTGGCGGGCGGCGTGGAAAGCATGAGCAACATCGAGTACTACACGACCGACATGCGCTGGGGCAAGCGCTCGGGCTCGGTGCGCTTTCACGATCGGCTGGAGCGCGGCCGCGAGCGCTCGCAGCCGGAAGATCGCTTCGGCTATATCTCGGGCATGGTGGAAACCGCCGAGAATCTCGCGCGCGAATACGGCATCACGCGGGCCGAAGCCGATGCATTCGCGGCGTCGAGTCATCAGCGCGCGGCCGCGGCGTGGGAAGCAGGCAAATTCGACGATGAAGTCGTGCCCATCGCCGTGCCGCAGCGAAAGGGCGATCCGCTCATGTTCACGCGCGACGAAGGCATTCGCGCCGACACGACCGCCGATTCCCTCGCCCGCCTCAAGCCGATCATGAAGGACGGCGTGACGACGGCGGGCAACGCGAGCCAGCAGAACGACGCGGCGGCCGCGTGCCTGATCGTCGCGGAAGACAAGCTGGATGCGCTCGAACTTGCGCCGCACGGCTATCTCGTCGGCTGGGCCGCGGCGGGATGCGAGCCGGCGAGGATGGGCATCGGTCCGGTTCCCGCTGTCGAAAGACTCTTCGCGCGCACGGGCTTTTCGTTCGATCGCATCGATCTCGTGGAACTGAACGAGGCATTCGCCGCGCAAGCGCTCGCCGTGCTGAAAGGCTGGCAGTGGGACGACCGCGAAAGGCTGAACGTGAACGGCTCGGGCATCTCGCTCGGGCATCCTATCGGCGCGACCGGCGTGCGCATGATGACCACGCTGCTCAACGAACTGCGGCGGCGCGGCGCGCGCTATGGCCTCGAAACCATGTGCATCGGTGGCGGTCAGGGACTCGCGGCCATCTTCGAAGCGGCATAAGCAACTGAACCTGAATCTGCACCGTTAGCGCGTTCGACAGCCTGACGGTGTCCGCGCATGTCCATTAATTCGTCATCCGAAATAGCTTTTTAATAACCAGCAGTCGAAGTCCTACAAAATCAAGGAGACACGTCAGTGAAAAGGCATCTTTTGTCGGTCGCGGTAATCAGCAGCGTTGCGGGCGCGGCGCACGCGCAAAGCAGCGTGACCTTGTACGGTCTCGTCGATGCGGGCGTGAACTACGTCAGCAACGACAACGGCAAAGCAAACTGGACGATGACGATGGCCGTCCTGCAAGGCAACCGCTTCGGCTTCAAGGGCGTGGAGGATCTCGGCGGCGGAACCCGCGCGATATTTCAGCTCGAGAACGGCTTCACCGGCGGCGGCGCGCTTGCGCAAGGCGGACGTCTCTTCGGACGGCAAGCATGGATGGGCATCGCCAACGATCGTTTCGGCTCGCTCACGATGGGCCGTCAGTACGATTCCATCGTCGAATATATTCAGCCGTTGAGCGGCATTCCGTATACGGGTCTCGCGCATCCGTTCGACAATGACAATATGGACAACTCGTTTCGCGTGAACAACTCCGTCAAGTACACGAGCCCGAACTTCGGCGGTCTGAAGTTCGGCGGCATGTACGCGTTCAGCAACACCGCGACGACGGACAACGGCTCCGGCTTCGCGACGAACCGGCTGTGGAGTCTCGGCACGAGCTACACGCAAGGCAGGCTGTCTGTCGGCGCAGCGTATATGCATCTGAATGCGCCGAATGCGAATACGACGGGCGCGATCTCGGGCGATTACATCAACGTGACGACAACCTCGCCGCTGCATGCCGCGGGGCTTACCGGCGCGGTGATTCGGGAGGACGTGGCCGCGGCGGGCGTGACGTATCAGCTCACGCCTGTCACGCTCGGTTTCGTGTATAGCCACTCCAAGTTCTATTCCGCGAGCGATTCGCTCCGCTTCGACAACTACGCGGCGACGGCAAGCTGGCAGATCACGCCCGCGTTCATTCTCTCCAGCAACTACACCTACACGAACGGCCAGGCGCACAACTCGGACCTGAAGCCTCGATATCATCAGGCCGAGCTGATCGCCGATTACTTCCTCTCGAAACGCACCGATGTGTATCTGCTCGGCGCATGGCAGCATGCGGTCGGCGACGCGCCGGTCGCATCGATCGCGCCGGATACGTACGGCACGGGCGGCACATCCGCGCCCGATGCATCGACCACGCGCAATCAGGTGCTCGTGCGGCTCGCGATGCGTCACAAGTTCTGATCGGCTCGTTCATGCTGGCGCACGCGATGTGCGCCGGCATGTTCAGATCGGCGGCGATTCCGGCTCGTTGGAAAAATGATGTTGACGGATGCGCCACGTACCGTCGATCGATGCGATGACGAGCGTCGTGCGCAAGCGCGCTTTCGACGTCTTGTTTCCGGCAAGAAAGAACGTGAATTCGCCGTATCCCTGTGCGAGAAAGCAGTCCGGACCCAGACGAATGAATTGCTGCTCCGTCAATGCGAGCGTGGCCGATTCGATCACGCCAAGATAGGACGCGAAATACGCGAGGATGCCCGCTTCTCCGACGGATTGCCCTTTTCGTCCGCCGAAGAACAACGCGTCCGGCGCATAAAGCGCGCCGAATGCCTGCACATTCCAGTCGCGCGCTGCCGCGTTCCATGCGGCTTCGACTTCGCTCAGAACCTCTGCTGCGACCCACTCGCTCATCACGCGATTCTCATCGTCAGGCGGCGCGGCGCGGGCGGGAACAGATGCCACGCGCCGTCGGCATGTTTGAAGAAGCAGATCGCGACATCGCCGCTGGCGTCGCGGGCCTCGACCTGCACGCATCGCAGCCGCTCGCCGCGATGAATCGAGCGTACACGAAACGGAATCGCCCGGTTGGGTGTGATCCAGCTTTCGACGGCATCACGCAGGGACTTTCGCGCGGACATCATGTCGCTCTCCTTACCCGCGCGCTTCACGCAACATATTGCGCGCGATGACCAGTTGCTGCACCTGCGTCGTGCCTTCGAAGATGCGGAACAGGCGCACATCGCGATAAAAGCGTTCGATGCCGTATTCGCTCATGTAGCCCGCGCCGCCGTGAATCTGCACCGCGCGATCCGCGACACGCCCGCACATCTCCGATGCGAACAGCTTCGCGCACGATGCCTCCGTGCTCACGTTCAGACCGTCATCGCGACGGCGCGCGGCATCGAGAACCATGCAGCGCGCCGCATAGAGTTCGGCGCGGCTGTCCGCGAGCATCGCCTGCACGAGCTGAAACTCGCCGATGGCCTGGCCGAACTGCTTGCGCTCGATCGCGTATTGCACCGTGTCGTCGAGCATGCGCTGCGCGACCGCCACGCAGATCGCCGCGATATGGATGCGCCCTTTGTCGAGCACTTTCATCGCGGTTTTGAAGCCCTTTCCCTCCACGCCGCCGATCAGATTCGCGGCGGGCACGCGGCAGTTTTCGAAGATCACGTCGCACGTATGCGCGCCACGTTGCCCCATCTTCTTGTCGCGCTTGCCGAAGCCGATGCCCGGCGTGCCCGCCTCGACGATGAACGCCGAGATGCCGCCGGAAGTCTTGTCTTCGGGATCGGTGCGCGCCATCAGCGTGAAGATGCCCGCTTGCGGCGCGTTGGTGATGTAGCGCTTCGTGCCGCTGACGACGTAGTGATCGCCGTCGCGTATCGCGGTGGTGCGCAGCGAGGCCGCATCGGACCCGGCTTCCGGTTCCGTCAACGCGAACGACGCGATGATCTCGCCGGTCGCGAGACGCGGCAGATACAGCGCCTTCTGTTCCTCGGTGCCGTCGAGCAGAATGCCCTGCGAGCCGATGCCTACCGTCGTGCCGATCAGCGAGCGAAACGCGGGCGATGCGCGCCCCAGTTCGAACATCGCGATCACTTCTTCTTCCATCGTCAATTGCAGGCCGCCGTACGCTTCGGGAATGGTCAGCCCGAAGAGGCCCATCTCCTTCATGTCGCGAACGATGTCCCGCGGAATCTCATCGCTCTCGGCCACGCGCTCCTCGTTGGGGATCAGGCGTTCACGAACGAAACGCGCGATGTTGTCGCGCAGCACGTTCATCGTTTCGGTGTCGCGAATCATGGTCTTCAGTCTCTCCGGATGCTTCTGTGATGTGCTCATGCTGCGATTCGCGAGGCACCTGCGTCAACGGCATGTGGAAGCACGTTCCGTACTTCGATTGCGCCTCTTCCGTACGTGCGCCGTGTTTAGCGCCGCGTTCCTTTTCGATGTACGGAATGTCCTCGCGCATCGCGTTGACACGTATCGGCCGCGCGCTTCATCGTCGAAGTCAGGCAATCGGGATTCAACGGAGACACACATGACGAGCAGGATGATGGAAGGCAAGGTGGTGGTCGTATCGGGCGCGGGCGGCGGCATCGGCCGCGATATCGCGCTGCTGATGGCGCGTTACGGCGCGCGCGTGGTGGTCAACGATATCGGCGCGTCGCTCGAAGGCACGGGCCGCGACAGCACGCCGGGCGAGCGCGTCGTCGATGAGATTCGCGCGGCGGGCGGCGAAGCCGTGTCGAACACCGACAGCGTCGCGGAAAACGGCGCGGGCGAGCGCATCGTCGAACAGGCGCTCGATGCGTTCGGGCGCATCGACTGCGTCGTGAACAACGCGGGGATTCTGCGCGACCGCTTCTTTCACAAGATGTCGGACGAAGAATGGGATGCCGTGCTGAAAGTGCATCTGTACGGCAGCTTCAATCTGAGCCGCGCCGCCGCGAACCGCTTCAAGGATCAGGAGAGCGGCACGTTCGTCCACATGACATCGACCTCGGGGCTGATCGGCAATCTCGCGCAGGCCAACTACAACGCGGCGAAGATGGGCATCGCGGGGCTTTCGAAATCCATCGCGCTCGATCTCGGCAGGTTCAAGGTGCGCTCGAACTGTATCGCGCCGTTCGCCTGGAGCCGCATGGTCAGCTCCATTCCGACCGACACGCCCGAGCAGGCGGCGCGCGTCGAAAAGATCAAGCAGATGACGCCCGCGAAGATCGCGCCGCTCGCGGTCTATCTCGCCAGCGACGGCGCGCGCGATGTCAACGGCCAGATCTTCACCGTGCGCAACAACGAAATCTTCCTGATGAGCCAGCCGCGCCCGGTGCGCTCCGTGCATCAGAGCGAGGGCTGGACGCCCGAATCCATCGCGGAGCACGGCATGCCCGCGCTGAAGTCCTCGTTCGTGCCGATGGACCGCTCCGGCGATGTCTTCAGCTGGGACCCGGTGTGACGCGACGGAGACTGACTTGGCGATCGATTATCAGAAACTGAAGAACTGGCCGTTCGACGATGTGCGCCAGACCTACACCGAGCGCGATAGCGCGCTGTATGCGCTGAGCGTCGGCTTCGGCGTCGATCCGCTCGACACGCGCGCGCTGAAGTTCACCTACGGCCCGGAGATGGCCGTCGCGCCGACGATGGCCGCCGTGCTCGGCTTTCCCGGACAGTGGATGCGCAACCCCGAGAGCGGCATCGATTACGTGAAGGTCGTGCATGGCGAGCAGCGCGTGACGCTCGTGCAGCCTTTGCCCGCCGCCGCGACGATCATCGGGCGCACGCGCGTGCAGTCGATCGTCGACAAGGGCGAAGGCAGGGGCGCGCAAGTGCTGATGTCGCGCGATGTCATCGATGCATCGAACGGTGAAGTGCTGGCGCGCGTCGAGCAATTGAACTTCTGCCGTGGCGATGGCGGCTTCACCGCGCACGGTCAGCCGCACGATGCGCCGCTGCCCGCGCCTTCGGCCGTGCCGGAAACGCAGGCGGATATCGTCTGCGATCTGCCCGTGCGTGCGGAAGGCGCGTTGCTGTATCGGCTGAACGGGGATGTGAATCCGTTGCATGTCGATCCCGCGACGGCGCGTGCGGCCGGATTCGAGCGCCCCGTGCTGCATGGACTGGCGACGTACGGCGTCGCCGGTCACGCGATTCTGCGCGCGGTGTGCGGCTACGAGGCAGCGCGCCTCAGGATGCTCTACGCGCGCTTTTCGTCGCCGGCGTTTCCGGGCGAGACGATACGCGTCGAGATATGGCGTCAGTCCGCGACGGCGCTGCGGTTTCGCGCGCGATCGGTGGAACGCGATGTCGTCGTGCTCAACAACGGCGAAGCTGAAATCACCGAAGCCTGAGCGCAGCGCGTGCCCGATTCCATCGGGCACGCGCTTCGATCACATGTTCGGATAGTTTGGCCCGCCGCCGCCTTCGGGCGTCACCCACACGATGTTCTGCGTGGGGTCCTTGATATCGCATGTCTTGCAGTGCACGCAGTTCTGCGCGTTGATCTGCAGGCAGTCCTCCTGCGCATCGTTCTTCACGAATTCATACACGCCAGCGGGACAGAAGCGCGCTTCCGGTCCCGCGTACATGCGCAGATTGATATCGACCGGAATGCGCGCATCTTTCAACGTGAGATGCGCGGGCTGGTTCTCTTCATGATTCGTGTTCGAGATGAACACCGAGGACAATCGGTCGAACGTGAGCTTGCCATCCGGCTTCGGATACGCGATCGGCGTGCATTGCGAAGCGGGCCTGAGCGTCTCGTGATCCCAATGCCGATGATGCAGCGTCCACGGCGCGTTGCCGCCCAGCACCTTTTGCTCGATGCCCACCATCAACGTGCCGAGGTAAAGTCCCTTGCTCATCCATTGCTTGAAATTGCGCGCGCGATACAACTCGTCGTGCAGCCACGAGGCCTTGAACGATGCGGGATAAGCGGCGAGTTCGTCCGATCGCCGCCCGGCCTGAACCGCATCGAAGGCGGCGTCGGCGGCGAGCATGCCGGTCTTGATCGCCGCATGCGAGCCCTTGATGCGCGACGCGTTGAGAAAGCCCGCGTCGTCGCCGACGAGCGCGCCGCCTGGAAACACGAGCTTCGGCAAGGACATCAGCCCGCCCGCCGTGATCGCGCGCGCGCCGTACGACACGCGCTTGCCGCCTTCGAGAAACGTGCGGATGGCCGGATGCGTCTTGTAGCGCTGGAATTCCTCGAATGGCGAGAGATACGGATTCGAATAGCCGAGTCCGACGACGAAGCCGACAATCACCTGGTTGTCGTCGAGGTGATAGAGAAACGAACCGCCGTACGTGTCGCGATCGAGCGGCCAGCCCGCGGTATGAATGACGAGACCGGGCTCGTGCCGCGCGGGATCGATCTCCCACAACTCCTTGATGCCGATGCCGTACACCTGCGGATCGGCGCCGTCGCGCAGCCTGAAACGCTCCGATAGCTGCCGTCCGAGATGACCGCGCGCGCCTTCGCAGAACAGCGTGTACTTCGCGTGGAGTTCCATGCCGAGCTGGAAGTTTTCGGTCGGCTCGCCATTCCGGCCGACGCCCATGTTGCCCGTCGCGACGCCCTTTACCGAACCGTCATCGTGATAGAGCGCTTCGGCTGCGGGAAAGCCCGCGAATATTTCGACGCCCAGTGCTTCCGCATGCTGACCGAGCCAGCGCGTGAGATTCGCGAGGCTGATCACGTAGTTGCCGTGGTTCCTGAAGTTATCCGGCAGCACCCAGTTCGGCACGGCGCGCGCGCCGGATTCGGACAGGAACAGAAAGCGGTCTTCCGTCACGGCGACATCGAGCGGCGCGCCTTGCGCCTTCCAGTCGGGGATGAGTTCATCGAGCGCGCGCGGGTCCATCACCGCGCCCGAAAGGATATGCGCGCCGATCTCCGAGCCTTTCTCCAGCACGCAGACGCCGAGTTCGACGCCGTGCTCCGCCGCGCGCTGCCTGAGTCGAATCGCGGCGGACAATCCGGCCGGTCCGCCGCCGACGATCACCACGTCGTAGTCCATCGATTCGCGTGGACCGTATTGTTCGAGGACATTCGTTTGAGACATGAGCTTCGACTTCCCGATACATGAAGACTTCACGCCACGCCGAGTTCGCGCAGCGCCTGGATTTGCGCGTCGCCGTAGCCGGCTTCGTGCAGGATCTCCGTCGTGTGTTCGCCGATGGTCGGCGGCCGCGATTCGATCGAAGGCGGCGTGCGCGACAGCATCGCCGGGGACACGACGATCGGCGCCTTGCGCGCCAGTCCCGGATAATCGACCCAGTCGAACGCGTGCGAAGCGTGGATCGCCGGATCGTCGAGCGCCTCGCGCGGCGAATAGACGGGGCCAGCGGGAATGCGCGCCGCTTCGAGCGCGGCGAGCGCTTCCTCGCGCGTGCGCGACGCACACCACGCCGACATCATCTCGCTCAGCGCCGCGCCGTTTTCGCCGCGCCGCAGGTCGTCGGTGAAACGCGGATCGTCCATCAGCGCGGGATCGCCGATCATCCGCACCCAGCGCCTGAAAAGCGGCTGCCCGATCACCTGCACGATGATCCACCCATCGCGCGCACGGAAGATGTCCGACGGTCCGTGTATCGGGCTGCGATTGCCGGTCGCCTGCCGGTCGATGGACAGCACCGCTTCCTCGATCAGCGCGCCGCTCGCGAACATCAGCGCGGTTTGCAAGAGCGACGCCTCGACCACCTGCCCCTTGCCGCTCGTGCGCCGCTCGTAAAGCGCCATCACGGTGCCGAGCGCGCACGACAGCGCGGTCGCGAAATCGACGACCGGCACCATCGCCTTGGCCGGGCTTTCCGGCGTGCCCGACATGTAGACCGCGCCGCTCATCGCCTGGCCGACGCCATCGAAACCGACGCGATTCGCCGCATCCGCATGCGATCCGAACGCGGACGACGCCGTGAGAATGATGTCCGGTTTGATCGCGCACAGCGACTCGTAATCGAGGCCGAGATTGGCGAGCGTCGCGGGCGGCATGTTGGCGATGACGACGTCGGCGTCGCGAATCAGCCGCTTCACGACCTCGCGGCCCTGAGGATGATCGATGTCGAGTGTGATCGAACGCTTGTTGCGGTTCGACTGCAGAAAGAACGCGCCCTCGCCGCTTTCCGTGACCGGCATGACGAAGCGGTCTTCGCTGCCGCCGACGCGATCGACGCGAATCACTTCAGCGCCGAAATCCGCGAGCAGCGCCGCGCAAAAAGGCCCTGCGATATAGCGCCCGAAATCGAGGACGCGAATGCCTTGAAGAACCTTGGCCATGTCGTGTCGTCCTCTCAGGCGCTGCGTGCGGGCGAAACCGGCGTGGTCACCGGGAACGCGGGCGCGCGCTTCTCGCGGAACGACGCCACGCCTTCGCGCACTTCCGCGCCGCCGAAGCCGAACATCTCCAGCGCGAGCGATGCATCGAATGTCGGGCCCGCCTGACGCAGCCAGTTGTTGAGCGCGTACTTGGTCAGCCGCACCGCGGAGGGCGCGCCGTTCACGAGGCGCGTGGCGATGGAAAGCGCGGTGTCCTGAAGCTCGGCATCGTCCACGGCGAGCGATACGAGGCCGATCTGCTCCGCCTTCTCGCCGCTCACCGGCTCGCACAGCATCAGGTGATACTTCGCCTTCGCCATGCCGCACAGGAGCGGCCAGATGATCGCCGCATGATCGCCGGCTGCGACGCCGAGGCGCGTATGCCCGTCCACGAGTCTCGCGGAACGCGCCGCAACCGATATATCCGCGAGCAGCGCCGCGACCAGCCCCGCGCCGACGGCCGATCCGTGTATCGCCGAGACGATCGGCTTCGAGCAGTTGATGATGTTGTAGACGAGATCTTTCGATTCGCGCCACACGCGCACGCGCGCATCGAAGGAGTCGATCATTTCCTCGACCATGTCGAAGTCGCCGCCCGCCGAGAACGCGCGGCCCGCGCCGCACAGGATCACGGCGCTCGTTTGCTCATCTTCATCGACATCGCGCCAGACGCGTGCGAGTTCATCGTGGCCGCGCGCATCGAGCGCGTTGAGCCGTTCCGGGCGATTCAGCGTGACGCGCAGCACGCCGCGCGCGGGACGATCGAATGCGAGCACGCCATACGACGCATAAGACACGTTGGACTTCACAGGCTCCGACATGGATTCTTCCTTTCTCTCTGGAATTCGTTGAATCCATCGTGACGACCGCGACCGATAGCGTCAACGCGATGCACCGCGTTGTTCCGTACGTCGAAACCGGCTCTGCTGCGTGCTGTCTCGCGCGTGAGTCGAAGCGGATTCCGAAGTACGGAATCACGGCTCGCAATCGACATCCGCGAGCAGTTCGGTAAGCCTGTGCCCTGCCGCGTGAAGCGCGGGAATGGCGCGCTTGCGGATCGCGGTCATGTCGGGTTCGAGTTCGACCGCGCCGCAGTTGAGCGACATCAGCGTGCGCGTGCGTCCCACCGTCAGCGGCAACGCGATGCCATACGCATTGCGCTGATATTCGCCGACGGCCATGCAGACGCCCGTCGTGCGCAGATCCTCGAACGCGGTGTCGAGATTCTTGCGCACGATGTCCGCGTTCTTGCCCGGCGTCGCGAGAATCGCGGCGATGCGTTCGCGGCGTTGCGCTTCGGGCAGCGCGTACAGATGCGCGCGCCCGACCGAGGTCGTTTCCATCGGCAGCAAGGTGCCGACGCCGAGCCGCAACGTCGCGATCCGCGCGCTCGTCCTGCACGCGATGTACAGCATGTCGAGATGATCGGGCACCGCGAGCGCGACGCACAATTCGAGCTTGTCGGCGAGCGTCTGAAGAAACGGATTGACGAGACGCGTGACGGGGCTCGCTTCGAGATAGGCATGCCCGATGCTCAACGCGCCTGCGCTCAGCTCGAACTGCCGTCCCCCGCTCACGCGCCGCAGAAAGCCGATGCGGATCAGCGTCGCGGTGATACGCGAGACCGTCGCTTTCGGAAAACCGGTGCGGCGCACGAGTTCCGCATTCGACAGAGGCGCACGATCGGCGCGAAATGCGCGCAACACTTCGAGCCCGCGTTCGACGGTCAGCGTGACGGGGGTGGTATCGGATGGGGTGGTCATCGTCGCCTCAATCGTCGAAAAGCACCTGCTCCTGCAGATGCTGCGCCGCGGCCACGAGACGCGGCCCGAGTTCACGTTCGACGCGTGCGCGCCCGAGCTTCGCGCTCGGCCCGATGCACGCCAGCACGAGCGGCGTCTGATCGCGGATCACGAGCGGCGCCGCGACGATCGCGAGGTCCGGCTCCCATTCGCCGAGCGACGTGCAATAGCCCGCGTTATGCGTCTGCGAAATGCCTTCGCTGATGCGCCGCCGCAAATGCGGCCAGTCGCGCCCCGCCCTGCGCTCGACATTGCCGAGCAGATAGAAGCGTTCGAGTTCGGGCAGCGCGGCGAGCAGCGCCCAGCCCATCGGCGATGACGCGATGCGCAGCCGCGCGCCCGCATGGAGTTCGAGATCGATCGTCGCAGGCTTGCTCGCGCATGTTTCGAGGACGATCACATCGAGACGGTCACGCGCGGCGAGCACGACGTAGGTTCCGCTCGCATCGGCGAAAGACTGCATTTCGAGGCGCGCGAGGCGCTGCACGCTCGAATGCGCGATGGCCGCATAGCCGAGCGATAGAACGGATGCCGCGAGCCGGTATTTGCGCTGCGCCGGCGAATAATGCAGATACCCGAGCGCCACAAGCGAACGCACCATGCGCGACACGGTCGGCGCGGGAATGCCTGTTTCGAAGACGATTTCCTGATTGCCGAGCCACGGCTCCTGCGGCGTGAACGCGGCGAGTATCGCGAGGCTGCGGGCGAGCGGCACGACCATCGCCGCACCCGTCTGCTCGCGCGACGCATGCGCGCTGTCCGACAGCGCCGAATCCCAACGCGTCTGATGTGTTCCGGCATTGCGGCTCGGCTGCGTCGACATGATTCACTCCTTCGTCATGCTTTCGATTACAGGTTTTCGCGTCGAGAACGTCAACCAGTTGGCGAATGTGTTCCGTACTTTGGAAGGTTCATTTTCCCTGCGAAATGCCGTTCAAGCAGCGTGCGCCGAACGCTCGTTCGGCAGCGAACGCTTTTCGATGTATGGACAGTCCCGTCGCGTCACGACAATTTACCTAACGTTTGTTACCCTATCGCTTGTTCGGTCAGGCCACCATCGGGTAATGCCCTCGTCCAGTATCCGCGAGACGCTTTCAAACTACGGAACACGCGCGCTCCTGGCGTGGACATCGCAAGAAGAAGCCGCTTATCGTGAGAACAGCATACGAGGCGACACATGACGATTCCACACGACGACGTCACGCGCGAAGAGATTCATCATCGCCAGATCGACATGCGCGGATACCGGCGCAGCGATGGGCTCTTCGAAGCGAGCGCGATTCTCATCGATTCCAAGTCGCACGATTTCAGGCCGCCCGGCGGCGCGCGCACGGCACGCAGCCATACGCCGATTCACGACATGGGCGTGACGCTCATCTTCGACGCGGACATGATCGTGCGCGACGTGCGCACGTTCATGCGCGCGCATCCCTACGATACGTGCCCCGGCGGCGGCGATTCGCTGCGTGCGCTGATCGGCCTGCGCATCGGCGCGGGCTGGAACGGCGAGGTGCGCAAGCGTCTGCCATCGTGCGACACGTGCACGCATCTGAAGGAACTGCTCGGGCCGCTCGCGAGCACCGCATTTCAGACGATGGTGGGACTGCGGCCATCGGCATTGAACGACCGCGACAGCAACGGCCAACCCGTCAAGATCGACAGTTGCCATGCCTACGGCGCGACGCGCGATCTCGTGAAACGTCTATGGCCCTACCATCACACGCCCACATGAATCTCTCCGCGCTGATCCGCCCCGGCGATACCGTCATGTGGGGCCAGTCCCACGCCGAACCCGTCACGCTGATGCGCGCGCTCGTCGAAGAGCGGCATCGCATCGGGCGTGTGCGGCTCTTTCTCGGCATCGGCCTCTCTGACGTGCTCGCGCCCGAACACGCCGACGCCTTCGACTTTCTAGCGTATTGCGGCAGCGGTTCCAACCGGACGCTCGCGCGCGCGGGCGTGCTCGACATTCTTCCCGCGCACTATTCGCAGCTTCCGCAACTTGTGCGCAGCGGTGCCTTGCGTGTCGATGTCGTCATGCTTCAGGTATCGCCGCCAGATGCGCTCGGGCGCCATTCGCTCGGCCTCGCGCGCGAGTATCTGGTCGAAGCGTTGAAGGGCGCGCGCACGATCATCGGCGAAGTGAATCGCGACGTGCCCTGGACGCATGGCGGGCCCTATCTGCGCGAATCGGACTTCGATCTGCTCGTCGAATCGGATGCCGCGTTCGCCAACCCGCCCGCGAGCGCGCCGGGTCCGGTCGAAACGGCCATCGGGAAAAACGTGGCGAGTCTCATCGAAGACGGCGCGACCTTGCAGACCGGCATCGGCGCCATTCCCGACGCGGTGCTCTCGCAACTGATGGACCGCCGCGATCTCGGCGTGCACACGGGCAGCATCGGCGACGGCATCGCGACGTTATGCGAAGCGGGCGTCGTCACGAACGCCAGGAAGGCGATCGATGCGGGCGTCTGCGTGGGCGGCGTCATCATCGGCTCGGCGCGCGTGCGCCAGTTCGCGCATCGCAATCCCGCGTTGGAACTGCGCGGCACCGAGTACACGCACGACGCAAACGTGCTGCGGAGATTCGATCGTTTCGTCGCGATCAATTCCGCCGTCGAAGTCGATCTGACCGGGCAGGTGAACGCGGAAGTCGCGGCGGGCACGTATGTCGGCGCGGTCGGCGGCGCAGGCGATTTTCTGCGCGCCGCGCAGGCGAGCCGTGGCGGCGTGCCGATCATCGCGATGCCGTCGACGGCGGGCAAACACAGCCGCATCGTCGCGCGACTCGCCGGGCCCACGACGATCCCGCGCAGCGACGCGTGCGTGATCGTCACCGAATACGGCGTGGCCGACTTGCGCGGACTGTCGCTCGCGCAGCGTCTTTCGCGCATGATCGATGTCGCGCATCCCGATCATCGTGAAGCACTGGAGCGGGAAGCGCGCGACGCGTCATTGCGCGTCGTCGTGGCGCGTTGATTCGTCGCGCGGCTGATCGAGCAATTGCTGCATCAGCGCGCGCGTGGTCGGACTCGGGCTGCGGCCGCGCGGCGTCGCGATATGAATCCGGCGCACGGCCCACGGCTCAGCCAGTTCGATCACCGAAACGCGGTTCAGCAGTTCGTGGCCGAGAAAGCATTCGGGTTGCACGGTCACGCCGAGACCCGCCTGCACCAGACTGATCGCGACGCCCGCGCTGCGCACGCAATGACGCGGCTCGAATTCCGTGCCGAGACGGCGCGCGGCCGCGCGAAACGCGCCGAGCATCGCATCGACGGTGACGAGTTGTTCCGGCAGCAATTCCTTGAACGTGACGCTCGAATGCGCGCTCAGCGGATGCCCTTGCGGCACGACCACGACCATCCGGTCATGCCGATACGGCGTGACATCGACGCCGCCGAGATCCAGCTCGTGCGCCGCCGCGAAAAGGCCGATATCCGCCTCGCCACGCGATACGGCGTGAATGATCTCGGCATTTTCGAGTTCGCGCAGCACGAGATGCACGAGCGGATATTCGCGGCTGAACTCGCCCAGCTCGCGCGACAGAAACGGCACGTACACAGAACGCGCCGACGCGACCGTCAACTCGCCCTGCATGCCTTCCGTGAACGCGGCGATCTCGGCGCGCATGTCTTCGAGACTGCCGAAAATCGTGCGGATATAGCGCGCGAGCACGCTGCCCGCCGGACTCGCGACGACGCCTTTCGGGCTGCGTTCGAGCAGCTTGACGCCGGCGATGTCCTCGAGGTCCTGAATGCGCTTGGTCGCCGTCGATGCGGCGATGTTTTCGCGGATCGCGGCGAGGCCGATCTGTTGTTCCTCGACCGCGGAAAGAAAGAGCTTGAGCGTGAACAGATCGACCTGACGGATCAGGTGAAGCCGGTTGAAGGTTCCCATGTCTCCTCTCGCGCATCGCCGATGCGCTCATTGTGCGCTCTTTAAAGGCGCTTTCTACTGGTGAACGTTCAGCAAGGCCTCCAGCCGGTCGTTGTCCGCGCCGATATCCCGCGCCGCGTGCAAGGGCGGCGGCCGCTTGCCTTCGAACGACAGCGGCAGCCCGACCAGACCTATCTCGTCGTCCGGCGGCGTTTCGATGATGCCGAGCGCCTTCGTCTGCGCGTGATGCACGAGTTCGTCGGTGGTCTGAACCGGCGCGACCGGCAGGCCCGCCGCCTGCAGGCGCGCCTGCCAGAACGCGCGCGTTTCCCGCGCGAGCCGCGCGCCGATCAGGCCGTCGATCTCCGCGCGATACTTCAGCCGCGCCGCGTTGGTCGCGAAGCGCTCGTCGCGCGTCCATTCGGGATGATCGAGCGCGGCGCACAGCTTCGCGAACAGCGCATCGTTGGCGGCGCTGATGATCAGATAGCCGTCCGCCGTCGGATAAGCCCGATGCGGCACGATGAACGCGACGCCCGAGCCGTGCCGTGCGCCGAGTTCGCCGTCGGCGCTGTAATTGGCGATGCCGACCGACATCCACGCGATCGCCGTCTCCAGCAGCGAGCTGCTGACGCTCGCGCCGCAATGCTTCGCCTGTCGCCGGTAGAGCGCCGCGAGAATGCCGATCACGGCCCACATGCCGGTGCCGAAATCGACGATGGACACGCCCGCGCGCACCGGCGACTGCCCTTCCTCGCCCGTGATGCTCATGATGCCGGAAAACGCCTGCATCAGCGGATCGTAGCCGGGCAGATCGTTGAGCGGACCGGTGTGTCCGAACGCGCCGATCTCGCAATGGACCAGTTCGGGCTTGGTCACGCGCAGGCTGTCGGCGTCGAGGCCGTAGCCCGCGCTCGTGCCTGGCCGCAGGTTATGGATGAACACATCGGCGTGCTCGGCGATGAGCTGATGCAGCATCCCGAGCTGCGCCTGATCCTTGATATCGATGCTGATGCAGCGCTTGCCCCGGTTGATCGCATGAAACGCGGCGCCGCTGCCCTTCCATGTGCTCGGCCCCCAGCCGCGCGAGGAATCGCCGCTCGGCCGCTCGACCTTCCACACTTCGGCGCCGAGCGCGGCGAGAATGCGGCCGCTGAACGGCGCGGAGGCGCTGTCGCTCAACTCCACCACCACCACGCCCGACAAAGGCAGATCACGTAGCATGTTCGTTCTCCGGTTGTGCCCGTTGCGCGGCCCACGCGCCGCCGGACAGCAGGATTGCTTCGATCTCGTCGCGCGAAAAACCGTATTCGTCCAGCAACTGCTCGGTGTGTTCCCCGAGGCGCGGCGCGGGATGACGCAACGCGGGCGCGCTCTCGCTCCATCGCTGGGGAATGCCGATGCCGCGCAGCCTGCCTTCCGACGGATGCTCCTGCTCTTCAAAGAAGCCGATCTGCTTCATGTGCGGATCGTCGAGCAGCGTCGCGGGCGTGTTCATCTCGATGACGGGAATGTCCGCTTCCACCAGCAGCTTCATCCACTGCGCGGTCGTCTTCGTTTCGAACGTGCGCGCGAGAAACGCGTACAGATCGGCGATATGCTGCGTGCGTCCGTGGATGTCGGCGTAGCGCGGATCGTCGGCCATCTCCGGATGCCCGGTCAGCACGAAGAAGCGCCGCCAGTGATGATCGGCATAGACGTTCACGCCGATGTAGCCATCCAGCGTGCGATACGGACGGCGGTCGCCGTTCATCATGCGCGCGTAGCCCCAGTCGCCGATCGGCGGCACGAAGGTATGGCCGTAGAGATGATCGCCCATCACAAAGTGCGCGAAGGTTTCGAACATCGGCACCTCGACTTCCTGACCGACGCCGCTTTTCTCGCGCCGATACAGCGCCATCGATACCGCCGAGCACAAGGCCATGCCGACGACTCGATCCGCGATCGCCGTCGCCACGTATTCGGGCTCGCCGCTCTTGCGCGCCTGCAGCACCGGCATGCCGACGCCGGCCTGGATCAGATCGTCGTAGGCCGGGCGATCCGCATACGGGCCGTTCTGCCCGAAGCCGAACGCGCCGCAATACACGATGCGCGGATTCACCTCGCGCACATCTTCGTACGCGATGTTAAGCCGCGCCATCGATGCGGGCCGCAGGCTGTAGATCACCACATCGGCCTGCCGGATCATGCGTTGCAGCGCCGCCGCGCCGCGCTCGTGTTTCAGGTCAAGCACGATGCTGCGCTTGTTGCGGTTCAGATGCAGAAAGATCGCGCTCATGCCGCGATGCCTGCATGGTCCGACGCCGCGCGTCGTGTCGCCTTCGCGCGATTCGATCTTGCACACGTCCGCGCCCATGTCGGCGAGCAGAAGCGATGCGTACGGCCCCATGAAATTCGACGTGAGATCGAGAATGCGCACGCCGTCGAGTGGTCCTGCCATGACGTCTCCTCCAGCTTGTTCGTTATCGGTCGGACAGGACGAAGACCGGCATCTTCTGCGCGCCGCGTTCGACGATGCGCATCGTCACACGCTCGCCGATGCGCACGGCGTCCGGTTCGGCATCGATCTGCGAGAACAGATAGTAGCCTTCGTCCATTTTGATGAAGCCGACTGTGTACGGCGTGATCGATGCCCACACGGGTGTCGGGCCGCGCATGATCGTGCTGTGCGACCAGACTTCGCCGCGCCCTTGCGAGCGTTCCCAGCCGAGCGATTGCGAACCGCAATGCGGGCAGTACGAATGCGCGGGCCACACGGCCTGCGTGCAATCGGCGCAGCGCTGGAACGTGAGTTCGTTCCCGGAAAGCGCGGCCCAGTACGGTTCGGCATCCGGAAGGCGGTAGGGTTGCGGCCAGCCTTGCGCTGAAATGGCTTCTGTCATGTGCGTTCTCTCAGGTCGTGGACGACAGCATCAGCACGGCGCCCGCCGCCAGCATGCCGCCCGCGCCCTGCACCAGCACGGTCTTCGGACGGGTTTTCGCGGCAAGGCCGAGCGGCGTGCCGCGCAACTGGCGGATCGCCTCGACGATGCTGTCCATGTTGCAGGAAATGCCCGGCTGCCCGAACGAGAGCCAGCCGCCGTTGGTATCGGTCGGCAGATCGCCGTCGATGCCGGTGCGGCCCTCGCGATACAGATCGATGCCGCGGCCCTTCTTCGCGAAGCCGAGGTCTTCCATCACGATCGGACCCATGTGCGCGAAGTTGACGGAGATCTGCGTCATGTCGATGTCCGATGGCGTGAGGCCGGACATCGCATAGGCCTGACGCGCCGCTTCGGCCGTCGCGGTGTGCGTGAGATTCGGGAACGCGCCGAGGCCTTCGAACTTGCAGCGGCGCATGTTCATGCGATCGGTCAGATACTCGTGCGTGCTCGCCGATCCGTAGCCGAGCACGTAGACAGGATCGCGTGCGTCCTTCACGTTGTCCGGCGATGTCACGACGAGCGCGCCGCCCGTGCCGCCGCCCCAGGTCGAGCACATCCAGCGGCGCAACGGCGAGGCGACATACGGCGAACTCAAAACCTTCGCGCGATCGATCTCGCCGAACTTCGCCTTCGCCGCGTGCGGATGATGCCGCCCCCAGCGCTGATTCGCGATCACGACATCGGCGAGATCGTCTTCCGTGATGCCGAACTCGTGAAAGTAGCGGCACGCGGCCTGCGCATACAGCGCGGGAATGGTCGGGCCGTACGGAATCTCGAACTGCGGATCGGCGTCGGCTTCGGCGCCCATCGCGACGGCATCGACGAAGAGCTCGGTCGCATCGCTTTGCAGGCACAGCACGTACTCCGCGCGGCCGGCCGCGATCATCTGCGAAGCGATGGCGATGGTCGATGTCAGACCTGCGCCGTGCATCGTCACTTCGCTCGTGATGGTCACCGGCATCTGCATGTGCGAGATGAAGATGTTGCTCCACTGCGAGCGCTTGTCGGCCCACGGCGAGCGGCCGGTGAACACGGCATCGACTTGATCGCGACCGATGCCCGCGTCGGCGAGTGCGTTGTGCGTGGCTTCGGCCGCGAGCTGCAACGGGTCCTTGCGATTCGCGAGCGATGCATACGCATCGCCCATTCCGACGATCGCCGCGACGGGTTGAGGCGTCATGCTCGCTCTCCTCAGTCCTGAAGCTCGGGCTGCGATCCGGCGACGAGCGCGTCGAGATCGGCGCGCGTTCTCATCATCAGAAGGCTCCATTCGCTGCGCTGCACGACTTCGCCGCGCTGGTTGAACGCCTTGATCAGAAACGAGCCGACGCCGTACTTGTCGTCCTTCTCCTTCTTGCCGATGACTTCCGCGCTCACATAAACGGTGTCGCCGATCTTCACCGGATTGAGAAAGCGCATCTTGTCGACGCCGTAGTTCGCCTGAATCGCCGGGCCGAACTGCAGCAGGCCCGAGAGCAGCGAGAAGGTCAACATGCCCTGCACGAGGCGCTCGCCCCAGCGCGTCTTCGATGCGTATTCGGTGTTCGAGTGAATCTCGATCCAGTTGCCGGTGAACATGCAGAACATGACCACATCGCTTTCCGTCACGGTGCGGCCCGCCGAGCGGAATTTCTGGCCGATCTCCAGTTCGTCCCACGGTACGTTCACGCTGCTATTGACGACGCTCATCGATATCTCCTGTGTGATTTTTGAGGGGTTCACTGACGCATCGATTTCGCGATGATCGTGCGTTGAATCTGCGACGTGCCGCCGCCGATGGTCGACTGAATGCTCTCGCGCAGATAGCGCTCCATGTCGGCTTCGGGCAGGTTCGCGTAGCCGCCCAGAACCTGCATGCCGGTGAGTGCGCACTCTTTCAGCGTCTCGGAGCCGTAGAGCTTGGCCATCGACACTTCGCGGCTGCACGGCACATGCGCGGCGGCCATTTGCGCGGCGCGATAGCAAAGCAGGCGCGCGGCATCGACCTTGGTCTGACAGTCGGCCAGCATGTGGCGGATCACCTGAAATTCGTACAGTTGCTTGCTGAACTGGATGCGCTCGTGCGCGTAGCGCGTGGCGGCGGTCACGGCCTGTTGCGCGTTGCCGGTGTACGCCGCCGCGACCGCGCAGCGTTCCAGCTCCAGATGCTCGGTGATGATTTTCCAGCCCTGGCCGACATCGCCGAGCAGCGCATCGCCGGGCACGCGCGCTTCGTCGAGAAAGATTTCGGTGGTGCCCGTCGCGTGACGCGAAAGCGTCGGCAGCTTGTTGATGACGACGCCCTTGGTGTCGTTCGGAATCAGCAGCACGGACAGGCCGCCGTGCTTGTCGTCGTTGCCCGTGCGCACCAGCATCGCGATGGTCGTGTCCTTCGCCGCCGCGCCGCTGCACCAGAGCTTCTGGCCGCTCACGATCCAGTCGCCGTTGCTGTCGCGACGCGCGCGCGTCTTCGTGTTGGCGGCATCGGAACCCGCGTCCGGCTCGGAGATCGACACCGAGAAGCGGATCTTGCCTTCGATGAAGGGCTTCACGTAACGCGCTTTCTGTTCCGGCGTGCCGAACTTGATGATGTTCATCGCTGTGAAGGTCGGCACGAGCACCGAGCACGCGAAGTCGAAGCCGAACTTGCCGAGGCCTTCGGCCATCAGCGAGTAATCGAAAATGTCGCCGCCCGAGCCGCCCGCTTCTTCCGGAATCAGGATGCCGAGCCATCCCTGCTGCGCGATCTTCTCGTAGGCTTCGTACGGATACTGTCGTTCCATGTCGCACTTGCGCACGTATTCGACGGTGATCTCGTTGTCCATGAACTTGTTGACGGTGTCGAGCCACATCGTTTGCGACTCGTCCAGAAAGTTTGCGGGCATGTCTTCTTGCTCCTCGTTGAATGACCGATGTATCGGTATTTGCAGGTTAGAGCGATGCAGACCGCGATCCAACTGGCGTTTTTCGAAGCCCGGTTTCGATGATGTCGAAGCGTGTTTCGCGTGCGCGGAAACGCAAACAGCGCCCTCCGGCGCTGTTTGCGGGCTGCAACGAAACGGATTCAGACGACCGCGCCGGCCTCGCGCAATGCGCTCAGCTCCTCAGGCGTGAAACCCCAGTCGGCAAGCACGGCATCGGTGTTCTCGCCGGGCGCAGGCGGCGGCCGCTGGATCGCGCCCGGCGTGCGGGAAAAGCGCGGCGCGGGCGCGGGTTGCATGACGCCATCGTTCTCCACGAACGTCTCGCGCGCGCGCAAATGCGGATGATCCGGCGCCTCGGCCATCGACAGCAAGGGCGCGATGCACACCTCGCGCCCTTGCGCGAGCGCGCACCATTCATCGCGCGTGCGGGTGCGAAAACGCGCGGCGAATATCGCGTGCACGGCGGGCCATTGCGCGCGGTCGTGCTGAGCGGGCATCTCGTCTTCGCGCAAGTCCAGCAGCGCCAGCGTGTTGCGCCAGAAACGCGCCTCGTTCGATCCGAGGCTTAGCCAGCGCCCGTCCTTGGTCTCGTACACGTTGTACCAGGGCGCGCCCGAGTCGAGCCGATTGACGCCCCGCTCATCGCGCCAGTAGTCGCCCGCGCGCAGGCCGTAGAAGAGCGTCATCAGCGATGCGGAGCCGTCGACCATCGCCGCGTCGATCACCTGACCCTTGCCCGAGCGCTGTCGTTCGAGCAGCGCCGATACCACGCCCAGCGCGAGATACAGCGAACCGCCGCCGAAATCGCCCGCGAGGTTCAGCGGAATCGCGGGACCGCCTTGCGCGCGCCCCACCGAATGCAGCACGCCGGTGAGCGAGATGTAGTTGATGTCGTGTCCCGGCGCCTGCGCGAGCGGCCCGTCCTGCCCCCAGCCGGTCATCCGTCCATAGACGAGCGCGGGATTCACAGCGAGGCACACGTCCGGTCCCAGTCCGAGCTTTTCGGCGACGCCGGGGCGGAAGCCTTCGATGAGCGCATCGGCTGAGCGGACCAGCTTCAGGACAGCATCCGTGGCTTCCCGCTTCTTCAGATCGAGCGCCGCACTGCGACGCCCGCGATGCAGCAGATTGAAGCGATGTTCCACCGGCGCGCCGCCGTCATAGCCCGGCGGCCTGTCGATGCGGACGATATCCGCGCCCAGATCCGCCAGCAGCATGCAGCAGAACGGCGCCGGACCCACCCCGCCCAGCTCGACGATGCGAATGCCCGCGAGCGGCCCTCGTGCGTTTTCCATGTCGGTCGTCTCCGCTCAGGTGCTCTTCGCTTGCGCATAGGGTACGTCGTATTGCGTGGCCTTCGGTATCAGCGTGACGACGCCGGCGGCCATCACGGCGGGAATCGCGAACGCATAGAAGTTCCAGTGATGGCCGAGGTTCGAGCCGAGCACCCACCCGCCGATCATCGGTCCGAGAATCGAGCCGATGCGCCCGAGACCCTGCGCGGCGCCGATCGCGGAACCGCGGCACGAGGCCGGAAAATAGGCGCCGATAAAGCCGTAGACGAGCGTCGATGAGCCGATCGACCCGAGGCCCGCGCCGAACACCGCCAGCATGAGCCAGGTGTGATCCGGCTTCTGGCTGAGCACGAGCAGCGAGATCGAGCAGATGAGGAAATACGGCACGAGCACGCGCTTCGAACCGAAGCGATCGGCGAGCCACGAACCGATCAGGTTACCCACCACGGCGCCGAATTGCATCACGAGAAGGAACTGCAGCGATGAGCCCAGCGGATAGCCCGACTTGCGCATCAACTGGGGTAGCCATGCGTTGAGGCCATAGACGACGAGTTGCGCGCAGAAGCACATCAGCGCGAACAGCAGCAACGCGGCGCGGAATTCGGGCGATGTCAGCAGCCGATACCCCCGCGCGCCCGACGCCGCGACGCGCGACCGGCGATGTTCCTCTTCGTCGCGTGCGATTTCGTCGAGGTCGATCGCGTAGCGCGCAGCGAGTGCGCGCGCTTCGTCGGTGCGGCCACGGTCCAGAAGATGGCTCGCCGACTCGGGCAGGTAGAAGAACATGACCGGCAGAATGAACACGTAGAGCGCGCCGAGTCCGTAGAGCACGCGCCAGCCCTGCTCTTGCAGCATCGCGATGGCGAGCAGCGCGCAGATCACGCCGCCGACCGGATAGCCCGTCAACGCGATCGCGCTGTAGAGTTGCCGGCGGCTGCGAGGCGCGTATTCGATCGTGAGCGCCACCGCCGACGGCACCACGCCGCCGAGCCCGATTCCGGTGACGAAACGCGCGATGCCGAGCGCTTGCGGCGAATGCGCGATCGCGCAGAGCAGCGAGCCGAGCGAGAACCACAGCACGCCCGCCATCATGAGCTTGCGCCGCCCGATGCGATCGGACAGCGGACCCGCGCCGAGCAGGCCGACCATCAGGCCGGCGAGCGTCCAGCTGCCGATCATCCCCGCGCTCGCGGGACTCAGGTTCCAGCCGGGTTCTTCGAGCAGGCGCGGGATGGTCGCACCGTAGACGATGAGATCGTAGCCATCGACTGCAATCGTCAGAAAGCACAGCATGACCACGAACAGACTGCTTCGCGGCGGTCTTGAAGATAGATTCACATCGTCTCCTGTGTCGGATTATTCGAATGTCCGCTGATGGGCTCATCGAGTGAGCCGTCCCAATATAGGCACGCGAAATTTTCAGACCTAGTGACGGTTTTCGAATCGGGTATTCGGTGTCGTCGAATCGCGGCGCGGCAGGTCGTTCGGATTACGCGAAGCGCCGGTTCGAAACATTGCAGTTGCCGCGATGACCGTTGCGCGCCTAACGTGGTGATCGGCAGGAGAGGACTCGTCAAATCATCGAGGACGCAATGCAATGAGCGATCTGGAAGGAAAGGTGGCCATCGTCACGGGCGGCACGGGCGGCATCGGCAAGGGCATCGCGTTGCAGCTCGCCACGCGCGGCGCCGTCGTCGTGATCAGCGGGCGCAGCGCGGCGAAAGCCGAAGCCGCGCTCGCGGAAATGCGGCAGGCCGGCGCAACGGCAGGCTTCATCGCGGGCGACGTGCGATCCAGCGCCGATATGTCCGCGCTCGCCGAAGAGACCGCGCGCAGGTTCGGCGGCATCGACATCGTCGTCGCGAACGCGGGCGGCAACGACGACGAAGCCCGCTCGGCGCAAGTGCGCGGCCCGTTCGTCGACATCGATCTGGCGCGCGTGGCGGCCGTCGTCGCGGAGAACACCTGCGCGAAGCTCTTCCCCGTGCAGGCGGCGCTGCCCTACATGCGCGCGCGAGGCGGCGGCAGCGTGATCTTCCTGACATCGGAGGGCGGCCGTGTGCCGACGCCGGGGCAAACCGCCGTCGCGACGTTTGCCGGCGGGCTGATCCGCGCAAGCAAGGTGATAGCGAAAGAACTGGCGCGCGACCGCATCCGCGTGAATTGCGTGTGCGTCACGGTCGTGCGCGACAGTCCGTCGTGGGAAGCGGTGTTCGGTGTGGACGGCAAGGTGTCGGAGCAGCATCGCCGACAGTACGAGAAGATCGTCGCGGGTTGCCCGCTCGGCGTCGCGGCGCCGGCGGATATCGGACGCGTGGTGGCGTTTCTCGCCTCCGACGAGTCCGCTTATCTCACCGGCGCGACGCTCAGTCCGACGGGCGGTCTCACGCTGCACTGAAAGCCGTCGCGACCCTGCCCTTCAACCCTTCTCGTCGATGATCTTGCGGATCGCCTGCTCGAACGCTTCGGAAGACTGGCCGCCGCTCACGAGATACTTCTGGTCGAAGATGATCGCGGGCACGGACTGGATGCCGAGTTGCTGCACCTCCCGCTCCTCGGCCCGCACTTCATCGGCATAGGTGCCGTTTTCCAGCACCGCGCGCGCCGCTTCGCCATCGAGACCGACGCTTCTGGCCGCTTCGATGAGCACGTCCGGATCGCTCGTATCCTTGCCGTCGCCGTGATACGCGCGCAAGAGCGCGAGCTTGAGCGGCAGTTGCTTGCCTTCGATGCCCGCCCAGTGCAGCAGCCGATGCGCATCGAACGTATTGTACACCCACTTGCGTTCGCCGAAATCGAAGCCTTCCTGTGCGCCGCGCTCGCGGATCATCGCCTGCGTCTCGCGGATCTGCTCCGGCGTGCGGCCATACTTGCGGCCGAGATAATCGACGATGCGCTCGCCTTGCGGGCCCATGTCCGGATTCAGTTCGAACGGATGCAACGTGATGCGGGCCTCGACGGTGTCGCCGAGGCGCTCCAGCGCGCGTTGCAGGGAAGACAGGCCGACGGCGCACCACGGGCAGGCGATATCGGAGACAAAGTCGATCTGGAGAGGGCGAGACATGAGCATGGTGAAGTTGAAGATGAATCGGACAGGCTAGCGCAAATCGGTTTGGCCTGCGTTTTTCGCTGAGTCCGCGAACAGATCGATCACCACGCCGCGCAGCCAGCGATTGCCTTCGTCCTGCTGCACGCGCGCGTGCCAGAGCAGATGGATCGGCGCGGCGGGCAGCGTCGAAGGCAACGCGCGCAGGCTGAGCGAGAACGGCTGAGCCAGTTGCTGGGCCAGTCGCTCGGGCACCGTGGCGATCAGATCGGTGCGTTGCAGGATATAGCCGACGCTCATGAAATGCGGCACCGTCAACCGCACCCGGCGCTGCACGCCGCGACGCTTCAGCCAGTCTTCGACCTGACCGTGCCCGGTGCCAGCCGACACCACGACCAGATGCTCGGCTTCCCGCCAGGCCGCGAGCGTGAGCGGCGCATCCTCCAGCGCATGGCCGCGTCTGAAGAGACACACATAACGCTGATCGAACAAACGGCGCTGATAAAAGCCGCCCTTGAGTTGCGGCAGCAGCCCGATGGCGAGGTCCACGCGGCCATCGGCCATTTCGTCGCTCAGATTGACGCCGGTTTCGCGAACGGTATTCAGCGCGATGCCCGGTGCTTCACGCGACAGCCGTTCGACCAGCGCCGGCAGAAAGACGACCTCGCCGATGTCGGTCATGCCGATCGTCATCGTGTCCGTGGCGCGCAGCGGATCGAAACCGGTCGCGGGATTGAGCGCGGCGTGCAGCGTCGCGAGCGCCTGCGAGACCGGTTCGGCCAGACGCAACGCGAACGGCGTCGGCACCACGCCACCCGGCCCGCGCACGAACAACGGATCACCGAGCCGGCGACGCAGCTTGGCGAGCGCATTGCTGACGCCGGGCTGGCTCATGTCCATCTGTTCCGCGACGGTAGAGACGCGTCGTTCCTGCATCAGACGTTGAAAGAGCAGCAGCAGATTGAGATCGACGTCGCGCAGTTCCATGATTCGGCTATCTCGCGTTCATTGATTCTGGTGATGAAGCAGATTCATCCCATTTTATTGTGGAATGAAACTCCGCTCCCGAGAATACGGACACGGCGCACGAATGCGGCGCTCACTCAGAGATACGGAGACACATCATGGGACAACTGGATCTGAAAATCGCCATCGTCGGCGCGGGAATCGGCGGCCTCACGCTCGCGCTCGCGTTGCGCGAACACGGCGTCGATGCACAGCTTTACGAACAGACCGACGAGCTTCGCGAAGTCGGCGCGGCCGTCGCGTTGTCGGCGAACGCGACGCGCTTCTACGAGCGCATGGGGCTGCGCGCGGCCTTCGACGCCGTGTGCGCCGAAATTCCCGCGCTGATCTATCGCGATGGGCGCAGCGGCGAGCTCATCGGAGAGCATCGCGGCGAGCCGAGCTATCGGCAGCAGTTCGGCGGCTCGTATTGGGGCGTGCATCGTGCTGACCTGCAGGCGGTGCTGTCGGAAGCGGTGGGGCTCGAACGTATCAATCTCGGCCATCGGCTGATCGATCTCGTGCAGCATCCGGATCGCGTGAGTCTGAGTTTTGCCAACGGCAAACAGATCGACGCCGATCTGGTGATCGGCGCGGACGGCGCGCGCTCGATTACGCGGCGCTGGATGCTCGGCTACGACGACGCGTTGTATTCAGGCTGCTCGGGCTTTCGCGGCGTGGTGCCCGCCGGGCGCATGGATCTGCTGCCCGATCCCGAAGCCATCCAGTTCTGGATCGGTCCGCAGGGCCATCTGCTGCACTATCCGATCGGCGATGAGGGCGATCAAAACTTTCTGCTCGTCGAGCGTCATCCGTCGCCGTGGCCGTCGCGCGACTGGGTTACGCCGGCGAGTGAAGGCGAGCAATTGCGGCTGTTCGGGAACCGGCATCCGGCTGTGGTGCAGATGATCACGGCGGTGCCGACCAGTCAGCGCTGGGGGCTGTTCCATCGGCCTCCGCTCGGACGCTGGAGCAAGGGCCGCGTGACGCTCATCGGCGATGCCGCGCATGCGCTCGTGCCGCATCACGGGCAAGGCGCCAATCAGTCGATCGAAGATGCCGTCGTGCTGGCCGCGCAATTGGCGAAGGCCGGCGCGGGACGCTGGCGCGAGGCGCAGGAGGCATATGAGAGGCTGCGCCGGGGCCGTACGCGCAAGGTGCAATACGCGTCGATAACGACCGCGGACGTGCTGCATCTGCCAGACGGGCCTGAGGCGCAGGCGCGTAACGCTCGTCTTCAGGGGCGTGACAGCCTGATGCGCCACCTGGACTGGATTCACGACTTCGATGCCCTGACACAGGAACCGAGCGAGCGTCAGGGCGGCGTCTGGCTTTGAGGTTGCAGGTTCTCGACGCGGACGGCTAACGGCACGCGTCGAGGTTCATGCGTGCGAGATTCGCTCGGTGATGCGCGCCGGGCTTGTCTCGTGCGTTGCCTCGGGCGCGGATCGTCGATTGCCGCTCTTCGTTGGCGAAGCGAATCATGGCGCAAGCTCAGCGAGACCGTTAGTTGCGGACTATGCGGTGAAGCTAGCTTCGCATCGTTTTAATTTGTCAGCCCCTGCTTTTGACGGAGCGCATTTTGTTGAACACATATCCTGAGAACCCGTCTCGCAGATCGGGATATTTCTGGATGATGGCTTCGACAAGATCACTCGATGGATCGATGCCCAGCCTGCGCAGCGTCAGTTTTCCGCCAGGGCTCGTTTTGTAGGTACGACGCCAATCCTCGCGTTGTCGTGGCGTTGCGGCTTCGTACACGTCCCAGCCTCGACGAACTTCGTCGACGATCCGGTTCTGTGCATTCACGTCTTGCGCCGCGATCTGCAATGCCCGGCGCGCCTCGGCTTGTTCCTTCGCCTCCGCCTCGCGCTGATCGGTCAGCGTCAGGCCCTGCTGGATCTGTACCATCTGACGCTCAGCGTCCGACACGATCCAGCCTTCTTTCAGCGCCTTCATGAAAAAGCCGGCCGGACTCTTCGACACCTTGCCCAGCTTCAGGCTGAAACGCGTACGCTCGATTGCCTGTTCCAGACGAGCATCGGTGTAGGTATCCCGGTCCGAAGCAATCTGGCCGAATTGCGCGCTCGACAGACCGATTTCCTGCTTCAACGTCTGATACAGCGCTTGTGCGTGCTCGTGCGTATGAAGCAATCGCTCGGCCATCTCCTTTCGCTCGACGCGAAAGCGCATGCGCCCGATCTTGCGGGAGCCCGGTTCATTGCGCGTCTCATAAGAGAGAGAAAGATCGGACACCTCATTGATTTGATCCACGGCGGGCGCGAGCCAGTCTCGCTTGAAGTACTTGAATTCCTGTGCCTTCGCGCCCATCGTTCCCTGCCACGCGCGCAATTCATCGAGTGTGAACCAGTCGGTTACGCCCTCGCCCGCGTACGGAAGAAGGTGGTCGTACATGACACGTGCATAGCTGAGCGTGAAGAGAGAGGTGATGCGCAGGCTAAGCCAGTGAGATTTCCCCGGACCACGAATGATCCCGATGAGGTCGGGCGGCACTCGGAACTGGAACCGTCCGCCCACGTAGGAAATACGGCCGATCAGTTGAACCGATCCGAATGGCTTGGACCCGTCGGCATCGGGTTCCGCAGTCGCCTGAATGAGTGCCCTCTGCGCTTCCGTGATCACCTGTTCGAGATGCGCGTTATTGCGACTCGAATAGCGCATGAGCCATTTGAAATAGTCCAGTTCGACGTCGTATAGATCGTGGACCTTGTGTTCCTGAGCGACGATGAAATAAGCCGCGTCGATAAGACGTCGAGCCGACACGCCAAGATCGACGATCCGAATCAGGACGTTCTTGCGCGCGAAACCGATGTCCGAGCGAGCAGCATCGACGGGAAGGCCTTCGGCATTCGCATCGTCGAATAGCGCCAACGCCAGTTGTCTGGACGTGGCCACCTGCCCTGCTCCCGTCATTCCGCCTCCGCATCACGCGCTGTAGTTTTGCTTTCGAGCGGTACGTTAACGTCTGCAAGGTGAGCTGTCAACACAAGACACCTCACCTTTCTCCGACGCAAACACAGAACGCCTCACCTTTCCCGATCTCTCTCACAATTTGCCTCACCCTCGCCGCCCATACGTCTCACCTTCGTTGTCAATTCGCCTCACTTAGCGGGGGTAAACACAGCACTTTGGTACTCAATCAACAGCACTTCGAGCACAGTAAACCTCACCATCTGAATGTATCTATCTGATTTTTAACGAGGTCATCGGTGCTGTTAGTGGTGGTGGGTTCTGTTTTTCTAAAAAAACAAACCAGCGAGCACAAGTTCACCGATCCTGGAGATCGATTTCGCTGGACCATGCGGTTTGAACCAGGCAACTGATTTTCTCGCCTAAAGTGCTGGCGGAATGGTGAGGCGAATTGTGATCGGGCATTGATGCGTCCTTCAACGAGCTGTAGGGCCGCCTGCTGAGGTGAGGTGTTTTGTGCTCGCGCGCTTGCTCATTGATCTCCTATTAAGACGCTTGCAGAAGGATCTGACTAATTAGGGCTTCCACAACGAGCTACGCGGTATGGTCAAGTCTCGGAAAGATAAGGGGTTTTTCGGTGTGGACGATGGCTTCTGCAAAATTCCTTCGATTCCAATAGCCATTCATCACTGCGACGAGTATTCTACGGTTCGACATCCAGTTATACCAAAACCGTGGAAACACCACGGAGCGTGGAGAAAACACCTCACCGTGGATTTATAAGGAAGCGCCGGAATGAATTTGAGTGAACTGCCAGGGATCAATCGAAGGGTGAAGCTCTCCAATCTTGGCGAGTTCGCCGAGCGTTTGTCGGTCATGACGAACGAACTGCGAGATCAGATCCTTGCCCCCAGGCCGCGGAAGACGGCTCCCGTCTTCACGATCGGCGAGCTCTCCGACATGTGCGGCATCGACCGCCAGAAAATCAACTATCTGGCGACCAAGGACGGAAGCGAATTGCCTCCGGGAGAAACGCACGGGACGGGCCGCGCGCGCATCTTCTCCTTGCGGGACGCCCGGACCTGGGTGCAACAGGTCTCGGACATTTATCAGACGCCGCTTGTCACCGGTACGCGAGAACATCGGGGTCGCGTATTGATCACCGCGAACTTCAAAGGCGGCTCGTGCAAGACGACGACATCGATGTGCATCGGTCAGGGACTGAGTCTGCGTGGTCGCAAGGTTCTCATGATCGACCTTGACCCACAAGCATCGCTTTCGGAACTGTGCGGCTTGTACGCCGAAAAGGATCTGACCTGGGAGGATACAGTCCTGCCCTATATCTATGATCCGGATATCGAAGGCGGCCTCTCGTCGAAGGTCCAGACGACCTATTGGGATGGTCTCGATGTGATTCCGGCGCACAACTATTTGCACGACGCCGAGTTTCATCTGCCGACCGCTCAGAAGACGAATGCGAACTTCGAGTTCTGGTCGGTGCTAAGGAAAGGTATCGAGCCGCTGCGTGCTCAATACGACTACATCATCCTCGATACCGCTCCGTCACTCTCTTATATGACGCTCAACGGACTGATGGCGGCCGACTCGATGGTGATGCCGCTCGTACCCGAGAGTCTCGACTTCATTTCCTCGGTGTCGTTTTGGTCGCTGTTCGCGGAAGTCGCGAATGGTTTCGTAGAGCATGAGGTCGACAAAACCTACGATTTCGTCTCGGTACTCCTCTCTCGCGTGGACTACGGAAGTACGTCGTCGGCGCCGGTAGTGCGCTCTTGGTCTCAGCGAGCGTATGGCGACTGGCTGCACACCACTGAGATCCCGGCCAGTTCCGTTATGAGTAACGGCGCGTTGGCGTTTTCGACTGTGTTCGACCTGTCGCGCGCCGAGACCGTCGCGAAAACCTTGGCGCGCGTAAAGCAGCCGATGGTGGACTACTGCAAATGGATCGATGACCAGTATGTCGCCCAATGGAGGGCAGGACAATGAGCAGCCTTCGTGATCGCATGATGAGCAAGACCGCCGAGGTTCGAGCGGCGAAAGACATTCAGCTCGATCCGCAGCAGGAGAAGGCCGTCAGCCCGCGGACCGCACCCGGCATGGCGGCCGCGTTGGCGGCTGCGCAGCAGCGTATTGCTCAGCTCGAACACGCCGGTCCCGCATCGGAGGCGGCAGTATCGGAAATCATTCCGAATCCGTGGCAGCCTCGCCAAGTGTTCAACGACGCCAAGCTTGTTCAACTGGCGGAGTCGATTCGTGAAGCCGGACTTGTTCAGCCTATTGTTGTACGGCGCGTCGGCGCGGGATTTCAAATTGTCGCGGGCGAGCGGCGGTGGCGCGCGCACAAGATGATCGGAAAGGAGTCGATCAAAGTCCTGGTGGTCGACCTCTCGGACGAAGAGATGGCGATGCTCGCCCTCGTGGAGAACGTCGCCCGCGAGGATTTGTGTGACTACGAGATTTCGCGATCGATTCGGCGGACCGAGAAGGAGTTTCCTAACCGCAAGCGGATGGCGGAGGCTTTGGGAATTTCACGGTCGGAGCTTTATCGCTATTTAGCTTTCGGTGAATTGCCTGATTTCGTTCTCCAGGATTTGGATGTGCAACCGCGTTTGCTGGGCGCGACTGCCGCTGAAAACGTCGTGTCCGTGCTTCGCGGACGGAATGAGGCTGCTTTCGGGATCGCCAAGGATCTTTGGGCGCGAGTGGTGGCGGGGGATTTGGAACAGTCGAAATTCGGCAGGGCGATCAAGCAGGCGTTGGAGGATGAAGGCAAGCCGGCACCCGGTGTGAGCGATCGCAGCATCGACAAAATATTCGCGGGCGGATCGCAAGCGGGGTCGATCACAAAGGATTCAATGGGGTTGACTGTCAAGATCAAAGCGGGCTCCCTGACCGCAGACAAGGAAAAGCAAATTCGAGATTTGGTGACGCAGTTGTTTGCGGATAACGGCTAATTTGCGTCTGACTATTAAAGTAGCCCTATGTCGTCCTGCGATTTTCCGGTTGGTAGTGTCTCAACTTGGGACAGTCAACTGAACCGACATATCGTCTCGTAAGCCGAAATTCGGCGGGTGTCCCTACTTGGGACACCCATTGCCCATTCGATGGGTAAGGGCCCTCCTGCTACATCCCGGGCCCCTTTCCCACTCCAGACCGGTGAGAACGTATCCTTGAGTTCTTGTCGATTCTTCTCGCCGCTGCTGCCGATCTTAGCCCTGTCAGTCCCGCGGCCGAAACCTCTGCCAACGTAACCATTTCTTGCTCCCACGCAGTCCCGCTGTCCACTGTTCATTGTCAAAGCTAGAGCGGCCTCAGATGACCGAAAGGAATGGTAAAAACAGTCGACGACTGGCGTGGGACTGAGCAAAATTCTGGAGCGGAGTTCTCGCGCGTTCGTCGCGCCCGCGCAGCCATTAATTTGGACGATGAGCTCCCAAAGAGTTGTGAGCACTAGCGTTCAATGAAACGCGCGGCTAACACTGAAGCCTTACGAAGCCTCTTCAGTCGGCGAAACCAGGCTAGATTTGCTTCTTCTGCTTCCTCTCCGGGTCGCCTCGCTCGACCCATGTAGCAGTTGCATCGCCGGCGCTATCGCAACACAGTGTCGAAATCGCCGCGCCATGGCTCAGCTCAAAATAGCGCGTAGACATACAACTGCGGACTTTAACAGCGACGAGCAAAAAACTAGTGTGAGTAGTGCGGGGCTTGTACTCCGGCTGCGATGGACGATCCGATGCAGACGGGCGACTCGCGCGATAGCATTCTAGGAAAACCGTGCCAAATAAGTGCCATCGCGAGTTAGCGCACTCGGGAGAGTGGCAGCAACGCTTCCGCTCCCAATTCCATTAGGCTTGACGCGACGTCAGGAAAAAATGAACGCCGCCGGCTTGGTCGCTGACATTCGTCCGCGCGCATCTTACGTGTGCGGCTTGCCAATAAAAGAAGACGGTCGCCATGACGGCACAGCGTCGGCCTTGACGGCAAAGGCACAAGCGAAGAACGCGAGCATCGAGTTTCTGATGGCGTTGAACGTCGCGCCCAGTACGACCAGCGCACTCGTCGCATCGCTGCGACCATGAAAACAATGCGCCAAGCGCCCGCCAGAGAGTATTCACCGAGGCAACGTGGTACAGGCCGTACTATTCGAAACCGATTTCTTGAAGCCACCGGCTTAAATCGCGTGTTGCCAGATTACGATTCAGATTGCACTGCGGATAGGATTTGCATCCTTTACTTTGTGCATAGAACCTAAGCCATTGTCCACGATGGGCTGGAGGCCGCAATCAACAGGCGATGAAGGGTTTGGTTAAGAGTCTGATGCGTGACTATCGCATGCATCCCGAAGTCCACACGGCGACCATGGCGCACAGTCGCGCGCTCACTTTTGAACCCTATGGACGAACATCATCCTCGTAGCGCGCTTATGTAGCGTTCACCACGCCGACTCAGGTGCAATCCCAACTCGTAAATCAAGCGCGAGGCAACGTCCACGATGGAGCGCACGTCTACTGAGTTGCCTTAATCGCTGAGCCGCAGGCGACAGCAATTACATCGAGGTCGGTCGACAAGCAAATTGAACCTCACGTGAAAGCTACGTCTCTTCGAGACTGCCTGCGGAAGCGATGAGCGCGCGGTGATCGACATCGGCCGGAGGTGTTCTGCTGAGGAGCAGAGAGTGGTCAAAACTGAGATCGGACAGTCGAGTCCTAGGGTGAGCTAGTCGAACCGAGTCCCAAGACGCCGTCCCTGCCGCGCTCATGCGCTCGGCATAATCTTCAAATCCACGGGCGGGATCCTTCCCGTTCCGAATCACCAATAGCTCGCAAACTACGACCCGATGGGCTTTGATCGGTGAGCCTACTCACGCCCTGGCAACCTGCCGTCGCTTCGGCGGAGAGGACCGTGAAACAATCAATGCAGCGATGATAAGTGCCTTTAGCCCTTGCTGGTATGGGCTTTAGCGCCGTTTTTCATCTATCTTCGAGGAATTGTTTCACGCCTTTATCGAAGCTGACACGCACCGAACCCATGCATTACGCCTTGGAGGCGTTGAAGCAGTCCTTCACAGTGTTTTCGTAGCAAAATAGCTTGATTATGTATCGTTCGATACATCTGCAGCCAGTACCGTGATGCGAGACGAGCGCGGTCCACTCCCGCTGACTCTAAGCCATCTCACCCGATCGCGCCGCGATTGGCAGTCTGCGTTGGCAGCAATCAACGATTGAATGCATTCAAACAACGCCCGGATACGCCACCTTTCTAAGCGCGCCCCTGTCGGTGCGCGATTGAAAAGGGCGGTTAGGTTCAGCATGAGCCATGCTTCTGCGAGACGCGATCCAATTACGAGCGGGACCGATCTGCTCCGTATCGAGAGAACCAGAGCGAAAATGCCCACGCTGCGCATGACTAACGCCCCGGCCGGACTAACGCGCACGTACCTTCGCAAGTTTGCGTGAACGAACGTGATCAAAAGCGCGCAGTGCGTTCGAATTCGGAATCAGGCGCGGGAAGAACACGTCCAAAACCGTCATCAAAGACAGGAGTACGACAGCGACAAACCCAATCGTGCCAAGGAATTCAAGCAATGCCATGTCTACCTCATCCGGTCGCGAAATCTGTGGTGTCGGAGAATCGATTTGCCTTGAGTATGCATTTAGCATCGCCGCATCAAAGTCGCGATAAGCCATCACAATGCGTGTCTGTTCGGCGTTTGAGCGCCTTCGTGGTACGGGCTTGTCGCGCGCGTTTACCATGGCGTCCGCGGCACGCCGTGCCACAAATGCCAACGTAAGAGCCGCCACGCACATCGACCTGCGAACCTTGGCGCCGCAATCACCCACACCAATCACGACGCAACTAACGGTCTAAGGCGCAAAGCATCGGCGAAATCGTTCCTGCCCAAGCATCATCGAGAGTCTCTGCCAATTTAAAAGGCGCCATCATCCCGCCGACGGATCCGCCAAAAAGCGGCTCCTTGAAGAGGGCACTAAACCGAATCCAGTCGATTCAACGCCCTCATCCCCTCACTTCGTAGCAGCAACAACAAACGCATCCGACCGATCGGGCAGCGTCAGCGCCGCGAGCACTTGACCGTTGGTAAAGAACACGACACCCGTAACCGTGACGCCCGGATAAACACAAGGCGCGCCTCCAAACGTAATCGCGGCATCCAGAAAATACTTGTTCCCATGAGGCGTTGCCGTCCCGCTGAACGTGCAGCCGCTCGCTCCAGCACCCTTGATCGCGCCGTCCTGACCGATCGCGAACGTGGTGGTCTCACTGCCCTTGATCGATCCCGCCGCGCCCGAATAACTCCCCGCGACCGCCGACAGCGCGATCGCGCGCTCATACATGCCGTCGTAAAGCAGATTGAACTTGAAGCTGTTCTGCTTCGCGGCGCTCGTATAGATCACGCCCTGGACACTGTTCTTCTCGTTGTAACCCGCGAGGACAGGCGTATCGCTCGCGCTCTTGCCGGTGATGTCGAAGGTGCGCGCGTTGTCGGATTGAAACGCGCCATGAGATGCGGACGCCGTGCCTTGCACCAACCCGAATGCGTTGGTCGTCGTGTTGGCATACACGAAATAGTAAACACCTGTATCGAGCACAACGCCGCCGACAACGTTGCCGTTTACATCGGTTCCCGAATAAAGGCCTTGGGCGGCGTTTGCCTCGGGCGCGCTGGGCGTGCTGTCCGAGCCACCGCCTCCACCTCCGCCGCATCCGGCCAAAGCGATCGAAAGTGCAGATACCGCGACGACGAGTTTCATGTTTGTTCTGGTGTTTTGACTTGCGCTCGCGGCAAGGGAAATTAAAAAAGCCAACCTGGGTTGCGAAACGATCCGGAAGCCGCAAAAACGGCCGCGTATTCTAGCAACGGCCACGAAAGCGAATCGGCGCTCTCACTGACTTAACGGCACCGAGGATTACAACTTGAGGTCGACGTTTCCAATCCGATGCCCTGAAGCGTTACCACCGATGCCTCAACCCGACGACGGCCGAGACTTGCGTCTTCGTCGTCGACGGCGACAACGTGTAGATCTGCGCATAGGGCGCGTCCTTCGCCGCATGCTGATAGATGCCGACAAGGAACAGGTCCGTCCGCTTGCTTAGAAAGTAGTTCGCGCCCGCATTCACTTGATGCCAAGCGGGAGACGCGTCCTGCGGATGGTACTGGCCGGTCGTGTAGATATACGCCGCGCCGAGCAGCAGGTCGGGCAAGACATAGTCCGTCAGCGAGATTTCGAAGTTCTGCAGCGTCAATCGCGATTCGTCCAGATAGTCGAAGCGCGCGTTCGTATAGAGGAACGACGCGCTCGCTGATCCGAATGCGTAAGCGCCGCCAGCGCCGTACATCGTCTGTCTGCGCACGCCCGATCCCGTCGCCGGGTTGGTGATGAAGGGCGACGTGAATCCATAATCGCCGACCACTGCGCCGTTCGGGTTGTTCGGATCGTTCGGCTCGTTGACGAGCAGGAACGCGGCGCCCAGTGACAACGGACCTCTGCGGTACTGCACCGCCGCGCTGTACGCGTTGTTGTCGGAAAAGCCGCCCGCGCGATTCGAGAAGCCATACAGCGCTTCCGCCTGAAAGCCGCCATAGTCGATCGTCTTGTACTGCACCGCGTTGTTGATGCGGAAGGTATCGAACACATTGTCGCTGTCGCCGATATGCGCGCCATACGCCGCGAACTGGCACGCCGATTCGAACATGCACAGCGTGACTGCCTCGTCGTACTGACGCCCGAACGTGATCGTGCCGAGCGTGTTCGACGACAATCCGACGAACGCCTGCCGCCCGAACTCGCGTCCTCCCTGCGACAGCGTGCCGTTGCCGATGTTGTAGCCGCTCTCCAGCGTGAAGATCGCCTTCACGCCGCCGCCCAGATCCTCGGTGCCCTTCATGCCCCAGCGCGGCGTCTGCATCGGACCGCTCGCGAACTGCCAGGTCGAATGTCCCTGCTTGTCCGCGCCGCGCTGGTTGTTCGCGTAGACGATGCCTGTCGAAACCAGCCCATAGAGCGTTACGGTGCTCTGGGCAAACGCGCTCTGGACGCACAGCGCGCTTGCGGCGATGACCAACAAACGTCGTTTCATGGCTTTCCTGTCGTATGAGTTTGAACGGAAACATCTCGATCGATAAGGATGACGAACCAACCTTTTTGAAGCCCGGCGTCGCCTCTCACGGACATCGGCAACAGCGATTCGTCCCGGTTGCGACAGATTCTTGCGGAACAAAAAACGCGCGGGATAGCACCGAATTTGGCCACCAGCGAGCGAATTTTTAGCGCGCATGCGCTCCGCATCCGTGCGCGCCGCGTACGCCTTTCATCGCTTTCGAGGCGCCGGGTATACCCACCCCGATCTAATTTCGGCATCACTCATCGCAAAAAATGATGCTATGCGGGGACACTTTTGGCTGCTGACAATGGGATCACTCGGCATCACCCGTCTGACGAAAGACAGTGGAAAAGGGGAGCCCATGCAGGAAACACCGGAGACGAAAATGGCAATGATCGAAAACGCGGGAAGGCGGCGCATGTTGCGCACGCTCACCGCGGGTGCGTTAGCGACGAGCGGCGGCCTGCTGTCGGTGCGAGCGTTCGCCGGCGGACTCGCGACCGTGAACATGCAGCTCGGCTGGGTGCCGGGCGGCAATCAGGTCGGTGAGGTGGTCGCCAAGCGCCTCGGCTACTACGAGAAGGAAGGCATCGATTTTCATATCCAGCCGGGCGGCCCTAACATCGACGGTGTCGCGATCGTCGCGTCCGGGCGCTTTCAGGCGGGCGAGATTTCATCGAGTCCATCGATCATGCTGGCCGTGTCGGAAGGGCTGCCCATCAAATGCATCGCGGTTGGGCTCCAGCAGCATCCGTATACGTTCTTCTCGCTGAAGAAGGCGCCGATCCGCTCGCCGCAGGACATGATCGGCAAGCGCATCGGCATTCAGTCGACGGGCATGGTCCTGCTGCGCGCGCTGCTCGCGAAACACAAGATCCCCGAGAGCCAGGTGAAGATCGTGCCCGTCGGCGCGGACATGATGCCGCTCGTCGCCGGTCAGGTCGATGCCGTCACCGGCTGGCAGACCAACACCACGGCGCTGAAGCCGCTCGGCGCCGATCGCGTGGACTTGCGTCTGTGGGACACCGGCGTGCGCCTCTACGCGCTGCCGTACTACGCGACCACGTCGAGCCTGAAGGAGCATCCGGAAGTCGTCGCGGGATTTCTTCGTGCCACCGCGCGCGGCTGGATGTACGCCAACCAGAATCGCGATCAGGCCGTCGACATGCTGGTGAAGGATTATCCGAACCTGAATCGCGCGGATGAGCGCGTCGCGATCGATTCGCTGATGAGCTACGCATTCAACCAGACCACGCAGACGCAGGGCTGGGGCGCGATGGACGCGGGCGTCTGGGAAGAACAGATCGCGATGTACGGCCAGCTCGGCCAGTTCCGCGCGGGACAACCCAAAGTCGACGACGTCATGACGATGGACGTGCTCAAGGCCACTCACTCCTCTCGCCTGAAGGTGTAACCCATGCATGCTGCCACTTTGAATCCGCCGCGCGCGGAGCGGGCTAGCTCGCACTTCGCGTTGCCGCAAGACATCGATTGCGCGATCAGTTGCCGCGACATCAACGTGCGCTTTTTCACCGACCGCCGCAGCGTCACCGCGATCGAGGGCCTCAGCCTCGATATCGCGGCGGGCGAATTCCTCACACTGCTCGGCCCGTCGGGCTGCGGCAAGTCGACGTTTCTGCGCGTGGTCGCCGATCTCGTAAAGCCGAGCCGCGGCAGCATCAGCGTGCTTGGTTCGCCGCCGCAAGCCGCGCGCGAGCGGCGCGATATCGGCTTCGTGTTTCAGGACGCTGCGCTATTGCCGTGGCGCACCGCGATCCAGAACGTCGAGCTGCCGCTCGAAGTCGCGCACGGCAAGACGCGCGCCGGCCGGGCGACGCCGCGCGAATTGCTGGAACTCGTCGGTCTGAAAGGCCGCGAGGACGCGTTTCCACATGAGATGTCCGGCGGCATGCGCCAGCGCGTCGCGATTGCGCGTGCGCTCGTCTGCGATCCGAAAGTGCTGTTGATGGACGAGCCCTTCGGCGCGCTCGACGAGATCACGCGCGACCGCCTCAACGAAGAACTGCGCCGCGTCTGGAAGGAGCTCGGCCTGACGACGCTCTTCGTCACCCACAGCATCTATGAGGCCGCGTTCCTCGGTCAGCGCGTGCTCATGCTCGCGGCGAACCCTGGACGCGTGAAGGAAATCGTGCCGGTGGACCTGCCCGAGAACCGCACGCTCGATATCCGCGAGACGCGCGAATTCGTCGAACTCACCGCGCACCTGCGCCGCGTACTGGAGACTTGCTGATGGCTACGTCCGAAATGAACCTGAACGTGCCGGCCAACATCCCGGACGCGGAATCGCAGGCGTGGCGCGCGCGCCGTCGCCAGCAGTTGTGGCGCGCCCGCATGCTGCCGGCGCTCGGCGTCGCGAGCCTGATCTTCGCGTGGTGGGCGGTGGTCGCGGGCTTTCATGTGAAGCCGTTCATCGCGCCTTCGCCGGCGCTCGTGTTCGAGACGCTCTTCGCCAAGAGCGACGTGCTGCTGCAGAACCTCGTGCCGACCGCGATCGAAGCCTCGCTCGGCTTTGTGCTCGGCAATCTCGTGGCCATCGTGCTCGCGACGATCTTCGTGCACAACAAGACGCTGCAGGACATCTTCTATCCGGTCGCGGTGATGATCAATTCGATTCCGGTGGTCGCGAAGGCGCCGATCCTCGTGCTCATCATGGGCAACGGGCTGGAGCCGAAGATCACGATCGCGGCGATCGTCTGCTTCTTCCCGACGCTCGTGAACATGGTGCGCGGTCTCGAAGCTGTCAATCCACAGTCGATGGAACTGATGCACGTGCTTTCCGCCAGCAAGCGCGAAATCTTCTTCAAGCTGAGGCTCTACGCATCGCTGCCGTATCTGTTCTCCGCGCTGCGCATCGCGGCGTCGATGTCGGTGATCGGTGCGGTCGTGGGCGAGTGGATCGGCGCGACCGAAGGCATCGGCGCGATGATCATTCAGGCGACTTATGCCTTCGACTCGGCGCTGCTCTATACGGCGATCATCATGAGCGCCGTTCTCTCGGGCTTCTTTTTTCTCGTGATCGCGGCGCTCGAGCGCTGGCTCGTCAAGTGGCAGCCGGAAGGCGTCCGCTGAATCCGACGCGACACGAACCATCAACACAGGAGACGAAATGAATACGATCAGCGACTGGATTCAGGAACCCGCACGCGATGTGCGCGTGGCGGCGCAAGCAAACGTCGTCGTGGTCGGCGGCGGCCCGGCGGGCTTGTCGGCGGCGATCGCAGCCGCACGCAATGGCGCCGAAGTGATACTGCTCGAACGCTACAACCATCTGGGCGGTCTCGCATCGGGCGGCATGGTGCTCGTGCTCGACGACATGTGGGACAACCATCTGAACGAGATCTCGGTGCGCGGCACCTGCATGACGTTCATCGAGCGCATGGCCGCACGCAAGCTCGCCTATTTCCCGCGTGCCGACGAATGGGGCGACGATCCGACGGCGTATCGCAAGTGGGGCCGCTGGGGCACGTTCGATTTTCATAGCCAGAAGAACCCGCATCCGGTGTGCTTCGCCGCGGCCTTCGATCCCGATGCGATGAAGCGCGTCGCGCTCGAAATGGTCGAGTCGCTCGGCATCAAGCTGCGGCTGCATTCGTGGTTCTCGCGCACGCTCGTCGAGGACGGCAAGGTCAAAGGCGTGATCTGCGAGACCAAGAGCGGGCGCGAAGCGATTCTCGCCGATGTCGTCATCGACGCGACCGGCGATCTCGACGTCGCGGCGTCGGCGGGCGTGCCGCATGTCGGCGGCAGCTACATCACGACGACCGTGTTTCGTCTGGGCGGTGTCGATACCGAAGCTGCCGAGCGCTTCGAAGCAGAGGAACCGGAAGCGTTCGCCGCGCTCGATCGCCAGATCAAGCGGATTCTCGGCGGCTCGTGGGGCTACTGGTGGCTCAAGACGCCGCTGCCGGGCGTCGTGTGGTGCAACTGCCCGCACATGGCCGGTCTCGATGGACTGAAGCCCGAGGACCTGACGCGTGCCGAGATGCAGGGACGCAGCCACATTCACGCGGTCGTCGAATTCGTGCGCGAGAAGCTGCCGGGCTTCGAGCAATGCTACGTGATCGATGTCGCGCCGCAGACCGGCGTGCGTCAGACGCGCCTGTTGCAGGGCGAATACGTGATGACGAAGGAAGACCTCGCGCAGCGCACGCGCTTCACCGACAGCATCGCGCGCGGACGCGACTACTACATGCCGTATCGCGTGCTGTTGCCGAAGGAGATCGACAACCTGCTCGTCGCGGGCCGTCATTACTCGGCGACTTCGCAGGCGCAGAAGATGTCGCGCGAAATCCCGCCGTGCATGGCGATGGGCGAAGCCGCGGGCGTCGCGGCGGCGCTCGCGCTGAACGCAGGCGTCACCGTGCGCGACGTCGATGTATCCGCGCTGCAGAAGACGCTGCGCGCGCAGGGCGCGGACCCGGGCGACCAGAGCGGGCGCAACGCGGACGTCCCGGCGCTCGCGCGGCATATCGATGCGAGGGAAGCGGCATGAGCAACACGGAGAACAAGATGAAAAAGAACGATCTTCCATTGACCGGCGTGCGCGTGATCGATCTCACGCAAGTGATGATGGGCCCCGTCTGCACGCAGATGCTCGCCGACTACGGCGCCGATGTCGTCAAGATCGAACGGCACGGCGCGGGCGATCTGAGCCGCTCGACTTTCGAACCGGTCGCGGGCGCGGACAACCCGATCTTCTGCAGCCTGAATCGCAACAAGCGCAGCGTCGCGCTCGATCTGCGCGATGCATCGCAGATGGAAGCGTTGAAGGCGCTGATCGCGGAAGCGGACGTCGTCGTGAACAACTTCCGCGCGGGCGTGATGGATCGGCTGGGTCTCGGCTACGAAGCCTGCCGCGCGCTGAATCCGCGCATCATCTACGCGGTCGGCACGGGTTTCGGCGAGACGGGACCGTATGCGCACAAGGGCGGACAGGACGTGCTCGCGCAGGCGATGAGCGGCGTGATGGCGCGCCGCGCCGACGACTCGCTGCCTGTCTCCGTCTATCCGACGGCGCTCGCCGATTACTCGGCGGGCATGCACATGGTGCAGGGCATTCTGCTCGCGCTCTTGCATCGGGAGCGCACGGGCGAAGGGCAGAAGGTCAACGTGTCGCTCTACAACTCGATGCTCGCGATGCAGATGCAGGAAGCCGCGATGATCATGATGGCGGACTCCGAAGTGAACTGGGCCGCGATGCCGCTCTCCGGCGTGTTCGAGACGACGACGGGTCCGCTCGTGCTCGTCGGCGCGTTCAAGGCGAATCCGTTGCGCGACATCTGCGCGGCGCTGGAAATCGACGACATGTCCGCCGATGCGCGCTTCTGCAACCTGAACCAGCAGTTCGCACACAAGGCCGAATTGCAGCGCACCTTCCGCGAGCGCTTCGCGAGCAACAGCCGCGAATACTGGCTCGCGCGGCTCGAAGAACAGGACCTTTTGTGCGCGCCGGTGCGCGATCTGCGCGAGGCGCTCGTCGATCCGCAGACGCTGCATAACCGGCTCGTCATCGAAGGCGACGGAGAAGGGCAGCCGGTGCGCCTGATCGGCAGCCCGATCGAGCTGTCTAACGCGCCTGTCGTGTTGCGCCGTGCACCGCCGCGCCTCGGCCAGCACACGGCCGAGGTGCTCGGCCTCACGACGACGGAGGCCGTATGAGCGTGCGCCTCGTCATCGATCGGCACGTGGCCACCGTGACGCTCGCGCGTCCGGAAGCGCTCAACGCCGTCGATCTGGAAACCGAAGCCGAACTGCAACGCATCTGGAGCGAGCTCGAGCATAACCGCGACGTGCGCGTCGTCGTGCTGACGGGCGAAGGCGAGCGCGCGTTCTGCGTCGGCGCGGATCTCAAGAATCCCGCGATGAGCGGCCTCGAATACTGGGCCGCGCCGCGTCCGGGCGGCTTCGGCGGCATCGCGCTGCGCGAGACGCTGAATGTGCCGGTGATCGCGCGCGTGAACGGTTACGCGCTCGGCGGCGGCTTCGAGATGGTGCTCGGCTGCGACCTCGTGATCGCGTGCGAGGAAGCGAGCTTCGGCTTGCCCGAGGCGCTCGTCGGCCGCATGCCGCTCGACGGCGGCATGACCCTGCTGCAACGCCAGATCCCCTATCGTCAGGCGATGGCGATGCTCATGACGGGACGCCGCATTTCCGCGCACGAAGCGCGGGAGATGGGCCTCGTCAACGAGGTCGTCGCGCGAGCGGAACTGGACGCAACCGTCGATCGATGGGTCGATGCGGTGCTCGCGTGCGCGCCGTTGTCGGTGCAGGCGATCAAGCAGGTCGTGCGCCGCACGTCGACGCTGTCCGCGAGCGAGGCGCAGGCGCTCAGGCTCCCCGCGCTCGTCAGCGCGCTGCAGTCCGAGGACGCGCACGAAGGCGTGCGCGCGTTCCAGGAAAAGCGCAAGCCGCAATGGAGGGGACGCTGATGGCCTATGTGATCGGGTCGCCGTGCATCGACGTGAAAGACGGCGCATGCGTGCAGTGCTGTCCGGTCGATTGCATCTACGAAGGCGGGCGCACGCTTTATATCCATCCGGAGGAATGCATCAACTGCGGCGTGTGCGTTTCGGTGTGCCCGACCGAGGCGATCTATCACGAGGAAGAACTGCCGCCCGCGCAAGCCGCGTTCGCGGCGGTGAACCGTGCCTTCTTCGACGTTGACGTGAGCGCGCTCGGTTCGCCGGGTGGCGCATCGGACGTCGGCAGGGTAGCCTTCGATCACCCCGTGGTCGCGTCGTGGCCGCGAAGCAGCGTTACGGTGACGGACTGAGGGCAAACGATGCACGCGAACGTTCTGAAGTATTTCGTCGAGGTCGCGCGGTGCGGATCGATCCGCAAGGCTGCGCAGAACCTCTATGTCGCGTCGAGCGCGGTGAACCGGCAGATACTCAAGCTCGAATCCGAGATGGGCACCGAGCTCTTCGACCGGCTGCCCAACGGCATCCGCCTGAACGCGGCGGGCGAGCGCGTGCTGCAGCACATTCGCGGCACGCTGAACGATTTCCACCTGATGCGCAGCGAGCTCGACGAACTGAAGGGCGATCGCAAAGGCCACGTGTCCGTGGTGGCGATGGATTCGCTGTTCGTCGATTTTCTGCCGGCGACAGTCGAGGAATTCTCGGATGCGTATCCGGCCGTCACGTACTCGATCGCCGCCGTGCCGCCCCACGATGTCCCGCCGCGCGTGCTGACCGGCGAGTACGACGTCGGCATCACGTACATCACGAAGCTGCCCGCCGGGCTCGACGTCGTGACGGAAGTGCCCTTGCCGCCGGGCGTCGTGATGGCGTCGTCGCATCCGCTTGCGAAGCGCGAGCGCGTGACCTTCGACGAGTGCCGCCATCACGCGTTCCTGCGCCTCGAAGGCCGCTCGCCGATCCAGGGCGCCATGAGCAGCGAGTTCCCCGCGTTCTGGGAATTGCTGCAGCCGAGCGTCACCTGCAACTCGACGACGCTGCTCAAGCGTCTGATCGCATCCGGGCGCGGCATATCGTTCTTCTCCAAGCTCGCTTTTCTCGACGAGCTGTCGCGCGGCGACGTCGTGTGGCGGCCGATCGACGACGAGAACATCAACGAGCTGACGGTCGGCATCATCGTTCCGAGCCAGCGCGCGCTGCCGCATGTGACGGGCGAATTCATCGAGCGAATGGTGCGCAGGCTGAAGCATGTCGAGCTGACGTTGCGGGAGTTTTGAGTTGCTCCCGCGTCTTCCTCAGTTGCCTTTTCCCAGATCGCGCAGGCGCTTGCCGGCCATCAGATCGTTGCCCAGTTTCTCGAGCGAGACACCGCGCGTTTCGGGCACGTAGAAGAACACGACAATCCCGAAGACGACGTTTAGGATGGCATACAGAACGAAGGTATTCGCTTCGCCGACCGTCGACAACAAGCTGAGAAACGTGGCGGCGACCGCCATGTTGGCGACCCAGTTGACCAGCGTCGAAACGGCGATGCCGAAGTCGCGTCCCTGCTGGGGTTGAATTTCCGAGCAGAGAATCCATACGAGCGGACCCGCGGACATCGCAAAGCCGGCGATGAAAAGCAGGAGCGCCGCGACCGCCAGAACCTGAGCCGTGAGACCCGCCACGCCGATATGCAGGAGAACCCCAAGCGAGCACATGCCGATTGCCATGACCGCGCATCCCGCATAGAGAATCGGCTTGCGGCCCCAGCGATCGACGAAGGCGATCGCGCCGAATGTCGCCACGACGTTGACGAGACCGACGATGACCGTCGCCCACAATTGCTGCTCATGCGTTGCGAACCCGGCCAGCTCGAAGATACGCGGTGCGTAGTACATCACGACATTGATGCCGGTGAGTTGCTGGAAGACTTGCAGCACCACGCCCAGCAGCACGGAACGGCGAAAGTTCATGTTCTTGCGCAGCAGGCTCCATCCTCGCTGCGGACGCGTGCTGTCTTCGCTCACTTGCTCGAGTTCGGCTTCGACGTCGGCCGGATTGGTGTAGAGGCGCTGCAGCACGGCGCGCGCTTCCGCGGCGCGATTGCGTTGAAGCAACCAGCGCGGACTGTCGGGAAGGGCGAGGACGCCTGCCAAGAAGAATGCGGCGGGGATCGCGATCACGCCCAGCATCCAGCGCCAGTCGGCTACGTAGGACAGCCCGATATTCGACAGAAACGCCGCCAGAATCCCGACGGTAATCATCAGCTGATACGTGGAGATCATCGCCCCGCGCACCTGTCGTGGCGCGACTTCCGAAAGGTAAAGCGGCGCCGTGAAGGACGCCATGCCGACCGCGAGGCCGAGTATCAGCCGTGCGCCGATCAGATGCACGGGACTGCCCGCGAATCCCGACCAGAGCGATCCCGCGATGAAGAGGATCGCCGCCAGCACGAGCGCATAGCGGCGTCCGAGGCGCCACGACAGCCAGCCCGCACCCAGTGCGCCGATCGCCGCGCCGACCATCATCGAACTGACGATCCATTCCTGCGCGCGATCGTTCAGGACGAAATGCTTCGCGATGAACGGCAGCGCGCCCGAGATCACGCCGATATCGAGGCCAAACAGCAGACCGGCAAGCGCTGCCATGAGGCAGACGAAGAGACCATAGCGTCGGGATCTCGATTGTGTCGGGACGGTGCTATCGGCGAGCGTGCTCATTTGGGGTGTCTCCAGGTTGTTCTTCATACTCGATTTCGGTCGCGGCGGGCGGCGTCGCGTCCGTCGTTCCCATCTGCATCCATGATCGAACACGAGAATTAGCGCGTGATGAGGGCATGCCGAAGGCGGGCCGCCACGCGATCGAGCGGCAGCGCGCACCTTTGCGCGATTCGTCATTCCGATTCGAAAATAGTCTGATTAAATTTTTTGGAAAAGACGCTTGACGATATCGAAATTGGTCCGCATAATTCGCCTCCCGTTGAATGACGGCGCGCAAGAAAGCAAGCGAAAGCAGTAACCCGCGAAGCAAATTCTCAGCGCAATGCTCTTTAAAAACTAACAGCCGATAAGTGTGGGCGCTTGATAGCGAGTGCGGTTTCAGTCTTTTAGGCTGAGACAACAAGCAAAAGTATCAAGAGTCTCACACGAAGTATCAGAGGAAGGTTTTTCATCTTTGGATGAACAATCATCGTCAGAACGTTGAGTGAGCGACCGGTTTCTAACGGAACCGAAAAACAGTAACAGGTTTGAACTGAAGAGTTTGATCCTGGCTCAGATTGAACGCTGGCGGCATGCCTTACACATGCAAGTCGAACGGCAGCACGGGGGCAACCCTGGTGGCGAGTGGCGAACGGGTGAGTAATACATCGGAACGTGTCCTGTAGTGGGGGATAGCCCGGCGAAAGCCGGATTAATACCGCATACGATCTACGGAAGAAAGCGGGGGCTCCTTCGGGACCTCGCGCTAGAGGGGCGGCCGATGGCAGATTAGCTAGTTGGTGGGGTAAAGGCCTACCAAGGCGACGATCTGTAGCTGGTCTGAGAGGACGACCAGCCACACTGGGACTGAGACACGGCCCAGACTCCTACGGGAGGCAGCAGTGGGGAATTTTGGACAATGGGGGCAACCCTGATCCAGCAATGCCGCGTGTGTGAAGAAGGCCTTCGGGTTGTAAAGCACTTTTGTCCGGAAAGAAAACCTCTTGGTTAATACCTGAGGGGGATGACGGTACCGGAAGAATAAGCACCGGCTAACTACGTGCCAGCAGCCGCGGTAATACGTAGGGTGCGAGCGTTAATCGGAATTACTGGGCGTAAAGCGTGCGCAGGCGGTCTGTTAAGACCGATGTGAAATCCCCGGGCTTAACCTGGGAACTGCATTGGTGACTGGCAGGCTTTGAGTGTGGCAGAGGGAGGTAGAATTCCACGTGTAGCAGTGAAATGCGTAGAGATGTGGAGGAATACCGATGGCGAAGGCAGCCTCCTGGGCCAACACTGACGCTCATGCACGAAAGCGTGGGGAGCAAACAGGATTAGATACCCTGGTAGTCCACGCCCTAAACGATGTCAACTAGTTGTTGGGGATTCATTTCCTTAGTAACGTAGCTAACGCGTGAAGTTGACCGCCTGGGGAGTACGGTCGCAAGATTAAAACTCAAAGGAATTGACGGGGACCCGCACAAGCGGTGGATGATGTGGATTAATTCGATGCAACGCGAAAAACCTTACCTACCCTTGACATGGTCGGAAGTCTGCTGAGAGGTGGACGTGCTCGAAAGAGAACCGGCGCACAGGTGCTGCATGGCTGTCGTCAGCTCGTGTCGTGAGATGTTGGGTTAAGTCCCGCAACGAGCGCAACCCTTGTCCTTAGTTGCTACGCAAGAGCACTCTAAGGAGACTGCCGGTGACAAACCGGAGGAAGGTGGGGATGACGTCAAGTCCTCATGGCCCTTATGGGTAGGGCTTCACACGTCATACAATGGTCGGAACAGAGGGTTGCCAAGCCGCGAGGTGGAGCCAATCCCAGAAAACCGATCGTAGTCCGGATCGCAGTCTGCAACTCGACTGCGTGAAGCTGGAATCGCTAGTAATCGCGGATCAGCATGCCGCGGTGAATACGTTCCCGGGTCTTGTACACACCGCCCGTCACACCATGGGAGTGGGTTTCACCAGAAGTAGGTAGCCTAACCGCAAGGAGGGCGCTTACCACGGTGGGATTCATGACTGGGGTGAAGTCGTAACAAGGTAGCCGTATCGGAAGGTGCGGCTGGATCACCTCCTTTCTCGAGCTTCGCACACAACATTAAGCGCTCACGCTTATCGGCTGTTGTTTAAGACAGGCTAAGGGTCTGTAGCTCAGTCGGTTAGAGCACCGTCTTGATAAGGCGGGGGTCGTTGGTTCGAATCCAACCAGACCCACCACCCGAAAAGCGTGCTGATGGGGCAACAGCTCATGGTCAGGCCACGTAGGGGGATTAGCTCAGCTGGGAGAGCACCTGCTTTGCAAGCAGGGGGTCGTCGGTTCGATCCCGTCATCCTCCACCAAGTCCTCAATGCACAGCGCTGAATGGTGATTCAACGTTGTGCATTGGCGACTATAGCCAGTTGATGCTGTTGGGTAGTGAAGTGACCCGATCGGCTAAACGTTCTTTAACAATCTGGAAGAAGTAGTAAAGAGATGCGCTGAAAGCACTTAGAGATGGGTGTGAGTAGGGGCATCAGGGTAGTGATTGTATCAAGTATGAAAAGGTGATCGAAAGATTGCTTTGGAATACGGCACAACGCGAATACTCAGCCTATGACGAGGGTGTTGCGAGACACACTCGTTATAGGGTCAAGCGAACAAGTGCATGTGGTGGATGCCTTGGCGATCACAGGCGATGAAGGACGCGGTAGCCTGCGAAAAGCGGTGGGGAGCTGGCAAACGAGCTTTGATCCACCGATATCCGAATGGGGAAACCCGGCCCGTATGGGTCATCCGTAACTGAATCCATAGGTTACGTGAAGCGAACGCGGTGAACTGAAACATCTAAGTAACCGCAGGAACAGAAATCAACCGAGATTCCCAAAGTAGTGGCGAGCGAAATGGGATCAGCCTGTACTCTTTATCTGAATTGTTAGTCGAACGCTCTGGAAAGTGCGGCCATAGCAGGTGATAGCCCTGTAGACGAAAACAGCTTGGAAGAACTAGGGGTACGAGAAGTAGGGCGGGACACGTGAAATCCTGTCTGAAGATGGGGGGACCATCCTCCAAGGCTAAATACTCGTGATCGACCGATAGTGAACCAGTACCGTGAGGGAAAGGCGAAAAGAACCCCGGGAGGGGAGTGAAATAGATCCTGAAACCGCATGCATACAAACAGTCGGAGCCTCGTAAGGGGTGACGGCGTACCTTTTGTATAATGGGTCAGCGACTTACGTTCAGTAGCGAGCTTAACTGATTAAGGCAGGCGTAGCGAAAGCGAGTCCGAATAGGGCGATCAGTTGCTGGGCGTAGACCCGAAACCAAGTGATCTATCCATGGCCAGGTTGAAGGTGCGGTAACACGTACTGGAGGACCGAACCCACTAACGTTGAAAAGTTAGGGGATGAGCTGTGGATAGGGGTGAAAGGCTAAACAAACTTGGAAATAGCTGGTTCTCTCCGAAAACTATTTAGGTAGTGCCTCGTGTATCACCTTCGGGGGTAGAGCACTGTCATGGTTGTGGGGTCCATTGCGGATTACTACGCCATAGCAAACTCCGAATACCGAAGAGTGCAATCACGGGAGACAGACATCGGGTGCTAACGTCCGGTGTCAAGAGGGAAACAACCCAGACCGCCAGCTAAGGTCCCAAAGATTGGCTAAGTGGGAAACGAAGTGGGAAGGCTAAAACAGTCAGGAGGTTGGCTTAGAAGCAGCCACCCTTTAAAGAAAGCGTAATAGCTCACTGATCGAGTCGTCCTGCGCGGAAGATGTAACGGGGCTCAAGCCAGTCACCGAAGCTGCGGATACACGTTGAAAGACACGTGTGTGGTAGGAGAGCGTTCCGTAAGCCTGCGAAGGTGCGTTGAAAAGCGTGCTGGAGGTATCGGAAGTGCGAATGCTGACATGAGTAGCGATAAAGGGGGTGAAAAGCCCCCTCGCCGTAAGCCCAAGGTTTCCTACGCAACGTTCATCGGCGTAGGGTGAGTCGGCCCCTAAGGCGAGGCAGAAATGCGTAGCTGATGGGAAGCAGGTCAATATTCCTGCACCATTGTTAGATGCGATGGGGGGACGGATCGCGGAAGGTTGTCCGGGTGTTGGACGTCCCGGTCGCTGCATTGGAGAAGGTGCTTAGGCAAATCCGGGCACATAATTCAAGGGTGTGGCGCGAGCTTCTTCGGAAGCGAAGCAATTGGAAGTGGTTCCAAGAAAAGCCTCTAAGCTTCAGTCTAATAGTGACCGTACCGCAAACCGACACAGGTGGGCGAGATGAGTATTCTAAGGCGCTTGAGAGAACTCGGGAGAAGGAACTCGGCAAATTGGTACCGTAACTTCGGGATAAGGTACGCCTCTGTAGCTTGACTGGCCTGCGCCAGAAGGGTGAAGAGGTTGCAATAAACTGGTGGCTGCGACTGTTTAATAAAAACACAGCACTCTGCAAACACGAAAGTGGACGTATAGGGTGTGACGCCTGCCCGGTGCCGGAAGATTAAATGATGGGGTGCAAGCTCTTGATTGAAGTCCCGGTAAACGGCGGCCGTAACTATAACGGTCCTAAGGTAGCGAAATTCCTTGTCGGGTAAGTTCCGACCTGCACGAATGGCGTAACGATGGCCACACTGTCTCCTCCCGAGACTCAGCGAAGTTGAAGTGTTTGTGATGATGCAATCTCCCCGCGGCTAGACGGAAAGACCCCATGAACCTTTACTGTAGCTTTGCATTGGACTTTGAACCGATCTGTGTAGGATAGGTGGGAGGCTATGAAACCGGAACGCTAGTTTCGGTGGAGCCGTCCTTGAAATACCACCCTGGTTTGTTTGAGGTTCTAACCTTGGTCCATTATCTGGATCGGGGACAGTGCATGGTAGGCAGTTTGACTGGGGCGGTCTCCTCCCAAAGTGTAACGGAGGAGTACGAAGGTACGCTAGGTACGGTCGGAAATCGTGCTGATAGTGCAATGGCATAAGCGTGCTTAACTGCGAGACCGACAAGTCGAGCAGGTGCGAAAGCAGGTCATAGTGATCCGGTGGTTCTGTATGGAAGGGCCATCGCTCAACGGATAAAAGGTACTCTGGGGATAACAGGCTGATACCGCCCAAGAGTTCATATCGACGGCGGTGTTTGGCACCTCGATGTCGGCTCATCTCATCCTGGGGCTGTAGCCGGTCCCAAGGGTATGGCTGTTCGCCATTTAAAGAGGTACGTGAGCTGGGTTTAAAACGTCGTGAGACAGTTTGGTCCCTATCTGCCGTGGGCGTTGGATATTTGAAGGGGGCTGCTCCTAGTACGAGAGGACCGGAGTGGACGAACCTCTGGTGTACCGGTTGTCACGCCAGTGGCATCGCCGGGTAGCTATGTTCGGAAGAGATAACCGCTGAAAGCATCTAAGCGGGAAACTCGCCTTAAGATGAGATATCCCCGGGGCTTCGAGCCCCTTGAAGGGTCGTTCCAGACCAGGACGTTGATAGGTCAGGTGTGTAAGTGCAGTAATGCATTGAGCTAACTGATACTAATTGCCCGTAAGGCTTGATCCTATAACCAGTGTGTTTCGCGATGATCGTCAGTGCTTCAGCACTTACGAGCATCTCGCCCCCGTAGGGGGCACCACTGGTTGAGTACCGTGTGTGCAACAGTCACCACCCGAATTCTTTACCGCTTCTTCCCAGATTGGTTGTAGCGCCCCACAGGCGATACAACAACAAGTCATGCCTGATGACCATAGCGAGTCGGTACCACCCCTTCCCATCCCGAACAGGACCGTGAAACGACTCCACGCCGATGATAGTGCGGATCACCCGTGTGAAAGTAGGTAATCGTCAGGCTCCTCATGCCGAAAACAAAAACCCCACCCCGAAAAGGTGGGGTTTTTGCGTTTATGGGCCGATCATAGATCTCATTCAATGGTCGTCCGCATGTTGACGGCTTCGCGATGCCGAATGATCGGTCGCCGCATATAACGATGCGCAGCCTCGGCGAAAACGAAAGCCATTGCAATCAGCGCAGCAGCGATCAGGCTCAGATACTGTCCGCCGATTCTCGGAATCAACGCCCCGCCCAGCAAGCCCGAACACGCGAGTCCGACATACGTAGCGGTGTTATTCAGCGCGAGCACCAGCGGCGCGATATGCGGCGAGATCTGCACGAGACGATGCTGTTGTGGAACGAGAAGCCCCCATCCGCATACACCCCAGATAACGAGTGCTATTGCCGCACCGAATGCGTGTGCCGAAGTCCACGGCAACGCGCAGAAATTGATGACGGCGATCCACAGCATCGCATTGATCAGCGTGCGACTCTCGAACCGGTCCACGAGGCGGCCGGATAGCAGGTTACCGGCCGTCGCCGCTACGCCCCACAGCAAAAACATGCCTGCGAGAACGCTTTCATCGCCGTGCGTCACGCGTTCGAGCACGACACCCGCATACGTGTAGACCATCAGGAATCCGCCGAACGCGAATAGCGACGTGAGCAAGGTGAGCGCGATACGCACATCGCGGACAGGCGCCAGCCGCTCTTGCAATCTGACCGATGCCGGCCGCGCAACCGATGGCAGCATCGCCCATACGCCGATCATCGCGACAATCCCGAGCGCGGTGACGAACCACAGCGTCATCCTCCAACTTCCGAATCCGCCGATGAAAGTGCCCATTGGCGAGCCGAGCGCCGTTGCTGCCGTCAGACCGGCGGTCACCGTCGCCAGCGCGCGGCCGCGTCTTTCGGGCGCTGCAACCGCCGAAGCAACGCCCAATGCTGTCGGCGAAAACAGCGCGGCGCCGAATCCGGCCAGCGCGCGGGCGAAGAGAACCCACTGCAAATCGGCGGCCAGGGCGCTGACCGCGTTGCCGACGACAAAGATGCCCAGCGCCGAGATCAGCAGAACCTTGCGCGGCCAGTTGCCGGTGAAGGCCGCCATCACGGGCGCGGCCACCGCGTAGGTCAACGCGTAGAAGGTCACCATCAGTCCGGCGAGGCCGATGGACGTATGCAGTGACGCGGCAACCTCCGGAAGAATGCCGGCGACGACAAAGTTGTCGGTGCCCATCGCGAACATGCCCGTTGCCAGTATCAATAATCGACGATCCATACGAGAGTTTTTTCTGAAGCACGGTTGAGAATCGGTCGTCCGGTCCGCTTTCACCTGCGGCAACGGCCCGTGGGAAAAGCATAATCGGCGTTGACCGTGTCTCAAATGTCATATATACAATCGATTTAGGACATGACGAGCGGCACGCGATGCACACGATCGGCTTTGTGGTCTTCCCGAACTTCTACCTGCTGGGATTTGCGGCGGTGACCGCCTTCGAGCTGGCCAACGCCGTTTTGGGCGAGCCTGCCTATGGCGTGACCGTTCTGTCCGAACAGGGCGGGCTCGTTCTGTCTTCGGCGGGCGTCCGCGTGGAAACGCAAGCGTTCGGCGATGCCGCATTCGACACGGTGATGTTCAGCTCGGGCGTCGAAATCGATACGAAGTCGGCCGCGTTGACTGCATTCGTCAGGCGCTCGCTGAGCACGTCGCGACGAATCGCGGCTCCATGCACCGGCGCTTTCATCCTGGCGGAAGCAGGGGTTCTCGACGGCCGCCGCGCAACGACCCACTGGCGTTTCGCCAACGAACTGCAGCGCCGCTTTCCCAGGATCGCTGTCGAAGAGGATCAGATCTTCATCGTCGACGGGCCGATCTGGACCTCGGCAGGCATGACGGCCACGATCGACATGGCGCTCGCGATGATCGAAAAAGATCACGGCCAGGATGTCTCGCGTGCCGTCGCGCGCAAGCTCGTCGTCTACCATCGGCGCGCCGGCGGGCAGTCGCAGTTCTCGACTCTGCTGGACCTCGAACCGAAATCCGACCGCATCCAGAAAGCCATCGACTACGCGAGCGCCAATCTGCGCAATCCATTGACCGTCGAGGAGCTAGCCGACATCGCGAGCCTGAGCCCGCGCCAGTTCAGTCGCGCGTTCAGCGCCGAGACGGGGCAATCGCCTGCCAAGGCAGTCGAACATCTGCGTGTGGAAGCCGCGAGATTGTTGCTGGAGAAAGGGCGTCTGTCGCTGGACGTGATAGCGGACGAAGTCGGTTTCTCGGATCGGGAGCGAATGAGACGGGCGTTCCTGCGCACGACCGGGCAGCCACCGCAGGCCGTTCGTCGCGTCAGCAGGGAAAGCGCCGGCGCGTGATCACACGACCTTGTGAATCGCGGATTGCTGGTAATTCTGGATGCCGATCTTGTCGATGAGGCCGATCTGAATCTCCAGCCAGTCGATGTGATCTTCGGTAGCGTCGAGAAGCTCGACCAGGATTTCTCTCGACACGAAGTCCCGCACCGACTCGCAATAGACGATGCCTTCCTTGCATTGCGCTTGAGCCGCCATCTCGAGCTTGAGATCGTTCTGGAGTGCTTCGAGCGTGTGACTGCCAATGGATAGCGGGTGCAGATCCTGCAAATTGGGCATTCCGTCGAGCATGAGGATGCGCTCGATCAGCTTGTCTGCATGCGTCAACTCATCCATCGACTCGTTGTACTCGTGCGCGCCGAGCTCTTCGAAACCCCAGTGTTTGTAGAGGCGCCCGTGAAGAAGATACTGGTGCACGGCCGTCAGCTCGTTCTTCAGTTCGGCGTTGAGGTAGTCAATCACTTTCGGATCGCCTTGCATACCGTCTCCTGCCTGATCACGTGGCTACCCAATCAGGATAGACGCTGAGCGACAACAGGCCCACAACGAGACTCATTTTCATTCGCAGGGCAAATTGGTCAGGAATCGGGCGACAAGCGATAAGCCACCGCATCGCCTTCGACCGAAAGATGGACTTGCTCGTCGATACGCGGCGCACGAAACCCCGGCACGCAGGCGACGACCGTGCAGTCTTCCCCATGTTTCAGCCTGAGCGTGACGAGCGCATCGCGGCCATTGAAGCCGACGTCTATCACAACCGCCTCACGCGACGCGGGCGACGTCTCCGCAGCAAGGCGAATCTGTTCGGGCCGGATCATCACATCGACCGGGCCTGTCGCGACAGGACTCGAAAGCGGAAGCCTGCCGAGCGCGCAGCTCGCGAAATTGCCATCGGCGATGCCGCGCAGCAGCACCGCGTCGCCGACGAATGACGCCAGTTCGCGCGTCGCCGGCCGTCGATAGATCTCCTCCGCGGACGCGTTCTGCACGAGCCTGCCGTTCCAGAGGACAGCGACCTGCTGTCCCAGCGAAAGCGCCTCGGCCTGATCGTGCGTGACGAGCACGGCGGTCGTACCGGTTTGCGCCAGCGCACCCGCGACGGCTTTGCGCGTCTCGATCCGCAAGGCTGCATCGAGCGAAGAAAACGGTTCGTCGAGCAGGATCAGTCCGGGCGCTGGCGCGAGCGCCCGCGCCAGCGCGACGCGTTGCTGCTGCCCGCCGGAAAGCTGTTGCGGCGCACGCTGTGCGTAGTCGAGCGGCAATCCGACCAGCGCCAGCAACTCCGCCACCCGATGATGCGCACGGCGCTCGCCACGCGGCAGCCCGAACACGATGTTCTCCGCCACCGACAGATGCGGAAACAGCGCGCCTTCCTGCGGCACATAACCGATGCGCCGATGCTCCGTCGGCACGAACGAGCCGGGGCCGTCCACCCGACGGCCGTCGATTTCGATGATGCCGCCATCCGCGCGCTCGAAGCCGCACAAGAGGCGCAGCAGCGTCGTCTTGCCGCTCCCGGACGGGCCGAGCAGCGCGAAAAGCGTGCCCCGCGAAACAGTGAGATCGACGCCATGCAGCACGGGATGGTCATCGAAGGCCTTGCGCAGACCCTGCACGCGAAGTTCGCTCATAGGTTGGCTGAATGTCGAGGATCGAGCAGCGCGGAGCGTCCGAGCAACACGAAAAGCAGGCCCGACGCGCAGAACGAGATGAGCGTCAGCAAGGCCGCATAGGGCGCGGCGGCGGCGAATGCGAGCGTCGATGTATCGGACCAGACCTGCGTCGCGAGCGTGTGGGTGTCGAGCGGCGCGAGCAGCAGCGTGGCGTTCAGTTCCGTGACGACGGAGATGAAGACCATCGCCGCCGCTGCGCCGAAGCCCGGACCGGCGAGCGGCAGCATCACGCGCAGAAAGGTCTGCGTGACGTCGAGGCCGAGCGAGCGCGCGGTGTCTTCGAGACGCGGTTGCGCCTGCATCAGCGCAGCGCGCACGCTGACGAGCGCGAGCGGCAGAAAGAGAATCGCGTAAGCGGCGATCAGCAGCGTCACGCCCTGATACAGCGGCTGCAACGCACGCACCGCGAGCGACACGATCGCCAGTGCGATCACGAGTCCCGGCACGCCTTGCGCGAGAAAGACGACGCGCTCCATCGCGGTCGCGATGCGTCCGGGATAGCGCACGAGCAAGAGCGCGAGCGGAAACGACAGCAGCACAGTGACGACCGCCGCGAGCAGGCCGAAGCCGACGGAAGACATCGTCGCATCGAACAACAGTTTCGGCGATACCTCCGCGGGCGTGACGGCCGCCGCGCCTTCCTGCGTGAGCCAGAACGCGATCATGCCGAGCGGCACGCAGAGCGTGACGACGACGAGCGCGGCGAAGCCCCCGACGACCGGCCAGCGCCATCGTCCGAGTTCGTAACGCAGCGCCGCGCGGCGCGCGCCGCGATCGACGCGTTCGTAACGCGCGCGTCCGCGCAGCCGGAATTCGAGCGCAAGCACGATCAGACACAGCAGCAACAAAACGCACGCGACGAGCGACGCGCCGCCGCCATCGAAACTCGTGCGGTACTCCGCGTAGATTTCCGTCGTGAAGGTGCGATAACGCAGCATCTGGAACGCGCCGAACTCCGACAGCACGCCGAGCGCGACGAGCAGCATGCCGCCGAGCAAAGCGGGCCGCAATTGCGGCAACACCACGCGTGCGAACACGGCCCATCGACCGCAACCGAGCGACCGCGCGCTTTCCTCCAGCGCGGGATCCATGCTGCGCAAGGCTGCGGCGACAGGCAAATACACCAGCGGAAAATATGCCGACGTAATCACGAGCAATGCACCCGCGAAGTCTTGCAAGTCGAGGCTGATCGATACCCACGCATAACTCGACACGAAAGCGGGCATCGCGAGCGGCGCGGCGGAGAGCATCGCAAAGATGCGTCGTCCGGGCAGACGCGTGCGCTCGATGAACCATGCCGCAGCCGTGCCGATCACCGCCGATGTGAGCGTCGCGCCGAGCGTGATCCACAGCGTGTTGAGCAGCAACTCGCCGACGAGCGGGCGAAACAGCAGTTCGACTGCGTCATCGAGCCCGTTCGCGCTCGCGCGCCAGAACGTGAACGCGAGCGGCGCCAGCACGAGCAGCGCCGCGAGCGATGCGCACGCGAGCAAGACACGCGGCGCTCGCTTCGTCATCCGAAGGGGCGCGCCGTCCGCGGACGGCTCCAGTGCCGCGACCGCTTCGCCCGGCTCGATCAATTCGCTCACCGGCTTCAGATCAGCCCGGCCTGACGCAGGAGCTTGCCTGCCTGACTGTCGTCGCCGAGTTGTTCGAGTGTGAGTGTGGGCGGCTGCAACTGGTCGAACGGTTTGAGCAGCGGATCGGGTGCGACGCCCGCGAGCAGCGGATACTCGTAGCTCACGCGGCTTTTCGCCATCAGCGCCTGCGCGCGTTCGCTGACGAGATACTTGAGGAACTGCTGCGCGCCTTCGACGTTATGAGCGCTCTTCATGATCGCCGCCCCCGACACGTTGACGAGCCCGCCGACATCGCCGTTGCCGTAGTGATAGATCGCGCTGCGCGTGGCCTTGTCGCCGAGTTCGGCATGCAGGCGCGCCCAGTAGTAATTGTTGATGATGCCGGTCGTCACGCCGCCGCGATTGACGGCCGCGACCACGCCTTCGTCATCGTCGAAAATCTGCGCGTTGGTCTTCAGGCCCCTGAGCCATTGCAGCGTCTGTTCCTGACCCTTCAACGCGAGCACGGCGCTCACCAACGGCAGAAAATCCGCGTCGCTCGGCGCGATGCCGACCTTGCCCTTCCATTCGGGCTTCGCGAGATCGAAGAGCGATGGCGGCAGTTGCGACGGCTGGATCTTGCCCGTGTTGTAGGCGAGCACGCTCTCGCGCGCGGTGACGCCGACCCATTGTCCGGTCGGCGAGTTGTAGCGCGCGGGAATGATCGAGAGCGTCGCCGGATCGACTTTGGCGAGGAGGCTTTTCTCTTCCAGCAACATGAGCTCCGGCGAATTCTCGGTGAAGTACACGTCCGCCGGCGTATTCGCGCCTTCCGCGACGAGCTGCGCCGCGAGCGCCGGCCCTTCGCCGTTGCGAATCTTCACGCCGATGCCGGTCTGCTGCTCGAAGTCTTTCGCGAGCATGTTCATGACCTGCTCGTGCTGCGCGTTGTACACGACGATCGACGCCGCGTGCGCGCTCACCGCGATCGACAGCGTCAACATCACCACTTGCGGCAACTGCCGCCATATGCCGAACCGAGATTGAGCCATGGAGCCTGTTCCTCTTGACGTTATGTTTTTATGCGCGGGCCTGTGACTGTCTTCAGGCCTCGAACAACTGCGCGCCGATATACGAGCCTTCCTTCGCGCCCGGCGGCACCGCGAAGATCGCGCTGCCGACATGGGTGGTGAACTGGTTCATCATGTCGAACTTCGCGAGCTTCGCGTTGATCGGAATGAAGCCCGTGCGCGGGTCCGACTGATGCGCGATGAAGATCAGCCCCGCGTCGTATTCGGTTTCCTGCCGCCACGGCGGCCAGCGCTCGATATAGAAGTTGGTGCCGTCGTTGTACGAGTACGAGCGGCGCAGGATCTGCATGCCGTTGTTGCTCTGGTGGTTCGACAGCCGCACGTGCGAGTTTTCCGCGATCGTCGGATTGCCGTCCTTGTCGGCGGCGTCGAGATCGACCGCATCGAATTCGTTCTTCTTGCCGATGGGCGCGCCGCTGTACTTGTGGCGCCCGAAGACCTGCTCCTGAAAGCCCAGCTCCATCGTGTCCCAGTGCTCCAGCGTGATGCGGATGCGCCGCACGACGGTGTACGTGCCGCCTTTCATCCACGGCGCGTCGGCGCCGTCGGCCCAGACGAACTGGTTCATGAGCGGCGGCTGCGCAGTGGCCGGATTGTTGGTGCCGTCCTTGAAGCCCATCAGATTTCGCGGCGTCTGTCCCTTCGGGCCCGACAGAAATCCGGCCTGACCCCAGCGGATCGTCGTCACGTTCGCGATCGTCCCCATGCGCGCGAGTTGCCGCACCGCGTGAAACGCGACCTGCGCGTCGTTCGCGCAGGCCTGGATCATCAGATCGCCGCCGGTCTTCTCGGGGATGAGCTGATCGCCATTGAAGCGCGGCAGATCGACGAGCGCGCCGGGACGTTTCGATGCGAGACCGAAGCGATCCTTTCCGTCGCCCGTCTTGAAGAGGCCCGGCCCGAAGCCGAACGTGACCGTCAGCGCCGATGCGCCGAGGCCCAGCACATCGGCGGAATCGGGCGCGGACTTGTCGTCGGGCGTGTTCAGCGCGGCGGCCGTGTCACCGCGCGTCATGCGCGCCGCGGCGATCGTCCAGGCGCGCAGCAACGACACGAGTTCATCGCGATTGTCGGTCTTCACGTCGAACGCCGCCATGTACGTGTGGCTCTGCTGCGGCGTCACGATGCCCGCCTGATGCGCGCCGTAGAACGGCTCGGTTTGCCGTTGCGCGTCGTCGGCGGGCGTGCGCGTGAGTGCGGCCCGCGCGACGCCCGCGCCCGACGCGAGTCCCGCCGCCGCGCCCGCTTTCAGAAAACCTCGCCGGCCCGGACGGCGTGGCGTCGATTGATCGTCGTTCATGATGCTGCCTTCCTTCGCGTGCCAGCCACGCCCGTCACTTCGCGATGACGAGCGTGTTGACATCGTCCTGCACGTAATAGAACCCGTCGCCTTCCGGCGTCATCGCGATGCCGAACAGGTCGCCGTTGCCCGGAGGGCTTTGCGCCTTGTCGGTGTCGATCCAGCGCGCATAGAGCTGCTTGCCGCTTTCGGGAATGATTTCGACCACCTGGCCATTGAGCGCGTTGGTCACGAGCAGATGGCCGTTGGGCGCGGTGACCATCGCGAGCGGACGATGCAGCAGGCCGTCGGCGGTCAATTGCCGGCCGACGCCCGCGCTGGTGTCGCGCGTCAGCGGGTCATCGATTTCGTTGATGCGGTTGCCGATCGCATCCGACACATACAGCAGCTTCTTGTCCGCCGAAAGCGCGAGCCCGGTCGGGCCGACGAGGAACACGCCCTTGTCGGCCTGCGCGCCGAAGCCGCTACCGACCACGGTTTCCTTCTTCACGACGGGCGGCTGTCCCTCGGGAATGTCGAGATCGAGCCGCAGCACGGTGGCCTGCTTGAACACGGGCGGCTTGCCTTCCGCGCTACCCACGCCGAAGCCCGCCATGCTGATGAAGAGCGTCGCGCTCGTGCCGTTGTCGTCCACGGCCATGTTGCCCCACGGATCGTTGATGTTCGGGCTCGACCACACCTTCGCGATCTTGCCGCTCGAATCGAGCACGACGAGACAGCCCGCGCCTTTGGTGCCGGTGGTGCCGTCGTTGCTGGGCGTGCTGCCGACGATCACCCAGCCCGACTTGAGCATGGTCATCGCCGTCGAGAGGCCGACGCCGCCCGGGCACTCTTTCAGATCGCGCGGAATCTGCGCGAACAGCGTCATCTCTTTCGTATCGGGGTGATAGTTGACGATGGTGCTGCCCGTGCCCTGCAGATTGGCCGCGTTGTTGAAGTTGTCGATGAGCACATCGCCCTTCTTTATCGTCCCCGCCGACACCGGCGCGACGAAGATCGCATACGGATTCTGGTCGCCGTTGTCCGGCACCGTGTTGATGAGCGTCGTGTTACGGTGCAGCGTTTCGAGGAAGCCCTGCGGCTCCGCGAACGCCGCGCATGGAAGAAGGCTGGCGGCGATGACCGTCGCGAATGCGAGGAGCATGCGTCGCGTCGAAGTGAGTGCTGCGCGCGTGTTTTGAGTGGCCGTCATGATCTGAATGCTTCGCTTGGGTCGGGGAATGTCGCGCGTCGATTTGGGCTTAGAACGTGAGGTTCGCCCGCACGCCGATCACGAAGGTGTTGCGCAGCGGCTGCGTCGGATCGTTCGGATTCTGGCCTGCGCCCGCGTTGAAGGTGTATTGCGCGTCGGCCTGCATGGTCCACCACGGCGTCACCTGATAGATGTACGTCGCTTCGATGGTGGTTTCCTGCGTCCTCACGCCATACGGCGAGTTGAGGAAGTTGCGGTAATCGAGATCGAGATCGTGCACGTGATTGCCGACCTTGATATAGGTGACCGCGAGACCCACGCTGTCGTCGTCGCGTCCTTTGAAAGGCGCTTTCATGACGATGCCCGCGTTCGCCGCGAAGCTCACGAGATTGCGATCGCCCGGCGCGCCCATTAGCCGCGTGAACACGCCGATGCTGCGCGGCTCGTCGGGATCGGGACGCCAGATCATCTGATCCGCGACGGCATAGAAGCTGTAATTGCCGTGATGCGATTGCGGCACGCCCGTCGATGCCGGATTGGCCAGCGACAAGCCGGTGTTGTCGAAGCGCTGATCGTCGAAGCGGTTGTTGTTGTACCAGACGCCCAGCTTGTAAGTGCCCGGCAGCTTGTTGCTGTTCATGCCGACCATCTCGCCGTCCGACGGCTGGTTGATCGCATATTGCAGTTCGCCGATGAACAGCGTTCCGTTGTGCAGATTGAAGTTGGTGCCGTGCAGATTATCCGGGTTATTGCCGAGCGGATCGCCGTCGAACACGCCTGCAAGCGCAGTGAGTTGCGGCGTGATCTGACCGCGCACGCGCACGCCGAGCGCGGAAAGCGGATAAGCGGGTCCGCCTGAAGGCATGTCGTACGAGGGCAGGGCGGGCCAGCCGAACATCGTGTTGATGAAGGTGGCGGAATACTGACTCGTGATGAATTCCTGATCGATGCTTTGCTGACCGATCTTGATATCGACGCGCTTGTCCAGGAACGACTGCTGATACCACAACTCCCACAGCCGCGTAGTGGCTTCCGCTTCGATTCCGCTCGCCGTGTTCAACGTGCCGAGGTAGCGCGTGCTCAGATTGGTGCCGTGAATCTGCAGCGCGCTGACGTTGAACTGGCCGCCGGGCAGGCCGAACGCCTTCTGCGTATCGATGCCTACCGTCGCCGTGGTGAGGCCATCGTATGCGCCGCCGCGACCGAGGCCGCCGCGCACGTTCGCGAGGTACTCGCTCGTTTCGGTCAACTGGAACGTGACGCCGTATTTGCCGAGCCACGGGCGCAAGCCGCCCATGTCGCCGAGCATGGTTTCGCGCGTCCAGAAGCCAGTCCAGAAGTTGGACGGCTGCGCCTGAATCTGAAGGTCGGCTTCGGGCGCTTCCGGCGCGGCATCGGGACTGGCGGCCGCGAACGCGCTGCCGGCGAGCGCGTTCAACATCAGCGCCGTGGCTACGGTCAGGCATCTGGCCGCGGGCATGACGGACCGCACGGACGCCGCACGCCCGGTTCGTCGATGCCGATATGCGGATCGGTCGATTTTCATTGAACTCCTAATTGTTATTGTCTTGTCGATCGCATTGATCACGAAAATTGAATTAATGCGGCGCTGCGACTTGAGTCCTGAATGGCTTGAATCGAATCGTACGTTGGACGTTTATTCTCGTCAATATAAATGAGAATGATTCTCAGGTATGTTACTGTTGCCTATCTTCATATTGCTGAATTGACAGGTTTCGTTGAGCTAATGGAAGTCGAAGCTAAGTTAGCGGTCTCTTAAAAGAGAGTGAAGCCCGCATCGACTTTCGATCAAGCGATGAGTCGCCGCGTAATTTTCATGCCTATAATCCACCGCGAAAGGACCGAGCCGCACAAAAACACGCTCCTGCGAAAAACAACAAGGAGAGCCGTCGTGTCCCGATCCAACCGTACGAGCTTCAGCCCCCGTGCGCCCAGCGCGGGCCGACGGCAATTTCTCGGCGCGGCCGGCGCCGGCATGCTGGCGACGATTCTTCCCGGCTGCGGCAGCGATCATTCCGACTCGCAGCCGTATCCCCAAACGGTCGCGATGGGCCAACAGGCCATCCAGCAGATGATCGCGGACCCGGCGCAACCGGTCGCCGCAATTTCCGTCGCCATGCTCAAGGGCGGCAACGTGTTCTGGCAGCAGGCGTTCGGCGTGTCGTCGGTGCCGAGCCAGACCCAGGCGACGATCCAGACGCGCTTCAACATCGGCTCGGTCAGCAAGCTCTTTGCGGCGCTCGCGGCTGCGATTCTTCAGGATCGCGGACTCATCACGCTCGATACGCCGATCGTCCGATACCTGCCGACGTTCACGATGCTGTCCCCCGAGTACGCGAAGATCACCACGCGTCATCTGCTGTCGCACTCGTCGGGATTGCCCGGCACCAATTCGCGCAACCTCTTCACCTTCGCGCCGGTTCCCGGATACGCGGCCGACACGCAAGCCGAACTCGCGAACACGCATCTGAAGCATCTGCCGGGCGAACTTGCCGTGTATTGCAACGACGGCTTCACGATGGTCGAGCAGATCGTCCTCGCGATGACCGGGCAGAGCTTTGCGAGCTTCGTCGAAGCGAACATCCTCGCGCCGCTGAAGATGACGAACTCCAGCTATCTCACGGCCGTGCCAAACGGCGGTTCGTTCTCCTACCCGTTCGCGAACGGCACGCAGTACCAGGAGTTCGTCAATGCGTACGCGACCGGCGGGCTGAGCTCGACGCCCGGCGACATGATGAATCTCGCGCAGATGATCATCGGCGGCGGCATGTTTCAGGGCCAACGCGTGGTGTCCGCGGCGGGCATCGCGGAGATGGGCACGGACCAGTCGACGGGACTCTTGATCAACCCCTCGCCCGAATGGCGCTGGGGTCTCGGCTGGGATTCGGTCCAGCAGCCCGCGCTTCAGGCCGCGGGCATCCTCGGATGGGAAAAGGACGGCGGGACCGCGTTCTATTCGAGCGAATTTTTCGTCGTGCCGCAGGCGCAACTTGCGCTGATGGTGACCGGCAACTCGGGCTACGATGCGCGCAAGCTGGCGGAATCGCTCGTTCTGTCCGCGCTGAAGGAGGACGGCACGATCGCGTCGCTGCCGGCCAAGGTCAGCACGACGGCGCCACCGGCTGCGTCGGCGCCGGGCATCGCGAATGCCAGCGGCATCTACGGCAACTCCGATTCCCCGCTGCAGGTGATCGCCAATCCCGACGGCAGCCTGCAACTGAATAAGTGGAACGGCCCCACGCGCGCGTGGACGCAGGTCGGCACATACCAGTACCGCAGCGACGGATGGTGGTGGAGCAACAGCGATGCCGCGTCCTATCGATTCACGGTCGTGTCGGGAACCGATGGCGAGGGCAACGCGTTCAGCTATCGCTATGTGATGAAGCGCGTCGTGCCGGGCGCGGGCTACGCCTATCTCACGCTGCCGATTGGGCAGCAACTCGCGCCGCTTGCGCCGCTCGACGCCGCGTGGCAGCAGCGCGCGGGCACACAGTGGACCTTGACGAACGATTCGCCGACGGCCGTACCGATCGTCATCCTGGGCAATCCGCCGGCCTTCCTCACCACTTTGCCCGAACTGGCGGGCTATGTCCTGTACGGCAACGAAGACCTTCGCTATCAGCTCTTCGTGCCGCTCGCGGACGATCGCGGCGGCATGTCGGTGAAGGTGCCCGGAAACTTCGGCCGCGATCTCTATGAAATCCGTTTCGGCTCGGCGAGCGGGACGACATTGACGCTGGGCAGTTCGATCTACGACAAGGCGTAAAGGCGTCCGCATCCACGCTGCCGGCCGGCGCCGATCACGAGCGCGTCCCCATAGCCCCGTCCGACACCCTGCCCTTCGAAGCCTCGGTGTTCTACAGCGCAGTCGCGAAGCGACTCCCGACCCGGCCCGCAAGTCGATTACATGCGATGTAATTGGCGCAATGCACGAGCGCTCCTACTCTATGGCTTTCGCGCCTCCGTTCCGGTTGCGCGTTACTGCCAGGAGATACCATGCTCAACTATCCCGTTCACACGATCGAATCCGCGCCCGCGCAATCGCGGCCCGTGCTCCAGCAATTGCAGCAGGCGTTCGGCCTGATCCCGAACGTCGCGGGCACGATGGCCGCATCGCCGGTGCTGATCGACGCTTTCATCGGCGTGTTCCAGCGCGTGCATGCGAGTAGTCTGACCGAGCCGCAGATTCAGACCTTGCTGTTGACGAACGCGGTCGCGAACGCGAGCGAATGGCCGGTCGCGTTTCATACGGCGCTCGCGCTGAAGGAAGGCGTGCATCGCGAAGACGTCGAAGCGATCCGTCAAGGCGTCTTGCCCGGCGATGCCAAACTGGCCGCGCTGTCGGCATTGGCGCGTGCATTGATCGGCAAGCGCGGCCGTCTGGACGAGTCGGACCAGCGACGTTTTCTCGAAGCGGGTTTCGATGCCGCGCAGATACTGGAAGTGATTGCGGTGGTGGCGGCATCGACGATCACGAACTACACCAGCAGCGTGACGCGCCCGCCGCTCGAGACGCAGTTCGAAGCGTTCGTCTGGCATGCGCCGATAGCCTGAGTTTCATTCACGATCCGATACCGGAGATCCGATGAACGCCATGCGTCCCGATCCGAATGCTCCGCCGGGCGAACTCGGTGATCTGCTGCGCTACTGGCGCGATGTGCGGGGCATGAGCCAGCTCGGTCTGTCGCTGGAGGCCGGCGTCTCGCAACGCCAGATCAGCTTCATCGAAAGCGGGCGCAGCGTGCCGGGCCGGGATACGTTGCTGACGCTGGCGCAGACGCTCGACGTGCCGCTGCGCGAGCGCAATGCGCTGTTGCTCGCCGCGGGCTATGCGCCCATATATTCGGAGGCGCCGTGGAACGCGCAGGAGATGCACGGCGTCGTGCGCGCGCTAGAACGCGTCGTTCGCCAGCATGAACCGTTTCCGGCAATCGTGATGGATCGTCACTGGAACGTCCTCATGACCAACGACGCAGCGCCACGCTTCTTCGGCTGTTTCATCGACATGGCTTCGCGTGAAGGCCCGCGCAACATGCTGCATCTTATCTTCGATCCGCAGGGGATGCGCCCATTCGTGGACGATTGGGAAAACGTCTCGCAAAGCCTGCTGCAACGGGTGTATCGGGAATCGGTCGGCCATATGATCGATGATGGCACCCGGCGTCTGCTCGACGAACTGCTCGCCTATCCGGATGTGCCGCGCGACTGGAACAGCCATCACGGGCGATCCGCCGCGCCCACGATGCCGGTCATTCCGATCGGCTTCGTCAGCGAGGGCGCGGTGCTTCGTTATTTCTCGATGGTCACGACCGTGGGCGCACCGCAGAACGTCGCGACGCAGGAACTGCGTCTGGAATGTATGTTTCCCGCCGATGACGAGACCGAAGCACGTCATCTGCAATTGCTCGACGCGCATTCGAAAAGGATCAGCGACTCGCGCCGAGATGAGACCGCCGCGCATCGAGGTCCTTGATCGCGGGAAACACCTCGTCGTCCCACGAATCCAGACCATAGGACCGAACGATTAGATTTTGCGCGACGAAGACCTCGAACATCGGCGTGCCCGGATGCAGGCGCTGCTCTTTTCGATTTTGCTCCGACAGCCAGCGAAGGGCCTGAGGATAATCGTCCGGCGTCTCGTTGCTGGCTATCGATGCGCGCTCGACGATGAAAAGCTGCGCGCCGGGATGCGTGCGCGCCCAGGATTTGAAGTGTCCCTGTCCCGCGAAAGGCCCCATCCAGCGCACGCAATATTTGCAGTCCGGAGCCGAGTGGACGACGAGCGTGATGACGTCGCCTTCGGCTATCGTCGTGCGGCTGACCTTTGCCGGGACTGCACTGTGCGCTTCATTCGGAAGGCGCGCATTCACGAACACTACGGCCAACGCGGCCAGCAGCGCTGCAAGCACGCACTTCACAGCAGCGTTCATGGAGTTGCGCATGATGACCTCGCAAGGCCGATTCGCTGACTTCTAACCCACCCGGCTTCAGTTCGCTTCCCGTCCTGTAGCCATCGACGGCTTTCGCTCTTCGACGCAAACCATCCCTTCGTACAATTCGACGTACGCGTTGATCATCGCATCGTGGCTGAACTTCCTGGCATGCTGGCGCAGCCGATCATGCGCCGAAGGATCGTCGAGCAAGGCGCTCGCTTCGTGAATCTTGCCGATCATCGTCTCGGGGCGGGCAACGTCGAAAAGGAGATTCGAATGCGGCTCGATGATCTCGGGAATGCCACCCAGGTTCGACCCCACGACGGGCACGCCGTGCGAGTACGCTTCGAGAACCACGAGCCCGAACGGTTCGTTCCAGACGGACGGCACCACGAGAATATCGATACCGCTCAGGAAATCGGAGGGGTCCACCCGGCCAAGGAAAGTGACGCGCGGGTCCGCGTATTTCGTCTTGATGCTTTCGACGTAGTCCGGATCGCCGGTTCCGCCGACGGCGAGCGTCCAGTTGAGCGTCTGATCCGCGAGCAGTTGTTCGAGCAGGAGTTCGAGGCCTTTTTCGGGCAGCACGCGTCCGAGCATGCCGAGTTTCAATGGCGCGTTTTCGACTCGCTTCGAATACTGCTTCGCTGCTGAATCCAGGGTCGGCTTATAGCAATTGTTGATGACGGTGGTCTTCGCGGCACGCGAAAAAAAACCGCTCTCGATATGCTTCTGCAACACGAAGCCGCTCACGCCGATCGCCGCGTTGACCTGCGCGGACGCGAGCTGCTTCGGCTTTGCGTACAGCGAGCACACGCCGCATTGACTCGGGCAAGGCTTTCCGCCGGTCAGCATGGTCGCCGTGGGGCACAGCAGATAATAGTCGTGGATGGTGTGCACGATCGGCACGCCTGCGTTGCTCGCGACGCGCCACGCATCGACGGAAAGACAGGAGAGATTGGCCGTATTCACGATGTCCGGCTTCTCGCGCCTGATGATGTCGGCGAGCTTTCGCGACATGGCCGTGTTGCGCACGTCGATCGCGTGCCATATCAGTTTGGCGACGCGGGAATGCTCGCCGGGAGCATGCGGCCAGTAGAGATTGCTCGATCGAAGACGATAGACCTTCGCGCCGTTGACTTCCTCGCTGCGGTCCTCGCCGAAGCCGGTGGCGCAGACTACGCACACCTCTACACCGGCCTTGACCAGTCCTTCGGCAAGGAGTCGCGTCGCAACTTCGGCGCCGCCGACCTCGTCTGGAAAATATAACGTGTTCGCGATCAGTACTTTCACGGCGTATGAAGAAGATGCGGATCGATGCGAGCCGACGGCTTGACGGTCTGGAGGTCTTCGCGCAAGCCACAGCCTGATGAGCGCTTCCCGATGATTCGACGGGTCGTGTGTCCCTTCATGAGTCGCGGCTCCTGTATTCCTGCGTATGGCCTGACGGCTAACAGTTGGCGCCGCGTCATCTCGATCCGGTCGGCAAACGAAAACAATATGAATGTGACCGGGCGAACTGATCAAACTTACTACGAGCTGTGCGGACCAGTTTACCCCATCGAAGCTTGAGGCATCGCAGTTTTTCAATTTGCGTGCTTCTGCTTACTTTCCAGGTTCCAGGTGAATCAATACTTCGATCCGGCTACCTGTAAAAACGATGTGGGCCTCGACAAAAGTAGGCGAGGTTCACGGGCATACGACGCGCGGAATGGCCTGCTCGGTGAGCACGCTTTCATATAGCGCCCGATAAGCATCGACCATCGCATCCACGTTGAAGCGCCCGGCGTATTCGCGCAGACGCTCGTGTACGTCCGGGTCTTCGAGCAGCGCAATCGCTTCATGCAACTTGCCGATGATCGTCCATGGACGCGCCATGTCGAACACCAGATTCGTGCGCGGCTCGATGACCTCGGGAATGCCGCCGGTGTTTGCACCGACGACGGGCACGCCGTGCGAATACGCTTCGACCGTCACGCGACCGAACGGTTCGTTCCAGATCGATGGCACCACGAGAATATCGATGCCATTGAAGAATTCATCGGGGTTCACACGGCCGAGATACTCGATGCGCGGGTCGTCGTACTTCGCCTTGATCGCACTGAGGTAGTCCGCATCCGCGTGGCCGCCGACGGCGAGCGTCCATTGCAGCGTGTCGTCGCCGAGCAGTTGCTCGAGCAGCACTTCCAGCCCTTTCTCTTTCGACACCCGCCCGAGCAGGCCGAGCCGCACCGGACCACCGCGATAACGGCGCGTGCGTTGCGGCAAGCTCGAATCTTCGTTCGACTCGCAGGCGTTGTAAATGACCGCCGTGCGTGCCGCGCGCGAAAAGTAGCCGCTTTCCAGGTGCTTTTGCAGCACGAAGCGGCTGACGCCCACGGCGGCCGCGACGCGCGCCGACGCGACGCGCTTGGGCTGCGCATACACCGCGCAGACGCCGCACTGCCGCTGGCACGGCTTGTCATGAGAGAACATGATGGCCGTCGGACACATCAGATAATAGTCGCGCGCCGTATGCACGATCGGCACGCCGGCATTGCGTGCGAGCCGCCAGATATCGACGGAGAGGCAAGACAGGTTGCTGGTGCTGATGACGTCCGGCTTTTCGCGCGCGATGATGCTAGACAGCTTGCGCGACATGATGACGTTATACACATCGATGGCATGCCAGATGAGCTTCGCGACGCGGCCGTGCTTCTCTCGCACATGCGGCCAGTAAAGATTGACCGAACGTAGCCGATACACCTTCACGCCGTTCACATCGTCGACACGGTCGGCGCCCGTGCCTGTCGCGCAGACCACGCAGACTTCGATGCCCGCTCTGACCAGGCCCTCGGCGAGAAGCCGCGTCGATATCTCGGCGCCTCCGGGTTCATCCGGAAAGTAGAGGGTGTTCGCGATCAGTATCTTCACGACGTCGAAGTCTCCTTGGAAAGGCCTATTCAGAAACACGGCGGTGCGAAGTGCTATCAGGGTGCAACAGTCGATGACACGACAGAAAACCCTGTGAATCGAGGCATAAAGTTAAATCATCATACTCGACGTGAGATCACTCGACGTCGTGTTCGATGCATTGAGCGCGCAGCGCCCGGCGACGCAATGTCGTACCGTGCTCATCTCTGCCATGACAGGTACTCGCGCGAGCGCATTTCCGCTGCGGATAGAGAAGGCGTGCGCATCGTGAATATGCTCGCAGAGACTGCGCTGCAGAAAACATAACAGTTTGCGCACCATCGTTCAATGCAGTACCGCACAGACATCGCGGGTCCTGCCGTGAGCGTGCGCAGTCTCGGGAGAAACGACTGGCGAGGATGCCTGAAGCACGATAGATGTTCGCGCAAAATGAAAAACGCCGCGGCTCGCGCCGCGGCGTTCGTCCGCGAAGTTACTGCGGTTCGTACCAGGAGTACGTCGGAAGCGACGGCAACGGCGTGCCGATCTGGAACGTGATGTCCCGCAGCGAAGTCAGCACGATGTTGCGCGGGTCGCCCATGTATCGACGGACATCGCCGTTATCGTTGATATACACCACGATATTGCCCGTGATACCCGCGACGTTCGTACTCGATAGCGGCTGTCCCCAGATATCGAAAACCTGGCCGAGCGTGAATGTCTTCACGTTCGGTGTTTCGATATGGATGATGCCGGTATTGTCATGCGTATGCATCTCGTAGTTGCACTGCGGCAAGATGCCGACGTTCTTCGGGAACGCGAGCCACTGGCCGTCCTTGAAGATGGCGACATGCGAGTGCACGTGGAAGGTTTCGGCCATGCCCGCCGCGCAGATCACGCCATCCACCGGCGCGCCCGTGGCGCCTGTCGCCGTCATGCCGTCCGCCCAGAACGCACTGCCCACGACGCCGCCGAAAGAGAGCGTGGTGACGGTCGATGTGAACGGCGGCGGATCGGTCCATGTATATGTAGCGATCTGCGCCGGCGGCGTTCCGATGACGAGCGTCACTTCGCCGTGCTGCGGCAGCGCGAGGCTCGCGAGATCGCCGGTGTATTTCGTGAGCGTGCCGCCCGTGTTGACCCAGGCGGTCACGGCACCGGTAATCCCTGCCACGTTGGTGGTGCTGAGCGGCTGACCCCATACGGCGAAGAATTGACCCAGCGTGTACGTGCCGTTCGACGTCACGTCCATGCGAATCTTGCCCGACGCATCGACCGTGTGGACCGGATAGACACAGCCCCGCTGCAGCGCCATGGTCGGCGCCACGCTGCCGATGTTCGCCGGCAACGCGAGCTGCTTGCCGTCCTGATAGATCGACAGATGCGCGTAGCTGTACTTGTTACCTGCCACCGTGCAGGTGAGGTTGCTGACCGCCTGGCCAGTGCCGCCGGAGGATGTCGAGCCGTCGTTCCATTGCGCGGTGCCGAGCGTCGTGCCGTCGAGGACGGCGGTCGCCGCGGCGAGGGTCGGTGTGGTGGGCGTTGTCGGCGTGGATGCCGGCGCCGGTGCACTCGCGCCGGTATCGCCCGAGTTTGCGGGCGAACTCGAGCCGTTGCTCGAAGTACTGTCGCCGCCGCCACCACCGCCGCAAGCGGCAAGCAATGCAAGCGCTGCGCCCGAGAGTGCGCCGGCGATCCAGCGCGTATGCATATGTTTCTCTTTGAGCATGTGTCGACTCCGCCCCTTGGATGGATTTCTGAAGGTGCTGCGGGCTGCACTGCGGGCGCATGCGCGATGCATGCGTGGCGTGCATCCGGCATCGGAAGCATCGCGATCCGCTCCGGCGCAAGAAGACGCTTGCCCGTCGAGACGGTACCGATGCGATTGACGCAAGTGTTGACGCCTGTCGCTGCGGCGTGCGGTTGAATGACCGGATGCGTATCGGTCGGCGCACGCCGATGAAGCTCAGCGATTCATCGAAAGAGAGAAACCGGTCCGGCCATCTGTTTCGCCGGCAGAGGCAATGTAGCGTCGATGTGTCGTAGTCGCAAGCAAAACTACCGTTGGATACGAGTTCAGATAACGCGGTTTGCAAGTGTGTGCGGTCGCGTACATACGGCGGGTCGGCGCTTCAGCAGAAAATTAAGGTTGTGATCGAAGTGTCGTCCTTCAGCAAACAACGCCTCGATAAACGCGGTACGCTCAAGGCGCAGCCGAAGCATGGGCGGAAGCGATTTCGTCTGACGTGTAAGGAAATTTGGAGGCGAGTGCATGACTCTCTCAAAGGCGCTGATCCACAGCGTACGGGACTGGTTGCCCGACAACCTGTATTTGAGTATTTATCATCGTCGCAGGATCGGGCGCTTTCCGAAGATGCGCCATCCGACGACATTCAATGAAAAGATTCTTCGACGCTGCCTCGAACCCGATCCGCGCTTTGGCGACCTTACCGACAAGCTGAAGGTTCGAGAATATGTTGCCGATAAGATCGGCAGCGAGTATCTCGTACCGCTCGTCGCCGAGCCGTCCGATTTCACGAGAGATGTTTTCGATGCTCTGCCGCCGGCGTTCGTCATGAAGGCGAACCACGGCAGCGGCTTCGTGCATCTCGTCAAGGACAAGAGCACCACGACGTTCGAAAAACTCGATGCGCTGGCGCAAAGCTGGCTGTCGACCGACTTCTATGCGATCGCGCGTGAGCGGCATTACCGCACCATCGAGCGGCGCATTTTCTTCGAGGCGCTTCTTGTCGAACCGGATGGAAAGGTTCCACCCGATCTGAAGTTTCATGTCTTCAACAAGCAGTCGGGCGACCCGAAAATCTTCATCCTCGTGATCTCGGACCGCTTCGGCGAATCTCCGCGCGGCGATATATACGACGCTGACTGGAACCGTCTCGACATCTCGATGGGCCACTACAAGCGCAGCGTAACGCCGGACCCGCGGCCGGAGAAACTGGACGCGCTGCTATCGGTTGCGCGCACGCTGGCCAGCGATTTCGAATTCGTGCGGGTCGATCTCTACGATTCGAATGACGCAATCTATTTCGGTGAACTGACGTTCACGCCCGGCGCGGGAATGTTTCGGCTGCGGCCGGACAGGGTGGACTACGAGTGGGGCAATCTGATGTGATCGCGGATGCGAAACGTGGCGTGCGGGGCGTCTATTCGAGCGCCTGCGCGCCACGCCATACGCGGCACTGCTGACGCACGACTTCATGCAATGAATCGTGCGCGCCGTAGATTCGGCGCAGCCACATGGCATCGCTCAAACCGGACGTCACGGTACGCCTGACGATGTCGAGCCCTTCCTCGGCGCCCAACACTTTCGCATGGCTCGCGATTGCGTCGAGCGTGGCAAGAATCTCGCCCCGGATCGTATCGCGCTGCCCGGTATGCGGATTCACGCAGGTGCCGTCGAGTCCGAAGCGGCAGGCCATGAAGCGATTGGTTCGATACACTTCATAGTCCCGCTCGCTGAGGCGCACAGGCTTGTCGATCAGAAGATAGCGCGCGAGCGCCTGAATATAAGCGGCAATCGCCGCGGCCCATTCGACACGCAGCGGCGTGTCCATCACACGTACTTCGATCGTGCCGTAACCGGGGCTTGGACGAATATCCCAGTAGAAGTCTTTAAGGCTTTTGACGAGGCCCGTGTTCGTCATGCGATCGAAGTACTCTTCGAATTCGGACCAGCTCGTCATGAAAGGCGCTTGCCCCGCCAGGGGAAATGGCGCGACCGAATTGAGCCGCGCACATTGAAACTGCGTATCGCTGCCCTGCACGAATGGAGAAGAAGCCGCGAGCGCGATGAAGTGCGGGACGTAACGCGAAAGCGAGTGCAATAGAACGAGCGCCGAATCGGGATCGGGACAGCCAACATGTACGTGCTGGCCGAAGATCGTGAACTGCTGGTACAGCGCTCCATACAAACCCATGAGGTATTCCGAGCGCTCGCGCCCGTCGGAGCGTTGGTCGTACCAGTTCTGGAAGAAGTTCGTGCCTCCGCCGCACACGCCGACGTTCAGAAAGTCCGCCGCCCGGACGAGCGTATCGCGCAGCACCTGCAATTCGCTGCGCGCCTGATCGAAGTCCTTGCAGATGCCGGTCGACAGCTCGATCATCCCTTCGGTCGTCTCCGGGTTGATCGCCCCCGCGAAGCTCTCTTCCTTTACGCGATTCAGCAGCTCCGTGGTCGCCTTGGTCAGGTTGTAGTCGTGAGTGTTGACGACCTGAACTTCGAGTTCGACGCCAATCGTGAACGGCTCTGATGACGCAAATGGCTGCAGCATGGGATGTCCTGTCGCACGGAGTCGAAGACCGAGATCGGCGTTTTCATTCTACGCGACTCGGCTCGACTCAATGACGCCTGCGTCACAGACGAGCGTGCGATTCGGAGGCGCCCACGACCGGAAACAAACGCCGATCAATCCGGCAACACGTTCGGAACCCACACGCGGCCTTCCATCAGCACGCGCGCGCTGCGGCTCATGATGGCTTTCTTAACCTGCCACTCGCCGTTCGCTTCGACCGCTTCCGCGCCGACGCGCAACGTGCCCGACGGATGCCCGAAGCGCACCGACTGGCGCTCGCCGCCGCCCGCCGCGAGATTGACGAGCGTGCCCGGAATCGCCGCCGCCGTGCCGATCGCGACGGCAGCCGTGCCCATCATCGCGTGATGCAGTTTGCCCATCGACATCGCGCGCACGAGGACATCGACATCGTCCGCGCCGATCCGCTTGCCGCTCGATGCGACATACTCCGCCGGGGCCGCGACGAACGCGATCTTCGGCGTGTGCTGACGCGTGGCGATTTCATCGAGGCTCTTGATGAGCCCCATGCGCAGCGCGCCGTATGCGCGAATGGTTTCGAAGCGCTTCAACGCCGCGTCGTCGCCGTTGATCGCGTCCTGAAGCTCGGTGCCCTTGTAGCCGATGGCATCCGCGTTCACGAAGATCGTCGGAATGCCCGCGTTGATCATCGTCGCCTTGAAGGTGCCGATGCCCGGAACGTCGAGATCGTCGACGAGATTGCCCGTCGGAAACATCGCGCCTCCCGCGCCTTCTTCCTCCGCTGCCGGGTCGAGAAATTCGAGCTGCACTTCGGCGGCGGGGAAGGTCACGCCGTCCAGTTCGAAGTCGCCGGTTTCCTGCACCGAGCCGCTCATCATCGGCACATGCGCGATGATCGTCTTGCCGATATTCGCCTGCCAGATGCGCACGATCGCGACGCCGTTGTCCGGCACGCGTTCCGGATCGACGAGGCCGCCCGCGATCGCGAACGGTCCAACGGCCGCGGAAAGATTGCCGCAATTGCCGCTCCAGTCGACGAACGGCTTGTCGATGGCGACCTGACCGAAGAGATAATCGACGTCATGACCGGGCCGCGCGCTCTTCGACACGATGACCGTCTTGCTCGTGCTCGACGTCGCGCCGCCCATGCCGTCGATCTGCTTGCCATACGGGTCCGGGCTGCCGATCACGCGCAGGAAGAGCGCATCGCGCGCGGCTCCGGGCACGCGCGCCGCTTCGGGCAAATCGTTCAGGCGAAAGAAAACGCCCTTGCTGGTGCCGCCGCGCATGTAGGTCGCGGCGATCTTGATCTGTGGTGCGTGTGCCATGTGATTCCTTGTGAGAGAGATGGCGTCCGATGTCAGGCCGCCGCCTTCGACGACTCCAGGAAGTCCTGAGCGAAGCGTTGCAGCACGCCGCCGGCTTCGTAGATCGAGACTTCTTCGGCCGTGTCGAGGCGGCACGTCACCGGCACCTCGACACGCTCGCCGTTCGCGCGACGGATCACGAGCGTGAGATCCGCGCGCGGCTTGCGCTCGCCGATCACGTCATAGGTCTCGGTGCCGTCGATAGCGAACGTCTGGCGATTCGCGCCCGGCTTGAATTCGAGCGGCAGCACGCCCATGCCGATCAGGTTCGTGCGATGAATGCGCTCGAAGCCTTCCGCGACGATCGCTTCGACGCCCGCGAGCCGCACGCCTTTCGCGGCCCAGTCACGCGACGAGCCTTGCCCGTAATCCGCGCCCGCGACGATGATGAGCGGCTGCTTGCGCTCCATGTACGTTTCGATCGCTTCCCACATGCGCGTGACTCGGCCTTCCGGTTCGATGCGAGCGAGCGAGCCCTTCTTCTGCTGACCGTCGACGATCGCCATTTCGTTGATGAGCGTCGGATTCGCGAAGGTCGCGCGCTGGGCCGTCAGATGGTCGCCGCGATGCGTCGCGTACGAGTTGAAGTCTTCCTCCGGCAAGCCCATTTTCGTGAGGTATTCGCCAGCCGCGCTGTTCGCGAGGATCGCGTTGGACGGCGAGAGATGGTCCGTCGTGATGTTGTCGCCGAGCACGGCGAGCGGGCGCATTCCCGTGAGCGTGCGTTCACCCGCAAGCGCGCCTTCCCAATACGGCGGGCGGCGAATGTACGTGCTTCGCGCGCGCCAGTCGTAGAGCGGGCTGATGGCTTCGCCGCTCGCCGGGGTCAGCGCGAACATCGGCTCGTAGACCTTTCGGAACTGTTCCGGCTTCACGCTTTGTTTGACGATGGCGTCGATTTCCTCGTCGCTCGGCCAGATGTCTTTCAGATACACTGGCTGACCGTTCGCGCCGATGCCGAGCGCATCGCGTTCGATGTCGAAGCGGATCGTGCCCGCGATCGCGTACGCGACGACGAGCGGCGGCGACGCGAGAAACGCCTGCTTCGCGTAGGGATGAATGCGGCCGTCGAAGTTGCGATTGCCGGAGAGCACGGCGGTCGCGTACAGATCGCGATCGATGATTTCCTGCTGGATCGCGCGATCGAGCGCGCCGGACATGCCGTTGCACGTCGTGCAGGCGAACGCGACGATGCCGAAGCCGAGTTGTTCCAGATCCGGCAGCAGACCGGCTTCCTGCAAATACAGCTCGACCGCTTTCGAGCCCGGCGCGAGCGACGATTTCACCCACGGCTTGCGCGTGAGGCCTTGCGCATTCGCATTGCGCGCGAGGAGCGCGGCCGCAATCACGTTGCGCGGATTGCTGGTGTTGGTGCAGCTCGTGATCGCCGCGATGATCACCGCGCCATCCGGCATCTGCCCCGGCGTGTCTTCCCATTTGCCCGCGATGCCGCGCGCCGCCAGTTCCGAAACGGGCAGGCGCTTGTGCGGATTCGACGGCCCGGCCATGTTGCGCACGACCGCCGACAGATCGAAGCGCAGCACGCGTTCATATTCGGCATGCGTCAGCGAATCGGCCCACAGTCCCGCGGTTTTCGCGTATTGCTCGACGAGGCTCACTTGTTTGTCCTCGCGGCCGGTAAGACGCAGATACTCGATCGTCTGCTCGTCGATGTAGAACATCGCGGCGGTCGCGCCGTATTCGGGCGCCATGTTCGAGATCGTCGCGCGGTCGCCGAGCGTGAGGCTCGATGCACCTTCGCCATAGAACTCGAGATACGCGCCGACAACTTTTTCCTTGCGCAGGAATTCGGTGAGCGCGAGCACGATATCGGTTGCCGTGATGCCGGGCTGACGCTTGCCGGAAAGCTCGACGCCGACGATATCCGGCAGGCGCATCCACGACGCGCGGCCCAGCATCACGTTTTCGGCTTCGAGCCCGCCCACGCCGATCGCGATCACGCCGAGCGCATCGACGTGCGGTGTATGGCTGTCGGTGCCGACGAGCGTATCCGGATACGCGATGCCGTCGATCGCGTGAATGACCGGCGACATGCGCTCAAGATTGATCTGATGCATGATCCCGTTGCCCGGCGGAATCACATCGACATTCTTGAACGCCTTCTTGGTCCAGTTGATGAAGTCGAAGCGATCCTCGTTGCGCCGGTCCTCGATGGCGCGGTTCTTCGCGAACGCATCCGGATCGAAGCCGCCGCATTCCACCGCGAGCGAATGATCGACGATGAGTTGCACCGGCACCACAGGATTCACCTTGGCCGGATCGCCGCCCTGGTCCGCGATCGCGTCGCGCAGGCCAGCGAGATCGACGAGCGCGGTCTGTCCGAGAATGTCGTGACACACGACGCGCGCCGGGAACCACGGGAAATCGCGCTCCCGCTTCCTTTCGACGAGCTGCATCAGCGATTGTTCGAGCATCGCCGGATCGCAGCGGCGCACGAGATTCTCCGCGAGCACGCGCGAGGTGTAGGGCAGCTTGTCATAGGCGCCCGGCGCGATGGCTTCGACGGCGGCGCGCGCGTCGAAGTAATCGAGCGAGGAGCCGGGCAGGGGTTTGCGGTTTGCAGTATTCATCGCGGTGTCTCGGTCATTGCATGGTCTTTCAGATGCCACGCTCGAAGGGTACTGTGGGGAGACCCCTTCGTTTAATAATTCGGTCTATTCTAAGCGCCGCTGGCCTTACGGTTCGAGGAGAGGTTACGCTCAACTCGCGTATCGGTCATCAGCGGCTTTCGCATCGATTGCGGCAAAAAAAGGGGCCCGCTGCCGGGTGTGGCAGCGGAGCCCGAAGCCCTCACGTATCTCGCGTATCAACGTCAAGGGGGTTCGATGTGCCTCAGGCGCGTTTTGCCAGCGGGACGAACTCGAGGTTTTCCGGACCGGTGTAATTCGCGCTCGGCCGGATGATCTTGTTGTCGATGCGTTGCTCGATGATGTGCGCAGCCCACCCCGACGTGCGCGAGATCACGAACAACGGCGTGAACATCGCTGTGGGCACGCCCATCATGTGATAGGAAACCGCGCTGAACCAGTCGAGATTCGGGAACATCTTCTTCGCGTCCCACATCACCGTTTCGAGGCGCTCGGCGATATCGAAGAGTTTCGTGTCGCCCGCTTCCTTCGACAGATTCTTCGCGATTTCCTTGATGACCTTGTTGCGCGGATCGGAGATCGTGTACACCGGATGGCCGAAGCCGATCACGACTTCCTTGTGCTCCACGCGGCGCTTGATGTCGGCTTCGGCTTCGTCGGGCGTCTCGTAGCGCGATTGAATGTCGAAGGCCGCTTCGTTCGCGCCGCCGTGCTTCGGGCCGCGCAGCGCGCCGATCGCGCCGGTGATCGCCGAATACATGTCGGTGCCGGTGCCGGCGATCACGCGTGCCGTGAACGTCGATGCGTTGAACTCGTGCTCGGCATACAGGTTCAGCGATACGTGCATCGCATCGACCCACGACTTCGACGGCGCCACGCCATGCAGCAGATGCAGGAAGTGCCCGCCGATGGAATCGTCATCCGTTTCGACTTCGATGCGCTTGCCATTGTGCGAATAGTGATACCAGTACAGCAGCATCGAGCCGAGCGAGGCCATCAGCTTGTCGGCGATATCCTTCGCGCCCGGCACGTTGTGGTCGTCCTTCTCGGGCAGGATGGTGCCGAGCACGGAGACGCCGGTGCGCATCACGTCCATCGGATGCGCGGACGCGGGAATCCATTCCAGCGCGGCCTTCAGGTTCGCGGGCAGGCCGCGCAATGCCTTGAGCTTCGTCTTGTACGCCTTCAGTTCGGCCGCATTCGGCAGCTTGCCGTGCACCAGCAGATGCGCGATTTCTTCGAATTCGGAAGTGGTCGCGACATCGAGAATGTCGTAGCCGCGATAGTGCAAGTCATTGCCGGTCTTGCCGACCGTGCACAGCGCGGTATTGCCCGCCGTCACGCCGGACAGCGCGACGGATTTTTTCGGCTTGAATGCGCCTGCGGTGCTGTTGTCTGCTTCGCTCATTGATTTCGTCTCCTTCACAAGGGTTATTTCTTTGCTGCAAAAAGCTGATCCAGCTTGTCTTCGTAGGCGTGATAGCCGAGATACTTGTACAGATCGGCGCGCGTCTGCATCGTTTCGACGGCGGCCTTTTGCGTGCCGTCGCGCTTCACGGTCTCGTAGAAGTTGAGCGCGGCGGCGTTCATCGCGCGATACGCGCCGCAGCAATACAAGGCGATATCGACGTTCGCGTCCTTCAGTTCATCGACGGTGAAGAACGGCGTCGAGCCGAACTCGGTCAGGTTCGCGAGAATCGGCACGCGCACGGCGGCCTTGAAGCGGCGATAGTCGTCGAGCGTCTTCATCGCTTCGGGGAAGATCATGTCGGCGCCTGCTTCGACATACGCGACCGCGCGCTCGATCGCCGCGTCGATGCCTTCGGCGCCCGCGGCGTCGGTGCGCGCCATGATGACGAACGACTCGTCGGTGCGCGCATCGACGGCGGCTTTCACGCGATCGACCATTTCGCTCGTCGGCACGACTTCCTTGCCCGGCCGATGACCGCAGCGCTTCTGCCCAACCTGATCCTCGATATGAACGGCAGCCACGCCCGCCTTGATGAACGAACGGATCGTGCGCGCGATGTTGAAGGCGCCGCCCCAGCCCGTGTCGATATCGACCATCAGCGGCAGCGAGGACGCGTCGGTGATGCGGCGCGCGTCGATAAGCACGTCTTCCATCGTGCTGATGCCGAGGTCGGGCATGCCGAGCGAATTGGCGGCCACGCCGCCGCCCGACAGATAGAGCGCCTTGAAACCGACGGCTTCGGCCATCTTCGCGGCGTACGCGGTGATCGCGCCGACGACCTGAAGCGGGGCTTCGTCGCGGACGGCCTGGCGGAACCGCGCGCCTGCGGTCTGTGCGGACTGAAATTCGGAACTCACGTTTTGTCTCCTGATGAAGTCGGCTCATTAATGCAATTTGCTTGCCAGGGCAAACCCTTTCTGCAAGTCATTGATTTTGCAGCACAAGCAAAATTTGACCGAACGTAAGTGCTTTCACGGATGAAATCCCGGATTTCGAATCTGAAACGGATGTTGCATACTAAATGAGTTCCATCGTTTCATTCACCGCAGAAGATCATGCAAACGGAAACCGCGTCTCGCCCGCGCATCTGGGCCGTCGGTATCAGCCGGCTCCGGGATTTGTTCATCGATATCGCCGGCGCCTATGCCGATCGCGCCGAACTCGACGTCGTCCCGCTCGGCTACGAGGACGCCGCGAACAGCATCGAAGGCGCGCGCGACGAGCGGCCCGATGTCGTCGTGGCGGGCGGCTCGAACGGCGCTTATCTCAAGAGCCGCGTGTCGGTGCCGGTCGTCGTGATCAGCCCGACCGGCTTCGACGTGATGCACGCGCTCACGAAGGCGCGACGCGAGGGCGCGAGCGTCGCGCTCGTCACGCACGGCGACACGCCCGCCGAGATACGCCGGTTTCTCGCCGCTTACGGCATCGACATGATCTGCGAATCGTATCGCTCGGCGCAGGACGCGGAGAGCCTCGTGCTCGATCTGCGCGATCGCGGCGTCGATGTCGTGGTCGGCCCCGGCCTCGTCGCGGACCTGGCCGCCGACGCGGGCATGAGCTCGGTGTTTCTGTATTCGCGCACATCCGTCGTCGCGGCGTTCGAGACCGCGCTGGAAGTCGCGCAGGCGATGCGCCGCGAAGTCGCGCGCCGCAATCGGCTCGACAACCTGTTGCAGCATCTTCGCGATGGCGTCGTCGCGGTCGATGCGGGCGGCCGCATCGAAGCGATCAATCGCCGGCTCGCGACCGCGCTCGGCATCGCCGACGCATCGCGCGCGGTCGGCCGTGCGCTGCTTGATGTCGCGCCCGAACTCGACGGCGTGTTGCCCGTCGCCGATGGCGACGTGTTCGGCGCGGTGCGCGGCGTGAGCTACGCGATTCATCGCGGACCGCTGGCGAGCGATGGCGCAGCGGGCGGCACGATCTTCACGTTCCAGGAATCGCGCGCGGTCGAACGTCTCGACCGAACGCTGCGATCGCGGCAGGGCGCGCAGGAATTCGTCGCGCGCTATCGGCTGGAGGACGTCGTCGGCGAGTCGGAATCGATCGAGCGCGTGAGGTCGCTCGTGCGCCGCTACGCGAAGTCCGACGCCACCGTGCTGATTCTCGGCGAAAGCGGCACCGGCAAGGAAATGGTCGCGCAGAGCATGCATCGCCTGAGCCGCCGCAAGGACTTTCCGTTCGTCGCGATGAACTGCGGCGCGTTCCCCGAGGCGCTCCTCGAAAGCGAGCTGTTCGGCTACGAAGAAGGCGCGTTCACGGGCGCGCGCAAGGGCGGCAAGGCCGGGTTGATCGAAGCGGCGCATCGCGGAACCTTGTTTCTCGACGAGATCGGCGAGATGCCGCCTTCGCTGCAAAGCCGGCTGCTGCGCGTGCTGCAGGAAAGAGAAGTGATACGCCTCGGATCGACGGAACCGACGCGCGTCGATATCCGCGTGATCGCCGCGACGCATCGCACGCTCGCGGAAGGCGTCGCGGATGGGTCGTTTCGGGCCGACCTGTTTTATCGAATCAATATCCTGAGCGTCGCGGTGCCGCCGTTGCGCGCGCGATCCAGCGACATCCTGCCGCTCGCGACGGAACTGCTGATGCAGGCCGCGAGACGCGACAAGGCGCTTGCGCAGCGCGTGCCCGGCCGCGACGACGCAGCGCGCCTGCTCGCGCCGCTGGAGCAGGCGCTCTGCGTTTATCCGTGGCCCGGCAACGTTCGTGAGTTGCAGAACATCGTCGAGCGCATTGCCGTGGAGATTCCGGACATGGACGTCGACACGGGGCAACCCCTTGCGTTGACGCTCGACGACCTGCTGGCGATCGCGCCCGAGCTGTCCGAACTCAGGACTGAGGCGAGCGCGGATCTGTCGCTACGTGACCTGAGCCGTTCGGTGGAAGCCGATCAGGTCCGTGCGACGCTTGCCGCGTTCGGTGGCGATCGGGACGCCGTCTGCAAGGCGCTCGGCATCAGCAAGACGACGTTGTGGCGAAGGCTCAACGCAAAGCGTTGAAGTCCCGGCGAGCGGCAACGGCCTGCTCGCCGAATTGCAGGGCCGCGAGTTGCGCGTAGAGCGGCGAGCTTCGCAGCAACTCGGCGTGCCGGCCTTGCGCGACGATGCGCCCCTGTTCCATCACGACGATCCTGTCGGCTTGCTGGACAGTCGCCAGCCGATGCGCGATGACGAGCGTGGTGCGGTTCTGCGCGGCGTTGTCCAGCGCCGTTTGCACGAGTCGTTCGCTCGCCGCATCGAGCGCGCTGGTGGCTTCGTCGAGCAGCAGGATGGGTGGATCACGAAGGATCGCCCGCGCGATCGCGATGCGCTGACGCTGCCCGCCCGACAGCCTCACGCCGCGCTCGCCGAGAAACGTGTTGTAGCCCTGCGGAAGCTGTTCGATGAAACCGGCAGCGGCGGCCATGTCGGCGGCGTGCCGCACTTGCGCGAGCGTCGCGTCGGGCATGCCGTAACGGATGTTGTCGAATACGCTTCCCGAAAAGATCACCGAGTCCTGCAACACGACGCCGACCGTCCGGCGCAACGTGCCGAACGACATGTGCCGTGTCGCGACGCCGTTGATCGAAATGCTTCCGGACTGCGGATCATAGAAGCGCAGCAGCAGCTGGAACAGCGTGGTCTTGCCCGCTCCCGATGGCCCGACGAGCGCGACATGCTCGCCCGGTCGGACATGGAGCGAGAATCCGGACAGCGTCGCGATGCCTTCGCGGGAAGGATAGGAAAAGCTCACGTCATCGAAGCGGATGCCTTCGCCGGCGGCCGGCATCGGCGTGGTCGTTGCCGCCTCGGTGACGGGCGAGCGCGCGGCCAGAAGCTGCATGAGACGTTCGGTTGCGCCGGCGGCGCGCTGGAGATCGCCCCATACCTCGGCGAGCGTGCCGACGGCGCCCGCCGTGAACACCGCGTACAGGATGAACTGCGACAACTGGCCCGCCGTCATCTGTTTCGCGAGCACGGCCTGCGCGCCGAGCCAGAGCACGAAGACGACGGCGGCGAACACGAACACGATGACCACGGCCGTCAACCCTGCGCGGGCGCGGATTCGCGTAAGCGCCGTCTCGAACGCGGATTCCACGGCCGTGCCGAAACGCTTTGCCTCGAATGTTTCCTGCGTGTACGACTGCACAGTCGGCATTGCGTTGAGCACCTCGCCCGCCAGCGCGCTCGCGGTCGCGACCTTGTCCTGGCTGGCGCGCGAAAGCCGCCGCACGCGCCGTCCGAAGAAGACGATAGGCGCGACCACCACGATCAGCACAGCGATGATGTAGCCGGACAGCACAGGGCTCGTGGTCACCAGCATCGCGATGCCGCCGACCGTCAGCAAGGCATCGCGCAATCCGAGCGACAGGCTGGTGCCCACTACCGTCTGGATCAGCGTCGTGTCGGTGGTGAGGCGCGAGAGGACTTCGCCCGTCTGTGTCGTCTCGAAGAACTGCGGGCTCATTCGCATGATGTGATCGTAGACCGCGCTCCGCAAGTCGGCCGTCACGCGCTCGCCCAGCCACGATACCCAGTAGAAGCGCAATGCCGTCGCGCCCGCGAGGACGAGCGAGACGACGAAAAGCGCGATGAAATAGCGGTCGATATGCGTCCGGTCACCGCTCGCGAATCCGCGATCGATCAGGTATCTGAAAGCCATCGGTAACGCCAGCGTCGCGCACGCGGACGTCACGAGCGCCAGGAACGCGAGCGCCCAGCGCCCGGCATAAGGCCGCAGGAACGGAGCGAGGGAGAAGAGCAGGCCGACGCGCGGCAAGCGAGCTGCTGCAGATGACATGGAATCCTGGCGTAGTGGAGAGCGGTCGATGGCATCGAGCGTTGCAAGCCAGTTTATCTTCTTGCGCGAGTGCTTCCATCTGCAAACACGAGCGTTCGTTCGATTCGGAAACGATCTTTCCGATGGCTCCCGATCGCAAAGCAATGGCATTGGGAAAATCGTCCGCACATCCTAAGATCAGAAACAGTGACTTTGAGGGCGCGGCCGAATGGCCGCGTCATGACGTTCCGGAACGCATCGTCCCGTACCGCGCAAAGCATGTCGAGGGTCTCAACGATGAACAAGAAACTGACCGGTTCAAGGCGACTGCTTCTTGCCGTCGCGTTCTGCCTCGCCACGTGCCATGCGGTGATCGCATTTTCCGCGGAGATTTCCGGCGCGGGCTCCACATTCGTCTACCCGCTGTTGCTGAAATGGGCGGATACCTACCATACGAAAACCGGTCAGCGAGTCGCCTACCAGCCTACCGGATCGGGCAACGGCGTCCGCCAGATCAAGGCAGCGAGAGTGACTTTCGGGGCATCGGACATGCCGCTCGCGCCCGAGGAACTGCGAGCGGCGGGACTGGCGCAGTTCCCGGTCGTGATCGGCGGCGTGGTTCCCGTCGTCAATCTTCCGGGCGTAGGTCCGGGGCAGATTCGTCTGACCGGGCCGCTGCTCGCCGACATCTACCTTGGCAAGATCGTCAACTGGAATGATCCGGCCATCGTCGCGCTCAATCCGAACGTCAGTGTTCCGAATCTGAAGATCGTCGTCGTGCATCGGAACGAGAGTTCGGGCACCACCTTCAACTGGGTCAGCTTCCTTTCGCAGAGCAGCGCTGCATGGAAGAGCGGCGTGGGCGCGGGCACGACGGTCAAATGGCCGACCGGCGTCGGCGCGGCCGGCAACGACGGCGTCGCGATGTACATCAAGAACGTGGAAGGCTCGATCGGATATGTCGAACTGACTTACGCGCTGCAACGGAATCTGGCCTTCACCGCCGTGCAGAACAGGAGCGGAGCCTTCGTGGAGCCATCGCGGGCGAGCTTCAGCGCAGCCGCTGCCGCCGCCGACTGGACTCAGCAGCCGGACTTCTATCAGATCGTGACGGACGCGCCCGGAGAGAACGCATGGCCGATCGCCGGCGTGGTGTTCGTTCTCGTGCCGCGAGAGGCGAAGGACCCGGCCGCGTTGAAAGCCGCGCTCGCGTTCTTCAGATGGGCGCTCAACGAAGGACAGGCCGACGCCGATGCCGAGCACTACGTCTCCTTGCCACCCGTTCTCGTCAGGCAGATCGAGGCTTACTGGAACGAGAACATCAAATAAACGCCGCTCGATCACGACCGTTACAGCAACGACTTTCCCTGAGCGAGAATCTTGTCGCAAACCTGCTTCGTGAGTTGTTCCTTCAGACCGCCGCCGCTCAGATCGACTTGCTTGCCGTTGCCGCTATCGAGGATTCCCTTCGCGCCGCTGGTGTATCCGCTGTCGCTCGAAGCCGAACCGCCGAGCTTGCTCATGAGCCCGTCCTTGACCGACGATGCGCCGCCTCCGAGGTAGTTGTTCTTGATGCAGAACTCGAGCACGCCGGCGACATTGCTCGTGCTGCCGGAACTCAGCGAGTCGAGCGACATGCCGCTGCTCAATCCGCCGAGACTGCCGAGCGCGCCACCCGCGCCGCTGCTCTTGCCCTGATCGAGAAGGTTGCCGAGTTGCGCGTGAGCCATCGGGAGATAAAGCAAGCTTGCGGCCAGGATCGTACGGATCCAGAGGTGACGTTTGCACGAAATCATGGTGCCTCCGTTTTTGTGAGCTTTAACTATAGTTCTTCTGAAGGAAGCGAACAGCGGGCGTGTCACGTCATGGCGGAAGTCCGCGTAACCGCATCGAAAGTATTGGTGTTGTCGATGGCCGCGGCGCTCAGTCCCAGGTGTCGATGACGCGGCTGTCGTCGCGTGCGCCGAGGCCCGCCTCCGCTGCGGCGTGATAGCGGGCATTGGCGACGGAAAGCAGCGGAACGTCGGCGCCGCACGCCCGCGCGGCCGCGACCACGAGATCGCTGTCCTTCACGAAGATGTCGATGGCGCTGGTCACCGTCACGTCGGCGCCTTGCAGCATGCGCGGCCCGCGATCGGACAGCATCCACGAACCGGCCGCGCCTTTTTCGACCAGATCGAGCACGGCGGCCGGATCGAGACCGAGCGAGCGCGCCAGATTCAGCGCCTCCGCCGCGGCGACGATATGCACCGAGCACAAGTGCTGGTTCACGAGCTTGATCGCCTGTCCGTCGCCGAGCTTCGTGCCTGTGATGCGCACGGTGCCCATCGCGTCGAGCACGGGGCGCACGTCGTCGATGTCGCGTTGCGCGCCCGCCGCGAAGATCACGAGTTCGCCACGCTTCGCGCGCGCGGTGCCGCCCGTCACGGGTGCGTCGATCACCCGCGCGCCCGCCGCCGCCAGCCGTTCGCCCTCTCGACGCACGGCGTCCGGGCCGACCGTCGACATGATCACCCACGTCTGACCGGCAAGGTTCGCGCCGACGCCATCGACGAGCGATGCCAGTTGCTGCGGCGTCGCCACCATCGCGACGACGACGCCGGCGGCTGGCGCATCCGCGAAGCCATCGACGGCGGCGAGGCCGCTTTCCTGCGCGAGCCCGCGCGCGCGGCTCGACAGATCGACGCCCGTCACGGCATGGCCCGAGGCGCTGATCCGCTGCGCCATCGGCAAACCGATTGCGCCGAGGCCGATGAAGGTCACGTTCATGGCTGGCCTTTAGCGCACGACATTGACCGGCGCGCCCGCCACGAATGCCGCGATGTTGTCGATCAACTGATCCGCGAGCGTCTGTTGCGCTTCATCCGATGCCCACGCGACGTGCGGCGTCACGATCACGTTCGGCCGTCCCGCGACGCGCATCAGCGGATTGCCGGGCGCGGGCGGCTCGGTCGCGAGCACATCGAAGCCCGCGCCGCTGATCCAGCCTTCATCGAGCGCCTCGACGAGCGCGGCTTCGTCCACGAGCCCGCCGCGCGCCGTGTTGATGATGAGAGGCTTCTTCTTCATCGCGCGAAATTCGGCCGTCGACAGCATGCCGCGCGTGTGCGGCGTGAGCGGGCTGTGAATGGTGATGACATCGCTCGTCGCGAGCATTTCGTCCCACGGCGTGTAGAGCGGGCCGAGTCCCTCGCGTCCCTTGTGCGCGGCGAAGATCGGCCGCATGCCGAACACGCGGGCGATTTCCGCGACGCGCTGCCCGAGCACGCCTTCGCCGATGATGCCGAGCGTCGCGCCGCCCAGATCGCGAATCGGATGATTGAAAAAGCAGAATTGCCCGGCCTTCTGCCATTCGCCTTCGAGCACGTCGTCGCGATAGGCGACCAGATTGCGCCGCAGTGCGAGCATCAGCGCGAACGTATGCTCGGGCACCGTGTTCACCGCATAGCCGCGAATGTTCGAGACGACGATGCCGCGCCGTTCGCACGCGCTTTTGTCGATGCAATCGGTGCCCGTCGCGGCCACCGCGATGAGCCTGAGCTCCGGCAACTGGTCCAGCACCTCCGCCGTGAGCGCGACCTTGTTGGTGATCGCGATGCTCGCGCCCGCGAGACGCGCCACCACTTCATCGGGCGCGGTGCGCTCGAACTCGACGAGCTCGTGTTCGAACGCGGGCCGCTTCAGGCGGATCTGCGGCGCGAGCGTCTCGCGGTCCAGAAAAACGATCTTCTGCATGCTCTTTCCTTGCTGTTCGGGATTCAAAGATGCCGCTGCACTTCTTCGACGATATGCCGCGGCGTGATGCCGAAATGTTCGTAGAGCGCCTCGGCCGGCCCCGAAGCGCCGAAGCCCTTCATGCCGACGAAGCCGCCGCGCTCGCCGATGTAGCGGTCCCAGCCGAAGCGCACCGCCGCTTCCACCACGACACGCACGGTGTCCGCGCCGAGCACGCCCGAGCGATACGCCGCGTCCTCATCGTCGAAGCGTTCGCAACAGGGCATCGACACGACCGCCGTCGCGATGCCCGCCGCCTGCAACTGCTCGCGCGCCGCGAGCGCCAGCGCGACCTCCGAGCCGGTCGCGATGAGCGTCACGCGCCGCACGCCGCCTTCGGCCTCGGCGAGCACGTAGCCGCCGCGCGCCGAGCGGTTGTCGTCCTCGTGCTTCGTACGCACGAGCGGCAGCGCCTGGCGCGCGAACACCATCGTGCTCGGGCCGCTCGTGCGCTCGTAGGCGAGCATCCAGCATTCGGCGGCCTCGACGGCATCGGCGGGACGGAACACGTACATGTTCGGCATCGCGCGCAGGGACGCGAGAATCTCGACGGGCTGATGCGTCGGCCCGTTTTTGGCGACGCCGATCGAGTCGTGGCTGAAGACGAACTTCACCGGCAGGCCCATGAGCGCGGCCATGCGCATCGCGGGGCGTTCGTAATCGGAGAACGCGAGATAGGTGACGGTGAGCGGAATCACGCCGCCGTGCGCGGCCATGCCGTTCGCCATCGCGCCCATCACGTGCTCGCGCACGCCGCAATGGACATAAGCGCCGCCGCGATCTTCGACCGTGAATGCGCGCAGGCTGCGCTTGTGGCTCGTCGGCGCTTCGAGATCGGCGCAACCTACCATGCGTTCGGGCAGCACGTTCGCGAGGAGATCGTTGATCTCGGCGGAAATCATGATGCCGCCCGGCGCTTCATCGCGCGTTCCGGCATCGCGCTTGTAGGTTTCCAGCGTTTGCCGCCATCCTTCGGGCAATTCGCCGGCCTGGATGCGGTCGAACTCGGCGCGCGCAGGCGCGGGCAACGAAGCGACACGCTCGCGCCATGCGCGATATTCGTCTTCGCTGCGACGTCCCGCTTCGCGCCATGCGTGCTGCACGTCGTCGGGAATCTCGAAGGGCGCATGCGGCCAGTTCATCGCGTTGCGCGCGGCGTCGGCGTCCTTGTCGAAGAGACGTCCGCTGTGTCCGCCGCGCTGACCTTGCAGACGCGCGATGCCGCGTGCGATCGTCGTGCGGCATGCGAGCATCGACGGACGCGGATCGGCCTTCGCCTGCGCCAGCGCATCCGACACGGCTTCGAGATCGTGCCCGTCCACTTCGACCACATGCCAGCCCGCGACGCGAAAACGCTCGCTCACGTTCTCGCTGATCGAGAGCGTCGTGCTGCCGTCGTCGGTGATGCGGTTGTCGTCCCAGCACAGAATCAGCTTGCCGAGCCTCAGATGCCCGGCGAGCGAGATCATTTCCTGTCCGACGCCCTCTTGCAGACAGCCATCGCCGACGAACGCATACGTGTAGTGATCGACGATGCCCGCGCCGAACTTCGCGTTGAGATACGCCTCGGCCACCGCCATGCCGAACGCGTTCGCGATGCCCTGCCCGAGCGGGCCGGTCGTCACCTCGATGCCCGAGGCCGTGTCGAATTCCGGATGGCCTTCGCAATGCGAGCCCATCTCGCGGAACGTCCGTATCTGCTCGATGCCGAAGTTCGCATAACCCGTGAGATGCAAGAGCGCATAGAGCAGCATCGAGCCGTGGCCGTTCGAGAGCACGAAACGATCGCGGTCGGGCCATTGCGGATCGGCGGGATTGAATTTCATGTGCCGCGTGAACAGCGCCGTGGCGATTTCCGCCATGCCGAGCGGCACGCCCTGATGACCTTCGCCCGCGCGCACGATGGCGTCGATGGCAAGAAAGCGAATGGCGTTCGACAGCTTTTGCGTGTCGATGGAAGACATGACTTCTCCTGGCCGCTCCATCGAAGGAGCGGCATCACTGAGCGTTGAACGGAATTTATTTCAGGAAGCCCGTGGAGATCCACGGAATCGCGGCGACGAAAATCAGCCCGACGATCAGGGCCGCGATATAGCCGACGATCGGCTTCATGCCTTCATCCGGATGGATGCGGCTCACCGCGCAGGCCGAGTAGTAGCCGACGCCGAACGGCGGCGCGAACAGGCCCACGCCCATCGAGAGGATCACGACCATCGCGTAGTGCACGTCGTTGATGCCCATCTGGCGCGCGATCGGGAACATCAGCGGGCCGAACAGCACGATCGCGGGAATGCCTTCCAGCACGCTGCCGAGCACGATGAACACGAGTATCGACGCCGCCATGAACATCCATGTGCCGCCGGGCAGCGCGCCCATCGTGCGCGCGAGCTGGCCCGAGAAGCCCGATTGCGTGAGCGCCCACGCCATGCTCGTCGCCGCGCCGATGATCAGCAGGATCGCGCCGGAGAGCGCGGCGGTATCGATCAGCATCGGCTTCAAGCGGCCCCATTCGAAGCGGCGATAGATCAACAGACCCGCGATCACCGCATAGCCGATGCCGATGGTCGATACTTCCGTCGCCGTGGCGATGCCTTCGACCACGGCCGCGCGAATCACGAAGGGCAGCGCGAGCGCGGGCAGGGCGATCGCGAGCTTGCGCACGATCTCCTTGCGGGTCGCGCGCTTCACGCCGGAGAGATCGTCGCTGCGATAACGCCACCAGACGACCGTGCACAAGGTCACCGCGAGCACGATGCCGGGCAGCATGCCGCCCGTGAAGAGCGCCGAGATCGACACGCCCGTCACCGAGCCGAGCGTGATGAGCACGAGACTCGGCGGGATGGTTTCGGTCTGCGCGCCGGTGGCCGCGAGCAGCGCGACGAGATCGCCCGGCTTCGCGCCGCGCGCCTTCATCTCGGGAAACAGCACGGGCGCGACCGCCGCCATGTCGGCCGCTTTCGAGCCGGAGATGCCCGACACCAGATACATCGCGCCGACGAGCACGTACGACAGGCCGCCGCGCACGTGGCCGAGCATGCTGGCGAGGAACGCGATCATCGCGTTGGCCATGCCTGTCATCTCGATCAACTGGCCGAGGAACACGAAGAGCGGCACGGAAAGCAGGATCAGATGCGACATGCCTTCGTCCATGCGCCCGACGACCACGACGAGCGGCGTGCTCGTGGTGAGCGCGAGATACCCGAAGGTCGCGAGACCGAACGAGAACGCGATGGGCACGCCCGAGAGCACGCACAGCGCGACGAGGCCGACGAAGAAGATCAGCAGGTTGAGATTGCCGAGGCCTTTGAGCAGCGGACTCGCCGCATAGAACGCGACGGCGACCGCGGCCACGAGCGCGAGCGCGCCGATGGTGAGCTTCCAGTTCCCCACGCGCACGAGCCGCAGGCACGCGACGAGCAGCATCAGGCCCGCGCCGATCGGCAACGCGGCGGCGCGCCACGAGTTGGCGATATCGAGCGCGGGCGTCGTGATGAACGATTCGTCCTGCGCGAAGTCCACCGCCGGTCCGATCACCATCAGCAGGAACGCGAGCGGCGCGGCGATCGCGATGACATCGAGAAACGCGCGCACGCCCGGCGAGGCCATGCCGACCAGCGCCGTCATGCGCATGTGCTCGCCGCGCCGCAGCGCCACGACCGCGCCCAGCATCGCGAGCCACAGGAACAGCATCGACGCGAGTTCGTCGGACCAGACGAGCGGCGTGTGCAGCGCATAGCGGCTCGTCACGCCGGCGAACAGCACCACGATCTCGGCCAGGACCAGCAGCGCGGCGGGAATCTCCACGCAGTGGCCGAGCCAGGTGTCGAGAAACGCGGCGACGCGGTGTGGCGCCGGATGCGGAAGCGGGATCGTGTGCATGGCTTTCATACCAGTTTTCCGGTGTACTTTTCGAGCGTGCCCCAGCCTTGATCGCCGTACTTGGCTTTCCAGTCGCTATAGAAGCTGGTCTTCTTGAGCGCGCCGCGGAAGGCCTCGCGGTCCACATCCACGATGTTGATGCCTTTGCCCTTCAACTGATCGCGCAACGAGCCGTTGAGCTGGGCGATGTCCGCGCGTTGCAGCATGCCGGCGGCGTCGAATTCGCGCGTGACGATGGCGCGCATGTCGGCGGGCAGCGCCTGCCACGCGCGACGATTGCCGAGAATCCAGTACGCGTCCCACACGTGCGAGGTCAGGCTGATGGACTTCTGCACTTCGTAGAGCTTGGCCGTCGCGATGATCGGCAGCGGATTCTCCTGGCCTTCCACCACGCCGGTTTGCAGCGCCGAGTAGAGCTCGTTGAAGTTGATGGGCGCCGGGCCCGCATCGAGCGACTTGAAGAGCGAGGTGAGCATCGGCGCTTGCGGCACGCGAATCTTGAAGCCCTTCAGATCGGCGGGCGTCTTCACGACGCGCGTGGACGAGCTGATTTGGCGAAAGCCGTTGTCCCACGGTTTCGACACCGCGAGAATGCCGGACTTCTCGACCTGCGAGCGGACATAGCCGCCGAGATCGCCGTCCATCGCTTTCCAGACGTGGTCGTAATCGGGGAACGCGAAACCCGTGTTGACGATGCCCGCGGCGGGCGTGAGCGTCGCGAGAATCGACGAGGCGAGATTGAAGAACTCGACGCCGCCGCTGCGCACCTGCGAGAGCAGGTCCGTGTCGGAGCCGAGCTGGTTCGCCGGGAACAGCTTGATGTCGAGCTTGCCGCCGGTGGCTTCGCGAATCTTGTCGCAGGCCTGCTGCGCGCGGATGTTCACCGGATGCGTCGGGTCCTGGCCCGTCGCGAGCTTGTACGAGAAGTCGGCCGCCGACGCCTTGCGCGTCGTGAGGCTCCAGAGCGGCGCGGCTGCGGCGATGGTGGCGCCCGTCTTCAGGAACGTGCGCCTGTCGATGCCGCTTTTGATCGAGCGGGTGGTCATGATGTGCTCCTCCAAACCTGGTTATGGCGATCGGTTTTGTCTGCGTGGAGCACGCGCTCTCGACGGCGCGTGTCTCCGATACTGCGTCAGCCGTGGATCAGCATGCCTCCGTTCACATCGATCACGGCGCCGGTGATATAGGACGAAATCGGCGACGCGAGGAACAGGAATGCGCCCGCCACGTCGTCCGGTCCGCCGAGACGGTTGAGCGGAATGCCGGCGAGAATCTCGACGCGCTTTTCGTCGCTGATCTTGCCCGCGTTGATGTCGGTCTGGATCAGGCCGGGCGTCACGCAGTTCACGCGGATGCCGTCGTTGCCGAGCTCGCGCGCCATCGCCTTGGCGAGACCGAGCACGCCCGCTTTGGCCGCGGAATAATGCGGGCCGCCGAGAATGCCGCCGCCGCGCTGCGCCGATACCGATGACATGCAGCCGATCGAGCCGCTGCCCTGACGCTTCATCTGCGGCACGACCGCCTGCGAGAGATACAGCACGCCGCGCAGATTCACGTCGAGGACGCGGTCCCAGCTTTGCGCGTCGATGTCGAGCAGCTTCACGGCCTGCGTGATGCCCGCGTTATTGATGAGCACGTCGATGACGCCGAAATCCGCGATGACTTGTTGCACGGCTTTATCGCAGGCGGCGCGGTCGGTGACGTTGCACGCATAGCCGCGATGCTCCGGTCCGATTTCGCTGGCGGCTTCGCGCGCGGCGGCTTCGTCGAGATCGAGAATGGCGACTTTCGCGCCGTGCTTCGCGAACATGCGGGCGGTCGCCATGCCGATTCCTCGCGGCGATGCCGCTCCGGAAATGACGGCGACCTTGCCTTCGAGAAGACGCGACTCTGACATGATGGTGTGCTCCTGATCGATGATGAAGTTGTTCGGGACGAGTGATGACGGCTCAGCCGAGCCAGCCTTTGATGGTGTTGCACATCGCTTCGGTGGAAATGCCGTAGCGATCGTGTAGCGTGGGCAATGCGCCGGCGTCGAGGAAGGCGTCGGGCAAGGCGATCTGGCGGAACGCCGGCGTCACGCCCGCGCCGAGCAAGGTGCGCGCGACCGCTTCGCCGAGACCGCCGATCACGCTATGGTTCTCCGCGACGACGACCATGCGGCCGGTGCGCTTCGCCTCGCGCAGAATGGTGGCGGTGTCGAGCGGCTTGATGGTCGGCACGTGCAGCACGGCGACGTCGACGTTGTCCTGTTCGAGCGCTTTCGCGGCTTCGAGGGAGCGCATGGTCATGATCCCGGAGGACACCAGCAACACGTCGGCGCCGTCGCGCAGCAGCTTGGCTTTGCCGAGCTCGAAGCGATAGCCGTATTCGTCGAGCACGGCGGGCACGTTGCCGCGCAGAAGGCGCGCATACACCGGGCCTTTGTGTGCGGCGATGGCGGGCACCATCTGCTCGATATCGAGCGCATCGCACGGATCGATCACGGTCATGTTCGGCATCGCGCGCATCAATGCGAGGTCTTCGGCGGCCTGATGGCTCGGGCCGTAACCGGTCGTCAAACCCGGCAGCGCGGCGACGATCTTCACGTCGAGATTGTCTTCAGCGATCGTCTGATGGATGAAGTCATAAGCGCGTCGCGTCGCGAACACGGCATAGGTCGTGACGAACGGTTGCGCGCCTTCATGCGCCATGCCCGCCGCCGCGCCCATCAACAGTTGTTCGGCCATGCCCATCTGGTAATAGCGTTCGGGAAACTCCTTTCCGAAGATATGCAGGTCGGTGTACTTGCCGAGGTCGGCCGTCATGCCGACGACATTCGCGTTGTTGCGCGCGAGTTCCGCGAGCGCGTGGCCGAACGGCGCGGAACGCGTGACCTGTCCTTCGCCCGCGATGGACGCGATCATCGCCGATGTCTTCAGGCGCGGCTTCTTCGCTACGGTGCTCATGCGTTTCTCCCGGCTTCCAGTGCTTCGAGCGCGAGTTGCCACTCGTGCGGATCGACGCGGATGAAGTGATTCTTCTCGCGCTCTTCGAGGAACGGCACGCCGGAGCCCATCTTCGTATCGCACACGATGATGCGCGGCTTCGCATCCTTCAAATTGCGTGCGTTGTCGAAGGCTTGCTTCACGGCGTCGATATCGTTGCCGTCGATGCGTTGCACGTACCAGCCGAACGCTTCGAGCTTCTCGACGAGCGGCTCGAACGCCATGATCTGCGTCGAGGGGCCATCGGCTTGCTGATTGTTCACATCGACCATCGCGATGAGGTTGTCGAGCTTCCAGTGCGCGGCGGACATGAGGCCTTCCCAGACGGAACCTTCGTCGAGTTCGCCATCGGAGAAGAGCGTGTAGACGAAGGACTTCGAGCCCTTGCGCTTCAGACCCAGACAACGGCCTACTGCAATCGTGAGTCCTTGCCCGAGCGATCCGCCCGACATCTCCATGCCCGGCGTATAGCTCGCCATGCCGGACATCGGCAGGCGGCTGTCGTCGCTGCCGTAGGTTTCGAGTTCTTCCTGCGGCAGGATGCCCGCTTCGAAAAGCGCGGCGTACAGCGCGATCGCATAGTGGCCGTTCGAGAGCAGGAAGCGGTCGCGCTCTTCCCAGTCGGGGTCTTCGGGGCGGTAGTTCATCGCGCCGAAGTAGGCGACGGCCAGCACATCGGCGATATCGAGTGCCTGGCCGATATAGCCCTGGCCCTGCACTTCACCCATGAGTAGCGCGTTGCGGCGGATGCGATGAGCATGTTCCGCGAGCTGCGTGATGCTCGTGTTCACGGCGATGTCTCCTGTTTGCTTTTGTCGGGTGCGCCTGCGATCCGGGTATTCCCTTGTTTGGTGCGTCAGGCCCGTATATGAAGCGTATTCGCTTGATGACGCGCGCTCAAACGAATTAAAGTGGCTGATCGTTGAACTGAATTCATGCGATCACTGCAATGCAACATCGAGTCACGCTCAAGTCCATACAGGCTTTCGAGGCCGCCGCGAGGCTTTCGTCGTTCTCGCTTGCTGCGGACGAGCTTTTCGTGACCCCTTCGGCGGTCAGTCATCAGATCAAATTGCTGGAGGAGCAACTGAGCGTGCGGCTCTTTCATCGCATGCACCGGACGGTGATCCTGACCGACAGCGGGCGGCGCTATGCGGAGGAGGTCGGCGCGGCGTTCGCGCGCATCGACAAGGCGACGCGCGATATCGGGCGCGTGGCCAAGAGCGACATCCTCACGCTGCATTCGACGCCGAGCTTCGCGACGCAATGGCTGATGCCGCGGCTCGCGCGCTTTTCGGCGCTGCATCCGGATATCGACTTGCGGCTGAATGCATCCAACGATCCGGTGGACCTGACGCGCGAGGCGGTGGATATCGATTTGCGTTATGGCGCGCGCCGCTTGCAGCCGGCGGGAACGATGGTGCTCGATCTGCCTACCGAAACGATCGTGCCGCTGTGCTCACCGACGATGCTCGAAGGCGAGCATCCGATACGCACTGTCGCGGACCTGCGCCATCACACGCTCATTCACAGCGAGGGATGTCTGGTCGGCTGGCGCGACTTCATGCGGCTGCATCGCAAGACGCCGATCGATATCTCACGCGGGCCGCGTTTCGATCGCTCGTTCATGGCGATCAGCGCGGCGACGGATGGCGGGGGCGTGTGTCTGGAGAGCTTACTTCTGGTGCAGCGCGAGCTGGAGACGGGGCGGCTCGTCGCGCCGTTCGGCTTCGACGGACTCAAGGTCAATGGCTATACGCTCAATCTGCTCAAGTCGTGCGCGGACTTGCCGAAGGTGCGCAGTTTTCAGGACTGGTTGTTCGAGGAGCTGGAACGGTCTTGAAGAAGCGTCTGCGTGATCGCACTGCTTTCTGAGACTTCGGGGTTCGCCCGCTATTGCCCGATGTATCATCCGTCATGTCATTTGCGCCGACGGACTATGCCCGAGCACCGTACATACAGGATCGAGGCGAGAGCGGGAGCCACCGGGTTCCTCTTCGTTGTCGCGTATGCGGCGCTTTCGTTGACAGCGATAGCGCTCGTCGGCCCCTATGGCTGGGATGACGGCGCCATCACCGTGGCCTATGCGCGCACACTCGGACGGTACGGATTGTTCGCATTGACGCCCGCTTCGGTGTCGGCCGAAGGTACGTCGAGCCTGCTCATGACGGCGATGCTGGCGATGGGGCAGTGGCTGCTTCAGCCAGGCTTTCTCGAAGCGATCAGGACGGCGCAATTGCTCTCCTTCATCGCACTGAGCGCTACTTTGGTGCTCGTGTGGCGCGCACTTCAACCGTTCCTGCCGAGCCCGACGCATCGCCTCATCGTGGTGAGCCTGCTTGGGCTGCTGCCGGCCTGTCAGGCCGAGATCGTCAATGGCATGGAAATGACGGTCTTTGCGTTGCTGCTGTCTGCATTCGTGCTCTGCTGGCGCGCGCAATCGACGTTCGCCCTTGCCCTGTTGCCGCTTCTGTTGCTGGTCCGCTTCGAGGCGGTGTTCTATCTGGGTTTCGCGCTTGGCTGGATGGTCGCGTTTTGCCCGCACGATCGTCCGCGTGCCATTCGAATGTGCGCGTGGCTCATGCTTTCTTTTCTGCTGCTGACGATCTGGAGGTATTGGGTCTTCGGAGCGCTTGTGCCGAATACCATCCTGGCCAAGCTTCAGGTGCCCTACAGTAGAAAGGGCTGGGAGGGCGTAGCGGAAAAGCTGCGCGGGCTGGAGGATTTCCTCTTCGTGAACGCTGCGTTTCTGGCTGGCATGTATATGAGCCGGAAGCGCGTTCAGGAGCGCCGTCTTGATCCGATGCCCGTACTGCTGATATGTGCCTTCGGCGTGTTCGCACTGATATCGGGAAGAAACTGGGGTTATACGGGGCGGATGTTCGTGGCGGTGCTGCCCGTGTTCGTCCTTGCTCTCGCGGAACGTTTCGCAGATATGCGTCAACCGCGTGTATTGCGCGGACTATTGCTGTGCCTTTGTGGAAGCTTCCTGGTCAACCTTGCAGTGCTGCGCGAAAACGTCGACACGATCATCCTCGGTGCGTCGATGCGCGGCGTATTGCCGTCCGTATTGAATGCCGCCGGAGGCAAGATCCGAAAGCGAGTGTGGGGCGAATCTCCCGGTGACTGGCGCGGTGTCACGCCACAGAACTACGCGATGACGGGTACATCGGTCGATCATCTGCGCGAGCATCTGGGGCAAGCAACGCTCAAGTTCATGACGCCGGACGTCGGTGGCACCGCGTTGTGCTGCGAACGTCTTGACATTCTGGATTCGGGGCTCCTGACCAACCCTTCGCTGGCGCGTCGCGGGTATGCGGGGCTTGCCGAGTATCTGAACAAGGAGCGCCCGGAAGTCATCGAAACGCATGGCCTATGGAGCCGCGATAGCGGCATATATTCGGTCGCCGAATTCGAGGCGAACTATCTGCCGGCGATATACGACGGAACGCTCTTCTGGTTGCGTCATGATGTCCTGCAGCGCCTGGTGGCTCGCGGCCTCGCCGCCGACCCTGTTCGGCTGGACAGGCTGCCCGATATTCGTTATCTGGGAGATAGTCGCGACGTTTCGCAACTGACGCGATTTTCCGCCGTGACAGTGCTCGGCCGATGAACCGGCAGTCTCCCGGATTCGCGTGGATGGTGAGTAAGAAACCGCATGGACGAAAAGCCTCGTTTGCCTGATACTGTGCCCTCTCCAAAGGGCTGGGAGATTCAGATGCGCGCGTACGTCTCGCTGCCTGTTCTGGCTTTACCGATTCTCCTCGCCGCCTGCAACACGCCGCCCATTCCACCGGGGAAGTCGGTGGACATACCGACGGCGCTCCAGAATGTCCTGGACGGTGTGTGCAACTTCAAGAAGGCTCAAGCCGAACACGGGCAGAACTACGGCGTCGCGATCGATTCGATCACCGTTGAACTCGACCTGACCGTCGACGGCGCGCAAACCCCGCCCGTCTCCGTCGCGCCCGATATCAAGTTCATCCCGACCGTCAGTTACGGGCACATCATCACGGCGAACACGGGGAGCAGGCTGCTCGTCTCGCTGAAGAATGTCGATGGCGCGAAGGGCGCCGACATGAAGTGTCCATCGTCCGCGCCTCCGCCGAAATGAACGACGCCTCGGCGCACCCCGTCAAACGAGCTTGCGTGCGAGCCGGCGCATGCCGTCGAAGATGGCGTCGGCGACGTCCATCGGGAAGTCGCCGGGTAGAAGCGCGGCCACTTCGTCGATGACCGCGGGCGTGCGCGCGCCGAGATCGTCGATCATCGATTCGACTTCGGGGACAGCGAGCCCGACGCGCCGTCCCTGCGCGATCCAGTGCCGGCGCTGGATTTCGCCGATCAGATAGTGGACGTTCTTGCCGCGCACGGCCATCGCGAGCCGCACGCGTCGCGCGGCGAACTTGTCGGGCCCGCGGCCGATGAGCGGATGCGCCGAAAGCACGTCGTAGAGCGGCGTCGATTCGTACTGATTGCCGGGCAGATGCGCGATGCTGAAGTTCTTCGCGTGGCCATCGGTCGCGGCGAGGAGCCAGAAGATCAGCTGCGTCAGGAAAAAGTGACGGCGATCCTGCGCGGCGCGCGTCGATCCGGAGAGCACGTCCATGATCCGTTCGATGCCCGGGCCGCCGTCTGATTCGTACTTGTGCAGCGCGGGCGTGCCGGTGGCCTGACACATGTCTTCCTGCGGCAGACGCAGAATCCACGACTTGTCGCTCGACAGCCGGCGATCGAAGCGCTCGACGACCAGCACCTTCTGATCCGCAAACCGGTCCATCTCGCAGCGCGCGATGGGCAGGCCATACGCGGCGACGATCTTCGAGCAGAGCCATTCGTTCTCGACCGACGTGCGCATGTCGGCGCGCATGTTACCGACGAGACCGAGCGGCAGCTTGAAGATATGCGTGGTCGGGGTGCTGCCTTCCGGCAGAAGCCAGCGCCTGCCGTGACGCAGGAGCGCGGTCTTTTCCTGCGCGCCGGCGATGGACAGGCGCAGGTCGTCGACCGCTTCGTGTTGGCCGAGCTGCGGCGCGGTTGTCGTTTCGCGCAACAGTCGCGCGATCTGCGCTTCGGTGAGCGCGCGGCCCTTGATGCTTTCGAGATCGGCGGGCTCTTCGCCGGGCGGCAGCATCTGAATGGCGCCGACGCAATCGCGGCCCAGTTGCGCGAGCAACTCGAACGGCGTCGTGCCGCCGGTGCGAAAGCGCGTGGCGATGCGGCGGCGGATCGGTTCGCTGTCGGGCAGGAGGTTGTCGAAGAAATCCGTGACGACCTGCCCGCGCCACGGCTGATTGCCCGGCGTAAAGGGCAGCGACAGCGATAGCGGACGGCCCTGCGCATCGGCGATCCAGTCTTCGCGATAGACGAGCCTTTCGCCGCCGGCGCCGTTTTCCCAGTATCCGACGGGCAGACCGTTCATCCACAGGTCGAGCCGTCCTGTTTGCGTGCGGCGCGCCATGATTACCAGTTCTCCCGCTTTTTCGTGGCGTCGGTCTGCCGCGATGCGCGGCGGGTGCGCGCCGGCGTTGCTTTTGCGGGGACGGGCGGCGGGTCGGCCGGCGGGGATTCGCTTCGGGTGAGCGCGAGTTCGACATCGAGCACGCGCAGAACCTTGAACAGGCGCTCGACGCTCACGGCCGCGGGATTGGCTTCGAGTTGCGCGTAAGTCTGCTGTGTGACGCCCAGACGTTCCGCGACGGTCGCTTGCGTCAGGCCCGCGGCCTTGCGGAAGCCGAGCAGGATCGGCCTGAGCTGGCCGAGTGTTTTCAGGGAATAGTCCACCGCGTGCTCCTACAGGCTTTAAGCTGTAAATTCATTTTACAGCTTATGGACTGTTTGTGTACAAAACAGCCCATCGACTGTAAATTGAATATACAGCTTATCGACTGTAGGAGCTTGCGCGACGCTATCGTGACACGATGGTATGACGCAACTCCTGATAGCTGCGCAATCCGGCAACACCCAGTTCACGGCCGATGCCGCTCAAACCGAGTCCGCCCCAGCACACTTGCGGGAAGATCAGTTGCGGTGTGTTGATCCAGACGAGGCCCGCACGCAGCGCATTGCGATAGCGGCGTGCGGCTTCGTCGTCACGCGTGACGACCGTCGCCACGAGTCCGTAGCGCGTGTCGTTCGCGAGCGCGATGGCTTCGTCGTCGGTTCGGAACGATTTCACGCACGCGACCGGCCCGAACACTTCCTCCGTCCACAACATGTTCGTCGTATCCGGCTCCGCGACGACGACGGGCGCCATGAAAAAGCCTTCCGCGCAGGCACTGTCGAGCGCGCCGCTGAACGCGATCTTCGCGCCATCGGCCACGCCTTGTTCGAGCAGCGCTTGCACGCGCGCGCGCTGCGCGCCGGAAACGAGCGGGCCCATCGCGACGTTCTCCGTCCGCGGCGACCCGACCACGAGCGCGCGCACCGCCGCTTCGAAGGCGGCCATGAACTTGCGATAGACATCGTCGTGCACGATGATGCGCGAGGTGGCCGAACACATCTGCCCCGCGTTCGTGAACGCGCCGCCGACCGCGAGCGCGACCGCATGTTCGATATCCGCGTCGGCACGCACGATCAGCGCGGATTTCCCGCCGAGTTCGAGCGTCACGCGCTTCATGTCCTGCGCTGCGCTCTGCATGACCTTGCGGCCCACGGCCGTGCTGCCCGTGAACGAAATCTTGTCGACGAGCGGATGCGCCGCGAGCCGCGCGCCCACTTCGCCGCCGCCGTTCACGAGATTCACGACGCCATCGGGCACACCCGCCGCCGTCATGATTTCCGCGAGCCGGTGCTCGACCGGCGACGTGAATTCGGACGGTTTCAGCACCACGGAACAACCCGCCGCGAGCGCGGGCGCGATCTTCCACGAGGTCGTGACCATCGGGAAATTCCACGGCACGATCAGCGCGGCCACGCCAACCGCTTCGTAATGACGCTCGCCCGTCACGGTGTCGTCGGGCAATGCGAGCGCGTCGGCGGCGAAGAGCGAACCGTCCGCGCACAGGTCCGCGTAGTAATCGAACGTGGCGATGGCGTCGCTTACGTCGGTGTCGGCTTCGAGCGGCGGCTTGCCGCTTACCTGCTGCTGCATCGCGGAGAGGGCCGCGCGCTCCGTTGCGAGCAGTTCGGCGATCTTGCGCAACACCTCGCCGCGCGCAGCGGGCGTCCGGTTGCGCCATGCATCGAGCGCGGCGCGCGCCGCACGCACGGCGGCATCGATTTGCGCGGCATCGGCGTGTTCCTGCCAGCCGATGACCTCGCCCGTCGATGCGTCGTGGATCGCGTTGCCCGCTTCCCAGTTCGATGCGCCATAGCGCGTGCCCGCGATCGTCGCGGCGGGCAGCAGGATCGAGCCGTCTTCGGGATGTCGTTCGAGTCGAGCAGCCATGTTCAACCTCGCGTGCTTTGACGGTAAGTGACGCCCGGCATCACGCAGAGCATTTCGAACGCGAGATTGGCGCCGACGAGCGCCGTCGTGCCGGCCTGATCGTAAGGCGGCGAGACCTCGACGAGATCCGCACCGACGACGTTGAGCCCCTTCATGCCGCGCACGATTTCGAGACCTTGCTGCACGGTCAGACCGCCCACTTCGGGCGTGCCGGTGCCGGGCGCGAACGCGGGGTCGAGCCCGTCGATATCGAAGCTCAGATAGACGGGCGCATCGCCCACGCGCGCGCGCACTTCCTCCATCAACGGCGCGAGCGACCTGTTCCAGCACGCTTCGGCCTGCACCACGGTGAAGCCCTGTTCGCGGCACCAGTCGAAGTCGTCGGCGTGGTAGCCGGTTCCGCGCAAGCCGATTTGCGTGACCTTGTCGCACTGGAGCAGACCGTCTTCCACCGCGCGTCGAAACGGCGTGCCGTGCGCGATCTTCTCGCCGAACATCGTGTCGTTGACGTCGGCGTGGGCATCGACATGCACCACGGCAACCTTGCCGTACTTCTTGTGCAACGCGCGCAGGATCGGCCACGCGATCGTGTGATCGCCGCCGAGCGTAATCGGACGGCAGCCGTTCGCGACGATCGCGTCATAGGCCGATTCGATCAGGCGGATCGAATCCTTCAAATCATAGGGATTGGTGGCGACATCGCCGATGTCGGCCACTTGCAGCGAATCGAAGGGCGCGGCGCGCGTCGCCATGTTGTAGGGGCGCAGCAGCACGGATTCCGAGCGGATCTGGCGCGGCCCGAAGCGCGCGCCCGAGCGGTTGGACGTGCCGATATCGAGCGGCACGCCGACGAAACACGCGTCGAGGCCTTCGGTGCTGCTCGCCTGCGGCAGGCGCATCATGGTCGCGATGCCGCCGAAGCGCGGCATGTCGTTGCCGCCGAGCGGCTGGTTGAGTTCACGCTGCATGGGCTCGTCTCCCGTCATCGTTATGTGGACGGGGCGATGTTAGGCGACGAGACTGCCTCGCAAATCACGAAGTCGAAATGTTCACATCGAGCCGGTTCGATGTGAACGGGGCTTCAGGTGGCCGTGAGACGGGGGCAAGCCTGCCCCCACGCGATCAGGTCGCGCTTGGTGCGCACGCCGAGCTTCGCGAACGCGCGCTTCACATACGACTCGGCCGTGCCGATGCGCACACCGATGATTTCCGCCGCCTCGGGCACCGTGCGGCCCGTGATGAGATGCGTGCAGATTTCGTATTCGCGTTTCGACAGGCGCACGTCGTCGGCGGCAATGCGCGCGTCGAACTGCGCGAGCGGATGCAGGAACGACGTGGGATGCGCGACGCGTTTCGCCGCGCTCGTCGATGCGTGCAACTCGAGCAGCGGAAACAGGAACTCGCTCACGTTGCGAAAGCGGTTCATCTCGGCGAGCGTGAACGGCGGCGCGTCGAGCGAGCGTTCGAGCGCAATCGAATCCTGGGCGTGAGGCGTGCCGCGCGCGAGCACGCATTCATGCGCGATCAGCGCTTCGTCGAAGAGGCGCTGGCGAAATTCGCCGGGCGGTATCGCGCCGATGTCGCGCACCACGAGCAGCGTGCCGATCTTGCCGCGAATGCCCGCGAAGAGCGGATCGGTATCGTAGAAGCGGTCGTAGTAGAGCGTCATGACTTCGGAGATCACGCCCGTGTCCATGCCCACGCCGCTGCTGCCGATCCATTCGCAGCGAAAGCCCGTGGGCTTGCTGCGGTCCACCCGCGAGCGCTCGATGTGCACGACATTGAGCGGCACGACTTCATTGAGAAGCAGCGTGAGACGCGGCACGAAATCCGGTGTGCCGACAGCTTCGATGACTTTGCCAAGCGTCTTGAACGAGAGCGCGAACTCGGCTTGATCCTGATTGAGCGGGGGTACGTTGAGCAGCATGGCGCGCCGCGAAGAAAAGTCCCTTCGATTGTAGACCATGCGTTATAGCCCTTGCCAGAAGGGGTTTTCAGCAAATCTAGGTATTTACCCGCGCTTCGCTAAACGCTGCTTGTCCCCCCCGCGGGGGGGCATACCGGGGCATCGTGAATCGGTAACTTTGGCGCACCGATTCAATTCAAACCGACGCAACAAGGGAAGCACATGAGCAAGCTGATTCAGGACATCGCGCCGCTGGGCGAGGGCATCGGGCAGTTCACGAAGCTGGACTACGGCATGGACGAAAGCGACTGGCGCGCGGCCGAAGGCCAGAGCGGCAACTACGTGATCGGCTGGTGGGAAGGCAAGGCCGGCGCTGTCGATTTCCCCGCGACGACGGCCGACGAAGCGGTCTGGCTCGTCGAAGGCAGGATCGCGCTGATCGACGTGAACGGCGGCCGCAAGGAATTCACGGCGGGGCAGGGCTATCTTCTGCCCGCGGGTTTCGCGGGCCGCTGGGAAACGATCGAGGACGCGAAGAAGTTCTACGTCGTGCTCGAACCGCAGCAATAACCGTCGCGCGCCGCGCCCGAGGAGGAGACACGTCATGAACGAAAGCGCGCAACTTTTCGAAGCCGACATTGCCGCGCCCGCGCAGAAGGCGTCGCGCGGCGTGCGTCGCACGTCAGTCAAATTGAGCGTCGAGGAAGCGCTCGCCCGCACGCGCCTCATGCCTTACTGGCTCGACAATCCCGCCGAGCCGCCCGCGGAACCGGCGCTCGTGAGCGATATACGCGCCGATCTGCTGATCGTCGGCGGCGGCTTCACCGGGCTGTGGGCCGCGGTGCAGGCGAAGGAGCTGATGCCCGAACTCGACGTCGTGCTGATCGAGGCAGGCCGGATCGCGCATGGCGCATCGGGGCGCGCGGGCGGCATCATCTCGACATCGGTGATGCACGGACTGCCCAACGCGGTACGCGTGTTCCCGGACGATATCGCGGAACTCGAAGAGTTCGGCCAGCGCAATCTCGACGGCTTCGAGGCGACGCTCAAGCGCTACGGCATCGATGCCGACATCGAGTGGAACGGCGAGATGACGGTGGCCGTCGATCCGGATCACGTCGATCATCTGCGTGCCGATTACGATCTGCACAAGTCCTATGGCCATGATGTCCTGCTGCTCGACGCAGCGGCCACGCGCGCACAGCTCGATTCGCCGCTGTTCGCGGGCGCGCTCTGGTCGCGCAACCGCAGCGGCATCGTGCATCCGGCCAAGCTCGCGTGGGGTCTCAAGCGCGCGGCGCTCGAACTCGGCGTGCGGATCTACGAACACAGTCCGCTGATGACCGTAAGCGACGAAGGCGAGACCGTCTTCGTGAAGACGCCGGCGGGCACCGTGCGCGCGCCGCGCGTCGTGTTCGGCAGCGGCACCGCGAAAGTGGGCATTCCGGACATCAACCGCCGTGTGTTGCAGGTGCGCGATCACGTGCTCGCAACCGAGCCGCTCACCGACGAACAACTGTCGCGCATCGGCTGGAAGCAGCGCCAGGGCATTTACGACACGCGCACGCAGCTCAATTATTTCCGCCTCACGAAGAACAACAACATCATCTTCGGCGGCCTCGTGAGCTATCACTTCGACGGCGATCCCAATCCGCCGAGCGACCAGCAGCGCGACACGTACTACCGGCTCGCGCAAGCGTTCTACACGACCTTCCCGCAATTGAGCGATGTGCGCTTTTCGCACGCGTGGGGTGGCCCGATCGACTATTGCTCGCGCGGCTCGGTGTTCGCGAAGCGCTATCTCGGCGACAAGGCGGTGTTTGTCGCCGGCTACACGGGTTTCGGCGTGGCGGCGAGCCGCTTCGGCGCGTTCATGGGCCTGAACATCCTGTTCGATCGCGAAAGCCCCGAGCGCGCGCTCGACATCGCCAATCAAAGCCCGACGTACATCCCGCCCGAGCCGGTGCGATGGCTGGCCGCGAAGGTGACCTTCCACGCGTTCGACGGCGCCGATGCAGAAGGTGGCTGGAAGCGCGCGTGGATCAAGGGCATCAAGGCGATGGGCTTTCCCATGTGAGCGCGGCGCAAGCATATGTTCTCCAATACCTCCGATCTCGACCTGCGCCTCGTGCGCGTCTTTCTTGCGGTCGTCGATGCGCGCGGCATCACGGCCGCCGAAGCGACGCTCGGCGTGCGCCAGTCGACCATCAGCTCGCAGTTGTCCGCGCTCGAAGCGCGCATGGGCTTTCGGCTCTGCGAACGCGGACGCGGCGGCTTTCGGCTCACGTCGAAAGGCGAGCGTTTCGTCGCGTCGGCGCGCTCGCTGGTCGCCGCGACTTCGCAGTTCGTCGCTCAGGTGCGCGATATCGATCGCAAGCTCGTGGGCACGCTGTCGATCGGTTTGATCGGGCAGGCGTCGCATGTCGAGAACGCGCGGCTCGCCGAAGCCATCGGCACGTTTCGCAAGCGCGATCAGGCCGTGCGTTTCGCGATGCACGTGGCGCCGCCGCAGGAACTCGAAGAAAGCCTCGTCAATCAGCAGCTCGATATCGCGATCGGCTACTTCTGGCATCGCGTTGCGGGGCTGTCGTACAGCAGGTTGTTCAGCGAGCGGCAGGTGATCTGTTGCGGGCGCGGGCATCCGCTCTTTCATGCCGGCCCGCATGTGACGTTCGACGATCTGCGCGCGCACGACTGGATCTGGCGCAGCTATCCCGTGCCCGAAGAGCTTGCGAGCATCGGCGAGCGCCGCGTGACGGCCATCGCGGACAACATCGACGCGGCCACCGTGCTGATTCTTTCGGGCAGTCATATCGGCTATCTGCCCACGCATCACGCCGAACCGTTCGAGCAGCGCGGCCTGATCCGGGTGCTTAAGCGTACCGCCTTCGGCTTCGACGTGCCGCTGCATCTCGCGATGAAGCGCGGCATGGCCGACAAGCCGATCGTCCGGGCCTTCTGTGAAGACCTTCTCGGCGTCTATGGCATGCGCGCGAGCGAGCGCGAGTCGCTCATGGATGAGCCTGAACACGCAGTAGAGGTGTGAGCGCGGCCAAACATTGGCCGGACCTGATGTGAACGTTTTGACTACGCAATATGGCGCGCATTCCGCTGCAGCAGAATGACCGCCGATAACGATAGTGCGTGAACCGGCATGCCGGACGACGCCTCAAGGAGCGAGACAACATGGCAGACAACACCAGCATCACGCAGGTCGAAACATTCGGTTTCGAGCGCATTCCCGACGCTTCGCGATACGCGCGGCCGATCGATCTGTTCCGGCTGCTGTTCGGCGGCTGCAACACGTTTTCGACGTCGGTGCTCGGCAGCTTTCCGATTCTGGTCGGGCTTTCGTTCGAGGCGAGCCTGTGGGCCATCGTGCTCGGCGTGCTCGCGGGCACCTGCATTCTCGCGCCGATGAGCCTGTTCGGGCCGCGCAACGGCACGAGCGATCCGGTGTCGTCGGGCGCGCACTTCGGCATTCATGGCCGTATCGTCGGTTCGTTTCTCGCGGTGCTCACCTCGGTCGCGTTCTTTTCGCTCGCGGTGTGGAGTTCGGGCGATGCGCTCGTCGGCGGCGCGCACGACATGGTCGGCCTGCCGGTCAACCCGTGGACGCTCGGCACCGCGTACATGGTGTTTGCTGTGCTCGTGCTGATCGTGTGCATCTACGGCTTTCGCTTCATGCTGTGGGTGAACAAGATCGCCGTGTGGGCGGCGAGCCTCATGTTCGTGCTCGGCGCGTTCGCGTTCGCGAAGGCCTTCGACGTGCATTACGCGGGCACGCTCCATCACGGCGGCGCGGGCTTCTGGGCGGCGTTCATCGGCGCGGCGCTCGTGGCGCTCAGCAATCCGGTTTCGTTCGCTTCGACGCTCGGCGACTGGGCGCGCTACATTCCGCAATCGACGCCGCGTCATCGCGTGATGGGCGCCGTGTTCGCCGCGCAGATCGCGACGTTCGTGCCGTTCTTCTTCGGCCTCGTGACCGCGACGATCATCGCGACGCAGGCGCCGACCTACATCAGCTCGAACGATTACGTGGGCGGTCTGCTCGCGGTGTCGCCGCGCTGGTTTCTCTTGCCGATGTGTCTCATCGCGATCATCGGCGGCATGTCGACGGGCACGACCGCGCTCTACGGCACGGGCCTCGACATGTCGAGCATGTTTCCGAAGTACCTCAATCGCGTGCGTGCGACGGCGCTGATCGGCACGCTTGCCATCGGCTTCATCTTCGTTGGCCGCTTCGCGTTCAACCTGGTGGAAAGCGTGGCGACGTTCTCGACGCTCATCTGCACGTTCAGTTGCCCGTGGATGGCGATCATGGTGATCGGCTTCGTGCAGCGCGGCGGCTTCTATCTCGCGGACGATCTGCAAGTGTTCAACCGCGGCGGGCGCGGCGGCCACTACTGGTTCTCGCATGGCTGGAACTGGCGCGCGATGGGCGCGTGGCTGCCGGCGGCGTTGATCGGTCTCGCGTTCGTGAATCTGCCGGGGCAGTTCGTCGGGCCGCTGGGCGCGCTCGCGGGCGGCTGCGATCTCAGCGTGCCGGTGTCGTTCGTGGTGGGCGGCATGCTGTATCTGGCGATGCTGTGGCGCTTTCCCGAACCCGACGCCGTTCATGGTCCGCAAGGACGCCGTCTCATCGGTGCGCCGCGCGAACGTGACGATGACGTCGCGCGCGCGGGATCTCGCGGGTAGTCGCGAACAGGTCGAATAACGCTGCACGTTTCACAACGGAGCGCCGGGTCCGGCGCTCCGGTTGCGATCCTCACGCTCGAATTCCTCAATCGAAAAAAGCATGTGCTCGTGAATCGGGCAGGGCGCCGCGCGCGCTCGGGAAACATAAAGAACTCAAACCATTCAAACGCTGGAGACAAGCAGCATGAATTCGAAGATGGTCCTCGCGGCGATATCGCTATTCGCCTGCGCCACCGTACATGCGCAAAGCAGTGTGACGTTGTTTGGCGTGCTGGACGAAGGCATCAATCTGACGAGCAACGCGGGTGGACACAAGGCATGGCAGACATCGAGCGTCGATCTGGTGACGAGCCGATGGGGCCTAAAGGGCAGCGAAGATATCGGCGATGGACTGCATGCGATCTTCGATCTGGAAAGCGGCTTCATGCTGGATAACGGCGCCGCCTATTACAACGGGCGGCTATTCGGTTATCAGTCTTATGTCGGACTGCAATCTGATACGCTCGGCACGCTCACGTTCGGACGCCAGTTCGATTCGATGACCGATATCATCGGGCCGATGACGGCGAATGGTTACTGGGGCGGTTATCTGTTTTCGCATCCGCTCGATAACGACAATACCGACGCCACGTTTCATGCGAACAACTCGGTCAAGTTCACGAGCGGCGAATACGGCGGCGTGACGGCGACCGCGCTATACGGATTCAGCAATCAGGCCGGCGCATTCGCGGGCAATCGCATGTACAGCGCGGGGCTGAAGTACAGCTATGCGACATTCACGATCGGCGCCGTCTATGAAAACCTCGCGGCGCCAGGCGCGACATCGACGGGCGCCGTGGCTTCGGATGAGGCGGGCTTCGTCGCGGCGAACCAGAAGATCTACGGTATCGGCGCGAGCTATGGAGCAGGGCCGGCGACGCTGGGTCTCGTCTATACCCACGTGAACGTGCAGCAGCCGGTGTCGTCGCTTTATCTCGGGGATCTCGGGGTGAATGACGCGAGCCTGCGTTTCGATAACATCGAATTCAACGCCAAGTACGACATTCAACCGGATTTGTCGATCGCCGGCATGTACACGTACACGATGGCGCATCTGAAGCACGGCGGTATCGATAGCTCGATGCACTGGAATCAGGTCGGGCTGATGGCCCAATACTTCTTGTCGAAGCGCACCGGCGTTTATACGCAACTGGTTTATCAGAAGCTGAGCGGCGGCAATACGGGCACGGCGCTCGATACGGCGTTCATTCCCGGCGCGGCGAGCCCGTCGTCGAATTCGCATCAGATGGTGGCGCGAATCGGGATGACGCACGCGTTCTGATCCTTTAAGCGAAGCCGACTTCCGCACCGTTACAATTCAGTTTCTCAGGCTAAACGAGGTGCCTATGGAATTGATGCTTGAGCGGCTTTCGGAGTCGGTGGCTTCAGCGCAAAGTCTGGAACAGCTCACGAGACCGCTGCTTGAAATGCTTGAAATCGTCACGGGGCTGGAGTCGGTCTATCTGACTTCCATCGATGAAGCCGCCGGGATTCAGTTCGTCGATTTCGCGCGCAACACGGGCGAGCTTCGCATCGATGAAGGACTGGAGGTGCCCTGGTCGGACACGCTTTGCAAGCGCTGCATCGAGGATGGACGCCGCTTCACGTCCAACGTCAGCGAAGTGTGGGGCGACTCGCAGGCTGCCCGGGCGCTCGGCATCGAAACCTACGCGAGTGCGCCGATATGCGCGAGCAACGGACTGATCATCGGCACGCTCTGCGGCGCGAGCAGGAAAAGCCAGGCTATCGGGCCGCGTGCGCGCAGTGCGCTCAACCTGTTCTCGAAGATCATCGCGCAGCATATCGAGCGTGAACGCTTGCTCGAAGAAGTGCGCCGTTCCAACGAATATCTGACGAAGTTCGCGTTGACGGACACGCTGACGGGGCTGCCCAACCGGCGCGCATTGCAGGACGAACTGGGACGGCTGCTCGCGAGGGCCGCCAGAGATGGCTCATATGTGATCGTCGGCATGATCGATCTCGACGATTTCAAGAAGATCAACGACGAGTTCGGGCACGCGGCCGGCGACAGTCATTTGAGGGACTGCTCGGAGCGTATTGCCAGCGTCACACGCGACACGGATATGCTCGCGCGCATCGGTGGCGATGAATTCGCCTTCGTGGGTCCGGGCCCCGCCGATCTCGACGAGGCGAACCGGATCGCGGCCGAGATTCGGGCGCGCTTTGCGCGGGCAGGAAGTGGAACGAGCTTGCCCGGTCGTCATCCGGTGGGCGCTTTCGGCTTGAGCATCGGTGCTGTCGCGGTGCGGTTCGTGAGCGCGGATCAGGCGATCGCCCTCGCCGATACCGCGATGTACGAAGACAAGCGCGAAAGAAAGCGCGGGCGAAACGAGGCCAACGATGTTATCGGGCGATAGCGCGCGCGAGTGACGAAGATGCTCGGCCGACTGCGGTCGGCGCATCGTCACGCTCCGCTTCGCTGATCTTCTCGATCCTCGTGAGCAGGTCGGCTACCGCCGAGAACTGATGGTGCAGAAGGTGCCGGCTGCGCAGCAAATGCTCCAGCCGCCTGCGCCAATACAACATCGGAAGCGCCGAATTCGACTCGTGCAGAACCGCTTCGATCGCGAGTCGAATGTGGGCGATGTCAGCGTCGATCATCCGAAGCTCGAACGCGCCAACGATGTTGTTATCACAGGTGTCCATAGCTTGTTATCGACATGAACTCGATGATTCTGAAGGGCATTGCTTTCGTGTCGGTGTACTGTCGAATCGGAAATGTAAGAGGGGCTGTAAAACTGCGGCACGGCGATTGCGGGGTTCATGTTAAGCAGGCGGCGAGCGTCTGCGTCCATACTTCAGCCCGATTAGGAGGGACGGAACATGAGCAACACAATCAGCACTTTGATGGCGGCTGTGGCCGCACTCGCCCTGTCGGCGGGGGCTTATGCACAAACGGCTGGCGGCTCGAACGGCGCGGGCTCGGCTGGCAGCACAGCCAGCCCGGCAAATCAGGTCAACGGTGCAACAGGCGGCTATGGCACGCCAGGCATGACGAACTCGGACAGCGGCATGGGCGCGAGGGCGCCGAACTCGGGCCTGCCGAGCAGCACGAACAGCAACACGACGTCGGGCACCACCGCACCGACTACGAGCAATAACACGCTGGCGACCCCGAGCGTGAAGTCGCCTGCGGCGCAATAAAGACGGTAGAAATGACAACATGCGGGGAATGCTGCCGGGTCGGGCGACCGATCCGGCAGTTCGTCGTGTTCAAACCCCTTCCACGATCCTTCCCCATCGCGGCACACCTCATTCGGCGATGCGCTTGAAGGTGACGTAGTAATCCTCGGTGTAATAGCACTCCGTGGCCTGCCTGCGCGGCCCGCCGCATACGATGCGGCGCTGCCCGCGATCAGTAGAACCGGGCGTGCGAACCGTGTATGCGTGGTAATAGCCGCGCGGATGCTTCGGTAGCAGGTTCGAACTGTTACGGAACAGGACGCCGTCCTCGCCGAAAGGGAAAGGTCCGCCCGCTTTGATGAGCCGCAGTGTCTCGCCCGCTTCCGCCGGCAACTGTGTCTTGTTGACGGTGCCTACCGCGCCCGATGCGGCGGGCGCTTCGCTTGCGTTTTGCGCCGGCTGAACCGGAGCCTGACTCGCGGATGCGCCCGATGCCTCGGTGGCGTTTTGCGATCCGCCCTTGTTGCATCCGCCGAGGATCGCGCCGACGACAACGACGCACGAGAAAACCCATGTTTTCTTCACGAAGCGGCTCTCCACTCGTTGACCAGGGCACGAAGACAAGGATGGATGTAAAGGTATCGCTAATAGCGGAGCGAAGCAACGTGCGGCTGGGAATTGGCGGATTTTGTATGACCAGCGCGCAGGCTCGTCATGCGGTATCCCCGGCACGAATACGCCGGCGTTCTCAACGAAAAAAAGTAAATCGAAGCGACAGGAAAACTGAGTTGAGCGTGCCGCCGGCACGACATACCATTCAACCGAATTCTTCGACAAGGGCCGATACGACATGGCGTCAGCGCATACGTTCGCCAGTTCGCCCTCGTCACCAATCGGGAGACATGGTATGGCGACGTACGGATTCGTGGGACTTGGCGCGATGGGCAAACACATGGTGTCCCATATGCTCGCCAAAGGCCTGGCGGTTGTCGTGTTCGACCGCAACGAGAATGCTATCCGCGAGGCCGTCAGCGGTGGCGCTGAACCTGCGAAGAGCGCCCGCGATCTCGCGGACCGCGCGGAGGTCGTGATGATCTGCCTGCCGACGCCGGATATCGTCGAGGCTGTCGCGACAGGACAGAACGGCTTGATCGAAGGATCGAAGATCAAAGTCTTCGTCGATCATTCGACGACAGGTCCGACGGTCGCACGAAAGCTCGCGGACGCATTTGCCGGGCGAAACATAGTCTCTCTGGACGCGCCGCTTGCAGGCGGCGTTGCCGGTGCGAAGGCCGGTACGCTCAGCGTTCTCGTGTCGGGTGCGGCTTCCGGATTCGAACGAGCAAAGCCCGCATTCGACGCATTCGGCCGCAATGTCGCGCATCTCGGAGAGCAACCGGGACTGGGGCAGACCTTGAAGCTGGTGAACAACATGATCGCCGGCGCGGCGCTCGTCACCGCCGCGGAAGCGGTCCTCTTCGGCGTGAAGGCCGGAATTCCCGCACAGGTGATTCTCGACGCGTTGTCGAAGAGTGCAACTGCCCGAAGCTTCGCCGTCGATACGCTACTCGGCGAGAAGGTCTTGTCGCGCAACTTCGATTTCGGATTTCGGATGGACCTGATGCGCAAGGACATGCGCCTCGCTTTGAGTGAAGCCGAAGCGGTGAAATCTCCCATGCTGGCCTGCTCCGTAGTGAAGCAGATTTTCGACGCAGCAATTGCGGACGGTTTCGATGGTGATGACATGACGAAGGTCGTCATCCAATTGGAAAAGCTTGCACACGCCGAGATAAAGGCGACCTGACGAACATCCCGGGCGAGCGATGTTCGTCTGCATGGCTTTTGTGAAAACCAGCTTGGGCTTGAAAATGCAAAGAATTCTGAACTTCATCGCCGGGCAACCGGTCCCGCCTTCCACGAACGAATATCTCGACAAGTTCGATCCTCGTTCCGGCCTGAAGCAAAGTGAAGTCGCCGATAGCGGTGCGGCGGATGTCGATGCCGCCGTCGCGTCTTCTGTCGCGGCACAGCCGCATTGGGCGGATATGCGTCCGTCCGCACGCGGCCGGATACTCGTTGAAATGGCGAGGCGCGTGCGGGACAGCGTGGAGCGACTCGGGTCGCTCGAACGCGCCGAAACCGGCAAGCCAGGCCGCGAGATGGCTCAACTGATGGATCTGACCGCGCAGTACTTCGAGTACTACGGCGGGATCGTCAATTCGATGGATGGCGAGATCATCAACGCCGGTGCCGACTATCACGTGTACACGAGACGCGACCCGTTTGGCGTCGTGGGCGTGATCCTGCCGTGGAACGCTCCATTGCATCAGGCGGCGCGCGCGATCGCACCGGCGCTGGCGACGGGGAATGCAGTGGTGGCGAAGCCGTCGGAATTCACATCCGCTTCACTGGTGGAACTGGCGAGACTCGCCGTCGAGTGCGGCCTTCCGCCTGGAATTCTCAACGTCGTTGTCGGTACCGGTCCGAAGCTTGGGCCGGCGTTGGTCGACAACTTGGATATCGGCAAGATTTCATTCACCGGCAGTGTGCGCGCGGGAAAAGAGCTGGGACGGCTTGCAGCAGAGCGAATCCTGCCGCTGACGCTGGAGCTTGGAGGCAAATCCGCAAACATCGTCTTCGACGACGCCAACATCGAAGCGGCGGCCAAAGGTTGTGCAACCGGCTTCACATGGAATGCCGGGCAGTGGTGCGCGGCGGGCACGCGCTTGCTCGTACAAGAGGACATTCACGATGAGTTCGTCGCCAGGCTCGTCGATCACGTATCGGCGCTCGATGTCGGACCCGGTGACGAGGCTTCCTATGGCGCGATCACTACGCAAGCTCAATACGAACGGATCAAGGCCTACTTCGAGATAGCGAAGCAGGATGGACTGACGCCCCTCATCGGCGGCGAAGCGGGATTGGAGAAGGACGGCGGAAAAGGATGGTTCATCAGTCCGACGGTGTATGTCGATGTGACGAACCAGATGAGAATCGCCCGCGAGGAGATCTTCGGTCCGGTCGTGTGCGTTATCAGGTTTCGTGACGAGCAGGAGGCGATCGCTATCGCGAACGATTCGGACTATGGGCTCGCTGCCGGTATCTGGACGCGCGATGTGAGCAGGGTGCATCGGGTTGCACGTCGCCTCGACGCGGGTCGCATTCTGGTCAATGAGTACAGTGGTGGATTCGTTCAGACGCCGTGCGGCGGCTTCAAGCAAAGCGGATACGGCAGGGAGCAGGGCGTCGAGGCGCTCGCTCATTACACGCAACTCAAGTCCGTCATCATTCGGCTGTAGCCACGTCGGCCTTTTGTCCGGCGAAGGCAGATTCATATTAATTCGGAATGCTATGCAAAAAAGAATGAGCGATTGCGGGTCGCTCGACATTGATCAAAGGAGACTTCGTATGTCGATACAAACTGGAGTTGATATGGGCGGAACGGACGCACGCATGAATCAGCAAGAGCCGGCAGGAAGCGCCTGCCTCGCCACGCTGGATACCGCTCCCTCGATAACCGCCGAGCAGCGACGATCGAGAACGGCGATCGTGGCGGCATCCCTGGGAAATATGGTCGAATGGGTCGACTGGCTGATCTATGCGACGTTTGCCCCTGTATTCGCCGGTCAATTCTTCGATGCCAGCGAGCCTCTCGCCAATCTGCTCTCTACCTTTGCGGTCTTTGCGGTGGGTTTCCTGATGCGGCCCGTAGGCGGGGCGGTGCTCGGCGCATATGCGGACCGCTACGGCAGAAAGAAGGCGCTGACGCTATCGGTGCTGCTGATGGCGGGATCATCGCTCGTGATCGCGGGATGCCCGACTTACGGAACCATTGGCATCGCCGCACCGATCGTGCTCGTGTTCGCGAGGCTCGTTCAAGGCTTCTCCGCCGGTGGCGAGTTCGGCTCCGCTTCTGCGTTTCTGGTCGAATCCGCCGCACCGGGCGAGCGAGCCTTTGTCGGTTCGTGGCAGCACTTCGCGCTCAACGGCGGGATATTGCTGGCATCGCTGATCGGATTCGTGACGACCTCATCGCTTCATGAAGGAGACCTTGCGGCGTGGGGCTGGCGTGCGGGCTTCGCATTCGCCGGGGCGTTGGGAATCGTCACGCTCTGGGTCCGGAAGCATGCGAAAGAGACAGCGTCGTTCGAGCACATTCAGTCGTCGGCGGAGCGCAGGAAAAGCCCGCTGAAAGACTTGCTGCTGAAGCATCCCGGTGCCGCGCTCCGGGTCGCGGGCATTTCGATCGCCGGCACGCTCTTCAACTATCTGTGGATGGTGAACTTTCCGACGTATGCGCACTTGCGCACCGGCGTCGATCTGAAAACCGCGCTGCTGGCGAATGCGTGTGCGCTGGTGGTATTCCTCGTCCTGCTTCCGTTCGGCGGCAAGCTGTCGGACCGATATGGCCGCAAGCCGACATTGCTGGCCTTCTCGATCGGCTCTCTGCTTTATGTCTGGCCTGCCCTGCATTTCGTCTCCGCAAGCTTTCTCAGCCTGTTCATGACGCAGACGATCGGCATGGTGCTGCTCATCGGATACTGCGCCAACTGCGCTGCCGTGATGGCCGAGCAGTTCCCCGCGGAGGTTCGCGTCACGGGCATCGCGCTCCCTTATGCCATATCGGTGGCGATCTTCGGGGGAACAGCGCCTTACATTGTGACGTGGATGGTCAAGTCGGGGCGTGTCGACTTCGTGTGGGTGTATCTCGCAGCAGCGGCCCTGATCGGCTCGATTGTCTACGCGTGCATTCCGGAAACGAAAGGCAAGACGCTCGACTGAGAACGCGTCATCGACAGGCCGCATAGTTTTTCTTTTCCGCCCCGCAAGATCTTCTCATTTGTCGGCATGGATGGCAGCGACGATAGTGTGTGCACCGGCAACGCAAAGCCGATCGAAGTTTCCGATACGTCACACACATCAAGGAGTCTGTCATGAAGCTCAAGAACAAGATCGCACTGGTCACCGGCGGAACCTCGGGCATCGGTCTCGAAGCAGCGAGACTTTTTCAGAGCGAAGGGGCCACGGTCGTCGTGACGGGGACGAATGCCGAGCGGCTCGCGAATGCCGCCAGCGTTCTCGGTGAAGGCGCCACGACGCTGTCGGTCGATTTGCGCGACCCTGCACAAATCGACAAGGCTATCGCTGATGTCGTCGAAACGTTCGGACGCATCGACGTGATCTTTGCGAATGCGGGGGCGGGAACGGCGGCGCCCCTCGAAGCGGTCACGCCTGAACAGATCAGCGATCAGTTCGCGCTCAATTTCAACGGCGTGTTCTTCACCATTCAAAAGGCGGCTCCGCATCTGTCGAAAGGATCGTCGATCGTCATTACGACGTCGTTTCTCAATGAAGTCGGTACGCCCGGCCTGTCGATCCTTTCAGCGACGAAGGCGGCGACGCGCTCGCTCGTACGTTCGATCGGCGCAGAGCTTGCACCGCGCGGTATCCGCGTCAATGCCGTGAGTCCCGGTCCGATTGCGACGCCGTTCCATGAAAAGCTGGGGCTGTCGGAGAAACAACTGGCCGATACCGGGTCCGCGATTCAGGCCGCTGTCCCTCTGAAGCGTTTCGGCGAAGCGCGCGAAATCGCGACTGCCGCGCTGTTCCTGGCGAGCGATGATTCTGCGTTCATGACGGGCTCCGAACTCGTCGTCGATGGCGGACTCACGCAGCTCTGAACCCGCCGGCACGCGATGAAAGCGGGCGCTGCACGTTCGAACACATGTCGCGGTAAAGTCCTGTTTTCGACTTTCGCGAGTACGAAAAGCGATGCGAGCGCCGAACAACCTTAACGCCCTGCGCGCATTCGAAGCTGTCGCGAGACATTTGAGTTACCCGGCCGCCGCCGCGGAGTTGAATGTGACGCCTGCGGCAATCGGGCAACTCATTCGCGGCCTCGAAGCTTATCTGGACATCGAACTGTTTCACCGCTCCAGTTCGGGCCCCGCGCGTCTATCGCTGACGGATGCCGCGCGTGCCGCGCTCCCCGACCTGCAAGGCGGCTTCGATCTCCTCTCGAGCGCAGTGGAGAGGCTGAGGGCGAGTAAATCCCGCATCATTTTTACGGTGACCGTCCCTCCGGCATTCGCGGAAAAGTGGCTTCTGTGGCGTGTCGGCCGTTTTCAGGGCCGACATCCCTATTACGATCTGCGGATCGAGACGAGCGGGCATCTCGTCGATTTCACCTCCGAGCGAATCGATGTCGGCATCCGATATGGTGCGGGCGCATGGCCCGATCTCATGTCCACCTTCTTGCTGCGTGACGAATTTTTCCCGGTCTGCAGTCCCGCGCTCGCGCACGGTCCGAACGCGTTGAGGCGGCCGTCTGATCTGAAGAATCACCCGCTGATTCATGACACATCGATGAGCGGCTTCGGCGTCTTTCCCACATGGCGATCGTGGCTGCTGCATGCGGGCTATCGTGATTCGTTCGAGACGGATCGGGGCCTGCAATTGAACGACTCTGCGATGGCCATTCAGACGGCGATATCCGGGAACGGCGTTGCGCTCGGAAGGACCACGCTGGTCGAACGTGATCTGGCGGAAGGGCGTCTGGTGAAGCCGTTCGATCATGTCCAGAGTTGTGAGCTGGCGTACTACCTCGTCTACAGGAAGGAGCGCGAACAGCACGCGCCGGTACTGGCATTCAAGGAATGGTTGCTGGAAGAAGTGGGCTCGAACTAGCGACTATCGGCTAATGCCCGCCGTGTCGATTTTGCACAGCCGATCTGGCGCGCCGGAACGGATCGGGACGGCAGTACAGAATGAGAAAGGAAGCGAGCAGCCCGAGCCGGAGAAGCGGCGGGATGATGACACCTGCGGCGGACACAAAGAATACGCCGAACATGATCCACGCCCGGAACCACTGCCACTTGCGCGCGTACGGATCGCCGTCACCTGTCTGGTGAGAAAAGCTTTCCCACATCAAAACCATGTAGGTGCCCTGCACGAGGAAAAAGACCAGCGCATAAAGCGTCAGCGGAAAAGTTGCCATTTCACTTTCGGCGAGCCAGGCTGTGGTAAATGGAATGAAAGAAATGGCGAACAGGTTGGCGAAGTTGGCTAAGGCAAGCGTGCCGGTTAGCTGTTGTGCATGCCGGAGCACGGCGTGATGATTCAACCAGACCACGGCGATGAATGCGTAACTCACCGCGTAGCTGATGACATCGGGCCATAAGCCGATCAGCGCGTGGAAATCGTGACCTGTCGGCGGTTTGAACGCCAGAACCATCACAGTGATGATGACGGCGAAAATTCCGTCGGAAAGGGCGTAGAAACGCGCTAGTCCGTCTTCGACCTTGGCCATGATGTCGGCACCTTGAGGGGGCTTCGCCATATTACCCGGCATCCGGGCCGCCCTGTACGGACGTGACGGTCACCTACGACATGAGTTGAGGAGCACGGACAAATGGACAACACCAATGCGGTTCCGGCTGCGGCGATCGCCTTCGTGGGCAGCCACTTTCTCCTGTCGCATCCGCTGCGCAAGCCTGTGATTCGCGCAGTCGGCGAAGCGGGATTTCAGGGCGTCTATTCGCTGATTGCGTTCCTGACGCTCGGCTGGCTCGTACTGGCCTACCGGAAGGCGCCCGTGACGGCGCCCTTGTGGCCGGTAGGCGACGTGCTCTGGGCGATCGTGACCGTGATCATGCTGATCGCGTCGATCCTCCTGATGGGCTCTTTGATTCGTAACCCGGCGCTTCCCTCCGGCAAACGTCCCGCCGCGTTTCCGGACGCGGCGCACGGCGTGTTCGCGGTGACGCGTCATCCGATGATGTGGTCGTTCGCACTCTGGGGGCTGTGCCACATCGCGGTGTTTCCGGTGACGAAGAACATCATCGTCGGGGCGGCGATCGTCATTCTTGCGCTCGTCGGCGCTGCTTTGCAGGACCGGAAGAAGGAGCGTCTCCAGCCCGATCTCTGGCCGGCACGGGAATCGAAGACGAGTTACTTGCCGTTCGCGGCGATCGCGGCCGGACGCGCGCGGCTGGGCGGATTCGGCTTGCACGCGCTCTTGGGCGGACTCGTCGTGTGGCTTGCGGCGACGTGGGCTCATAAGCCGCTCGCCGGATGGGCAGCGGGTATCTGGCGCTGGTTGTAGGCCCGGACACGATGCGTGACGTTCACGCCCCGTCTTTCATCTCGCGCAGATGCTTGTAGACGGTCGCGCGCCCCATGCCGAGCACCTTCGCGACATAGTTCGCCGAGCTCTTGCCCTTGAACGCGCCCTGCGCGTGCAGCGCCTCCACGAGTTCGCGCCGATGATCGCGCGTGAGCGAGTTGAGCGCGAGCTGCCGATCGCGCAGCCATCCGTGCAGGAACGTGTTGATGCGTTCCTGCCAGTCGTCCTTGAATAGCTCGACCGGCTGCGCGACGACGCCCGCGCCGCGCAGGAAGACATCGAGCATGGAGCGCATCTCTTCGAAAGCCGCGATGTTGAAGTTGATGCACATCACGCCCGCGGCGTTGCCCGCGTCGTCGAAGAGCGCCGTGCTCACGCAGCGCATGCGGCGTCCGTCCCAGTTCAGCTTCTCGTACGGACCGACGAGCCGCTCGCGCGCAGTCTCTTCGACATCCTCCAGCGCGGAATCGTCGCCGATCTCGCGCTTGGAAAGATTGTTCGACAGATACGCGATCGTCTGATCCGAGAGATCGTGGATCACCACTTCCGCGTACGGGAAGAAGAGCGTCGTAATGCTGTCCGCGATGTGCGCATAACGTGCGAGAAGCGCGTCGCTATCCGGCTTTTGCGTCTTGCGTCGTGGCATTGAAATAGACATGGGTTCGAAACCGCGAAAACCGATGATACCGCTACGCCGCCGCGCGCCCCTTCGCGAGATGGACGTGCAACGCATGCGCGAGCGCGATATCTTCGAGACCGAGACCGATCGAGCGGAAGAACGCCGGACGTTCAAAGGAAGGCGCGGGACATGCGCCGCGCACGAGCTCCGCGAGGTCGCCACGGATGGCCTCCGGCGACCAGCCGTGACGCTCCCGCGCGATCACCATTTCTCCCGCGCTCGATGGCGTGGTCTGCCGATAGTCGCAGTAGACATCGAGCGCGCCGAGCGCGGCCGGGTCGATCTCGTGTGCGCGCGCGACGTTCGTGCTGATCGACGTGACGAGCGCGGGCGTGGTGAGCGCGTCGAGCGAGAGAACCGGCGTGCCTGAAGATGTGCACAGCATGACGACATCCGCGTCGCGCACGCACTCGTCGACGGATGCCGCCACGCGTGCGCGCGCGTCCAGCGCTTCGATGGCGGCGATCCGCGCGCGATCGTTCGCGAGGCGTGGCGAGTGGATGCGGATCTCCGACCATTCGCGCAATGGAGCGACGTGCCGCAGATGCGCGAGCGCGATGTCGCCCGAGCCGATGATCGAAAGACGCCGGCTCGACGCGCGCGCAAGGCGATCGACGGCAAGCGCGGTCGTGCCCGCCGTGCGCTCGGTGGTGAGGAGCGCGGCATCGCACCACATCAGCGGCGCGCCGGTGCGCATCGACATGAGCGCGGTCCACGCGGTGACGACCGGTGCGCCCGCATTCACGAGATAGGGCGAGAGCTTCACGCCGAATACTTCGTGTTTCGCGAGCACGCCGAGGTAGGTGATGAAATCTCCCGCGTCGCGCGGAAAGAGCGTGAGCGTTTGCGGCGGCTGGACGGCTTCGCCATCGCCGAGCGCGATGAACATGCTTTCGAGCGCGCCGCGGATGTCGAGCGACGGCAGCGCCTGCCGCACCTGCGCTTCGTCGGCGATGAAAGGCGCCTGGGCGCCACGCATGAGTTCGGGCGAGAGAGTCATTCGTCAGCCTCCGGATCGTGGACATTTTTGTCTATTCTAGACTTTAATTTTATTTCTGGTCTATATTTCGGTGAGCGCGCGATGAAACGCGGCGCGCCCGGTGCAGGACCGACGGTGTTGATTCACACACACGACCTTTGGTGACGACAATGAACTGGAAGATGATTTGCCTGGCGGGCGCGGCGGGCCTCGCGTTCACATTCGGCGTGGCGCATGCGGATACGCAGACCTTGCGATTCGGCGTCGAGGCGTCGTATCCGCCGTTCGAGAGCAAGACGCCGACGGGCCAGCTGGAAGGCTTCGATATCGACATAGGCAACGCGGTGTGCCAGCGGATCAAGATGAAGTGCGTCTGGGTCGAGAACAGCTTCGACGGGCTGATTCCCGCGCTGCAGGCGCGCAAGTTCGACGCGATCAATTCGGCGATGAACATCACCGACAAGCGCAGGCAAGCGATCGACTTCACGCCGCCCGTCTACGTGATGCCGATCCAGATGGTCGCAAAGCGCGGCTCGAACCTGCAGCCTTCGCCCGCGAGTCTGAAGGGCAAGTCGGTGGGCGTGCTGCAGGGCTCGACGCAGGAGGATTACGTGCGCAAGCACTGGGCGAGCGAGGGCGTGCAGGTCGTCACCTATCAGAGTCAGGACCAGATTTTCGCGGACCTCTCGGCGGGGCGGCTGGACGGCGCGGTGCAGGAAGTGCAGACGGCCATCGACGGCTTCCTCGCGAAGCCCGAAGGCAAGGGCTTCGATTTCGCGGGGGCCGCGCTGACCGACCCGACGACGCTCGGCGAGGGCACCGGCATCGGCTTGCGCAAGAACGATGCGGCGCTGAAGGCCAAGGTGGTCGCCGCGCTCGATGCGTTGAAAAAGGACGGCACGCTCAGTCAGCTGTCGCAGAAGTACTTCAAACGCGACATCATTGCGAAGTAGGCACTTCATCAGGCATCGGAATATGACTCAGGACGTGATCGTGCTCGGCGCGGGCATCGTGGGAGTGAGCGTCGCGCTGCATCTGCGGCAGCGCGGATGGCAGGTGACGCTCGTCGATCGCCGTGCGCCCGGCGAGGCGACGAGCTTCGGCAATGCGGGGCTGATAGAGGCGTCGTCGGTCGTTCCGTATGCGTTTCCGCGCGACTGGGGCACGGTGCTGAAGTTCGCGCTCAACCGCTCGACGGCGCTGCGTTACGACCTGCGCTCGCTGCCGGCCTATGCGCCGTGGCTCGCGCGGTTCTGGTGGGAGTCGGCGCCCACGAGACTCGCGGCGGCTGCGCGCGACATGCTGCCGCTCATCCGGATGAGCGTGGCGGAGCACGAGGCGCTGATTGCGCGCGCGGGCGTCGCCGATCTCGTGCGGCCGACGGGCTGGCTCGAAGCCTATCGTTCGCAGGATCAGTTCGAACGCGAGGCGGGCGCGGCACAGCGGATCGCGAAGGAACACGGACTCGGCATGAAGGTGCTCGACGCAGGCGCGTTGCAGCGGCTGGAGTCGTCGCTCGATGGCGGCTACGCAGGCGCGATCCACTGGGCCGACCCGCACAGCGTGATCGATCCGGGCGCGTTGACGAAGGGCTATGCGGCGCTCTTCGAGCGCGAAGGCGGACGCATCCTGACCGGCGACGCCGCGACGCTCGAACGGACGGGCAGCGGATGGCGCGTGATGACTGCGGACGGGCTGGTCGAAGCGCAAGCGGCGGTGGTGGCGCTGGGCGTGTGGTCGGGCGACGTCGCGCGCAAGTTCGGATATCGCATTCCGCTGATGGCCAAGCGTGGCTACCACATGCACTACGCGAACGATGGACGTGCCGCGCTTTCGAGGCCGGTCGTCGATATCGAGAATGGTTATGTGGTCGCGCCGATGCGCCGCGGCTTGCGGCTGACCACGGGCGTCGAACTCGCTTGCAGGAACCGGCCGCCGAGTCCGGTGCAGCTCGAACGTGCCGAGCGCATCGCGCGGCCGGTGTTCGGGCTTGGCGAGCGGCTCGACGAGTCGCCGTGGCTGGGATTGCGGCCGTGCACCCCGGACATGCGGCCCGTGATCGGGGCTGCGGATCGGCATCCGGGGCTGTGGTTCGCGTTCGGGCATGCGCATCATGGGCTCACGCTCGGGCCGGTCACGGGGAGGCTTCTGGCGGAGATGATGAGTGGCGAGGCGACGTTTGCGGATCCAAGCGCGTATCGGGTGGAGAGGTTTTAAATCCTGTCGATAGCGCCGGCCACCCGACGCAGTATGATGCTTCTCCATGCGTTGAACCTTCATCGATATCCATGGAAAAAGCATTCAGCGAGGCGGATCGCGAAGCGGTCTATCGCGCCATTCACGAACGTCGCGACATGCGTCACTTCGTGAGCGATCCCATCGCGCCGCCGGTCATGCAGCGGCTCATCGACGCCGCGCTGCATGCGCCGAGCGTCGGCTTCATGCAGCCCTGGCGCATCCTGCGCATCACGCGTGCGCATATTCGCGCGCAGTTGCGGGACGCCGTCGAACGCGAACGCCTGCTCACCGCCGACGCCCTAGGCGAGCGACGCGATTCGTTCATGCGACTCAAGGTGGAAGGTTTGCGCGACTGTGCTGAAGTGCTCGTCATGGCGCTGATGGACGGCCGCGAAAGCTATGTATTCGGACGACGCACGCTTCCCGAGATGGACCTCGCTTCGGTGGCTTGCGCGATCCAGAACATGTGGCTCGCCGCGCGCGCGGAAGGGCTCGGAATGGGCTGGGTTTCCCTCTTCGATCCGCAGGAAGTCGCCGCGTTGCTAAACATGCCCGCCGGCGCGAGACCCGTCGCGATTCTCTGCGTGGGGCATGTGGAACGCTACTACGCTGCGCCGATGCTGGAGACCGAGCATTGGGCGAAGCGCCGTTCTATCGACGAATGCGTCTTCGAGAACGAATGGCCGTCAGCGGAGGAATAAGAAGAGCGAGCGTCGTAGGTTACTTCTCCGCGCCGATGGTCGTCACCGGCTGCCATTTCATCGACTTCACCTGATAGAGCGTCGAGGTCGGGCTATTCAGATCGCCGTATTTATCGAACGAGATATGGCCGGTGATGCCGTTATATTGCATCGTGCGCAGCGTTTGCATGAATGTGGCGGGCTGCGTGGAGTTCGCCTGCTTCATCGCCGTGATGGCGAGCCATGCGCAGTCATAGGCGAACGGAGCATAGGTCAGCGTATCCGCGCCGAAGCGCTTCTTGAATTTGGCCGCGAACGCCCGGCCTTCCGGCAATGAATCGACGGGCCGGCCGTATTCCCAGGCCATCGCGCCTTCCGCCGCGTTGCCCGCGGAACTGATGAAGACGCTATCGGCGATGCCGCCGCTTCCGACGAACTGCGCGCGTATGCCGAGCTGCTTCATGCGTTTCACGATCAGGCCCGCCTGACCGTCGAGACCGCCGAAGTAAAGAAGGTCGGCGTTGGCCGCCTTGATGTTCGTGAGTTGCGCGTTGAACTCGACGGCTTTGTCGGTGGTGTATTCCTCGGATACGATCTGGCCGCCCGCCGCCTGCACGGCCTTCTTGAATTCTTCGACCGCGCCTTGTCCGAAGGCCGTGCGGTCGTCCATGACCGCGATGCGCTTCGCCTTCGTGACCTTCACGGCATACGTGCCGGCGTTGCCGGAGTTCTGCGTGTCCGTCGCGATGATGCGGAATATGTTGTTCAACCCCTGGCGCGTGATGGCCGGATTCGTCGCTGCCGGATCGATCAGCGGGATGCCCGCTTTCGCGAAGATCGGCGATGAGGGAAGCGCCACGCCGGAGTTGTAATAGCCGACGACGGCGACGACGCCATCGTCCACGAGCTTTTGCGCCACCTGTACGCCGATGCGCGGATCGCCCTGATCATCGACGGATGCGAGCTCGAACTGAACCGGCTGTCCGCCGATGTTGATGTGTTGCGCGTTCGCTTCTTCCACGGCGAGCCGCACGCCGTTTTCGATGTCCTTGCCATTGGCCGCGCCGATGCCCGTAAGCGGCGCCGAAACGCCGATGCGAACCGCCTGTTGCGCGCTTGCGATGAGCGGAGCGATGCAGAACGCCGAGGCCGCCAGAAGAGAAAGGATCGCTTTTTTCATGACAGGGCGCTCATCAAGAGGAATGTCACGCGGTCGAGCCGGCGTCGCGAGCCCGCGTCGAATCAGGTGGCTGCCGAGCATCGTGCACAAGGCGCGTGATCCGACTCACTATATCGACAATGTTCCGGTCGAAAAAATGTTTCGGGAGCCATTCTCCGCCGAAATCCGCTTTTCGGTTCTCGGGGTAAATTCCTATCCGCGGCGCTATCCGCCACGGACCGACCTTGATTCTCGTGGTCGGTCCATGTCGCGGCGAGCGGCTTTCTTATTGCCCGATCTCGCGAATCGTCAACGCGTTCCTGACGGATGTCACGCCAGCCGTTCCCTTCGCGGCCTCGGTTGCCTTGTCGATCTGCGCGGCGTCGGGGACGGTGCCCGCGAGCGTCACAGCGCCGCCGTTAGCACGAACCGATATGTTCGACACACTCAAACCCTTCACCTTGGTCAGGCTCTTGCGCACGTCCTTGGCGAGTTGCCGGTTCGCGGCCTTCGTGGATTTGGCGCTCGGCGCGGCCGATGTCGCCGGCGCGACGTCGCTGCTCTGAGCGTATGCGCTGCCGATTCCCGCATTCAGCGATACCGCGACGGCGAGGATGCCAGCCGCCAGTGCAAGTGGTTTTCGTGCATTCATTGTGATTCTCCTTTTTGAAGAAGTTAGTCAGACGCACCGGGCACGGGCCATTGCCTTCGCACGCGACTGGCGGCAAGCCCGAAGGGAGTGCGCTGGGAAGTAAAGATACGCCGATCCGCGCGGTGTTGTCAGTCGAGTGTCAGATATCGCAGACGACGGCGATTGCTTCTCGTCGCACAGGGCAAACGATTGCGCGAACGATCGTTCTCCACATTCGCGCTAATCGGCCTATCTTTCTTTGATCTGACACATAAAGTACACACAGAAACCGTAGCGTGCGGGGTTTCTTCATATGTCATCCGCGTGCCATGCAGCCAGCGTTTTCCAGGTTTCGCCGATCTTCTGCCCAGATAGAGCCACGCACGGCGGGAGACTTATGTCAGGAAGTGCCGTTCGTCGATGCAGAGGACTCCAACTCGCTCGTGATGGAGATTTTCTCGGCACGTCGTGACATGGGAAGTCTCGCGGTCATCGATGGCCTTCGTCCCATCGGCCTGATCAACCGGGATATCTTCATGTCGCAAATGAGCAAGCCTTTTCATCGCGAGCTATACGATAAGAAGACCTGCATCGCGTTCATGGACAAGGAGCCTTTGATCGTCGATGCGGACGAGAGCATCGAAACGCTTGCGTTCAGGACCGTCGAGGCCGGCGAGAAAGCGCTCGTCGATGGTTTCATCGTCACGCGCGGCGGCCGCTTCACGGGCGTGGGCAGCGGACTGGAACTCGTCAGCGCCGTAGCGGAAATGCAGGCGGAGAAGAACCGCCAGATCATGCAGAGCATCGAGTACGCGAGCGTGATTCAACGCGCGATGCTGCGTACTTCCGATGAAACCTTGTCGACGCATATACGCGATGCCGCAATGGTCTGGGAACCGCGCGACGTGGTCGGCGGCGACTTCTATCATTTCGCGGCGAACTCCGGCGACTGGTTCGGCGCGATAGCCGATTGCACCGGTCACGGCGTGCCCGGCGCGTTCATGACGCTGCTCGCTTCGGCGTCTCTCTCGAAGGCGCTCGAACAGATGGGACCGCGCGATCCGGCCGCCTTGCTGTCGGCGCTCAACCGCAACGTGAAGGGCTTGCTCGGGCAGGTGAACAACGCGAGCGGAGGACCGCAATCCAACGACGGGCTGGATTCCGCATTCTTCTGGTTCGATGCCGCAAAGAGCATGCTGCATTTCGCGGGGGCGAGGATTGCGTTGCATATCCTGTCGCCTGACGCGACAGAGTTCGAAACGATCGCGCCCGATCGCATGGGCGTAGGTTATGTCGATAGCCGCGCAAACTATGAATGGAAGGCGCACGCCATTTCATTACCGAAGGGCAGCCTCTTCTTCATTTGCACGGACGGACTGACGGATCAGATTGGCGGCCCGCGAAGCATTTCTTTCGGCCGGCGCCGCGCGCTCGACGTCATTCGCGAACATCGGGCAGAGCCACCGTCGACGATCTGCGAAGCGCTTCGGCTCGCACTCGCCGACTGGCAACGCACGCAACCGCGCCGCGATGACGTTACGTTTTTTTGTGCCCGTATCTAGTCAATTTCCAGAATGTCTCAACTACTCGATCAAGACAGCGCCTTTTTCGATCTGGCGCGGCGACGCAATGTTCTCTTCTATCACAAGGGCTATTTCTCGCATAACATCGTCGCGGCGATGGGCGAGGTGGTCAAGCTGCAGCTGGAAGTCGCGGGCGTGAACGCGCCGACTCGCCGCAAGCTTTTTTCGTCCTTTGTCGAACTGTCGCAGAACATCGTTCACTACTCGTCGGACGCATTGAAAGCGGGCGGCGAGACGGCGGGAGCCATACGCGAGGGAGCAGTCTGCATCTCGAAGGACGGCGAGCATCACGTGATGTTATGCGTCAATCCGATGGCGACCGCGGAAGTCGAGAATCTGCGCAATAAGCTCGAACCCCTGCGCAATATGTCGCTTGAAGAAATCAGGCAGGCGTACAAGCTATCGCTGCGGTCCGACACGCCGGAAGACAGCAAGGGCGCGGGCCTTGGATTTCTCACGATGGCGCGCGATGCGAGTGCGCCGCTCGAGTTTGCTTTTCACCCGCGTGCCGACGATCCCGGAACCACGCTGTTTTGCCTCATGGCCAAAATCTGAGCAGGAAGGCGCAAGAACCATGGATAACCTCTATATCGCCGCCACGACGACGTCGCCCGAGGTCGATTTTCGTTTCGACCAGCACGCGTTGTCGCTCAAGGGCGAGTCATACCCGGAAAACGCGGCGGCTTTTTATGCGCCTGTCATCGAGCAGATGCGCAAGTATCTGGCCGAGAACGCGGGCGCTGTGATCACCATCGATGTCGCGCTGACTTACTTCAATAGTTCGAGCACCAAGATGCTGTTCAGCATGTTCGACGCGCTCGATCAGGCGGGTCAATCGGGAAGCCGCGTGCTGATGAACTGGTATCACGATGAAGAAGACGAGACGATTGCCGAATTCGGCGAAGAGCTGAAGGCCGATTTCGGCGCAATCGAATTCACGGATCGTCCCATCATCTATCAGGGACGTTAAGGATGCCCTCGACATCCTCGCCTGATCTGCCTCCGGACGCGGCGCCCGATCTGTTTCAGAAAGAGAGCGCGGCGCTCGTGAAAGCCCGCGCCGTGCATGCGGCCGCCGATGCGGATGCGCATGTATATCGCGAGTCGCTTGGCGAACTCATCGATCATTTCGAGCGGCTGATGCGCGACACGCGGCGTTTGATCGGCAGAAGCGATCGTGCCGAGCGCGAGATGCAGGCGCTTGCCACGCAGCTCGAACATCGCGCGTCGCACGATGCGCTGACAGGCGTGCTCAATCGCAGCGCCGTGATCGAGCGGACCGGCAAGATGCTGCGCACGAACAGCGCGGTGATGATTGTCCTGGACATCGACGAGTTCAAACGGATCAACGACGATTTCGGCCATCCCACAGGCGACGCAGTGATACTGGGCGTCGTCGATTGTCTGCGGCGAATCGTGGGCGAGCGCGGCTTCATCGGGCGCGTGGGTGGAGAGGAATTCACGGTGCTGTTGCCCGGTCATGATCCTTCCAGCGCCGCAATTCTCGCGGAACGCATGCGCGAAGCCATCAGCGATTCGCTGATTGTTCCGCCGGTCGATCGCCGCATCACCGCGAGTTTCGGCATCAGCAACAATGAAGCCGGAGCCGGCTTCGACACGGCCTATGCGTCGGCCGATGCAGCGCTTTATCGCGCCAAGCGAGGCGGGCGCAACCGCGTCGAATTCGCCGATCGATAAACGGGTTCTACCTTCATCAAATCGTCATCGAGTTCAGCTTTCGGGTACTTCGCTGTGGTATGGTCAAGTCCACCAAAATTCTGTCTGACTCGAGGCCTCGATGGTGGATATGGATGCTGACTGGCCGTTGCCCCGGCCGATCAATTTCAAGGAAGGCCGACGACCGGCCGATTCATCGACATCCGACGCGGAATCAATCGCGAGCACGTTTTCATCATTGGCGGCACCCGTGGTCGCCGAAGCCGTGCGGCGGGCGCGAGAAGTCGCCACGGATTGCGATGCCGAAGCATTCCATCAGCTTCGCGTCTCCTTCAGAAAACTGCGTGCCTTGTACTGGGCCTATTCGCCTTATCTCGGCGAAGAAGCGACCGCACACGCCACCGAAGAATTCAAGCGCCTGGCCGCCGTGGCCGGTGGAACGCGAGACTGGGATATCGCCGGCGATCTTCTGAAAGCCGCGCAGGCGTCGCGTGCATCGATGGGCATTCTCGTGGCCGCCGCGCGAGAAAAGCGGGCGCAGGCCGTGGTGCATAGCCAGACGATGATCAAGAGCGATGATGTCGAGTCGTTCCTCAACGACGTCCTGCTTCGCGCGCAGATCGCACTGGAGTCGAGTTGCAACGATCTTCCCATTCGGGACTTCGCGGAGGATCGTGTTCGCCGGGCGGAGCGCGCGCTGAAGAAGCGCAGCCGATATGCATCGCGTAACGAGACCGCCCACGAAGAAGATCTCCACGACGTTCGCAAGGCCGGCAAGAAGCTGCGCTATTTGCTCGAATTTTTTCAGCCCGTGATCAAGGGCGGACACGATCGCACGATCAAGGAATTGACGTCCGTGCAGAACAAGCTCGGCCAGTTCAACGACATCGCCGCGAGTGAAATGCTGATTCGCGACGCCTCATTCGACGACGTTCCGCCCGAAGTCGTGCAGGAGTCGCTGCAATGGCTGGAGAAGCAAAAGTGCCGGCGCATGCGCGCCGCAGCGCGACGCGTTCGAGCCATCGCGAGTTGATCCGATCGCCCTTGTGTGGCTTTGCTCACACTTTGTTTCAATTTGTTTCAAACGACTGAGACGCCCGCCCGACAAGGCTCCGCGGGTGGTGACGAACGTCGGGATCGGTCACGCGTTCCCGCGCATGGTGAAGATTTCAAACCCCGGACCGTTAAAGGATTCAACACGTCGGGAGTAGACACCATGAAAATCGAATCCATTAACTACACGCTCGCAGCCGCCCAGAACGACACGCAACGCGCGACGAAAGGCGCCGTGCAGTCGGTGAGCGCCGCCGGTGCGCTGAACTCGACGGTGAATCTGTCGTCGATGTCTGCGCTGGGAGAATCGAGCGGTTCCGATATCGATACGGCCAAGGTCGAGTCGATCAAGGCCGCGCTGCGTGACGGTAGCTACAAGATCGATTCGGGCAATATCGCCGACGGCATGCTGAGCACCGCGCGCGACCTGCTGCAAGCGAGCAGCCGCATCTGACCGCGCGTACGCCCGTTACGCGCTCAACGCGTCGGGCGCGAGTTCGGCGGGCATGGTAAGCGGCGGACCGACAAACTCGATGCGCCACTCGTCGCCGAATGCTTTCAACACCGCCGGGTCCGGCGAACCATTCGCCATCACGTCACCGAGTTCGCTAAAAAACCGGGTGGCATCCCAGCCGGGCGTGACCAGCACCAGCATGCGCGACGGTTGATCGTCGATGTTGATGAAACGGTGCGTGGTGCCTTGTTTCGCGACTATCGTCTCGCCTGCGCTAACGATGGTCTGCTTTCCGTCCACGTCGAAAAGATAACGGCCTTGCACGACATGAAAGACTTCCGTCTCAATCTCATGCCGATGCTGCGGCGGGCCGAACCCGGGCTGATCCGTTGTTTCGAGTAGCGTCGCCGATGCTCCCGTCGCTTTCGAAGCGATGCGTACCTGAAGACGCAGCCCGATGGCCGGAATATCGATAGGGGCGGCATTCTGCTCGCCGTGCAGGAAATCTGTTTTCATGACGTTTCTCCTTGAATCAGGGTGCGGGATCCGCGGCCCGGTCAACGTCATGATGTCGGCGGCGACTTAGCTCAGAATTACTGGGAGGCGCGTCTTCGATCAGTGCAGCAAGTGAGCGAAGTAACGTATCGACAGGTTAGCCAGCTCGCCCACGATCACGACGATGAGAAGGCCCACGATCCAGCGCCGCGCCTGGTCGGAGATGGCGAGCCGCGCACCCAGCAGGCCACCGGCGACGCTGCCGAGCGCCATGATGCCGCCCGTCGTCCAGTCGACGCTCTCGTGCCCGGCGAAGATTGCCATTGCCACCGCGGTCGCCGTGGCGGTCGCGACATTTCTGAGGGCGTTCGCCTCGGGCAGCGCGAAGTCCGCCGCCAGGACGAGAACGAGCAGCATGTACGTTCCGGCATCCAGCACGATGAAGCCTGTCCAGACGCCGACGCAGAAAAGCAGAAGCATCACCTTCCAGTCGACTCGCGCGTCGCCTTTGGCGGCCGAGTTCAACAGCTTCTTTAGGTTGGTGAGGATGAGAACGAGCGCGACGGCCACGGCCGCCACGATCACCATTCGAAGATCGTGACCGGGAATCCGTTCGCTCAGCAGCGCGCCCGCTGCCGCGCCCAGCGTGATCGGACCGGCCGTGCTCAGCGTGCGTCTCCAGGGGATGGCCCCGCGTCGCGCCAGTCCAACCGTGGCAGCAATGGCGCCGACGAGAACCGGAACGCGGTTGGTCGCATTGGCGGTGACGGCATGCAGACCGACCGACATCAGAACCGGAAGGGATACGGCAGATCCCGAAGAGGCGACCGCGTTGAGAAAGCCGCAAAACAGGCCGGCAGCGATAATGATGACGATGGTGTCGGGGGTTAAAACCATGGTGCTTGATCGGCTCGGATGCGTAGCGGGGCGCGCTCGTCCGGTGGGGGAGCGGCGGTGGGGTGCCGGAGATGTGGGCACCCGCGCAGTGTCGCTCGCTTGACTTAGCCGAAAATTACTTCGAGAGATGAGTGCGTTCTGGACAGATGTACGGCCGCACGCGTCTTACTTCTCCTTATGCCCCGGCAACACCGCACCAAGCACCTGCTTCGCCGTATCGACGATCACGTTCGCCTGACTCGGATCACCCTTCATGAGCGTGGTCGCGAACGCCTTCGCCTGCTGCAACGTGATATGCGGCGGCAACGGCGGCACGTTCGGATCGGCCTTCACCTCGATCACCACGGGACGATCCGCCGCCAGCGCTTCGTCCCACACAGCCGCCATGCGCTCCGCATCGTCGACATAAAAGCCCTTCAAACCGATCGTTTCCGCGAACTTGTGATAAGGCACCGATGGAATGTCCTGCGACGCCTCGAACTTCGGATCGCCTTCCATCACGCGCTGCTCCCACGTGACCTGATTCAGGTCCTCGTTATTGAGCACCATGCAGATCCAGCGCGGATTCGACCATTGCTTCCAGTACTTCGCGACCGTGATGAGTTCGGCCATGTTGTTCATCTGCATCGCGCCATCGCCGACGAGCGCAATCACCGGCCGCTCCGGATACGCGAACTTCGCGGCGATCGCATACGGCACGGCCGCGCCCATCGATGCAAGGCCGCCAGACAGCGAGCACATCATGCCGCGCTTCACCTTCAGATCGCGCGCGTACCAGTTCGCGACCGATCCCGAATCGCTCGTGACGATCGCATTCGCGGGCACGCGCGGCGACAACTCCCACACGGTGCGCTGCGGATTCACGCCGCCTTTCGCGGGCGTTATCGCGCGCTTCTCCAATGTCTTCCACCAGTCTTCGACCCAGCCTTCGATGTCCTTGCGCCACGCGAGGTCCGTCTTCTGTTGCAGCAAGGGCAGGAGGGCGCGCAAGGTCTCGGCGCTGTCGCCGACGAGATTCACTTCCATCGGATAGCGGATCGAGAGCATATCCGCCTTGAGGTCGATCTGCACGCCGCGCGCCGCGCCTTCCTTCGGCAGAAACTCGGCGTACGGAAAGCCCGAGCCGATCATGAGCAGCGTGTCGCATCCGTTCATCATCTTGTAGCTGGGCTCGGTGCCGAGCAAACCGATCGAGCCTGTGACGAACGGCAGATCGTCGGGCAACGCGGCCTTGCCGAGCAGCGCCTTCGCGACGCCCGCGCCGAGTTTGTCCGCGACAGCGATGACTTCGTCGGTCGCCTGCAACGCGCCCGCGCCGACGAGAATCGCGACCTTCTTGCCCGCGTTGAGGACATCGGCGGCGCGTTGCAGGTCATCGTCATATGGCACGATCTTCGGCGCGCGATAGCCGACGCCCGAATGCAGCGTGCCATGCTTGCGGCCCGGCGGTTCGTATTCGAGGTCCTGCAAATCGTTCGGCAGAATGAGCGCGGTCACCTTGCGTTCCGACAGCGCGATACGCACCGCGCGATCGACGAGATGGCGAATCTGCGACGGCACGCTCGCCTGCTGCACGAAGGCGCCGGCCACGTCCTTGAACATCGCGGCGAGATCGACTTCCTGCTGATAGTGGCCGCCCAGAGCCGCACGCGCTTGCTGTCCCGCGATTGCGAGGACCGGCATGTGATCGAGGCGCGCATCGTAAAGGCCGGTGATCAGATGCGTCGCGCCCGGTCCCGATGTCGCGATGCACACGCCGAGTTCGCCGGTGAACTTCGCATGCGCGGAGGCCATGAAGGCAGCCATCTCTTCGTGTCGTGCCTGAATGAACTCGATCTTGCCTTTCGCGCGATTGAGCGCGCCGAATACGCCGTTGATGCCGTCGCCGGGATAGCCGTAAATGCGGCGTACGCCCCAGGCGTGCAAACGTTCGATCAGAAAATCGCCGACAGTAGGATTGGACATGACGCGATGCTCCTTTTGACGTCCGGGTGAGAAGCAATCACCCGCGACGGATAGCATCGACGCGCAAAACGCATGCCGGGTTCGGGAAACACCGGAACGGCTGGCTATCGGCCGGTATCGAATTTCAGCGTTTGTTTCGCGGCGCACGAGCCATCGACAGGATGCGTCGGATTATCGAGGAAGGCGGCCATGATCGATTGCGCGCAACCGGATTTGCCGAGCACCGAATGCCCCGTGTACGGAAACGACACGACCTGCGCGCGGCCGAGATCCGGCGTGATCGCGCCGACCCACGCCGGCGCGGTCGCGGCATCGAAAGCGCCTTCGAGTATCAGCACGGGAACATCGCTCACGATTCGGGCACTGACCGAAGGAGGCGCCTTGCCGACGTTCCAGACCGGACACTCCGTGAAGAGCCGCCCTTGCTTGGGCTGAATCCGGAGCACGCGTTCGGGAAAACCGGGAAGGGCCGCTTTCGCTTTTGCGAGCGTCGCTGCCTCGGTCGTCAGGTTGGCGCTTTCTTCGCAGAACACACCGAGAGCGAGACCCATGCCGCCCAAACCGACGAACTGCTGCGGACCGCGCAACGCGAGATAGCGGGCGGCGACCGCGCGCGCGTCGCCTCGCGCCGTATCGGCGATCATCATCGGGACGTCTGACGCAGTGCCGCGTTCGCTCGACATGATGAGCGTATAGGCGAGCGCGAAGCCGTCGATGACCACGTTCACCGAAGCACCCGAGTCGTCCTTGACTCGTGTCGTAAACGGCTTCCGATCGAGTCGCTTCACTGCGAGGTTCAGGTCGGCTTGCAGATGCGGGTAGGCCCGGGCGCAAGAGGCGTCGGCGGCGCACGCAGCGGAGATCGCCCTGAACGAACTCGCCGGAGCCGTCCACCAGTCCTCGACGATATTGACCGTGGGTGGCGATACCGAATCGAGCACCACGCTTCGAATGCCTTGTGGATGATCGCGCAGCAGAGTCAGTGCGAGCCGCGATCCATACGAGACGCCGTAGACGTCCCATTGGTCGATGCCGAGAGCGACGCGTAGATCGGCGATGTCGGCGGCGTTTTCGGTGGTGTTGTAGGCGGCGAGATCGACGCCGGCGGCGGCCATTGCATCGCGACACGACTTGAGAGCCGATGCGTCCGCCAGCGTGCCGGATCGAGTCGTGAAGCGGCTGCTGACGGAATCGAACACATACTGCTCCCACGCGGGGCACGCAAGGAGCGGATCGGCGCGGTGGGTGCCACGTTGATCGACGAAAATGACCTCGCGCCCAGCATTGATTCCCTGCTTCATCATGAACGCCGCTTCGAACGATCCCGCGCCGCCCGGACCGCCCGACAGATAGACGAGCGGATCGCGCCGCGGTTTGTCCGCGACAGCGGGTGCGCGCATGACGAAGATGCGGATGTGTCGTCCGTCGGGCAGCGCGCGATTTTCAGGGACGGTGAGATAACCGCATTGAACGGTCGATGGGAAATCGAGATCGGGGAACCCGGCGATGTTCGGCTGCGGGCAAGGCGTAGTCTCGAACGAAGCCGCGTGGCTCGCTCGACTATCGGCACCGCCCGCAGCGCACGCGCAAAGCAACGACACGGTCGCGATGACCGCCGTCACTCGTACCAACAATCGTTTCGCAGTTCTAATCATGGAAGTGATCCGGCCGCACTCATTCACCGACAGCCAGCCCGACATAACGCGCGCGCGGCCGCAACAAACTTCCTTCCATCACGTGCTCGATCGAGTGCGCCATCCAGCCGACACTGCGCGCGATGGAAAACAACGCGAACGCCGCTTCGTCGGGAAGCGGGCAATGCTCGACGAGCGCGGCAAGCGCCATGTCGATCGCGGGCAGCTTGCCCGTCAAGCGTTCGACGCAATCGATTAGCTCGCGTGCATCGTCGGGCGCTTCGAAAGCGGACAGGAGATCGGCGGCGCGCGGATCGCCCTGCGGATAAAGCTCGTGACCGAAGCCCGGCAACGGTTCGCCTTGCGCGATCCTTCGCCGGACGGCGGTCTCGGCGGTTCCGGATCGTCTGGCGTCATCCATCAATTGACGGACGCGCACGATCGCATTGCCGTGCATGGGTCCGGAGAACACGGCGAGTCCGGCGATCATGCTCGCCCCGAGCGACGCTCCCGTCGATGCGGCCACGCGCGCGGCGAACGAAGAACTCGTCAGTTCCTGATCGGCCAGCAGGACCAGCACGCGGCGAAGCAGGTCCGCATGACGCGGAACGTCCCACGCATTCGCGATGCGCAGATGCAACGGTCCTTCATCCGATCGCAACTCGACGAAATTGCTCGCGAGGCGGCCGACCAGCGCCGCAGCCTGTTGCACCTCGTCCGCCAGATTGCGCGCCGACTCGATTCGATCATGCGCGGCGTCGCGGGCCAGGGCGGCGAAAACGCGCGCACCTGTGGGGCCGTCGAACGCAACCGGCTCACACGACGCGAAGTGCGGCGCTTCGGCCACGTTCCAGAGCAGGCGCGCGACATCTTCGAGCGTCGCGGATGCAGCCAGTTGCACGGCATCCTGGCCGCGATAGTAAAGCCTGCCGCGCGCGATCGTGGAGATGCTCGTATCGATGATCGGCTCGCCCCAGGCCATCGTGCTCGCAGCGATATTTTTGCGCGCCCGCCCGAGGCTGCGCTTCTTGAGAAGCGTCGTGATATCCGCTGCGCGATACAGGTTGCGGTTTGCGTGCTGCGGATCGCCCTGGACTTCGATCTGACCGCGGCTGACATACGCATAGAGCGTTTGCTTGCGCACGCCGAGAGCCTCGCAGGCTTCTTCCTGCGTCATCCAGTTCTTCACGTTGATCGAATCAATCAAGATTGACGGTCATCCACGGCATCGGTCTAATGCGAAACATAAACCAACCCCGGACCAGGCGCTCGCATAGCGCGACATCGCGAACCGTTCAGGGGCATGAAGAGGAGATATCGGTGGCTACAGAGCGAACGACCCAGTATATAGCGGGCACGGCGGCCCGCACGACCCGCACGCGTTACTCGATCCTCGCGATGATACTGCTGCTGGCGACGGTGGCCTACGCAGACCGCGCCATCCTGTCGATCGCCGGTCCCGGCATATCGAAGGAATTCGGCCTGAATCATGTGCAGCTCGGCTATGTGTTGTCGGCGTTCAGCTGGGCTTATGTCGTCGGTCAGATACCCGGCGGCCTGCTGCTCGATCGGCTCGGCACCAAGACGATGTACGGCGCCACGCTCATTCTCTGGTCCATCGCGACCATGCTCGTCGGCTTCATCGGCAACTTCACGTCGGATCTGTCGGTCGCTCTCGGCTTATTGTTCGCGCTGCGCTTCGCACTCGGACTGATCGAAGCGCCGAGCTTTCCCGCCAACGGCCGCGTCGCGGTCATGTGGTTCCCCAAGGAAGAGCGGGGTCTTGCCACGTCGCTGTTCGCATCGGCATCGTATTTCGCGGTGGCCATTTTCTCGCCGTTCGCGGGATGGCTCACGTCGCGCTTCGGCTGGCCTGCGCCGTTCATCGCGCTGGGTTTGATCGGTATCGCGGCGGCAGGCGTGTGGGCGGTCGTCATGCATGAGCCGCGCAAACATCCGCGTGTCTCCAGCGCCGAACTCGAACACATCATCGCGGGCGGCGCGATGATCGATATCGATTCGAAGCAAGAACTCAAATCGCGTCCCGTGCTGGCGCCCGGCGCGGTTCGCGCGCTGCTCGGCAATCGCATGTTGTGGTGCGCGTATATCGGCCAGTATTGCACCATCGCGTTGAGCTACTTCTTCATCACCTGGTTTCCGATCTACCTCGTTCAGGCGCGCGGCATGAATGTGATGCAGGCCGGCTTCGCGACGATGGTGCCGGCCGTCGCGGGCTTCGTCGGCGGCATTGCGGGCGGCACGATCTCCGACTGGCTCATTCGCCGCGGATGGAGCGTGTCGTGGGCGCGCAAGACGCCGTATATCGTCGGCATGGCGGTGGGCTGCAGCATCGTGCTCTCGGCCGTCACCGAAAGCAATGTCGTGATCGTCCTGCTGATGGCGCTCGCCTTCTTCGGCAAGGGCGCGGCGGCGGGCGCGGGTACGTGGGCCATCGTGAGCGACACGGCTCCGCGCGAGGCAGTGGGTCTCGCGGGCGCGATCTTCAATTGCATCGGCAACATCGGCGGCATCGTGACGCCGATCGTCTTCGGCTACCTCGTGCAGGCGACGGGCGGCTATACGGTCGGACTGTACTTCGTCGCTGCGCACTGCCTGATCGCGGCCATCGTCTATCTGTTCTTCATGGGCAAGATCGAGCGCGTGAAGATGAGCTGAAGCTTCGTTGCGCGCTTCGCCCTGTGTCAATTGCATTCATCATCGAATCAGAACCATGACCAAGCCGATTATCCTCAACGCGGCAGAACTGCCCGAATGGACTCACGCGGAATTGCGAGCGCTTTTCACCGTGCTCGATCTGCCGCAAGAGCCCGAATCTGCGAGCGCGTTCCTGAAAGAGCACGGCGGCAAGGTGCGCGGGATCGCGCTGCGCAAAACGAAGATCGATGCGGCATTCCTCGATACGCTTCCCGCCCTCGAAATCATTTCGAGCTACAGCGCGGGACTGGATAACGTGGACATCGGCGCGACGCGCGCGCGCGGCATTCGCATCGAGAACACCTCGCATATCCTGGCGGAAGACGTGTCGAATGCGGCTGTCGGCCTCGCGCTCGCAGTCACGCGCGACTTCGTGAACGCGGATGCTTACGTGCGCTCGGGACAATGGCCCGTGCAAGGTCAATACCGGCTGGGGCGTTCCATCTCGCGCATGAAAGTGGGCATCGTCGGACTGGGGACGATCGGATCGGCGATCGCACATCGTCTCAAGGCGTTCGGTTCGAAGCTCGCGTATTTCGGACCGAGCCGCAAGCCCGTCGATATTCCGTACTACGACGACGTCACCCGGCTCGCGCGTGACTGCGACATGCTGATCCTCACGTGTCCGCTCTCGTCGGCGACGCATCATCTCATCGATGCGACCGTGATCGATGCGCTCGGCCCCGACGGCTTTCTCGTGAACATCGCGCGTGGCCCGGTGGTCGATGAGCAAGCGCTCATCGCAGCGCTCGCATCGGACAGGCTCGCGGGCGCCGCGCTCGATGTGTTCGAGCACGAGCCCGCCGTGCCTGAGGCGCTCATACGCGATCGCAGGCTGGTGCTTACGCCTCATATCGGCTCGGGAACGGAGGAGACGCGTCGCGCGATGGCCGAGAACGTCGTCGATGCACTCGCGAGGCATTTCGGCATCGAGAGTCCGCGCAGCGGGACGGTCATCGACGCGGAGCTCGCAAGCACGCACTGAAGCCCGGAGGCGCCGGCCCCTCGTCATCACGCAGGGCTGTCCAAGCCCTGCAAATCAGCTTCCCCGCAGCACAACCCCGCATTTTTTCGCATCGAAATGATAACGCTACCATCGATCGCCGCATCGATGGCGTGTGTCCCGACGCGGCTGAAACAAGCCGCAATGACCTCAGCGCGAGCCGTGGATCGATCGTCCACGCTCGCGCGATGACCCATGGAGAAGAAGAGTGAGACATAGCCGTTTGATTCCTATCGGCCTGCTCGGCCTGGCGGCGACTGCCGCGCACGCGCAAAGCGCAGTGACGTTGTTCGGCGTCGTCGATCAGGGCTTGAGCTATACGAGCAACGCGGGCGGGAAAAGTCAGTGGAGCATGGCAGGCGGCGTGTTGCAGGGCAGCCGCTGGGGCTTGCGCGGTTCGGAGGATCTCGGCGGCGGACTGAAGGCGATCTTCCTGCTCGAAAGCGGCTTCGATGCGAGCACCGGCAAGTTCACGCAAGGCGGCCTCGAGTTCGGCCGCCGCGCATACGTCGGCCTGACCGATGCGCGACTCGGCACGGTGACGCTCGGCCGTCAGTACGACATGGTGGTGGACTATCCGGGCGTGTACTCGGATCGCGCATTCGGCGGCGGCTATCTGGCGGCGCATCCGGGGGATATCGATAACTTCAACAACGGATATCGCACCAACAACTCGATCAAGTACGAGAGCCCGAATTATGCCGGGCTGCATTTCGGCGGCATGTATGGCGTGGGCGGCGTCGCGGGCGATTTCACGCGCAATCAGACCTGGTCTGTCGGCGCGGGCTATGATCGCGGGCCATTCTCATTCGGGGCCGCGTACATGAACGTGCGCAATCCCAACGTGAGCTTCTTCGGCAACAGCACGACGGGCACGCCCAGCGCCGCCGCAACGAATATCGCATCGCCGGTGTACAGCGGCTTTGCATCGGCGCACACGTACGAGGTGATCGCGGCGGGCGGTTCGTACAAGATCGGCAACGCAATTCTGGGCGCGACGTACTCGAATATCCAGTTCGGCAATCTCGGCGACACGGCGAACTCCGGGCCGAATCCGTCGGGTTATCGCGGGTCGGTGCACTTCAACAATGCTGAAGTGAACGTGCAGTACTGGTTCACGCCGGCGTTACAGATGACCGCCGCATACGACTACATGAAGGGCAGCAGCATCGCATCGACGACGGGAGAAAACGGCGGCGCAACATATCATCAGGGCGTGTTGAGCGCGGATTATTTTCTGTCCAAGCGCACCGATGTCTATGTAATGGGCGTGTATCAGCATGCGTCCGGAACGGACTCGCGCAACCGGCCGGCGGTCGCGGCGATCAACAGCCTGACGGCGTCCACGAGCGATGCGCAGACCAGCGTGCATATCGGCTTGCGGCACAAGTTCTGACGCGCGTCGCCAGTCAAGTTCGATTCGAACAACGGGCGCACGCGGACTCATTGTGGAGCGCGCGTGCGCCGGGTTCAACTCTGAACGTCCCAGAGATCGTCAGCCGCGCGAATCGCCAGCAAGTAGCCATTCGCGCCAGCGCCGCAGATCACCGCCGTCGCCGCAACCGAGATGGTGGAGTGACGATATTCCTCGGAGCGCCGATGGATGTTCGTGATATGCACTTCCACCACCGGCCGGCGCACGAGCTTGACCGCGTCGAGCACCGGAATCCGTCCGAACGAAAATCCAGCCGGGTTGATGATCAGCGCGGCGTCCTGCAGAAACGCTTCCTGAATCCAGTCGATCAACTGGCTTTCGCTGTTGGTCTGACGGAATACGCAGTCGAATTCAAGCGTATCGGCCAGCGCGAGGCAGTTCTGTTCGATGTCCTTCAGCGTCGTGCTGCCGTAGAGGTGAGGTTCCCTGACGCCCAGCATGTTCAGGTTCGAGCCATTGAGGATATAGAGCTTGCGGGTCATGGTTTCAGTGTGTAGCGCTGCGTTCGAGGGCGGTGCCTTTGGTTTCCCGGGACGTCGCGATCATGAGGAAGGAGAGGAGGTTCAGCGAGCCGCAAACCGCGACGATCGCCCACGGCGAACCGTGAAAGGCGTTGAGCAGCGCCACGGCGACAATCGGCATCGGCCCGCCGGTGAGCAGGTTCGCGCCCGAGTACGACAATGCGGATCCCGTGTAACGCGCTTCGGTCGGAAACGATTCGGCGAACCACACCGGCTGGATGCCGCTCTGGAACTGCGTGAAGCCGAGGAACGCGCCCATCACGGCCATCGTCATGCCGATCGAGTGCTGGTTGAGGATCGGAAAGTAGATCAGGCAGCAGACGAGCGTGCAGAACGAGCCGATGAGCAGCGCGCGTTTGCGCCCGATCCGGTCGCTCAGATAGCCGCCCGCCAGCGCGCCGCCAATGGCGCAGACATTCGCGACCATCAGAAGCATGAAGCCGGTCTGCTTCGGAACGCCGAGGTTCTTGGTCAGATAGCTGAGCGAGAAGACCACGATCAGGTAGAACAGCGCAGCCGGGCCGCAGAAAAACAGCGTCAGGCGCAGCGCGGTGCGCCAGTGAAATTTGAAGACGACGCCGAGCGGATTCGCAGTGCGCACGCGCTCGCCCTTGTTCTTCTTGAGCGCTTCGAAGGCCGGAGTCTCGCTGACCTTCATGCGGATATAGATGCCCAGCAGCACGAGCACGAAGCTCGCGAGGAAAGGGATTCTCCATCCGAACGATTCGAAGTCATCGGCCGAAAGCAGACCGGCCAGCGCGAACAGCGCCAGATTGGCGAGTATCTGGCTGAGCGGCGAACAGATGCCGAGCAGGCCCGAATACAGCCCGCGTTTCGTCGCGGATGCATGTTCCACCGCCATCAGTTGCGCGCCCGTCGATTCACCGCCGAGCGCGAAGCCCTGAATGATGCGCAGCGACACCAGCAGCGTCGGCGCAAGAATGCCGACCTGCTGATAGGTGGGCAGCAATCCCATCAGAAACGACGACACGCCCATCACCGAGACCGTGACCAGCATCAGGTTGCGGCGTCCCCAGCGGTCGCCGAGCATGCCGCAGATCACCGCGCCGAGCGGGCGTGCGGCCAGCCCCGCCCAGAAGCTCGCGAGCGACGCGAGCAGCGATGCGGTCGGGTCCAGCGACGGGAAAAAGAGCTTCGGAAAAATGGTTGCTGCGACCACGCCGTACAACGCGAAGTCGAACCATTCCAGCGCCGTGCCGACGGTGGCGCCCGCCACCGCGCGACGCGCCATCAAGTGAGTCTGTGCGGTTGGTTCGCCCGCGGCGATGTCTGAGTCAGCAAGAACTGACATGGTGTCTCCCCTTTGTTCGATATGGTGAAGCGTTCGTTTCCGGCCACGAACAAGTGCTATTGTTTGCGCTGCAAAGGCGGGATGTTCCGCACCGGAACTGCATTTCATATCACGAAAACAAACGGGACATGTCGCTTAAAAACGGCCTGAAAATTCTCGATTTCCTCGCGTCGCAGGGCGAAGGCGCGGGGCTTCTCGCCATCGCCGATGCTTTGGCTTTGCCGCGCAGCACGTGTCACCGGTTGCTCGTCGATCTCGTCGATAGCGGATATGTCCGGCAACTGGTCGATCACGGCCGCTACATCCTGACCATGCGCATGACGTCGAACGGGCTGGAATTTCTGAGCCTGACGGGCATCGCGGATATCGCCCAGCCGATCATCGAACGCGTCGCCGCGCGGACCGGCGAACTGGCGCGGCTGTCGCTCGTGGACGGCGAGGCGATCATCTGGGTGGGCAAGGCGGACGGACAGCGCACAGGCTTTCGCTACGATCCGGACATGGGGCAGGCGGCACGGCTTTCATGCACGTCGACCGGGCACGCATGGCTCATGACGATGACCGACGAGCAGGCGGTCGCGCTGGTGTTGAAACAGGGCTTCGGACAGCCGAACGAGTTCGGACCCAACGCGCCGACGACGCTCAAGGCGCTTCTGGGTTTTCTGCATGCGGCACGCGTGCGCGGCTACGCGATGATCGATGAAGTGTTCGCCCCGCGCATGTCGGCGGTGGCGGTGCCCGCGGTGAGCGGCTCGCGATGCGTCGGCGTCATCAGCCTGGCCGGTCCGCGCGTGCGGCTGACGGTCGAGAAGATTCACGAGTACTCGGTACTGCTGCGCGAGGCGGCCAATGAACTCGCGCAGTTGAGCAATATGGCCGGGTTTCCTGGCCGGCCGCCGCTCGGCAAGGGATAATTGCTTGCGTCAGACCGGCGCCTGCATCAGCGCCGCGATCCCCGCGATGACCAGCACCGCGCCGATAACCCTCAGCGCGCTCACGGTTTCACCGAAAAGCACGACCCCGAGCACCACGGTTCCCAGCGCGCCGATGCCGGTCCATACCGCATACGCGCTGCCCACCGGCAATAGCGCCAGCACCTTGCCGAGCAGATAGACGAAGGCCGCGAGCAGCACGATCGACAGCGCTGTCCATCCGGGGCGCGTATAGCCCTGCGTCAACTTCATCGAGACGGCCCACGCTACATCGAGCAATCCGGACAGGACGAGCAGCAGCCACGCCGCACTCTGGCTCATCGCGGTCTCTTGGCGTCGGCGCGAAGCAGGTACGCATCGCGTTCGTGCAGGAAAGCACGCAATCGCTGTGCGTAGTCCGCAGGCGCCGCGCCGATCACGCTCGGGCGCGCAGCGAGCGCGCGTCGCCATGCGATGACCTTCGGCGTATCGGTGAACACCTGAAGGTCCGCGAGTTCGTCGAATACATCGAAATAGCGAAAGATCGGCGCGAACACGGCATCGACCATGCCGAACTCGCGGCCTGCAAACCACGGCCCCGCGTTCAACACACGCTCGACCGTCGCGAACCGCTCCGCGAGCGCTTTCCGCTGGGCGTGATACGCCGATGCATCGGTGGCGATTTCCAGCTTCCATATCTCGACGAGAATCGACGAGCCGAACTCGATCCATCCACGATGCTGCGCGCGTTCGAGCGCATCCTGCGGAAGCAGCGTGCGGCCCTGCTGCGTTTCGTCGAGATACTCGCAGATCACGGCGCTTTCGAAAATCACGGCGTCTTCGCGGCCGTCACGCGCGATCATCAGCAAGGGCACTTTTCCGAGCGGCGAAAGCGTTTCGAACCATGCGGGCCTGTTCGCCAGATCGACGTAACGCTTCTCGAAACCGACGCCTCTTTCCGCCAGCACGATCGCAGCGCGCTGAACGTATGGACAAAGCGGATGACTGACGAGCGTGAGCGTCGGCGCTTCGATTAGCTTCATGACCTGCCTCCCGTTGATGTGTGTCTGCACAACGGCAGAGTAGTGGTTGCGATGATGCAAGTCCATTGTCCGCGTGAAAGCCGCGCTTGCATCGATGCAAGCGCTGGTTTAACGTCGATACATGGAAGACTGGAACGAACTCCGACTCGTGCTCGCGATTCAGCGTGGCGGCAGTCTCAATGCCGCATCCGAAGCGCTCGGCATCGATCATTCGACGGCGTATCGCCGTCTGAAGGCACTCGAAACGCAGCTCGGCGCGCGTCTGTTCGAGCGCTTGCCGGGCGGCGTGTATCAGCCGACGGAGGCCGGCGCGCGCATTGCGGCGGGCGCCGAGCGCATGGAAGATGAATTCCTTGCGCTGGGGCGCGATGTCGTCGGCGGTGATCATCGGCTGAGCGGACGCTTGCGCGTCACATCGTCGGAAACGCTCGCTTATAGCCAGCTCACCACGCATCTCGCCGCATTCCGTTTCGCGCATCCCGGCATCGTCGTCGAACTGTCGATCGAAAACCGCGTGCTCAGTCTGTCGCGGCGCGAAGCGGATATCGCGTTGCGTGCGGTTCGGCCGAAAGAGGGCGAGCTATGGGGCAAGAAGCTCGCGGACGTCGCGTGGGCGTGGTACGCCGCGCCGTCGTATGTCGCCGATGCCGGCGGCCTTCGCCGCAACTGGAAGCCCGACGATCACGCGTTGATCGGCTGGGACGAAACGGCGTCGGGCATTCGCGCGGCGCAATGGCTTGCGCTCAACGCGTCGCCGTCGTCGTTCGTGTACCGGACGAACAGTCTGGTGAATCAGTTGACCGCGGCGCGCGCGGGCATCGGCCTCGCGCTGCTGCCATGCTATCTTGGCGACGGCGATATCGGCGTCACGCGTGTCGCCGCGAATCCGGTCGCGGAACTGGAAGGCGAACTATGGATCGTCACGCATGCCGATCTTCGAAAGACCGCGCGCGTGCGAGCGTTTTTCGATGTGGTGGGAGAAGGGCTCGCGCAACAGCGTGATTTGTTCGAAGGCAAGCGCCGGAGTTCAAGGAAAGGCAACTCTTCTCGATGAAAGAAGAGTGCATTCGGCAAGATGAGGATTCCGTCGAATTGGCGACGGGTGCACCATGCATTCAACGCTGCATCAGGGCCGGTTTGAAGCGGATGCGGCACTCGATCATCTTTCACAGGAATTCTTGTCATGACTTCGATTCCCGTCGTTCGCTACCAGTCCGAAACTATCGATGGCGTCAATGTGTTCTACAGAGAAGCCGGCCCATCGGACGCGCCGGTCGTTCTTCTGCTGCACGGCTTTCCGACCTCTTCGCACATGTTTCGGAATCTGATCCCGATCCTCGCGCAGAAGTACCGCGTCGTCGCGCCCGACTATCCCGGCTTCGGTGAAAGCGACTCTCCCGATCGCGCCGCGTTCAGCTACGGCTTTCAGCGATACGCCGACATGATCGACGCGTTGCTCGGCCGGTTGAATATCGATCGCTTTGCGATGTACGTGATGGATTACGGTGCACCGGTGGGCTATCGGCTTGCGCTCAAGAATCCGTCGCGCGTGACGGGCATGATCGTTCAGAACGGCAATGCCTATACCGAAGGTCTGCGCGAGTTCTGGGATCCGATCAAGGCCTATTGGGCCGATGAGTCGGTGAAGAATCGCGAAGCGTTGCACGGCCTCGTCACGCTCGACACGACGATCTTCCAATACACGGACGGCGTTTCCGATGTGTCGAGAATCAGCCCCGATAACTGGCTGCACGATCAGGCGCTGCTCGACCGTCCGGGCAACCGCGAGATCCAGATGGATCTGTTCCTCGATTACGGAACGAACGTCCCGCTTTATCCGCAGTTTCAGGCGTTCTTCCGCGAGCACCAGCCACCGACGATCATCGTGTGGGGCAAGAACGACAAGATCTTCCCGGAAGAAGGCGCGCACCCGTATCTGCGCGATTTGCCCGATGCGGAGATGCACATTCTCGACACGGGGCATTTCGCGCTGGAAGACAAGCTCGACGAAATCGCTCCGCTGCTGCTGAGCTTTCTCGATCGTTCGATCGGCGCTGCGTCCAAAAAGGCGTAAGGCGCTCAGGTTCACTAACGACGTCCCGGACAGGCTCGAAACTGCGAGCTTGTCCGGCACGCGAGCGCTCAATCAGACCTGGGCCAGCCCGCCGTCGACAAAAAACTCGGCTCCGGCGACGAAGCTGGATTCTTCCGATCCCAGGAACAGCACGACCTTGGCGACCTCGTCCGGATCGCCGACGCGTCCGAGCGGCACGTTCGACGCCATGTAGTCGAGCAGACCCTGCTGCTGCGCCGCATCCGGGCCTGCCAGCTCGACAAGACCCGGCGTCTTCACCGGTCCCGGGCTGACGACATTCACGCGAATCCCACGCTCCTTTAGGTCCAGCGTCCAGCTACGCGCGAGACTGCGCACCGCGGCCTTCGACGCGCTGTAGACGCTGAACGCGGCGGTGCCGGTGCTGCCGGCCGTCGAGCCCGTGAGGATCACGGAAGCGCCGTCGCGCAGAAGCGGGATCGCTTTCTGAACCGTGAAGATCACGCCTTTCACGTTGCGCCCGAAGGTGTCTTCGTAATGTTCTTCGGTGATGGCGCCCAGCGGCAGCATGGAACCGCCGCCGGCATTGGCGAACAGCACGTCGATATTCGAATGCTTCTGCTGCACGGCATCGTAGAGCCGGTCGATATCCGCGAGTTTCGACATGTCCGCCCGGATGCCCACGACACGTCCGTGCATCGCTTCGACAGCCGCATCCAGCTCCTTCTGACGACGACCGGTGATGAACACCGATGCGCCTTCCGCGGCGAAGCGCTTCGCGGTCGCAAAGCCGATTCCGCTCGTACCGCCCGTCACGACCACGACCTTGTTTTCGAATTTGCCAGTCATTTTCAACTCTCCGTCTGGTTTGGCGGCGCAGGTTGCGTCGCGTTGAGAGCATCATGCCAATGAGACAATCGGCGCGGTAGACTGTGAAACCGGGTTTGATAGTTCCAAAAATGGGTCAATAGGCATGGCCGACATCAACGATTACGTGCTGTTCGCTGAAGTGGTCGGGCACGGCGGGTTCGCCGCGGCGAGCCGCGCGCTGCGCACGCCCAAATCGACCATCAGCCGCCGGATCGCCGCACTGGAAGCGCGGCTCGGGGTGCGTCTGATCGAGCGCTCGACGCGCCGCTTTCGGGTGACCGAGATCGGGCACGCCTTCCATGAGCGTTGCAGGACGATCATGCTCGACGTGCAGCAGGCCGACTCCGTCATCTCCGAGGCGCTGAGCGAACCTCGCGGGGTCATCCGCTGCAGTTGTCCGCTCGGGCTCATGCCGACACTCTCGAAGGCGTATAGCACGTTCCTCACGCGCTTCCCGAAGGCGCGCCTGCAGGTCATCGCCGTGGATCGCCCGGTCGATCTGATCGAGGAACGTATCGACATCGCCATTCGCGTGCGCGTGCGGCTGGATACGGACGCGTCGCTGATCGTGCGCACGCTGGGGCACTCGAGCCGCATCCTGGTGGCTGCACCTTCGGTCGCGTCGCTCTGCATGAGCGGGGACATCGCCGCGCTCTCCGCCTTGCCGACGCTCGCGACCACGGATCAGATGGGCGAGATCGAGTGGACCTTCACCGGACCGGACGATGCATCGCATACGATCCGGAGCGAGCCGCGGATGACGTGCGTGGACTATGTCTCACTGCGCGATAGCGCGATGGCGGGACTCGGCGTCGCGTTGCTGCCCGATCACGCATGCCGGGAGCAACTCGCGAGCGGCGCGCTCGTTCATGTGTTTCCGGAATGGAAAACGGAGAGTGGCATCGTCCATCTCGTATTCACCACGCGCCGAGGATTGCCGCCCGTCGTCCGTGCGTTCATCGACCACGTGGCGTCCGTTTTCCAGCTTTGAAGCGCTTGCCGCTCAGTCGTGACGGTGATGCTTGTGGTGCTTGCCGTGATGACCGCGGCTGTAGTCGTCCTCGTACGAGTTCGAGCGCGAGACGTTGCCGCCCAGCGCTGCGCCGGCGCCACCGCCCAGCGCCGCGCCCATCAGGCCACCGCCACGGCCGCCCATCGCGTTGCCTGCCGCTGTGCCCGCGCCGCCGCCCAGCGCGCCGCCGACGATCGCGCCCGTGCGCTCGCGCCGGTTCGACGTGACCGCGCCGCCAGCGCCGCCGCCGACCGCACCGCCGAGCACCGCGCCCGTGCTGCCGCCTACAGCGCCGCCGAGCGCCGCTCCGGCCACACCGCCGAGCGCGCCGCCGAGCGCATTGTTCATGTCGCCAGCCAGGGCCGGCACCGAGGCCGCCGCCGTGAGGGCTGCGACAGCAAGAAGTTTGATGATTCGTTTCGACATTGTTCGGACGTTTGATTTTGAGACGACGCCGAGTATAACCGCAGCGCTGAAAGGCTTTAGTAACGCGATCCGCCCCCGTCGGTAAGAGGTGTAACAAGTTCGCGATGGCTGCCGATGCCACCGCGCGCCGTCATCCATTCACGATCGTGAATCCATATCGAAATTTTTTATAACTTTCCCCTATCGTTTTTCTGCCGCACGATGGTCTCGTGTATTTCCCCGATCCCCTTTGCATCGGGGCCGCGTGTCTCGCCACCGATGCATCGCGTCGGTTTTCGCAGTACCTCAGGCGCCGAACGAGCGCAATGACACATAACGGAGACAGACATGGCAAGCGCAGATACGGCGGTCGCCGGGCAGTGGCACGGACGTCGTCATAACAGGTGGGTGCAGTTGGTGATCGGTATCGTCTGCATGGGGCTCGTGGCCAATTTCCAGTACGCGTGGACGTTGTTCGTGATTCCGATGGACGCAAAGCATCACTGGGGGCAGGCGGCGATTCAGACCGCGTTCACGATCTTCATCGTCACCGAGACGTGGCTCGTGCCCGTCGAAGGCTGGCTCGTCGACAAGTTCGGACCACGGCCCGTGGTGATGGGCGGCGCGATCTGCGCGGCGATCGGCTGGATCATCGACGCCCATGCCACCACGCTCATGCATCTGTACATCGCCGCCGTGGTCGCGGGCATCGGCGCGGGCTGCGTGTATGGCACGTGCGTCGGCACGGCGCTCAAGTGGTTTCCGGACAAGCGCGGTCTCGCGGCCGGTCTGACGGCGGCGGGCTTCGGAGCGGGCGCGGCCGTCACCGTGATCCCGATCTCGAACATGATCCAGCACTCCGGCTACGAAAGCGCCTTCATGTTCTTCGGCAGCCTGCAAGGCGCGGTCATCTTCGTGCTCGCGCTGTTGCTCGTGCGGCCGAAACCGCCCGCGAACATCGTGCCGGCCAAACGCGTCGTCGCTACCAAGATCGACTATACGACCGGGCAGATGGTGCGAGCGCCCATCTTCTGGGTGCTGTATCTGATGTTCGTCGCGGTGGCGGCGGGCGGCGTGATCGCCACCGCGCAGTTCGGGCCGATCGCCAAGGAATACGGCTTCGCGAACATGCCGGTGAGTCTCCTCGGCGCGACGTTGCCGCTGCTCGCGATGACGCTGTCCATCGATAACCTCTGCAACGGCTTCACGCGCCCGCTATGCGGCTTCATCTCGGACAAGATCGGCCGCGAAAACACCATGTTCATCATCTTCCTGGGCGAAGGCGTCGCGCTGCTCGGGCTGATGGAGTTCGGGCACGATCCGTATCTCTTCATGCTGTTCGCGGCGATGACGTTCCTGTGCTGGGGCGAAATCTTCTCGATCTTCCCCGCGACTTGCGCCGATACCTTCGGCAGCAAATACGCCGCCGCCAACGCGGGGACGCTCTACACCGCGAAGGGCACGGCCTCGATGATGGTGCCGCTTGCTTCGGTGCTGGCGTCGCTCGGCTCGTGGAACACCGTGTTCATCGCTACGGCGATCACATCGATCGCGGCGGGCATCTGCGCCAAGTTCGTCCTCGCGCCGATGCGCCGGCGCTGGATAGAGAACACGCTCGTGGAGGCTTCGCCGCAGCCGGTCATCGGCATGGCCTTTCAGCCTGACTGGACGGAAGCGCCGAGCAAGTCTTCAACCCGATGACGACGTCCGGCATGCGTGCTTCATAGGGTCGGCGAGGGGCCGCGCGACAGAGATGTCCGCGGCCCTTGCGCCATGCCGCAATGCACCAGAGCGTGCGCCGTAACTCTCCCTCAGTTTTTCGCACAAAACTCAAAATAAAGCTTTGACAAATGCAGTATCTGATATCTAGTATATCAGCACATAACCGGCCCTCAGGAGGAGACAAATGGCAGACGTACTCGAGGCAACAACGCAGGCGCCCGTTGAAACGAAGGCGCCGCAAGTGACCGATGGCTTTCACCTCGTCATCGATGCGCTGAAGCTGAACGACATCGACACGATCTTCGGTCTCGTCGGCATTCCGATCACCGACCTCGCGCGCCTCGCGCAGGCGGAAGGTATGCGCTTCATCGGCTTTCGTCATGAGCAGCACGCGGGCAATGCGGCCGCGATCGCGGGCTACATGACGCAGAAGCCGGGTATCTGCCTGACCGTGTCGGCGCCCGGCTTCCTGAACGGACTGACCGCGCTCGCCAACGCGACCACCAATTGCTTTCCGATGATCCTGATCAGCGGCTCCAGCGAGCGCGAGATCGTCGATCTGCAGCAGGGCGATTACGAAGAGATGGACCAGTTGAACGCGGCGAAGCCCTATGCGAAGGCCGCGTACCGCGTGCTGCATGCGGAGGACATCGGCGTCGGCATCGCGCGTGCGATCCGCGCAGCCGTTTCGGGACGTCCGGGCGGCGTGTATCTCGATCTGCCCGCCAAGCTGCTCTCGCAGACGATGGACGCGCTCAAGGGCCAGCAATCGCTCATCAAGGTCGTGGACGCCGCGCCGCGTCAGTTGCCGTCGCCGGATTCGGTGAAGCGCGCGCTCGACGTGATCAAGAGCGCGAAGCGTCCGCTGATCCTGCTCGGCAAGGGCGCGGCCTACGCGCAGGCCGACGCGCAGATTCGCGAGCTGGTCGAGAAGAGCGGCATTCCGTATCTGCCGATGTCGATGGCGAAGGGCCTGTTGCCCGACACGCATGAGCAGTCGGCGTCGGCCGCGCGTTCGTTCGTGCTGCAGGAAGCGGATTGCGTCGTGCTGATCGGCGCGCGTCTGAACTGGCTGCTTGCGCACGGCAAGGGCAAGACCTGGGGCGCGGCGCCCAAGCAGTTCGTGCAGATCGACATCTCGCCGACCGAAATCGACAGCAACGTCGCGATCGCCGCGCCGGTGATCGGCGACATCGGCTCATGCGTGTCGGCGCTCGTCGCGGGCATCGGCGCGGGCTTCCCGAAGCCGTCGAGCGAATGGACGGGCGCGATCAACGAGCGCAAAAACAAGAACCTCGAAAAGATGGCGGCGACGCTTGCGAAGAATCCGTCGCCGATGAACTTCCACAGCGCGCTGCGCGCCATCCGCGATGTACTGAAGACCCGCCCCGACATCAACGTCGTGAACGAAGGTGCGAACACGCTCGACTATGCGCGCAGCATCATCGACATGTACGAGCCGCGCAAGCGCTTCGATTCGGGCACCTGGGGAATCATGGGCATCGGCATGGGCTTCTCGATCGGCGCGGCGGTGACGAGCGGCAAGCAGGTCGTCGCGATCGAAGGCGACAGCGCGTTCGGCTTCAGCGGCATGGAACTCGAAACCATCTGCCGATACGACTTGCCGGTCTGCACCATCGTCTTCAACAACAACGGCGTGTATCGCGGCACCGATGTGAATCCTACGGGTGGCAAGGACGTCGCGCCCACCGTGTTCGTGAAGAACGCGCGCTACGACAAGATGATCGAGGCATTCGGCGGGATCGGCTTCAACGCGACGACGCCGGAAGAGTTGACGCACGCACTGGAAGAGGCGATCAGATCGGGCAAGCCGACGCTGATCAACGCAGTGATCGATGAAGCGGCCGGCACGGAGAGCGGACGCCTGACGAATCTGAATCCGCAAAGCGCGGCGATGAAAAAGTAACGACGAAAAAGCCACCCAGGAGAACTCAATTGAGCGACAAACCACTCAAAGGCATCAAGATCATCGACTTCACGCACGTGCAAGCCGGTCCCGCATGCACTCAGATGCTGGCCTGGTTCGGTGCGGATGTGATCAAGGTTGAACGTCCCGGGTCGGGCGACGTCACGCGCAACCAGTTGCGCGACATTCCGGACGCCGACGCGCTGTATTTCACGATGCTCAACAGCAACAAGCGCTCGTTGACGCTCGATACGAAAACGGACGAAGGCAAGGAAGTGCTCACCAAGCTGATCCGCGAATCGGACGTGCTGGTCGAGAACTTCGGTCCGGGCGCGCTGGACCGCATGGGCTTCTCGTGGGAAAACATCCACGAACTGAACAAGAAGTTGATCGTGGCATCCGTCAAGGGCTTCAGCGACGGTCACCATTACGACGACCTGAAGGTCTATGAAAACGTCGCGCAATGCGCGGGCGGCGCGGCATCGACGACGGGCTTCTGGGACGGCCCGCCGACCATCAGCGCGGCCGCGCTCGGCGACAGCAACACCGGCATGCATCTGGCGATCGGCATTCTCACGGCGATCATCGGCCGCCAGCAAACGGGCAAGGGGCAGAAAGTCGCCGTATCGATGCAGGACAGCGTGCTCAACCTGTGCCGCGTGAAACTGCGCGATCAGCAGCGTCTGGACCGCATCGGCTATCTCGAGGAATATCCGCAATATCCGCACGGCACGTTCAGCGATGTGGTGCCGCGCGGCGGCAATGCGGGCGGCGGCGGACAGCCGGGCTGGGTGCTCAAGTGCAAGGGCTGGGAAACCGATCCGAACGCGTATATCTACTTCACGATTCAGGGTCACGCGTGGGCGCCGATCTGCCGCGCAATCGGCAAACCGGAATGGATTCAGGACCCGAACTACATGACGGCCGAAGCGCGCCAGCCGCACATCTTCGATATCTTCAATACGATCGAAGCATGGCTTGCCGACAAGACCAAGTTCGAAGCCGTCGATATCCTGCGCAAGTTCGATATCCCGTGCGCGCCGGTGCTGACGATGAAGGAACTCGCGAACGATGAATCGTTGCGCGCGAGCGGCTCGATCGTCGAAGTGGATCACAAGGTGCGCGGCAAGTACCTCACGGTCGGCAGCCCGATCAAGTTCTCGGATCTGAAGCCGGAAATCACGGGCTCGCCGCTTTTGGGCGAGCACACCGAGGAAGTGTTGCTCGAGCTTGGCTATAGCCCGGAGCAGGTTGCACGCATGCAGGAGTTGCGCGCCGTTTGATGCAGTAGTTTCAGAAGGAAAAGGGAAATCGCTGCCTTCTGCTGTCCGGCTTTTTTGCGGCAGAATGGCAGCGCCCTTCAAAAATACTATATCGATCCGGACGACACCATGACCCACACCATCGACTACGAACAGCTCGTCAATGCGATCGGCGATGCCGTGATCATTTCGGACGCGAGCGGCGCGATCACGTTATGGAATCCGGCGGCCGAACGCATGTTCGGCTTCACCCAGAGCGAAGCATTGGGACAGTCGCTGGACCTGATCATCCCGGAACGCCTGCGCGGCCGTCACTGGGACGGCTATCACAAGACGATGGCGACCGGCGAGACGCGTTACGGACACGATCTGCTCAAGGTGCCCGCCGTCGATAAGGCCGGACGCACGATGTCGATTGCGTTCACGGTCGCGCTGTTGCAATCGCAAGGCGAAGTGACCGGCATCGTCGCGATCATACGCGATGAGACGGCGCGCTTTCAGGAAGATCGCGCGTTACGCAAGCGCATCGCGGAGCTGGAGGCAAAAGCCACCGCTTGAGGATCAGTTCGAACCGCTGACCTGCAACACCGCGATCAGCGGCGCCCGCTGCGTCCCCACACGTAGCGCACCCATCTTTGCCATCGGGATTTCGGCGCAACTGATTTATGCGCGGCCTGCGCTTCGCGGTCGCGCTCGACCGATTTCCGCACCTGTTCGTGGATCTCCCGCAACGTCATTCCACCTGGGCCTTTCAGCTGCTCGGGATCGGGATCGTCTGTCATAAAAATCGCCTCGCGAGAATGGCAGTCCACATCTTTACACCATTTTTATACCTTCTCCCGACCTCTTGTTAAGTCGTTTACGTCCGTTTTCGTATTCTCCACCCTGTCCTGAACCGCATAAGGGGAGAACACCAAAATGGACTTCATTTATCTCGCCGGCATCGTCCTGTTCTGGGGACTTTGCGTGGCGCTCACACGCGGCTGCGAGCGACTGAGCCGCCGCGCGACGGGAGGCCGTCCATGAGCGCCTGGATGTTGTGGCTCGCGGCGGCTTCCACGCTGCTGCTCTTCGTGTACCTCGTGTACGCGCTTTTGCGTGCGGAGGATCTCGAATGAACGCCAATACCTTCATGCAGACGGCGATTTTCATCGTCGTTCTGATCGCACTCGCCATTCCGCTCGGCCGCTATATCTCGAACGTGCTCGACGGATCGTCCGTCGTCGTGCGCAGGATCGGGCGTCCGGTCGAGAACGTGCTGTATCGCATCGCCGGCGTCGATCCCGATGCCGAGATGTCGTGGAAGCACTACGCGCTCGCCGTGATGCTCTTCAACGTGCTCGGCGCGCTCGTGCTGTATGCCATCCTGCGTCTGCAAGGCATGCTGCCGGCCAATCCGCAAGGCTTCGCCGCGATGTCGCCGGACGCCGCGTTCAACACCGCCGTCAGCTTCGTGACCAACACGAACTGGCAGGATTACGGCGGCGAGAGCACGCTCGGCTATCTCGCGCAGATGCTCGGCCTCACCGTGCAGAACTTCCTGTCGGCGGCGACCGGCATCGCGGTGGTCATCGCGCTGATCCGCGGCTTCAAGCGCCATTCCGCGCAGACCATCGGCAATTTCTGGGTCGATCTGACGCGCACGACGCTCTACATTCTCGCGCCGCTCGCGGTCGTCTTCGCGCTCGTCTTCGTGAGCCAGGGCGCGATCCAGAACTTCAGGGCATATCAGGACGTATCGACGCTGCAGGTCACGAGCTATCAGACGCAATCGACCGACGCGCAGGGCAAGTCCGTCACGCAAACGCTCAAGGCCGACAAGCAGACTTTGCCGATGGGCCCGGTCGCCTCGCAGGAAGCGATCAAGATGCTCGGCACCAACGGCGGCGGCTTCTTCAACGCCAACTCCGCGCACCCGTACGAGAACCCGACGCCGTTCTCGAACTTCATGCAGATGCTCGCCATGCTGATCATTCCGGCGGCGCTGTGCGTGGTGTTCGGACGCACGGTCGGCGACAGGCGCCAGGGCTATGCCGTGCTCGCGGCGATGACCATCGCGTTCGCCGCTGCATGCCTGTTCGAGATCTCGGCGGAGCAGGCGGGCAATCCAGTCTATGCGTCGCTGCACGTCGATACGCAGGCGTCCGCGTTGCAGGCGGGCGGCAACATGGAAGGCAAGGAAACGCGTCTGGGCATCGCGCAGTCGGGCATCTTCACGGTCGCGACGACCTCGGCTTCGTGTGGCGCGGTCAGCAACACGCACGATTCGCTCACCCCGCTCGGCGGCCTCGTGCCGATGCTCCTGATCCAGCTCGGCGAAGTGATCTTCGGCGGCGTCGGTTCCGGGCTCTACGGCATGCTCGCGTTCGCATTGCTGGCGGTGTTCGTCGCCGGACTGATGATCGGCCGCACGCCCGAGTACGTCGGCAAGAAGATCGAATCGTTCGAAATGAAGATGGTGTCCATCGTCATTCTGCTGACGCCGCTGCTGGTGCTCGTGGGCACGTCGGTCGCCGTTCTGAGCGCGGCGGGCACGGCGGGCATCGCGAATCCGGGCGCGCACGGCTTCTCCGAAATCCTCTATGCGTTCAGCTCGGCCGCCAACAACAACGGCAGCGCGTTCGGAGGTCTTTCGGTGAACACGCCCTTCTATAACTCGATGCTCGGCATCGCGATGTGGTTTGGCCGCTTCGGCTCGCTTATCCCGATTCTCGCGATCGCCGGTTCGCTCGCCGCGAAGAAGCGTCTCGCCGTGACGGCGGGCACCTTGCCGACGCACGGTCCGCTTTTCGTGGTCCTTCTGCTCGGCACGCTGCTGCTCGTCGGCGCGCTCACCTACGTGCCCGCGCTCGCGCTCGGACCCATCGTCGAGCACATCACCATGATCGCAGGCCATTGAAGTCGAGGACAGCATGACTCAAATGAATCAACCGCCGATGCACCGTCCCGAGAATCTGGGGCAGGCACGCACGGCCGTACGTTCGATGTTCGACCCGGCGCTGGTCAAGCCGGCGATCGTCGATTCGTTCAAAAAGCTCGCGCCGCGCACGCAGTTGCGCAACCCGGTGATGTTCTGCGTCTATGTCGGCAGCATTCTGACGACGGTGCTCTTCTTCGCCGCGCTTGCAGGCCAGGCCGAAGCGCCCGCGGGCTTTATCCTCGCGATCGCGCTGTGGCTGTGGTTCACGGTGCTCTTCGCGAACTTCGCGGAAGCGCTCGCGGAAGGGCGCTCGAAGGCGCAGGCCGCATCGCTGCGTCAGGCGAAGCACAACGTGATGGCGAAGAAGCTCAACGAACCGCATCCGAAGTCGCCGATCCGCATCACGACATCCACCGATCTGCGCAAAGGCGACGTGGTGCTCGTCGAAGCAGGCGATGTGATCCCCGCCGACGGCGACGTGATCGAAGGCGTCGCGTCCGTGGACGAATCCGCGATCACGGGCGAATCCGCGCCGGTGATCCGCGAGTCGGGCGGCGACTTTTCATCGGTGACGGGCGGCACGCGCGTGCTCTCCGACTGGATCGTCGTGCGCGTGGGCGTGAATCCCGGCGAGGCCTTTCTCGACCGCATGATCGCGATGGTCGAGGGCGCCAAGCGCCAGAAGACGCCGAACGAAATCGCGCTGACGATCCTGCTCGTCGCGCTGACGCTCGTGCTGCTCTTCGCCACGGCCACGCTGCTGCCGTTCTCGATGTTCTCCGTGGAAGCGGCGAAGCAGGGCCATGTGGTGACGATCACCGCGCTCGTCGCGCTGCTCGTGTGCCTGATTCCGACGACCATCGGCGGCCTGCTTTCGGCCATCGGCGTCGCGGGCATGAGCCGTATGATGCAGGCGAACGTGATCGCCACGTCGGGCCGCGCGGTCGAAGCGGCGGGCGACGTCGACGTGCTGCTGCTCGACAAGACCGGCACGATCACGCTCGGCAATCGTCAGGCGTCGATGTTCGTCGCGGCGCCGGGCATCGCCGAGCGCGATCTCGCCGATGCCGCGCAACTCGCATCGCTCGCCGATGAAACGCCGGAAGGCCGCAGCATCGTCGTGCTGGCGAAGCAGCGCTTCAATATCCGCGAGCGCGACATGGCGACACTGCACGCGACCTTTCTCGCGTTCACGGCGCAGACGCGCATGAGCGGCGTCGATCTTCCCGGCCGCGAGATCCGCAAGGGCGCGGCCGACGCGGTGAGGAAGTACGTCGAGGAGCGCGGCGGGCGCTTTCCGCAGGAAGTGCAGAACGCCGTCGATGACATCGCGCGGCGCGGCAGCACGCCGCTCGTCGTGGCGGAGCGCGTGAACGAAACGGCGCGCGCGCTCGGCGTGATCGAGCTGAAGGACATCGTGAAGGGCGGCATCAAGGAGCGCTTCGCGGAACTGCGCAAGATGGGCATCAAGACGGTGATGGTGACCGGCGACAACCGCCTCACGGCCGCGGCGATCGCGGCGGAAGCGGGCGTCGACGACTTCCTCGCCGAAGCGACGCCCGAAGCGAAGCTCTCGACGATCCGCGCGCATCAGGCCGAGGGACGTCTGGTCGCGATGACCGGCGACGGCACCAACGACGCCCCCGCGCTCGCGCAGGCCGACGTCGCAGTGGCGATGAACACCGGCACGCAGGCCGCGAAGGAAGCGGGCAACATGGTCGATCTGGACTCGAATCCGACCAAGCTGATCGAGATCGTCGAGATCGGCAAGCAGATGCTGATGACGCGCGGCTCGCTCACGACGTTCTCGATTGCCAACGACGTCGCCAAGTACTTCGCGATCATCCCGGCGGCGTTCGCGACGACCTATCCGCAACTTCGGGTGCTGGACGTGATGCATCTGGCGTCCCCTTCGTCGGCTATCTTGTCGGCGGTGATCTTCAACGCGCTGATCATCGTGTTCCTGATTCCGCTCGCGCTCAAGGGCGTGAAGTATCGCGCGCTGGGCGCCGCCTCGCTCCTGCGCCGCAACCTGCTGATTTACGGCCTCGGCGGCATCATCCTGCCGTTCCCGTTCATCAAGCTCATCGACATGGTCATTACCGCACTTGGCTGGAGTTAAACATGATGAAGACAATTTTGCGTCCGGCGATCGTGTTGTTCGTCGCGCTGACGGTGCTCACGGGACTGGTTTATCCTGCTGTCGTCACCGCGATCGGGCAGGCGGCGTTCCCGCATCAGGCGAACGGCAGTCTGATCGAGCGCGACGGCAAGACGGTCGGCTCGGAGATCATCGGACAGCAGTTCGATGCGCCGCAGTACTTCTGGGGACGTCTGTCGGCGACGACGCCGAATCCGTACAACGCGGGCAGTTCGAGCGGCTCGAATCTCGGGCCGACCAACCCCGCGCTCGCCGATGAGATCAAGGGGCGCATCGACGCGCTCCACGCCGCCGATCCGGACAACCGCTCGCCGTTGCCCGTCGATCTCGTGACGTCCTCCGGCAGCGGCCTCGATCCGGAGATCAGTCCGGCGGCGGCGGCTTATCAGGTCGCGCGTGTGGCGAAGGCGCGCGGAATGACGTCCGCGCAGGTCGAGGCGCTCGTCGGCGAGGCCACGAGCGCGCGCCAGTTCGGCGTGCTCGGCGAGCCGCGCGTGAACGTGCTGAAGCTCAATCTGGCGCTGGATTCGGCGCGCGGCTGATACAGTGCGCCCTTGAAAAGAGACGATGACGATGACGCGCCCCGATCCCGACGAACTGCTCGACAAGCTTCAGCGAGAAGAGGAGAAGCGCCAGCGCGGGCGGCTGAAGGTGTTCTTCGGCGCCTCCGCGGGCGTCGGCAAGACCTTCGCGATGCTGCAGGCCGCGCGCCGTCGCCTCGACGAAGGCGCGGATGTGGTCGTCGGCGTCGTCGAAACGCATGGCCGCAAGGAGACGCTCGCACTGCTCGACGGGCTCGACACGCTGCCCGTGGCGCGCATCGAATATCGCGGACGCCTGCTCGCGGAGTTCGATCTCGATGCGGCGCTCGCGCGCAAGCCGGAGCTGATTCTCGTCGACGAGCTCGCGCATTCGAACGTGCAGGGCTCGCGCCACATGAAGCGCTGGCAGGACGTTCAGGAACTGCTCGATGCGGGCATCGACGTCTACACGACCGTCAACGTCCAGCATCTCGAAAGCCTGAACGACATCGTCGGGCGCATCACCGGCATTCGCGTCTGGGAGACGGTGCCGGATCGCGTGTTCGATCTCGCCGATGAAGTCACGCTCGTCGATCTTCCGCCGGAGGAACTGCTCGACCGCCTGCGCGACGGAAAGGTCTATCTGCCGACGCAAGCCGAGCACGCGGTGCGCAATTTCTTCCGCAAGGGCAACCTGATCGCGCTGCGCGAACTCGCGCTGCGGCGCACCGCCGATCGCGTCGATGCGCAGATGCGCGAATACCGCGCCGATCAGTCGATCGAGCGCATCTGGCGGGCGCGCGAGCGCCTGATCGCGTGCGTCGGTCCCGGTCCCGAAAGCGCTGCGCTCGTGCGCGCGGCCGCGCGGCTCGCGGCGGCGCTCAAGGCCGACTGGCTCGCCGTTTACGTGGAGACGCCGAAGCTCCAGCGGCTCTCCGACGAACAGCGGCGGCGCACGCTCGATGCGCTCAAGCTCGCGTCCGAGCTCGGCGCGGAAACCGTCACGCTCGATGGCGCCGACGCCGCCGCGACGCTCATCGACTATGCGCGCATGCGCAATGTGTCGAAGCTGGTGGCGAGCGCATCGATGACGCAAGGCTGGCGGCGCTACTTCGCGCGGCCGGTGAGCGAGCGCATCATCCGGCAGGCCGCGGATATCGACGTGACGCTCGTGTCCACCGGCGCGCGCGAAGGCCCGCAACGCCCGCCGCTCACGTTCAGCGCGCTGCGGGACGGCACGCATTCCCCGCCGCGCGCCTATGCCTTCGCACTCGCGATCGGCGGCGGGATCACGCTCGTCGCGAGCGCGCTCGCCGCGCAGCGGTTCGCGGTGACCAATCTCGTGATGCTCTATCTGCTCGGCGTGATTTTCACTGCCGTGCGCCTTGGCCGCGGACCGGGCGTGATGCTCTCGTTCCTGTCGGTCGCCGCGTTCGATTTCTTTTTCGTCGCGCCGGTCATGTCGTTCTCGGTCGGCGATACGCAATACCTTCTGACGTTCGCGGTCATGCTGCTGACTTCTCTCACGATCAGCCATCTGACTTCGAGCCTGCGGCGCGAGGCGCGCATCGCCTCGCAACGCGAGCGGCGCACCGGCGCCATGTACGCGATGACCAAGGAACTCGCCGCCGCGCTGATGACCGAGCAGATCATCGAGATCGGCACGCGGCACATCGCGGAAGTATTTCAGGCGCGCGCGGCCATTCTTCTGCCCGACAGCGCGGAGAAGGTGCAGCAGAAGGTGGCGGAGGCGAGCCCGGAGACGACGATCGACAAATCGGCGCTGGACCTCGATATCGCGCAGTGGGTCTACGACCAGCAGAAGCCGGCGGGACTCAGCACCGACACCTTGCCTGCGGCGCAGGCGCTGTATCTGCCGCTCAAGGCGCCGATGCGCACGCGCGGCGTCCTGGCCTTCGCGCCGCAGCGCATGGCCGATCTCGCCATCCCCGAGCAGCACCGGATGATCGAGACTTTCGCGGCGCAGATCGCGCTCGCGATCGAGCGCGTCCACTATGTCGAAATCGCGCAGGACGCGCTCGTGAATATGGAATCGGAGCGCATGCGCAATGCGCTTCTGTCCGCCATTTCGCACGATCTGCGCACGCCGCTCACGTCGATCGTCGGCTTCGCTTCGATTCTCGAAGAACAGGTCGATGCCGCCGAGCCGGGCGTCGGCCGCGCTCAGGAGCTCGTCCATGCGATTCACGAGGAAGCGCTGCGCATGAGCGGTCTCGTCACCAATCTCCTCGATATGGCGCGGCTGCAAGCGGGCGCGATCCGGTTGAACCGGCAATGGTCGATGCTGGAGGAAACCGTAGGCGCGGCGCTCGCGGGACTCAAGCGGACGCTCGCGGGCCGCCGCGTGCAGACCCGCATTCCGCCGGACTTGCCGCTATTGCAACTCGACGCCGTGCTGATGGACCGGCTCTTCGCCAATCTTCTGGAGAACGTCGCGAAGTACACGCCCAAAGGCACCGAGATCGAGATATCCGCGCGCGAGGAACAGCTTTCGGGACAGCGATGCGTGCGCGTTTGCATCGACGATCGCGGGCCGGGCATTCCGCCGGGCATCGAGACGCGTCTTTTCGAAAAGTTCACGCGCGGACAGAAGGAGTCCGCGCAGTCCGGCGTGGGGCTGGGCCTCGCGATTTGCCGCGCGATCGTCGAAGCGCATGGCGGGCAGATCGGCGTCGAGAATCGTATCGAGGATGGCCGTGTCGCGGGATCGCGATTCTGGTTCACGCTGCCCGCGGACGGCACGCCGCCGACGCTCGACGTACCGGTGGACGAGCAGCCCGCTCTGGACCACGGAACCGGCGAGACGAGACCATGAGCGAAACCGGGCATACGGTGCTGATAATCGAAGACGATCCGCAGATCAGACGCTTCGTGCGATCGACGCTGGAGTCGCACGAACTCGCGGTCGTCGAAGCGGAAACCGGCAAGGCGGGATTGCGCGAGGTCGCCACGAGGCAACCCGATATCGTCGTGATCGATCTCGGCCTGCCCGATACCGACGGCATCGACGTGATTCGCGAGTTGCGCGGCTGGACGCAGGTGCCGGTGATCGTGCTCTCGGCGCGCACGAGCGAAGCCGTGAAGGTCGAAGCCCTCGACGCCGGCGCGGACGACTATCTCACGAAGCCTTTCGGCGTGTCCGAGCTGCTTGCACGCGTTCGCGCGCAGTTGCGCCGCAGCATACGTGCGCTGGAGGAAGCGCCCGCGGTATCGTTCGGCGAGGTTGCCGTGGACCTCGCAAAGCGGGAAGTGACGCGCGCAGGCCGGCCGGTTCGCCTTACGCCCACTGAGTATCGGTTACTCACGGTTCTCATGCGGCATGCCGGGCGCGTGCTCACGCATCGGCAGTTGCTGCGCGATGTGTGGGGACCGGAGCAGGTCGACAATGCGCATTACCTGCGCGTCTATATGGGACATCTTCGCCAGAAGCTTGAGAAGGATCCGGCGCAGCCCGAGCACATTCTTACGGAAACGGCCGTGGGCTACAGGCTCGTCGGCATCAGATAGCGGGTGGACATCACGCAGCGTCGTTGAGGCGGCGTTCAGGACGAGCATTCAAAGGCGTTGGCGCGGAAAATGGCGCGCAAGCGTCTTCGTTCGCATCGGTTCCCGCGAAGACCTCATCGGACGATGCTTCGTCGCTCGCGACGCGTCCCTGGCTGCGCCGCCAGCTCGCAGGCGGCATCCCGAACTGGCGCTTGAACGCCCGATTGAACGCTGCCTCCGATTCATAGCCGACACGCTCGGCCACCGCTGCGATCGAGCGCGGCCCGGAGAGCAGATCCTGCGCCGCGACCTGCAATCGCCAGCTTGCGAGATATTGCATCGGCGCGTGGCCGAGCAACTGCGTGAAGCGCTGAGCCAGCGCGGAACGCGAGAGACCGACACGGCGCGCGAGTTCGTCGACGGTCCAGTCGTGCGCGGGCTGCGCGTGCAGCAACGCGAGCGCCTTGCCGACGAACCGGTCGGCGACGCCCGCGAGCCAGCCGCGGCGATCCTCGGGCATGGACCCGATGCACCGCCGCACAGCCTCGACGAAGAGCAATTCCGAGAGTCGTGCGAGCACGGTCGCGCTGCCGGGACGCCACTCGGCCGCCTCGGTCACCGCAAATCTCAGCGACGATTCGAGCCACGCGGATTGCGGATCATCACGCATGTCGACCTTGAAGAGGCGCGGCAGCGACGACAGCACCGGATTCGCGAGCATGTCGTCGCAAGCGAGAAAGCCGCAGACGATGCGCGTGCGGCCCGCTTCCTGGCTCGCGCCTTCGGCTCCGACGCTTAAGCGCATCACGTCGCCGGGAGATGTCGCCAGATATCTGGACACCATTTCGTCCGATGGCGTCGGCGTGAGTTCGAGCGAGCTGCCCATCAGATGCGCCTCGCCTTGCGGCACGACGAGCAACTCTCCCGCATCGACGCGAATGGCCGAGGCCGGATCATCGGTCAGCGCCGCCCAGCAGCTTCCTTCCAGAATCAGGTGATAGGAGACGACGCGCTCGGCGCGCGGCAGAAACGTCGCGCACATCGCGGGCGAAACCTGACCGACCACGCACCACGGCGCCGTGAAATCGCCGTTCAGATACACCGCGCCGCTAAGACGCAGGAGACGAAGAACGTCGGAAAGCGCATCCATCGCAGGCCCCAAGTTTCGGCGTCCCGCGCAAAACATCTGGACGCTCGGTCATTCAAAGAAGCGATTCGCGCGCCGATACTGGCATCACGCGAAACATCACTGACGCAAGGTTAAGCGCAGTTCGACCAATCGCCAACCCACATTAACGAGGGATGCGTAAATGAATGACGCAGATACTTACCATTGCCAATGTTTTTGCGGTGCAGTGAAGTTCACGGTGACCGGCAAGCCCGAAGGCATGGGGTACTGCCATTGCGAATCGTGCCGGCGCTGGTCGGCGGGGCCGGTCAATGCATTCACGCTCTGGAAGCCCGATGCCGTGATCATCACGCACGGGACCGATCATATCGGCACTTACAACAATACTGAGCACAGCTATCGGAAATGGTGCAGGGACTGTGGCGGCCATCTTTTCACCGAGCATCCGGGTCTCGGGCTGACCGATGTCTACGCCGCCGTCATTTCCGACTTCCAGTACGACCCGTGCGTGCACGTTCATTACGCGGAGTCGAAATTGCCGATGAGGGACGGTCTGCCCAAGATGAAGGACCTGCCGAAGGAAATGGGCGGTTCGGGCGTGAGCGTCGCCGAATAGTTCGAGTCGCTTGATCGACATGCCGGTGCGTCGCGTCGGCGTGCTCGAAGTGGGTCTTTTCGCGGCGCAATCGAAACAGGCAGTGCGAACCAACGGTCTCGCAACGCCGCCATCCCGTCTATCAGGAGCCATGTTATGTCCGCAGTCGATACCGCCATCTCGCCCGCCGCCGATCTCGCCGCCGTCAAGGTCCGTCAGCAAGCCGCCTGGTCGACGGGCAACTATGCAGTCGTCGGCACCACGCTGCAGATCGTCGGAGAAAATCTTTGCGAGGCGCTCGATCTGCGCTCCGGCAGCCGTGTTCTCGACGTTGCGGCGGGCAATGGCAATGCGACGCTTGCGGCCGCGCGCCGCTATTGCGATGTCGTCTCCACCGATTACGTTTCTTCGCTCCTCGACGCGGGCCGCGCACGCGCCAACGCCGAAGGACTTGCCGTTCAGTTCCAGGACGCAGACGCCGAAGCGCTGCCTTTTGCGGACGCCTCGTTCGACGCCGTGCTCTCGACCTTCGGCGTGATGTTCACGCCGAATCAGGAACTGGCGGCAAGCGAACTCATGCGCGTGTGCAGGCCGGGCGGAATGATCGGTCTCGCGAACTGGACGCCGGAGAGTTTTATCGGACAGGTCTTCAAGACGATCGGCAAATACATCGCGCCGCCTGCTGGCGTGAAGTCGCCCGCGCTATGGGGCACGGAGGCGCGTCTCGCGGAACTGCTCGGCAGCGGAGCCAAACGTATCGAAGCGAAGAAGCGCGACTTCGTCTTCCGATACCGCTCGCCCGCGCATTTCGTCGAAGTATTTCGCGCGTACTACGGTCCGATGAACAAGGCGTTCGCGGCGCTCGAAGGCGATCGGCAAGCCGCGTTTCACGGCGATCTGATGGCGCTCATCGAGAGTCGCAACCGGTCGGGCGATCAAACGCTCGTGTTGCCCAGCGAGTATCTCGAAGTCGTGGTGGAACGAAAATGATCCGATTCAAACATATGGTCGACGCTGCCCTGGAGATCGGGTCGCGCCTGCAATCGCTGCTGTGCTTTACAGGGCTTCGGTACGGGTCGGTGGTCATGACTTTGCCGCTGTTGTCGTCGGTGTGCTTCTTTGCTTTTCGATTCGCGCTGTCGCGGCTCGGAGTGCCGGTTTGAGGCGGGCTTAGCCGCTCCTTCGTCTTGAGCAGTCGCAAGGCGAAGGAGCAGGCATGTCCGCTCGAAGGAAGGGGAACATGTTCGTCTATCTTCTCTTGTGCCTCGAAAAGGCGCTCGATCGCGCGGAAAACAGCCGGCGCGACGCTTATCTCTCATCGGCTGTTGATATGGAAGAACTCGAACGTCGCATGCGTGCGATGGAAACGGATCGACGATATGAATAACCCTCTCCCTATCGAGCCCGTGTCGGCTCCATCGACGGTGATCGCATTGCATTGTTCCGGCTCGGGCGCGTCGCAGTGGCGCAAGCTGGGCGAGGCGCTCGGCTCACGCGTGTCGTTCGTCGCGCCCGAGCACTACGGTTGCGACAGCACAGGACCGTGGAGCGGCGAACGCGCGTTCACACTCGCCGGCGAGGCCGGAAGAACCGTCGATATCATCGATGCCGCGCGAGGAAAGGTGCATCTCGTCGGGCACTCGTATGGCGGCGGCGTGGCGCTGCGGGTGGCGATGGAACGGCCGGAGCGTATCGCGACACTGTCGCTCTACGAGCCATCGGCGTTCCATCTCCTGAGGACGATGGGCAAGCACGGAGCTCACGCGCTGGCTGAAATCGACGCGATATCGAAGCGCACAGCCGACAGCGTGAGTTGCGGCGACTATCGCGGCGCGGCGGCATCGTTTGTCGATTACTGGGGCGGCGAAGGCGCGTGGGAAGCGCTTCGGCCCTCGGTCAAGGCTGCGCTCACCCGCTGGGCGCCCAAAGCGCCGCTGGATTTCCGCGCGCTGCTCGATGAGCCTACGTCAGCCACGGCATACGCGAGCCTCCGCATGCCCGTACTCGTGATGCGCGGCGAGCACGCACCGCTGCCCACGCGGGCGCTGGCCGAGCGCTTGCCGATCCTGCTCTCGTCGGCGCGGCTTGCAATCGTCCCGCGTGCCGGCCACATGGGACCGCTCACGCACGCTGACGAAGTCAATGCCGCCATCACGCGGCATATCTTCGGGTTCGAAGCGAACGGTCGCCCGAGGCACGTCGAACGCCGGCGCACGGCAGTCGTTTCATGAACGCGTTCGCGGCGCTCAGGCGAGATCGGGCGGCGCGGCTCTGAGCACATCGACGTGCTTCGGTATGAGCCCGAGTTCGACGAAGGTATCGGCGATCTGCTGCTGTTCGCCGATGATGTTCCGTGTAATCGCCTCGGTGCCGAACACCTGCCGGCTCACCGCAAGATCGACGACGGCTTTCGGCAAGCCCCATAGCCGCGCGAGCTCGCTCGCGAGTTCATCGGGATGCTGCTTGCCCCACTGATCGACCGCCCTGATTTCCTCGATGACGATACGGATCACATCCGCATTCTTCGCGACATAACTCTGCGACGAAAAGTAGTACGCACGGTTGCCGACGACGCCGCTCGCGTCCGCCACGATGCGCGCATTCAGCGTCTTCTGTGCCGCGGCGAAGAACGGGTCCCAGATGACCCACGCGTCGATGGAGCCGCGCTCGAACGCGGCGCGCGCATCGGCGGGGGCGAGGAAGGCCAGTTCGACGTCGCCATACTGAAGACCGTGCTGACGCAGCAGCTTCACGAGAAAGTAATGGACGTTGCTGCCCTTGTTCAGCGCCACGCGCTTGCCCTTCAGATCCGCCACCGTTCTGACTGGCGATTGCGCCGGGACGATCACGGCTTCTGATCGCGGGCGTGCCGGCGTCGCGGCGACATAGGCGAGCGGCGCACCGGCGGCCTGCGCGAAGATGGGCGGCGCTTCGCCGACATCGCCGAAATCGATCGACCCGACGTTGAGCGCTTCCAGTTGCACGGGCCCGGCGGAAAACTCCGTCCAGCTCACGGATACGTTGAGCGGAGCGAGGCGCTTTTCGAGCGTCGCGCGACCCTTGAGCAGGTTCAGATAGCCTTTCTGGTTGCCGATGCGAAGCACGCGCGGCTGTCCTTGCGCGCTCTGCTGGGCGAAGGATGCGGGCATCGCGGCCAACGCGGCGGCGCTCGCCGCGGCACGCGCGGACAGGGACAGGAAAGCACGACGATCGAAGATGGATTTACGTTTGGACATGACGGGTATTCGATGTATTCGGAGGCGATTCAGCTGCGGATGAAAAGCGGCGTCATTTCGCGGCCTGCTGCACGAAGCGCGGATCGACGCCCGTGGAGTAATCCGCGAGCACGTTCTGGATCGTGCCCTGCTGCCTGAGGAACTGCGCGGTGGCCGCAAGCGATTTCGCCGCGCCGGACTGCTGTCCGCCGCCGAGCCATGTCGGCGACGCCTGTTCGCCCGCGCTCGGGAAGGCGTAGAGCGCGAGACTCGCGGGCACGTCGGCGGCGTTCGCGCCGGATTCCTGCGCGACGGCCTGCACCTGTTTCGATGCGGCGGTCCAGTCGGCCTTGTGGTTGCGGTATTGCGCATCGGTATCGGCGAGCACCTTGACGAGACCGTTCAGGAACGCGGGATTGTCCTGTGCGAACTTGCGCGACGCGACGAAGCCGTCGAACGTCGCCTTGCCCGATTCCTTCGCCACTTCGCCCGACGTGATGAGCACGCGGCCGCTCTGCTTGGCCTTGGCGAGCACCGGGTCCCAGATGTAAGTCGCGTCGATATTGCCGCGCTCCCACGCCGCCGCGACTTCGGGCGGACGCAGATTGACGATCTTGACCGTCGACGGATCGACGCCCGCCTGCTGCAAGGCGACGAGCGCATGGAAGTGCGACGTCGATACATACGGCACGCCGAGCGTCTTGCCCTTCAGATCGGCGAGCTTGCTCACGCCGGAGCCGTTGCGCGCGACGAGCGCTTCGGCGTCGTTGATGTTGTCGAGAATCCAGAAGAGCGAGAGATCGACGCCTTGCGAGAGTCCCGCCGCGATCGGACTGGAGCCCGCTTCGCCCAGCTGTATGGAGCCCGATGCGAGCGCGCGGATGACGTCCGCGCCGCTGCCGAGCTTGCGATAGGTGACCTTGTATCCCGTGGCTTTCTCGACGGCGCCGCTTGCCTGCGCATAGCGCCACGGCACCACCATGTCCTGATAGCCGATGACGACCTCGCGCGTTTCGGCCCTGGCGTGAACGGGTGCGAGCGCGACGGCTGCGAGCATGAAGGAAGCGGCGCCGGCGATCAGCGTGCGGCGAAGGGTCGAATGTTTCATGGCGCGGACGGAGTGATGTGAAGAAGCCTCCGACTATAGGCACTTTGCATGCCGCCGCTACGAATCAATTATGCGTAGCAAATGACGCGGCGCGTGCTTCGCATATACGGTTCGGTCGAACGGCGAGCAGTCATTTCCATTCCAGCGCGTTTTGGCGAGTTGCAGTAACTTGGCGCGATCCGCCACTCGTTCATAAACCAACGCGATGCCACCTACCCGACAACTCCACCTCGGCGCGTTCATGCGGCCGGTCAGCCTGCACACGGGCGCATGGCGATTTCCGGGCGCGTGGCCCGACGCCAATTTCAACTTCAGGCATATCAAGCGATTCGTGCAGACGCTCGAAAGCGCCTGCTTCGATGCGTTCTTCATGGCCGATCATCTCGCCGTGCTCAACATGCCGGTGGATGCGTTGAAGCGCAGCCATACCGCGACATCGTTCGAGCCGTTCACGCTGCTTTCCGCGCTCGCCTCCGTGACCGAACGTATCGGGCTGATCGCGACGGCTTCGACCACGTTCGACGAGCCGTATCACATCGCGCGGCGCTTCGCGTCGCTCGATCATCTGAGCGATGGACGCGCGGGCTGGAATCTCGTCACCACATCGAATCCCGACGCCGCGCGCAACTTCGGCCGCGACGAACACATGGAGCACGACGAACGCTATCGCCGTGCGCACGAGTTCTACGATGTCGTCACGGGCCTCTGGGATAGCTGGGCCGACGACGCCTTCGTGCGCGACACCGAAAGCGGCCTGTTCTTCGATCCCGATAAGCTGCACGTTCTCGATCACAAGGGCGCGTATCTGTCGGTGCGTGGCCCGTTGAACATCGCGCGCCCGGTGCAGGGCCGGCCGGTGGTGGTGCAGGCGGGATCGTCGGAAGCGGGCAGGCATCTCGCCGCCGAAACCGCCGATGCGGTCTTCACCGCGCAACCGAATCTCGCAGCGGGCAAGCGTTTCTATGCCGATGTCAAAGGCCGCATGGAACGCGTCGGCCGCGCGCGCGAGCATCTGAAGATCCTGCCGGGCGCGTTCGTCGTGGTGGGCGACTCGCGCGACGAAGCGCAGGAGAAGCGCGCGCTGCTCGATACCTTCGTGCATGACGACAGCGGCTTCGCATCGCTCTCGATCGCGCTCGGCCACGATGTCTCGTCGTTCGATCCGGATGGCCTCCTGCCCGAGATTCCGGAGACCAACGCGAGCAAGAGCGCGCGCGAACGCGTGATCGACATGGCGCGCGCCGAAGGGCTCACCGTGCGTCAACTGGCGCAGCGTGTCGGCGGCTATTCGGGCTTGCAGATGGTCGGGACCGCGACGGATATCGCGGACGAGATGGAGCAGTGGCTCGTCGAAGAAGGCAGCGACGGCTTCAACGTGATGTTTCCGTATCTGCCCGCCGGTCTCGATGACTTCGTTGCGAAAGTGGTGCCCGAGTTGCAGCGGCGCGGCATCTTTCGGCGGGTTTACGAGGGCACGACGTTGCGGGAGCATCTCGGCCTGCCGAGGCCCGGCAACCGCTTCTTCGAGCATCGATAACCCGCTCTGTCATGCATAGGCGATATTGAACGGTAGAGCAAGCCTTTCGCGACAAACCCGAAAACAGTCATACTATTTTCTGTAACGCAATTGATAAGGGTTGCTGCTTATTCTATGCTTCGATGCATGCGAAGAATTCGGGGTACACGCTCGAACGCAGCGTGCATCGATCAGGATCACCGATCGTCAGTGTGACATTGCCCCGCGCCTTGAAAGGATGTGTCCTGAGCGGGCGGCGGCGTATGCGTCGCCTCGAATGATCCGAATCGAGCGAGGCTGGCGATGGCGAATCCCGATGGTCAGGCGGACACGAACAGCCCAGCGGAAGATCCTTTCAAAAAGGTGATGGCCGACGAGCTCAGGCAGATCAATCGCACGAGAAAGGTGGTCTTTCCTTCAGCGCGCGACGTGATGACCGGAAAAGGAACGTCGCTCACCGGGCTCGCGCTCTCGGGCGGCGGCATTCGCAGCGCGACATTCTGCCTGGGCATGATTCAGTCGCTATGCGAGAAGGGGCTGCTGCGTCATTTCGATTATCTTTCGACCGTTTCCGGTGGCGGCTATATCGGCGCATGGCTGTCGGCGCAGATCTACCGCAGGTGTCCCGACGGCACGCCGAAGGAGCTGGAGGCGAAACTCAGTCCGACGAAGGAGAACGGCGTCCAGAAGGACCGTGAAGACCCGTCGATCGTCTTTCTGCGCGAGTACAGCAACTATCTGACGCCGAGACTCGGCCTGCTGAGCACAGATACCCTTGCCGCGATCGCCGCCTATCTGCGCAATCTCACGCTGATTCAGAGCATGCTGATCCTGATGCTCAGCTTCCTGCTTCTGGTGCCGAGAGTCCTGTTTCTGCTGATGCGCTGGACGCAGTCGCTCGTCGGGCAGGATGCCGAATGTCCGGTCGCCGGGATGATCGGGATCGTGGCCGTGCTGCTGTGGGTGAGCATCCGGAATATCGAGCGCAACATGAACTCGAACGGGAACGCAAAGACCGCCTGCACGAGCTTCGTGCTCGTGCGGATTCTCGGCCCCGGCATTCTCGCCTCGTTCATCCTCACGGCGGCGATGACGATTCTGGCAACGCTCGACCATCCGCTCCCCCGTGACGGCGTTCTGACCTGGATAGTCGTCTTCGTGGTCATCTTCGGCGTCGGCTCGACCATGCTTCCGGCCGAACGCAGGAACGTCGAGTTCGATGCGCCCGCGAACAAGCCGCAGACCGGTCCCGCGCCGCCGTCGGTGTCCAGTAACCGCGCGCGCTGGCGCAATCGCTGCTGGATCGTGTTCTTCGGCCTGTTCGCCGGCGCGACCGGCGGATTCGGGCTGTGGCTCGTCCGAAGCCTGCTCGGCGTTGCGCACGCGACGTTCGGCAGAGCGGCGTCCGGCGCGCCGGATGTCCAGTCCGTGATATGGATCGCGATATCGGTCGCGCCGTTTCTGATTCTGGGCGTGCTCTCGCTGATCATCGTCGTGCATCTCGGGCTCGTGGGCCGCATCTTTGAATACGAAGTGCAGGAGTGGTGGGCGCGCTACGGCGGCTGGCTGATGTCCATCATCGTCTTCGTAGGCGGGATTTTCGTCGTGTCGGTGTATGGGCCGGCGCTCGTCGTCTTCGGCTCGAACTGGGCGCGCGCGGGCGGCGCGGCCTGGCTGCTGGCGTCGCTCTGGGGCGTGCTGAAGGGGGCGTCGAACAAGACGGGCGGCCCGGGGCCGTCGTGGACCGAGCGTCTCCTGGTCGTGGTGCCGCATGTGTTCATCATCGGGCTGCTGATCCTGCTCTCGTACGCGATTCACGCGATCTGGCAGGCGGCGCTCGATCCGTCCGACGTTTTGTCCGCATGCAGCACGCCGCACAAGGGCGATTCGCACCCGTACCTGTGCGTGCTCGACACGACGCTCGCGCAAATGACGGCGCAGACCAGTGTTCCGGTCGTCAAGCCGTGGGCGCACATGGGTTTGGTGGTCCTGCTCGGCACGGCAGCCGCGTGGGCGTTGCTGGCGTGGCGCGTGGACGTCAATCTGTTCTCGCTGCACAACTTCTATCGTAACCGGCTGACCCGTTGCTATCTCGGCGCGTCGCGCTGCGGCGACGGGAATCGGAAGCGCGAGCCCGATCCGTTCACGGGTTTCGATCCCGCCGACGATATCCCGCTCGACCGGCTGGCCGCGTGCAAGCCCGAGCCGGAAAAGGACGGCGCGACGGCGCAGTGCGCGCCGCCGCAGGGGGACGAGGGCGCCTATGTGCAACGGCCTTATCACCTTCTGAACACGTCGGTGAACCTGACCGAAGGCCAGAGCCTCGCGTGGCAGCAGCGCAAGGCCGGCTCGTTTTTCTTCTCGCCGCTCTATTGCGGCTTCGGCCTGCCGCAGGCCTACGTTTCCAGGCAGGAAGGGGCGGGCAAGTTCGTGCGGACCGCGGACTATATGCGCACCGCGTCCAGATCCGGATCCGTGCGCGCTCCGTCGCGCAAGTCCGGCACCCTTCGCGACGTCGGCCCGATGCTCGGCGGCGCGGTGGCGATCTCGGGCGCGGCGGCGAGCCCGAACTGGGGTTTCCATACCGATCCGGGCGTGGCGTTCCTGCTGACGCTCTTCAACGTGCGGCTGGGCAGATGGTGTCCGAACCCGGTCCGCGAGACACCGGAAGGGCCGGTGCCGCCGAGTCCGGCGTTCAGCGGCAAACTGTATCTCAACGAGCTGTTCGGTCACGCGGACGCGAAATCCGACTATCTCTATCTCTCCGATGGCGGTCACTTCGACAATCTGGGCCTCTACGAACTCGTGCGCCGGCGCACCGAGCTGATCGTGGTCTGCGACTGCGGCGAGGACGCGCCGCTGCATTTCGATGATCTCGCCGACACGATCCGCAAGTGCTCGGCCGATTTCGGCGTCGATATCGTCATCGACGTGGATCCGCTGCGGCATCTGGAAAAGGGCAGCAAGAGGCCGCCGCCGCAGAGCAAAGCGTACGTGGTGGACGGCATCATCAAATATCCCGCGAGCAGCACGGATCCCACGGTAAACGCGTTCTGCGGCACGCTGATTCTGGTCAAGCCCACGTTGACCAAGGACGTCATCTCGACCGCATCGGACCTCGTGAATTACGCGCTGACCAACGATACTTTTCCGCAGCAGACCACGCTCGACCAATGGTTCGACGAAGCTCAGTTCGAGAGCTACAGAAAGTTGGGATACCTGATAGGTTGCCGCTTGCAGAAGAAGTCATTCGGGAAAATGTTCGAGAAGGGTAAGACGCTCCAGGAACTGCTGCACGGTTGCACAGGCATCGAGTGACCAGGGTGCAGCGGCATTCCAATTTTCCAGCCCGTCGTTCGTTTGATAGCTGCGAACAGGTGTCAGCCGTATCCCGTCATGTCGGACGGGCCGTGTCCGGTCGTATCGAAGTTGAAGGCTTCGCCGCCTAAACTCTGATGGCCAGCTACGGGTCTCCTTTTTCGAATCCTGCTCGCTGGCATTCATGAGGAGGTCGCCATGAAAACGTTCGTTATTGCGGTCGCTGCTGCGTCGGCGCTCGCCGTGCCGCTTTCCGCGTTCTGTCAAACCGATGCGTCACCGACGCGTGCCCAGGTGCGCGCCGAACTGGAAAAACTCGAGCAGGCCGGTTATAACCCGGCAAAAGACGATCCAAACTATCCGGTGGACATTCAGACGGCTCAGGCGCGCGTATCGGCCCAGAGCGGCGCAACCGGCTATGGCGGCGTGATGTCCGGCGCATCGACATCCGGTTCCCGCACTGTCGTTCAGCCCGCTTCATCCGAAGAGTTAAAGCAGATCTATTTCGGCGGACAGTAAGCGCGTCGATAGCAGGAGAACATGTGCGCCGCGGATTCTCGAGTCTTCGGCGCTTTTTCATTTCATCGCAACCGTTCCAACGCATTCAAACCAAATCGCCTCCGCTCGTCTATACACAAAGAACAATCGAACAATCATCCGACGGGAAGACATCATGGGTTTCTTCGATCTGGGCGTGCAGGAGGAAGCTTCGTTTCTCACAACCGTTCGACACACCGTTCTGGAAGGGCCGCTCACCGTGGTGCGCTTCTCGGACTCGAACCGCCACGAGCAGGGCGCATACGGCAAGTACTGGATGTACGGCTCGGAAGTGCTCGAAGCCCTGGCGCAGCGCACGATCGATCGCCTGATCCGCGATGTCCGGCGTCGCTGGGCCATCTCCAACGACTGGGGCGATCTGCGAAACTGCTGGGTGCTGCGCCTGCCGCAAGGCGCCGAGCTCAACGCCTACTGGGGCTTCACGAAACCGCAGTCGCGGGTTTCCGAAGAGGCGGCGAAGAGCCTCGCTCAACCCACCACGAAGTTCTACGCGGGCGGCTCCATTCAACTGATCCTGTCGATCGGACCGCGCGAGCGTGGCTACATCACCGGACCGTTCAGCACGCTCTGCCTCACATCGGCGATGATCGAAGGTCGATGAAATTCGCCGTCACCGTGGTCTCGCCGCCGGGCTATGCGCATTCCGCCGCATTTCACGAAGTGGCCGAAACGCTTCATCATGCGCTCTGCGCGCTCGGTCACGACAGCGTGATGACATGCGAGGGAAAGCTCGACGGACGACGCCATATCGTGCTCGGCTCGAACCTTCTGCCGCATTGCGGGTTGACGGTCGCGCCGGACGCGATTCTCTACAACCTCGAACAGGTCCACGCGGGATCGGCATGGATCACGCCCGGTCTGCTCGCGCTGCTGCGCCGTCATGTCGTGTGGGATTACAGCGCCGCGAACGCACGCGCTTTCGCGGCGCTCGGCGTGCATGTCGGGCGCGTGGTGCCGATCGGTTACGTGCCGGAACTCACGCGCATCCGCTTTGCCGAGCCGCGCGATATCGACGTGCTGTTCTTCGGTTCGCTGTGTGCGAGACGCGTGAACATCATCGACAGGATGCGCGCGGCGGGCATCGATGCGATCGCGGTGTTCGGCCTCTACGGACGCGCGCGCGATCGGCTCATCGCGCGCGCGAAGCTGCTGCTCAACGTGCACAGCCGCGCCGACGGCGTGCTCGAGATCGTGCGGCTTTCGTACTTGCTCGCCAACGGATGCGCGGTGCTGAGCGAGCGTTGCGCGAACCCGCAGGATGAAGCGCCGCTCGCGCGCGCCATCGCCTTCGCCGATTACGATGCATTGCCCGCACGCGCCGCCGAACTGCTCGCCTCGTACACGGAGCGAGAGCGGCTCGCGCGCGACGGCTTCGCGCAGATGCGGGCGCGTTGCGCGGCGGACTATCTGCACGCCGCGCTCGCATGAGGTGCGGGCGCGGCGCGCTCAGGAAACCATCACGGCGCGCATTGACTGGACTCCAGCGCGAGCAGATTCAGCACGAGCAGAATGGCGGACTGATTATCCGCGCTGATCGAAATGCCGAGCGTGCCGCCGATCCATCGACCGATCTTGGTCGCCGCGAAATCCTCGCTTTGCGCGGACTTTTTGAGCGTGACACCGAGCTTCAGCGCCCGATAGTGGTACGAAGGAATGTGATGCCGTGACGCGAGCCCGAAGAGGCCGCCCTTGTCGCCCGAGCACCAGCCGAAGGTGCCGGCGAGCACCAGTTGCTCGTACTTGTCGAGTCCGCCGATGAACTCGCGCGCGAGATGCCGCACGCGCGCTTCATCGAGTCCATGTTGAATCAGAACCGAGCGGATCGGATCGTCCATCGCGTGCGCGTGTTCGTCCATCTGCTCTTCGACGCCATCCACTTCCATCGACACATCGCGCTGATGGCTCGCGCTGCGCAGGTGATCGATCAGAAAGCGCCTGAAATACGCGCACACCGCATAACCGCTCGATGGCGCGCTGTGCTCGCCTGCATGCGAAGCGCCGTGGCCGGGTTCGAGGCGCAACACCTTGGCATAGATGAACTGGGCGATCAGCTCTTCCTTGTCCTCGCGCAACGCGTGCAGCTCGGGCGGATGATACGTGCGCAGCGCGCCTTGCACGAGGTTATAGATCGACAGCATCTCGTCGTGCGACAGGTTCGTGCGCCGCCGCCACAGATCGGTGAGCATCGGAGTCGCGCCGCTTGCCTGCGCGACGTCCAAGGTCAGGGTTTCCATCTCGTCATCCCCCCATTCAGGTGGCCACGAATCGAGTATGGTTTTTTCCTACCAACCGACCAATATGCCGTTGGTAATAGCCGTCGTCTAAACGCCTGGGTAAACCGGCCAAGGGGATGACAGAATGCATGGCGATCAACGAAAGCGCGAGCTCGACGCCGATATCGACCACGATGTCGCAAGCGCGCTCTATGCCTCCGACCCCGCCTCCTTCGCGACGCACGCCTGTGCGATCGTGCTTCTCGTCGTCGTTTATGGTGCACGCGCAGGCGAAGGGCCGCTGCCGCTCTTTTGCGTGCTGCTCTATGGCGCGGCGATCTGGCTTTCCATCGGCTTGTGGACGTGGCGGCGGCGTCGGCCCTTGCGGTTCGGCGCACGCCGGTGGATCGAACTGCACGCGTTGAGGAACGTCGCGCTTCACAGCGCGCCGGGCCTGTCCGTCTGGTTCGCGTTCCAGCATGCGTCCGCGGGACTCGCCGCCGCGCATATCGTGCTGCTCGTCGCGCTCGCGGCGCTCGCCTATGGCGCGAATGGCCTGAACCTGCTCAACCTTCGCAGCGCGGTGATGCCGCTGCTTCTGCCCGCTGCCGCGCTGCATCTTCTGCAACCGGAACATGGCCGGCTCGAACTGGGCATCGCGCTCGTCATTTTCATCGCCGCCGTGGATCGGCTCGCATCGCAATATCGCGGACTCTTTCGCGGCATCGTCGAGGCGCGCGTCGATCAGCAGCGGCTCGCCGAAACCATCGCGCGGCAAAAGAGCGTGATCGAGGAGGCGAGCATCGCGAGGACGCGTTTCTTCGCGGCGGCAAGTCACGATCTGCGTCAGCCGCTGCATGCGATCGGCCTGCTCGCGCAGTCGCTCACCGATCGCCGCGCGAGCGAAGCCGAGCGCGAGGACACCGCACAGCACATCGTCGGCAATGTCGAAGCGTTGAATCATCTCTTCAATCAGGTGCTCGATCTGGCGCGCATCGAAAGCGGCGTGACGCAGGTGATGCCGCAGCACTTCCATCTGTCCGACGTGCTCGCGCGCATCGAGCGGCAGTTTCGGCCCGCTGCGGCCGCGAAGGGGCTGGCGTTGCGCATCGCGCCGACGACCTGCGTCGCGTTCACCGATCCCGTGCTGCTCGAACGCGTGCTGGTCAATCTCGTCGCGAACGCGGTGCGTTATACCGAGCGCGGCGCCGTGTGGGTCGGTGTGCGCCGGGCCGCGAGCCGCGAGCGCTGCTTCGTCGAAGTGCGTGATTCGGGCATCGGCATTGCGCCGCAGGAGCATGCGCTTGTGTTCGAGGAGTTCTATCAGGCGCCGCTCGCGCATCGCGACGGCCGCCAGGGCCACGGTCTCGGCCTTTCGACGGTGCGCAGCCTCACGCACCTGCTCGGCTGCGAGCCGATGCTGCGCTCCGCGCCCGGCCGCGGCACGACGATGCGCGTGCCGGTCGAAACAGGCGATGCGAGCCGCGTCACCGCGAGCCTTGTCGCGTCGCCTGCGATGAGCGCGTTCATCGACGGCCGCCGCGTGCTGTGCGTCGATGACGATCCCGCGAATCTCGATGCGCTCGGCGCCTTGCTCGCGCGCTGGGGCTGCGTCGTGCGCGGCTGCCGCGACGAGCTCGCCGCGGTGCGCGCGATCTCCGAAGGCTTCGTGCCGGAGGTGCTGTTCTGCGACTATCGGATCGACCGTCATCAGACGGGCATCGAAGCAATGCAGGCGGTGCGCGAGGCGTTGCGCCGGCGCGGCCACAACGGTCTCGCACGCGTGATGATCACGGGCGACATGACATCGCCCGAACTCGCGGCGCTGGCGGCCGAAGGCGTGCCGGTGCTGCACAAGCCGGTCACGCCGACGCGCCTGCGCCGCACGCTCGACACGCTGCTTCAACCGCACGGGCAGGGGCACGAGGCGGCGTGATTCGCGGGCTTGCGCTTGCCGCGCGTCACGCGATGTTGCCGCGCATGCGCAGCGCCCGCAGATACTGCCCGGCCACTTCCGACGCGCCGTAATGCACGACGGTCTCGTCGACGAGCGCCCACACTTGCGCACCGGCGAGGCGCACGCGCCGGCAGAACGAAAGGTCTTCGGACAGGTAATGTCCCTGTTCCTCGATGGTGTCGAAGAAACCGTAGAAGCGGCCGTCGGGCAGCGCGTCGCGATATTGCTCGGGCGGCGCATAGCATTGCGTGAACGGCAGCGTGACGTCGAACGCATCGCGGCGCGCGAGAAAGATGCCGGTGCCGACGTGCTCCGCTTCCACGAAACCATCGGTCACGCGCGCGTGGCCATCGCCGGAAGTCCTGAGGCGCACCGTGTAGTCCGCATGCTTTTCGAGCCATGCGCGCAGCGTGAGTCCCTGATCCGCCTCGCCGATGCACTTGTCGAGGTTCACGCGCCGGTACGGATACGCGACGCCCGCCACGCACTTGCCGGCGGCGAGCAGCTTCATGACCGCTTGCGGCGAGAAGCGCATGTCGGTGTCGAGAAAGAGCAGATGCGAGAACTCCGGATGCGCGACGAAATAGCTCGCGAAGAAGTTGCGCGCGCGAATGACGTGCGATGAGCCAACATGCATCGTCTGGAAACCGCAGCCCGCGTCGGTGAGCGCGCGGGCGGTTTCCATCAGCGAGAAGGCGAAGTTGATGTGCACGTCGTCGTGATGGGTCGGCAGGCAGATCAGCACGTTGGGCGCGGTCATAGCTCGCGTCCCGTGCGCAGCCAGTCATTGATGACGGCGATCGCAGCCGACCGGCTGTGCACGCCGAGCGCCCGGAAGATCACCGAAAGGTGGACCTTCACCGTGCCTTCGGCGAGCTGCAGTTCGCGCGCGATCATCTTGTTCGTGCAGCCGCGATGCACGAGCCGCATGATCTCGCGTTGACGCGGCGAGAGGTTCTCCATCAGATGCCGGTGATGCGATGCGAGCGGCGCGCCGGGTGCGCTCCTGAGCGGTTGCGTCGCGTCGGCGGGGTGCGGCGCGACGGCGTCCGCATCGACGAGGCAGAGCGCTTCGATCGGCACGTAGGCGCCGCCCGACAGCACCAGCTCGATCGCCTTGAGCATCACGTTGGCGGGCTCGCGCTTGGGCACGAAACCGAGCGCGCCGGCGGCGAGCACGGCGCGCATCTCATCGACGGATTCCTCCGCCGACAGCACGACGAGCGGCAGCGCGGGATTGGCCTTCAGCAGCGCCGTCAGCGACGACGCGCTCGCCATGCCCGACATGTGCAGATCGACGATCGCGAGATCGTGATTCGCGTCGGGATGCGCGGCGGCGGCGAGCGTGTCCCAGCTATCCGCTTCGTCGAACTGCGCTTCCCGATCCAGACCGCGCAACAGCGACTTCACCGCATGGCGGATCAGTTCGTGATCGTCGGCGACGAGGAATTTCATGCTCGCTCCAGCGTGTGCTTCATGGCGCGCTCGATGGCGTGTCGTCGACGCACAGGTCCGGGTCGCTCACGACGCAATCGGCGCTCGGCATCGCCGGACCGCCGCGCACGCGCACCGCCGATTCCTTCGCCGAGATGCGCAGGCCCTTGGGCAGCAGCACCCACATCTGCGCCGGCTGCTTCATGCGGCTCGCCTTCTGTTGCGCCTTCTCGCCGGTGCCGAAGAAGTAGTCGGCGCGCACCGCGCCGCGAATCGCGCCGCCCGCGTCCTGCGCCATCAATAGGCGCGAGACCTGCGAACCGTTCGCCGCTTCCGTCGCGTTGATGAACACCGGCGCGCCGAGCGGCGTCGTGCGTGGATCGACGGCCGCGGAGCGTTCCGCCGAGAGCGGCACGCCGAGCGCGCCGATCGGCCCGGCGGCGGAATCGGGGATCGCCCGGAAGAAAACGTAGCTCGGGTCCGACGATGCGAACGCATAGGCGAGCGATGGCGCGGGCGCGTCGGATGTGCCGGTGGTATCGGCGGCGGGCGCAGCGGATTGAACCGCCGTGTGCACCGCCGACGGCGAAGTGCTCACGCGCGCCGGCCGCACGGCGGGCGTCGCGCCCTTCGCGAGACTGAAGCCGCGCAACAGCGGCGATTCGGGCGGACCTTCGGGCCGTGCCGCCGTGTCGTCGGGCGGATCGGCGTCGGCGGCACCGCGCAGCAGCACGGACTTGGGCGCGTCGTCGGAATTGGACGCATCGATATGGCCGGGCGTTTCCTGCGTGCTCACATCGCGTTCGTCCAGATCGATCTCGACGCCGCGCACGAGCACCTTGCGGCCCTGGCTCGACGCGCTCGCGACCGGCGGATTGAACGCGAGCCCGTTCTGCTCGGCGTACGCGAGCCGGATGACGCCCGCGCCATCGGGCAGCACGATCTTGCCGGCGCCCTGCAACTGCATCGCATAGAGCATTGCGGGGTCCGCGACCCAGGCGAGCACCGGCGCGTCGATGCGCCCGCGCTCGATCTGCGCGCGCGAATAGTACGGCACGATGCGGTTGCCCTCGCGACGCAGCCGCAGCTTCTTGTCGCGGATGTCGGGCACGCTGTTGCCGAGGTCGAGCGCGTAGACGCCTTTCGCATTGCCGGTCGCGATCGCCGCGAGCGGCACCACGGTGCGTCCCTCGACGCGCGCCATGACCGCTTCGCTGCGCGCATTCGGCGGCAGGCGGCGCGCATCGAGGAACAGCATGTCGCGCGGCACGCCGTAGACGGGAAAGACATAGGGCGAGCCGTATTTGCGGCTGCCGCGCAGGACCGGCTCGTAGTAGCCGGTCAGCACGCCGCGCGAACTCCTGTCAACGTTGCGAATCTGGTAGACCGTGAAGTTGTCCTCGAAGAAGCGGCGCACGGCGGCGTTGTCGCTGGCGGCGATGCCGCGCGCCGCCGCGCAGGGCGCCGCCCACGCGGCCTTGCCCGACAGCACCGAGCAGCCGCGCCGGAAGGCGTCCCACGATTGCGCGACGTCGTCGCCCGACCAGCCGGGCACGCTGGAAAAGGGCACGGGCGTGTAGAGCGCGTTCTTCGTGGCGAAGGGCGTCGCGGCTCCGGACAGCGCGGCCGTGGGACTCGCGGGCAACGGATTGACGATCCCCGGTTCGCGTCCCGATGCCGCCGCGCTGACGATGGGCGCCTGTTCGACCGGCTCGTCGGAAGCGGCGCTGGTCGAAGCCGTGTCGCGCGCCTGCGCGACTTGCGCGGGCGTCGATGTCGGCGAATTCGCGCAAGCGGCGAGCGCGCCCGCGAGCATCGTGCAAAGCAGGGAAAGCGCGGCGCGCGCGGCTAAAGGAGAAACGCCGGGCGTGCGTCCCGACTTCGCGGCTCGGCCGCGCGTTCGTGGTGCCATGATGTCCTCGTCCAGCTTCAGGGGCCTTCGACTTGCCGTGCCGCGCGTCATCGGGCGTGAGGCGCGTTGCGCTATTTAGACGAATGGACGACATCGATTTTGAAGGCGGCCGCGCCGAACGCGACCGGGCACGAGGGCGTCCCGCTGCCGCACGACGGCACGCCCGCGAACGGCGACGCCGTGAGCGTGCGCTGCGCCGCCGCCGCGTTCTGAGCCTCGGGCGAGAGGCTCGCGAACGCGGAATCGTGCGTCATGTCGAGTGCCGCGAAATCGCGCGGCGCGCTCGACACGATCGCGATGAAATGATTCGCGCCGACGGGCTCGCCCGCTTCCATCGGCCAGCTCGGACGCGGCAGCACGAGGCGTTTCTTCGCGCCGATGCGGTTGTCGCGGTCGAGTTCGTTCGGGAACAGTTGCAGATACTGGTTCGCCGGATCGACGACGAACACGTAGAGATAGCCATCGCGATTGCTAGTGATCGAGAAGCGCAGCCGGTCACGCCCGATCACGGCGCGCGGCTGCGGCACTTCCGCCTTCACGACGATGGACGGGTCCGCGAGCGAGACGATGCGCGCGAATTCATCAGCGGGGGTGAAGGGCGGCAACGCGGCCGGCGGCGTGACCGGAGGCTTTGCGTCGGATGCAACGGAGGCCACCGCGACCGCCCCGGACGATGCCACGGCAGGCGCGGCGGAAGCCGGAACTGGCGCGCTCGCGACGTTCGCCGCGCGATCGACAGAGGCGGAAGGCGCGTGCGACAGCAGCTTCGGCACGAAGAAGCCGAGCGCCGCCGCCGTCGCGAGTCCGCACGCCGCACCAAGCAACCAGCCGGCGCGTCGCCGCGCGCCGGGCGTCATGCCGTTCGCGCCGCCGCCTGCCGCGTCCTCGTCGAGAGAAATGCCGAGTTCGGCGGCGAACTGCCGGTCCGTCTGCGGCCGGTTCGCGGGCTGGACGCTGAGCGCGTGATCGATCGCCTTCAGGAAGCGCTCCGAATAACGCCCGGCTGCGAGCTTCGCGAGCGGCTGATAGCTGTCCTTCACCATGCGCCCGACGGACGGCGGCGGCGTCTTTCCGGTGATCGCGAAGTAGACGAGCGCGGCGAGCGCGTAGTGATCGGTCCACGGTCCCTGTCTGAGCGACGGCACTTCAGCGTACTGCTCGATCGGCGCATAGCCCGGCTTCAGGATCACGGTCAGCGCCTGCGTCATGTCGCCGATCACGCGCCGCGCCGCGCCGAAATCGAGCAGGACGGGCCGATGACTCTCCTCCAGCAGAATGATGTTGTCCGGCGCGATATCGCGATGAAAGCAGTTCGCCGCATGCAGCACGGCGAGCGCATCGACGAGCGGCGTCAGCAGCGCGCGCAGCCAGGCTTCGTCGGGCGGCGTTTTTCTGGCCTTGAGCGCGTCCCTGAGCGTCACGCCCTTGTAGTACGGCATCGCCATGTAGGCGGTGCCGTTGGCTTCCCAGAAGCGGTACACCTTCACGAGCGACTGATGATCGAAGCGCGCGAGCAGCCGGGCCTCGTCGTTGATGAAGCTTTTCAGACCCGCGCGGAACATGCTCTCGTAGCGCGCGGAGCGGACCTGCACCTGCGTTGTGCCGACCCGCGCGGCGAGCGCCGACGGCATGTACTCCTTGAGCGCGACATGACGGTCGAGCGAGGTATCGAAAGCCAGATAGACGATGCCGAAGCCGCCTTCGCCGATCAGCCCGAGAATCTCGAATTCGCCGAGCCGCGTGCCAGGCGGCAGGACGTTGTGCGTGGCGGCCTGCTCGAAGGCTTGCGTCGCACCTGAGGCGTCCTGTTGCCGAAAGCCGCTCACGATCACCGTCCGGTCGTCGCCGGCGTTGTTCTCGGTCCTGCCGTCGTCGCGGTCGTCTTCGGGCGCGCGGCCAGTCGCATTCATGATCCGCAATCCCGCAACAGGGTGGTGAAGAGCGCCGTGTCCGGCAGCCCGTAGACCGGCCACACGGTGAAGGGGCGCGGCGCGTCGTCGGGCGGATCGGCGGGGCTCGCGGACTGCGCCGAGGTCCACATGCTCATGCCGTAGACCTCGCTCTGCCACGCCGGCGCGAAGCTGCGCGCGAGCGTCTCGGGCAGCGCCTCGGGCGATTGCACGATCCACGGCTCGTCGAGCACGGCCGAGCGCGTGGCGGCGGCCGGCGCACTCAGCACCGGCACGGGCAGCGCGGCGAGTTGCTCGTCGAGACGCTCGATGCTGTGATCGAAATCGAGCGCGACGAGCGCCACGCCTTCGATCGCCGAAAGCCATTGCCACAGCGCGGCGACCTCCGCGCCCGTGGACGGCGCGCACGGCAGCGCCGCCGCGATGGTCAGCGGGAAATGCCGCCCGACGCGGTCCACCGACGCCATCACGACGCCCGTCCAGCACGAGGCGAGCGTGGGCGCGATCGCGCCGGGCATCGCGAAGAAGCGCCATACCGGGCACGTGAGATAGAGCTCGAGCCAGTCCGCGCCGAGCGCGTGCTGCGTTTCCGCGACGCGCTGCGCGAGCCACGCGTCCCACGGCGCGACGAACGCGTCGGACAGACGCCGCGCGGCGAAATCGCCGAGCGAGGGCAGCTTGCCGTACCAGCCGGCGATGCCCGCGCCGCCATCGACGAGCGTCGCGCCGAGATCGTCGCTCATAGGCGTTCCGGACAGGAAAACTTGCGCAGATCCGCGAGGCGAAACGGATTCTCGACGCTGTTCGCCGTCACTTCGAAGCGCGCCTTGCGGCCTTCCACATCGAAGGTCACGATGAAGCGCTCGGGCTGATCGGTCGGCTCCACGTCGAGCCGGTCGAACATGCGGAACAGCGCCCACGGTCCTTCGAACATCACGTTGCTCGCGCCGCTCGACGGCGGCGGCGTCAGTTGCAGGCTCACGCGTCCCGAGCCGCGCGCGCCGGGCCACTGGATCGTCGTCGCGATCTGCGGGCCGTGCGCGTAGTTGAGCACTTGCCCGTCGACATCGAGCGTGAAGGAGAGAATCGTCGGGTCCATGTCGAGCGGCTTGAACTTGAGCGTGAGCGCGGGCGTCTTGCCGCCCGCCGCGAAGAACACGCCGCGAATGGTCGCGGCGCGCTCGAACTGCGCGAGTCCCGCGGGGCTCACTTGCGTCGCCGACGAATCCGATTTCTTGAAGGCCCACGGCTTCGCGGAAACATCGACGTCCTGCGCGAGGTTCTTCTTGAAGAAGTCGTCGAACTTGCCGCCCGGCGCGAACAGCGCGCCGAAATCCTCGGGCAGCACGTCGCGCGTCGAGCCGGGATTGAACGGATAGCGCCCGCCCACCGCGCTCACGCAGTACGCGGAAATCGACTCCTTCAGGTCGCCCGTCATGTTGGCGCGCCGCACCTGCTGCGTCTGCGCGGCGCCCTGACTGCCGAGATCGAGCAGCGCGGTGCGGATCGGCTCGGGCATGCGCGCCGCCTGCGTGCGCAGCTTCGCGGGCGCGTCCGAGGGCGGCGGCGCGGTTTTCTGCTGGAGGGCTTCGTCGGTCGCGCTCAGGTATGTGTAGACGTCGTTGATCAACGCGAGCATCTGCGTGACGGGCGGCGGCTGACCTCCGCCGGGACTCGTCACGAGTGCGCGCAGCCCGGTGAAGCGGTCATCGACGATGCTCTCCAGCCGCGTGCCCGGCGCGACCGGCGCGATGCGCGTCGGGTCCGGTCCGCCGATGATGTTCAGCAACTGCTGGCGCGCCGCGCTGATCTTGTCGGTGGCTTTATCGACGACCGTGGTTTCGCTGTCGGGCTTCGCGCCGAGCGTGGTCTCGCGCGACGCGGCCTTGATCAGCATCGCGAGCGGCGAATCCGGCGCGGACAGGATGCGCGCGATCTGCACCGACTGCGTCAGATTGTCCGAGCGCACGATGCGCACGTCGTTCAGAAACTCGGTCCAGACGCGCACGTAGTCCTGCAGATAGAGCAGCCGCACGTCTTCGGTCAGACGCTGCATCGCCGCGGGATCGCCGCGAGGCAGGCCGCTCTGGTCGCGGATGCCGAGCACCCACGGCTCCTCGGCGGCGAGCTGCACCGAGACCTGATCGACGGCCTTCAAAAACGCCTTGTGATAGCCGTCGAACGAATACAGGCCGGGCACGCCGCTCGTCAACGGCTTGCCGCTCGAACGCACGAACACGAGCGACGCGTTCGGCCCGGCCGCGCGCGCCACGGTGAATTCCGGAAAGTCCGCGCCGACACCTTGCTGCTTCACGCGCCCGTACACGCGCTGCGCGAGCGTGCTGGTGGCGAGCATCGCGCGTACATGCGCGACGAGGCGTTCGTCGAACGGCAGATTCGGATGCACCACGCCGCGCGCGAACAGCGTATCGAGATGCGCGGCGAGGGTGGCGCGCTCCTCGTTGCCGACTTCGCGCGGCAAGCTGCGGTCCCAGTCGGTGACTATCCAGGTCTTGAGCGCATCGGCGTTCTGATGATCGGGCTGGTTCATCATCAGATACGCCTTCAGCGATTCATACGCGTAGCCGGGATTCGACGGGTTCGCGCCGCGCGCCTGTTCCTCGATGCGCGCCGCGAGCTTCGGCAGGAACAGATCGTCGAGCAGGCGCTCGTACGCGTCGTTCGCGGCGGCGTCGAGCTTCGCGCCTTGCCACAGGCCGAGCTTCATCGCGAGCGGCGGATGCGCGGCATCGACCTGCGGAGTCGATGCAAGACTGCGTACTGCCGAGAGCAGCGGCAGCAGCGCGACGACATTCGCGTTCGCGGCCGTCGTGCCCGCCGCTGCCTGCTTCGCGAGCTGCGCGGTCTGATCGACGCTCGCCACGTAGGAGCGGTTGCGCAGATAGCTCGTGCCCCAGAGCGTGAGCGCGCACGCGCTCACCGCCGTGATCGCCGCGTAGGCCGAAAGCCGCCACAGATGCCGCCGCCGCGCCCATTGCAGGTTCGATCCGGCGAGGCCCTGTTCCGTGAACACGACCCGCGTGAGCAGCCGTTCGAGAAAGAAGCTGCGCCCGCTCGATGCGCGCGCCGGCTGCACGCCGCGCTCGATGCCGAACGCGCGCGTGAGAGACCCCATCACGCGGTCGATGGGCGTGCCTTCCTGCGTGCCGCTCGTGAAATAGACGCCGCGCACGAGCGGGATGTCGTCGTGTTTCGATTGCACGAAGGTCGCGCGCAATGCCTCGGCGAGCACCGGTTTCAGCGCGGCGAACTGCTGCGGAAAGCCCATGATCGCGGCGCGCTGCGCGATGCCGGTCTCCGCGTTCAGGCGCTCGGGCAGACGCGCGACGAGGCGTGCTTCGAGCGCATCGAGCTCGGCATCGACGCGCGCGGCGAATTCGGCTTCGCTGAGCGGGCGCTTCGGATCGTACGGAAAGGTGAAGCCGAAGACCTGCGCGCGCTCGTCTTTCGACAGGTCCGCGAAAAACTCCGTGAAGCCCGCCAGCAGGTCCGTCTTGGTGACGAGCACGTAGACCGGAAAGCGCGTGCGGAATGCCTGCATCAGCTCGCGCATGCGCGCGCGAAGCGTCGCCGCCATGTCGCCGGCGCTCGCGGGCGTCGCGGCGAGCAGATCGGGCACGGCGAGCGTCATCAGCACGCCGTTGATCGGCTGGCGCGGACGCGTCTTGCGCAGCAGCGCGAGAAAGCCCTGCCATGCGGCCTGATCGGTGTCGCGGTCGCTTTCATGCGTGGTGTAGCGGCCGGCGGTGTCGATCAGTACGGCGTCGTCGGTGAACCACCAGTCGCAGTTGCGCGTGCCGCCGACGCCGCGAATCTTGTCGGTGCCAAAGCGCTCGGCCAGCGGAAAGCGCAGGCCGGAATGCACCAGCGCCGTGGTCTTGCCCGCGCCCGGCGCGCCGATGAACATGTACCACGGCAACTGATACAGATACTGTCTGCCCGAGAGCGTGATCCAGTCGCGCCAGCCCGGCTTTCTTCCCGACGCGGTGATGCGCGCGTCGCGCAGCGCGCCGAGCGCTTCATCGAAGCGTTTGGCGAGCGTCGCGACTTCCGCTTCGCCGGGCGTGGGCGCGGCATTGGTTCGCGCGATCTCGGGCGGCGCGGCGAGTCCGGCGCAGAGCGCGGCCTGCGTGCGCCGCGCGCGCCACGCGACCCACGCATGCCGCAGCACGAGCAGCAGTACGACGCAGCCCATCGCGATGAAGCGCGCATCGCGCGTTTCGAGCGGATACTTGCCGGCGATCGACACGAGCGGCCCGGCGATCCATATCGCGCCCGAAACGAGCAGAAGTCCGATGACGAGCAGCAGCAGCGGATGGAAGACGATCTTCAGAAGCTTCTTCATGGTCAGGACCCGGGCTTCGCGAACAGCGTGACTTCCACGCGCCGGTTGCGCGCGCGGCCGGCGAGCGAATCGTTCGGCGCGACGGGATCGGCTTCGCCCTTGCCTTCCGCCTTCAGACGCGCCGCCGGTACCGTGGCCGCGAGCAGGTCGCGCACGTTCGCGGCGCGCTCCTGCGACAGTTCCCAGTTCGACGGATAGCGCGCCGAGCGGATCGGCCGGTCGTCGGTGTGGCCGGTGACGAGCACGTTGCCCGGCACCGCCTTGAGCGCCGCCGCGATCCGTTCGATGAGCGGCCGCACCCCGTCCGACACTTCCGCGCTGCCGGGCCTGAAGACGTTGTCGCCGTGCAGCGTGACCACCGAACGGTCCACGCGGTCATCGACGGCGAGCTGGCCATCGCGGATTTCCTGCGCGAGAAATTCGGCGAGACGCGGCCGCGCCGCCTGCGTGACGACGAGCGGCCGTTGCGCGCCCGCGCGGATCGACGCGAGCGTGTTGAACGCGGGATCGGACAGTTGCCCCAGGCGAAAGCTCATCGCCAGATACGCGAGCGTGAGCACCAGCAGCGCGAACGCGCCGGCGACCCACACCGGCAGCACGTCGGTCGTGCGGCGCCGGGCCGCGGGCACGCCTTCCCAGTGCGGCGAGAGCGCGCGTTCCGGCTCGCCGCGCTCCTTGCGGATCAGTTGATAGAGCCGCGCGCGGATCGCATCGAGCGCCTGCCTGCCTTGCGCCGCCACGCGATAGCGTCCCTCGAAGCCGAGCGCGAGCACCATGCTCGCCAGTTCCAGCAGATGCAGGTGTTGCGCGGGCTTCTGCGCGAGCCGCGCGAGCAACTGGAACACTTTCTCGCCGCCCCACGCCTCGTTATGGAAGGTGACGAGCAGGCTCTGACGCGCCCACACGCCCGCGCCCCACGGCGTGCACGACGCGGCTTCGTCGAGCATCGTGCAGACGATGTAGCGCGCCGCCGTCACCTGTTCCGCCGCGACGCCGTTCACGCGCGCCTGCGCTTCGAAGCGGCGCACACCGGCCGCGAGCGAATCGCGCAGCGCGGCGGGATCGGCGCACGCGCTCATCGTGCGGATGCGCGGCGCGAGCTGCAACAGCGGCGCGCACGCGGCGACCAGCGGATTGACCGCGCCGCCCTGCGCGAAGGCCGCGTCGAAGGCATGCGCGTTTGCATCGGGCGATGCCGCGCCGGGCGTGAACGGCCCCTGCGTGTTCCCGGTGCGGCGGCGCGCGCCGGGATTGGGCTTGATCATCGTCTGGTCGGATTCGAATCCGGCGAAAGGATCGTCGTCGTTCGTCATGTCGTCGGGAAACCTAATGATCAGTGGCGGATCGCCCAGCACTCCAGTTCCAGCGCCGGAAACTCGCCCGCGATGTACATCGCCAGATTGCCGGTCTGCTCCAGCTCCTTCCACAGTTCGCCGCCGCGATCCATTTCGAAGTACGAATAGCCCGCGTGAAACGGAATCTGACGCGGCGCGACCGGCATCGCGCGCAATTCGATGCCCGGCAGCGCGAGATTCACCAGATCGCGCAGCTTTTCGGCGGGTGCGACCTTGACCTGCGTCGGGAAGCGCGTGCGCAGCGCCTCGCCCGGCATCTGCGCGCTCGCGGCGAGCACGAAGCCGGCGGTGCGCAGCAGTTCGAGATCGTTGATGACGGCGACGCGCACGCCGGGCTTCCTGCTCTGCAATTCGATCGCGATGGCGTTCGGCTCCGGCACCTGCGCGAGCAGTTGCCGCACGTCGCGCATGAGCGGTTCGAAGGAACTGGCGAGATCGTCGTGGCGATACGGCGGATAGGCGAGCACGCGGCGGCGCTCGTCGAAGGCGGCGAGATCGCCCGCGAGCGCGAGCGTCGTCTGATAGAGGCGTTCGGGATGCAGGAGCGGCACCTGCAGCAGATGCGCGAACTGCGGCTCGAAGCGGTTCAGCGTTTGCAGCAGCAGGAAGTCCGCGATCTCGGAGACACCGCCGCGCCCCGGATTGGCGATATGCCGCGCGAGCCGGTCCGCATGCTGATGCAGCAGCCCCGCGATTTCCTGTGCATGGCCGAGCAAACGCGCATCGGCGAGCGCGTGGAGCATCGGCGGGACATAGCGCGCGTCGAGCATCACGCGATTGTCCGCGCGCCGTTCCAACACGCGCGCAATGCCGATGGTCGCGAACGCGTCGGTGGCGTCGCGCGCGAGCATGAGCCGCAGGTTCGGCGCGCCCACGCGCATCTCGGCGACGCGGTCGGTGCTGGTCGTGACATCGGCGACGGCGGTGTCGGTCGTGCGATAGCGCAATGCGTCGGCGTGACCGTTGATCACCGGGGCCGTGCCGTCGGGATCGAACTCCTTTGCGCCGAAGCGTTCCAGCGGCAGCGCGAGCAGCACGGTTTCGTCGCGCGCGCCGGCGGGAATGTCGAGCGGCGGCGGCGCGGGGAAGTCGTCGGGAAAGGAGAACCCGGTGCCGTCGGGCAGCACGCCGAACGCCTGCGCGAGCGCGATCTTGCCGAGCCCGAGCGCGACTTCATCGAGCATGACTGACGCCCAGCCCCACGACCATGCCTCGGTCGCACGCGCATGCGAGCGCACGAGATGCTCGATGAAGCGGTCGTGCTGCTGGAAATGCTGAGGTTCGAGAAACAGCCCCTCGGACCAGATCATGCGTTGGTGCCAGGTCATGGTGGCGTATCCGCTTCGCGTGGGTTCGGCGTTCCGCTCGCGCATTGCCGCAGCATGGCGCGAGCGCTCCGCTCATAGAACGATCCAGCGGCGCGAATTTGCAAAGCGGCGCGGGGGCGGATTCACTTCGCCTTCTTCTTTGACGGCGGCGGCGCGGGAGCAGGCTTCGCTGCGATCGACACATCGGCGGCGTCGATGCTCACGCTCATGATCGTCGTCTGGTTCGGCGGCACGGGCGCGGTCGCCCGCCAGCGCGAGCGCTCGATATCGCGATACGCCGCCACGACCGCGATGAACTTCGTGCCCGGCTGCACCGGCTGCTCGACGCTCTGTTTATCGCCGGGCTTGAGCAGGAACTCGTTCTTCGCATTGAGATCCGCGCCCAAGGTCGCCTGATCCTTGCCGTAGAGCGTGAAGAAGTCGGCGCTGTCGAAGGCGGCGGTCGCCTTCAGCTCGTACACGCGCACGAGCACGGGCGAGGGACGGCCGCTGCGATCCGGATTGACCTTATCGATGGCGTTTACGTCGATATGCACGATCGTCGGCGGCGGAGGTGGAGGCGGCGGCGGCGACTTGCACGCCGTGACGGCGAACGCGCACATCAGGACGAAAGGCGCGACGGCGCGCGCGGCAATGAAGCGCATGAAGCGCCCGAAGCGTGAAATCGGCTCGACGTTGCTCATGGTTCGTCCGTATGCCTGCCAACACAGCAGCAGACGAACGGCGCCGCTGCATTTTTCAAACCGGCCGCAATGGATCGTCTACTCGTGACACCGCCGCGAACGTTTGCCGCTCGCGTCGAAACAAAAGCCGGGGTCCATCGAGGAGCGCATCTGTGAAACCGATCGAGCGGATCGCGTCGGCCTGTATCGAGGCCGATGCACACGCGCCCATGAGCGGCGCGGGCAAACGGGTCGACATTCTGTTCGCGCTGCTTACGATGCTGGCGCTGGGTTCGCCCGCCGTTCATGCGCAGGCCACGCTGCGCGCTGCCGGATCGGCGTGCGCACCGGATGCCGCCAGCATTCAGCTCGCGTCGAACGATCTGCACGAACCGGGCATGCAGCTCGCGCAGAACGACGCGCCTGCCGGACAACCCGCGCGAGGCGCGCGCAACGCGCCGGACACGAAGGAAACGCACGCCGCGTCTGCATCGGATGCCGCGCAAGGCGCGCCGCTCACGAGCGCGGCGCGCGACGCCGAAGCCCGCGTGCGCGACGCCGAAACCATCGCGACGCTCTCGAAGGAAGGCCAACTGCTGCTCGCGCGCGATCAGGTCAAGCTCGACGGCTATGCGTACTGCAGCATGTCGGTGGCGGCGGCGGAGCGCGGCGACTTCCGCGAGAGCATCGAGGCGGCGTCGCGCGCGCTCGTCGTCGCGAAGGAGACGGACAACTCTAATCTCGCCGCGCTGTCGCGCCGCGACCTCGCGATCGCCTACAGCTACGCGGGCGATCTCGACGACGCCGCGCGCTACGCGAAAGAAGCGCTCGCCGCGGGCGAGAAGAATCCGCAGCAAGTGCTCGCGCCCGCGCACAAGGTGCTCGGCGACATCGCGGCGCGGCGCGGCGATGCGGCGGCGGCGCTCGCCGAATATCGCGCGGCGCTGGATGCGGCCTCGCCGCGCTATCGGCCGCTGGTGCTGCTGTCGATCACCAATGCGCAGATCGCGAGCGGCGATGCGGCGGGCGCGCGCGCGACCTTCGAGCAGACCGGCGATGTCGACGGCACGCTGCTCGCGCCGCTCAGGAAACGCATCGAAGGCAATCTGCTGCTCGCCGAGAACAAGCCCGAACAGGCGCTCGCCGCGTTCTCCGCGAGTGCGGCGAAGGGCGGATCGGATGCGAGCTACGACAATCTGTGGGCGCACGAAGGCATGGGCCGCGCATATCTCGCGCTCGGTAAGCGCAAGGAAGCCCGCGATGCGTGGCTCGCCGCGCTCGACGATTCCGAATCGATCCGCGCGCGCTTTCGCAGCGACGAGTTCAAGACCGGCCTCTTCTCCGACACGCAGACGGTCTTCGAGGAAACCATCGCGCTGGTCGTGGAGGACGGCGACTATCCGCTCGCGTGGACGCTGTCGGAACGCAGCCGCAGCCGCGCGCTGCTCGACGTGGTGCGCAACCGGCTCGACAAGAACGTCGATGAAACGCAGCTCAACGGCCGCACGCTTTCGCTCGCCGACGTGCGCGCCACGCTCGCGCCCGGCGAGGCGATCGTCGAATATCACGGGCTGCCCGACCGGATGATCGCGTGGGTCGTGCGCGCCGATGGCATCGCGGGCTTCACGCTGCCGATCAAGCGCCACGACATGACGCTCGCCGTGAGCGACTTTCGCAACGCGATCATTCGCGGCAAGCCGCAGGCGATTGCCTACGGCACGAAGCTCGATGCGCTGCTGATCGAGCCGCTTGACCTGCGTGCCGACGAGCGGCTCATCATCGTGCCAAACGGCGCGCTGCACTACATGCCGTTCCAGGCGCTCAAAAATGCACAGGGCTTTCTGATCCAGCGTCACGCGATCTCGCTCGCGCCTTCTGCGAGCGTCGCGGTGCAGCTCGTGCGCCGTCAGCAGCATATCGCGAGCAATCTCGTCGCGTTCGGCAATCCGCGCATCGGGCCGGAGTACGAACTGCCGTCGGCGGAGGCGGAAGTGCGCGCCATCGGCCCGCTGTTCGCGCGCAACGAGACCTTCCTGCGCAGCGACGTGACGCGCAAGGCGTTCGACGACAACGCGCCGGCCGGCCGCATCGTGCATGTGGCGACGCACGCGCAGGCGGACACCATCGATCCGCTGCATTCGCGAGTTCTGCTCGCGCCTTCGAGCCAGCCCGCCGATGGCCCCGACCCGCTGCTCGCCGCCGACATCTACAACCTCAAGCTCGACACGGTGGCGCTCGTCACGCTGTCCGCGTGCGAGACGGCGCTCGGGCGCGTCGGGCGCGGCGACGAAATCATGGGCTTCACGCGGGCGTTCTTCTATGCGGGCGCGTCGGCGCTGCTGGTGTCGATGTGGCCGGTCGCCGATGAATCGACCGAACTCACGATGCGCACGTTCTATGGCTCGCTCACGAAGGGCGAGCAGGCGATCGACGCGATGCGCGACGCCCAGCTCGCGGTGCTCGCCAACAGCCGTTTCGCCCATCCGTTCTACTGGGCGCCGTTCGATCTGATGGGCAACTGGCGGCTTTCGGTCGCCCGCTGAGTTTCGTCCGACGCCGTGCCGCGCCGGTCCCGATGAGGATGTCGCCGTGAACCATGCCATGAAAACCGAACTTCCCGCCCGGCGTTTGCCTTCGCGTCTGCGTCCGCGCCGTCTCGTGCGCATGGCGGGCGCGAGCCTCGCCTGCGCGAGCGCGATCACGGCGTGGGCGCAGCAGGTGCCGCTGCCCGGCACGGCGCAGGTGCCGAGCGCGGGCACGCTGCTCAACGAGCAGCCGCGCCCGCCCGTCACCGCGCCGCCGCCCGGCGGCGGGGCCAACGCGCTGCCCGCGCCGATCGCGCCGCCCGAGCCCGTGCCCGAGGGCAAGAAGTTCGTGCTCAAGAGCATCCGGCTCGCGGGCAACGAGACCTTGCCCGCCGACACGCTGCTCGCGCCCGTCGCCGACAGGATCGGTCAGGAAGTGTCCATCAACGATCTCAACGCGATGGCCGCGCGCGTCGCGCAGGTGTATCGCGATCGCGGCTATCCGCTCGCGCAGGTCGTGATTCCGCCGCAGGACGTGACCGAGGGCGATGTCACCTTCACGGTGCTCGAAGGCAAGATCGGGCGCGTGCGGCTGACCCTGGCGCCGGGCGCGCCGATCAAGGAGTCGCTCGTGCGCGCGCGGCTCGCCGCGATCGAGCCGGGCAAGCCGCTCAGGCAAGGCGAGCTCGAACGCACGATGCTGCTGCTCTCGGACGTGCCCGGCATCAAGGTGAGCTCGGCGCTGGAGTCGGGCAGCGCGCCCGGCACCGTCGATCTGAACGTGACCGTCGAGGCCGCGCGCCGCTACGACTTCGCGCTCGCCGGCGACAACTACGGCTCCGCGCCCGCCGGACGCTGGCGTCTGGGCGCGGTGGGCCGGCTGGCGTCGCCATTCGGCATAGGCGACAACCTCGACGTGAACCTGCTCGCCGCCGAGCGCGCCGACACGCTCTACGGGCGCGTCGGCTATGACGCGCCGATAGACGCCAACGGCACGCGTCTCGGGATCGCGTACTCGCATCTTTACTACTACCTCGGGCAGGACTTCTCGGCGCTGCAGGCGCACGGCAATGCCGATGTGGTCACGGCGTCGGTCACGCATCCGCTGATCCGCTCGCGCAGCCAGAACCTGCTCCTGCGCGGCGCGCTGGAGTATCGCTCGCTCACGGACAAGATCGATACCGTCAACTTCGACAATCCGCAGAAGCTGTATGTGGCGAGCGTCGGGCTGTCGTACGAGAGCCGCGACAGCTTTCTTGGCGGCGGCTTCAACAGCGCCGACCTGCAACTGGCCTTCGCACACCTGAATATCGATTCGACGGCCGGGCAGCTGATCGATCAGGGTCCGGGCGGACGCGATACCGCGGGCAACAGCGTGCGCATGATCATGCAGGCCAACCGCCTCAATGCGATCACGCCGAAGACGAGCTTCTTCGTCGGCGTGTCGGGGCAGTGGGCCAACCAGAATCTCGACAGCTCGTCGCGCTTCGCGCTCGGCGGGCCGAAGGCGGTGCGCGCGTACTCGCCGTCGGAGGCGATCGTCGACGAAGGGCTGGTCGCGACGGCCTCGTTGCGCTACGCCGTGATTCCGACGCTGACGCTCTCCGCCTTCTTCGATATCGGCGTGGGCCGCTACAACGCGCGCTCGGTCCCGGGACAGGGCGCCAACACCGTAACGCGCAGCGGGGCGGGCCTGGGCGTCTTCTGGAACGCGCCTTACGGCATCACCGTGGACGCCAGCGTGGCGTGGCGCACCACCCGCGCCGACAGCACCGGCGATGACAAGGTGCCGCGCGTATATGTTCAGGTTTCCAAATCGTTTTAGCTGATCAACGCCGCATCGGAGCGGTCAGACAGGAGTTCGACATGAGCGACGACATCAGCCTTCGGACCCGCCGGCATCGCCGGGAGTGGGAGCGAGCGATCCGGCGGCTTGCCAGGCGCGCGGCGCGCCATGCGGGCATCGACGTCAAGCCGGCCGCGCTGTTGCCGCTCATCGCGCTGGTGGCCGCGCCCGGCGTGTTCGCGCTGCCAGGCGGCGGGCAGGTGGTGACCGGCAACGTGAGCATCAGCCAGCCCGATCCGCACACGATGACGATCACGCAGGGCATGCAGAAGGGCATCGTCAACTGGAATTCGTTTTCGATCGGCGGGAACGAGACGGTGAACATAGCGCAGCCTTCGCCGCAGGCGGTGCTGCTCAATCGCGTGACGGGCGGCGAGGCGAGCAACATCGCCGGGCATCTCAACGCGAACGGGCGGGTGTTTCTCGTCAATCCGGCGGGCGTGCTGTTCACGCACGGCGCGTCGGTGAACGTGGGCTCGATCGTCGCCTCCACGCTCGGCATTTCGGACAGCGATTTTCTCGCGGGCAAGTATCGCTTCACGAGCGCGCAGAACGCGGGCGGGCTCGTGCGCAACGAAGGCACGATCACGGCGAGCGAGCGCGGCACGGTCGCGCTGCTCGGCGCGCAGGTGGACAACAGCGGCACGGTGAGCGCGAAGCTCGGCACCGTCGCGATGGGCGCGGGCAGCGACATCACGCTCGATTTCGCGGGCGACGGCCTCACCATGCTCAAGATCGACGGCCCGGCGGCGCAGGCGCTCGCGAGCAACTCGGGCGTGCTTCAGGCCGACGGCGGCCAGGTGATGATGTCGGTGCAGACCGCCGATGCGCTCGCCTCGACCGTGCTGAACCAGACCGGCACGGTGCGCGCGCGGAGCGTGACGGAGCGCAACGGGCGCATCGTGCTCGATGGCGGCAACGCGGGCCTGACGCAAGTGGCGGGCAGCGTCGATGCGACCGGCGGCGCGGGCCTTTCCGGCGGCAGGATCGATATCACGGGGTATCACGTCGAACTGAAGAGCCCCGTGTTCGATGACGAGGGCAAATTGCTGCAGCAGGGCGCGACCATCGACGCGAGCGGCGGTGCGGGCGGCGGGCGCGTGCGCGTGGGCGGCGGCTCCGCAGGGAAGGAAACCGATATCCACAACGCCGATGCCGTGTGGATGGGGCCGGGCGCGCAAATCCACGCGGATGCGCTCGACAGCGGCGACGGCGGCAACGTCGTGGTCTACGGCACGAACGCGGTGCGCGTGTTCGGCACGCTCACGGCGCGCGGCGGGAACGTCGCGGGCAACGGCGGTCTGATCGAGACGTCGGGGCGGTTTCTGGATGTGGCGGGCGCGAATATCGATGCATCGTCGCTGCATGGCATAGGCGGAACGTGGCTGCTGGATCCGTACGACGTGACGATCACGTCGACCAGCATCGACAGCGGCGGTGGGCCCAATTTTTCCGCGTCGTCGGACCTCTCGACGATCTCGGTCGGCACGATCAACAACCGTTTGAACGCGGGGACGTCGGTCACCATCAATACCGGGACGGGCGGCACGCAGAGCGGCGATATCACGCTGCAAGGCATGATCGACAAGTTTCAGGGCAACGCGGCGACGCTGACTTTGCTCGCCGCGCGCTCGATCATCATCGACAGCACGGCGGAGGGAAGCGGCGGGGCGGGGATCATCTCGTCGCAGGCAAGCACCGCGCCGGCCAGCCCGCTGTCGGTCGTGCTGACGGCGAACACCGCGGGTCACACCGACGGCACCGCGCAAGTCCTGCTGCGCGGATCGGAAGGCAATGCGCCGCTGCAGTTCTTCACCAATGGCGGCGACGTCACCATAGGCGGGCAGGCGGGCGGCGTCGCGCCGCGCGTCGTGGTCGACAACGTCAACATGGACACGCGCACGCGCACGGATACGCTGTCGGGGGACGGAGCCGTCCAGATCGGCACGGATGCGCCGAGCGGCCGGATCTCGATCAATGGTTCTGCCCCGGTGGACGCGGTCGGCGACGCGCGCGGCCTTGGCTACGGCGTGAATGTCGAAGGCGGGTCCACGCTGCAAACGACGACCGGCGCGATCGCGCTGACCGGCGACGGCGTGACGGGCGGCGTGAAGGTCGGCGGCAGCGTCGGCAACAGCGCGCGCGCCTCCAGCATCACTTCGACGACGGGCGAAATCAGCCTGAACGGCACGGGATCATCGGCAGGAACCGGCGTGGTTCTCACCGGCGCGAACGTGAGTTCGGGCGCCGGCGCGATCACGGTGACGGGCACGGGCGGGACCACCGGCGCGAGCACCGGCGTGGCCATGAGCGGCGGCAGCCTCTCGACGACCACGGGCAACGTCACGCTCACCGGCAACTCGTCCACGGGCGTCGGAGTCGCGATCAACGGCGCAACCGTCGATGCGACCGGCGGCGCGATCACGGTTTCGGGCACGGGCTCCTCGCAAGGCGTGGCGCTTTCCGACGGCGCGCTCAGATCCGCCACCGGCAATCTCTCGGTCATCGGCAACTCGGCGGCGGGCAACGCCGTCTCCATCAGCGACGCGACGCTTTCCACGTCCGCTGGCGCAATCTCGGTAACGGGCACCGGTCTCACAGGCGGCGTCACGCTCTCGAGCACGGACGTCGGCTCGGTGACCGGCAATGTAACCATCGACGGCACCTCCGCGGACGGCATCGGCGTCGCGCTCGATCAGGCGACGCTCACGTCTCGCAGCGGCGCGTTCTCGCTGACAGGACGCGGCGGCGCGGGCGGCGTCTCCGCACAATCGGGCAGCATCGAGCCGGGTTCCGGCAACGTCACGATCGACGGCACCGCGCTCGCCTCCGGATCGGTTGCACGGGCGGACGGCGTCTCGCTCTCCGTGATGCCGATCACCACGACGGGCGGCATCACCATTCGCGGCCACGCGGCACTCGATGGCCCGCTTGGCGGCGGCGTGACCATCGAGGGAGCGGGCGAAGGCAACATCACGCTGCGTTCGGGCCTGCCCGGCATCCGCGTCTACGGCAGCGGCAACGGCTACGAAGGCGTCTCGACCTCGGCGGGCGGCGTGGACAGCGGCCGGGGCATCTTCTTCGTCGCGTCCAACGGCAACGGCACCGGTGGCCCGATCGACATTCGCGGCGTGACCAACAGCACGGAAATCACCGCGTCGGGCGCCGATGCGCGCTTTCATTCGGGCGTGAAGCTCGTCAACGCGAGCCTCGACGGCTCGGACATCACGCTCGCCGGCTCCATCTCCGGCGGCGCGACGGTGGAGCTGGCGGGGCTGCAGATCATCGATTCCAGCGTGGGCTCGACGGCCACGAAGACGCTCACGCTGCGCGCGTCGAACACTGCCGCGAACACGTCGTCCATTGCGTTCGATACCGGCTCGACCTCGCTCGATGCACGCTCGACGCTGGCCGCGCCCCACGGCACGCTCGTGCTCGCGCCGGGCAGCGTGTCGGCGACCACGTTCGACATCGCCGCCGACGATGCCGCGCCGATCAGCATCGGCGTGACGGGCGCGACCGGGCGCGGCTTCACCATCGACAGCACGTTGGGCACCCGCTTCACAACGAGCGTCGATAACATCTATATCGGCTCCGCGTCGCACACCGGGCATATCGCGGTCGGCGCCACGTGCGCCGCCGCGCCGTGCGCGGGCCTGCCGACCTTCGGCAATCTGACGGTCGCCAACGGCGGCGCGGGCAGCCAGGGCATTTCCTTGCTCTCGGGCATTTCGCTGGGCGGGCAGCTCACGCTCGATTCCGCCGGACCCGTGACGCAGGCGGCACCGATCGGCGCGGTCGGGCTCCTGCTCACCGGGCCGGGCACGTTCACCCTGATTAACGCGAACAACGTCTTCGGGCCGGTCACGCTCGTCGGCACCGGCAATACGTCGCTCAGCGGCACGAGCCTGACGCTCGACAGTGGCAGCGGGACCGTGTTCGATGCGGCCACCAACGCCTTCAGGACGATCGACGGCACAACCCGCTCGACGCTCGCGGGCAACCTGACGCTCACATCGACGAGCGGCGATATCGAGATCGGAACGCCGCTCCAGAACACGTCGGGCCACGACATCACGCTCGATCTGCACAGCGCCGATTCCGTCACCATCGGCTCGAACATCACCTCGACGCTCGGCGCGCTCAACCTCGTCGCCGACGCGCTGAACGAAGTGTTCGTCGGCGGTTTCGCGAGCGGCGACGGCACGGCCTCGCGCGTCGCCATCCAGACCAACGGCGGCAACGTGACGCTGACCGGGCAGGGCGCCACCGTGACCACGTCGGACGGCCCGGCCAGCACCACCGGCGCGGGCGTCGTGCTGCGTCTGGCCGACATCGATACGCGCACGGGCGCGGCGAACGACACGCCGACGGCAACAGGCGGCGCCGTGACGATCCGCGGCACCATGCCCGCGCCAGCCGGCGCCGCCGGATCGTTCCTGGGCACGCGCGCGGGCATCGAAGTCAACGACGCGACGATCGCGACCGGCAGCGGCGACGTCACCCTCGTCGGGCAGAGCCTGAATCCCGGAGTGAATCCGGGCGGCGGCGTGGTGCTGGGCGACGCCGCGCAGTCCAAGTCCGGGCCGGGCGGTCCCGCGCGCATCACCACGGGCACTGGCGCGATCCGCATTTACGGCACCGGTAGCGGCCCCGGCTATGCCGGCGTGACGGTGACGAACGGCGCGTCGATCACGAGCGCGGGCGGTCTCATCGACATACGCGGCAGCAGCGCGAGCGTCTACGACATCACCGGCGCGAGCGCGTCTTCGCCTACTTACGGGGTGCTGCTGTTGAACGGCTCGATCAACGCGAGCGCGCCGTCCGGCACGGTTTCGATCGCCGGGTCGACGCCCAGCGCCGATGCGGGCATCGCATACGGCGCCGTGCCGCTGCCGGGCTTCCCGCCGCTGACGGCCGGGCCGTTCTCGATCACGACGGGTGAGGGCGGCGTCATCTCGCTGCGGGCGTCCAACAACGGCACGGCCACGAGTCTCTTGGGCCGCGTCGGCGCGGGCTCGATCGATCCGAAGGGCGGCACGCTCGCGATCTCGGCTGGATCGGTCGATCCGTCGAGCTTCAACGTGACCGCGCTGAACGGCGTGCCGATCACGCTCTTCGGCACGAGCGCGACGCCGGGCCTCTCCATCGACAACGCCACGTATCAGACCTTCTCGACCAGCCTGCAAACCCTCGTGCTCGGCTCGCCGACGCAGACCGGGCGCATCACGGTCGCGGGACCGTGCGCGGGCGGCGCGGGCTGCGCCACGCGTCCGGCGGTCGCGACGAGCCTCACGCTCGAAAATACCGGCGCCGGCAGCCAGGGTATCGATCTGCCTTCCGGCATCGCGCTGCCGGCCAACGCCACGCTCGCGCTCGACACGACCGGCACGGTCAGCGATCCGGGCGGCGTTCAGACCGGCACGCTGGTGCTCGCGGGCGGCGGCGTCTTCAATCTGCTCGATCCGAACGACATCGATACGCTCGTCATCGCGGGCGCGGGCACGGTGAACTTCAGGAACGCGGGCAGCTTCACGATCGGCGCCGGCAGCGCGAACGGCGTCGATGCGAACGGCCGCGTCGTGCCGATCGGCGGCCAGCCGGGCACGCTCACGGGCAATCTCGTCGCGATTTCCGACAACGGCCAGGTCACGCTCGGCGCGCCGAACGCGCCGCTGAATCTGCAGGCGGGCGGGAGCATCGACCTCGTGATGGAGAACGCATTCTTCGACAATCCGTACGGGAGCACGCTGGGCGCGGGCAACGCCTGGCGAGTGTGGGCCATGACGTGGCAAGGGGAGAACCGCGGCGGCATCGATCCGCGCGGCCCGCTGCCGAACTTCTATGGCTGCGTCTACGGCGGCGTGTGCGGCTGGAACGGCCGGCCGTCGATGGATGTCGTGTCGGGCAACGGCAATCATTTCGTGTACACGCAGCGGCCGGCGATCACCGTCGATATCGGCAATCAGGATCGTTACGCCGGGCAGGACAACCAGCCGTTCAGCTACTCGTCAGGGCAGCGCTTTCTGAGCGGCGATCAGCAGGGCAACGTGCTCGCCGGTTCGATGAGCTCGCCGGCGAACCGCAATTCCGCCCCCGGAACATACGCGATCAACGGCACGTTCTCGTCGGCCGTGGGCTACGACGTGACCGTCGTTCCCGGCACGCTCACGGTGATGGCGCCGCCCCCGCCCCTGCCGCCGCCTCCACCGCCGCCCCCGCCTCTCGAAGGCGCGGTCTTCAACCGCACCGGCCTGCAACCGCTCTTCACCGCGCAGGAGCAGAGCTTCGTCTACGAGAGCAATCTCGGCGGCGTCAATGTCTGCGTCGGCACGAGCGAGCCGATCCTTGCCTTGCAGCAGTCCGAAGGACCGGCCGATTCGCTCGCCTCCGAATGGAAGCGCGTGCGCTCGCGGCCGAACCTGAACAACTGTCTGGTGGTGAACGGCCAGCACGGCTGCGGCGAATTCTGAGAACGGAGCCGTGATGATCGATGTAGAACCGCTGCTCGCGCCAGCCGAAACGATGCCGCCCGCCGGGGTCGATCTCGAATACGATCCGGCGTTCCTCGCGTTCGAGGCGCTCGCGCGCGGCAATCCAGAGCGCCAGTTCGAAGCGCTCGCCGAGCCGACCGCGTGGCCCGATGTGCTCGAAGAGTCGCGGGCGCTGCTCGCGCAGTCGAAGGATCTGCGCATCGCCGTGGTCTACGCTCGGGCCGCTGCGCGTGTGCACGGCCTCGCGGGTTTTCATGCGGGACTGCGGCTTCTGACGGGCTTGTTCGAGCGCTACTGGGACAACCTCTATCCGCCGCTCGATACCGACGACGACAACGATCCCGTGCTGCGCGTCAACGCGCTCGCGCCCCTCGCGGATGCCTACACGCCTTTCGCGGAAGCCGAAACCCTGCTGCACGACCTGCGCGAGACCGAAGTGTGCCGCGCGCGCGGCGAGCGGCTGACGGTGCGCGACATCCTGATCGCGCAGGGCAGGCTCATGGCGGCCGAAGGGGCGAGCGCCGCGACGCCCGCGCGGGTCGAAGGCATGCTCGCCGATGCGCTCGCGCAGGACCGCGACGTCTTCGCTGCCGGTATCGATCTGCCGCGCGTGGTGCAGACGCTCGGCATCGTCATGACGGCGCGGCTCGGCGCGGAGCGTACGCCGCTTATCGAAAAGATGATGGACACCGCGCGCTGGATCGCCACGCAGTTGCGCGCGGCGGCGCAGCCGGATGCGTCGGCGCCGGCCGATGCGGCTGTGCCCGGCGCGATGGCCCCGACGCCCGCGAGCGCTCCCCGCGTGGCGGCGCGTCCCGGCGAGATCGCGACGCGCGAGGACGCCATCGCACTGCTCGACGCGGTCTGCGCGTTTCTCGAACGCACCGAGCCTGCGCATCCCGCGCCGCTTTTGATCCGGCGCGCGCGCGGATGGCTCGGCAAGGACTTCCTCTCCGTGATGCAGGACCTGGCGCCGGAGAGCCTCACGCAGATTCACCTGATCGCGGGAACCAGGCCGCGTTGACCGCGCGGGCCGCAACCCGCTTTAAAACAAGCCACGCGTGAATCGTCTTCCAGGCGTGGCTCATGCACATGCACAGGAGGCCTCATGGCAACCAGCAGTCAGAAGTTCATCGCCCGCAATCGCGCGCCGCGCGTGCAGATCGAATACGACGTCGAGACTTACGGCAGCGAGAAGAAGATCCAGCTTCCGTTCGTGATGGGCGTCATGGCCGACCTCTCCGGCAAGCCCGCCGAGGCGCTGCCGCCCGTCGAGCAGCGCAAGTTCCAGGAAATCGACATCGACAACTTCGACAGCCGCATGAAGGCGATGCAGCCGCGCGTCGCGTTCCAGGTGCCCAACAAGCTGACGGGCGAGGGCAATCTGAGCGTCGATATCACCTTCGATACGCTCGACGATTTTTCTCCCGCCGCCGTCGCGCGCAAGGTCGACTCGCTCTCGAAGCTGCTGGAGGCGCGCACGCAGCTCGCCAATCTCGTCATCTTCATGGATGGCAAGAACGGCGCGGAGGAACTGATCGCGCGCGTGCTCGACGATCCCGCGCTGCTCAAGACGCTCGCGACCGCGACGCCCGACAAGGCCGCCGCCGCCGACGCTTCGACCCCAGCCGCCGCGCCCGCCGCCGAGTGAGCGTAGCGCGCAAGCCATCACGAACGAGCCCTGAAAGGTAACGACCATGTCCGACATTCCTCAAACGGCGGAAGCCGCACCCGAACTGCAGGGCGCGACGCTCGAAGGCAACGACCTCGCCTCGCTGCTGAACCGCGAGTTCCGCCCCAAGAGCGACGAGGCGAAGACCGCGGTGCAGACGGCGGTGCAGACGCTCGCGCAGCAGGCGCTCTCGCAGACGCAGATCATCTCGGGCGACGCCATCCGCTCGATTCAGGCGATGATCGCCGAGATCGACAAGAAGCTCACCGAGCAGGTGAACGAAGTGATGCATCATGCGGACTTCCAGAAGCTGGAAGGCTCGTGGCGCGGGCTGTACTACCTCATCAACAACACCGAAACCGACGAGATGCTCAAGATTCGCGTGATGAACATCTCGAAGAAGGACCTCGGCAAGACGCTCAAGCGTTTCAAGGGCGTCGCGTGGGACCAGAGCCCCCTGTTCAAGCAGATCTACGAGCACGAGTACGGTCAGCTCGGCGGCGAGCCGTTCGGCGCGTTCATCGGCGACTATTACTTCAATCAGACGCCGCCCGATGTCGAACTGCTCGGGGAGATGTCGAAGATCGCGGCCGCGGCGCACTCGCCCTTCATCGCCGCAGCCGATCCGAGTCTCCTGCAGATGGACTCGTGGCAGGAACTCGCCAACCCGCGCGATCTCACGAAAATATTCGGTACACCGGAATATGCGAGCTGGCGTTCGCTGCGCACGTCGGAAGATTCACGCTATATCGGCCTCGCGATGCCGCGCTTTCTCGCGCGCGTGCCGTACGGCGCGAAAACCGAGCCCGTCGATGAATTCGACTTCGAGGAAGAAACGGGTTCCGCCGATCACTCCAAGTACACGTGGGCCAATTCGGCCTATGCGATGGGCGTGAACATCACGCGTTCGTTCAAGCTCTATAGCTGGTGCTCGCGCATTCGCGGCGTGGAGTCGGGCGGCGCGGTCGAAGGGCTGCCCGTGCACAGTTTCCCGACCGACGACGGCGGCGTCGACATGAAGTGCCCGACGGAAATCGCCATCTCGGACCGCCGCGAGGCCGAACTCGCGAAGAACGGTTTCATGCCGCTGATCCATCGCAAGAATTCGGATTTCGCGGCGTTCATCGGCGCGCAATCGCTGCAGAAGCCCTTCGAATACGAAGACCCCGACGCCACCGCGAACGCCGCGCTCGCCGCGCGCCTGCCGTATCTGTTCGCCTGCAACCGCTTCGCGCATTACCTGAAGTGCATCGTGCGCGACAAGGTCGGCAGCTTCAAGGAACGCTCCGACATGGAGATCTGGCTCAACAAGTGGATCACGCAGTACGTGGACGGCGATCCCGCCAATTCCTCCGAGCACACCAAGGCGCAGAAGCCGCTCGCCGCCGCCGAGGTGAAGGTGCAGGAGGTGCCGGGCGCGCCGGGCTATTACACGTCGCAGTTCTTTCTGCGTCCGCACTATCAGCTCGAAGGGCTGACGGTTTCGCTGCGGCTCGTTTCGCGCCTGCCTTCGCAGAAGGAAGCGGCCTGAACGTTTCAGATGTTTCGTACGCCGATGCCCGCTTCACGCGGGCATCCGCAACACCGTGGTTTCCGACGCATCGCCCACCCACACCGCGCTCGCGGTGAAATTGTCGTGTCTGGGCCGCGCGCTGCCGCGCAGACGGCTCACCATCAGGTCGAGCCATGCGGCAGGCGTCTGCGCCTGTCCGATCGCCTCGATCATCATGGATTCGTCGAGATACTCCCAGAAGCCGTCGGTGCAGAGCAGGAACGCGTCGCCATCGGCGATCGGAAACGGCTCCGCCGACGCCGCGATATCGAGATCGTCCGCCGTGCCGAGCGCCGAGAACAGCACGTTGCGTCGTGGATAGCTGCGCACGTCGCGCGCTTCGAGCAGGTTCGCATCGATCATGCTCTGCACGAGACTGTGATCCTGCGTCTGCACGACCGTCGCACCGCGCCGGAAGCAGTAGAGCCGCGTGTCGCCGCAATGCGCCCACGACGCGAGGCCCGCCGCTTCGTCGATGCCGAGCAGCACCGCCGTCGAGCGCATCTGCGCCAGATCGCCGTCATGCTCCTGCGCATCGATGATGGCGTCGTTCGCGCGCAGCAGCACGCGCAACAGGTTCGGCCCGGTGAGCGCGACGCCCGTTTGCGCGACGCGCGCGAGTTCGGCCAGCACGGTATCGACCGCGATGCGCGAAGCCGTATCGCCGCCGCCGTGACCGCCCGCGCCGTCCGCGACCACGCTCGCGAACAGCGCCGCGTGCCGCCATTGCCCGTAGGCGTCCTCGTTGCGCGAGCGTCCGCCCACATCGCTCACGCTTGCGGTTTGAAGTTGCATGTGGGTTCTCCGGCGCGCGTCACGGGCGGCCGCGGCGTTTCAGTTCGCTGATCTGCGCTTCGTAGGCGGCGACGAACGCCCGGCCGAACAGCATGTGGAAATCTTCGGTCGCCTCGCTCGACAACTGGCCGTAGAGCTCGGTGAAGAGATCCCAGCAGCGTGCGCGGCGCTTCTTGCCGGACATGAGATCGTCGAACCGCGAGCGCCCGGGCAGACGCGCCTCGATGCGTTGCGGCTCGAAGCGCTCGAACACGCCGTCGAGCGCCGCGCGCATGCCGGCGACCATGCCGACCTGATGCGCGCGCAAATCGGCGCAGGCATCGGCGAGCGCCGCGGCGGGCGGCATGAAGCCGCCCGTGGGCCCGCTGAGCAGATGCGCGAGCGCGGCGTCCACGTTCGGCGAGAACTTGAGCGGATTGTTGTCCGCTGCCGCGATGATCGTCGCCTCCGTGCGCATTTCGCGCTTGAACGCGGCGCGCGCGGCGAGCAGTTCGAGCGTGCCCTGGATCGATTCGCGCAACAACGTGCCGATGAGCTGCATCAGCGCGGGCGTGAGCGCTTCGATCCGCACGCCGGGGGCGTCGAGGCCTTGCAATAAGGCTGCGATGAGGGCGCGCTGGTCGCCCTGCACCGCAGGCGCAGACGAAGGCGCGGCTACCTGCGCTGGCGCGGCGCGCGCGGCCGGCGGCGTGAATGCGCTGTGCAACTCCGAGCCGGCGTCGGACAGCGTGGCGGGCGGCGCGACCGGCCGCGCCGCGCCGGTCAGACTCGCGAACGGGTCGTCGTCGTGGGCGGTGTTAGGTTGCGTGATGGGATCAATAAGCGGCTCGATGAGCGGTTTCATCAGCGGACTCGACGCCCCCGGCGCGAGACCGAAGAGCTCGTCGATGGAACGCTTCGAAGCCGGATCGTCGAACTCGAAGTCGAAACGCTCATGCGCCGCGCCGGACTCGGGCGCTGCGAGCGGTTCGGCCGCGGCGGGCGCATCGAAGAGGCCCGCGAACGGATCGTCCGGAGTCGCGGCGGCGTTCACGTACGGCGTCTCGAAAGCCGTCTCCGTGCGATCCTCGTCGCACACCTGCGCGCGCAACTGATAGCCGCCGATCTGCACTTCGTCGCCGTGCGCGAGCGGCACTTCCTGACCGGGATCGAGCGGCACGCCGTTGACGAGCGCGGGATTGCTGCCGCGATCGGTCAGCCGGTACGCGCCGTCGCGCCACGCGATCTGCGCGTGCATGCGCGAGACGGTGCGCTCGGCGTCGTCGAGCACGAGCCGGTTCGTCACCGCGCGCCCGATGGTGCCGCCCTCGGCGCTGAAGCTCGCCGCGAGCGGCGTGCGCGGCGGCTGGCCGTTGTGACGGGTCACCGTGAGTGTGAGCATGGTTCAGTCGAACGCGTAGACGAAGTCGTTCGCACTCGCCGACAGCCGGATGCGCCCGAGCGCGCCGCCTTCGGTGAGGCGCGTCAGGTACTCGGTGGAAATGCGCGGCAGCACGGTGTTGGTGAGCAGCGCGTCGATCACGCGTCCGCCCGATTCGGCCTCCGTGCAGCGCGACACGATCAGCCGCACGGCGTCGTCGTCGTAGTCGAACGGAATGCCGTGATTGTCCGACACGCGCCTGCGGATGCGCTCCAGTTGCAGACGCACGATATCGGCCATCATCGCGTCGGAGAGCGGATAGTAGGGCACCGTGACCAGCCGCCCGAGCAGCGCGGCGGGAAACACGTCGAGCAGCGGGCGGCGCAGCGCGGCGGCCAGCGCGTCCGGCGCGGGCGCGTTCGCGGGGTCGCGGCACATCGACATGATCAGCTCCGAGCCGACATTCGACGTCAGCAGGATGATCGTGTTCTTGAAGTCGATGTAGCGTCCCTCGCCGTCCTCCATCCAGCCCTTGTCGAAGACCTGGAAGAAGATCTCGTGCACGTCGGGATGCGCCTTCTCCACTTCGTCGAGCAAAACGACGCTGTACGGGCGGCGGCGCACGGCTTCGGTGAGGATGCCGCCTTCGCCGTAGCCCACATAGCCGGGCGGCGCGCCCTTGAGCGTCGAGACCGTGTGCGCTTCCTGGAACTCGCTCATGTTGATGGTGATGACGTTCTGCTCGCCGCCGTAGAGCGTTTCGGCGAGCGCGAGCGCGGTTTCCGTCTTGCCGACGCCCGAAGTGCCCGCAAGCAGGAAAACGCCGACCGGCTTGTCGGGATTGTCGAGCCGCGCGCGCGAAGTCTGGATGCGCTTCGCGATCATCTCCAGCGCGTGGCGCTGGCCGATCACGCGGCGATCGAGCGCATCGGCGAGACCGAGCACGGCGGCCAGCTCGTTCTTCAGCATCCTGCCGACGGGAATGCCGGTCCAGTCCGCGACCACGCCCGCGACCACGCCCGCATCGACGCTCGGCAGAATCAGCGGCGCGTCGCCTTGCAGTTCGACGAGCCGCGCCTTGAGTTCGGCGAGACGCGCGAGGCGTTCATCGCGCGAGGGCGGCGCTTCGCCTTGCGCCGGGGTATCCACGGCCGCGCCGCTTTCGCGCAACGCGGCCCGCAACGCCAGCAATTCATCGACGACCTGCTTCTCGTCCTTCCAGCGCGCTTCCAGGCCAGCGAGCGTGTCGCGTTCGCGCGCGAGCGCCGCTTCGACATCCGCCGCACGCGTGCCGACATCGACGCCCACGTTCGACTCGCGCGCGATGATCTGCGCTTCCACGTCGAGCGACTCGATGCGCCGCTGGCAATCGTCGACCTGCGGCGGCGTCGCGTGCTGGCTGACCGCGACGCGCGCACACGCGGTATCGAGCAGCGACACGGCCTTGTCGGGCAACTGCCGCGCCGGAATGTAGCGATGCGACAGCCGCACGGCCGCCTCGATCGCCTCGTCGAGCAACTGCACGCGATGATGGCCTTCGAGCACCGCCGCCACGCCGCGCAGCATGCGCACCGCTTTGGTTTCATCGGGTTCGTGGACCTGCACGACCTGAAAGCGCCGCGTGAGCGCCGGGTCCTTCTCGATGTGTTTCTTGTACTCCGCCCAGGTCGTCGCGCCGATGGTGCGCAGGTCGCCGCGCGCCAGCGCCGGCTTGAGCAGATTGGCCGCGTCGCCGGTGCCCGCCGCGCCGCCGGCGCCGACGATGGTATGCACTTCGTCGATGAACAGGATCACCGGCTTCGGGCTCGCCTGCACGTCCTCGACGACTTGCCGCAGCCGCTGCTCGAATTCGCCCTTCATGCTCGCGCCCGCCTGCAACAGGCCGAGATCGAGCGACCAGAGCGCGACTTCGCGTAACGGCGGCGGCACGTCGCCGCGCACGAGACGCTGCGCGAAGCCTTCGACGACGGCGGTCTTGCCCACGCCCGCCTCGCCGGTCAGAAGCGGATTGTTCTGGCGCCGGCGCATCAGAATATCGACGAGCTGGCGGATTTCATCGTCGCGGCCGGTGACGGGATCGAGCGCGCCGCGACGCGCCTTGTCCGTCAGATCGGTGGCGTATTTGTGCAGGGCTTCCTGCTTGCCCATGCTCGCGGGCGCGGTCTCGCCTTCGGGGGCGCTCGCTTGCGTGCGCGGTTCATCGGCGCTTTCCTCGACGGAATCGGCGACGATGCGCGCGAAGTTGTCCGAAAGATCTTCCGGCCTGATGCGCTCGAACTGCCGCGAGATGCCGACGAGCACGCCGCGCAAACGCGGCGTCTTCAGCATGCCGACGAGCAGATGGCCCGTGCGCACCTTGCTCGCGCCGTATAGCAGCGTGCCGTAGACCCAGCCGCGCTCGATCGCGTCGGTGATGTGCTCGGAGATATCGGAGATGGACGCCGCGCCGCGCGGCAGCCGGTCGAGCGCGGCGGTCAGCTCGCGGGCGAGCGCGGCGGCGTCCACGTCGTAGTGCGCGATGATCCGCTGCAGATCGGAGCGCGGCGTCTCCAGCATCTGCATGAGCCAGTGCGCGAGTTCCACGTAGGGATTGCCGCGCATCTTGCAGTACACCGTCGCGCTCTCCACGGTTTTGTAGCCGAGCCTGTCCAGCTTGCCGAACAGCGCCACACGACTGATTTCCGCCATCGTCCGACTCCTTTGAACGCGCGCGCGCCGACCGGAGGCGCGGCTTCATCCGATAAGACGGCGCTCGTGCGATGTTTTTGCAAAGCGCATCGATTCAGGCGACATGCGCATCGGCGTCGAGCGCGAGATCGGCGCGATCGGTCTTGCGCGCGAGCGTGCCGAGCCACGCCGAATACCCGAGGCGGCCGTAGCGCCCCGGCTGTGCGGTCGGCACTTCCTTTGCGGCGAGCACGAGTTGCGCATCCCATGCAAGCTCGCCGTTCAGATGCCGGCGAACCAGCGCGACGAGCGTCGATAGCGCTGCGCCGCCCGGCAGGAACGATTCGTACTGCGCGAGCGTGAGCGGCCCGAGCACGAGCCGGAATGCGTGCTGACGGTCCCACACGCGCGCGCCGAGCACCGCGCCGTGGCCGAGTTGCGCGAAGCCCGCCGAACGCGATGAGAAGCGCGCCGCGCGTGATCGCAACGCGGTGCGCTCGGCGCGCGGCAGCGTCATCCAGTGCCCGCGATACGGCTCGATGCGCACCGGCACCCGCAACAGCGCGGACGCGATGCCTTCGAGCACGTCGGCCGGACGTGTCTGCATGTTCAGGAGGCCCGCGAAATGCAGCTTCGCGTGATCGGAGACGGCGTCGCGGGCCTGCGTCGCCGGATCGGCATGACCGATCAGCGCGCCGGCGTAGAACGCGAAGCGATCCTGCGCCGGACGGTCCAGCCCGTTGACCGGACGACCTTGCGCCCACGCGCGATAGAACAGCAGCAGAAAGCGATGCAGCAGCGTATCGAGCAGCCGCGCGAACGCCGTGTCGCCATGATGCAGCGCGCGCTCGCGGGCGAAGTCGGTCAGATGCAGGGGCAGCGGCCCGTTCGGTCCGAGAAAGCCGAAGAAGCGCTGCGCGAGACGCGGCGCATGACCGCCGTCATCGCGTGCCAGCGCGGCGAGCGCCGCGGGCGCGAAGGCGAGCGAAACATCTTGCGCGAGCCGCAACGGTTCGTCGGCGGGCCGCGCGCCCGCGCCGAGACGCGGCAGCTCCGGCGTGAGCGCCTCGATATGCCGCATCAGCCGATAGAAGTCGTGACGATGCGGCTCGGCGGCGACGGCGTCGAACAACTCCAGCAGCGCGCGCGTATGCGCGGGCGCTTCGGCGGGCGCTGGCCGCGCCACGGCTAGAAGATCGCTCGCGTGCCGCATCGCGCGGGCAGGCTCAGGATTTCGCCGCGCGCGCCGGTGCGCAGCACCGTCTGCACGAACGAATTGATCGACACGTAGCGCGCGAAAAAGCGGTCGAGCACGCAGCCGAAGAGCCACGCGCTGCCGCCCTGAAACGCGAGATCGTCGACGGTGACGTCGATCGAGAGGCCGCGCCCGAAGGCGATCGGGCCGGGCATCGGCAGGCGGCGCACGACCGGCTTCGCATCGACCGCGACCACGCCCGCGACCTGATTGCGGCCGGTGTGATCGGCGGCCGCGACATGCAGCGCCAGGAGCGCGCGCAACGCCGCCGCCGCTTCGCGCGGACCGTTGCAGAGCGACAGATAGTGCAGCGACAACTGATCGATCAGACGCCAGGTCTGCGCGGCGTCGAGCGGCGCGGGCGCGGGGCGCGACGGTCCGCTCACGCATTTCACCGCGGCGACGGGCGCCGCGATGTCGAGCGAGAAGTCACTGCCCGGGCCGCTTGCCGCCATCATCATCGGCAGGTCGCGGTTGCTGCAAAGCGTTTCGAACGACAGTTGCCGCAGCGAGCCGCGATACGGCGCGGCGCGCGGATCGACGATCGACACATACGTCTCGCTGCCGACGTAATCGGTGCGCACGCCGCTCTTGCGCCGCGCGGCGGGCACGAGGCGCGGCTCGCGCTCGGTCGTGAAGTACGCGGCCTCGGCGGGGCGGTCGGCGAGATAGTCCGCGTAGAACGGATGGAAGGTCTGCTCGCTGTCGTCGTGCGCGCCGTAGCCGGAGACGCCCGTGACCGAATGCACTTCGAAGTCGAGCGGATGCGTGCGGTCGGGCACCACATGAAAACGCGCGCTGGAATCCGTGACGAGCGCGCGATCCGCGTGCCTCGGAAAGAGATTGACGGCGGGCACGCAGTCGAGCAGCACGTTCTCCTTCGTGACGATGCGTTCGAGCGTGGCATCGCCCGCGCCGAACAGCAACGTGAGTTCGATGTCGCGCGCGGCGAAGGCGGGCAGCACGTCCGCGAGCCCTTCGATGCGCGCGAAGCGCAAGCGCTGCGGCAGCGCGAAATACTCGTGCAGCAGCCGATAGCCCTGGAACGCGTTGGGCGTGACGGGCAGCAGCGCTTCGTCGTCGGCGAAGCCCGCGGGCGCGACGGCATCGCCTGGCAGCACGGCGAGCGTCGTGGCCGGACGTTCGGGCGTCGATACTACGATCGCGAGCGTGTGACCGAGCACGAGTTCGTGCAGCCGGAACGCGATGTCGTCGCCGCCGGCGAAGTAGAGGCTCAGCGCATCGAGACGCAGCGCATCGAACGACAGGCCTTCCGCCGTCGCGAGCCGGATGCGCAGCGCGCCCTTCACATGCGGCGCGAGCGCGCGCGTCGCGGGCAGCGCGGCGAGCGGCAGATCGGGCGTCTGCACGTGATAGCGCGCATCGGTCAGCTCGACGGGCCAGAGCGTGAGCGCGGCGCCGGTGCGGAACTCGCACGGCGTCGTCTGCGCGGGCGTGCGCAACGAAAACAGCGCGGTGTGACGCGGCACGGTGAAGCCATCGGCGAGATTGGGATTGGCGAGATCGGGCGCAAGACGCGCGATCAGCATCGCGGGCGTGGGACACGCGGCCTGCGGCAGCACGACGTGCGTGAGCTGCTGCGTGAAGCGCGGAAACTCTTCTTCGAGCTTCAACTGGACGCGTGCGGCGAGAAACGCCGTGCCTTCGAGCAGCCGTTCGACGTATGGATCGGCGACGTCGATCCCGCTCATCCCGAGCCGCGCCGCGATCTTCGGAAACTGCTGCGCGAACTCCGCGCCCATCTCGCGCAGATGCGCGAGCTCGGTGTTGTAGTGACGCAGCAGGCGCGGGTCCATGAGTGTGCTTTCGTCCTTCGCGCGCGATCAGCGCGGCAGTTCCATCACCGTGATGCCGCCTTCCTCGAGATCGATCTGCGTGCGCAGCGCGAATTCGAGCGGCACCGGCTGTGCCCACAGAAGACCGCGAATGACGAGCGCGATCTGGTTGTGCATGTCGAGCACGGAGCGGTCGAGGACGGGTTCGATCTCCAGCGTCGACGGATCGATGCGCGGCTCGAAGCGCTCGATCGCCGTGCGGATCGCCTGTTCGAGCACGACGGGATCGACCGTCGATGCGAAGCGCCCCGACAGGCACGGCAGGCCGTAGTTGAGCGCCGACGCGAATGCGTGCGCGAACTGGTCCTCGTCGATCTCGCTGCCGAGATTGGTCGTGTTGAAGAGCCACGAGACATCGCGCAGCACCGCCGCGCGCAGCCCGCGATGCGAGAGAAAGCGCTCGCCGGCGGGATCGGTGCGCGATGTGGGATCGTCGTCGATCAGCCGGTCGAGCAGCGTGGGCTGGAGGCGATCGGCGGCGCTGGGTGCGTTCATCGACATGATGCTCAGCCGATGCGCCGCGTGGACACGTCGAGTGCGAAGGTCACGTCTGCGCCACGCGCGCCGGTTTCGGTCTGCGGCGCGCAGGTCATCGTGAGTTGCTGGGCGGACAGCTCGAAGATCTCGCACAGGCGGCCGAAACGCGGGCTCGTGAAAATCTGATAGTTGCGCAGATACGCCTGTTCGAGCTTCATCGACAGGAACTCGATCTGCACGCCGTGATCGGTGCCCGCCGACTTGAAGCAGCGGATGTGCACGAGCGCGAGCAATTCGGCCTGCGCGCACAGTTTGGCGATGACGGGCGAGGCTGAATCCACCGTGCGGATCAGGCCGAGCGAGCTTACGCGCAAGTCGCTCGCGTTGAGCGCGGCGGTGTGCTGTACCGCGTCGTAGCCCTGCGCCCAGCGCCAGCCGTGGATCTGCATCGGCGTGTCCCAGTCGCCGCGCTTGCTCGCTTCGCCCTTCACGGGCGTGTTGCTGCGCTTGGGCACGACCTGCAACAGCATGTCGTTGGATTCGGGCAGCGCGAGCTCGTCGAACTGGCGGAGGGCATCGAGCGAGAGGCAGTCGTGCGGGCGCGGCTCGCGCGTGTCGGAGCTTGGCATCGTCCTGGTCCGGGAAACGGTCATCGAACATAAGACGGCGGCTGCGCTGCGATTTTGAACGCGATCGATATTGAAAATTTTCCGCCGATGATCGTCCTACCTGCAAGCGCGAATTCGCGCGACGCAAACCGGACCACTACGGAGGACCACATGGCAACGATCGACTGCTATCTGAAGATTGACGGAATCGAAGGTGAATCGAAGCACAAGGGCGCGGAGAACCAGATCGAGGTGCAGTCCTTCGACTGGGACGTGACCAACGCCGGCAGTCCGGCGGTCGGCGGCGGCAGCGGTCAGGGCAAGGCGAAGCCCGGCATGTTCACGTTCGCGCATTTCTACGACAAGGCTTCGCCCACGCTCGCGAAGAGCTGCGTGAGCGGCAAGCACCTCGCGAACGCGAAGCTCACCGTGAGCAAGTCGGGCGAAGGGCAGAAGGAATTCCTCACCGTCACGATGAAACAGGTGACCGTGACGCACGTCGGCATGGGCGGCGGCATGGGCGGCGAGTTGCATGAGAACGTGAGCCTGCTCTATGCGGACATCGAGTTCGAATACAAGCCGCAGGATGACAAGGGCGCGCTGGGCGGCGCCGTCAAGTTCGGCTACGACGCCTTGACGACCGAAGTGCGCTGACCTTCGCAACCGACTCTCAAGACGCGGGTGCGCCGATGTCCACCACCGATGTCGCAACGGCGCAGCCGCTCGCAAGCGTCGAGACGCCGCTCGCCGACGACTTGCGCTTTCTCTCGCTGCGCGCGAGCGCCGAGCTCGGGCGCATGCCGCGCTGTGAACTCACGCTCGTGTCGAAGCGCGCCGATATCGACTTCAGCAAGATACTCGGCAAGCACGTGAAGGTATCGCTGCGCGTGGACGGCGCGAAGCCGCGTGTGTTCGGCGGCTATGTGGTGAGCTTCCGGCAGACCGGCATGCGCGGACGTCTGTACGCCTATGAAGCGGCGGTGCGTCCGTGGCTGTGGCTGCTCACGCGGCGCAGCACCTGCCGCATCTTTCAGAACAAGACGGTCGAGGAGATCGTGAAGGCGGTCTTCGCCGATCCGGTCTACAAGCAGCTCGAACTGGGCGAGATCAAATGGAAGGCCAATTCCCGCGCGCACCGGGCGCGTGAGTACTGCGTGCAGTATCGCGAGTCGGACTTCAATTTCGTGAGCCGGCTGCTCGAAGACGAAGGCATCTACTACTGGTTTCAGGACAAGGACGGCAAGGAATCGCTGATTCTCACCGACACGCTCGCCGCGCACGAAAGCGTCGCGGGCTGCGAATCGCTGCCGTACGGCGCGGTGATGAGCGCCGCGCCCGGCATGGAATACGTGAGCGAGTGGCGCGTGAATCACATGATCGAGACGCGCAACTGGGTGCTCACCGACTACGACTTCAAGCATCCGTCGCGGCCCTTGCAGAAGCAGGCCGTCAAGCAGATGCCGGGCTTCGATGCGTTTTCCGGGCTCGAACATTTCGATTATCCCGGCGGCTATGTCGAGGCCGATCACGGCGAGAGCCGGGCGAAGTCGCGCGCGGACGAAGGGCTCGTCGAGGCCAGCGTGACGGATGATCCCGCGATCAACTGGCATCAGGTCGATGCGCGCAGCAACGGCAGGAGCGTGCGCGCGGGCACGCTGCTGAAGCTCACGCGCCATCCGCGCGCCGATCAGAACGCGCAGTATCTCGTCACGCGCACGAACTACGAGATCGATCTCGCCGACTACGAAGCCTTCGACGGCGCGCAGTCGAACCGCTGCGAATGCTGGTTCTCCGCGATCGACGCCAAGCAGCACTTCACCCCCGCGCGCGTGACGCGCAGGCCTTTCGTGCAGGGGCCGCAGACGGCGGTGGTCGTCGGACCGGGCGGCGACGAGATTCATACGGATCAGTACGGGCGCGTGAAGGTGCAGTTCTTCTGGGACCGTCAGGGCAAGCGCGACGAGAACAGCTCCTGCTGGATTCGCGTGTCGCAGCCGTGGGCGGGCAAGGGCTTCGGCGCGGTTGCGATACCGCGCATGGGGCAGGAAGTGATCGTCGATTTTCTGGAGGGCGATCCGGACCGGCCGATCATCACGGGGCGCGTCTACAACGCCGAGCAGATGCCGCCGTACGACTTGCCCGGCAACATGACGCAGACCGGCATCAAGAGCCGATCGAGCAAGGGCGGCAGCGCCGCGAACTGCAACGAGTTGCGCTTCGAGGACAAGAAGGGCGCGGAGCAGGTGTTGCTGCATGCCGAGCGCAATCAGGACATCGAAGTCGAAAAGGATGAGACGCACTGGGTCGGGCACGACCGCAAGAAGAACATCGATCACGACGAGACGACCGTCGTAAAGCACGATCGCACGGAGACGGTCGGGAACAACGAGAAGATCGACGTGACGATGAACCGCACGGAGACGGTGGGCGTCAACGAGAGCATCACGATCGGCGCGAACCGGACCAAGACCGTGAAGGCGAGCGAGACCGCGACGGTGTTGCTGCAACGCACGCATAGCGTGGGCATCAACGAGACGATCACCGTCGGCGCGGCGCAGGAAGTGACGATCGGCGCGTTTCAGGCGGTGACGGTTGGCGCTTATCAGGCGGTGACGGTCGGGGCTTATCACACTGAAACCGTCGGCGCGAGTCAGACGGTGAGTGTCGGATCGAGTCAGAGCGTGACGGTCGGTTCGGATCAGACGGTCAATGTCGGCGGGAAGCAGGCGACGACCGTGGGCGGGGATCAGTCGTTGAGCGTGAGCGGCGGGCAGACGGTGTCGGTCGCCAAGGACGCGAGCGAGTCGATCGACGGCGCGCAGGCGAGCAAGGTGGGGAAGGGGCGCACCACGGAGGTGGGCGAGGACGATGCGCTCAAGGTCGGGAAGAATCTCGTCATCGAGGCGGGAGAGTCGGTGGTCATCAAGACTGGCGATGCGAGTTTCAGCATGAAGAAGGATGGGACGATTCAGATCAAGGGGAAGGATATTACGGTGATTGGGAGCGGGAAGATCAATGTGAAGGCGGATGGGGATGTTGCAATCAAGGGTAGCAAGGTTACGAACAATTAGTGGTTGCGGCATGACTGGCTTCACCGTCGCTGCGTTTCATCGGAAAACTGCAATAGGGAACGAGACATGAGCGGTAGAGACAACCTGAAGGCCGAACCCGGAGCGCTTGCCCCGCAAAGCGGGCACCCGCGTCCGGACGCCGCGGCCGGCTTCGTGGTGGGTGAGCTCATCGGCATCAAGGATGATGGCATGACGCCCATCGTATTCATCGAAGCGCATCCGGGCGCGGCGCTCAGCGCAAGAACAATCGTCGATCTGTGCGGCGCGCATATCGGCGCGAAGGTCGCGATCATGTTCGAGAACGCCGATCCTTGCAAACCGGTGGTCGTCGGCCTGATCCGCGCGCCGCTGAGGCCCGGAGCGTTGCGTGCCGATACGGGCGCCGCCGAGATTCAGCTCGAGGCCGACGGCGTGCGCCTCGTCGTCGCCGCGAAAGAACGCATCGTGCTTCGTTGCGGGGCCGCGAGCATTACGCTTACGCATGCGGGAAAAGTGTTGATCGAAGGTGAATACGTGTTGACCCGCTCGCGCGGCTCGAATCGCATCAAGGGCGCGTCGGTGGAAATCAACTGATGCCAGCGATGTGCACATGAACGACGACGCTTCCATTCATATCCCGCGAATCGTCGCGCATCACGTATCCGAGGCGGCTTTCCTGCGCGCGACGCGCACCCGTTTGCGAAGCGCCGCGCATGTCGCCCTGAAGGATCTCGCGAGGCACGATGAGCGCATCGACGCACAACTCGATGGCATCGCAGTGGCGGGCGATTTCGGCAGCGCCATGTGCGATGAGGCGCTCGAAGACGCGGGCGCAGGCGAAGTCTTCACGGCTGCGGCAGTCGCGCTGACGAGCGGCGATCTGCGGCGGCTGACGCGCATCCTGGCGCTGGCCAAGGCAGTGCCCGCCACTCGGCGTGGTCTGCTGTGCGCATTCGGCTGGGTCGGCGCGGCTCATCTGGAGCATGTGGTGCGCCGGCTGCTCGAATCCGACGATCCGTTCGTGATGGAATGTGGACTCGCCGCCTGCGCGATGCATCGGGTCGATCCGGGCCGAAACCTCGTGCCGGCGGCGCACACCGGCGGCGCACTGCGATGCCGCGCGCTGCGCGTAGCCGGCGAGTGTCATCGGCCGGACCTGTTGCGCGACTGCATCGACGCCTACGAGGACGACAATCCCGCATGCCGTTTCTGGGCGGCACGCTCGGCCGCATTCCTCGGTGAACGCGTCGAATCGGCGAAGGTGCTGATGCGGCTTGCGCAGGACACCGGTCCGATGCGCGCGCATGCGCTGCGACTTGCGATACAGCTATCCGATCCGTCGCGAACCGCCGCGTTGCTGGAAGCGTTCAGCGGCGACGCAGGCAACGTTCGTCTGCTTTTGTTCGGCGTTGGCGTGAGCGGCGACCCGCACTATGCGAACTGGCTGATTCGGCAAATGGAGACGACGTACCCGGCGCGCGCCGCGGGCGAGGCGCTGTCTCTGATCACCGGCGCGAATCTCGTGCATGACCACCTGGAAGGCGCGAAGCCGGCAGATGCGGCCGAGTCGCCGGGCGACGACACCGGCGATGACGATGTGTCGATGAACGACGACGACGATTTACGGTGGCCGGACCCGGAGAAGGTGGCCGTCTGGTGGAAGGAGCGAAGCGGCCTGTTCAGGCCGGGCACGCGCTATTTCATGGGCAACGCCGTGACGCAGACGCAGTGCTTGACGGTGTTGGCGAACGGCTATCAGCGACAGCGCTTTCTCGCGGCAGATTATCTGCGTCTGCTTCTTCCGGACAGCCGGCTGTTTTCCGTGTGCGCGCCGGCGAGAAGACAGCGGCGATGGCTCGTCGGCAGCCGTTAAAAAAGCCCGACCTCCTTTCGTCTTTTCGATCGAGACGGACGCACACGGCGCAAGCGTGCGGCGTCCGGCACGTCGCCCTGGAGGTTTCGGATGTGGATGATGGACAATCGCACGCCTTACGCCGTGGACAAGGCCTGGCGGCAGGACAGGGACGGCAACAAGCTGTGGATGGTCGTCGTGAAAGCGACGTTCGACATCTCCCCGGGCGGCGTCACGTCGCTGGCCGAAGAGCAGATTCCGGTCGCACAGACGTGCAAGCACATGGGCGCGGCCGGCAAGACCAGCCTGATTCACGAATCGGACCTGTTCGGCGTGAAGCTCGGCACCGATGTGCTCGTCAATGGCTCCGCATGGGCGCCCAAGGGACATCGCGCACGCGCGCTCGACGTTCATCTCAGAGTGGGGCCGGTGAACAAGCGGCTGCGCGTCAGCGGAGAGCGATACTGGCGCCGCCATCTCGTGCGCGGCCTCGTGGCCACGCCGCCCGAGTGGTTCGAATCGATGCCGATCCGCTACGAGCGCGCTTATGGCGGCCAGGATCTCTCGGCGGACGATCCGGCGCAACACCGCATCGAGGACCGCAATCCGGTGGGCGCCGGCTTCGCGGTGCGGGTCGAGCATTGCGTCGACCAACGGTTGCCCAACATCGAATATCCGGACCGGCTGATCGAGTCATGGCGTGACCGCCCGGCGCCCGCTGGCCTGAACGCGGTCGACTGTAGCTGGTCGCCCCGGCGTCAACTGGCCGGCACATATGACGAAGCCTGGCAACGCGACCGCTTCCCGCTGTGGGCCGAAGACTTCGACGGGCGCTATAACAACTGCGCACCGCTCGACCAGCAGGTGGGACAGTTCCTGCGCGGCGGCGAGAAAGTCGAACTGGAAAACTTGTCGCGTGACGGCAGGGTCGCGTTCACCTTGCCGAGAATCCATCCGTGTTTTCGCACGCAGTTCGGGCGCGATGGCCAGGAGCACAGGGGCCAGCTCTGCACGGTATTGCTGGAGCCGGATCAGTCGCGGGTCGTGATGTCGTGGCAGACGTCCATTGTCTGCAACCACCGGATCGACGATCTCGATGTCACCGTTGTGACGCAAAAGACCGTGAGTCCGTCAGCATGACGGGCAAACCTCGACTGGCCGTGTCGACGTGGCATGAAGCGCCCGGCCGCGAGGTGTTTCTGTGCGCGGTCGGCGCGCGAACACCGGTCGGACTGCACCGTGCCTCTTCATCGGCTGCGGTACGGGCCGGGATCTCGGCGCTCACGCTGCATCCAGTCTTCGTCGACAAGAGCGGTTCGTCGATGCAGCTCGCGAACGATCCCTTGCTCGCATCCCACGTGTCTTTGGCAGAGCGCATGGGACAGTTGCTGGCGGCGGCCCTCGCGGAATTGACCAGGCAGCTCGAGTGGTCAGGTCGGACGCCGCGCCTGCCCTGCTGGGTCGGCATGCCCGAGCCGCGGCCCGGAATGACCGGCGATGTCGTGCAGGCCTGCGCGCACGCGGCAACCGAGGCGCTCGGCATAACGAAGGAATCGGTTCGCTGTGTCCAGCACGGTCATGCGAGCGGTCTCATGGCCATGCAGATGCTGGCGCAGCAGATCGCGGGCGGGCAGGTCGATTTGGGGGTGGTCGTCGGCGTCGACTCCTACCATGATGCCGACACGCTGGAGTGGCTCGATCAGGGCGGACAACTGATGAGCAGCAGCAATCGCAACGGCTTTCCGCCGGGAGAAGCCGCAGGCGCATGCCTGCTCGCGAGCGGCGAGGCGGCACGGCGTCACCGGTTACCGGTGCTGGCGCGCGTGGCAGCTGCCTGCACCGCCGTCGAACCGAACCCTAGGTGCAGCTTGCGGCTGTGTGTCGGGGAAGGGCTCAGCGCTGCCGTGGCTGGCGCCACCGGAAAGCAGCGTTTGCCGCACGACGCCATCTCCACGACATACTGCGATCTCAACGGGGAACGCTACCGCAGCGAGGAATTGGTCTACACGCTGCTGCGCACGCAGGGCGCGTTCGTCGACGCCCACGACTACCTGTGTCCGGCCAGTTGCTGGGGCGACGTCGGCGCCGCGTCGGGACCGCTTTTCGCGACACTTGCGGTCGAATCGCGATTGCGCGGCTACGCCCGGGGTGCGTGGCCGCTGCTTTGGGCCGGCGGCGAAGGCGGCTATCGCAGCGCGGTCGTACTCGCACTTGATGTCGACTGACGGGACGCTGCGATGACGAACGTCGGCGTAAACCCGCCCAAGACTCCGGTCTCCGAAGACAGTCTCGATACGGCTGCCGCGACCCTGCCCAATGTCTGCAAGATGCCTGGGCCGCCTGCGCCTTTCGTCCCGACGCCGCTGCCCAATCTGGGGCGTTCCGCCGACCGGCTCGACGACGCGACGACGACGGTCAAGATCAGAGGCAAGAAGGTTGCGATCAAGGGCAGCTCGTACATGAGCCAGCCTTCGGGCGACGTGGCGAGCCAGGGCACCGGCGGCGGCGTGATCTCGTCGAAGACGCAGGGCAAGACCAAGTTCGTCGCGCCGGGCTCGATGAACGTAAAGGCCGACGGGCAGAACATCCAGTTGCTCGGCGATGCGATGACCAACAACGGTGGCAGTCCCGACAACTCGGGGGCGGTGGCCAACAGCCAGGCGTCCATCGCGGATACGCAGATGGAGTTGGGCGTCGATTGCGCCAAGAAAACGACGCAGAAAAAGCACCGGTGGGGACCATGCGAGGTCGAACAACTATGCGCGATGATCAAGGCATATAACGAATCGCCAGACCCCAAGTTCAAACCCGAACGAACTCCGTCCAAACCCGCCAGTAAGTTCTCCGGTCTGACCGAAGCGCAGGTAACCGCTCAGAACGTGGCTTTCGGCAAATACACGGACAGCCTCGAGTCCTTCAGTGACAATTTCAATGCTTTGGTGAAAAAAAAGGAGGACCCGTATCATGACGACGTGGTCAAGCAATTCCACACTCCGTGTTTGCATCGGAGATGGGCGGACCCGCCGCCGGACGGAATGGGCGCACCGATACCAGTTCCGCGCAGTAAAGTACCCGGTGCCATGAGCCCCGATCACATGCATCCCGTGAACCGCGGCGGAACGTTGCCAGGCAAGATCAAATGGGCCGATTCGAACGTGAACTCGTCAGTCGGCAAAGCCATGGACAAACACGATGAAACGACCCACCCGGGCGGGGTCAAGGCTCAACCGTCCTGCAATTGCCCGGCCTGAGGAGCATCGACATGAACGACGCGGAAATGAAATGCATGCTGGAACAGACCCTGGCCGACCAGAGCCGCAATGCTGGATATCGGATGAAAGAATCGCCAGCGCCGCAAGCGCTGCTGCAAGCACCTGTCTCCGCCGCGGATCTCGCCGCGCTGGAAGCGCACTGTGCGCACATCGGGATTGCGGTGCCGCCTTCGTTTCGCCAATTTCTCCAGATCAGCGACGGCGTTCCCGACTACATGCGCTACGTGGGTATGTCCTTGCGTTCGGCGCTCGAGATCGTCGAGTCGGCCGGGTCGGACGAGGAGGAGTGGGATGAATACGATCCCTTGCACAAGTTTGTGATCGTCGCGGGCGACACGGCAGAATTCATCGCGTTCGATGTCCACTCGATCGACACGGCGGGAGAGCCTGCCGTGGTGTGGGTTGGTCTGCGCGGGGACGAAACGACTTACGCGAATTTTGAGGATCTGCTGTGGTCGCAGCAACGTTTCCAGAAGGATGTCCTCAACGCCAATCTGGCCGACCGCGCCAATCTTCCGGACGACTGATCTTTCATGCCTGCAAATCCCTTGATCAGCCCGAGCCCCGACCCGGCGGTACCCTTTGCGCTGGCGGAACTGAAACAGCACCTCCTGCTGTTCGTCGACACGCCGCCTGGGCCGAAGACGGCGCGCGCGGTCTACGATTTGTACATGAGGACCTGGGGCGATCCGTTTCGCAGGTATTGCTCGACCGACCCGGGCTATCCGCTCCTGGAGTGGACGCCGGAAGCACGCCAACGCTTCGAGCAGGTCGAGTTGCTGCGATTGCGCCGCTTCGAGGCTTGGGGATACGGTTTCTTCGAAAGCCGCGCGACCGACGCATGGCTGATGATGTTCCATGGTTACAGACCCTCGTCCGAGCCGGGTCATGCCAGCTTTTTCCGATTCGAGTTCGACTGGGCGTTGCCGCCCGAACGGCTGCTGCGATTCACGCAGGACGTTCTCGGCATCGTTCGGTGCGTCTCCGGCTATGCGGGTTACTTCTTCCAGGCTCAAGCCAACGGACCTCTCGCCCGGTCGTCCTTCAATCAGGTGTACGCTTTGGCGCGCCGCTACTGGGGCGTGGAGGCCGAGGACCTCGACGTCACAGCTAAGAATATGCTGGACGCCTATAAGTGCCCGAGCTGGCTCACCGTTATCGGGCAGCGGCTTGAGTCGAAGGACGCGGACGCCGTCGCCGCCGCGCGGTCCGTCGCCTACCGTTGGCAGCGTCTGCCCGGCGGGCTGATCCTCCAGGCTGGAGCGGCGCCGGAATTGGGCGATCGTCATCGGCACGAGCGACTGGCGACTTACGAGGCCATCGCGCAGGCGCTGCTGCCATTGCAGGTGCGCGACCATGCCTCGTTCGGCGGCACGCGCTGGACCGCGGACACCACCAATGGCTGGCTGCAGCGCTTCACCGCGCCCGATGCGTTTGCGCGGATGCCATGACTTCGCCTGCATCGTCACTGTGCCCCAGACGCCGCACAGAACTCATCGATCGTGCGCCCTCTGAGCGGCACCGGATGCGGATCGGGCATGAGCCAAGCGTGCCGCGCATTTTTCCTTCTCCGTTCGCGGGTCGCTCCGACGCCGGAAGCACCCCCCGTTACCACGCCGCGCCCCACTAAGCAATCGATAGTCATCCCAATCGTATCCGACCTACCCTCGCGTACGATCAATATTCCTGAGCGAATGCGATGCAGGGAGACACATCCAGTGAAAGCATCCCGTTTGATGGTCCTCTGCGCCGCGCTTGCCTCGTCTCCCATGACCAGTCACGCGCAATCCCTGCAGAATCTCTACGTCACCGCCGGCTGGTTCCATCTGGCGCCGCAAGACAGCAGCGGCCCGTTCACGGTGACTTCGGTCAACGGCCGGCCCGTCAACATCGTGCAGCCCAACACGGGCGCGGGCGCGTCGAGCGCCGACACGTTCGGCGGCACGATCGGTTACTTCGTGACCAGTCATATCACGGCGGAGCTCGAAATCGGCATCCCGCCGAAATTCGATATCACCGGCACCGGGTCGCTCGAAAGCTTCGGCAAGCTCGGCACCGTCAAGCAATGGAGCCCCGCGCTGATCTTCAAGTACGTGTTCTTCGAGCCGCAAGCGAAATTCAGGCCGTATATCGGCGTGGGCGTCACGCGCACTTCCTTCAGCGACGCGGAAATCACCAACACGGCGTTCGAAATGCGTGCGCTCGGCGGCACGACTACCGCCGACGCGGACTCCACCTGGGCGCCCATCTTCAACATCGGCTTCAACTACGCCGTCAACGAGCACTGGTTTGGCGTGATGTCGCTGTCCTACATTCCGCTGCATACGACCGGTCACTTCACGACCACGAGTCAGACGCCTCTCGGGCCCGTCACCCGGCGCTCCGAGGCCAAGCTCACGCTCGATCCCATCGTTTTCTCGCTGCGCGTCGGCTATCGGTTCTGATGCGAAAAGGCAGCCCGGCTTTTCAAACCGGGCACGCGCGCTTCGTCTTGTCGGCATGATCCGCCCGAAATAGCACGGACGGATGGCGTAGCATTCCTAACGTCTGTCGGGAGGACATGCTGCGTCTGTCACATAGTGAATCGGCGCGAGACACCGTGAAACGTGTGCCTGCCCAATCGACGGGAGCTCGGCGATGACCAGTATCGTGGTACTTTCGGACGGCACCGGAAACAGCTCCGCCAAAGCGCAGAAGACCAACGTGTGGCGCATGTTCCAGGCGCTCGATCAATCGGCGAGCGATCAGATCGCGTTCTACGACGACGGCGTCGGCACATCGGCCAACAAGTATCTCGCGCTCGTCGGCGGTGCGTTCGGCTGGGGCCTCAAGCGCAACGTCATCGATCTCTACAAGTTCGTCTGCCGCAACTATCGGCCGGGCGACGACATCAGCGGCTTCGGCTTCAGCCGCGGCGCCTTCACGATCCGCGTGCTCGTCGGCCTGATCGACTCCGAAGGTCTGCTCGAGCCGACCTCCGAGGAAGATCTCGATCGCGATGCCCGCAGGGCTTATCGTCACTACCGTTCCGCGCGCTTTCCGTCGAAGAGTCCGCTGGTCTGGGGACTGCGCGCACTGCGCGACGGCTTGCTGTGGGCATCGGACCGGGTGCGGCGGCGGCCGCTCTATGCGCAGGTCGCGAAGCGGAAACAGATACCGATTCGATTCCTCGGTCTGTGGGACACGGTCTCCGCGTACGGCGTGCCGATCCTGCCGCTCAAGCGCGCAATCGACGCGACCATCTGGCCGATGATGTTCGGCGATCTCAAGCTGTCGCCGCATGTGAAGCGCGCGTGCCACGCGCTGTCGCTCGACGACGAGCGCTCGACCTTCCATCCGCTGCCGTGGGATGAAACCGGCGAACCGCAGACCGGCGACGCGCACGGCGGCATCCAGCCGGGACGCATCACGCAGGTATGGTTTCCCGGCGTGCACTGCAACGTCGGCGGAGGCTATCCCGAAGATCAGCTTTCGCTCGTCTCGCTGCACTGGATCCTGAACGAGGCGATCGCGGTGGGAATTCGCGTGCTGCCTGCGGCGCTCTCCGATATCGTCGCGACACAGTCGCCCTTCGCGCGCGTCTACGATTCGCGCAAGGGGCTCGCGGGCGGTTATCCCTATCTGCCGAGGCTGGCGTTGCCCTGCGTGACGAAGGATGGGAAACCGTTCTGGCCGATCGTGCACTGGAGCGTGCCGGTGCGCGTCGCATTCGGCACCGACCGCTATGCGCCCGTCGCGCTGCGCGAGAGCTTTCAGGTGCTCATGCCGGACGGCACGCTCGAAGCGGTTCCTGCGAATCCGGGCATCGCCGCGCCGCCATTGCTGCGTCCGGCGCAGGCCGCGACGCGGCCTACGGGCGAAGCCGCCGCCAGGCTAAAGGAGAACGAAGCGACGCTCCGTCAGGCTCTCGCCTCGCTGAAGGAGCGTGACACCGCGGCGATGGGCCTCGCCTGGGACACGGTGTTCTGGCGCCGCGCCGCGTATCTCGCGACGCTCATCCTATCGGCGCTGCTGATCCTCTTTCCCTGGTTCACGATCGGCATCGAATGGCTGGAGAAGTGGCACAACGGCGCGCTGAGCGTTTCGAATCCCGCCCAACTCGAAGACGACATGTTCAACACGGCGCTGACCTTCATCAAGGGCATGCTTCCGTCGTGGAGTTCTCCGTGGACGAGCGCATTCGGCGCGCATTCGAGCGTCTTCGTGCTGACGCTGCTCGTCTGGCTGGGCTCGCTCCAGTTCGGCGGCGTGCTGAGAAAGCGCGTGCATGACCGCGCATTTCTCGCGTGGCATCCGAAGCTTTGCCTCACCTATCTCGAATGGCGCCGGCTGTCCGAGGCGGGCAGCCGCAACATGACGCTGGCCGGCGCGGCGTTGTTCGCACTGCTCGCGGCCTTCGCGTGGGGCACGCTGAAGAACCAGCGCACCAGCTGGGAGCTGACGGGGGCCGCCGTCGCGCTATGCGCCCTCGCGTTGTGGCGACAAGCGCGCGTGAGGCGGCTCGACCGGAACCACAGGGCCGTGAACCAGCGCGACGCCACGCCCGCGGCGATTGCGCAGGCCATGAAAGGTGGTTTCGCGCTGAGCCTCGCGCGCAGGCTGCGTGACAACGGCGCATTCGGGTATGTCTGCAAGAAGATCGAATGCGTGATTCTGCCGGGCCTGTGCCTGGCATTTGTCGGGCTGCTCGGCATCGCCGTGGCGAACCGCGCGTTGTTCGACGGGCTGAGCGCAGTCGGCAAGGTTTGCGCAATCCAGAAGGCCGGCGATACGGCGGCCGATCCCGCGAAGCCGATGGGCGTCGCGTTCCACACGAAGGATCTGTGCTGGGATTCGGGCGTGACGCTGGACAAGGACGCGCGCTACGAAATCCGGCTCGTGACCGACGGCGACTGGCTCGACCGGAGCGAGCGCGCGGACGTGGGCGGTTTTCCGACGGACACGGCCGCTCACTTCGCCGCAGCCGGGCTCAAGCGCTGGTGGTTCGAAGACTGGTTCAAGCCGATCGCGCGGATCGGCGAGAAAGGGCACGACGAATATGTGCTCGAACCCGAAGCGCCGTTCGCATCGTATCGATATGCGAACAATCATCGCGCTAGCGGCGTGATTGCCGCGAGCTCGAAGCCGCCGCTGTGCGACGTCGGCGGCGGACATCTCGAACCGCTCGGCGCGCAGCAGGCCGCGTGCGTCGTGGGCGGCGATCCGACGCCCGCCGGCCGCAAGGTGCTCGTGTCGCAGATCACCGCGAAGACGGGCGGGCGGCTCTTTCTGTACGTCAACGACGCAGTCGCCCCGATAGGCTTCGACAAAGGCCGTTTCTACCCCAACAACCTCGGCTGCGCGCAGGTGATCGTCTCGCAGGTGATGGACGACCGCACGCGTAAGCTCGTCGGGCAGAGCTTGCCGTGCTCGACGGCGTTGCCGGCCGCGAACGCAATCGTGCAGAACACGCCGCCGTCGCGATAGCGCGCGACGACGTCTACTCCGGCGTCGCGCATGTCGACAGCAACTGCCGCGCTTCTGTGACGAGCGCGCAGTCCTGCTCTTCGGCGAAGCTGGCGACGAGCGCTTCGAGACACTCGCTCGCTTCGTTGCCGCGTCCTTCGATGCGCAGCACGCCCGCAATCTCGATGCTGGCGCGCAGTTCGAGCAGCCGCAGGTTCTGCGCCCGTGCGTCGGCAGCCGCTGCGCGCAGCAGCGTGAGCGCGAGACCCGGCTCGGCGCGCGGATCGGCTTTCTCGACGACGCCCGCCGCGTAGGAGAGATCGACGAGGCCGGTCCGCTGGCCGGTGCGCAGGCAATCGGCGCGCGCGGCGGCGATGCACTGCCGCGCGTCGTCGTGGCGTCCGAGATGCGTGAGCGCCTGCGCGCGCCACGCGTGCACATAGGCGAGGTCGTTGCGCCCACCGTTGCCCGCGAGATGCTCGACCGCTTCCTCCAGCCGTGCAAGCGCGTTCGCGTGCTGTCCTTCCCGCGCCGACGCGACGCCCTCATATACCATCGCCCAGCCTTTCCAGAACGGCAGACGCTGTGTGTCGCACAGGTCGATGCAGCGGCGGCACAGCTCGCGCGCCGCGCCGATATCGCCGATCTCGACGAACGGCCGCGCCCCGACGGCCAGCGCCTGCGACAGCACGAACGGCTGAGCGAGCGCGTCGGCGTGATCGATCGCCATGCGCGCGAGCCAGCGGGCGCGGCCGAAGCGGCCCGCCGACAGCTCGCAATAGCCGAGCCAGCAGCACGCGGTCACCTTGGCGTCGTTGAAGCGCCCGTAGCCGGTGGAATGCGCGAGGTCGTAAGTATCGATCACATATTGCAGGAGCGTCGCGCAGCGCTCGAACTGGGCTTGCTGATAGAGGATCGGCCCGACCGCTGCATAGGCCACGATCTTGCTGTCGGTATCCTGCGTACCGGAAGCAAGCTCGATCAGCCGTTCCGAGGTCGCGACGCACTTGGGCGAATCCGCGGCGGCATAGGCGAAATTGTTGATGCCGACGAGCGCCAGCACGCGCAGCCGTTCCTGCGTCACGCCGTCGAGCAGCGCTTCGGCGCGGGTCCACAGCGCGGCGCATTCCTCGCACGCGTAACCCTTGAGCGCCCAATGGCATGCCGCGCCCATCACCAGTAGCGCGACCTCGCAGTCGGCGCGCCGGGCCGGATTCGAGTGCGCGACGAGCGCGAGCCCCGAATCGACATGCGCGAGCGCCTCGCGATGACGATACCGCGCCATCGCGACCCGCGTGGCCGCGATCCATTGTGCAAGCGCTTCGTCGGTCAGGCCCGCGCGCGTCAGGTGCAGCGCGAGCAGTTCGGGACTCACCTTGACGCGATCGGCGAACACGTCCGCGAGCGCCTTCGCGATGCGCGCATGAATGCGCACGCGCTGGCTCTTCAGGAGACTGTCATAGGCGACATCGCCGACGAGCGCGTGCTTGAAACGGTAGATCGCATCGTCGCCGCCTCCGCGCCGGAAGACCAGCCCGCTCGCTTCGAGCGACGCGAGCGCTTCGGCGAGCCGCGCATCGTCGACGGGCGCGATCGCGGCCAGAAGCGCGTGATCGAACTCGCGCCCGATGCACGCGCCGATCTGCGCGATGGTCTTGACCGGCGCGAGGTGATCGAGCCGCGCCATCAGCGAATCGTGCAGCGTGAACGGAATCGCGAGCGGCGCGGCGGGCCCGTTCGTTTCCCAATGATCGCCGGCGTCGCGCAGCAGCCCGGCTTCGAGCACGGTCTGCGTCAGTTCCTCGACAAAGAGCGGCACGCCGTCGGCGCGTTCGAGAATCTGTTCCAGGACGTCGGGCGGAAGCGGCTTGACGGCGGTCAGCTCCGCCGCGATCTGCGCACCCTGGCGCCTCGCGAGGCGATTCAAATGCAGGAGCGTCACGTTGCCGTGCGCGGTCCACGCGGGCGTGAACTCGGGGCGGCAGGTGATCAGCATCAGGATCGGCCAGTGGCGGATTCGTTCGATGAAGCGCGCGATGGTTTCGAGCGTGTCGGCGTCGGCCCACTGCGCATCCTCGAAAATGATCAGGAGCGGCTGACCGCTCGACAGCCGGATAGGCTGCTCGACGAGCGCTTCGATGGTCACTTCGCGCAGCCGCTGCGGGGAATCCATGCGCGGCGGATAGCGGTCGGTCGGCAGCGAGAGCAGCGCGGCGAACAGCGGCGCGACCTCGGCGCGCTCGCCGGGTTCGAGCCGCAGCGCCGCTTCCAGCTTGTCGAGGCGCGTTTCGGGCGAGTCCTGGCGCTGGAAGCCGCTGGTTTCCGACAGATGCCCGATGATCGGGTGAAACGACGAGCTGGTCTGAAACGGCGAGCACTGGTAGAGCAGGGTCAGATGCTGCTCGCCGCTCAGCCGTTCGCGCAGCACATGGGCGATGCGGCTCTTGCCGATGCCAGGCTCCCCCATGAGCAAGACGGCCTGGCCTTCGCCGTCGCGCGCGGTGCGCCAGCGCGACACGAGCAGATTGACTTCGTGTTCGCGGCCGACGAACGGCGTCGCACGAATCGGTCGGAACGCGCTGTAGCGGCTTTCGCGGTACGCGAGGCCCGCGACGCGCGACAGGTTGACGGGCACGCTGATGCCCTTGAGTTCGTGCTCGCCGAGCTCTTCGAGTTCGAACGTGCTGCCGAGCAGGCGACGCGTGCTCGGGGCGATCACGATTTCGTCGGGGCCGGCGTGGGCGCACAGGCGCGCGGCGAGGTTCGGCGTCGCGCCGACGGCGGTATCGAAAGGCGAGGATTCGTGGCCTTCCAGCTCGCCGACGACGACCGCACCCGTCGCGACGCCGATATGCACGCGCAGCGGCGCGCTGGCGGAAAGCCGCCCGACTTCGGCGACGATTTCGAGCGCGGCGCGCACCGCGCGCTCGGCGGCATCTTCGCGCGCCTGCGGGAATCCGAAATAAACGAGAACGCCGTCGCCGAGATATTGCGCGACGTGTCCCTCGTAACGCGTGACGACCCGTGCGCAGGTCTCCTGATAGATCCGCATCACTTCGTGCAGTTCTTCGGCGTCCAGACGCTGCGCGAGTTCGGTCGAGCCGGCGAGATCGCAGAAAAGCACCGTGAGCTGACGCCGCTCGCCCGGCGCACGATGACCACGGGAGGGCAGCGGCGCCTGCCGCGCGGCTTCGCGCTGGGGTTGAGGGTGCGACAAGGCATCGAGCAGACGCCGGCGGTGACCGAGCAGCATGCCCAGTTCGGCGAGATCGCGATCGGTCAGGAGCGGCAGCGATTCCAGGTCCACGCCATTGGCCTCGAATACCGTCGCGTAACGTTCGAGGCCAAGCTCGCCAAGCCATGTCGAAAGCGGATCCATCGAGCGACTCCTCTGTGCCAACGTGCGTGCGCAACATCGGCACGCTGCGACTCGCGCGTGCATCGGCGACGGGTCGAATCGGCAGGACTACATGACGCCAGCGTTCCTCTGGCCTATTAGATTATCGTGGATATGCGCGCTTTTAATTAGCCCTAAGTGGGCTGTATCGAAATGATTTGCGCAGGCGCGACAGACGACGATGAAGCGGACGCTTCAAATGTGCCGATTGCCGGTCCGACGACGCACCGATCGCGCTCGCAGCGAACGATCGGTCACGTCAGGGAGAAGACGCGTGGGGCGTGTGCCGCGATCATCCGCGTCGCGCGTTTTCGAGGATCACGTCGCTGGCTTTCTCGCTGATCATGTACACGGGCGTGACGATGAAGAATCCCGGAATGCGCGGAAAAATGGACGCGTCCACCACTCTCAGGCCGGTCGTGCCGAACACGCGTAAGCGCGAATCGACGACCGCGGCCGGGTCGCCCGGCTTCATTTCGCGGCGCACGCGGCGCGCGAATTCCACGCCCCTCACCACCGCATAGAGATATCGGGCATGGCCGCGCGAGTCGGTATAGCATGCATCGCATGTACATACTGCTCATCGGACCGGCGGGACTGCTTCGCGACGGCGTTGCGGCGCTCCTGCGCGCGTTCGTGCCGGATGCCGACGTGCAGGGATGCGAGCGTCTCGGCGCCGAATGGCCGGAGGGCCGCAAGCCCGATTGCATCGTGATGGACGGCGACTCCATGAGCGAGTCGAGCGAGGCGCTCGATGTCGTGCGCGGCCATGCACGCACCACGCCCGTCATCGTGCTGCTCGCCAGAGCGAAGCGCGAACTTGTCGATGAACTGATCGCGGCGGGCGTCGCGGGATGCGTCGAGAAATCCGCGTCGGCGGAGCTGCTTACCGGTGCGCTGAGTCTCGTGCTGGCGGGCGGCGTGTCGCTGCCACGTTCGCTTCTCGTAGCGGGGCGCGACGCGCCGTCCACGTCATCGGAAAGGACGGCGCCGCGCGCCGCGGCCGAGCCCGGCCCGGACCTGCATCTGACGCCGCGCCAGATCGAAGTGCTCGCGCTTCTCGCGCGCGGACGCTCCAACAAGATGATCGCGCGCGAACTCGATTGCGCCGAAGCTACCGTCAAGACGCATCTGACGACGATCTTCAAGGCGCTGAACGTATCGAGCCGCGGCGAAGCGAGCGCGGTCGCGGCGCGCATGGAAAAGATCCGCGATACCCAGGTCAATCATGCGGTCAACGGCCTCTTGCCGGTCGCGCGGCTGCTCGGAAGGATGGAGAGCCAGCGGTTTCGCGCCGGCGAAGTGCTGTTTCGCAAGGGCGACCCGAGCGGCCAGATGTTCTACGTCGAGACGGGCGTCGTGCGGCTTTCGGAGCTCGGCATCGAACTGGGCGCGGGCACGGTGCTCGGCGAGATCGGGCTCTTCTCGCCGGAGCGCCGGCGCACGTCCACGGTGATATGCAAGACCGACTGCGAAATGCGCACCGTTTCGGCCGCCGACGCGATTCGGCTCTACTATCAGGAGCCCGAATTCGCGCTGTATCTGGTGCAGCTCATCGCGGGCCGCCTGCAGGCCGACAAGGAACGCGGCGCATAGGCGTTTCGTGACCCGAAGCATCGCCGCGCGTCGTTCATTCGTGCGCTTCCAGCGCGAGCAGGTTCAGCACGATCAGGATTGCGTCGCGATTCTCCGGCGTGATCTCGATGCCGAGCGTCTGCACCATCCATCGGCCGATCTTCGTCGCGGCGAAGCACGCTGGCGTCGCGTCCTTTTTCATCGTCACGCCGAGCTTGCGCGCGCGATAGTGATACGAAGGCACGTCGTATTGCTCGGCGACGCCCTTGAGGCCGGCCTTGCGTTCGCTGCTCGCGCCGAGGCTGCCCGCGAGGATGAGCCGGTCCGGCGCGTCGCACATCGCGATGAACACCCGTGCGAATGCCCGCACGCGCGCCTCGTTCAGCCCGAAGTCGGCGAGCGTGGCTTCGACTGGATCGTCGGGTGCATGTGCGCGGGAGTCGACTTCGTCCTGCACGCCGTCGACTTCCAGCGACAGATTGCGCTGCAGGCTCGCGCTGCGCAGGCAATCGATCAGAAAGCGGCGAAAGTAGGCGCACAGCGCATACGCGGTGGACGGCGCGCTCTCCGCCGACGCGTGCGACGGGCGCTGCTCCGAGTCGAGCCGCAACACGCGCGAGAAGAAGAACTGCGAGATCAGTTCTTCCTTGTCCTCGTGCAGGCCGCGCAGTTCGGGCGGGTAGTAGGACCGGAGCGTCGACAGCACCAGCCGGTAGATATGCCCGATCTCGATATCCGAGAGGCTTGCGCGGCGATGCCAGAGGTCGGCGAGCGAATAACCCTCCCGCGCGAAGGCGCCGGCGTCCTGATGGGTCAGTGCGTCCATGACGGCACCGCATCGTGTGGAACCGGGGCGCGGCGCGCCGTATGCATCGCCGTGAAGTCGAGTTTCTTGAACATGGCCCCTCCTGGGGAGACCGGTTCGCTGCCAAGCGAGTGGCCCGAGGCGCTTCGGCTTTGCAGCCGTTCCTGCGAGTCGGCGCTTACAAATTAGTGGCAGGAGGAGGGGGGCGAAATCAGCCGGACGACCTACATCGAAAGTCGTAGAGGGGCAATGCGGGTGCTGTAAGGCCAGCCGGATTCATCGGAGCCGGAGCGTCAGGGCGACGTCCATGCTCGTCACAGATAAGGACGATGGTGGACGCGGTATTTCGAACGCTTCACGACGCGTTGTCGGAGGATGCACGCCCTAGCGAAGCTGTTCGTCCCGCTTTTGCTTGCACAGCTCGATGAATCGCTGTACCGGAGCGGTCGCCGTGGCCCCGCGACGCGTCGCGATTCCATAGGGCGCGCCGCGCCGCTCGATGCGGATCGGCAACACCGCCATCATTCCGTGCACCTGAAAGTACTGGGCGACTTTCAACGGCATCAGTGCGACGGTCCCCGCGCTGGCTCGCAGCAACGACAACGTGGCGAACGTCGAAGACGTTTCGATGGCGTAACGCGGAAAGGGGACCTCGGCGTCGTCGAAAAGCTGTTCGAGCAGGGAGCGCATCGGCAGGGCTGCCTGCGGCACGATCCAGGGATTGTCGGCAAGCTCCGCAAGCGTCATACGCTGCACGCTCGCGAGCGGATCGGCGCCGTCCACGACCAGACACACTTCCTCCACTTCGAGCGGAATGAAGTCGTAAGCTTCAGGATGCACGCTGATGCTCGGCCGCCCGATCACGAGATCCAGCAGACGCTGATCGAGCATCGATAACAAACGCGCGCTGTTGTCCTCCCAGACCTCGACGGACACGTCCGGCTGAACTTCCCGCAACGAGCGCAGTATGGGCGCCAGCCATTCGGGCATCGAGCCCATCACGGCGCCGATGGCGAGCATGCCGCCGCCGCCGCGCATGATGGCCGCAAGCTCGTCGCGCAGCGCACCGATCTCGGATCGCACGGCGCGCGCATGCCGGATCACGCAGCGCCCGAGTTCGTTCGGCACGATGCCGCGCGGCGAACGCGCGAACAGCTCCGTGCCGAACATCGACTCGATTTCGCGCAGCGACTTGGTCGTCGCGGGCTGCGAGAGCGACACCTGCTGCGCCGCCTTGCGCAGCGAGCCGTGGTCGTCCAGCGCGATCAACAGCGCGACATGATTGCCGCGCAGCCGCCTCAATATCGCATCGATACTGGTTATCACCGATATAACTCCAACGTCTCACCTGATCGGAAGGTTTCATTATCTGGCCGCGTCGATGCCTCTTTAAACTGGCCCGGTCGATGTTCGTCACGGCGCGGCGCCCGGCGGCGCGGCTCGATCATGCCGGAACACACGCGGCATGAGCAAGCGAACCAGAAATCACGCATCCACAGGAGAGAAGCAAATTGAAAAGAATCGGACTCGATGTCGGCGGCACCTTCACCGATGTCGTGATGGTGGACGATGAGACTGGACGCATCTGGTCGACCAAGGTGCCGACGACGCCGAAGGATCGCGTCATCGGCACCATCGAAGGCTTCCGCAGGATTCTCGAACTGTCGGGCACCGACAGCGCGGACGTCTCGTTCCTCGGCCACGGCACGACGATGGCGACCAACATGGTCGTCGAAGGCACCGGCGCAAAGACCGCGCTCGTCACCACGCGCGGCTTTCGCGACATCCTCGAATTGAGGCGCGTGTCGCGTCACGATCGCGCCGATCTGTACGATCTGCTGTTCGACAACCCGCGTCCGCTCGTCGAGCGCCGCTGGCGGCTCGAAGTGAACGAGCGTCTGCGCCATGACGGCAGCATCGAAACGCCGCTCGATCACGCGCAGCTCGAAGCGCTCGCCGATCAGATCCGGGCGTCGGATATCGAAGCCGTCGCCGTGTGCTTCCTGCACGCGCACGTCAATCCGCGCCATGAACGCGAAGCCGTCGGTACGCTGCGCCGCCTGTTGCCGGACCACTTCATCTGCGCATCGCACGAAGTGAATCCCGAATCGATGGAATACGAGCGCGCAAGCTCGACCGTCATCAACGCGATGCTCGGACCGGTGTGCGGACGCTACATCGGCCGGCTCATCAGCGCGCTGGCGCAACACGGCTTCGCGGGCAAGTTCCTCTTCATGCAGTCGAACGGCGGTCTCGCGAGTCCGGCGATGGTCGCGGACAAGCCCATCGTGCTGCTCGAATCGGGGCCAGCGGGCGGCGTCTCGGCGGCGATCCGCAACTGCGAGAAGAGCGAACTCAGGAACGCGATCCTCGGCGACATGGGCGGCACGACCTTCGACGTCTCGCTGATCCGCGACTTCCGCCCCGAGCTGCGCAACAAGAGCCTGCTGCATACCTATACCGTGCGCTCGCCCAGCATCGACATCGATTCGGTCGGCGCGGGCGGCGGCTCGATCGTGTGGATCGACGCGGGCGGCGGCGTGCGCATCGGGCCGGAGAGCGCGGGCGCGGACCCCGGTCCCGCGTGCTATGGACGCGGCGGCACGCGTCCGACCGTCACCGACTGCAATCTGGTGCTCGGCTATATCGATCCCGACAGCTTTCTCGGCGGCGAATTCAAGCTCGATGCGCAGGCGGCGTGGCGCGTCGTCGATGAAGTCATCGCGAGGCCGCTCGGCGTCTCCGTGCCCGAAGCCGCGCAAGTCGTGCGCTCGGTCGCCAACGCGCTGATGGCGCAGGCCATCCGCATCATGACGGTCGAGCGCGGCTACGATCCGCGCGAGTTCTCCTACATCTGCTACGGCGGCGCGGGGCCGGTGCACGCGGTCGATCTGGCGCACGAAATGGGCATCCGCCGCGTGGTGATACCACCGTTGCCGGGTCTCTTCAGCGCGTTCGGCATGACGGTCGCGGACCAGCAATACGACTATCAGCGCCCGCTCGAAAGCGATCTCGCGAGAATCGACGACGCAACCCTGCACGCCGCGCTCGACGAACTGACCGCGCAAGGCATGGACGAGCTGCGGCGGCACGGCGTCGAAGCGCAGGGCGTGAAAGCCGTGCGCCTCGCCGATTGCCGCTACGCGGGCCAGCCCGACGTCATCACCGTCGAAGTGCAGGGCGAGGCGCAGGGCATCCGCGAGGCGCTCGTGCGCGCCTTCGAAGACGCGCATCTGCGGCAATGGAATTTCATCAGCAAGGACAAGCCGGTGGTGGTCGCCAACGTGCGCCTGCAACTCGTGACGACGACCGGCTGGCGCGGCGGCGTGGCGAGCGCCGATGGCGGCGAACTGCCCAAGCCGGTACGCACCCGCGAGGTGTATTTCGATGGCGGCGTGCGCACGTTGCCGGTGTTCGCGCGCACGCAGATTCCGGTCGGCGCGATCATCGAAGGGCCGGCGGTCATCGAGGAGCACAGCAGTTGCGCGGTGCTGAAGGCGTCGCACGTCGCGCGCGTCGATCCCGATCTCAATCTCGTCATCGAACTGGCAGCCTGAATCCATGGACATCGTTACTTACGAAATCATCCGCAGCAGTCTCTTCGCGGTCGCGCGTGAAATGAAGATCGCGATGATGCGCACCGCCGGCAGCCCGCTCATGCACGCGAGCGGCGATTCGTCGGCCGCCATCTTCGACGCCGACATGCAACTCGTCGCGCAAGGCAACGACATTCCGACGATGCTCGGCTCAGCCGTCATCTCGACGCGCGTGTCGGTCGAAGCGGTCGGGCGCGAGAACCTGCGCCCCGGCGACGTCATCGTCAGCAACGACGCCTACGTGGGCGGCGGCAATCATCAGCCGGACGTGCAGTTCACGCGGCCCGTGTTCGCCGGCGGCAGGATCGTCGCGTTCGTGATGACGCGCGGCCACTGGACCGATATCGGCGGGCAGTCGCCGGGCAGCTATACCGTCACGACCTGGGACGTGTTCGCCGAAGGCATCCGCATTCCGCCGGTGTTTCTCTATCGCAACGACGAGCCGGTGCAGGACATGCTCAACCTGCTCACGAGAAACAGCCGCAACGCGCACGAACTGCTGCTCGACATTCAGGCGCAATATGCGGGCACCTTCGTGGGCGACCGCCGTATCGGCGAACTGGTGGCGAAGTACGGCGCCGATGCGCTGCGCGACGTGATGAGCCAGAGCCTCGATCACTCGGAAAAGCTGATCCGCGCGGAGATCGCGCGCATTCCCGATGGCGTCTATGAAGCGCAGGAGTATCTCGATCCGATCGAAGCGCCGGGCTGGAAACAGGAGCGCCCGCTGCTCAAGGTGAAGATCACCAAGACCGGCGACCAGATCACTTTCGATTACACCGGCACCGGCCCGCAGGCGCGCGGCGGCATCAACTGCCCGCTGTCGGTCACGTGCAACAGCACGTGGTTCACCGTGAAGGCGCTGACCGATCCCGGCATCCCGATCAACCAGGGCTGCTATCGGCCGGTGACGATCATCGCGCCCGAGGGCAGCGTGCTGAACTGCCGCTATCCCGCATCGGTCGTGTCGGGCAACACGGAAACCTCGCCGCGCGTGATCGACCTGCTGCTCAAGGCGCTTGCGCCCGCGGTGCCGGAGCGCATCACGGGACAAAGCAACTGCGCGTCGTGCGCGGGGATTTTCAGCGGACGCGATACCGATGAGGCGCGCGTCGCTCGCACCGGCCAGGAATTCGTCACCATGCACGACGTCCACGCGGGCGGCATGGGCGCGCGCGCGGGCAAGGACGGCGTGAGCGGCGTGCGCGTCTATGTGGGCAACGCGGGCAGCCAGTCGGTCGAGATGATCGAAGCGACTTCGCCGCTTCTGGTCGAGGAATGGTCGCTCGTCACCGACAGCGGCGGCGCGGGCCGCCGGCGTGGCGGGCTGACCTCGCGGCGCGTGTATCGCGTCGAGTACGACGAAGCCACCTTCACCGTTTCCGGCGAGCGCGGACGTTCGGCGCCCGAAGGCCACTTCGGCGGCCAGCCCGGCACGCGTTTTCAGTGCGTAGTCGAGCGCGCGGACGGCAGCGAGCACAAGGTCGCGGCGAAGGGCGGGCAGACGGTCGTGTATCGCGGCGATCGCGTGACGGTGCAGCCCGCGGGCAGCGGCGGCTACGGCGATCCGGGCGAACGCGAGCAGACGCGTATCGACGCCGATGTCGCCGATGGCTACATCAGCGCGGACGCGGCGGCGCAACTCTACGGGCAGCGTCACCATGCGGCGCCGGAGCAGGCGGCCGACGCGCCGTTGGAAGTGGCGGCGCCATGAGCACGCACGAAACCATGAACCGGACACTGCCGCTCGCGGGCGTGTGCGTGATCGAGATCGGCCATAGCCTCGCCGCGCCGTACGCGGGCATGATCCTCGGTTCGCTGGGCGCGGAGGTCATCAAGATCGAGAGCGCGGAGCACGGCGACTACGCGCGCGACTGGGGCCCGCCCTTCGTCGATGGCGCGGCCGCGCTGTTTCATGCGGTGAACCACGGCAAGCAGAGCATCGCGATGTCGCTGTCGAATCCGGATGAAGCGCAGGCGTTGCGCGAACTGATCGCGCGCCGCGCCGATGTCGTGCTGCAGAACCTGAAGGCGGGCGGCACGGAGAAGTACGGTCTCGGCGGCGAACAGATGGTGCGCATGAAGCCGTCGCTCATTTATTGCAACCTCGGCGCGTTCGGCACGGCCGGGCCGCTGCGCGACAAACCCGGCTACGATCCGCTCGTGCAGGCGTTGTCCGGTCTGATGAGCTTTCTCGGACAGCCGGGCGAACCGCTGTCGCGCATCCCGGTGTCGGTGAACGACATGGGCACGGGGCTTTGGGCCGCCATCGGCGTGCTCGCCGCGCTCTTCAGACGCCAGGCGACGGGCGCGGGCGAAGTCGTGTCGGTGTCGCTGTACGAGACCGCGATCAGTTGGGCGGGCATCCAGATCGCCGACTATCTCGCCTCGGGTGTGTTGCCCGGACGCTGGGGTTCGGGGACGGCCGCGATCGTGCCGCATCAGGCCTTCGAATGCGCGGACGGCACCATCATGGTCGCCGCGGGCAACGACCGCCTGTTCCGCCGCCTGTGCGACGTGCTCGCGATTCCCGCGATCGCCGACGACGCGCGCTTCGTCACCAACGGCGCGCGCGTGAGCAACCGGGTCGAGCTGATCGATCTGCTGCATGTCGAATTCGCCAAGCGCGGCGCCGCGCACTGGCTCGATGCGCTCGACAAAGCCGGCATTCCGTGCGGGCCGATCCAGACCATCGATCAGGTGGTGCAGCACGAGCAGACCAAGGCGCTCGACCTGCTGCGCACCACCGACGACGGCGCGGCGACGATCGTCGGCGTGCCGATCTCGTTCGGCGGCGCGCGGCCCGCGCACACGGGCGTCACGCCGAAGCTCGGCGAACACAATCATCTGCTGGCGAAGACGCCACTGGAGACATCTTGAAACTTGCATCGCAACTGGCTGGCGCACTCGACGCGCTGACGCTCGAAGAAATCGACGAACAGATCCTCATCGTCAAACTGAACCGTCCGGAAGTCTCGAATGCGATCAGCACGACGATGGGCGAGGAAATCATCCGCGTATTCGGCGCGCTCGAAGCGAACCCGGCGCTGTATCGCTGCGTGATCCTCACGGGCGCGGGCGAGCGCGCGTTCTGCGGCGGCGCGGACCTCAAACAACGCGAAGGCATGACCGACGAGCAATTCGGCGTGCAGCACTATCTGTTCGAGCGCATGAACCGCGCGATCACTTATTGCCCGGTGCCGATCATCTGCGCGGCCAACGGATCGGCGGTCGCGGGCGGGCTGGAACTGCTGCTCGCCTGCGACTTCGCCTATGCAACGGCGAACGCGGTGTTCGGCTTCACGGAAGTGAAGCGCGGCATCATGCCGGGCGGCGGCGGCACTCAGCAATTGCCGCGGACCATCGGCGCGCGGCGGGCGAAGGAGCTGATCCTGCGCGGCGCGAAGTTCACGGCGCAGGAAGCGCTCGCGTGGGGCGTCGTCAACCGGCTGTGCGAACCGGGGCGTGTGCTGGCCGATGCCATCGACGCGGCGCGCGACATCTGCACGAGCGCGCCGCTGTCGGTCGCGCAGGCGAAGAAGGCGATCGACCTCGGCATGCAGGGCGACCTGCGCACCGGGCTGTATCTGGAAATCGAAGCGTACAACCGGCTGATTCCGACCGAGGATCGTCTCGAAGGCATCAGCGCCTACAACGAGAAACGCTCACCCCGATTCAAAGGCCGCTAGACCATAACGGCACGGCCGACCCGAAACCCGGATTCACCGGAGGAGACAGACATGACACCCGACATCGGCAGCTTCGACAGGCCGGACGCCGAAGCGACCTACGGCAAGATCACGCGCAGGCTCATACCGTTCCTGTTCCTGTGCTACGTGTTCGCGTTTCTCGATCGCATCAATATCGGCATCGCGCAGCTCGACATGAAGCACGACGTGGGCTTCAGCGATCTCACCTACAGCATCGGCGCGGGCATCTTCTTTCTCGGCTACGTGCTGATGGAAGTGCCCAGCAATCTGCTGCTCGCGCGCATCGGCGTGAAGCGCACGTTCTCGCGCATCATGATCCTGTGGGGCTTGATCGCGGCGGGCACGGCGTTCGTCACGCTGCCTTCGCATCTCTACACCGTGCGCTTCTTTCTCGGGCTTGCGGAGGCGGGGCTTTATCCCGGCGTGATTTTCTATCTCACGCGCTGGTATCCGGTCGAGCGGCGCGCCAAGGTGATCGCCATCTTCACCTGCGCGACCGGCATCGCGGGTCTCTTCGGCGGGCCGCTGTCGGGTGCGCTGATGACCTACTTCAACGGCTACTTCGGCCTGCATGGCTGGCAGTGGATGTTCATCGTGCAGGGCTTGCCGGCGAGCGTGCTCGGCGTGATCGCATTCTTCTTTCTCGATGACGGCCCGCAGCAGGCGAAGTGGCTCACCGAGCGCGAGAAGGCCGTCGTGCTTCACGATATTCGCCGGAGTTCGAGCGTTTCGACGACCCACACGGAGCACACCTTCGGCCGCGCGCTTCGGGACTTTCGCGTCTACGTGATGGGCTTCGTATGGTTCACGCAGATCGCAGGCGTATTCGCGATCGGCTTCTGGCTGCCGACGCTCATCAAGAGCGCGGGCGTGTCGAGCGCGTTGCAGATCGGCTGCTATTCGGCGATCCCGTATTTCGTGAGCTGGATCGCGCTCATCATGCTGAACCGTCATTCCGACCGCACCATGGAGCGGCGCTGGCATTGCGCCATCGCGATGGTGTTCGGCGCGGCAGGCCTCGTCGTCGCGGCGTTCACGACGGGCAACCTCGCGCTGTCGCTGGCGGCGCTGTCGGTGGCGACGGCGGGCATCCTCGCGCCCAATCCGCTGATTTGGGCGATCTCGACCGACTACATTCGCGGCAGCGGCGCGGCGGGCGGCGTCGCGGTGATCAATTGCGTGGGCCTGCTCGGCGGCTTCGTCAGTCCGATGATCATCGGCTCGATCAAGACCATGACCAACAGCATGGCGGGCGGTCTCGGCGCGATCGCGCTGCTGATGGTGCTCGGCGCCATCGCCGCCGTGGTGCTCGCGCCTGCGACATCGACCGCCGCGGCTACCGCCGGACATACCGATGAAAGCAGCGATGCGGTCGCCGATGCGACGATCTGAACAGGAGCTCACATGAACGATAGAGAAGTGCAGATTCGCGAAGTCGGCTTGCGCGACGGCTTGCAGATGGTGCGCACCATCCTCACGAGCGAGCAGAAGCTCGAATGGTGCGCGCGTCTCGTCGATGCGGGCGTGACCGATATCGAAGTGACGTCCTTCGTGCCGCCGAAAGTCGTGCCGCAGTTCGCGGACGCGGTCGAGGTCGCGGCAGGCGCGCTTGCCATCGACGGCCTTCATGCCGCCGCGCTGGTGCCGAACCTGAAGGGCGCGCAGCGCGCATTCGACGTGGGCCTCGCCAAGGTGCATTACGTGCTGTCCGCGAGCAACGAGCACAATCTGAAGAACGTGCGGCGCAGCACGGCGGAGTCGGTGGACGACTTCGTGCGCATCGCGGCGGCGCGCGACGAGCTTAGCCGCGATATCGTGCTCGGCGCGGGCGTGGCGACAGCGTTCGGCTGCACGATCGCGGGCAAGGTGGACGAAAGCATCGTGTTGGGACTCGTCGAAACGCTCATCGAAGCCGGCGCGCAGGAGATCACCATCGCCGACACGGTCGGCTATGCGAATCCCGCGCAGGTGCGTGCGCTCATGCGGCAGGTGCTGGCGCTTGCGGGGCAGGTGCCCGTCGCCTGTCATTTTCACGACACGCGCGGTCTGGGCCTCGCCAACGTCATGGCCGCGCTCGATGCGGGCGTGCGTGCGTTCGATGCGTCGCTCGGCGGTCTGGGCGGCTGTCCGTTCGCGCCCAATGCAACGGGCAACATCAACACCGAGGACACGGTGTTCATGCTCGAAGCGCAAGGCCTGCGCACGGGCATCGATATAGACGAACTGCTGGCGATTCGCGAGACGATCGCCGCATGGCTGCCGGGCGAGCCGTTCACGGGCGCGATCGCTCGCGCGGGATTGCCGAAGACCTTCGTGCATCGGCAGGCGATCGCCGCGTGAATTAGCTCGAAGGCCTAGGACCCCGCCGCGAGCCGTTCGAGCAGATCGGCCAGCAGGACGGGCGCGAGTACCATCGCATCGTGGCCTGTGTCGATGCTCTCCCAGCCCCAGTCCGGCTGTCGCGACCGAACGTGTTCGCGCACGTGCGCCAGCGTGTCGTACGAAGGATTCGCGCAATGCACGTAGGTGCAAGGCAGTGCATTGCCGGGCGGATGTTCGAGCAGAAGCGGCGTGGTATAGGTCGCCAGCGGATGCGGCGTGAGCCGCCGGAGAACCCAGCCGGCAAGCGGATGATCGTCCGGAATGCCGGTGCCCTTCAATCCGCTGACCGGCATGCCGAGTGACTGGCCGCTTGCCCTCACCGACTCACGACGCTCGTCGACCACGCTTGCGGGCAGGACATCGAACGCGCACTGTCCGCTTTCCACGAGCAGGCTGTCGAGGAACAGGATGGTGCGCAGCGCGTGGGGAATACGATCGGCGACGCCCGATGCAACGAGACCGCCATAGCTATGACCCACGAGCACGACATCGTTCAGTTCCTCTGCTTCGATGACGTTGACGATATCGGCGATGTTCACATCGAGCGACGTTGCCGACGCGATCAAGTGATGGCGCTCGCCGAGTCCGGTCATCGTCGGCGCCATTACGCGATGGCCGCGCCCGGTGAGTTCGTCCATGACGGATCGCCAGACCCAGCCGCCGTGCCAGGCGCCGTGGACCAGTACGAAGTTGAAGCGAAGCGGGGTATCGGGCGAGTCGTTCCGTGGGGTGTCGTTCAAGCCGGTCTCCTGATCGATGCATGCGTGCATGAAGGCACGGTGAATCGTCGCAGAGATAGAGCCGCTACGCAACCGATCGACGGGTGCTTCGAGCATAGCCGGTTACTGGTTATCACCGATATAACCCGGGCGTCTCACCTGATCGGTACTTTTCATTATCTTCGCGCATCGATGTTTCTTAGACTGACCTGATTGCCGGATTCTCGAGCCGATCACATTAGCCCAAGCCGCAAGACATGGAGACAGCGAGTGAACCAGTCCGTTCTAGAGTCCGATCCGACATCAGCCGATTCTCTCGAGTCCGGCTCGAGCGCAAGCGCGCGTGAACGCGCGCTCTATCTGCGAGTCACGCTTCGCATCGTGCCGCTGCTCTTCGTGTGTTACGTCGTCGCGTTCCTGGATCGCATCAATGTCGGCTTTGCGAAGCTGCAGATGCAGGACGCGCTCGGCTTCAGCGATAGCGTCTATGGTCTGGGCGCCGGCATCTTCTTTCTCTCGTACTGCCTGCTGGAAGTGCCGAGCGCAATGCTGCTCAGGCGCATGGGCGCGAAGAAGACCATCGCGCGCATCATGATCTGCTGGGGCATCGTCGGAGCGTGCTCCGCATTCGTGACGAACGTCCCTCAGTTCTATGCCGTGCGTCTGCTCCTGGGCGTCTTCGAAGCGGGCTTCTTCCCAGGCGTGATCTTCTACCTGAGTTCATGGTTTCCGGAGAGAAGGCGCGGCGTGATCATCGCGTGCTTCATGGTCGGCTTTCCGGTCGCGGGGCTCGTCGGCGGACCGGTGTCGGGATGGGCGATGACGAGTCTTGCGCACGTCGCCAACCTCGCCGGATGGCAATGGCTCTACATCGTCGAGGCGTTGCCGGCGGTCGTGCTGGGTCTCGTCACGCTGTTCCTGCTGGACGACAACATCGACAAGGCAAGATGGCTCACCGAAGCGGAGAAGAGCGTGCTTCGTCAGGGCTTCGAAGTGGAGATGGAGCGAAAGCGCAGTGCCGGGCAGCATGGTCATGCGAAGCTCGCCGAGGCGCTTTCGGATCCGAAAGTTTATATGCTGGCGTTCATCGATTTCGCCTTTGTCTGCGGAACCTATTCGGTGACGTTCTGGCTCCCGACCGTCATGAAAGACGCGGGCATTTCGAACCTTTCCCTGCTCGGATGGCTTTCCGTCATACCTTACGGCATGGGCGCGATCGGCATGGTCGCGATAAGCCGAAGCTCGGATCGAATGCTGGAACGCCGGTGGCATGCGGCCATCGCGGGATTCATTGGCGCCGTCGCGTTATTGCTCGTGTCGCATCCGACGAATTCTGCCGCACTGACCGTCGGGTTGTTGACGGTTGCCTGCGTCGGTATCTTCGCCACGAACGTGCTCATCTGGTCGCTCGCGGCGGACTATCTGAATGGCTCGCCGGCAGCAGCGACAAGCATCGCTTTCGTCAATTGCATCGGCTTGCTGAGTGGTTTTTGCAGTCCGTTCGTCATCGGATGGCTCAAGACCGCGACGGGAACGCTCGTCAGCGGCCTTTACGTGATGACGGCAATACTCGTGGCGGGCATTCTCGTCATGTTGCTCGGCTTCAGAGGCCGGGGCAAAGCGCAGGCATGATCTGCAACGTGAGGACCGATGCACAGAGCGACGGACGTATCGGCCGAAATCGATTCGACAGGAACAGACTGAGACATATGCACAACATTGCCATTCTCGATGATTTCCAGAACACCGCGCTTCGATTCGGAGACTGGGACAGCTTGCGCGAACACGCCAACATCACCGTCTTCACGAACACGATCAGTGACGAGGACGATCTGGTCGAGCGTCTGCAACCCTACGACATCCTGTGCGTGATGCGCGAGCGCACCTGGTTCACGCAACGCATCCTGTCCAGGTTGCCGAATCTGAAGTTGCTCGCGAGCACGGGGCCGTGGAACGCAGCCATCGATATCGAAGCCGCGCATGAACTCGGCATCACGGTTTGCGGAACCGCGTCGTCGCCAACGGCCGCGGCGGAACTCGCCTGGGCGCTTATCCTCGCGGCGACGCGGCACATCCCGAGCGAAGTCGCTTCGTTCCGCAACGGAGGCTGGCAAGTATCGGTGGGCGGCGACCTGCATGGCAAGACGATCGGACTTCTGGGCCTCGGCTACACCGGCGGCGCGACCGCGCGGGTGGCGCAGGCTTTCGGGATGCGCACGATCGCCTGGAGCCAGAACATGACCCGGGAGTCGGCCGCGAAGCATGGCGCGCTTTACGTGCCGAAGGAGGAGCTGTTCGCCTCCAGCGATATCCTCTCGGTTCATGTACGGCTATCGGACCGAACTAGGGATCTGGTCGGCGCAGCCGAACTGGCCACGATGCAACCGCACGCCTTGCTGGTGAACACCGCGCGCGGACCGATCGTCAACGAGCAAGCCCTGATCGATGCCTTGCGAGAGAAACGCATCGCGGGCGCGGCGCTCGACGTTTTCGATCAGGAGCCCTTGCCGGCAACGCACCCGTTCCGCTCTCTGGACAACGTGATAGCGACGTCGCATATCGGTTATGTCACCGATGAGTCTTATCGCATCTACTATGGCGAGTCGGTTGAAAACATTCGAGCCTGGATAGGCGGTACGCCCGTCCGCGTGCTTACGCCTGCGAAGCGCGAGATCAGTTACATCGCGCAGAGTGCATAGACGCTCGTTTGCAGCCGACATGGCTGACACCGGCTAGGCGTCGACCGCTTCGCCGTTTCGCCGCCGCGCGGCTTTCGTTTTCCGTTGCAGCGACGGAGACCGTTCGGTCAGGCTGGTCGCCGTGTCCTTCTCCGCGATGCCCGCAGCCAGAAACCGACGCCGATACTCAACCGGCGTCGTCTGCTTCGCGGCCTTGAACTGCCGATTGAAATTGGCGACATTCGCAAAGCCCGAGCGGGCCGCGATGACGGAAATGGGCAAGGACGTGTCGCCCAGCATCCGGCACGCATGGCCGATGCGAACCCGCGCGATATACCGTCCGACGCTCTCGCCGATATGCTGCACAAAATAGCGCGTCAGCGTGCGTTCCGACAGGCTGGCCGCCGCGCAGAGTTCCGCAAGCCGCAACGGTTCGGCGAAGCGGGCATCGATCATCGAAAGAACGCGGTTGATCCTTTCCGGTTCGTGGCCGGATGGTCCCGCGCTCGTCTGATTGAACGCGCTCGGCGAAGCGAGCGGATGGCCGGGCGCTTCGCCGAGCGTGCACAGAATATCGAGCGCCGCGCTCAGGCGTTCGCGTGGCGCGTTCGAGAGCAGCGGCCCGAGGCGGCCGCGCATCCATTCCCCTACAGCCGGCTCGAAAGCCAGTCCGCACGCCGCTCGGCGCAAGAGCTTGCGAAGCGGCTCGTATTCACGGCAGCAATCCGCCATGCGTCGCGCCCATTCGCCGTCGAACCAGATGACGATGGCGACCTGCGGCAAGCCGGAATCGATCGACCGGTTCGATGACCACGTATGCGGCAAATCGGGCGGCACGAGCACGAGATCCTCGGCCTGATAGTCGTTGACCGAGTCGCCGATATAGCGCTTGCCCTGGCTATTCATCGTCAGCGTCAGCTCGTATTCCGGGTGGTGATGCCATTCGAACGGAATGCGCGCAAGCCGCCGATGGTAAACCCGCACCGAACAATCCTCGCCGAACTCGACATGTTCGTACGCTGGTTTCATGGCCGAAAGTGCGAATGAATTGCCTGAATAGTATCACCCGCGCCTGCGTCGGCGTCATATGCTTTTCGCACAGAAATTTACGTGGAGACGATCATGGCGCTGAAAATCGATGACTTGTCGAGCGCGATCCGGCAGGCGAAAAAGGAACTGCGCGCGGCGCTGCCGAACTACCGGGAAGTCTTCGCCGAAGTCGAAGCATCGATCGGTGAAGAAGCGAAGCGAATCGCCGCGCAACGCGATCGCGGAGAGAACGTCATTCCCGAGATTCAGTTCTCCGACATCGCCGGACAAAGTGTGAGCGCCGATCAAATCGCGCTCGTCAAATCGCGCGGCGCATGCGTGATCCGCAGTGTCTTTCCTCGCGAGCAGGTGCAAAGCTGGGACGACGATATCGCGCGGTACGTCGAGCTTAACTATCTCGACAAGCGCCTCGAGAACCGCGCGGAAGACAAATACTTCGGGCAACTGGCATCGAGCAAGCCGCAGATTTACGGCGTGTACTGGTCAAAGCCGCAAGTGCTGGCGCGTCAGTCGGCGTCGCTCACGGCCGCGCGTGTCTTTCTCAACAAGCTCTGGCGCAACGAAAGCGAAGGACGCGTTCACTTCGATCCGGAACGCGTGCCCGTTTATGCCGACCGTCTGCGCCGCAGGCCGCCCGGCTCGGCGTCGCTCGGCCTGTCGGCGCATTGCGATGGCGGCTCGGTCGAACGCTGGATCGAAGGCAATTTCCGCAAGGTGTATCGACATGTATTCGCGGGCAACTGGCGCGATTACGATCCGTTCGATGCCGCCTTCCGCCCCGATGTCGAAGAGATCGCATCGCCTGCCGTCTGCTCGATGTTCCGCACGTTCCAGGGCTGGACCGCATTGACGCCGCAAGGCCCCGGCGACGGCACGCTGCAACTCGTGCCCATCGCCAACGCGATGGTGTATATCCTCCTGCGCGCCCTTCAGGACGATGTCGCCGACGACGATCTGTGCGGCGCGATGCCGGGACGCGCGCTCTCGATCAAGCCGGAATTTCACGCGCCGCTGTTCGAAGCGCTGTCGTCCATCCCGAAGATGGAAGCGGGCGATACGGTGTTCTGGCACAGCGACGTCATCCACGCGGTCGAAGACGAGCACAAGGGCGCGGGCTACAGCAACGTGATGTATATCGCTTCCGCGCCCGCATGCGCCAAGAACGATGCCTATCTCAAACGGCAGTCGCCGAGTTTCCTAAAAGGCGAAAGTCCGCCCGACTTCCCGGCCGATCATTTCGAAACCGATTTCACGGGCCGCGCGACTGTCGACGATCTGTCGCCGCTCGGACGTGCGCAACTCGGGCTCGACCTGTAGCCGGCAAAGAACGCGTCGCATCACTCATAAAGACAAAATCGGAGACTGCAATGAAATACTCACTGACGTCGGCGGCAGCGGCCGTCGCGCTCGTCATCGCCGGTACGCATGCGGCACTCGCCGCCGAACAGATTTCGGTCCTGCACTGGTGGACGTCCGGCGGCGAATCGAAAGCCATCCGCGTGCTCAAGGACGACATGAGCAAACAGGGCTACGAGTGGAAGGACTTCGCTGTCGCGGGCGGCTCGGGCACGGCGGCCATGACGGCGCTCAAGACGCAGGTGATTTCGGGCAACGCGCCATCGGCTGCGCAGATCAAGGGGCCGCTGATTCAGGACTGGGCCGACCAGGGCGTGCTGGTCACGATCGATCAGGCGGCATCGGACTGGAAAAGCCATACGCCCGCGCAGATCGATAAAGACGTGAAGGCGGGCGGGCATTATGTGGCGGCGCCTTTTTCGGTGCATCGGATCAACTGGCTATGGATCAACAAGGCGGACCTCGACAAGGTGGGCGGTGCGCCGCCCACGACATGGCCGGAGTTCTTCGCGCTCGCCGACAAGTTCCGCGCGGCGGACATCACGCCTGTCGCGCACGGCGGTCAGCCCTGGCAGGACATGACGATATGGGAGACGGTCGTGTTGTCGCAGGGCACGGACTTTTATCGCAAGGCGCTCGTCGATCTCGATCAGAAAACGCTGACGTCGCCGCAGATGGTGCAGGTGTTCGAAACCGTGCAGAAGATCCGGACTTACTTCGATAAGGCCTATCACGGCCGCGACTGGAATCTCGCCACCGCGATGGTGATCTCCGGAACGGGCGGCATGCAGTTCATGGGCGACTGGGCAAAAGGAGAGTTCGCCAACGCGAACAAGAAGGCCGATGTCGATTTCATCTGCGCGCCCGCGCCGGGCACATCGAACGCCTACACGTACACGGCGGATGCATTCGTGTTCTTTCAGCAGAACGGCAAGAAGGACGCGACACCGGGACAGCTCGCGATGGCCAAGACGATCATGTCCCCCGAGTTTCAGGAGCAGTTCAGTCTCAACAAGGGTTCGATACCCGTCAGGCTCGATGTGCCGATGGACAAGTTCGATAGCTGCGCGAAGAAATCGCGTGCGGACGAACAGGCGACGATCAAGTCGGGCGGGTTCTTTCCTTCACTGGCCTTCGGTGAACTTCAATCCCCGGTGACGGCCGGCGCAATCACCGATGTCGTGACGAATTTCATGAACTCGAACGAGGACGCGAAAGAGGGTGTGCGCAAGCTCGCGGCCGCGGCGAAGGTCAAGTAAAGAAATTCGATCAGAAGCCGTACAACGCCGCTGGATTATCGACGAGTATCTTGCGGCGAGTCTCGTCCGTTTCCACGAGCCGCATCGCCCAGTCGAGCATGCGCGCGTCGTCGGGAACAGGCTTGACGTTGGGGTGCGGCCAGTTCGATGCCCACACGCCGCGCTCGGGAAATCGCGTCGAAATCGTGCGAACGAGCCACGACACGTCATCGAAACCGGGCGCGCCGTCGCGCGAACTTTCATACGGCGCGGACAGCTTGATCCAGCAACGCGGCCCGTCGAGCAGACGGCACAACGACGCGAACCCGGCGCTTTCCGGCGTGACCGGCGCGAGAAACTTGCCGAGATGATCGATCACGAGCTTCGACGGCAAGCGCGCGAGCATCGCTTCGTGCTGCGGCAGCGTGTGGCCGTCGAGCTGAAGATTCACATTCCAGCCGAGCGGCGCGATGCGCGCCGACATGTCCACGAGCGCATCCCACGGCAGCACGCCGCCCGGAAGCATCATGAATCGCACGCCGCGTATGCCCGCATCGTGCAGACGCTGGAGTTCGTCATCGCCGACGTCGGGCGGCACGACCGCGATGCCGCGCGCGCCGTCGCCGAACTGCGCGATGGCCGCGAGCGTGCAGCGGTTATCGAAACCGTATCCCGTCGGCTGCACGACGATCGCGCGCGAGAAGCCCAGCGCGCGCTGCACGTCCCGATAGGCAGAGGCAGGCGCGGGCGGCGGCGTGAACGTCGCGCTCGCGGCCAGCGGATAACCCTTCTCGTACACGTGAATGTGGCAATCGCAGGCGCCTTCGATGTTCATCGCGCGGCCGCCTGCAAGTCGAAACCCGAAAGGCGAAACGCATGCGCCGCATTCACCGCGCCGGCCGGCACGCGGCCCTGAAACAGCGCTTCGGTCTGCGCGACCGTTTCCATCGACTGATGCTCGATCGCGCCCGGCGTCAGTCCGCCGATATGCGGCGCGGCGATCACGCGCGGATGCGCGGCGAGCTTCGGCGCGGGCATCTGATCGGCGGCGCGGCCCACATCGAGCGCGCAGCCCGCCAGATGACCACGCTCCAAAGCGGCGAGCAACGCGTCATCGTCGACGAGTTCGCCTCGCGCGGCGTTGATGAAGTACGCGCCGGGTTTCATCGCGGCGAAGCTTTGCGCGTTCATGAGATTCGCGGTCTGCGCATTGGCGGGCGCGAGACACACGACGAAGTCGGACTGCGCGAGCAAGTCGTCGAAGCGCACGTGATGCACGCGGGCATCGTCGACTGTCGCGTACGGATCGGACACGAGCACGCGCATGCCGAACGCCAGCGCGAGATCGCACAGATAACGCGCAATCTGCCCGTAGCCGATCACGCCGAACGTGCTGCCGCGCAACTCGCGGCCCATCTTCGGCACGGGCGCTTCGTGGCGGTGATACCCCTCGGCATACGCGGTCGTGCCGCGCGCGAGATCGAGCATCGCGCCGATCACCCATTCGGATACGGACGGCACGAAGCCCGCGCTCGCCTGCGTGACGAGCACGCCCATTTCGCTGGCGGCATCGACATCGACGGTGCGGATATCCACCGCGCAGCGCACGAAGGCGGCGAGCTTGGGCAGCGCCTCGAACAATGCGCGCGGCGCGGGCGTCTGCCGGTACGCGATGATGACATCGGCATCGCGCGCGGCGTCGGCAAGTTCTTCGGTCGTCAGTTCGCGATCTTCGGCGTTGTACGCGACGTCGGCGAAGCGCGCGAGCGCAGCCGATGCGCGCGCGCCGAAGTAATGGTCCAGCATGTGCCGGGGATGACTCACGAAAACCTTGTTCATATCCTCGTCCTGAATTGCTTCGCGGGCCGCGCGACCGACTCGCGCTCGACCAGCGTGATATCCGTGAAAAGCGCTTGTTCCGATGCGGGCATCGGTTCGTCGTGCGGACGCATCGCGCGTTCGACCATCGCGGCGGCCATCGCGGGCACCGGAAGCTGGACGGTGGTCAGCGCCGGGTTCGAGATCGCCGCGAGGAAATGCCCGTCCATGCCGACGATCGACACGTCTTCGGGCACGCGCAAGCCGCATTCGCGCAAGCCCGCCATCAGGCCGAGCGCCATCAGATCGTTGACGGCGACGACGCCCGTCGGACGCGCATCGTCTTTGGCCAGCAGACGCGCGAGTGCGCGGCCGTTCTCGGCGATCATCGAATCGCCGTATTCGTTCACCGGGCCGCTGTCGAGCACGCGCGCGTCTTTCGACAGGCCGGCTTCCTTCGCCGCCGAAAGAAAGCCGTCGATCTTGTCGCGGCGGCTCATCGTCATGCCGGTCAGCGTGGCGAAGGCGAGCCGCGTGTGACCGTGCGCGATCAGATGCCGCGTCGCGATTCTCGCCGCCTCGAAATTGTCCGGCGTGACGTGCTCGACGCGCGTGGTCTCGCCTTCGGTCGCGCGGCGGTCGTAGCTGACGACGACCATGCCGCGCTCGACGGCGGTTTCCAGATGGCGCTCGTTCGCGAGCGACGAGATCACGATCACGCGCCGCACGCCTTGCGACAGCAGGTCTTCGAAGAACGACGCTTCCTTCGCCGGATCGCGATACGTATTGCCGATCATCACGCGATAGCCGTAGCGCTCCTGCGCGCAGGTTTCGACTTCGCGCGCGATATAGCCGTACATCGGATTGGCGATCGATGGCACCAAAAGTCCGATCAGCGGCGTCTGCCCCGTCTTCAACTGACGCGCGAGCGTGCTCGGCCGGTATTGCAGCGCGCTCATCGCGGCCTGCACGCGCGCGAGCGTTTCCTGGCGCATCTGGTCGGTGCGGCCGTTGAGCACGTTGGATACCGTGCTGACGGACACACCGGCCTCGCGGGCGACATCCTGAATGGTGCTCATAAGGTTTTGCTTCTGCCGGCTACAGGCCGAGCCGGGTCGGCAACCACAACGAAAACGACGGCACCAGAATCAGCACCACCAGTGCGACGCACAGCACCAGGAGGTATTTGAGCATAGGACGCGCCACCGCTTTCATTTCCGTGCCCGTGATCGCGCAGGTCGCGAACAGGCCGAGGCCGACCGGCGGCGCGAAGAGGCCGAGGCCCATCGCGACGACGATCACCGTGCCGAAATGCAGCGGGTTGATGCCGAGCTGCGTCGCGATCGGCGTGAGCAGCGGGCCGAAGATGATGAGCGCGGGCGCGCCTTCCAGCACCGCGCCGAACACGATCATGATCAGCACGGACAGCAGCAGGAACATCGTCGGGCCGTATTGATGCGCGAAGGCGATCATCGAATCGGACACGAGCGCGGGAATCTGCTCGATGGTCAGCGCGAACGACACGCTCGACGCCGCCGCCACGATGAACAGAATGCTGCTCGCCATCGACGCCGAGCGCACGAACACGCGCGCGACCGATTTCGGCGTGAGTTCGCGAAACGCCAGCCAGCCGACGACGAGCGCATAGACCACGGCGAACGCGGACACTTCCGTCGATGTCGCGATACCCGAGGTCACGCCCTTGCCAATCATCGTGATCATCACGAGCGCGACCAGCGCGCCGCCGGCGAGCGGCATCCACGCGCGCGGGTTGGTGAGCGCATCGGCGAGATTGATGCGGCGTCCGAAGATCACCGCGACGATCGCCAGCGCCACCGCCAGCACCGCAGCCGGCACGACGCCCGCGAGAAACAGCCCCGCGATCGAGATGTTCGCGACGAAGCCCATGATGATCATGTTCACGCACGGCGGAATGGTTTCCGCCATCACGGCGCTGCAGGCGAGCAACGCGGCGGCTTCGTTCGGGTCTTCCTTGCTCTGGCGCACGGCCGGCATCACGACACCGCCGACCGCCGCGATATCCGCGAGCTTCGAACCGGACACGCCCGAGAAGAACGCGGTCGCCATGATCGTGATGAGACCGAGGCCGCCGCGCACGCGTCCGAACATCCGCAGCAGGAGTTCGATCAGGCGCGAGGACATGCCATTGGTTTCCATCAGCAGGCCGGCGAGCACGAAGAACGGAATCGCGAGCAGCACGAAGTGATCGGTGCCCGCCATCACCTGCTGTGAATAGACGAGCATCGGCAGGGACGGCTCCGCAAGGAAGTACAGCAGCGCCGAAAACGCGAGCACGAAGCCGATCGGCACGCCGAGCACGAGTCCGCCTATGAAGCCGGCCATCAGCAGGAAGCCGGGCCTGAGCGCGTGACCGGGCACGAACGCGTTCCACGCGAACACCGCCGCCGCGAGCAGCACGCAGCCGATCAGCGTGCCGAGCACGGTCTTGCGCGCGCCGTTGACGGCGTTGGCGAGCGCGAACACCGTCATGAAGACGCTGCCGATCACGAGCGGATAGACGTTGATCCACGCGGGCAGGCCGCTCGGCGTCATCTGTCCATAGGAATCGATCAGCAGCAGGCACGACGACACGCACAGATTCCCCGCGACGCCCGCGATCACCCAGTGTCCGACATGCACGAGCGGGTTCTGCCAGCGCCTGGGCAGCATCCCGCGAAACAGATCGACGCCGACATGCTGACTGCGCCCCAGCACCGTGGCGGCGCCGAAGAACACCAGCACGATCATCAGCGCGCCGGCGACTTCCTCGGCCCAGTCGAACGGATCGTGCAGAAAATAGCGGTAGATCACGGAGAGGAACACGACGAGCACGTCGGCCGCCAGCACGGCCGCGCACAGGTATTCGATCCAGTGCATGAGGCGCACGAGGCCGCGCGCGAGCACGGTCTCATGGCCGAAGCCCGGCGCGGCGAGTTGCGCCTCCGGTCCGGGCGTCGCGGAGAAAGTGGTCATGGTGTGCCTGCCTCGTTAGCCGCGCGTGGCGGCGATGGCGGTGAAGAGCGGCGCGGTCGCGGGATACTGCTTCGAGAAGCTCGCATACAACTGCGACTGCATCTCGCCGCGCGCGGTGTCGCGGTCGGCCTTCGACATCGGATAGAACGTCATGCCGCGCTTTTTCAGCTCCTGCTCGGCGCTGGCCGCCGTCTGGATGGCCGCGACGCGCTGCTTCGCGGTCGCGTCCTGCGCCGCCTTCTGAAACGCGGGGCGCAGGTTCTCCGGAATCTTCGCGAGCGCGCGGCGGCCCATCGCGACGACGAGCGGGCTGAAGACGTGCTGCGTCTGCCAGCACGACTTCACGACTTCGTCGTACTTGCTCGCGAGCACGGTCGCGCAGTCGTGCTCGAAGCCATCGACGACACCTGTTTGCGCGGCCATATACAGCTCGCCGATGGGAATCGGCGTCGGAACCGCGCCCATCAGCTTGAAGGTCTCCATGAAGGCGGGCGTGGGCAACACGCGCAGCTTCACGCCCTTGATATCGGCGAGCGATTGCGTGGGCTTCTTCGTGAACACGTTGCGCGCGCCGAACGAATAGCCCCACGTGAGCACCGAGCAGCCCGCGCGCTGTTGCAGCATGGTGTCGAACGACTTGCCGACGGTGCCATCCATCGCGCGGCCGACATGGTCGAAGTTGTCGAACACGTAGCCGAGATCGAGCATGCCGAGTTCCGGCAGCACGGTCGCCCAGATCGACGAGCCGGTGACCATCATGTCGACCGCGCCGACCTTCACCTGCTGGACGACGTCGCTTTCCTTGCCGAGCTGGTTGTTCGGGAAATAGTCGATGCGAATCTGGTCGCCGACGCTCGCCTTCAGGTTCGCGGCGAGGTTCTGATACCACACGTAGTGCGCGGCGTTTTCGTTGGGCGGCATCGATGACGAGAGCCGCAATGCGACACTGGGCTGGGCCCGCACGATCGCGGGAAAGCCGGCTCCCGCCGCCGCGAGCGAGGCCGCCGAGGCCGTTTGAAGGAATCGTCGCCGGGAAATCGAATGCATGGTGTTGTCTCCTGGATGCCGCTCCGAGCGCGGGCGGACGGGTTCAGTGCGACACCTCGGGGCGGCGCGACTGTATCGATTTAGTGTATCGATACAGTAAGTCATCGGATCGGGCGGTCAAATGGGCGTTTACCCGCAACCGGGGCTCACTATGCGTTGTGACAAAACGAGGGAGCGTCGGTAGTAAAGTGAGCGCGTGTAGGAAAATCCGCCGGTGCGGATTTCGTGTCATGAAGATTCACAGCAGCTACGGAGATAAGAATGACCAAGGTAAAAGTGGCCGGCTTCAGTGTTTCGCTCGATGGCTTCGCGGCGGGCACCGATCAGAGCCTGGATAATCCGCTGGGTGTGCGAGGCGCGGAGCTCTTTCAATGGTTTTTCCCGACGCGGACGTTTCGTCAGATGCAGGGAAAAGACGATGGCGACACGGGCCTAGATGACAGCTTCGCGCGACGCGCAATGGATGGCTTCGGTGCCTTCATTCTCGGCCGCAACATGTTCGGACCCGTTCGCGGCGAATGGCCGGACGAGGAATGGAAAGGATGGTGGGGCGATAATCCGCCTTATCATGCGCCGACCTTCGTGCTGACTCATTACCCGCGTCCGCCGATCGAGATGCTGGGCGGCACGACATTTCATTTCGTCTCGGAAGGCATCGAGGTTGCGCTGCAAAAGGCGCGCGAAGCGGCAGGCGAAAAGGACATCAAGATTGGCGGCGGCGCCGAAACGGTGAAGCAATACATTCAGGCCGGCCACGTGGATGAAATTCACCTCGCGTTCGCGCCGGTGGCGCTCGGCCAGGGGGAATCGCTTTTCAGCGGACTCGATCTGCGCGCGCTGGGATATCGGACGATCGAGCATGTTCCGACGGAGCGAGCCACACACATCGTTCTCGCGAAGTAGGTCGTTGGACTGGACGGTTCTCGTTCGAGAACCGTCTCTTGTCCAGCAGGTTAAACAATACGGTCCAGTGCCTTGACAAGCCTGTCCACGGAACCTTCGACGTCATGCAGTTTGTCCAGCCCGAACAGTCCGATGCGGAAGGTCTTGAAATCCGCGGGCTCGTCGCATTGAAGCGGAACGCCGGCCGCGATCTGCAAGCCGGCATCCGCAAACTTCTTGCCGGACCGGATGCCGTCATCGTCCGTGTAGCAGACCACCACGCCCGGCGCCTCGAAGCCATCGGCCGCCACGCTCTTGAAGCCTTTCTCGGCCAGCAGCGAGCGAACGCGCTTGCCGAGTTCGAGCTGTTCCGTTCTCACTTTGTCGAAGCCGTATGCTTCCGTCTCCTTCATGACGTCACGCAGAATCGTGAGGCCGTCCGTGGGCATCGTGGCGTGATACGCGAAGCCGTTGTTCTCGTAGGCTTCCATGATTTGGAGCCACTTGCGAAGGTCGCAGGCGAAGCTGGTGCTGGTCGTCGAATCGATTCTCTCGCGGGCGAGCGGGCCGAGCATGACCAGTGCGCAGCAGGGTGACGCGCTCCATCCCTTTTGCGGCGCGCTGATCAGGATATCGATGCCACTCGCCTGCATATCGACCCATACCGTGCCGGAAGCGATGCAATCCAGCACGAACATTCCACCCACGTCATGAACCGCGTCGGACACCGCGCGCAAATAGGCGTCGGGCAGCATCATCCCGGATGCGGTTTCGACATGCGGCGCAAACACCAGATCCGGCTTGTTTTCCCTGATCGCCGCGACTACCTCTTCGACCGGAGGCGGTGCATAGGCAGCCTGCCTCCCTTCAGCGACCGGACGCGCTTTCAGAACGATCGATTCCGCCGGAATGCCGCCCATGTCGAAAATCTGCGACCAGCGGAAACTGAACCAGCCGTTGCGGATGACCAGACACTTCTTGTTCGTCGCGAACTGACGCGCGACGGCTTCCATGCCAAAAGTCCCGCTGCCCGGGACGACAACGGCCGACTTCGCGTTGTAGACTTTTTTCAGGGCATCGGAGATGTCGCGCATGACGCCTTGAAAGAGCTGCGACATGTGATTGATCGATCGGTCTGTGTAGACGACCGAATATTCGAGGAGCCCCTCGCGGTCCACATCGGGAAGTAACCCTGGCACGTTTGCCTCCTTTGAATTACGAATTCGACGTTCAGAAACAGATTCTAAAGCGACCCGCGGCTGACGTGACGACCATTGTGCCGCCAAATCGCGGGCTAACGCTTGAGCGCTGCCGCTTCGATAGGCACGCCCGTCGGCATGATGCAAAATACGCGCACGTGAATTGCGAGGATGGCTTGTGGGCGTTAATTTCGACCTGAACGATTTGCAGGCGTTTCGAGCCGTCGTCGAGACAGGCAGCTTTCGCAAGGCAGCGGAGGCCGTCAGCATTTCTCAACCGGCGCTGAGCCGGCGCATCGAGAAGCTCGAGGCGGCGCTCGGCGTGCGGCTCTTCGAACGGACCACCCGCAGCGTGATGCTCACCACCGTGGGCCGCGTGTTCGCCCACAGCGCGGAACAGCTTCTCGACGATCTCGATGTCGCATTGCTCGGCATCCGCGACGTCTCCAGCAGCCGCCTCGGTCACGTGACCATCGCGTGCGTGCCGTCGGTTGCCTACTATTTTCTGCCGAGCGTCGTGGCCGCCTATCACAGCCGCTATCCGCGGATCCGGATCAAGCTGCTCGATTCGAGCGCCAACGAAGTGCTTGGCTCGGTCATCAGCGGTGAAGCCGATTTCGGCGTCAGCTTCATGGGCAGCCAGGAAACCGAGGTCGAGTTCAAGGTCCTGCTGCAGGAACGGTTCGTCGCCGCGTGCCGTCGCGATCATCCGCTGGCAAAAGACACGCGTGTCCTGGAATGAGCTTTATGAACACGAATACGTTTCCGTCGACAAGACTTCCGGCAATCGTCTGCTGCTGGATCAGGCGTTGACCAGCGTGTCGCCGGCCGCGCCGAGCGTGTGCGAGACTCGCCATGTCACCACCATGCTCGGCCTGATCGAAGCGGGACTGGGTGTAGCGGCCGTGCCGTCGATGGCGATGCCCATGCGTGACCATCCGATTCTCACGAGCGTCCCGCTCGTCGATCCGGTCGTGACGCGGCGGGTGGGCATCGTCAGGCGGCGGGGACGCCCGCTCGCGCCGGCCGCGCAACAGTTCTATCAGATGATCCTCGAAACGAAACGCAGCGGCATGGGCCGTGCGGCGAAGAAGACCTCGAAGTGAACCTGCCAAGGCCCTTCAATCTGCTGTACGTACAGGTACTGCTCGGCATGGGGCTCGGCATGACCGTCGGCCACTTCTGGCCACAGGCCGGCGCGGCGCTCAAACCGCTCGGCGATGCGTTCGTCGCGCTGGTACGCATGATGATCGCGCCGATCGTCTTCTGCACGATCGTCACCGGCATCACGTCGCTGTCGAGCGGATCGACAATCGGCCGGACCATCCTGAAAGCGCTGGCGTTGTTCTACTTCCTCACCGTCGCCGCGCTCCTTCTGGGCCTCGCGACGGCGTTCGCGCTGCAACCCGGTGCCGGATTGCACATCGATCCACGCCATCTCGACGCCGCCGTTCTGGCGCAGTATTCGCCGCGCACGCAGCCGCGCGGGATCGTCGAATTCGCGCTGCATGTGATTCCGAAGACGTTCGTCGGCGCTTTCGAGAAAGGCGAAGTGCTGCCGGTCCTGTTGCTCGCGCTGCTGTTCGGCTTCGCATTGAACGCCAGCCAGAGCGCCGGGCAGCGGGTACAGGAATTCATCGACGGCATCGCGCACGTGCTGTTTCGCATCCTCGCGCTGATCATGCGGCTCGCGGCCGCCGGCGCATTCGGCGCGATGGCGTTCACGGTAGGCCGCTTCGGAATCCGATCGATTGGCTCGCTCGGCATGCTGATGGTGACGTTCTATGCGGCATGCCTGCTGTTCATCGTGTGCGTGCTCGGGCCGCTCGCGCGCCTGCATGGCTTCTCGCTGTGGCGGCTGCTGCGCTACATGCGCGAGGAACTCGTCATCGTGCTCGCGACATCGTCGACGACACCGGTGTTGCCGCGCCTCATCGTCAAGCTGGAAGCGCTGGGCTGCGACAAAGGGATCGTCGGTCTCGTGCTGCCCGCCGGCTATTCGTTCAATCTCGACGGCACGGCGATCTACCTGACGCTCGCTACGATGTTCATCGCCCAGGCGTGCGACGTACAACTCTCCGCTGGCCAGATCGCGACGATGCTCGCGGTCATGCTGTTCACGTCGAAGGGCGCGGCGGGCGTATCGGGCAGCGGGCTGGTCGCGCTCGTCGCCACGCTCGCCGTCGTCCCCGATCTGCCGCTGGCGGGTGTCGCGCTCCTGGTCGGCATCGATCGCTTCATGTCCGAGGCGCGCGCCCTGACGAGCGTGATCAGCAACGCCTGCGCGGTGATCTTCGTATCGATGTGGGAGCGCGCCCGTGACCGGGCGCGTCTGAAGAAAGCGTTGAGCGTTGCGCGCGAGCCGGAAGAACCGCTCGATCAGCCCGCCGACCTGCCGGGCTGAATCGTTGCCGTCGTCTCAATGCGTGGCGACGGAATCGAGCCCGGTCGATGTCACCTCGGGCTGCACGGCGGGCGACGCGAGATAGTCGAGCAGCGCTTTCGCCTCCTTCGGATGCTGTGCGCCGACCGGTATGCCCGCCGCAAAGCGCGTGACGGATTGCACCGACTCCGGAATCTTGCCGACGTACGCCGCGCCCTTCACCGGCAGCAGTTCGCTCACCTGCTGAAAGCCCACTTCGCAGTCGCCGGTCGCAACCACCGACGCCACCGGGATCTTCGAAATCATTTTCGCCTTGGCCTTCACCTGGTCCTCGATGCCGAGCCGCCTGAACAACTCGCGCTCGATATAGACGCCGCTCGCGCTGTCCGAGTAAGCGATCGACCGGGCATGCAGCAAGGTCTCCCTGAGCGCCGCCTCGGACCCGATGTCGGGCTTGGGCGCTCCGTCGCGCACGACCATGCCGATGCGCGAATCCGCGAGTTCGACGCGCGAACCGGGGATGACCTTGCCCTGCCTGATCAGGTCGTCGAGCGCGTAGCCGACCATGATCACGACATCGGCAGGCTCGCCGCGCTGAAGACGGTTCGGAATGGCTTCCGGCGACTTGCCCATCGACGGGCCGAGCGCGGTATCGAGCGTATTGCCCGTCGATGCCGCGAACTTCGGGCCGAGCAATTTGTACGCCGCGGTGAACCCGCCGGAGCTCATCACATGCAGATCGGCGGCCTGTACGTTTGCCGCCGCGACGGCGCCGCCGAGCAGCGCGGCGGTGCAGCATTTCAGCAGGATGGATTTCATGTTCGAACGCATCCGATATGTCAGGACGCCACTTGCAACGCCACAGGACGGCGCCGAAACAGCATCAGCGTCGCAGCGAGCCCGCACACGGCCGCGAAGCTCATCCAGTAGCCGGGCGCGGCCTTGTCGCCGGTCATGTGAATCAGCGCGGTCGAGATGACAGGCGTGAATCCGCCGAAGACCGCCGTCGCGAGGCTGTAGGCGAGCGAGAATCCGGCGACCCGCACTTCGACCGGCATCACTTCGGTGAGCGCGACGACCATCGCGCCGTTGTACATGCCGTACATGAACGAGAGCCACAACAGCACGAGCAGCATGTTGACGAAGCTCGGCGCGTGGGCAAGCAGCGACAGCGCGGGATAGGCGGTCGCGATCGCCAGAATCGTCATCGCGAGAAGGAGCGGGCGGCGACCGATCCGGTCCGACAGCGCACCGCCGATCGGCAGCCAGATGAAGTTGGAGATACCCACGCACAGCGTGACGAGCAGGCTGTCGGCGGTGCTCAGATGCAGGACCGTCTTGCCGAAGGTCGGGGCGTACACCGTGATCAGATAGAAGCTCGTGGTGGTCATCGCGACCATCAGGACGCCGGCGATCACGACAGTCCAGTTTTGCGCGAGCGTGGCGAAGACTTCCTTCATGCCCGGACGATGCTGGCGCTGCTTGTATTCCCGCGTTTCCTCGAGATTGCGCCGCAGAATGAAAATGAACGGCACGATCATGCAGCCGACGAAGAACGGCACGCGCCATCCCCACGCGGCGATCGTCGCCGTGTCGAGCCATTGGTTGAGCGCGAAACCGAGCGCCGCCGCGACCACGATCGCCACTTGCTGGCTGGCGGATTGCCAGCTCGTGAAGAAGCCCTTGCGTCCGGGCGTCGCCATTTCGGCAAGATAGACCGATACGCCGCCCAGTTCCGCGCCCGCCGAGAAGCCCTGCAGCAGGCGGCCGATCAGAACCAGCGCCGGCGCAAAGAGTCCGATCGACGCATAACCGGGGACGATCGCGATCAGGATGGTGCCGGCCGCCATGATCGACAGGGTGACGATCAGGCCCTTGCGCCGGCCGACCTCGTCGATATACGCGCCGAGGATGATCGCGCCCAGCGGCCGCATCAGGAAGCCGGCGCCGAACACCGCGAAGGTCATCATCAGCGAGGCGAACTCGCTTCCCGCCGGGAAAAAGACGGAGGCTATCTGCGTGGCGTAGAAGCCGAAAAGGAAGAAGTCGAACTGTTCGAGGAAGTTGCCTGCCGTCACGCGCAGCACGGCGGATGCCTTCGATTGGGTGGAAGCGAGGGGCGTAGGGGAAGGGTGCATCGAGGTGTCTCCAGATATTCTTGGCTTACGGTGTTCGGGCGATTTATTGTTTGCCGAATACTCGCCCGAACCTCGCGACACGATAAGTGCTATTTTTGGAACGATTGATGTGCGCCGGTTATCAATGCCGATCCGGGCTCTCGTGCCTCAGTGACCGCGAGGATGCGCAAGGAAGAAGCGCACCATCTCCGCGCTGGCATTCGGTCCGGTGGGGTCCGTATAACTGCCGTTCGACGAACCGCCCGACCACGCATGAGGCGCGCCGTGAATGGTCCACAATTCCGCGGGCGTGCCTTCAGGCGATTTCATGCGCTGGACTGCGTGCTTGCGTGCGCCGCCATCGGTGGATGAGCGGTGTCCCGCTTCGGCTTCGCTCGGCGTGAATCCGCGCAACAGTTCGGTCCCGTTGACGGGATGCACTGTCGTGTCGGCATCGCCGTGAAAGACGATCAGCGGGCATCGGGATGTCGATGTTGCGGCCTTCGGCTTGGCCTTGCCGCCGCGCATGGCCGCGAGCGCGGACGGCAGATCGTGTGCGCATCCGACAGGCAGGCCCGAGTGGACGCCCGCCGCCGCATACAGATCGGGATAGCGCTGCGCCATGACTGCCGCCATCGCGCCGCCTGCCGACAGGCCTGCCACATACACACGCTTAGGGTCCACGTTGTGTTGCGTCATGATCTCGCTCGTGATGCCCGCTATCAGCGACGGCTCGCCCTGATCGCGTTGCTGATCCGACGGCTTGAACCAGTTCCAGCACCTGGACGGATTCGCGCCTTGCGGTTGAATCGGATACGCGACCATGAAGCCGTGAGTTTCGGCGAGCGCGTTCATCTGCGTGCCCGCTGCGAAATCGTCGGCGTCCTGCGTGCATCCGTGCAGCATGACGACGAGCGGCAGCGGCTCGTCGCGATAGCTGCTCGGCACGTAAAGCTTGTAGCTGCGTTGACCCGCGCCGTTCGCATAGAGTCGGGTGCTGAAGTGCCCGCGATCCTGCACATCGGAATCTGTTCGAGCGGGCTGCGAGGGGCGCCGGGCGCGAAAGACATCGGTGAAGCGCGTTCGCGCCTTGTCGATGTCGATACCGATATCGGCGTCGTTGTGCGTGCGTGCCACGTTCGTCTGCTCGACGTGCATGGCGCGCTTCACGATTTCAGCCGCCGCGGCGGGATCATTCTTGCGAAAGAGCGCAAACGCCTCTTTCATCGAGTCGAGAAAGCCTTCGTTGAGTTTCATGTTTTCCATTGCCGAGTATTGGGTGAGGCCGCTATCGGATGCGATCCGCCAGCGCAGCCTTGACTGCCGGTGATGCATGCAGCGCGCCGCGAACCAGGATCGAGTCGATCGTTGCCAGCGCGAGTTCGGGCGATACGTCGCTGGCGATGCTGGCAAGACCCAGCACCTGGATCTTGAGCCGCTGATTGGCGGCGCGCGCCGCTTCGAGGTCCTGCTTGGAAAAGTACTGGAGGCCCAGCACCAGTTCGCGTCGCGTCACGGTGTCCTTGACCACCGGCGCGTGAATGGACAACTGGTTGCGGATTGCCGTCCGGATGAGATCGGTCCGGTTCGAGTAAAAGCCTTCCTCCACAAGCAAATCGATCTGGCCCAGGTCGATCGGGCCGAGATTGATCGTGATTTTTTCGGTATCGCTGCCTCGGGAGCGATCGACCGGTTCTTTTGCCATATAGTCCTCTTGCCTTCCGGGTACCATCCATATGGATGGTTATAGGCTGATTTCAAGGAAGAGGCAACGAAAGATTTCGATTTGGCTCGTCACCGGCGGAACAAGCCGCGCGCAGGTGTTCGGTCCGAGGGGGATCGTGAGATGATTGATAAACGCGCGCCATCATCCATCGCTCGAACAGACCGCTTTACAGCAAAGAGACGCGTGCACGTTCGGGCAGATCCAACCTTGCCACCAAACGACCATGAATAAGGGAAAGACGAAACTGACCCGTCAGGATGCCGAGCGCCTTTTCGAGGGGCTGCCCCCGTCGAATGCGAAAGTGTCGAGCCGGCCCGAGAATCCTTTCGGACCGGCTGCGTCCGACGTCGTCAAACGCGTCGAGGACGAATCCGCCCTCTGGAAGGACAGCCTGATCACCCTTCCGATAGCCATCGAGTTGCCTGCGGGCTACGCGTCGGTGGCTCGCCTGCGCGAAGCGGTCACGCGAGCGTGGCGCGTGAAGTGGGTGAGGGAGACCAAAGACGAGGTCGTCGCCGATTTTCCCGACGGATGGACCGCGGTTCGCCCGAAAAACGGCCCCATCGAATTGCGGGATCCGTCCGGCGTGGTCCGCGGCGTATTCGGCTGGGCCAAGGATGCCGAGCTCAGAATCCTGCCGCGCTATCTCATCGAATCGCAGGCAAACAGCTCGAACGGACTCGGCAGCGTGCTGGTTCGCGATCGCGGGAACGGCCGGATTCTCGAGCGCTCTTCGACCTGGTCGGCGCGCACGGGTGTCAATCATCCGGATTGGCCCAGACTCGAAGCGTGGCTCGACCAGCGCTATCCGGACCATCATGACCCGCTTCGATACTGGGACGATTGCGAGGAAAATCTTCGCGGCTGAGCGCGTCCGGATTCAGGCATCCGCGACTATTTCCCGTCGCGCGTTCCTGCGCAGCACATCGGCGGGCACACCGTAGGTCCGAACGAACGCGCGACGCATACGCTCCCTGTCCGCAAAGCCCGTCTCCTGAGCAACGACGTTGATCGTATGCCGGCCTTGCTCGATCATGAATCTTGCCGCTTCCAGCCGAAGCTGTTCGACCGCCTTCGCCGGCGATTGACCGGTTTCGGCCAGAAACGCGCGGCTGAACTGCCGGGGGCTGAGGTTGGCGACATCCGCGAGTTCGTCGATGGTGAGCGGATTGCGCAGGTTGCGCCGTATGTGCGCCAGGACCAGTTCGATTCGATCCGACTTCGGCGTCATGTCGAGCAAAGCCGAGTGTTGCATCTGCCCGCCCAGCCGGCGCTGATTCATGACGAGAAGCCTCGCGACCAGCTTCGCGGCATCGGGACCGAGGTCGTTATCGAGCAGGGCCAGCGCAAGGTCGATACCGGCTGTCATGCCCGCCGAGGTCCAGATCGGACCGTCGTTGATGAAGATGCGATCCTCTTCCGTGACGACATTGGGGAAACGTGCCCGGAACTCGGACGCATGCGCCCAATGCATCGTCGCGCGCCGGCCGTTCAGAAGTCCCGCCTCGGCAAGCACGAATGCGCCGCTACAGATGGAGGCTATGCGTCTCGACGCTTTCGCGGCCTCTTTCACGAACGCGATGACGGCCGGATCGAATGGCGGAATCCGCATCTCGGTGATCGAGCCCACGATGACCGTATCGAATGCCGTCTCTTCGAATGCCGTGGTTTGCAGCGTCATTCCGCCGGACGATACGACGGGTCCGCCGTGTTCGGACAGCAGGCGAATGTCATAGCACGGGCCTCGCGGCGGCATGTTCGCAAGCTCGAACGTGGTGAGCGCGGCGAGACTCATCAGCTGAAATCTTTGCGGCACGATGAAGCCGATCCGATGCATATCCACTCCTGCCTTTCGTGATCCGGACGCGGTTGCCAGCGAGCCCGATCGCGACTCGCGCCCACGCGACGGATGGCACGAATGGTGGCAACAACGACATACATGCTAATGGCTCGCGGCGCTAAGGTATAGGCACTTCTTCAACCGCCAAGGAACGACGTCATGTCGAAAATCATCCGGGCCGCAGCCGTGCAGATCGCCCCCGTTCTCTATAGCCGCGAAGGCACTGTCGCCAAGGTCGTCCAGAAAATTCTGGAACTCGGCCGGCAGGGCGTCCAGTTCGCCACCTTCCCCGAAACCGTCGTTCCCTACTACCCGTATTTCTCGTTTATCGAATCTCCTTTCGCCATGGGCGCCGAGCATTACAAGTTGCTCGATCAGGCAGTGACGGTCCCGTCGGAGACGACCCGCGCGATCGGCGAAGCAGCGCGACAGGCGGGGATGGTGGTGTCGATCGGCGTCAACGAGCGCGACGGGCGCACGCTCTACAACACCCAGTTGCTGTTCGATGCCGATGGCACGCTGGTGCAGCGCCGTCGCAAACTCTCGCCGACTTATCACGAGCGAATGGTCTGGGGGATGGGCGACGGCTCGGGCTTGCGCGCGGTCGATACCGCCGTCGGCCGCGTAGGTCAGCTTGCCTGCTGGGAACACTACAACCCGCTCGCACGTTACGCGCTGATGGCGGATGGCGAGGAAATCCATTCGGCCATGTATCCCGGCTCATTCGCCGGCGATCTGTTCTCGGAGCAGATCTCCGTCAACATTCGTCAGCACGCGCTCGAAGCAGGCGCGTTCGTGGTCAACGCGACGGCGTGGCTGACGCCCGAACAGCAACAGCAGATTCTGCTCGATACGAATACGTCGCAGATCGGCCCGATTTCGAGCGGCTGTTTCACCGCGATCGTGTCGCCGGACGGCGAGTTCATGGGCGGCGCGCCGCTGCGTGAAGGAGAGGGCGAGATCATCGCGGATCTGGACTTCTGGCAGATCGACAAGCGCAAACGCATGATGGACTCGCGCGGTCACTACAGCCGCCCCGATGTGCTCGGGCTCGTGATCGACCGGGCGCCGAAGACGCACGTCATCGAACGTTCATTGCACGCGCCGGCAGAGGCGTCGTCCGTGGACCTGGAAATTTCCGCCTGACGCGCCATGCGCTCCTGCGAGCGCGTATCGATGGCCGAAACGAAATCAATCGGGCGGCTTCGCCCGAACAACTTGGAGTGAGCAGAATGGACTTCAACGATGTCATGCTCGAGCGCAACGCCGAGTTCGCCGATACGGCCTTTTCGGCCGAACTCAAGATGATGCCGTCGACCGGAACGGTGATCGTCGGTTGCGTCGATCCTCGCGTCGATCCGGTGCACGTGCTGGGTTTGAAGCAAGGCGAAGCGGCAGTGATTCGCAATGTCGGCGGCCGGGTCAACAAGCCGCTGCTCGAAACGCTGGCGGTGCTTGCCGTCGTCGCGAAAGCGGCCGGACGTCCGGACGGCGCCCGCAATCTGGTTCTGCTCCAGCATACGGACTGCGGGATCATCGGTTGTCACAGGCATGCGCCGGCTTTACTTGCAAAGCATCTCGGCGTCGAAACGGACGCGCTCGACGATCTCGCCATTACTAAGCCATACGAAGCAGTCGCGCTCGACGTTGCAGCACTCAGGGCGAACAAGGACTTGCCGGACAGCCTGATGGTGTCGGGGCTCGTCTACGACGTCAAGACCGGCCGTATCGAGACGGTCGTTCCTGCCGCGCCCTTGCGTGCGCCCGCAGCCTGAAGGGCTACGCCCGGATTGGTCAGCGCGTGAACTCTTTCGCCGACATCAACTTCGCATACCCGAAACGCAGCGCCGCCATGAAGGCCGCATGCACGTGCGCTGCCGGGACATGCACGCCATCGAATTCGAGATCGTGCGTCGCGCAGGCATCGTGGATCACGGTGGTCGCATAGCCCAGGTCCACCGAATGACGCGTGACCGCGTCGATGCACATGTGGCTCATGTTCCCGACCACGACAACCTCTTCGATACCATTCGCCTTCAACACGTGCTGAAGGTCGGTCTCGCGAAACGGATTCATGTGGTGTTTCAGGATCACTCGCTCGCCCGGAAGACTCGCCGCCTTCGGATGAAGTTGCGCGCCTTCGGTATCCGGCACGAAGAACGGCGCGTCTTTCGCCAGAGTCTCATGTCGGATATGAACGACGAGGTCGCCGTTCTTTCGTGCCTGCGCGAGCACGGCGGCCGCATTGTCAGCGGCAGCATCGACTCCGTCGAGAATCCACTTGCCTCCCGGAAAGTAGTCGTTCTGAATATCGACCGCGATAAACGCCTGCTTTGTCATGCTTCCTTCTCCGCGTATGGGGATTGATGTCGTGCACCGCATGCTGCGATGCGATAGAAGGATCATGACCAATCCGACGGGATAGGGGAATGGCCCGATAGCGCAAACCACAATTCTCGCATCGAGAACAATGTGAAGGCGACAGCGCATGCGCGGCGCGATACATCGTCATCGCGATCGGCGATGGTGCCTTTCCAAAAGACCACGAACAACCGCGCTCGCCTGGTCCATGATGCTCGCAAACCACAACCGATTGCGAAAGCGCATACCCGCGCTTGCCGCAGCCGGCAGATCGATGGAGCGAGACGAAGCAATGCAACTCGACCAGAAAAGCGATGGTCCGCGGACGCTTTACGACAAGATCTGGGACAGTCACCGCGTGATGTCCCGCGACGATGGACAGGATCTGCTATTCATCGACCGGCATTTCATCCACGACGTCACCGCGCAGTCATTCGACCTGATGCGCCAGCGCGGGCTCAAACCTCGCTCGCCCGAGCGCATCTTCGGCACGGCCGACCACTACGTTTCCAGCACGGCAAACGACATCGCGGCAGTCGCCGATCCGGAACGGCGCGCCATGATCGAAGCGCTGCAACGCGACACGGCCGAGTCGCGCATCACCCTGTTCGATATGAACGATCCGCGACGCGGCATCGTGCATGTCGTCGGACCCGAGCAGGGGCTGAGCCTGCCGGGCATGACCGTCGTCTGCGCCGATAGCCACACGTCGACGCACGGAGCAATGGGCGCGCTCGCGTTCGGCATCGGTGCGACCGAAGTGGCCCATGTGCTCGCCACGCAATGCCTGTGGCAGCGCAAGTCGCGGAACATGCGCGTCACCCTCGACGGCGAGCCGGGTGCGGGCGTCACCGCGAAAGACCTGATCCTGGCCGTGATCGCGCGGATCGGCGTGGCCGGGGCGGTGGGCCACGTGATCGAATATGCCGGCTCCGCGATCGCGGGCTTGTCGATGGAAGGGCGGCTCACGCTGTGCAACATGACCATCGAGGCTGGCGGTCGCGCGGGCATGATCGCGCCGGACGAAACCACGTTCGCCTATCTCGACGGGCGTCCCTACGCGCCCACGGGCGATGCGTGGGACCGCGCGATGACGCACTGGCGCACCTTGTTCTCCGACCCCGGCGCGACGTTCGATCGCGAGGTGCACATCGACGTGGCCGCCATCGCCCCGATGGTGACCTGGGGCACGACGCCCGAATATGCCTGCGCCATCGACCGCCGCGTGCCCGATCCCGCGATGCAGCCCGATCCCGATCTGCGCGCCGCGATGTCGCGGGCGCTCGACTACATGGGACTGGCCCCGGACGAAGCGCTGGAAGGCGTGGCGATCGACAGGGTGTTCATCGGCTCGTGCACCAACGGGCGCATCGAGGACATGCGCAGCGCAGCGGAGGTCGCGCGTGGCCGCCACATCGCGCCCGGCGTCGAGGCGTGGGTGGTGCCGGGCTCGCACGAGGTGCGCACGCAGGCGGAGGCCGAAGGGCTCGACCGCGTGTTCAAGGACGCGGGCTTTCAGTGGCGCTTCCCCGGCTGTTCGATGTGCCTCGCGACCAACGGCGATATCGCCGCGCCGGGGCAGCGCTGCGCGTCCACGTCGAACCGCAATTTCGTGGGCCGTCAGGGGCCCGGCGTGCGCACGCATCTGATGAGCCCGGCGATGGCGGCTGCGGCCGCGGTGACCGGCCGCCTGACCGATGTGCGCCGCCTCCTGGGAGCCTGACATGGAAAGCCTCACGCACCTCGACGCAGTGGCGGCGCCGATCGTCGCCATCAACTGCGATACCGATCAGATCCTGCCGGCGCGCTACCTGCAAAAACCCCGCTCCGACGATTTCGGCCAGTTCCTCTTTCGCGCGCTGCGCTTCGGCCCGGACGGCGCGGAACAGCCGGACTTCGTGCTCAACAGGACGCCTTTTCGCGAGTCGCGCATCGTCGTCGCCAACCATAACTTCGGTTGCGGCTCATCACGCGAGCATGCGGTCTGGGCGCTCTACGACTACGGTTTCCGCGCGGCGATCGCCCCGAGCTTCGGCGACATCTTTTTCATCAACTGCCTGAAGAACGGACTGCTGCCCATCGTGTTGCCGGAGGCCGTGGTCCTGCCGCTCTTGGAGACGCTGTCGGCCAGTCCCGGCAGCCGCATCGCCATCGATCTGCCCGCGCAGACCGCGACCTTGCCCGACGGTTCGTCCCATGCCTTCGACATGGAGCCCTTCGCAAAGGAGTGTCTGCTGCGCGGGATGGACGAGATCGACTACACGCTTTCGCATCGGGACCGCATCGATGCTTTCGAGCGCAATCGTGCCGGAGACTTTTGAAGGCGCGCGCTTCCTGAAATCGACCAAGGAGAAGTACAGATGAAGATTGCAGTCATGCCCGGTGATGGTATCGGTCCCGAAGTGGTGGCGCAGGCGCTCAAGGTGCTGCGGGTCGTGGCGCCGCAGGCCGAGACTCAGGAGGCGCCCATCGGCGAGGCGGGCATTCAGGCGCATGGCGTGCCGCTGCCCGAGCCCACGCTCGCGATGGCGCGCAAGGCCGATGCCATCCTGTTCGGCGCGGTAGGCGTGGCCGATGAAGCCGCGATCGAGCGCGAACGCCGTCCCGGCACCGGCCTGCTGCAGTTGCGCGAAGCGCTGACCCTTTACGCAAATTTCCGCCCGGCCTACATGTTCCCGGAGCTCATCGGCGCTTCGACCTTGCGGCCCGAAGTGGTCGACGGGCTGGACATCGTGATCGTGCGCGAGTTGAACGGCGACGCCTATTTCGGCCAGCCGCGCGGCTTCGAAACCAATCAGGCGGGCGAGCGGGTGGGTTTCAACACGATGCGTTACTCCGAATCCGAGGTCGAGCGGGTCGCGCATGCCGCGTTCCGGGCGGCGCGCCGTCGTCATCACAAGCTGTGCTCGGTGGACAAGGCGAACGTGCTGGAGGCGAGCCAGTTGTGGCGCGAGGTTGTCACGCGTGTCGGACAGGATTACCCGGACGTCGAGCTGAGCCATCTCTTCGTGGACGCCGCCGCGATGATGCTGATGCGCCGGCCCAAACAGTTCGACGTGATCGTCACGGGCAACCTGTTCGGCGATATTCTCTCGGACGCCGCCGCGATGCTGACCGGTTCGATCGGCATGCTGCCTTCGGCCTCGCTGGGTTACGAGCGCAAGGGGCTGTACGAGCCGGTGCACGGTTCGGCGCCGGACATCGCCGGCAAGGACGTGGCCAATCCGCTCGCCGCCATCCTGTCGCTCGCGATGATGCTGCGCGAGAGCTTCGAGATGGACGATGCGGCGAGCCGCGTCGAACAGGCTGTACGCGCGGTGCTGGCCGCAGGCTACCGCACCGCCGATATCCGCCAGGACGGCACGCAATGCGTCGGCACCCGTGACATGGGCGATGCGGTGGTCGAGGCGCTTCACAGGCAGGCGGCCTAGCCGGATCGCATCAGGCGGACCGGGTTCGGCATGAGGCCCGGTCATCCCAGGCAGTTCGTTGCACCAGAAAATCCCGCGAAAGGGAGGAGACGATCATGAAGCTGAAACTTGGCATTGCGCTGTGCGCAGCGTTCGGGCTTGCCTTCGGTTCCGCCACGGCCGTGGCCAAGGATGTGCCCGAGAAGCCGGACCTGCACATCGCGGCGGCTTCGACAGGCATCACCTATCTGCCCATGCTCGTCGCGAAGACGCGCGGCTACTTCAAGGACGAAGGACTCGATGTGACCATCGCCGCCTTCTCCGGAGGCTCGAAGACGCTGGAGGCGCTTCTTGGCGGCAGCTCCGACATGGTGGCGGGCGCCTATTCGAACACCATCACGATGGCGACCAAGGGCCAGCATCTGGTGGTGGTGGCGGCGCAGGTCATCTGTCCCGGCTGGATCTTCGGGGTTTCCCAGAAACGCCAGGCCGAAGTCAAATCGCCGAAGGATCTGAAGGGCATGCGCATCGGTGTGAGCGCGCCGGGTTCCAGCACGCACATGGCCGTCAACTACATCCTGCACAAGGCGGGACTTCAGTCTTCGGATGTGTCGATCATCGGCGTGGGGCAGGCGGCGGGAGCGGTGGCGGCGGTGCGGGCGGGACAGATCGACGCGCTGATCGTCAATGATCCGAGCGCCACGATTCTCGTCAAGGACGGCAGCCTCAAGCCGCTGGAGAACATGCGCACCGCCGACGGCAACGTCAAGGTGTTCGGCTCCGACTACCCTGAATCGAGCCTGTTCGCGACGCAGGACTTCGTCAACAAGAACCCGAAGACGGTGCAGGCCGTCGCCAATGCGATCGTGCGGGCCGAGAAGTGGATCGCCAAGGCCACGCCGGAGCAGGTCGCGGACAATGTGCCTCCCGAGTTTCTGGGCGACAACAAGGCGCTCTATGCCGAGGCCTTCACGAACAGCCGCCGCTGTATCGCGCAGAACGGGGAGATCACGGCCAAGGGCGCGCAGACCGTGCGCGACGTGCTGGCGGCGTTCGATCCGACCGTGGCATCGGCCAAGATCGACCTCGCCTCGACCTATGACAACCGGTTCGTCAGGAAGGCCGCGGAGATCCAGCCATGAGCACCGCGACCTGCGCCATCCCGCTCGATAGCGGACAAGCCGCGCGGCGCGAAGCCCTGCGCTTCGACAATGTGACATGCACTTTCGCGGGCAACGGCAAGAACGCGCAGACCTACACCGCCATTGCCGGGGGGAACCTGACGATCGGCGATGGAGAGTTCGTCTCGATCGTCGGGCCCACGGGCTGCGGCAAGTCCACGCTGCTGAATGTGGCGGCCGGACTGACCCGGCCTTCTTCCGGCAGCCTGAGCGTGTTCGGCGAGAAATTGACGAACGGCCTGAACAGGCAGGCCGCCTATCTGTTCCAGGTCGACGCGCTCATGCCGTGGAAGACGGCCGAAGAAAACATCGCGATGGGTTTGATCTTTCGCGGCACGCCACGCGAAGAGGCGCTGAGCGTGGCGCACGACTGGTTAAAGCGCGTGGGTCTGCACGGGCACGGCAAGAAATACCCGCACCAGCTCTCCGGAGGCATGCGCAAGCGTGCGGGCCTCGCGCAGGCGCTGGCGCTGAACCCTCGCATCATCCTGATGGACGAGCCATTCAGCGCGCTCGATATCCAGACCCGGCATCTGATGGAAAACGAGCTGCTGCAACTGTGGTCCTACGATCGCAAGTCGGTGATGTTCGTGACTCACGATCTGGAAGAGGCGATCTCGTTGTCGGACCGCGTCATCGTGCTGTCGGCGGGGCCCGGTACGCGGCCTATCGCCGAGTTCGAGATCGATCTCGAGCGGCCGCGCGAAATGTCGGAGATCCGCATGACGCAGCGTTTCCTGCAACTGCACACCCAGATCTGGGACGTGCTTCGAGGCGAGGTACTGAAAAGCTATGCGCGCAACCGTGTTTGACCCCAACAATCGATTCACGGTGCTGGTCGCCCGGCTGGCCATCCTGTTCGGTGTTCTGTTCCTGTGGTGGCTCGGCACCGGTCAGAAATGGCTGTCGCCGTTTTTCTTCGGCGATCCGGTCGGCGTGGCGCTGCGCATCGTCGACTGGTTCGTGACGGGTTCGGTGTTTCGCCATCTCTACACGACGCTGGTCGAAACCATGCTGGCGTTCGCGATCGGCACGGCGTTCGGCCTGGCGTTCGGTCTGTGGCTGGCGCTCAACCCGTTTCTCGCGGTGGTGTTCGATCCGTTCATCAAGGCCATGAATTCGATGCCGCGCCTGATCTTCGCGCCGATCTTCGCGCTCTGGTTCGGCCTCGGCATCTGGTCGAAGGTGGCGCTCGGCGTCACGCTGGTGTTCTTCGTGGTGTTCTTCAACGTCTATCAGGGCGTGCGCGAGGTCAGCCCGACGGTGTTGTCCAACACCCGCATGCTGGGCGCCAATTCGCGCCAGCTACTGCGGCATGTGTATCTGCCTTCGGCGACAAGCTGGGTCTTCTCGAGCCTGCATAACGCGATCGGCATCGCCTTCGTGGGCAGCGTCGTCGGCGAGTATCTGGGATCGGAAAAGGGCGTCGGATATCTGATTCTGCTGGCCGAAGGCGTATTCGATATCAACTCGGTGATCGCGGGCATTCTGGTGCTGACCGTGTTCGCTCTTCTGCTCGATACGGCGGTGTCGATGGTCGAGGACCATCTGCTGCGCTGGCGCCCCGTCGCCGGCCAGACCGTGGCCGCGGGCGCCTGAACTTCGAGGAAACCATCTTGCAGACCAACGCGATCAATCTGAAGGACCGCGTCGCCGTCGTGACCGGCGGCGCACAGGGCATCGGCCTCGCGGTCGGCCAGCGGCTGCTGGCCTCCGGCGCGCGGCTCGCGATCTGGGACATCAATCCGGCGGGCATGGAGCAGGCCCGTGCCGAACTGGGCGGGCACGATGTCCATTTCGAGCGTGTCGATATCGCCGATTACGAGAGCGTGCAGGCCGCGGTCTCGGGGACGCTGAAAGCCTGCGGGCGTATCGATATCCTGATCAACAACGCGGCGATCGTCGGTCCGAATGCCACGTTGATCGACTATCCGGTCGACGTGTGGAAGCAGGTGATCGATATCGACGTCAACGGCACGTTCCACTGCTGCCGCGCGGTGGTGCCTAGCATGATCGGCCAGAACTACGGCCGCATCGTCAATCTCGCTTCGGTCGCGGGCAAGGAGGGCAACCCGAATGCGGCAGCCTACAGTTCGGCCAAGGCTGCGGTCATCGCGATGACCAAGTCGCTCGGCAAGGAGCTGGCGAGCCACGACATCGCCGTCAACTGCGTCACGCCCGCCGTGGCGCGCACGCCCGGCGCGATGGAGCAGTCGCCCGAGCATATCCGCTACATGCTGGGCAAGATCCCGCGCGGCCGTTTCCTCGAACTCGACGAAGCAGCCGCGATGATCGCCTGGCTTGCCAGCGAAGAGAATTCGTTCACCACCGGCGCGGTCTTCGACCTGTCCGGCGGACGCGCGACCTACTGAGACGAGCCTGTACATGAAGCCGGGAGACAAACCATCGTGAAAGCGCTTTGGCGTCTGGTGTTGCCGGTGCTGGCCACCTGCGCGGTCGTCGTGAATGCGTCGGCCGCCGGAGCCGCGCCTGTGCCGGAGAAGCCGAAACTTCATCTGGCTGCAGCGGGCGTGGGATTCCCTTATCTGCCTTTCGTCATCGCGGACAGCCGGGGGTATTTCAAACAGGCGGGGCTGGATGTGGAGATCGGCGTGTTCAGCGGCGGCGCGAAGGCACTTCAGGCGCTGATGGGCGGCAGCGCCGATATCGTGGCGGGCGCCTACTCCAACACGATCACGATGGCCGCCAAAGGCCAGCAACTGGTCTCGTTCGTCACGCTGGCCTCCTGTCCCGGCTGGGTGTTCGGCGTGACTCGCGCGAGCCACGGCAAGGTCAAGACGTATGCCGATCTCAAGGGCATGCGCATCGGCGTGAGCTCGCCCGGTTCGAGCTTTCACATGGGCGTGAATTATCTGCTGAGCAAGTCGGGCGTGAAGCCGGGCGATGTGTCGATCATCGGCGTGGGATCGTCTGCCGGTGCGATCGCAGCGGCACGCAGCGGGCAGATCGATGCATTGATGAGCAACGATCCGGTCGCGACCGTGCTTCAAAGCAGCGGCGATCTCTTCCCGCTGGCCGTGATGCGTGATCCGGCCGGCACCCGCGCCACGCTGGGCGGCGATTATCCGGAAGCGGCCATCTACACGACGAAAGCGTTCGCCGCCAAAAATCCGAATACCGTGCAGGCGGTGACCAACGCGATACTCGAAGCCGAACGCTGGATGGCGCAGGCAACGCCCGAGCAGGTCGCGGCAGCCGTGCCGCAGCAATACGCGCTGGCCGACAAGGATGTCTTCGCCCAGGCCTACGGCAACATGCGAAGCTGCATCTCGCGCGACGGCCTGATGACGGACGCCGCCGCGCATACCGTACACGATGTGCTGGCCGCGTTCGATCCCGACATCGGCAAGGCGTCGATCGATCTGAAGGCCACGTACGACAATCGCTTTGTCGAGAACGCCGGCAAACACTGACCTGGCGAGGGAGCGACGATGGAGAGCGGCATCCGCATTCTGGCCGAAGGCCTGAAATTTCCCGAGGGACCGGTGGCGATGGCCGACGGCTCCGTCGTGCTGGTCGAGATCGAGCGCGAGACCATCAGCCGCGTGGCCGACGACGGCACGGTGAGCGTGATCGCGCAGGTGAGCGGCGGGCCCAACGGTCTCGCGATGGGACCGGAAGGCGTCTTCTACATCTGCAACAACGGAGGCTTTCTGTTCCGCACGGTTGCGGGCCTGAATCGCACCAGGCCGGGCGTGCATCCGGGTTATACCAGCGGCCGCATCGAGCGATTCGATCCGCGCACAGGCGCGCTGACGACGCTGTACGACCGTTGTGGCGACCATCCTCTGTGTGGTCCCAACGACATCGTGTTCGATCACGACGGCGGCTTCTACTTCACCGACTTCGGCAAGAACAGGCTGCGCGATCGCGATCATGCGGGTCTCTATTACGGGCGCGCCGATGGTTCGATGATCGTCGAAGTCGCCTATCCGCTGACCACGGCCAACGGCGTGGGCCTGTCGCCGGACGACAGTGTCGTCTATGTGGCGGAGACCGAGACCGCGCGTCTGTGGGCGTTCGATCTGGAGACGCCCGGCCGGGCGCGCAAGCATCCGTATCCGTCGCCGCACGGCGGGCGTCTGGTGTGCGGCTTGCCGGGCTATCAGCGCTTCGACAGCCTGGCCGTGGACGCGGAGGGAAATATCTGCGTGGCGACGCTCGTCACCGGCTGCATCACGGTGGTCGCGCCCACGGGCGAGGTGCTGCGGCAGGTGATGGTGCCGGACGGTATGGTGACCAACATCTGCTTCGGCGGCGCCGACATGAAGACGGCGTACGTCACGCTCTCGGGCACGGGGCGGCTCGGAACTCTGCCCTGGCCCCAGGCCGGACTGAAGCTGGCTTACGCGTGATCGCCCGGCGCCGGATGCGCATTCTGGCTCGCGAGCAGATGCTTGAGAAAGAGCTGAACCGGCGCGGGAAGCGATTCCGCCTCGCGCACGCAGATCTTCCAGTGCCGCTCGGCCCAGGGTTCGTCGAGCGTCACGGCGACCAATGGAGCCGAGCTGACATAGCGCTCGGCATGATGCTCGGGCACGAGGCCGATACCGAGGCGCGCCTCCACCATGCTGCGCACCGGCTCGAAGCCGTTGACCCGGATCGACAGCTTGAGCGGATGGTCCAGGTCCGCCGCCGCGCGCAACACCAGCGAGTTCAGATAGCTGCCCGCTTGCGGTCCCACCAGCGGGTACTTGGCCACTTCGCGGAACTTCACCCGACCGGCGTGGCTGAGCGGATGATCGGGCGGCATGATGACCACCAGCCGGTCGCTGCGATAGGGAAAGACCTGCAGTCCGGTGGTCACGGTCGTGCCGCCGAACACGCCGATATCGGCCGTGTTTTCCGCCACCGCGCGGACCACAGCAGGGCTGAGGCTTTCCTGAAGATCGATGCGCAGCCCCGGGTGCAGTTCGAGGAACTCGCGGATGTCGTTGGCGATGTACTGCACGATCGTCGAGAGGCTGGCATGCAGCCGGATCTGGCCGCGCACGCCTTCGGCATGATCGAGCAGTTCGCTTTCCATCTGCTGGATATCGCGCAGGAGCACGCGGGCATGCTGCAAGAGGGCCGCGGCCGCCGCGGTCAGTTCCAGCCCCTTGTTGCTGCGCACGAAGAGGGCGGTCTTGAGCGTGTCTTCGAGATGCGACATGCGCTTGCTGAGAGCCGAAGGCGCGATATTCTCGGCCTCCGCCGCGCGGGCAATGCTGCCCTGCTCGCAGACAGCGACGAACAATTTCAGCGATTGCAGATCGAAACGCATCGACTCTCCGGGAAGCCGTCTCCCAACGGCAGTGTTGCTTCGGTGCAGAGAGTATGCACGCGGGCAGTTGCAAGTGCAAAGCCACGGCAGTGGCAGGACCGATGCGCCGATCCGCCTCGCGCGAGTGTCAGTCCTCGTCCTCGTCGATGTCGTTGTCACCCACGCCGATGGGATCTTCCTTCGCGGCTTCGGTGAACATCGTCGTGAACTGATCGAGCGTGGCGAGCGTGTCGCGGCCGGTTCGCGTGATGCGATAGAACGAGAGCGGCACCTCGGGTCGCAACGCATCGACGCGCACGTTGTAGCGATAGCAGATATGTTCGCTGAAGGACGGCATGACCGCCGTGCCGAGCCCTTCCTGCGCCATCGCGATGGCCGTCTGCAAATGGCCCACGACGATGCGGCGGCTGACCGTCACTTCCTCTTTCGACAGCGTGGCCTCGATCAGCCGTTGCAGCGGATTGTCCTTCGGCAGCGTGATGAGCGGCTGATTCTCCAGCGCGGTCCAGCGGATGCCGGGACCGCGCAGCGGCGTGCCGGCCTGCGCGGGCGACACCGCGACGAGCCGCGTCGGGAAGATCGGCGTGCGGTCGATGCCGGAAAGCTGCGAGAAGAACACGCCGAACGCCGCATCGAGATGGCCTTCCTCGACCATCTGCACGAGCTCGGTCGGATTGCGATCGACGAGTTCGATCTGCGCATTCGGATACACGCTCGAAAAGCGCGCGAGCACTGAAGGCATCAGGCTCGCGGCGATCATCGGCGTGCAGCCGAGCAGCAGCGACGATTGCTTCTGACGCCCCAGCTCATTGAGCTCGATGACCGACTTCTCCAGCGACTCGACGATCGCCATTGCGGTGGGATAGAAAAGGCGGCCCGCTTCGGTCAGCGAGACCGTGCGCGTGGTGCGTTCCAGCAGCCGGCAATCGAGCTGCGTTTCCAGTTCCCGAATGATCGCGGAGAGCGCCGCCTGGCTCAGATGCATGCTCTGCGCGGTCTTCGTGAAGCTCGACGCGTTCGCGACACCAAGAAAAACCTTGAGTTGTTTGAGGGACAGGTTCATTGACGACAGCCGTTTCTTTTTCGCGCGTGGAGCCCGATTCTATCCCGTCCGTTGCAGCGGCTGCCGTACCCTGGAACTGCGGTGCGGCAGCCGCCGGGGCGTTACGCGAGGACGTAGCGGCCTTCTTCGTCCCGCGCGATTCCACGGCGTTGCGCCGTGTCTTCGAGCCAGCGCACGACTTCGCGGCCGTCGCGCGTGCCCGTCGCGGCCATCAGCTCGGAAAAGCGCTTCGGTCCGTCTTCGAGCGCCGCGTCGAGCGATTCGAAGCGCGCGCCGCGATACGCAGGCGGCGTCGGCACGCGATGCTCAAGGTCGCGCTCGGCGCCCGGCGCGAGCAGCGGCAGCGTGAGATCGAAGCCGGCCTTCGCGGTTTTCGTCGCGCCGAGCAGCGACGGGTCGAGCGGCATCGCGCGCAGGCTGTCCTGAAGCACCAGATCGCGATCGGCCTGGAAACGCGTGGCGAGCGCCCAGTCCATCTGTTCGTCGGAGAACACGTCGATGTCCGGATCGACCACGAACACATGCTTCACGTTCGCGAGCGACGCGAACACCGCCGCAATCGCGTTGCGCGCCTCGCCCGGCACGCGCTGCTGCATGGCGACGCGCACGTTGAACATGCCGCCGGTGGCCGGGTTCGCGTAGACGGACTTCACTTCGCGCACGGCGGTTTCGAGCGCGCGCCACACCGTCACTTCCGTGCGCAGCGCGGCGAGCTGCGCGGTGTCGGTGCGCGCCATCGAGCGCCCGCCGATCGTGCAGGTCTGAAACACGGCGTCGCGCCGATGCGTGATCGCGGTCAGATGGAACAGCGGATTCGTCTTCACGCCGCCGTAGTAGCCGAGGAATTCGCCGTACGGGCCTTCGGGTTCCGCGTGGCCGCGTTCGTCGAGATAGCCTTCGAGGATGAACTCGGCGTCGGCGGGCACGAGCAGATCGTTCGTCACGCACTTGACCACGCCCATCGGCGCGCCGCGCAGTGCGGCGACGAGTTCGAGTTCATCGGCGGGAATGCGCATGGTCGCACCGACGTGATCGATCGGATGCGTACCCACCGCGAACGCGATCGGCGTGCGCTCGCCGCGCTTCGCATGGCCGATGGCGATCGCGCGCAGATCCGATGGCGCGACGAGATCGATGCCGGCCGTGCGCCGTCCGCGCAGCATCAGCCTGCGAATGCCGACGTTGGTCCAGCCCATTTCGGGATCGACCGCGAAGTCGATCGACGCGGAGATGTACGGCGCGCCATCCAGTTCGTGCTGGAGATGCACGGGCAGGGCGGTGAAATCGCAATCGTCGCCGGTCAGCACGACCTGCTGCACGGGCGCTTCCTCGCGGCTCACTTCGACGAGCCGGCCCTTCGCGCGCAGGCGTTCGCGCACGGTGTCGAGCAGGCGTTGCGGCGTCGTGTCGAAGGCTTTCGCGAGGCGCGAGCGGCTCGCGGCGACGCTGCCCGCGAGCGAGATTGCGCCGCCGGACGGACGGCTGAACCACACGGCGCGCGGATTGCCTTCCATGATGCCGGCGATGTCGGCGAGATCGACGCTCGCGTCATGGCGTTCGAGTTCGGTCTCGTCGAGCGATTCGAGAAAGCGCCGCAGGCGGAAGCGTTCGAGGTCGGGCGCGGGCGTGCCGTCGAAGGTCGAGGGAATGGCGGTCTTGGGTCTCAATCTGGGTTCCTTGATGCGTGTCTTAGAAGCGCGCGGAAAGCGCCGTCGCCGCGAGATGGGCGGCGAAGCCGCTCGCGCCGCTCGCCGGCATTTCAGGCGCGAGATGCAGGAACTGCTTCACCGCGCGCAGCGTGACGGCGCTGCAGCCGAGCAGGGTGTCGACGAGCGCGTCCGCTTCCGCGTCGAGGCTTGCGGCCGGAACGACGCGGCTGACCAGACCCGCCTGGAGCGCTTCGTTCGCGGACAACCGCACGCGGCTCAGCACCATGTGCGCGACGGTCTTCACCGGCACGCGGCCGATCAGCGCCGACATCACGAGCGTCGGTGGAATGTCGCGTTCCATTTCGGGAATCTGGAACACGGCGTCGTCGGATGCGAGCGCGATGTCGCACACGCCCGCGAGCGCGCAGCCCACGCCGAGCGCATCGCCGCGCACCACCGACAGCACCGGCACGCGCACCGCCTTGAGCGCGTCGTACAGTGCGAGCGGCGGCGCGGCGACCACGCGGCGCAGCGTTTCGGCGGACGGCTTTGCATCCTTCGGCGGCATCGGCGAGAGGCGGCCCTTGCAGAAGTCGGGGCCGCTCGAAAGGATGCGCACGAGCTTCACTTCGTCGTCGAGCGTCGTGACGGTTTCGATGATCGTTTCGCTCATTGGCGCATCGATCAGGTTGCCGTTCCCGGGATGGTCGAGCACCACGTCCACGAGCGGGCCGTTGCGTCGAATCGCAACGTGAGGGCTGGTCATGCTGGTCTCCTTGGTGAGCGTATTCATGCGTCGCGGTGGATGAATTCCCACACGACTTTCGGCGTGGCGGGCATCGCGAGTTCTTCGGTGCCGTATTCCTTCAGGGCGTCGGCGAGCGCGTTGAAGATCGTCGCCGTGGCAGGCGTGATGCCGCTCTCGCCGCCGCCCTTCACACGCAGCGGGTTGCCGTGCGTCGGGTCTTCGGTGAGTTCGAGATTGAGCCGTGGAATCACGCCGGCGCGCGGCATGCCGTAGTCCATGTACGAGCCGGTCAGCACCTGCCCCGTGTCGCGATCGAGATAACAGGTTTCAGAGAGCGCCTGCCCGATGCCCTGCGCGAGACCGCCATGCACCTGACCTTCGACGATCAGCGGATTGATCGGCTGGCCGACATCGTCGACGGACGTGTAGTTGACGAGCTTCACGACGCCCGTGTCCGGGTCCACTTCGAGTTCGCAGACGGCCGCGCCCGTGGGATGCGCGGGCACGCGCGTGTTCACTTCGGCTTCCGCGTAGAGCCTGCGCGTGGCGCGCTCGCCGGGCATGCCGTCGCGGGCGATGTGCGCGGCCACGTCGAAGAGGCCGATTTCGCGCGATGAAGCCGCATCGGCGAACACGCCGTTCGCGAAGCTCACGCGCTCCGGCGAGACATCGAACAACTCGGCGGCCACGCGCTTGCCCTGCGCGACGATCTGCGCGGCGGTATCGACGAGCAGCATGCCGCCGAGGCGCATCGAGCGGTCCGAATGGCTGCCGCCGCCGACGCTCACGAACGCCGTGTCGCCGGTGCGCAGCGCGATCGATGCGATCGGCACGCCCAGATGCTGCGCGATGACCTGCGCGAAGGTCGTTTCGTGGCCCTGACCGGTGGACTGCGTGCCAGACACGATATCGATGCGGCCTTCCGGCAGCACCGTCAGTTCGATGCGTTCGCGCGGCGCGCCCACCGGCGACTCGATGTAGTTGGCAAGCCCGATGCCGCGCAGCATGCCGTTCGCACGCGAAGCCGCGCGACGCGCCTCGAAACCGTCCCACTCGGCGAGTTCCAGCGCACGCGCCATGTTGCGCGCGAATTCGCCGCTGTCGTAGGTGAGGCCCATCGGGCTGCGATACGGCAGCTTCTCGTGAGCGATCAGGTTGCGGCGGCGGATCTCCGCGCGCTCGATGCCCAGTTCCGCCGCCGCGAGATCGAGCATGCGTTCGATCACGTGCGTCGCTTCGGGGCGGCCCGCGCCGCGATAGGGCGCGGTCGGCACCGTGTTCGTCAGCACGGCGCTGATGTGCACGGCGGCGAGCGGCACGTCGTAGACGGTCGTCATGATGCGCGTGCCGTTCGACATCGGCACATAGGACACCGTATGCGCGCCGACATTGCCGATCCATGCGTTGTCGATGGCGAGAATGCGGCCGTCGCGCGAGAAGCCGAACGTGGCGCGTACGATCTGGTCGCGGCCCTGATAGTCGGACAGGAATGCTTCGCTGCGATCGCTCGTCCACTTCACCGGCCGGCCGATGCGCCGCGCGGCCCACACCACGGCAAGCTGCTCGACGTAGATGAACGAACGCGGACCGAAACCGCCGCCGGTATCGGGGCAGACCACGCGCACCTGCGCGGGCGGCACTTTCAGTGCGACGGCGAGACAGAGCTTCTGGCGCACCGCGCCCTGGCTGCCCGAGATCAGCGTGTAGACGCCGCTTGCGCCGTCGAACACGCCGATCGCGCCGCGCGGCTCCATCTGGCAGTTCACGACGCGGCTGTGATGGAATTCGCGCGTGAGCACGAACGGCGCATCGGCGATGACGCGGCGCGCTTCCTCGCGATCGCCGATCTGCGTTTGAAAGCACAGATTGTTCGCCGCGCCGTCCCACAGTTGCGGCGCGCCGTCCTGCATCGCATCCGCCGCGTTGACGACGGCGTCGAGCACGTCGTAGTCGACGTCGATCATCTCCGTCGCGTTGCGCGCGGCGAGCGCGGTCTCGGCGATCACCATCGCGATCGGCTCGCCGACATATCGCACGCGGTCGATCGGCAGCGGAACATGCGGCTGGTTGAAGATCTCGCCGGTCAGCGAGCTAAGGAAGGCTTTCTTCGTGGCATCGACGGCATCGATGGGATTCGGCACGTGATCGACGCCCTGAAAGCCGTCATCGAGATAATCCTGGCCGACGAGCACCGCGATCACGCCGGGCGCTTCGCGCGCAGCCGATACGTCGACCGAGCGCAGCGCGGCATGCGCGTGCGGCGAGCGCAGGAACGCGGCATGCACCTGGCCTTCGACGCGAAGATCGTCGGTGTACTGGCCGTTGCCGGTGACGAAGCGCCGGTCTTCGAGGCGCGGGATGGGTTGGCCGATCATCGCGTGGCTTCCTCCGTCGCGGCGTCGCCGGATGACGGATACATCTCGCGCGCCGCATGCCGCACGGCCTCGATGATGTTCACGTAGCCCGTGCAACGGCAGATGTTGCCTTCGAGCGCGTGGCAGATGCTTTCTTCGTCGAGCGACGGCTGCTCGCGCAGATAGTAGCTCGACGCCATGATCATGCCCGGCGTGCAGAAGCCGCACTGCAAACCGTGACACTGCACGAACGCGTTCTGCACCGGATGCAGCGGCGCGCTGTCGTTGTCGCGCAGTCCTTCGACCGTCGTGACCGTGCCGCCGCTCGCCTGCGCGGCGAGCACCGTGCACGACTTCACCGATGCGCCGTCGAGATGCACCGTGCACGCGCCGCACTGGCTCGTGTCGCAGCCGACGTGCGTGCCCGTCAGGCGCAGCGTTTCGCGCAGGAACTCGACCAGGAGCGTCTGGTCCGGCACCTCGCGCTTCACGTCGACGCCGTTCACCCGTAGTTGGATTTCAGCCATGATTACCTCGTTCGTCTTGCTGCGTGCTTACTGCGCGGCGGCGCTGGCTTCCGCGCTCATCGTCGCGTTGAAGCGCGTGAAGAACTCCGCCGCGAGCTTGTTCGCGACCGACGTGACGAGGCGCGAACCGATCTGCGCGAGCTTGCCGCCCACTTGCGCATCGGCGACGTAGGTGAGGAGCGTGCCGCCTTCGTCGGCGTCGGCGAGCGTGACCGTCGCGTTCATCTTGCCGAAGCCCGCGATGCCGCCTTCGCCCTGGCCCAGAATCCGGTAGCCGTTCGGGCCGTCGCGATCCGAAATCACGAGCGTGCCTTTGAAGCGCGCCTTCACGGGGCCGACCTTGGCGACCACCACGGCCTTGTATTCGTCGTCGCTTTCGCCGATGAACTCCTCGCAGCCGGGCACGCATGCCTGCAGCACTGCGGCATCGTTCAAGCCTTTCCATACCTGTTCGCGCGTGGCGGCGATGGTCTGCGATCCGGTGAATTCCATGTCTTTGTCTCCTGAAAACGGTTTAGGCAGGCTGGCGCAGCGGCTGCGCCAGCAGCGCCCGCAATGCGCGGCGCGTGTAGGTTTCGATCAGATGGGCGCGATAGGCGGACGAACCGTTGGCGTCGTCGGGCAGTGCGGCGGCGTCCATCTTCAGCGGGGCGAGCGCGGCTTCGGACAGATCGGCGGCAAGCGCCGCTTCGGCATCGAGCCAGCGGAACACCGACGCGCCCGCGCCCGTTACCGCGACGCGAATCGCATCGTCGAATTGCGCGATGAACACGCCCACCACGGCATAGCCCGACGCCGGCTGGCGGAACTTCGCATAGGCGGCGCGCAAGGGAAGCGGATACTCGAATCCCGTCACGAGTTCGCCGGGTTCGAGCGCGGTCTCGAAGGTATCGACGAAGAAGTCGTCCGCGCCGATGCAGCGTTGTGAAGTGAGCACGCGTGCGTTCAGCGCGAGCACCGCGCTCGGATAATCGGCGGCGGGATCGTTGTTCGCGACCGAGCCGCCCATCGTGCCGCGATTGCGCACCTGCGGATCGGCGATCACGTTCGCAAGCTGCGCGAGCGCGGGAATCGCCGTGGCGACCACCTTCGATGCGGCCACTTCCGCGTGTTTCGTCAGCGCGCCGACGCGCAGCACGCCGCCTTCGACGCTCACGCCGCGCATCGCTTCGATGCGCGTGAGGTCGATCAGATGCGACGGCGCGGCGAGGCGCTGCTTGAGCGTCGGAATCAGCGTCATGCCGCCCGAGAGCGGCCGGGCCTCCTCGTGTTCGCGCAGCAGGCCGAGCGCTTCGTCGAGCGAGGACGGGCGCAGGTAAAGGGTTTCGTACATGAAGTCTCCCGCGGCCGGTGGCCGTCAGGCCTGTTTCAGCCAGTTTTCCAATGCTGTCGCGAGCGCGACCGGCACTTCGTACATCGGGTAATGTCCCGCGTTCGCGATCGTTTCGAGGCTCGCGTGCGGATACCACGCGAGCCAGGTGCGATTCATCACGTCGGCGGTGAGCGTCGGGTCGTGTTCGCCGATGAAAAGCTTCACCGGCGTCGCGTTGCCCATCACCTCGGACGAGAAATCGCTCGCGGCCCAGTGCGGCAGATAGCCCGCGAAGGCATCGGCGCGCGCTTGCCGTTGCGATTCGCGCGCGAGATGCGCGGTGAAACGCGGTGCGAGGCGATTGCCGGTCGAGAACGCGATGATCGCCGCGCGCCGCTCGATGTCGTCCACCGCCGCGCGAAATCCGGCGAGGCGCGTTTCATCCATGCGCGAACCGCACGCGGGCACGGCGCACACGCCCGCCATGCGATCGATGCGCCCGTTCGCGGCTAGCAGCACACGCTGGATCGCGACGCCGCCCATCGAATGGCCGATCAGACTGAAGGTGTCCCAGCCGAGATGATCGGCGAGCGCGAGCACGTCGCCGGCGGCTTCGTCGAAGGTGAAGGCGCCGTCGCGTTCGCGTGAGCGGCCGTATCCCCGATAGTCGAAGAACACATAGGTGAAGGCATCGGTGTCGAGTGCGGGGACGAGCGGCTGCCAGTCGGCGGCGCTGCCGAACCAGCCGCTCATCGCGAGCACCTTGCGCGGACCGTGGCCGACCTGCACGTAGCCGTTGAGCGTCTGCGTCATGCCGCCACTCCCGCTTCGCGCGACGCGAATGCGAACGCCGGCGCGATGCGGCCGCGGCATTCGCCGAAGCCGATCGATACCGCGCCCTCCTTCGACGCGCGCGCGCTCAGCACGATCTCGTCGCCGTCTTCGAGCGCGGTGCGTGTTTCGCCGTTCGGCAGGCGCAGCGGATCGCGGCCCGCGTTCGTCAGCTCGGTGAGACAGGCGCGCGCCGCGTCGTTCGCGCCGGAAATCGTGCCGCTGCCGAGCAGATCGCCGCTGCGCAGATTGCAGCCGTTGCTCGTGTGATGCGCGACCATCTGCGCGAAGGTCCAGTACAGGTTGTCCAGATGCGTGTGCGTGATGCGCACGTCGTCATGTCCGGCTTCGCGCAGTTGCCGCGTCGACAGATCGGCGTGCAGTTCCAGATGCAGCCCGCCTTCTTGCCGGTCGCGCGCGCCATGCAGATGCGCCATGAGCGGCGGATCGTCCGCGGCGCGCGCAACGGGCGCCTTGCGGAACGGCGCGAGCGCCTCGGACGTGACGATCCACGGCGACAGGCTCGAATGAAAGCTCTTGCCGAGAAACGGGCCGAGCACTTGTTCGAACCACTGAATGCTTTTCGCGGACCAGTCGTTGAGCAGCGAATAGCCGAAGATGTGCGCGTGCGCATCGTCGACGGAAATCGGTTGCGTGAGCGCATTGCCTTCGCCGATCCACGCCGCCAGTTCGAGCTCAAAATCGAGCGCGGGCGCGGGGCCGAACACGATCTGTCCGTTCGTATCGCGATACTGGCCGTGCGGACGGCGCACGTCGCCGCCGCTCACGCGCAAGGACGAAGCGCGCCCGTGATAGGCGATCGGCAGCGACTTGAACGCGGGCGGAAGCGGATCGGCGAGACCCTTGTAGCGGCCGTGCCGCTCGGTGTGATACAGCGACGTGAGGAAGTCCGTATAGTCGCCGACTTCGCAGGGCAGGCGCAGTTCGAGCGTATCGATGCGCGGCAGCAAGGCGTCGGCTTGCGCCTGCATGCGCGCGCGCTGCGGCGCATCGCTCTTCAGCAGGTCGGACAGCGCGGCGCGCAGGGCACTCGCATGGCGGGACGGCATCGCCATCAGGCGGTTCAGCGTGCCGCCGCGTGTGGCTTCGCAGGCGATCGCCGCATCGCTGCCCGCGTCGAGCAGGCCGCTGTCCGCGAGCGCGTGCAAGTCCACCGCATGTTCGCCGATGGCGACGGCGGCGCGTGCGATGCCGTCGCGCACGAACGCGCCCAACGGCAGGTTCTGAATCGGAAAGTCTGCTTCAGGAAGGTTCGCCGAGTCGATCCAGCTACGCCGGGCCGGATCGTGAGTGGAGTTGAGCGCGCTCATGCGAGAGGCGTCTCCGCGATGGCGCTCTTGTCTTCGCCTGCCCACGCGTCGAGTGCGGGCCGCGCCTGTCGTCGATAGGCAGCGAGCGTTTCGAGCGACGCGACGGGCACGGTCAGTTCGAGCCGCAGGCCGTTCGGATCGAAGAAATAGATCGAGCGCACGAAGTGATGATCGACGACGCCCAGCACTTCGATGCCGTGATCGACGAGGCGCTGCTTCATCGTTTCGAGCTCGTCGAGCGTGCCGAGCCGCAGCGCGATGTGGTTCACCCACGGCGGCGTGTTGGGCGAGGGTTCGGCGGCCGTGTCGTCGCCGAGATCGAAAAACGCGATGTTCGAGCCGTCCGCCATCTCGAAGAACAGATGCACGTAGGGGCAATGCTCGCCGGTGCTCGGCACGCGGTCGAGGCGGATCAGATGAACCAGCGGCAGGCCGAGAATGTCCTCGTAGAAATGACGCGTTTCTTCGGCATTGCGGCAGCGCCAGGCGAAGTGATGCAGGCCGCGCACGGGCGGCAGATGGTCGGACATGCTGTGTCTCCTTGATGCTGCTTGATGAAGCGAGCTTCGCGCGCTCAGACTTCTATGGCGTCGACGTCGTATTCGAACAGCCAGTTGTAGCGTTCCTTCACGCGCTCCTCGCTCCACTCGCGATCGACGTACTCCGCCGCGCCTTCCGCATGCGCGAGCGCGGGGTTGTGGAAGCGTTGCGTGTTCGCCGCCGAGCCGCGCACGATGCGCGCCGTGCGTTCGAGGCGCAGCGCCTCGTAGCGTTCGAGCGCGTGCGGCAGATCGTTCGCGTGGCGCGCGAGGCAGCGCGCGATCAGATAACCGTCTTCGAGCGCCATGCCCGCGCCTTGCGCGAGGAACGGCAGCGTGGGGTGACAGGCGTCGCCGAGCAGCGTGGCGTTGCCTGATGTCCAGCGCGTCATGGGCTCGCGGATCATGAGCGCCCACTTGTACGGGATGTCGATGGCCGAGATCATCGTGCGCACGTCTTCATGCCAGCCGTCGAAATCGGCGAGACATTCGTCGATGGTGCCGCGCTCCGACCACGACTCGACCTCCCAGCCATCGCGCTCCACTGCGCCGACGAAGTTGATGAGCTTGTGGCCGCGCAGCGGATAGTGAATAACGTGAGCGCCCGGACCGACCCAGTTGGTGCCGTAGGGGGTGCGCAGATGCTCGGGCAACTTGGTGGCGTCGATCACGCCGCGCCAGGCCATCACGCCCGAATAGACCGGCTCGTCGGCGCCGAAGAGCGCACGGCGCACGCGCGAGTGGACGCCGTCCGCGCCGATCAGCAGGTCCGCTTCGAACGTCGCGCCCGAGACGGTCTGCACTTCGACGTGACCATCATGCTGAACGATCGACTCGACCTTGTGATCGAGCCTGATCGCATCGGGGCTGAACGCGCGTACCGCATCGACGAGCGCTTCGTGGAGATCCGCGCGGTGCATGGTCAGATAGGGGAAGCCGTACACTTCGCGCGATGCCGCGCCGAGATCGAAGAGCGGCCAGGTCTGCCCCGTGTTCCAGAGGCGCACGCGCTTGCCGGGCGGCTCGCACGCGAGGCTTTCGAGGCGCTCGCCGACGCCGATTCCGTAAAGCACGCGCGTCGCGTTCGGACTCAGTTGCACGCCCGCGCCGATTTCCCCGAGGGCCTTGGCCTGTTCGAGAATGGTGACGTGAAAGCCTGCTTTCAATAATGCGGCTCCCGCCGTCAGGCCGCCGATACCGGCCCCTGCAATGACGATCTTCATTCGACCTCTTTCGTATTAACGCTGTCTCTTATCGAGAAGATTTATGATTCGATCGATAAATCTTTTAAATGGGGTTTCGTTCTGAAACAAAACCACTTTAAATGAACGCCAGCCGCTAAAGAAGCAAAAGAATTCGAACGAGTTATCAGTGAAAATTGATAATGCGAGAGAGCGCGCGCGTGAATCTCACATGCCCCAGCGATGCACCACGGAGGATTCGATGCCGAAGAGATCGAGCACGCGCCCGATGGTGTGATCGACCATTTCGTCGAGCGATTCGGGGTTCGCGTAGAATGCCGGCACCGGCGGATAGACGATTGCTCCGGCCTCGGTCACGCTCGTCATGCTGCGCAAGTGGCCCAGATGCAGCGGCGTTTCCCGAACCATCAGCACGAGCCGGCGGCGCTCCTTGAGCGTGACGTCGGCGGCGCGCGTGAGCAGGCCGCTCGTCACGCCCGTGGCGACTTCCGAGAGGGTGCGGATCGAGCAGGGCGCGACGATCATGCCCATCACGGGGAACGAGCCGCTCGAAATCGCCGCGCCGATGTCCGTGTTCGGATACGTGACCGTGGCGAGCGCGCGGACATCGGCGACGCTGTAGGGCGACTCGTGCGCGAGCGTGACCTGCGCGGAGCGGCTCATCACCAGATGCGATTCGATGTCGAGTTGCCTGAGCAATTGCAACAGGCGGACACCGTAGACGACGCCCGATGCGCCGCTGATGCCCACGATCATGCGCCTGGGCTGTACTGCGCTGAAATGCATCTGTGCTCTCCGTTTTATCGGTGATGAATTAAACGTCGCGGATGTTAGCACGGCGATTCAATCTGTCGATGAGGTTATCGGCATTTTTGGAATCGATGAGTAAATACCCTGATCGAGTATTCGGGATGTTCGATTGATTGATAAATAACTCGTGATTCAAAAGCCGAATTGAAGTAGTTAAACTCGGTTCCGCATCGGGCAGAGCAGCACTGCGCGATGCAAGAAGCCGGCGCCGACGAGCGACCGGCCAACGATAAAAACATTGGAGACTTCGGTTGAGAACTTGTCTGCTGGTCGGCGGTTGCGCCGCGATCCTGGCTGGCCCCGCGTGGGCGCAGTCGTCTGTGACGCTGTATGGGAGCGTCGATGTTGGCGTCGATTTCGTATCGAACTCCCAGGGCAAGCGTCTGTATCAGGAATCGTCCGGCAAGCGCACGCCGGATCGCTGGGGCCTGTTGATCAAGGAGGATCTGGGCGGCGGCAATTCCGCGTTCGCGCGGCTGGAATCCGGTTTCCTGACCAACACCGGCGCGCAGATCAACCCGACGAGCTTCTTCAACCGCAATGCCTACGTCGGGCTCTCGAACGATACCTGGGGCTCGCTGAGCTTCGGCAACATCAACGACTACATCTACCAGTACGTCGGGCGGCTGAACAACTCGGTGCCGGGCATCTCGTCGTACTACACGCCCGGCAATCTCGACGGCCTCGCGAACACGCATGCGCTGAACAACGCGGTCAAGTACGAGACGATCAACTTCCACGGCTTCCAGGCCGGCGCGATGAACGCGTTCGGCAATCAGGCGGGCGACTTCAGCGCGGGACGCCAGTACAGCGTCGGCGCGCAGTATTCGAGCGACACCGTGAATTTCGGCGTCGCGTACACGATGTCGCATAACCGCACCGCCGACGTCTTCGGCACCTTCAGCCTCAACTCGCTGCTCGGCCAGCCGTTGAGACAGGGCACGATGTTCAATGCGAGCCGTTACAGCACGCTCGCCGCCGGGGCGTCGGTGAAGTTCGGCATCTTCACGCCGCACGTGACGTACACGGGCGTCAAGCTCCAGAACGCGCAGGGCTCGACCACGCTCAACAACTATCAGGCCGGCGTGAACACGGAACTGGTCGGCAATCTGGGCTTTTTCGTACTCGGCCTGTCCGCGGATCACTCCCTGTTTCAGGGACTCACGATCAACCAGTACAACCTGTTTTTGACCGATTATCTGTCGAAGCGCACGCAGGTCTACGCCGGCGTGGGCCTGCAGCGCGCTTCGGGTCCAGGCGCGCGCGCCGCGCAGTTCGGCTATCAGCCTTCGTCGAGCGGCAGCCAGACGGTCGCGCGCATCGGCGTCAACCATATGTTCTGAGGACACGGAGGGCGGCCATCGTGCGTTGAAACATAGTGCAAACGGGGTGCGACTGAGCGCGCGAGGCGGATTCATCACTTATTTCGATCGCATCATCGTTTCTTTTTGATTGAGCCGCGCGGGGCCGACTCTTATATTGTGGCTCGGGCCACGGCGCCGTCATGAGAGACATTCAGCAGCAGTGCAAGCGGGCGCGCCCCTCGGGTGCGTCCCTTGGCACGAGGTAAATGGGACATACATGCAAGCAGACCGGACTTTCAACATCGCGACATTGATAGAAGAGCAGAAGACGGGACGCTTCGCCGCCGGTCTGCTCTTCTGGTGTTTCCTGATCATGCTGATGGACGGCTACGACCAGACGGCCGTGTCGTTCGCGGCGCCGGCCATCATCAAGGACTGGCACGTCGCGCGCGGCGGCTTCGGCCCCGTCTTCGGCGCGGGCCTGTTCGGCACGCTGATCGGCTCGTTCATCTTCGGCTACCTGGGCGACCGGCTCGGCCGCAAGCGGGCGATCATCATCGGCAGTCTTTTCTTCGGCGCGCTGACCTACGCCTCGGTGTGGGTGACTTCGCTGCAGGAACTGATGCTGCTGCGCTTCCTGGCCGGCATCGGCATGGGTGGCGTGGTGCCGAACTCGGTCGCGCTGGTCGCGGAATATGCGCCGAAGCGTCTGCGCGCCACATGGGTCACGCTGATGTTTTCGGGCTTCTCGATCGGCGCGGGCTCGGGCGGCCTGGTGTCGTCGTCGCTGATTCACCGGTTCGGCTGGCCTGTCATGTTCGCGGTTGGCGGCGTCGGCTCCTTGCTCGTCGCGCTGCTGCTGATCTTCACGCTGCCAGAATCCGCGAAGCTGCTCGCCATCCGGCAGCGCGATCCGCAGATGCTGCGCAAGCTCATCACGCGCCTGCGTCCCGATCTGAAGATTCCCGCCGATGCGCAGTTCGTCGCCGGCGAAGTGCGCGAGAAGCAGCGCTTCGTGCTCAAGCTGATTTTCTCCGACGGCCTCGCCGCGATTACGCCCTTGCTGTGGATCGTGTTCATCGCGAACTCGATGGCGCTTTATTTCCTGCAGAACTGGCTGCCGATCCTGATGGAAGGCATGGGCATCGATCCGCGCGGCGCGGGTCTCATCACGATGATGTTCTCTGTCGGCGGCGTGATCGGCGGACTCGTGCTGTGCCGATTCGTCGATCGTCACGGCGTCGCGGCGATCATCTCGCTGCCCGTCATCGGTCTTCCGGTCGTGGCGGCGCTCGGTCACGGCTCCTCGCAGGGCTGGCTCATGCTCGCTGTCTTCGCCACCGGCTTCTGCGTGGTGGGCGCGCAGTACGGCTTGTATGCCGTGGCGGGCATGATCTATCCGACCTCGTTCCGTTCGGCCGGTGTCGGCAGCGCGATTTCGGTGGGCAAGATCGGCTCGGTGTCGGGGCCGGTGATCGGCGGTCTTCTGCTCTCGATGCATCTGCCGATCACGCAGCTTTTCTACGCGGCGTCGGTGCTGTTCCTCATTGCCGCCGTGTTCTCGACGATCCTCGCGCTGCTGTACCGCAAGCGCTTCGGCGAAACGCCGGGCGTTGGGGCCGGCGCTGAAACGGGCCGGGGTTCACTGGTGCAGGACGCGTAATTTCCACAGCGAGGCATGTCGTACCGATGCCGCGCTTTGTGAATCGGTTCGGATGCCGAAACATAAATGCGTCGGCGAAAATAAAGGAGACAGAGATGGACCGAGACGGCATGTCGCCGCGACATGAAGCCCACGGAGGATCACGACGATGAGCAACGTCGCCGCCCCGGAGACCACCATCAACGTTTCGGCGCTGATCGAGCGCCAGAAGCTCGGCGGCTTCGCGCTGTTCCTGATCATGTGGTGCTTCCTGATCGTGTTGATCGACGGTTACGATCAGGTCGCAGCTGCCTTCGCCGCGCCCGCGCTGATGCACGCGTGGCACACGAACGCGGCCGGCTTCGGACGCGTGTTCGGCGTGGGACTGTTCGGCGTGCTCGTCGGCTCGCTCTTGCTCGGCTTCAGCGGCGACCGCTTCGGACGCCGCGTCACGATCATCTACGGATCGCTCTGGTTCGGCATCCTGACCTTCATGTGCGGCTATGCGGACTCGCTCGGGCAACTCACGCTGCTGCGCTTTCTCGCGGGCATCGGCATGGGCGGGGTCGTGCCGAACACCGTCGCGCTCGTTTCCGAGTACGCCCCGAAAGCGCGCCGCGCGACGTGGATCACGCTGATGTTTTCCGGCTTCTCGATCGGCGCGGGCGGTGGCGGAGCGGTCGCCTCGTGGCTGCTGCCGCGCTTCGGCTGGCCCGTGCTGTTCACGCTGGGCGGCGTCGCGGCGGTCGTGGTGGCGCTGGCGTCGTTCGCGCTGTTGCCCGAATCGATCCGCTTTCTCATCATGAACGGGCGCGACGTTCGCAGGATTCGACGCATCGCGGCGCGTCTCGGCGCAACGGCCGAGGGCGAAGGCGTGCGCTATGTCGTGGATGACGAAACCCGCGTGCGCGTGCGGCCGGCCGCGCTGTTCCAAGATGGCCTCGCCAAGGTGACGCCATTGCTTTGGGCGATCTTCATCCTCAATTCGCTCGCGCTGCACTTCCTGCAGAACTGGCTGCCGATCCTGTTCAGCATGAGCACGCTCGCGCCCGCCCGCGCGGCTCAGGCGGCGATGATGTTTCCGGTCGGCGGCACCGTCGGCGCCCTTGCGCTGAGCCGCTGCGTGGATCGCTATGGCGTGCGCGTGATTCTGCTGCTTGCGCTGGCCGGTTGTCCCATCGCCGCATTGCTCGGCATGCAGATGCCGACGGCGTGGCTCTTCGCGGCCGTGTTCGCGAGCGGCGTGTGCGTGATCGGCAGCCAGTTCGCGCTCTATGCGGTTTCGGGCATGGTGTATCCGACCACGCTGCGCTCGACCGGCGTCGGCACGGCGATCGGCATTGGCAAGCTCGGGTCGGTCGCGGGATCGATGCTCGGCGGCGTGCTGCTGTCGATGCATCTGCCGGTCGCGCAACTGTTCTTCAATCTTGCCGCCGTGTTCGTGTTGATCGTGTTGCTGTCGGCGTGGCTCGGCGGTGTGCGGCGATACGAGCGGCGTATCGCAACGGAGCCATGCTGAGCGCGGGCATCGTCGGGTCGAAAAATGTCTCTGATTCGGGCGTCGTGAGTGGCGCCCGTTTCTTCGTCGGCGATCTCGCGTGATCGGATAATTTGTCTAGACAAGACTCGACGATTCATAGAATTCGCAAGAATAGAACCGGCCGCGCACGCTCCGCGCGGCCGTCGAGCATCGTTCCAGATACGCTTCTTCTCCATCCCGAACCGCTACCCGACGCGATAATACCGGCCTAGGTGTTTGCCCGCATGGCTGTCACATCTTCTTGATGGAAAAGTCGAGCGGGTTTAGATTGCAAATCTTGTATATACAAGCGTGCGATTTGCCTAAGGCGTGCATTCGCTGGCGCGTCGCGGCATGCATCGAGTCCAAGGTCCCAAATCACTGGAGCGCAAATGTCTTCCGCCGAATATCTGCAAGGTGCGTGTGTGTGGAATGGCGTCGAAATGCGGGAGAATCAGCGATGGATCAAACAGATTCCTTCTGCCGTGCTCGACGAGATCGACGCGGCTGTCGCCAGGACGGCCGATACCGGCTGGCGTGACATCACGCGCGAAAACTTCCCGCTGCCGGGCGCCGCTGCGTTCTTCGACGATGTGCGCGACGAACTGGAAAACGGCTCCGGGATGGTCAAGATCCGTGGCCTCGATGTCGGCCGCTACGACGCGGAACAACTGCGCCGCATCTGGTACGCATTGGGCCGGCATCTCGGCACGCCGATGTTCCAGAACCGCCGCGGCGAGCTGATGCGCGAGATCAGGGACGAAGGCGCGGGCGTCGGTGCGAAGCTCTATGGCTCGACGGTGGACGCATCGGGGAAGGAGTTTCTATCGTCGGGTGCGCGGACACTGTCGCCGGGCGAGTTGCGTTTCCATACGGACCGTTGCGATGTCGTCGGCTTGCTGTGTGTGCGGCAGGCGTCGGAGGGCGGCGTGAGCAAGCTCGCGAGCAGCGCGACGATCTACAACGAAATGCTCGGACGCCGCCCGGACCTGCACGCGCTGCTTTGCAGGCCTATTCCGCGAAGCCGCTTCGGCGAGGAAGCGGGCGGCGAACACGTCGCTTACGATCTGCCGGTGTTCGGCGTGCGCGACGGCAAGCTGACGAGCCATTTTTCGCTGACGTATATCGAGAACGCGCAACTGCTTCCCGGCGTGCGCAAACTGACCGATGCCGAGCACGAAGCGATTCGCCTGCTGCTGCAGCTTGCGCAGGAGCACTGCTTCGAGATGCGTTTCGCGCCCGGCGATATCCAGCTTCTCAACAACCACGTCATCTATCACGGACGCACCGCGTTCAAGGACGACGTGAGCACCGGCCAGGACAGGATGCTGATGCGTCTCTGGCTTTCGGTACCCAACTCGCGCGCGCTGCCTGAAGATCATGCGATCCTCTGGGGCGATGTGTCGGGCGGCATGCCTCATGGCGGCATCGCGCAACCGGCGACGCCGTGCATGAGCTGAGCGTGTTGCCGGTAGAAGACGGGCTTTATTCCACCAAGAGGAGACTAACGTGATGCAAAGCAGTATGCCTCGCGCAACAACAGGTGCACTCCGGCTTCAACGAGCGATCGTTTCCATCGCGATGAGCGCGTTCGCTGTCGCGGCGAGCGCCGCGACGGACTATGGGAATTGCGAAGTCAAGGGCGACAAGGGCTCCGTCAAACTGACGACCGTCACGCCCGGCGCGCTTTCGGTGCGCCCCGTGCTCGGCGTGCCCGGCTGGTGGAACGGCGACTCGCTGGAGACCATCAAGGATGGCTTCGAGTACTGCATGGCCGCCAACATGGCTTATCGCGCGGGCCTCGATCGCGTCGTCCTGGTGAGCCGATCGTTTCAGCAGGTCCTCACGGGACAATCGCAGGGATTCGATATCGCGCTGAGCGAGATCACCATCACGGACGCGCGCAAGAAGGTGGTCAACTTCACCGAGCCTTACTTCAGTTCCGATCAGGGCGTGCTCGTGAAGGCGGGAACCAAGGTCGACAAGAGCAACCTGAGCAGCCTTCGCTATGCGGTCGAGCGCGGCACGACGGCCTACGATTACATCATGGAGAAGATCAAGCCCGCTGAGCAGCCCAAGGTGTTCAACGATCCTCCGTCGATGTACACGGCGCTGGCAGCCGGACAGGTGGACGCCGTGATCTACGACACGCCCAACGTGCTGTTGCGCGCGAAGAACTCGAATGGCGCACTGCAGGTGGTCGGACGCTTCGATACGGGCGAGAAGTGGGGCGGCGTGGTCAACAAGGATTCGCCGAATCTCGCGGCCTTCAACCAGCTGATCGAAGGTCTCAAGAAGGACGGCACGCTCGAACGGCTGAGCGCCAAGTATCTGACGCCGGAGCTCGGCACCGATCCGACCAAAGTGCCCGTGCTGAACCCCTGAGCGAGCCTGAACCATGAGCAACGCAACGCGACACACGAGCGAGGTGGGACAGGCACAGGCTCCGGTGACGAACGGCCGCCGCCTGAAGACGGGCGGCATGCCGTGCGTGCCGACGTCCCTGCTGAGCACGTCGATCGTGACGGTCGTGGCCGTCGTCCTGGCAAGCTGGTACACGATTGCCGTGATGCGAAGCTCCCTGCTGGCCGCTCAGCTCGATAGCGCGGCGGTCAATGCGCTCGCTGTCGTGCTGGCGTTGCTCTCCCTGGCGATCGTCGTGCCGCTCGTCAGGGCGCTGCGTTTCGGCAATGCCATCCGCGACGCCGCCGCGCGCCGCGATCTGGCGAAGGCGCGCGGCGCTCGATCGGCCACGAGGGATCAGTGCTTCATCGCGCTGGGTTATGCGCTGGCGCAACTGGTTCTGGTCATCGTGCTGCAGTTCTTCCTGATCAATCATCAGGCGGTGGCGAAGACGTTCTTCGCGGTGCCGTTGATGATCAAGACGTTTCCGCTGGTGCTCGCCGCCTTCTGGATGAACGTCAAGATCGCCGTCATCACGGAGATACTCGTCCTGATCTGGGGCTTGATAGTGGCCCTCGCGATGTTCGCGCCGGGCGCGGCGGGCAAGCCGGTGCGTCTCATCGCGACGGCGTATGTCGATATCTTCCGCGCCGTGCCCGCGGTGCTCGTGATCTATCTGGTCGGCTTCGGCATTCCGCTGACCGGCATCCCCGTTCTCAAGGACCTTTCGCTGACGATCTTCGTCATCGTCGCGCTGACGTTGACGGTGGGCGCGTACGTCGCGGAAATTTACCGCGCCGGGATTCTGAGCATCCACTGGAGTCAGAGCGCGGCCGCGCGCTCGCTCGGCCTGTCGCACTTCCAGACCCTGCGATTCGTGATCGTGCCGCAAGGCGTGCGGCAGATCATTCCGCCGCTGCTCAATTCGTTCATCTCCCTGCAGAAAGATACCGCGCTGGTGTCGGTGGTCGGCGTGATCGACTCGTTCAATCAATCCATGCTGATCGCGTCGAACTATTACAACCTGTCCGCGGTCAGCACCGTGGCGCTGCTGTTCATCGTGATATCGATTCCGCAGACGCGCTTCGTCGAGCGGATGATGCGACGCGACCGGGCGCGCATGCGTGCCGGCGAAGCCTGAGGAGACGAGCCCATGTCGTTCATCGACATTCGTGACATATCGAAGTCGTATGGCAAGGTACCGGTTATCCAGCGTCTCGCGATGACGGTCGAGGAGCACGAGGTCGTGTGCCTGATCGGGCCGTCCGGCTCGGGCAAATCGACGCTGCTGCGTTGTATCAACGGTCTGGAACTGATCGACGACGGCGAGATTCTGGTCCACGGCGACCCGATCACCGGCCCCGGCGTGGACGTGGACGCATTGCGCCGGGACATCGGTATCGTGTTTCAGGGCTATAACCTGTTCCCGCATATGAGCGTGCTGGAGAACGTGACGCTCGCGCCGATCCGCGTGCTCAGGCAATCCAGGGCCGAGGCCGAGGAACGCGCGATGGCGCTGCTCGGGCGCGTCGGTCTTGCGCACAAGGCGAAGGAATATCCCGACCGGCTCTCGGGCGGGCAGCAGCAGCGCGTGGCGATCGTGCGCGCGCTGGCGATGGACCCGATGGTGCTGCTGCTCGACGAAATCACTTCCGCACTGGATCCCGAGCTCGTCTCTGAAGTGCTCAACATCGTGCGCGATCTCGCGAGCGAAGGCATGACCATGCTGCTTGCCACGCACGAAATGGGCTTCGCGCGGGAGGTATCGTCGAAGGTCTGTTTCCTGTGCGATGGCGCGGTGTATGAAGAGGGGCCGCCGGAGCAGATCTTCGGCGACCCCGTGCGCGACAGAACCCGCGCGTTTCTCAGAAGCATTCGGGAAGCGAAGCGCATCTAGGCGACGGCTTCCCGGCGAGCACATCAACGCGGCGTCAATGCTTGCGTCGCGGCTTCGGACTTTGCATCGCGCGAGGCCGTCGCGGGGCCGGGATCGTTCGGTTCCCGTGCGCTCGTATCGTATAGGCGGTCGGGAATGAAGAACGCGCAGACGCCGCTCAGGAAGAACACCGCGCCGACCATCAGAAAGCTCACGCCGAACGTAAATTGCGTGGCGACATAGCCGATCACGACCGGCGCCGCGCCGGAGCAGAAGCGTCCCACGTTATACGAACCGCCGACAGCCGTGCCGCGAATGCGCGTGGCGAAGCTCTCGGACATGAACGCGCCCATCGTTCCGAGCGGCACGCCGTAGAGGAAGCCGAAGAACAGCATCAGCCAGACGATGTTCTCGCGCGTGTGAAGAAACACGATGACCGGCAGAAACAAGGCCGCGCCGATGCAGCCGAGCACATACACGCCGCGCCGGCTCCACAGGTCGCCGACCCAGCCCGCGACGATCTTGCCCACGAACGCGACGACGTACGTGCCGATCATATAGCCCGCCATCGAGCCGAAGCGCACGTGCAGTTCCTTCTCCAGATAGGTCGGCAACCAGTTGTTCAGCCCGTAAAAACCCGACAGCGCAAACACGGATGCGAGCGCCCACAGGATGAATATCCTGCGTGCCTCGCGATCCGAGAAGATCAGGTAATAGCGGTTCTCGCGCCAAGGGCGGCGCACGCGCGGCGCGTCTTGCCGCTTCGCCACGCTGGCGCGCCAGCCGGGCGGCTCGGGCACGAACCAGTGAATCGCCAGCGCCAGCACGACGGGAATCGTCGCGACGTAAAAGAGCATGCGCCAGCCGTAGAGCGGCAGAATCCAGTTGGCGAGCGAGATTACGACGATATAGCCCGCCGACACACCCGTCTGCAACATGCCGAGAATCAGCGAGCGCCGTTCGGTCGGAACATATTCGGCGACGAGCGTGCTCACGAGCACCATGCAGCCGATCCCGAGCGAGCTGATGAAGCGCACGAGCGCGAATTGCGCGAAGGTGTGCGTGAGTCCGAGCAGGCCTGCGCCGAGCGAGAAGAGCGCGAGCGCCCACACGACGACGCGCACGCGCCCGAGCGTATCGCTTGCCCAGCCGCCGAGGATGCCGCCCACCGCCATCCCGACGAGCGTGAGGCTGCCCAGCGCGCCCGCCTCGACATTGGTGAGGCCGAATTCGCTTTTGATGCGGGTGAGCGTGAGGCCGTACATCATGACGTCGGCGCCATCGACGAGCAGCGCGAGATAGCCGAGCGCGAACACCATCAGCCAGCGCCCGGTTTCGGGAGAAGCGCGATTCATGAGCGCGGTTCCTCGTCGGCGAAGAGCGGCATGCGGGCGACCAGCGCGGGCGCGAGAAACGAGCCGAGCAGCACGCCCGTGTCTTCGTGCTCGCGCTTGTACCAGTGCTCGACGTGCGTGAGATTCATCGTGCCGATGCATTCGCCGTCATAGGCGATCGGGATGTTGAGGATCGAGCCGAGGCCCATGTTCGCCATCGTCATGTGATCGTCGAACGCGCGGCGGATGTCGTGCGCGGTCTCGCCGCGAAACGGCCGCAAATCATGGAGGATTTGCGTCGCCCACGCGGTGCCGCGCTTCTTCTTGCGGCCTCCGGTCGGATAGACCTCGGGCATGTTGGTGAAGACGCGCTCCACTTCGTGATTGCGCGCATCGTAAGCCATGATGGTGAAGAGCCGGAAGCCGATCGTCTCGGCGGCGACCACCGCGACCGCGTCGAAGAGCGTCGCGGGCTGGGCTCTCTCGCGCATCGCGCGTGCGAGCCGTTGCAGATCGTTCAGTTGCAACGGGCGCGTGGTGTGTGCTTCTGTGTCGCGCATGATGTCGTTGTCGGTGTAGGCGCTCAGCCGCGCAGATGAGTGGAGGCGAGACGGTCGCGCGCATCGTCCTCGATCGCGCCGTTGATCTCGATGTCTTCGAGCGAGCGATTGCGCGTCTCGATGCCGAGGAAGAACACGACGCACGCGCCCGCAAGCAGCACGGCGGTGGTCATCGCGAAGACGCCGAAGAAGCCGAACGACGGATACACGATGCCGACGAGAATCGGCGCGCTCACCGAGCCGATGCGCCCGAACGAGGACGACGATCCGGTGCCCGTGGTGCGCACGGCGGTCGGGAAAATTTCCGGCGTGTAGGCATAGACGCCCGCGAACGCGCCATTCATGAAGAACGACAGGCAGATGCCCGCGGCCATGATCTGCACGCCGGTATGCGACAGCGACAGCATGATCGCCGCGATGCCGCCGAGCGTCATGTACGACGCCACCACGCCCTTGCGGCCGATCTTCTCGTTGAGCCACGCCGCCGAGAAATAGCCCGGAATCTGCGCGCCGTAGATGGCAATGGAGAAGCCGAAGCTCTTCGTGATCGTGAGCCCTTCCTTGACGAGCAGGCTCGGGATCCACGAGAAGAACGAGTAGTACGCGAAAGCCACGGCGAACCACATCAGCCAGCTGACGGCGGTCGTACCCGCGAGGCGCTTCGACCACAGCGTCTTCACGTTTTGCCAGGCGCTGCCGCTGCTCTTTGCGGCGGACGGAATCGCGCCCACGGCGGACAGCGGCGCGAGCGCGATGCCGCGTTGCGCATACCATGCCTCGATATCGTCGACGATGCTGCCGGCCTCGGTGACGCGGCCCTGGCTTTCCATCCAGCGCGGCGATTCGGGCAGCGTGCGCCGCCACCACAGCAGCATGACGACGGGCAGGGCGGTGATCACCGCGAGATAGCGCCAGCCGTCCGGAAAATTGCGCACGACGGTATAGCCGAGAATCGACGAGCTCAGATAGCCGAACGACATGAAGCCGACCAATGCGCCGCAGAACATGCCGCGATAGCGGCGCGGCACGAATTCGGCGAGAAACGGCGCGATCACGACGGTTTCGGCGCCCGAACCGAAGCCCGCGACGATGCGCAGCGCGAAGAACGTATGCCAGTCGTTGGCGGTGGCGCTCGCGAGCGACGCGACGCAATAGATCGCGAGCGCGCTCATCATGATGCGGCGCCGGCCGATGATGTCCGCGAGCACGCCCGACAGGAACGCGCCGAAGAAATAGCCGATATACGTGCTGCTCGCGACGAGTCCGGTCTGCGCGCTCGTCAGGTTCCACAGCTTGCTGACGACCGGAAGCAGGAACGCGAGCGACGACGAATCGAGGCCGTCGAACAGATAGCCCATTCCGCCGATGATCAGCAGCTTGCGATGAAAGCCGGATAGCGGCAGCCGTTCGAGGCGGGCGGCGACAGCGGACATGATCGATGTTCTCCGATGGATGCTGCGTCAGCGCCCGATGGCGTAAGCCTGCATCTGGCGCGGCGTGGCGGCGCCGCGCATCAGGCCGTGACGGATGCCCACGGCGCACACGCGCCCGAGCGACCAGGGTTCGGCGACCGTGAGTTCGTGGCCGCGCGCGCGCAGTTCGTCGAGCGTGGCTTGCGGAAAGGTGCCTTCCGCCGACATCTTGCCGAGCTGAATGTCGCGCGGATAAAACGAGCCGGGGAAGTGCGCGGTCTGGAAGGAAGGCGAATCCACGGCGGCTTGCAGATTCAGGCCGAAGTGCACGTGCCGCAACAGCAGTTGCAGCGACCATTGATCCTGCTGATCGCCGCCCGGCGTGCCGAGCGCGGCATACGGCTTGCCGTCGCGGGTGACGAGCGTCGGCGAGAGCGTGGTGCGCGGACGGCGTCCCGGTCCGAGCGACGAGGGCAGTCCTTCTTCCATCCAGAACATCTGGCCGCGCGTGGTCACGTTGAAGCCCAGTCCGGGCACCGCGGGCGATGCCTGCAGCCAGCCGCCCGACGGCGTCGCCGACACCATGTTGCCCCAGCGATCGACGACATCGAGATGCACAGTGTCGCCGCGCAACTCGGGCAGCGGCGCGAACGTGGGTTCGCCCTGACCGAAGCCGCCCGGTTGCTGGCGGCCCGCGTTGGCGAGGATTTTCGCGGCGCGCGCCTCGCTGTCGAGCAGATTGCCTGGACGGAATTCGAACGATGCGCGGCGCGGATCGATTTGCCGGCGGCGTGCGTCGTTGTAGGCGTCGCTCAGGAGCGTGTCCATCGGCACGTCGGAGAAGTTCGGGTCGCCGTAGAAGACGTCGCGGTCCGCGAACGCGAGCTTCGCGCATTCGATGACCGTGTGGACGAAGTCCGGTCCCAGCGGGTCCATGCCCGCGAGATCGAAGCCCTTCAGCAAAGCCAGTTGCTGCAGGAACATCGGGCCCTGGCCCCACGGTCCCGTTTTGTGGACCATGAAGCCTTCGTATTCGTAGGAGACGGCGTCTTCGTAGGTCGCCTCCCAGCGCGCGAGATCGGATGCATCCAGCAGCCCGCGATTACGCTGGCCCGACGTATCGAGCACGTCGGTCGAACGGAAGTACTGATCGATCGCATCCGCGACGAAGCCGCGATAGAAGGCAAGACGCGCGCGCTCGCACTGCTCCGCGCGGTCGCCGCGCGTGTTCGCTTCGCGCAGGATGCGCTTGTAGGTTTCCGCGATGGCCGGATTCGCGAACAGATGATTGGGTCGCGGCGCTTCGCCGTCGCGCAGCCATTGCTCGGCGGACGTGCGCCATTCGCGCTTGAAGAAATCCTGGATCGCGAGGATCGACGACGCCATGCGCGGCAGCACCGGATAGCCATGTTCCGCGTAGCCGATGGCATAGCTCAGCACGTCTTCCAGCGGTAACTGCCCGTAGTCGCGCAGCAAGGTCATCCAGCCGCCGAACGCGCCCGGCACGACGGCGGGCAAGAGGCCCGTGCCGGGCATCACGGTGAGGCCCAGCTCCTTCATGCGCTCGATGGTCATGGCGGCGGGCGTCACGCCCTGGCCGCACAACACGCGCACGCGGTCTTCCTTCGCGCTATAGAACACGGCGGGCAACTCGCCGCCCGGCCCGTTCAGATGCGGCTCGACGATCTGCAGCACGAAGCCGGCTGCCGCTGCCGCGTCGAACGCGTTGCCGCCTTTTTCGAGGACCGCCATCGCGGACGCGCTGGCCAGCCAGTGCGTCGACGCCACCATGCCGAAAGTGCCGATCAGTTCGGGTCGTGTCGTGAAGCTCATTACTGTCGTCCGTTGATTGAACCATTGTCGAGTGGTTCGGTTTTTCAATGCCGATGCGCGTATCGTGATGCGAAATGGAGAGCGCTTCACGTAGCGTAAATCATCATAAAAAGTAAAGCAATCCGTGTGATTCAGCCGGCAATCTGCTAATCTGAACCAATGCACAATGGTTCAAAAAAGATCATGGAAAAGCCCACGCTCGACAGACTGCTCGACTACGTCGCGCAACACAATCTGAAGGACGGCGACGCGCTGCCGTCGGAGCGGAGCCTCGCCGAGGCGCTCGGCCTGAGCCGGCGCGAATTGCGCGGGGCGCTGTCATCGCTGGAAGCGGCGGGACGCGTGTGGCGCGGCGTCGGGCGCGGCACGTATCTGGGCACGCGTCCGCTTAAGTTTTCGGCGTCGCTAAGCAGTCTGCGCGCAGGGTCGAGCCCGGCGGATATCGCGGAAATGCGGCTGGTGCTCGAACCGGCGTTCGTCGAACTGGCGACGAGTAAGGCGAGCCCGGACGATCTCGCGGAACTGGAGAAATGCGCGCGGCGCAACGCCACGGCGAAGGACGATGACGAGTGGCAGCAGTGGGATCACCGCTTTCATTTGCTGATCGCGCAGGCCACGCGCAATCCGGCGATCATCGCGCTGATGGAAGTGGTGAACGGCATGCGCATGAAGCCCACCGCACGCGAAAAAACCGCCGATCAGGATACGCGGCGGCATTTCGCGGAGCAGCATCAGGCTGTCGTGAAGGCGATGATCAAGCGCGACGGCGCAACCGCCGCCGCGCGCATGCGCGACCATCTATTGAACGTGCAATGGCGGATACCGTCGCAAAAAGGATGAGCGTGCCTGGCAGCCTCAGAACGCGTGCCGCACGGCCACGCGCGCGATGAACTGCTCCGCATTCGACGACACACCCTGCGCGCCCGGAATATACGCCTGATCCAGAACCGAACCGGTCGATGCGCCGGCAATCTTCTGATACGCGCCTTGCACGTACACGTCGGTGCGTTTGGACAGGAAGTAATCCGCCATCAGACCGGCCGAATGGATACGCGGCTTCACGGTGCCGGCGGTCGAGTCGTAGGTTTCGATCGAATAGACATACTGCGCGCCGATGAAGAACGCCGGCGTGAACTGATACTTGCCGTTCACTTCGAAGTTCTGATAGCGGAGATTCTTGAGCGTGTTGCCCGCCGACGCGAGCGGCACGCCGATGTAGCCGTTCGTTACGGGATCGCGATAGCTGGAATTTGTGTACGCGAAGCCGACCGTGGCCTTGTCGATGGTGTAGTTCACGCCCGCGCCGAAAATCTGCATACGTTGCGCGATGAAGCTCGCATCGTTCGTCGCGATTGCGCCATTGGCGTTGAGGCCCGTGCCGTCGGCGCGCAGATAAGCGGCGCCGAGCAGCAGGCCGGCGTTCGCATACGACGCGCCGAAGCTGTACTGGCGGTTGTTGGCGAAGTTCGTGTCGTTGCTGAAGCTGTACGTGCCGCCGAACCGGAAGCCGCCGAGCGCCGGGCTCGTGTACTTCACCGTGTTGTTCACGCGAAACGAGTTGTCCGTGTTGTCGTTGTCGAACGGATGCGCGAACAGGTAGCCCGCGAAATTGCCGTTGGCGGTGGTGGGCGCGAGATAGTCGACCACGGAATCGTACTGACGGCCGAGCTTGACCGAACCCAGGCGATCGTTCGCCACGCCGACATAAGCCTGCCGTCCGAACATGCGGCCGCCTTGTCCGGCCGCACCATTGCTGATGTTGACGCCGCTCTCCAACTGGAACACGGCCTGCGTTCCGCCGCCCAGATCCTCGACGCCGCGCAAGCCCCAGCGGCTGCCCGACGCATAGCCGCTGGTCAGTTCGTAGGCCCGGTTCGAGCCGACATTGCTGGTGAAATCGAATCCTTCGTCGAGGATGCCGTAGAGCGTGACGCTGCTTTGAGCATGCGCTGAAGTTGCGATGCAGGCGAGTGCCGCCAATGAGATGGCTGTGATTCTCATGAAAGTCTCAAGTCTTTTAATTTTCGTCAAAAGTCCCGACCATCAAGCGTCGCCGGGACCGCGAGCGAGCGATTGTGCGACACGCAAGGGAGGGCTGCCAAAGGATTAAGTTGAAGGACAAACGTGAGTTTTTCGAATGTTTCGCCCGCGAATTCTTCGCTTGTTGCTGCACTGCGAAGCGCGAAAGAATGGGCCGCAAATACTCACGGGACAGCGCTGCCAATGAAGCCAGAACGGAATTTTGTGAACGGGCGTTTCATCGCCCCTTTGAGCGATGACGTCGTTGCGATCCTGAATCCCGCGACCGAAGCGATTGCCGGTCACGTCCATAACGCGTCGCGCGATCAGGCGCTGCTGGCCGTCGAGCAGGCCGCCGCCGCGCAACGTCCGTGGCGCGCGCTGCCCGCCGTCGAACGCGGCGCGCACATGCAGCGCCTCGCGGATGAGATCACCAGCGCGTGCGCCGAAATCGGCGCTGCGCTCGCGATGGAATCCGGCAAGAGCGTCGCCGATGCGGGCAACGAAGCCGTCTACGCCGCGCAGATCACGCGCTATCACGCGGAATGGGCGCGCCGCATCGAAGGCGAAGTCATTCCGAGCGATACGCCCGACGAAAACCTCGTGCTGCATCGGGAGCCGATCGGCGTGGTTGCGTGCCTGATCCCGTTCAACTTCCCGATCTACACGCTGATGCGCAAGATCGCGCCGGCGCTGATCGCGGGTAACACCGTGGTCGTGCGGCCGAGCAACAACACGCCGCTGTCGGCCTTCGCACTCGCGCGTGCCGTCGAGCGCGCGGAGCTGCCCGCGGGCGTCGTCAACATCCTGGCGATGGATCACGCCACCGCCGAAGCCGTCTGCACACATCCTAAGGTCGGCATGATCACGCTGACGGGCAGCGTCAACGCGGGCCGCAAGGTGCTGGACTACTGCAAGGCGAATATCGCGAAACCGTCGCTCGAACTCGGCGGCAAGACGCCCGCCATCGTCGAGCCGGACGCCGATTTGCAGAAGGCGGCGCGCGAACTGGTCGCATCGAAGCTCACGCATTGCGGGCAGCTCTGCACGGCGATCGAGCGCGTCTATGTTCACGAAAGCATTCACGACGCGTTCGTCGGCATGCTGCGCGACGAGATGCGGGCGAAGCGCATCGGCGATCGCAGCGACGATGCGGGCTTCATGGGACCGCTCGTCAATGCGGCGTCGCGCGACGGCATCCATGCGATGGTGCGCCGTGCGATCGAAGCCGGCGCCCGGCTCGAAACCGGCGGCGAAGTGCCGGACCGCAAGGGCTTTTTCTATCCGCCGACGCTGCTGTCGAACTGTCGTCAGGACATGGAGATCGTGCAGGAAGAGACCTTCGGTCCGGTGCTCGCGGTGCTGAAATACGCGACGCTCGATGAAGCCATCGGGATGGCGAACGATCATCAGTTCGGGCTTTCTTCGGTGCTGTACACCGAGAACTACCGCAACGCGATGAAGGTCGCCAATTCGATCGAAGCGGGCGAGCTGTATATCAATCGCACGCCTGCCGATCCGTATCAGGGCTTTCACGCCGGGTGGAAGCGCTCCGGCATCGGCGGCGACGACGGCAAGCACGGCATGCTGGAGTTCACGCAGACGCGTCTCGTCGTCATGAAGTACTGAGTTTCGCGGCCGGTTGTCAAAACGCAACCGGCCGTTTCGCAGCAACAAGTCCATCCATAAAAACATATCGAAGGCCGGCCGCGCGGCGTTTGCATGCCGCGCGCCACTGTCCTTTCAGGAGTACAAACGTGTCATCGAATCCCGCTCAATCCAGCCGGAGCGTCGCCGCGTCGCGCGAAGGCTCGCGCGCCGACCGCTATATCCAGCTCACTTTGCTCGTTCTGGCAGCCGGCGCCATTTATCCGATTCTGTATCTGCGGCAGGTTTATCAGCCGACGATGCTCGAAGTCTTTCACATCACCGAGTCGCAACTCGGTTATCTGTATTCCGCGCTCGGCACGATCTTTCTCGTCTGCTATCTGCCGAGCGGCTGGCTCGCGGACCGCATCGCGCCGCGCGTGCTTATCAGCTTCTCGCTGATCGCGACGGGCGCGCTCGGCCTGTGGTACTCCACCGCGCCGGCGTTCGGCTCGCTGATCGTGATCTTCGGCTGCTGGGGCCTGACGACGGGCCTCACGTTCTGGGCCGCGATCATCAAGCGCGTGCAGATGATCGCCGGCACCGACGAACAAGGCCGCTTCTTCGGCTTTCTTGACGGCGGGCGCGGTCTGATCGAAGCGCTGCTCGCGACCATTGCGATATCGCTGTTCGCGTGGGCCACGCAGACGCACGGCGAATCGACGGCGGCGGGCTTCCGGCTCGTCGTCTACATGTACGCGTTTCTATGCATCGGGCTCGGCGTCGTGCTCGGTCTCGTGCGCGATCCGGCCGCTGTCGAGGCGAAGGAAACGAAGCGCCGCGACAGCAACGTCATGCGCGATCTCGCCGTGCTGCTGAAGAACCCGCAACTGTGGCTGCTCGCCGCGATCGTGTTCTGCGGCTATCAGGTGTTCTGGGCGACTTACAGCTTCTCCGCGTATCTGCATGAGCGGGAAATCGGCTTGTCGGTGGTGGCAGCCGGCTTCATCACGACGCTCAAGCTGTGGATGCGCCCGATCGGCGGCATCGGCGGCGGCTTTCTCGGCGACCGCTTCTCGAAGACCTCGGTGCTCGTGTTCGCGCTGTTCGCGGCGGCCGCCGCGCTGCTCGTGCTGATGGCCGCGCCGTCCATCGGCAGCCACGCGGTCATCGCCGTGGTCGTGCTGTTCATCGGCGTGATGACCTACGCGATTCGCGGCCTCTACTGGTCGCTGCTCGATCAGTGCAAGGTGCCGCCCGAAACCATGGGCCTCGCCATCGGCCTCGTCTCCGTGATCGGCTATTCGCCGGATGCGGTGCTGCCGCTCATCAACGGCTATCTCACGCAGAACTATCCGGGCGTGCATGGCTATCAACTCTACTTCGGCTATATCGCCTGCATGTCCGTGCTGGGCGGTGTCGCCGGTCTCGTCTTCAAGCATCGTCTCGACAAACAAGAGGCTCAAGCATGAAAATCGCCGCGCTGGAAACTCATATCGTCGCCGTGCCGCCGCCGCATGTGGGCGGCATGTACTGGATCTTCGTCAAGCTGCGTACCGATTGCGGCATCGAGGGCGTGGGCGAAATCTATTCCGCGACGTTCCATCCGAAAGCGATGACGCCGATCATCGAGGACGTGTTCGAACGCTATCTGCTCGGACACGATCCGCATCATGTCGAGCGCTTCTATCGCGAGTGCTATTCGAGCGGCTTCACGCAGCGCCCCGATCTCACGATGATGGGCGTCGTCAGCGGCCTGGAAATGGCGTGCTGGGACATCATCGGCAAGGCGGCGAACAAGCCGGTGTACGAACTGCTCGGCGGCCGCGTGCACGAGCGTCTGCGTTCGTACACGTATCTCTATCCGAAGAACTCGCGCGGCGAATACGACTACGACGATCCCGATCTCGCCGCCGAATGCGCCGCGCATAACGTGGAACTGGGCTTCACGGCCGTCAAGTTCGATCCGGCCGGCCCGTACACCGCGTATTCCGGACATCAGGTGTCGCTCGACGTGATGGACCGTTGCGAACTGTTCTGCCGCAAGGTGCGCGAGGCGGTCGGCAGCAAGGCCGATCTGCTGTTCGGCACTCACGGCCAGATGGTGCCGTCGTCGGCGATCCGTCTCGCGCAGCGTCTGGAAAAGTACGATCCGCTGTGGTTCGAAGAGCCGGTGCCGCCCGGACAGGAAGAGGCGATGGCGCAGGTCGCCGCGAAGACCAGCATCCCGATCGCGGCGGGCGAGCGTCTCACGACCAAGTACGAGTTCTTCAAGCTGCTCGAAGCGCGCGCGGCGTCGATTCTGCAGTTCAACGTCGGACGCGTGGGCGGTCTGCTCGAAGCGAAGAAGATCGCAAGTCTTGCGGAAGTCCATTACGCGCAGATCGCGCCGCACCTCTACAACGGCCCGGTCGGCGCGGCGGCGAGCATCCAGATCGCGGCGTGTTCGCCGAATTTCCTGATCCAGGAAAGCATCGGCACATGGGACGGCTTTCACGCCGACGTGCTCAAGTCGGGCATTCGCTGGGAAGACGGCTACATCATTCCGTCGAACGAGCCGGGTCTCGGCGTGGAACTGAACATGGACGTCGTGCGCGCGCACACGCCGTACACCGGCGAGCGGCTGCATCTGCAGATGGCGGCGAAGCCGTTCGACGTAAAGGACCTCGCGCCCGCAAGGGGCTGAACCGAAGGCACTGAAGGCGACAGAATCATGGAATTCGATTACATCATCGTGGGCGCCGGATCGGCGGGCTGCATTCTCGCAGACCGGCTCTCCGAGTCGGGACAGCATTCGGTTTTGCTGCTGGAGGCGGGCGGCGCGGACAGTTCATTCTGGTTCAGGGTTCCGGTCGGGTTCACCAAGACCTACTACAACCCGGAATACAACTGGATGTACTACAGCGAGCCGGAAGCGCAGCTCAACGGCCGCCAGCTTTATTGTCCGCGCGGCAAGGTGCAGGGCGGCTCCGGCTCGATCAACGCGATGATCTACGTGCGCGGCCAGCCCCACGATTTCGACGACTGGGCGCGCGCGGGCAATCCCGGCTGGAGCTTTCGCGACGTGCTGCCGTACTTCCGGCGCGTCGAATCGCACTGGGCGGGCACCACCGAATATCACGGCGCGGACGGCAAGATCGCCATTACGTCGATGAAGGACGGCGCGCATGCCATCTGCGGCACGTTCCTGGAAGGCGCGCGTCAGGCGGGCTATCCGGTTACCGGCGACATCAACGGCCCGGACTACGAAGGCGCCGCCATCTATGACCTCAACGCGCGCAACGGCGAGCGCTCGTCGAGCAGCTTCGAGTATCTGCATCCGGCGCTGTCGCGCAAGAACCTGCGCGTCGAGCGCAATGTCACCGTGCGCCACGTGATGTTCGACGGCAAGCGCGCGACGGGCATCGAGGCATCGCGCAAGGGCGAGCCGCTGACGTTTCGTGCCAAGCGCGAAGTCATTCTCTCGGCGGGCGCAGTCGATACGCCGAAGCTGTTGCAACTGTCCGGCGTCGGCGAACCGGCGCTGCTCGCGAAGCATGGCATTGCCGTGCAACACGCGTTGCCTGCGGTGGGCCGGAATCTGCAGGACCATCTGTGCGTGAGCTTCTACTATCGCGCGACGGTCAAGACGCTGAACGACGAACTCCGTTCGCTGGCGGGCAAGGCGAAGGCGGCGCTGCGCTATCTGCTCTCGCGCAAGGGGCCGCTGTCGATGAGCGTCAACCAGTCGGGCGGCTTCTTCAAGGGCGACGCACACGAAGCGGAACCGAACCTTCAGCTTTACTTCAATCCGCTGTCGTACCGCATTCCGAAAAGCAGCAAGGCGCAGCTCGAACCGGAACCGTATTCGGGCTTTCTGCTGTGCTTCAATCCGTGCCGTCCGACGAGCCGGGGAAGCATCGAAATCACGTCGAACCGCGTCGAAGATGCCGCGGCGATCCGCATCAACGCGTTGACGACCGAAAAGGATCTGCATGAAGCCGTGCAGGGCAGCAAGCTGATCCGCAAGATCATGAATTCGAAGGCGCTGCGCGGCATCACGGCCGAGGAGATTTCGCCGGGACCGGACGTGCAAAGCGACGAAGTTCTGCTCGATTATTTTCGCGATCAATCCGGCTCGATCTACCATCTGTGCGGATCGTGCGCGATGGGCGCGGATGCGGCCACATCCGTCGTCGATGCGCGGCTGCGCGTGCATGGCGTCGACGGGCTGCGTATCGTCGATGCGTCGGTGTTCCCGAACATCACGTCCGGCAACCTCAATGCCCCGACGATGATGGTCGCCGAAAAAGGCGCCGACATGATCCTCGAAGACGCGCAGGCCGACCCCGCGCAGGCGTCCACGCCAGCGGAACTCGTGCCGGTCTGAACTTCGCGGCGCGAGTACGCGTCGCCGAAGCTGCATAATTTGCCTCGATTCGTAAAATGCCGTCAAAGAACGGCATGCTCCGGTGCACTTGCGTGTCGAATGCGCGTCGCGTGCCGGAGCCGCCTCCGGCGGCGAAAAGGAGATCGTCTTGAAGCGAAAAATGCCCGCCCTCAATGCGCTGAGGGCTTTCGAGGTGGCCGGACACACCGGCAACTTCACACGTGCCGCGGAAGTGCTGCACGTCACGCAAAGCGCGGTGAGCCGGCAGGTCCGCCAGCTCGAAACGCAACTCGGCGAGACGCTGCTGGTGCGCCGCCATCATCATCTCGAACTCTCCGCGACGGGGCGCCTGTTGTTGCAGGCGCTCAAGTTGTCATTCGACCGCATCGAACTGACGGTACGCAGCATTCAGGAGAAGACGCACCTGAAGCGCCTGCGCGTCAATGTTCCGCCCACGTTTTGCAGCCGCTGGCTGATGCCGCGTCTGCAATCGCTGCGCGCGGCGGCGCCCGAGCTCGAACTCACGGTGACATCCAGCGTGAAGGACGATCTCGTCGAATCGGGCTCGCTCGACTGCGCGGTGCGTTTCGGCGACGGCGAGTGGGACGGCCTCGACAATCAGTTGCTGATGAACGAGCGGCATCTCGCCGTGTGTGCGCCGTCGCTGCTCGGCGGAAGCACGGGCGCGGCGGAGAATTTCGGCGCGTTCACGCTGCTCCATGTTCTGGCGAGCAGCGATCAGCGTTATCTGACGTGGCAGCACTGGCTGAAGGCCGCGCATATCGACGATGTCGATCTCGGCGGCGGCCACGAATTCGATCTGCTCGATCACGCGATCCGCGCGGCGGTGGACGGGCTCGGCGTCACCATGGCCGACCGCCACATGATTTCGTCCGAGTTGCGGCAGGGCACGCTGGTGCCGCTGAGCGACGTCGAAGTGGACGGGCATCAGTCCTACTGGCTCGTGACGCGCACCGGCCAGGACGACGCGCCGCCGGTCGCCGTGTTCCGTGACTGGCTGCGTCGCGAGATCGAAGAGCAGGAGCGCGGCTGGCCGTTGCGCGCGAGAGAATAGAAGGGCGGCCGGAGCGCCGCCGCCAATAAAAAAACCAGGAGACAACCGTGCGCCGTCTGCCATCCCTGACCGCATTGCGCTTCTTCGAAGAAAGCGCGCGGCATATGAGCTTCAACAAGTCGGCGGCCGCGCTGTGCGTGACGCCGGGCGCGGTCAGCCGGCAGATTCGCCTGCTCGAGGATGCGCTCGGCACGAAGCTGTTCGACCGCGATCACAAAGGCATTCGCCTGACGCGGCAAGGCGAAGAACTGCTTCAATGCCTGGCCGAAGCGTTCGATTCGATCGAGCGCGTGACGCGATCGCTGTCCAGCGCGAAACCCGGCGAACGCAAGCGGCTGACCGTGACCGCGCCGCCGACCTTCGCGTCGCGCTGGCTGTCGCCGCGGCTCGGCGCGCTGATGGACGCCGTGCCCGATATCGACCTTTCCGTGCGCACCGATGCCGCCGACGATCGTCATTGCAGCATTCGCTTTGGATACGAAGCGCGCGCGGATCATCGCTCGGAGTTGCTGTTCATCGAACGGCATGTGCTCGTCGGTGCGAAGAAATATGCCGGGCAGCCGGTCGAAACGCTGCTCGAACGCACGCCGACGCTGCATGTGCTGCACAACGACGTGCGCTTGACGCTCTGGCCCAACTGGCTCGATGCGGCCGGTTTGCCGCGCGCTTATGCGGAGAACGGCATCGAGTTTTCCACGCTCGATCAGGCGATCCATGCCGCGCGCGCGGGCTCGGGCCTCGCGGTGGTGGACCGCAACATGATCGTCGATGATTTGCATGACGGCGCGCTCGTGCAGTTGTCGCCGGTGGAATCGAGCGGGCCTTATGGCTACTGGCTGGATATCGCGCCGTCGCACGCGGGGCTGGATTGCGTGCAGGCGTTCGCGGAATGGCTGCGCGGCGAGGGGGCGAAGGCCGCGCAGCTCTGAGCGGGCGATCAGTTGCCGCTTGCCTGGTTCAACGTCAGATGCTTCGTTTCCGGCGCCCAGGCAATCGACACGATCATGCCCACCAGCAGCACCGCGGCCAGCGCGAGCATGGTCATCTGGATGCCGGCTTGCGCAATGCCGACAGGCAGCAGAAACGTCCCAACCGCCGATCCCAGCCGGCTGCACGCAATCGACAGCCCCACGCCGCAAGCACGCGCCTCGGTCGGAAAGCACTCCGGCGGAAACACGCCGACGAGATTCGAGAACGCCGACATCGTCAGCGTGAAGATGCCGAACGCGACGATCATCCCGAGATTCGCCGAAGCCGGCAGCACCGCCAGCGCAAGCAGCGACGCGCAGCACACCGCGAACGAACCGATCAGGAACGAGCGGCGCGACAGCTTGATGGTCAGCCAGATGCCGAGCAGCGCGCCGAGCACGAGAAACGCATTCAGCAGCAGATCGGCGCCCGAGCCTTCGGGCACGCGGATCGCCGTGAGAATGCTCGGCAGGAACGTGTAGATCGCGAAATACGGAATCACGAGACACACGAAAAATGCGCAGTTGAAGATCGTGCGCCGGATCAGATCGGGCTTGAAGAGCCGCGCGAAACCGCCCGCGGGTGCGTGGTCTCCGCCCGCATCCGCGCCGAGCGTGACATTCGGACCGAAGTGTTTACGTACGATGCGCAACGCTTCGTCCTTGCGTCCCTGGCCGAGCAGCCAGCGCGGCGACTCCGGCGTGCCGATGCGCAGGATCAGCACGAGAAACGCCGGCACGCCAGCCGACGCGAGCAGCCAGCGCCACGCGTCCGGTGAGGCGTCGGCGTAATGCATGCCGAGCACGTTCGCGATCACATAGCCGATCGTCCAGATCACGCTGAACGAGCCGAGCAACGTGCCGCGATGCTTGCGCGGCGAAAACTCCGCGAGAATCGCGTGTCCTACGGCGAAGTCGCCGCCCATGCCGAAGCCGATCAACACGCGCAGGCCGACGAGCATCGCGGGCGTCGTCGCGTAGAACTGCGCGAAGGCGGCCGCCGTGATGATGACGAAGCTCAGCAGGAAGATCTTCTGCCGTCCGAGCTTGTCGGAGAGCCAGCCGAACACGAGACTGCCGATGAAAATGCCGATCAATGCGGACGAGCCGAGCAGGCCCATCCAGAATGCATCGAGCGGAATCTGCTTGTTCAGCGACGTCAGCGCATAGCCGATCGTGCCGAGCGCATAGCCTTCCGTGAAGTGCGCGCCGAAGGTCAGACCCGCGATCTTGATGTGAAAGCGGTTCAGCGGAACATCGTCGAGCGCGACGCGATCGGGGGTGCCGGCGAAAGGCGCGGCGGCATGCACAGCGAGCGCGTCCGCGCTCATGCTTCGAGTATCCAAGAGTATCTCCTCCATTCGGAGTGCAGCGGTGCGGATCGCACCGCATGAAAACCGCGCACGCGATGGTTTTATCGTTCGTGCGTGCGCGGCGGTTGATGCCTCAGCGACCGAGGCCGGCCATCATCATGTACTTGAGCTCCATGTACTCATCGAGCCCGTACTTCGATCCTTCGCGGCCCAGTCCCGACTCTTTCACGCCGCCGAAGGGCGCGACTTCCGTCGAGATGATGCCTTCGTTGATGCCGACCATGCCGCTTTCCAGCGCTTCGCCGACGCGCCATGCGCGGCCCAGATCGCGCGTGTAGAAATACGCGGACAGGCCGTAAGGCGTGTCGTTTGCTGCGGCGATGACTTCCTCTTCCGTCTCGAAGCGGAAGCAGGCGGCCACCGGACCGAAGGTCTCTTCACCGGCGATCAGCATCGATGGCTTTGCGTCCGCGAGCACCGTCGGTTCGTAGAAGGTGCCGCCGAGCGCGTGCGGCTTGCCGCCGGTGAGAATTTTCGCGCCGTGGCTCACGGCATCGGCGACGTGTGTCTGCACCTTCGCGAGCGCCGCTTCGTTGATGAGCGGACCCTGATCGAACTCGCCTGCCAGACCGTTGCCGACGCGCAAGGCATGCACGGCGCGCGTGAGCGCCTGCGTGAAGGCGTCGTAGACGCCGTCCTGCACGTAGAAGCGGTTCACGCAGACACACGTCTGTCCGGTGTTGCGGAACTTCGACGCGATTGCGCCCTGCACGGCGGCGTCGATATCGGCGTCGTCGAAAACGATGAAGGGCGCATTGCCGCCGAGTTCCAGCGAAAGCTTCTTGAGCGTATCCGACGATTGCTTCGCCAGCAGCTTGCCGACGCGCGTCGAGCCCGTGAACGACAGCTTGCGCACGTCGCGCGATTCCGTGAGCGTCTGGCCGATAGCGACGGCGTCGCCGGACACGATATTGAACACGCCCGGTGGAATGCCGGCTTCCTCTGCGAGCACGCCGAGCGCGAACGCGGACAGCGGCGTTTCCTCCGATGGCTTCAGCACCATCGTGCAGCCCGCCGCGAGCGCCGGACCGGCCTTGCGGGTGATCATCGCGAGCGGAAAATTCCACGGCGTGATCGCCGCGACGACGCCGACCGGCTCGCGCGTCACGATGATCTTCGAATTCGGTTTCGGGCTCGGAATCACGTCGCCGTAGCTGCGCTTCGCTTCTTCCGCGAACCATTCGAAAAAGCTCGCCGCATACGCGACTTCACCGAGCGCTTCGGCAAGCGGCTTGCCCTGTTCGCGCGTCAACAGTTCGGCGAGCGCGTCGCGGTTCGCGAGCATCAGTTCGCCCCAGCGCTTCACGCGAGCGCCGCGTTCCTTCGCGGTCAGCGCGCGCCAGGCCGGGAAGGCGCGCCGGGCGGCGTCGATCGCCTGGCGGGTTTCCGCGCTGCCGCCGCGCGCGACGTTCGCGATGACTTCGCCCGTCGCCGGATTGCGCACGGCATAGGTGCTCGCGCTCTCGCGCCACTGGCCGTCGATATAGTGATTCGTCTGCAACAGGGTCTTCATGCTGCGCGCTCCAGTGTGTCGTCGAACACGCCTTGCGCGGCACGCGCCTCGCGCGCGATGCGCCGTCCCGCCGTGTAGTCGTTGATGAGATCGCACGGCGTGTAGTTGCGCTCCAGCTCGTGCAGTTCGTCGGCGTCGAGGCGCGTGTCGAGCGCGGCGAGCGCGCTGTCGAACTGCGCAGCCGAGTCCGCGCCGACCAGCATGCTCGCGATGCCCGGACGGCTTAGCACCCACGCCTGCGCGATCTGCGCCGCCGATACGCCGCGCCGCGCCGCCACGCGCGCCACCGACGCCGAGACTTCCTGCGAGGCATGGTCGCCGTACATTTGCGCGGTGAAGAAGTCGGTCTGATTGCGGTTGGACTTCGCATCGCAGGTCAGAAGACCGCGCGCGAGCGGGCTGAACACCGAGACGCCGACGCCCTGATCGATGCAGTACGGAATCATCTCGCGCTCTTCCTCGCGATACGCGAGATTGAGCTGCAACTGCATGTTGACCGGCTTGTGCCAGCCGTGGCGCTCGCATGCCTGCATGATCTTGGCGAACTGCCAGGTGTACATCGTCGATACGCCGATATAACGCGCCTTGCCCGCGCGCACGATGTCGTCGAGCGCGCACATGGTTTCCTCGACGGGCGTGTTCACGTCGAAGAAATGCAGCATGTAGACATCGACGTAATCCATGTCGAGACGTTTGAGCGACGCGTCGATGCCGTCCATGATGTGCTTGCGCGAATGGCCGCCCGCGTTCGCGTGGCTCGCCATGTCGTAGCCGACCTTGGTCGTGACGACGATTTCGTCGCGCTTCACGAGACGCTTCAAAATGCGGCCGACGACTTCCTCGCCGACGCCCGTCGAATAGAAATCGGCCAGATCGATGAAGTTCACGCCATGATCGAGCGCGTGCTTCACGATCGGCTCGCTTTGCGCTTCATCGAAAATCCAGGGCTTCCATTGCGGCGTGCCCATGTTCATCGTGCCGAGGCACAGACGCGAAACCTTGAGGCCGGACTGGCCGAGACGCACATATTCCATTTGCGAGAACTCCTCAGCTTTTCTTCGGCGTGTAGAACGGGTTCGACACTTCGCGTGCGGCCTTGAACACCGCTTCCTTGCGCGGCAGACCTTCCATCGCGGCGATGATCGCGTTCTTGCACGCGCGATAGTTGTTCTCGTAGACGGCGTCGAGATCGTCGGTCTTCGGGTTGACCCAGTTCGCCGACACGACGACCCAGTCGTTCTCCGCTTCCGGCGGCAACGTGCCGTTTTCCAGCGATTCCGCGACCGCCTTTGCGATGCCCGCCTGCGATGCGCCCCACGTCGCGTTGCCGTGGAAGTCGCCGTCGATCTGCGCCTTGTTGACATACAGCGTGAGCGGCTTGGTCGGCACGCCCGGCTGCGCGATCACGACGAACGGCGCGTGACCGGCCGAGGGTGTCGCGAGCGCGGTCGAGAATGCCTGACCAGCCGGGCCGTTGCGCGGTCCGACCAGCACGTTGATGTGGGCGAGGTTCACGCCCGGTCCTTCGAAGCCTTCGCCGATGAAGAGAGTCTTTTCCATTGTCTCGTTCCTGTTTTTCCGTCAGAGAGAATCGGTTGCGCCACCGCCGCGGTGGATGAAGGGCATTCTGCGGCGGCGCTCGCGCGAGCAGGAACCGACGATTTTTCAGGCCGGCGTTGAGGAAAGCTCAACTCGGGGTTGACCCGTAGGTTTTTCGGATTCGGTTGTGGCGATGTCCGCGTGGCGCCGTTATTTGCTGACCGGTCGGCGACGCGGGTTTCGTATTCGGTCAATACGAAACTTCATCGATGGTGTTTCGTCAATTCGAGGTAAAAACCGGTAATCCCGATTACGATATTGACGTCATTGCGTTCGGACTCCCTTTTCATCAGCGCGAGAAACTCAGGGATCAGTTTCGTATTGCCAGAGCGCAATCGATCGAGTGAATCGGTATAAAACTCGGCCCCGTTTGGCGCGACAGCGCAAGCGCAGACTGTTCGGATTCCGCGCCGGGAAGCTTTCAGATAGCGCCTTTGGACCTGTCTGCACGGCGAATGCTTTCTTGAAAGACATAGGGGTCTATCAGAAAAGCATTTCTCATAAATTTAATCGACTACCCAAAGCGGCGATTTATATTATCGGTCTAAGCCACGACCCTTCGCCAGCGCGACTTGTCGGAAGTTTCTCTTTAAACGGCTGAATTATCCGTTCGAGATTCAGAGCAATCCATACGAAGCGGCGCAATTTCCGGGGATGCGTAGATGATTGCCGAATTGTTCAGATCTCAGCCGGAAATTGCGTTGTTCGCGAGTCTTGCATTCGGCTATCTGATCGGTTCTTTCAAGATCGGCCCGATCCAGCTAGGCGGCGTGTGCGGCACGCTGATCGTTTCGCTGCTGCTCGGCCAGACGGGCGCGCGTCTGTCGCCCGACCTCAAGAACATCGCGTTCGCGCTCTTCATCTTCGCGCTCGGCTTCACCGGCGGCCCGCAGTTCTTCGCCAATGTCGGGCGCGGCTGGCGTTACGGGGTTCTGTCGATCGTCGAGATCGTCTCGGTGCTCACGCTCGTGATGATCGCCGTCGCCGTGCTGCATCTCGATCCCGGCACGGCAGCGGGACTGCTGGCGGGCGCGGCGACCGAATCGGCGGTGATCGGCACGGCGTCGGAAGCCGTCGCGAAGCTCGGCTTGCCCGACGCGGACACGGTGCGCCTGCAGGCGAATATCGTCACCGCGTACAGCGTCAGCTATCTGTTCGGACTTATCACCATCGTGCTCTTCACGAGTCAGTTCGCGGCGCTGCTATTGCGCGTGAATCTGCGCGAAGAAGCCGAGCGCGTGTGGCGCAAGCTCGGCGGCGGCGATTCGCTGGGCGAAGGCGAGCGGCTCGCCGCGCCCGCGCTGGTGGGACGCGCGTTTCGCGTCGGCCGGGCGGCGGGCTTGAGCGTCGGCGCATTCGAAGCGCAATACGGCCACAACCTGACCATCGAGGAGATCGAACGCGGCGGCGCGACGCTAGCCGTCGCGCCCGGCCTGGTGCTCGCCGCGGACGATCTCGTGCTGGTCGGCGGGCGGCGCGAGGCGCTGATCGAGGCCGCGCCGGCGCTCGGCGAGGAGGTCGCGTCGGGCCATCATTTTTCGACGGCGCTCGCCGATATGGTCGACGTCGTGCTCACGCGCAAGGACGCGCACGGCGCGACGATCCGTCAACTGCGCGAGCGCGCGGACCCCGAGCAGGGACGCGGCATCTACATCGCGGCCGTGACGCGGCTGGAGAACCGCATACCCGCGCTTCCGGGCACCGAACTCAATCGCGGCGACGTGCTGACGCTGGTCGGCGCAAAGGCCGACGTGCTGCGCGGCGCGAAGCGGCTCGGCTATCTGCTGCCGGCGACCCTGAAAACCGACTTCGTGTATCTCGGCCTGGGCGTGCTCGTCGGCATGGCGATCGGCCGGCTGTCGGGCACCTTTGGAGGCGTCACGCTCGCGCTCGGCACGGGCGGCGGGTGTCTGCTGTCGGGGCTGCTGTTCGGGTGGCTGCGCTCGTTCCATCCGATCGTCGGTTCGCTGCCGCCGGCGGCCGCGCAAATCCTCAAGGACTTCGGACTCGCGACGTTCATCGCGGCCGTCGGGCTGTCGGCGGGGCCGGACGCGATCAAGCTCGTGCATCAGTACGGTCTCGCCTTGCCCGTCGCCGGGATTCTGCTGGTGCTGGTGCCGGGGCTGTTGTCCCTGTGGATCGGCCGGGCGTTTCTCAAGCTCGATCCGCCGATGCTGCTCGGCGCGATCGCCGGCCAGCAGTGCAGCACGCCTGCGATCAGCGCGCTCGTCGGCGTGACGGGCAATTCGACGCCCGTCATCGGCTACACGATCACCTACGCGCTTTCGAACATTCTGCTGCCGCTGATGGGGCCCGTGGTGGTCGGCCTCGCCGCGCAGTTCAAGGGCTGAAGGGCGTCATGCGCAATGGACGCAACCGCGTCGATCGCGTTGCAGGCGCCGATTTGCGATCGGGCAAGGGAAGGTAGTGCCATGTCGTCCGCCGCGTTTCGTAGCGGACCCCAAGCGCGTTTTCAATGAGAGGGCACGATGGACTGGATACACAACATCTTTCACAAGTCACCCGAGATAGCGTTGTTCCTGTCGCTGGCCGTGGGGTATTTCATCGGCCAGATCAACTTCGGCAAGTTCCAGCTCGGCGGCGTCGGCGGCTCGCTGCTGGCGGCCGTCGTGATCAGCCAGGCGGGCGTGTCGATCGACAACGGCGTGAAAGCCGTGATGTTCGCCGTGTTCATCTACGCGGTCGGCTACGACTCGGGGCCGGGCTTCTTCAACTCGCTGAACCGCAAGACGCTGCGTGAAATCGCGATGGCGGTGTTCCTCGCCGTGTCGGCGCTCGTCACCGTCATCATCTGCGCGAAGATCTTCCATCTGAACAAGGGTCTTGCCGCCGGGCTCGCGGGCGGCGCGCTCACGCAATCGGCGATCATCGGCACGGCGGGCGATGCGATCGCGCGGCTCGGCCTGCCAGCGGAAGAAGTGAAGTCGCTGCAGTCGGACGTGGCCATTGCGTATGCGGTGACGTACGTGTTCGGCTCGCTCGGCGCGATCATCGTGTGCGTGAACATCCTGCCGAAGTTCATGGGACGCGATCTGCGCTCGGCCGCGCTCGACGCCGAAGCGAAGCTCGCGGGCGGCACGCCGTCGCGCGCGCCGGGGCAACTCGCGGCGCTGCCCGAACTGGTCGGGCGGGCGTTCAGGGTCGGGGCGGCGGCGGGGCGCAAGGTCTCCGAGATCGAAATGGCGGCGCAGGACTTCGTGTCGGTCGAGAAGATACGGCGCGCGGGCAAGGAGGTCGAGCCGGGGCCCGATGTCGTGCTCGCGGCCGATGACGTCGTGCTCGTGGTCGGGCGGCGCGAAGGCATGGTGCCCATCGCGCCGAAGATCGGCACCGAAGTGTCGGACGTGACGGATGTCAGCGCGGTCATGCAGACGCGCCAGGCCGTATTCACGGCGAAGGGCCTGAACCATACGACGATCCAGAAAGTGCGCGAGACCGTCGACCGCGACTTGCGTCACGGCGTCTTCCTCGAAAGCATCACGCGCGTCGGGCAACCGGTGCCGATCCTGCCCGAAACCAAGCTCGAACACGGCGACGTGCTCACCTACTTCGGCTCCGCGAAAGACACGAAGCGCGCGGTGGCGGCGACAGGCTACGAGCTGCCTTACTCGATCAAGACCGACTTCATCTATATGGGCGTCGGCATGGTCGTGGGCCTGTTGATCGGGCTGATCGTGGTCAACATCGGCGGCGTGCCGCTCACGCTCGGGTCGGGGGGCGGCTGCCTGCTCGCGGGCCTCGTGTTCGGCTGGATGCGCGGCAAGCATCCGATGTACGGCGTGATGCCGCCCGCCGCATCGCGCCTGTTGCAGGACTTCGGGCTGGCGGCGTTCGTCTCGGTGGTCGGTCTGAACTCGGGACTGCAGGCGGTGACGACGATCAAGGAACTCGGCGTCACGATCTTCCTGCTCGGCGTGGTCGTGACGATGCTGCCGCTGCTGCTCACGATGCTGTTCGGCCGCTACGTGCTGAAGTACGACAACGCGGCGATCCTGGCGGGCGCGCTGTCCGGCTCGCGCAGCGCGAACCCCGCATTCGGCGGCGTGCTGGACAAGGCCGAAAGCGCCGTGCCGACCGTGCCGTTCGCGATCACCTATGCGATCGCGAACGTGCTGCTCACATTACTGGGGCCGCTCGTCGTCGGCCTGGTTTGAATCTTTCACTGGAGAACGCATCATGGCAAAGGCCAACAAGAGCAAGGATCAGGCAGCGCTGCAGGCATTGAGTCCGTTCGAACTGAAAGACGAGCTGATCAAGGCGGCGGGCGGCGGAGCAGTCGAACGTCCGGCCAACATCTCGATGCTCAACGCCGGGCGCGGCAACCCGAACTTTCTAGCGACGATCCCGCGCCACGGCTTCTGGCAGCTCGGGCTCTTTGCGATGCGCGAGTCGGAGCGCTCGTTCGCGTACATGCCCGAGGGCGTGGGCGGCTTTCCGAAGCGCGAAGGGCTGTCCGAGCGCTTCGAATTGTTCCTGCGCGAAAACAAGGGCGTGCCGGGCATCGCCTTTCTCGCGGGCGCCGTGTCGTATGTGCGCGATCAGCTCGGCCTGTCGGGCAACGATTTCCTCTATGAGATGTGCGAAGGCATTCTCGCGTCGAACTATCCGGTGCCGGACCGGATGCTGAAGCTCTCGGAAACCATCGTCGGGCAATATCTGCGGCGCGAGATGATCGGCAAGTATCCGTTCGTCGGCGAATTCGACATCTTCGCCGTCGAAGGCGGCACGGCCGCGATGACGTACATCTTCAACACGATGAAGCAGAACCACCTGATCAAGGCGGGCGACACGATCGCGCTCGGCCGTCCGATCTTCACGCCGTACATCGAGATTCCGACGCTCGGCGAGTACGACCTGAATGTCGTGAATCTGGATGCCGACGTCGAGAACAACTGGCAATACTCGAAGGCCGAACTCGACAAGCTGCGCGATCCGAAGGTGAAGGCGTTCTTCCTCGTGAATCCGAGCAATCCGCCTTCCGTGAGGATCAGCGACGAGAGCCTCGAATACATCGCGCAGATCGTCAAGGAACGCCCCGATCTGATCCTGCTGACGGACGACGTGTACGGCACCTTCGCCGACGACTTCGTGTCGCTGTTCGCGCTCGCGCCGAAGAACACGATTCTCGTGTACTCGTACTCGAAGTATTTCGGCGCGACGGGCTGGCGTCTGGGCACGATCGCGACGCACAAGGACAACGTCCTCGACAAGCTGATTTCCGAGTTGCCGAAGGACACGAAGAAGCTCCTGCATCATCGCTACGAGTCGATCACGACCGAACCCGACAAGCTGAAGTTCATCGACCGGCTGGTTGCGGACAGCCGCACCGTCGCGCTGAATCACACGGCGGGCCTGTCGACGCCGCAACAGGTGCAGATGGTGCTCTTCTCGCTGTTCTCGCTGATGGATACGCCGGATGCCTACAAGGACGCGCTCAAGCGCCTGATCCGCAGCCGCAAGCGCGCGCTCTATGAAGAGATCGGCATTGCGTTCGACGAGAAGGACGCGAACCAGGTCGATTACTACTCGATCATCGACATGGAATATTTCGGGGAACGCGCGTACGGGCGCGAGTTCGTCGACTGGCTGCTCAAGCACACGGAGGCGTCGGAGCTGCTGTTCCGGCTCGCCACCGATGCGCGTGTCGTGCTGCTGCCGGGCATGGGCTTCGGCACGAAGCATCCGTCGGGGCGCGTGTCGCTTGCGAATCTCAACGAGTCCGACTATCGGAAGATCGGACGCGCGATCCGCAAGCTCACCGACGAGTATGTCGAACGCTACAACAAGGAGACCGGCAAGAACATCGAGAGAAAAGAGGTCAAGTGAAGGCATCGCGGCCGCGCCGCCGCGTTAGATGACCCAAACGACCGCTCGCCGCTCGCGTCGCGAGAAGCGAGCGGGGTTTCCCTTACGTATAAACCCCTGAAGTCTCGGGGCTGAGCGGGCTCGATCACGGCACGCTCCCCCGTTCAGGGGATGGTTCCGAATCCTGTTCCCTTCGATCATTCACTTACCGGAAACGACACCGCCGCCAGCCGGCGATGTCCGCCCCTCTAACAGAATGAGACAAGGAGACACAGATGCGGGACGACCTCCAGGCCGCCGCGCCCTCGGCCTACGCCTACCCGTTGCTGATCAAGCAACTGCTGCACACGCCATTCCTTCAGGCGCCCGACCAGGAGATCGTCTACCGAGGCCGGACGCGCATGACCTACACGGGCCTGCGCGAGCGCATCGCGCGGCTCGCCGGTGGCCTGAGCCAACTCGGCGTTCAGCACGGCAGCACCGTCGCCGTGATGGACTGGGACAGCCACCGCTATCTGGAATGCTACTTCGCGGTGCCGATGATGGGCGCCGTCCTGCAGACCGTGAACGTGCGTCTCTCGAATGCGGAGATCGCGTACACGATCAATCACGCGGGCGCGGAAGTTCTGCTTGTCCATACCGATTTCCTCCCGGTGCTGGCGGCGATCAGGGATCAGCTCGAAACCGTGCGCACCTTCATCCTGATCGACGAGCAGGACGGCGAGACCTGCGAGCACGCCATGTCGTTCGCGACCGAATACGAAGCGATGCTCGCCGCCTCCGCCGATCACTACGATTTCCCGGACTTCGACGAAAACACGCGCGCCACCACGTTCTACACGACCGGCACGACGGGACTGCCGAAGGGCGTCTACTTCTCGCATCGTCAGATCGTGCTGCACACCATCACCGTGATGGCCGCGCTGGCGAGCCCCGAAACGGGTCAGCGCTTTCATCGCGGCGACGTGTATATGCCGCTCACGCCGATGTTCCATGTGCATGCGTGGGGCATGCCCTACATCGCCACCATGCTGGGCGTGAAGCAGGTCTATCCGGGGCGCTACGTGCCGGACCGGCTGGTGCGGCTGCTGCACGATGAAGGCGTGACGTTCTCGCATTGCGTCGGCACGATCCTGCATATGCTGCTCACCTGCGGCGAAGCGAAATCGGCCGACCTCAGCAGATGGAAGGTGGTCATCGGCGGCGGCGCGCTGACGCACGGGCTGGCGCGCGCCGCGCTCGATCGCGGCATCGATGTCTTCACGGGCTACGGCATGTCGGAGACGTGCCCGGTGCTGAGCCTCGCGCAACTGAAACCCGGCGACGAATCCCTCGATCTCGACGAGCAAGTGCGCCTGCGCTGCCGAACCGGTTCGCCGATTCCGCTCGTCGATCTGCGCATCGTCAACGCGAACATGGAAGACGTCGCGCACGACGGCAAGGCCAACGGCGAAATCGTCGTCCGCGCGCCCTGGCTCACGCAAGGCTATCTGAACAACCCCGAGGCATCCGGACAGCTCTGGGACGGCGGCTATCTGCATACGCAGGACATCGCGAGCATCGGCGCGAACGGCAGCCTTCTGATCACGGATCGCATGAAGGATGTGATCAAGTCGGGTGGCGAATGGATCTCGTCGCTCGAAGTCGAGAGCCTGATCTCGATGCATCCCGGCGTCGCCGAAGTCGCCGTGATCGGCGTCAGCGACGAGAAGTGGGGCGAGCGGCCGGTCGCGCTCGTCGTGGTGCGCGCGGACGCGGTCATCACCGAGGACGAGATCAAGCGTCACGTGCTGACGTTCAGCGCATCGGGGCGCATCTCGAAGTACGCGGTGCCGCAAATCGTCAGGTTCGTCGAGGGACTGGAGAAGACGAGCGTCGGCAAGGTGAACAAGAAGTGGCTGCGCGCCCAGTTCGTCTGATCGGTCACAAGGAGCCAGGCAATGTCGAGCATCAAGGAATACCGCATCGCATCGATCGAGGATTTCGTGGGTCGGGAGCTGGGCGTGTCGGACTGGACGGTCGTGGATCAGGCGCGCATCGATGACTTCGCGCGCTGCACCGGCGATACGCAGTGGATCCACGTCGATGTCGAACGCGCGAAGCGTGAAAGTCCGTTCGGCGGAACCATCGCGCACGGCTATCTGACGCTGTCGCTGCTGGCGCCGCTCGCAATGGAGATCGGCGTCATTCCCGAGGACGCGTCCGCCGGTCTCAACTACGGGCTGGACAAGGTGCGCTTCATGACGCCGGTGAAGGCCGGCGCGCGCGTGCGCAACCGCGTGAGCTTGTTGTCGGTTGAGCGAAAGAGCGGCGGCCGGGTCATCGTCAAGACGAAGAACGAGCTGGAGATAGAAGGTGAGGACAAGCCGGCGCTCATCGCCGAGACGCTGGCGATGCTGATCGCGTAAGCAAACATAACGAAGAACCTGAGAGCAAGTCGGAGGAGCATCAAAATGGCGGTAAGCACTAAAAGACTGGCGCGCGGAGCGGCAGCGAACGACCTCGTGCATTCGGCGACGGAAGGCATGTCGGGCCCGAATCCGTTCGTCGGATTGCGTCCTTGCGACGTCGTCGCGACCGCGCGTCATATCGGCGCGCAGGCGTGGCGGCAACCCGCGCTGATCGTCGAACAGGAAGCCGCGCTGGTCCGCGATCTGATCGCCGCGCTGAGCGGCGACGCGCCAGGCGCGCCGCAGAGCGACAAGCGTTTCGCCGATGTCGCGTGGCGCGACAACGCGCTCTATCGCATGACGATGCAGGGCTATTTCGCGTGGCGCGACGCGCTCTCCGGCTTCGTCGACCGCTCCGCGCTCGACCCGAAGAGCAAGGAGCGCGCGCAGTTCGTGATGTCCCTCTTTACCGACGCGATGTCGCCGACCAACACCCTGCTCGGCAATCCGGCCGCGCTCAAGAAAGCCGTCGATTCGGGCGGCGCGAGCCTGATAGGCGGCCTGAAGAACGCCGTGACGGACATGGTGAAGAATCAGGGCATGCCCGCCCAGGTGGACCGGACCGCATTCGAGGTCGGCAAGAATCTCGGCACGTCGAAGGGCGCTGTCGTGTTTCGCAACGAAGTGCTGGAGCTGATCCAGTACGCGCCGGCGACCGCGAACGTGCATAGCCGGCCGCAACTGATCGTGCCGCCGCAGATCAACAAGTTCTACGTGTTCGATCTTTCGCCGGGCAAGAGCATCGTCGAGCATCTGTTGAAAAGCGAGTTTCAGGTGTTCGTCGTGAGCTGGCGCAATCCGACCGCGGCGCAATCCCGCTGGGATCTCGACACCTATGTGACGGCGCTCCTCGAAGCGATCGCGGCGGTGCGCGACATCACCGGCAGCGACGATGTCAACCTGCACGGCGCATGCTCGGGCGCCATGACCATCTCGGCTTTGCTCGGACTTCTGGCAAGTCGTGGCGATACATCCGTTCACGCCGCCACGCTGATGGTGGCCGTGCTCGACAACACGGCGGACTCGCAGCTCGGGCTCTTCGCGACGCCCGAGGCCATCGCGGCGGCGAAGCATGCGAGCACATCGCGCGGCGTGCTTGCCGGCGAGGAGATGGGACGCGTGTTCGCATGGATGCGGCCCAACGATCTCGTCTGGAATTACTGGGTCAACAACTACCTGATGGGCAACACGCCGCCTGTGTTCGACATCCTCTACTGGAACAACGACACGACGCGTCTGCCGGCGAAGCTGCACGGCCAGCTGCTCGACATCTTCACGGACAACCTGTTCACGAAGCCCGGCGCGCTGAGCGTGCTGGGAACGCCGATCGACCTGAACGACGTGACCTGCGACAAATACATGGTGGCGGGCATCACGGACCACATCACGCCGTGGAAGGGCGTCTACGACACGGCGCGTCTCTTCGGCGGCAACACGCGCTTCGTGCTGAGTTCGAGCGGTCACATCCAGAGCCTGATCAATCCTCCGGGCAATCCCAAGGCGAAGTTCTATCTCAACCCCGAGCTGTCCGCCAGCGCCGACGCCTGGCTCGACGCTGCCGAACCGAAAGCGGATTCGTGGTGGAACGACTGGAGCGTGTGGCTCGCCGCGCGCTCAGGCAAACGCCGCGCGGCGCCCGCCGCGCTCGGCAACGAACGGCATCCGTCGCTCGCGGCCGCGCCGGGCACTTACGTCCTGCAGGACTGACTTCGATGCGCCGGCCGCGTCGCGGCTGGCATCGACCTATTTTCATCGAAAGGAAAACGGATCATGGAATCGACCAATCAAAGCAATTTCTTCGACGGATGCCTCAAGTTCATCAAGCCTCTGCGCTTGTCCGGCTTCGATGCGAACGCCATTCTGGATTCACGCCGCAAGGACGTCGAAGCGCTCGCGACCGTCGGCACCACCGCGCTGACGGGCATCCAGTCGCTCGGCCAGAAGCAGATTGAAATCCTCTCCGGAACGATGACGCGGGTCCGCGCGCTGTCCGGCAAGCAACCCAGCCAGGAGGCCCGGCCGGCCGCCGCGAGCGAAGCGGTGCAGCAGGCGTTCTACACGACGCTTTCCGACGTGCGGGAACTCTTCGGCACGGCGTATCGGGCCCACTCCGACAGCTACGCGGTCATTTCGAAGCGCGTCGCGGAGAACGTCGAGGAGTTGAGGGCGCTGCTGCAACCGCGCAAGTAACGCGTCCCGCGCGGCGCATCAACGAGATCAGGTCTGGATGAGAGCAATGAATAACACTTCCGAGTCTGTCGGCATCATGGAAACCCAGACCGTCGATCTCGACGGTCAGCTCGTGCGCGTCGGCGTGCGGCAGGGAAGCGACGCATCGCCGCCGCTTCTGATCTTCAACGGCATCGGCGCGAATCTGGAACTCGTGGAGCCGTTCGTCGAGGCGCTGGGGGATGTCGGCGTCATCATTTTCGATATCCCCGGCGTCGGCGGTTCGCCCGTGCCGCTCGCGCCTTACCGCTTCTCGACGCTCTGCGTATTGACCGACAAGCTCCTGAAGCGGCTGGGACACGATGGGCCCGTCGACGTGCTCGGGGTATCGTGGGGCGGCGCGCTCGCGCAGCAGTTCGCGCGGCAATATCCCGAGCGCTGCCGCCGATTGATTCTCGCATCGACATCGGCGGGCGTGCTCATGATACCGGCGCGGCTTTCCGTTCTGTCGAAGCTGATCGGCCCGCGCCGTTACACCGATCCGGCGTATCTTCAGCAGGTCGGGCCGGAAATCTATGGCGGCGCGTACCGGCGCGATCCGGAGCTTCTTAAGGAGCACAGCCGCCATATCCAGCCGCCGCGCGGCCGCGGATATCTCTATCAGCTGATGGCCGCCTGGGGCTGGACCAGCCTGCACTGGCTGGGCACGCTGCCGCAGATGACGCTCGTGATGCACGGCAACGACGATCCGATCGTGCCGCTGTCCAACGCAAAGATTCTGGCTGCGCGCATCCGGCAATCGGTGCTGTATGTGATCGACGACGGTCATCTGTTTCTGATCACGCGTGCGAAGGACGTCGCGCCGGTCGTGCGCAGATTCCTGCGTCAGGAGCCGGGTTGAGCTTGCCGTTTCGCGACGGGCGAGGGGCGGCCGCGAACGCGTCCGCCGCGACGGAAAGCGAGAAGGAACGCCGGATGACCCGCATGCGGCGCGCGGCGACCGGTCTGCTCGGATGCATGGCCGTGCTGCTGTTCGCATGCGTCGTTCTCGAGGAGCGGTATCCGTGGCTCGCGTGGCTGCGATCGTTCGCCGAAGCGGGAACCGTCGGCGCGATCGCGGACTGGTATGCGGTGGTTGCGCTCTTCCGGCATCCGTTCGCGTTGCCGTTGCCGCATACGGCGATCATCGCGCGGAATCAGCCGCGCATCGCGGAGAGTCTCGGCAGGTTCGTCGAAGAGAATTTCCTGGAGCCCGAGCTGATCGTCGCGAAACTCGGCGGTCACAATGCGGCAAAGGCGCTGGCGCAATCGCTGTCGAATCGCGCGAACAGCGAGATCATCGCGGCTGCGCTCGTCGAATCGCTTCCCGGCGTGCTGGACACTATCGACGAGAACGAAGCCGCGCGCTTCATCGAATGGATGCTGCTGCCGCGTCTGCGCAGCTTCGACGCGTCGCGCGCGGCCGGCCGCGTGCTGGGCATGCTCGCCGAGAGCGAACGGCATAAGCCGCTCGTGGAACACGGACTTCGCGCGCTCGAACGCTGGCTCGTGCGTCATGCGGGCGTGCTGAATGCGAAGTTCAGCGAGGCTTCGCGATACACGCCCGCGCGCTTCGACGCCTATGTCGTCGACCGTTTTGTTGCGGGCATCGTCGCGCTGGTGCAGGAAGTGGCCGCGACGCCGGATCATGCGCTGCGCCGCGAGATCGACCGCGCCTTCCTGACTTTCATCGAGCAGTTGCAGACATCGGATACGCATCGCCGCTTCGGCAAGTCGTTGCTGCGCGACTGCATTCGTCAGGTCAGGCGAGCGGGGCATGCGCGCGTCGTGCTGAGGCGCATTCGCCGCCATGTCGCCGACGATGCCGGCCGCGAGCGCTCCGTCACGCGCGCCATCGCGACTTCCATGCTGGTCTCTTTCGGCGACGGCGTGGCGCGCTCGCCCGCGCTTCAGCACACGCTCAACGCGTGGTGGCTGGAAGCGGCGCGCGCACTCGTCGTGCGCTACCGAAGCCGGTTGACGGAACTGATCACCGAGGTCGTCAAGGGTTGGGACGCAACCGAGGTCAGCCGGAAGATCGAGGCGGAAATCGGCCGCGATCTGCAGTTCGTGCGCATCAACGGCACGCTGGTCGGCGGCATCGCGGGCGTGCTGCTTCACGCGGGCACGCTCGCCGTGGCGCATTACGCGATCTAGTCAGCCGTGGCGCACGAGCCCGAGAGCCTGCGCGCGCGCGACGGCATGTGCGCGCTTGTCGACCGCCAGCTTCACGAAGATGTTCTTGACGTGCGACTTGATCGTCTCGGGCGTGACGCCCAGGTCGCGCGCAATCTCCTTGTTCGACAGTCCCTGCGCGATCAGCTCGACGATGTTGCGCTCCCTCGCGCTCAGCGGTTCGCGTCCTGCCTCGCGGCGCGATGTGCCGTCGGGCTGGTATTGCGCGCGCCAGCCATCGAGCAGACGATCGATATAGCTCAGCACGTCGCGGGTCTGCGCCGAGTTGCGCGTGTCGTCCCGAAGCGCCTGCAGCAATGGTCCGATCTGCTCGCCCTGATCGAGCAGCGACTGATGGAGCCCCGCGGGCGCGGCCATCCTCACGACTTCGCCGATGACCTCAACCGCCTCGCCGCGCATGCCAGCGCTCATCCACGCAAGCGCCTGCATGGTGCGCAAGCGCAAGCCCAGGTAATGGTTGTGTCGGCGCCCGGCGCTTTGCCGCGCCTCCTCCAGCAGATCGACGGCTTCGAGGCTGCGGTTCTGGCTCATCGCGACGCAGGCTGCCGCGAGCGCGCGATAATTCTCGATCTCCGCCGACACGGGAGCGCCCGGCCCGGCACCGTGCGCGGCGAGCGCATCGAGTTGGGCCACGCATGCCGACGCTTCCATCGTTCTGCCTTCCCGCAGATGCAGCCGCGTGCGTTCGACGAGCCCCGCGGCCAGCAGACGTTGCCAGCCGCGCTTGTGCCCGAGCGTCTGCGCGCGGTCGAGCAGCGCGTAGGCATGCGCCGGGTTCGAGCGGGCGATCGCGATCCGGATCAGCACGCGATAGGCGCTCAGCACGCTGTCCAGCATGGCCGCCAGATCGACGACGGGCATCAGGTCGAGGAGCAGCGCTTCGGCTTCGTCGAGGCGCCCCTGCTCGTAGCGCAACTGCGCGATCATCGGCGCGCACAACGCCGCGGAGACGGACTGCGGGCCGGCGTAGCGCCGGGCCATGTGCATCGCCTCCGTGAAGTACTGCTCGGCCAGCGGGAAGTGCAATTGCTGCATTTCCGTATGGCCGAGCAGGCACAGCCGATAGACCGGCGTAACCACATTGCGCTGATCGTCCTCGATGGCGCAGGGAATCCAGGGCGTCGCATACAGCGCCTCGAGATTGCCCGCTCGCCAGTGCGCGAAGCGTACGACATTGGAGACGACGTTGACCGTCCAGAGATCGCTCGACGGCCGTTCGAGACAGGTCTGCGCGAGCTCGAGCGCGCGTTGCGGGTCGTCCTGCAGGCCCGCCAGCACGGAGCGGATCGCCAGACATTCACGGCGCAGTTGCTCCGCCTCGGCGGCGATGGCGACGCCGTCGGCATCGCGCTCCAGAGCGTCGATCATCGCGAGGGCATCGTCGAAACGCAGCGCGAGCGCCATGCCCCACGCGATCGCCAGCCTCACCTGCAACTGCGCCTGCATCAGATTCGCCGGGAACTCGCGCTGCCAGCCGAGCAGCGTGAGCAGATCGCCTTTCATCACCAGCGTCATCGCGCAACGGCTCATCAGCGCGAGCGCCTCGTCGGTCGCGCCCGCAGTGAGGGCGTGCCTGACGGCGTCGGTCCATTGCGTCTCGCGTGCGTACCATCGGCATGCGCGCAGATGCAGGTCCGCCACCTGACGGCGATACAGCGTGTCGAGCCGCTGGCGCAGGTAGTCGCGCATCAGATGGTGGTAACGGAACGAGCGCCCTTCGAGGTCCATCGGTTCCAGCAGGAGCTGGCGCGCGGCGATCGTCTCCAGCATGCCCTGGCTGTCCGCGACGCCGGTGATCGCCTCGCACAGCGACGCGTTCAGCCCCTCGACGATCGACGTGCGCAGCATGAACTCGACCACCTCGGCGGGCAGGCGCTTCAGCATCTCCTGGAGATAGGCCGCGAACGGCCGGGACGCGCCGGACGGCATCGGCGATTCGGCGTCCGCGCGAGATTCCTCCCGCGCCAGCACCGCCGCGGAAATGCGCAGTGCGGCGGCCCAGCCCTCGGTGTTCGCGAAGAGCGAGCGGAGCGTGGACGCGTTCAGCTTGCCCGGACATTCGCGCTCGACGAAGCAACGCGTTTCGTCGAAGTTGAAGCGCAACGCCGATGCATCGATTTCCAGCAACTCGTTGCGCGCCCGCAGGCGTGCGAGCGGCAGCGTTGCGTCGTCGCGGGTGCAGATCACGACGTGGACATGCGACGGCGCATGCTCGATGAAAAACGCGACGACTTCGCGCACGACCGGCAGGCCGATCAGATGATAGTCGTCGAGAAAGAGATAAAGCTCGTCCTCGACTTCGATCAGCTCGTTGATCAGCGTCGCGACGATCGATTGCGCAGGCACGAGCGACGCATCGGCGGTCAGCGCGATCGCGGACGCACCGATGTTGCCGCACGCCTGCCGCAACGCCTGCGCGAGATGGTGAAGGAAGCGGGCGGGTTCGTCGTCGTCCGCGTCGATGGAAATCCACGCGACCAGCGCGCCGCGTTCGCGCAGCCAGCCGAGCCACGTGAGCGCAAGCGAAGTCTTGCCGAAGCCCGCGGGCGCCTTGATGACGGTGAGACGCCTGTTTTCGGCCTGCGCCGCCAGATCGACGAGCCGCGGCCGATCGATCAGCCCGGCGGGAAGACGTGGCGGAAGGAGCTTCGTGGCGAGCAGAAGGGTGGGCCTGATCGGCTCGATGACTTCGGTCATATGCGTCGGCGGCTGCGGTCCTCGGGTGACGCCCGGCTGCCATCTCCCGCCTATGCGAATCGCGCTCCCCTGTACGGGGGATATCGCGCGGCACCACGCTGGGAGACCATGGATTCCCATAGGGGAGATCGGCGTGCAGCCTGGCAACGGCGCAGTGCGAGGCACTGCTCACCCGATGATACGCGAGTCTCGATCGCGTGCATCGCATTGCAACGCACAAATCGATCTCGCTGGGCGATACGACGCGATCCGCGTCCGCCGTATGTACCGAACTCATAACCAAACAAACTTAGAGACAAACAATGAGCACTTACATTGCACCCGTGCGCGACATGCGCTTCGTGATGACCGAACTTGCGGACCTCGACGCGCTGTCGTCGCTGCCGGGTTTCGAAGAAGCCACACCCGAGCTGGCCGACGCGGTACTCGAAGAAGCCGCGAGATTCGCCACCGAAGTGCTCGCGCCGCTCAACAAGACGGGCGACGCACAGGGCGCGCGTCTCACCGACGGCGGTGTGATCGCCGCCGATGGTTTCGCGCAGGCTTACCGGCAATTCGCCGAAGGTGGATGGACCGGCCTCGGCGGCGATCCCGAATTCGGCGGACAGGGACTGCCGGAACTGTTGCACGCGGCGGCGGTGGAGATGTGGAATTCGTCGAACATGGCCTTCGCGCTGTGTCCGCTGTTGAACGCGGGCGCCACCGAGGCATTGCGGCACCACGGTTCGGACGATCTCAAGCAACGCTATCTGCCGAAGCTCGTCAGCGGCGCGTGGACCGGCACGATGAATCTCACCGAGCCGCAGGCCGGATCGGACCTCGCCGCCGTGCGCACGAAGGCTGTGCCCGAGGGCGATCACTATCGGCTGCACGGTCAGAAGATCTTCATCACGTGGGGCGATCACGACATGACCGACAACGTGATCCATCTCGTGCTCGCGCGCACGCCGGATGCGCCCGAAGGCGTGCGCGGCATCTCGCTCTTTCTCGTGCCGAAGTTCCTGCCGAACGCCGATGGATCGCCCGGGCAACGCAACGACGTGCATTGCGTGTCGCTCGAACACAAGCTCGGCATCCACGCGAGCCCGACCTGCGTGATGAGCTTCGGCGACCAGGAAGGGGCGATTGGCTATCTCGTCGGACAGGAAAACAAGGGCCTCGCTCATATGTTCACGATGATGAACGAAGCCCGCCAGAAAGTCGGCATTCAGGGTCTCGCGATCGCGGAGCGCGCGTATCAGCAGGCCCGCGACTATGCGAAGGAGCGCGTGCAGGGACGTCTTGCTGCGAGCCGCACGGGCGGAGCGGTCGCGATCATTCAGCATCCGGACGTGCGCCGCATGTTGCTGACCATGAAATCGCAGATCGAAGCGATGCGCGCGTTCGCCTACGTGATGGCCGCCGACATGGATCGCGCGCACCGGCATCCTGACGCCGCCGAACGCGCGTTGCGTCAGGCGCGTGTCGATCTGCTGATTCCGGTGGTGAAGGGATGGTGCACCGAACTGGGTGTCGACATCGCGTCGCTCGGCGTACAGGTGCATGGCGGGATGGGCTTCATCGAGGAAACCGGCGCGTGCCAGTATCTGCGGGATGCGCGTATCGCTCCGATCTACGAGGGCACGACGGGCATTCAGGCGGCGGATCTGGTGGGACGCAAGCTCGTATCGGACGGCGGCGCCGCCATGTCCGCGCTGCTCGCCGAGATGCGAAGCGTCGCGCAGGAACTGGAGCACCACGCCGACGCGCGGCTCGCGCCGATGGCGCCCGCCTTCGCCGCGAGCGTGCAAGCGCTCGAAGACGTCACGAAGTGGATGTGCAGCGCAGCGAGCACGCACGTCGATGAAGCGCTCGCGAGTTCCGTCGACTTTCTGATGATGACGGGCTATGTCTGCGGCGGATGGCAGATGGCGCGCGCCGCGCTGGTTGCATCGGCGAACGAGGAAGCGGGAGAGGATCAGGAGTTTCACCGGACCAAGGTCGCTACCGCGCGTTTCTATATGGAGAAGATTCTGCCGAAGACGCACGCGCTTCGCGAGATGATTCTGCGTGGAGCGGCTGGAGCGATGGACATCGGGATCGAGCAGTTCTGAAAGCAGGCGCCACGGTTCGTGGCGTCGCTTTTATTTTCGTTAGGCTTACGTATCGATTTAACTTTGCTAAGCCGCAAAGAGAAAATCGATCCGCCATGCCGGTTTCACACAACAACATAAACGTGAGACAGGAAGCATCACATGAAGAAGACAAAGAGGAGAATGAACAGCCGCCCGGTGAGCCTGCTGGCAGGACTCATGTCGACGGCGACGCTGCATGCCGTCCCGGCGGCGGCGCAGTCGACGGTGACGCTTTACGGACTCGTCGATGCAGGCGTTCGATACTCGACGCACGCGAACGCGGCCGGCGATTCGCAATATCAGGTGACGAGCGGGGCGAGCGAGAGCCACTTCGGCTTCAAAGGCACGGAGGATCTAGGCGGCGGCACGAAGGCCGTCTTCAATCTCGAGAATCGCTTCTTCCCGAACACGGGGCAGAGCGATCCGGCTTATCCGTTCTTCAATACGGCATTCGTCGGCCTGCAGTCCGACAGCTTCGGCAGGCTGACGATGGGACGCCAGCTCAATCCGCTGTCGGATGCGGTGATAAGCGCCTTCGCGAGCAATCGCTGGCTGCCGACGTTCTATCGGTTCCGCCCGGAAGTGACGATGGCTCAGGGCGTATGGACGAGCAACATGGTCAAGTACGCCGCGCGATGGGAATACCTCAGGGCCGAAATCTCGTACGCGTTCGGCGGCACCGCGGGCCAGTTCGGCGCGGGAAGCCAGATCGGCGCATCGGTCCTGTATCTGCCGCCCGCGCCGCTCACCTTCGGCGCCGGGTACCTCGATTCGCGCGATGCCGTGAACACCTCCGCGCACTTCAAGTCGTGGACCGCGGGCGGCTCGTACACGTTCGGCTCGACGACCTTATCGGCGGGATGGGCCGTCAACCGGCAGGACCAGGGATTCGTCGGTAATTTTCCCAATGGCCCGTTCACTCCGCCCGAGTTGAGCGCCCTGAAATTCAACACGTTCAGTTCGAGGCAGATGTTCTTCGGCGGCGTGACGCAGCAGATCGGCTTTGCGACGCACCTTTCCGCGAACGTGTGGCGCACGATTCAGACCGGCAAAACCCAGTCCGCCGACGGCAACGCGACGCAATTCCAGTTGCTCGCCGATTACAACTGGTCGAAACGCACCGACACCTATCTTGAAGTCGATTACTCGCAGTATCGGGGAGGACTGGTGGGCGCGCAGTTGCAGGGCGTCAACGCGATAAGTTCGTCCTTCGGCACGACGCAGCTCGGCGTGATGGCAGGTCTGCGTTACATGTTCTAGTCAGGATATGACGCTCCCGCCAGCCGGTGGGAGCGTTGCGACCTCTGGATTTGCCGGTCAGGCTTGTTTCGTGTTGTCCACCAGCGTCTCGAGATTCGTCACGCTATACGCCATGGAGCCGCGGAATCCGGCGCCTGTGCGCACGGGCTGGAGATCCGCGATCTCTTCGCCGTCAGCGAGCGGGAATGACAGCGCGCCTTCGCCCGTCCACACGTCGGTGATCTGCGCGTTATCCATGACCGACAGCACCAGCTCGTTCACGGCCGGCGTATTGTGCTGGCCGGCGGCGAGGCGCGGGAAGTAGCGCAGATTGACGACCGGCCGCCCGGCGATGGCGAGCTTCGACACGTCATCGACCGCCGATTCAAGCCTGACTTCCGCGCGCGCGATGCGTTGTCCGGCGGCGGACGCCGTCGCGGCGAAGCGGGTGCCTGCCGCTACCGGCGCGGCGGCCGGACTCAGTGCCGCGAACGAGCGCGTCTGGTGTACCTGGCCGTAGCGCTTCGGGAAGCCCTGGATCAGCCCGCGCATCATCGCGGAATCGTTGTCGACGAAGATGTACGGGCAATACGAAACGGGCTTGCCTTCGAAGAGCGCGTCGACCAATACGAAAAACTCGCGATACTGATAGCGCGCCGGATCGAGCATCTCGTCGTTGTCGGCGGTGAACTGCCAGTCGATGAAGAGCGCGGTTGCGTGTCCGGGCGACGCGGGATCGGCGCTCAGGCCTTTCGGCAGCACGGCGGCCGCCGCCGTGGGATCGGCCCAGAACTCGACGAGCACGAAGTCGCCGGCATAGTGCCAGGGCGGCGGGGGCGCGATGCTCGACAGACCGCGCGGCGAAAGAGGAACGGCAAATGGCTTCGGCATGGAGAACTCCGTTTGGCGATGCCGCAATCGCTGCGGATCGCCGTGGTGAGATCGACTTCTCAGGCGTCGATCAGGCCATGAATCGCGGTTTCGGAAGCCGGCAGATACGGCGCCCGCATCAGCAGGTTCGACTCGCCGCCCGCGCTCTGGAACACGACCGGTTTCGCGTGGCTGAACGTGCGGTATCCGTATTCGCCGTGGTAGTGGCCCATGCCGGATGCACCCACGCCGCCGAAGGGCAGCGTGTCGAAGAACACGTGGGTCATCGCGTCGTTGACGACGAGTGCGCCGGATGTGGTGCGAGTCGCGACTTGCCCGGACTCGGCTGCATCGTCGCCGAAGAAGTAGAGCGCGAGCGGTCGGGGACGCGCGTTGATGTACGCCAGTGCGTCGTCGAAGGTCTCGTACGTCACGATCGGCAGCAGCGGGCCGAAGATTTCCTCCCGCATCACGCGCATGGCATCGGTGGCGCCGCGAACGATGGTCGGCGCCATCTTGCGCACGAGCGGATCGGACAGTTCTTCGCCAGCGGGAGCCAGACTCACGACCTGCGCGCCCTGGCTGCGGGCGTCGTCGACGAGCGCAAGCTGGCGCTCGAAGCCGCGAACATCGATCATCGAGGTGTAGTCGGGATTCTCGCGGATGGTCGGATACATCTGCGAGACGGCCGCTCTGGCGTGCTCCACGAACGCGTCGGCGCGATCGGCGGGAATCAGGACATAGTCGGGAGACAGGCAGATCTGGCCGGCATTGAAGGTCTTCACGGTCATCACGCGCTCGGCGGCGAGCCGAAGGTCCGCATCCTTCCCGATGAGGACCGGCGACTTGCCGCCCAGTTCGAGCGTGACGGGCACGAGGTTCTCCGATGCCGCGCGCATGACGTGGTGCGCGACCTGCGTGCTGCCTGTGAACACCAGATGATCGAATGGCTGGGCGCTGAATGCCGCGCCCGTTTCGGCTCCGCCAAGCACGGTCGTGAGTTCGTCGGCGTCGAAGTAACGGGCGATCAGCACGGCCATCAGTTCCGACGTGGCGGGCGTCAGCTCGGACGGCTTGAGCATGGCCCGGTTGCCCGCGGCGAAGGCGCCGCCGAGCGGTCCGAACGCCAGCACGACCGGAAAATTCCACGGACTGATGATCCCGACTACGCCGAGCGGCTGATAGTCGACCCGCGTCCTGACGCCGGGAAACGGCTCAGCCGTCGCCGCTTGCGCCATCCACGTTCCGAGGTGTTCGCGATTGAAGCGCAGCCCTTCGACCGACGCGAGGATATCGGCGAGCAAGGTCTGTTGCGTGTTGCGACAGCCGTAATCGGCATTGATCGCGTCGACGAACGCGCGCTTGTTCGATCGAAGCAGATCGATTGCGCGGTCGATACGGTCGCGGCGCAGCGCGGCCGACGGCGGACCGTCCCTGAGTTGTGCCTGCTTCATGGCGTCGAGGTGAGCGCGAATCTGCTCGGACGTCGGTTCGACGGGCAGTCTAAATTGATTTGGCATACTAAATATCGAGGAATGTTGAGCGGTTCATTGGACTTGCTTGCGACGCGGTCAGATCACGGCTTCGATCAGCATCGGGCCGCGACGCTTCATCGCGTGCGCGAATGCGGCGTCGAAATCGCGGGCCGATTCGGCGCGCACCGCTTCGACGCCCATGCCCTTCGCAAGGGCAACCCATTCGAGCGACGGATTGTCGAGGTCGAACATGGATGCGGCCTGCGCGCCATCCGTGCGGGCGCCCACGCGCGCGAGCTCGTTGGCGAGGATCTTGTAGCCGCGGTTTGCGTAGATGACGGTCACGATGTCGATGTTTTCCCGCGCCTGCGTCCAGAGAGACTGGAGCGTGTACATGGCGCTGCCATCGCCCTGAAGGTTGACGATCTTTCGGTCGGGGCAGGCGATGCCCGCGCCGATCGAAACGGGCATCATGCAGCCGATCGCGCCGCCGGTCAGCGTCAGAAGATCGTGTGGCGCGGCCGTTTCGGTGAGACCCGAGTACGCCATCGCCATCGATGCCTCCTCGGTGATGATCGCGCCCTCGGGCAAGCGCTTGGCGACGGTGCGCATGATCGACGCCGCGTCGAGCGTGCTGCCCGGCGAAAAATCGGCTGCCGTGAGCGCGTTCGTCCGGGCGACGGCACGCTGCGCGCCGAGCATGTCGACAAGGGATTCGAGCGCCGCCGTGCCGTCCTCGTGAGGATGCGACAGAATCGCGATGCGGCATCCTTCGGGCGTCAGCCAGCTCGGCTTGTCCGGGTACGCGAAGAAGCTGACCGGCGCTTGCGCACCGACGAGCACGAGCAACTCGATGCCGGCGAGGAAATCGGCGGCCTGCTCCGCAAAATACGGCAGCCGTTCGATGGTCACGCGCCCCGCGCCGCGCTCGATGCGCGGTGCGAAAGTGTCGCTGAGAAGCCGTGCGCCCGTCTTCGCGGCGATCTTGCCGGCCGCTTCAAGCCCCCGGCCCCGCAATGCCTTGCCGCGCAGCAGAAACGCGGTGCGCACGCCGCTTTGCGCGAGTGCGGCAACGCGCTCGATCGTGTCCGCGCCGACGAGGGCCGGCCTCGGGACCGGCAGCGGCGAAGCCACGCCGTCGGCCTGCGACCAGGCCGTGTCGGCCGGAAGGATCAGCGTTGCGATCTGGCCTGCGCCTTCCAGCGACGCCTGAACGGCGCGGGCGGCATCGGCTCCGACTGTCAGCGCGCTGCCCGACGAATGGATCCAGTCCGACACGGGGCGGGCGAAGCCCTTGATATCGGACGTAAGCGGCGCTTCGTAGCGGGCGTGGCTCGATGCATGATCGCCGACGATATTGACGACCGGACTCGATGCGCGGCGGGCGTTGTGAAGATTCGCGAGACCGTTCGCCAGCCCGGGGCCGAGATGCAGCAACGTGCAGGCGGGTTTGCCCGCCATTCTGCCGTAACCGTCGGCCGCGCCGGTAACGACACCTTCGAAGAGGCCCAGAATGGGACGCATGCCTTCGACCGAGTCCAGCGCCGCCACGAAATGCATCTCGGACGTGCCCGGATTTCCGAAGCAGACATCCACACCGCTCGCGATGAGCGAACGCAACAAGCTTTCAGCACCGTTCATATTGGATCACCTCGTTATCGATTCAATCAGTCCTTGCTCCGGGCGTTTCGGCACCCGGATGGCAACGACGTACGGGCTGATCCTAGCTATTCCGCCATCGTGGGAAAATACCGTCGGATTCGAAAAATTGTTACGTGATGCGCAAAAATCTCGACTATGGACTGCTTCACGCGATGACTGCGTTCGTGCGGGTCGTCGATGCCGGCAGCTTCACCGCTGCGGCGGAGCAAATGGAGCTGACCACGGCGCAGGTGTCGCGGCTCGTCTCCGAGCTGGAGAATCGGCTGCAGGCGAAGCTGCTTCAGAGGACGACCCGGCGCATGGCCATGACGAGCGCGGGCGAGCGTTATGCGAACCAGTGCCGGACGATCCTCGAACTGGTGACGGAGGCAGAGGGCGAGGTCAGCGGCGCGCGCATCCAGCCGTCGGGACGACTGAGACTGCTATGCATGGCGAGCTTCGGCGATCACTACGTGGTGCCGCTGGTGGCGAAGTATTGCGCGATGTATCCGACGGTGACCGTCGAGTACAGCGCCTCGCAGTACGTGCCGGATCTTCTGGCGGAAGGGGTGGATGTGAGCGTCTATCTGACCCAGCGTCTGCCGGATTCGAGCGTCGTCGCGCAGCGGCTCGGCGCGATTCACGGCGTGCTGTGTGCGGCGCCTGCTTACCTCAGGCGGCGCGGTTCCCCGAAGACCGTGGCGGACCTCGCGGACCACGCATGCCTGCGCCTCGTGAATGCGTCGACGACACCGGACTGGGAACTCAGCGACGGCAAGACTTCGCTGTCGTTCGAGCCGGCGGGTCCGCTGATCGGCGATCATCCCGAAGCGGTCGTGCATGCTGCTTCGAGCGGACTCGGCATTGCGCTGCTGCCGGCTTTTGCGGTGCTGGACAAGATACGCAGCGGCGAACTCGTGCATGTCTTGCCGCGATGGCGCTCGCCGGATGTGGGCGTCTATGTCCTGATGCCTTCGAGAAAGTTTCTCGAAGCAAAGACGCGGGCGTGGATCGAACTGCTAAAGGCGGAATTGCCGGCGGCGCTTCAGAGCGACGCGGAACAATTGCAGGGAAACGAGAAAGCGAAATCGCGACGCGCTCGTGCGACCGGAAAGTCGCGCTGAGCGGCCGCTTCGCCGATCTTCTCTCAATGTGCGTCAGCGTCTAGGCCCGGCATCACGGCGCTACTGCCGGTGCGTTCATTGGCTTCTGTCCAGCCGCCTTCTGCTGGGCGTTCTGGAGATTCTGCGGATAGTTGGTCTGGCTTCCTCCCGGGTTGTACCCATTCTTTTCCAGCGTGCTCAGCTCGGCGTTTTTCTTCGCGCGCCGCGCTTTGCTTTCCGCTTTCTTTTGCGCTTTGAGTTCCTGCTTCGACATCGTAGCGCCGGATGCGTCCGCGTCGCTGGCGGCGGCGTGAGCCTGAAGTGCCGGGATCAGGACGAGGCTCAGAGCCATACCTGCCGAGCCAGCAAAAACGGACAGTTTCTTGAGGTTCATACGTATCTCCGCATAGGGTAGGTTGGCGACGGAAGACTGCTTCAACGCTAATTGACTGGTTCCTGATCGGAACGCCCGAACCGTAAACGATGAGGCGTCGAAAGGGATACGGGGGTTAACCGCAAGAATAACCACAGCATACCGCTGAAGTGCTTTTGCGCGCGAGCTTCAAGCGACACTTTCCCTGATTCCGCGAAAGAGATTCCCCCTTCCGCTCTTTGTTCGAGTGAATAGGGAAGATAGACTCGCCAAAAATACACAAGAGCAATGCAGAAGAAGACGACATGCGGAAATATCGTCGCCCACGCTCGATGAACGATAGACGGGCGCGAAAGAAGCGAGCGTCAGCAGTTCACGCGTAAATGGCGGCACAAGTTAGCCCGTGATAACAAAGTATGTAAGTAGCATAACTAAATGAATGGAGGCGGATAATGAAGAAGCTCTTGTTCGGCGTGTTCGCGTTGTCAGCTACGGCGACAGCCACGGCTCAGAGCAACGTCACGCTATACGGCATCGTGGATAACGGTATCGTTTACGAGACAAATCAGCCGAAGGGTCATGTATTCGGAGCGCAGAGCGGAGGCTGGGCGCAATCCAGATTTGGCCTCAAAGGTGCGGAGGATCTTGGCGGCGGCACGCATGCAATCTTCCAGCTCGAGTCCCGGCTGAACACGATGAACGGCAGCCTCGCGAACGGGAGCTTCTTCGAAGGACAGGCGACCGTGGGCCTGCAGAACGACACGTGGGGGCAAATCAAGTTCGGAAACATGGGCTCGGCGGAGATTAGCCAGTATTCGGGCGATGTCGATCCGCAGCAGACGAAGAAGTACGCGATCGGAACACTGGTTCGCGGACGCATCTTCTCGCAGGCAGCCAATGGCGTCGAGTATCTATCACCGACAATCGCGGGCTTTACGTTGCAAGGCCAGTATGACCTGACCAACGCACCGACGTGGAATGCCGGCAACCCGGGCAGCGCGCCTGGTCAACTGGGCACGTCCACCGGGCTTGGAAGCGCTCAGGGACGTTCCGATGGCATCAAACTGTCGTACGCGAATCGTGGTCTCTTCTGGCAAGCGACCTACGACGAAGTGCGCGACCCGAATGGCCAGTTCAGCAACGTGTATCTGACGTCGCGCTCGATTCTCACGGGCTTGACCTATGCATTCGGTCCTGTGACCGCGTATCTCGGCTACCAGCACCTGAGTGCTCCCGATGCATCCAACGCAGGGTATTTCGGTGCGGCGGCGCCGTCGGCATTGCCATCGGGTACCGGCCTGCCAACAACCGTCAATCACGAATGGATCGGCGCAATCTGGCAGACAACGCCTGCGCTCGCTATTACCGGCGCGGTGTATCACGCCAACGCGAACAAGGGGAACGGGAACGCAACGCTGTACACGCTGGGCGCAAATTACTCGCTCTCGAAACGAACGCTCCTCTACACTGAACTCGCATACGTGCGCAACAGCTCGACGTCCAACCTGGGCCTCGACGGCAGCCTGTACGGTGCGAATACGAATGACGATCCGGTCAACGGAAACCCGTCGAGCACTAACCCTAACTATGGCAAGAGCCAGTTTGGCGTGATTGCGGGGCTGGCGACAAGGTTCTGATGGCACGCTCACGAAGCGAGCCGCGAGCGTTCGAGTCAGTCGCGAAAGCGGCTGGCAATGTAATCCGGGATATTTTCCGGAGTGACGACAACGACCGAAGAAGAAGTCGCGACGGATGATGCTGGCAGAAGCTTGTGATAGTGCATGATGTGATGACAGGCAGAACGCATGTCCTGTCGCAGGTCGTGATGCAGAATGGCCTGTATCCGTCCATCGCGCAGCAACTGCACATTGTCTCTGTCGAGGTCGTGTCCGATGAAGAAGACTGGCGCTTGTTGCTGCGCCTCCAGCGCGCGAAGAATGGCGATGTTGCCGCCGCCCATCGAATAGACGGCTGTGACATGGGTATCGTCGCCGAGCGCGCTGCGGACTCGATCCTCGGTCGGCATATCGAGGCCATGTCCGCCGCTCGCATCGACCAGCTTCAGGCGCGGATGATGTTTGCGCAATGCCCGGCGAAAGCTGATCTCGCGCTCCTCTTCGCCCCGGAAATGCTCGTCACTCATCGTTATCAACACATTGGCGGGCTGCGTTCCCAGCAACAGGCCAAGAAGATACGCGGCCGTGGCGCCGGCAGCGCGATTATCGAGCCCCGCATAGGCGATGCGCCCCGACAGCGGTATGTCGGTGACGATCGTGACGACCGGAATGCCGTGGCGCTGAAGCTCCGCCACCGCCTCCGCAATCTCGGGAACGTCCCGGGCCTTCAGGAAAACACCGTGACTTCCGCGTCGAATAATCGACCGGAGCGCCTCCACGACTTCCGAGGTCGTCATCGTCTCCTGCAACATAAAGCGCGGTCGAACAACTGCGGGGTGCATCAGAGCGAGTTCACCTTCGAGGGCATGCTTGATCTCATCGCTGAATCGCAAAGGCGCCTCGACAACAACGTCGACGATGAGTTTTCGTCCCGTAGTCGCGAGATTCAACTCCTGCTTCTCCAGCTCCTTGATGGCCTGCTCGACCCGCCGACGAGTGTGCTCGCGGACGTTGGCACGCCCGTTCAGTACGCGGTCTACGGTCGCCACGCCGAGCCCTGCCTGAAGTGCGATTTCCTTGATCAAAAACCGGTGAGCCACTGCGACCCTCCACTACAGATAGATTTTTGATGTGCTTCCGAGACTTCAGAAAGGCCATCCCGGCCTATGCTACATCGAAAAAAAGGAGCCATCGTGCTCTCTGAAATAACGGGTATTCCCGTATGTGAGCGCGATAACATTGAATCCGGACTGATAGATTATTGATGCGTTTTTGTAGCATCAAGATAGATCTGCCGCACTATGATGATGCATGCGCGATACCTAAATAATGATTCGACGAGATCGCGCGTGCTCCCTCATTCCATTGGAGTGCGGGCGGAGTCAAAAGGCGTGATGGTGCAAGGGCATGGACCAGTTCAAGGAACTTCAGTTGTTTGTGGAAGTAGCCGAGTCGGGCAGCATCAGTCGCGCTGCGGAATCAGTGGACCTGTCGATTTCGGCGGCGAGCCGGTATCTGATCTCGCTGGAGGCGAGACTCGGAGTCCAACTGGTTCGCCGGACGACGCGTAACCTCTATCTGACCGAGGCGGGCGCCGAATTTCATCGGCGCTGCAAATCCATACTGTCCGACCTCGGCGAAGCCGAAGCCGTCATCAAGGAAGCAGTCGTACGTCCGAGCGGCGTGCTTCGAGTCACCGCTTCATTGTCCTTCTGCATGCTGCACATCGCGCCGATGCTTCCCGAGTTCACCGCGCGTTATCCGGACATCGCTGTGGATGTGGTCGCGGCCAATCGCTATTACGACATTATCGAGAACGGCATCGACGTCGCGATTCGAACCAAAGTGCTCGAACCGGATAGCAACATCACGATCAGACGGCTCGCATCGACACGCCGGATTCTCGCCGCTTCTCCGGGCTACATCGAGGCGAACGGTCGCCCCCGGTTCCCGACGGAACTCGTGAAGCACAGGTTGCTGAACTATCAACTCGCCGACAATGCACGCGAGCTCTCATTCACCCGCGGCGGCGAAAACGTGGTGGTCAAGGTGAAGCCACTGGTCGAGTCGAACGACGGTCAGATACTCCGCGTCGCCGCGCTCGACAACATGGGCATCCTTGTGCAGCCGAAATACATCGTCTACGACGACCTCAAGGCCGGCCGTCTGATCCCGGTGCTGGACGATTGGGACCTTCCGCGGCTCACCATGAACATCGCGTTTCAGACCCGCGCGCATCTGCCCGTGAAAGTGCGACTGTTCATCGATGCGCTACTGGAGCGCTTCCAGCAGAACGACTACGAACGTCACTGGATGGCGTGAGCCCGGTTCGCGCTGCCCTTGAGGCGTATTCCCACTCAGCGCGAAAGACTTTCCCTTTCTAGCTCTGTTTTGCCAGCCAGGGCGAATATAGACTGGTCTCAAAGCTACACAAGAGATCGATGGAGACAAGTAATGCAAAGCGCATTCCCCGCAGTTCAGTCCGCCTCGCCGTATTTCGATGAAGCACGCTCGGCAGACGTGGTCAACGCTCGCATGAGCGACGACGCCGACCCTCGTCTGAAGCAAGTGATGTCGGTACTGGTCAGACATCTTCATGCTGCCATCAAGGAAATCGAACCGACTCACGAAGAGTGGTTCGCTGCCATCCGCTTCCTGACCGAGACCGGTCAAATGTGCACCGACTGGCGGCAAGAGTACATCCTGCTCTCGGACATACTCGGCGTTTCGATGCTGGTCGACGCGATCAATCACCGTCGTCCGAGCGGCGCCACGCCGAACACGATTCTCGGACCTTTCTATGTCGCCGATGCACCCGAATATTCGAATGGCACGAACATCTGCCTGGATGAAAAGGGTGAGCCGATGGTCGTTGAAGGCCGCGTGACAGACATCGAAGGCAATCCGATTCCGAACGCGAAGCTCGAAGTGTGGCAGACCAACGATGACGGCTTCTACGATGTACAGCAAAAGGGCGTTCAGCCTGACTCGAACATGCGCGGCGTTTTCACGTCGGATGCCGATGGCCGCTACTGGTTCAAGTCCGTCAAGCCGCGCCACTATCCGATTCCCTCGGATGGTCCGGTCGGAAAGCTTCTCGGCGCGATGGGGCGGCACCCCAACCGGGCCGCGCATTTGCACTTCATCGTGACTGCGCCCGGATTCGACCCGGTCATCACTCACATCTTTACGCCGGACTGCCCGTACTTGCCCGAGGATGCGGTCTTCGGCGTCAAGCGCGAGCTTATCGCTGAATTCAACAAGATCGACGACGCGGATGCGGCGAGGCGCGCCGGGTTCTCGTCGCCCTTCTGGTCTGTGTCGTGGGACTTCACGCTCGCGACATCCGGCAACCCGCATCGGCAAAACACGTAATCGTTTGGCACGTCAGAACGTGCCGCATGAACACAGATGATATCGAGTGACATAGGAATACTACACATGAAAGCGAAGAAAGAACTGCTGGCAGCGTACTGGACACTCGCAGGCGACGTCTATCCGTGTGCGGCAAATGAAATCAGTCCGTTTCCGCTGCGCGACCGCTGCGAAGCGGCGATGCGCGCGGGATGGAGCGGCGTCGGCCTCATCCTCGATGACCTCGAATACAGCATCGAGAAGTACGGCCTGTCGGGTGTCAAGAACATTCTGGAAGACACGGGCATGAAGTACTTCGAGCTCGAAATTCTGATGGACTGGTACTTCGACGGTGAGGCGCGTGAGAAGTCGGACCACTCTCGCCGTCGCTTCATCGAATTGGGCGGCGAACTCGGGATGCGCAATCTGAAGATCGGTGCGAGCCCGTTCGACAAAAATGCGCCCGACTTCCCCCGCATGACCGACGAGTTCGCAAAGCTTTGCCAGGACGTGGCGACGGTCGGCGCGACGGTCGCAATCGAGTTCATGCCTTTCTCTCCGATCCGAAACGTCGCAGAGGTGCTGAAGGTTGCGGAAGGGGCCGCCCAGCCCAACGGTGGACTGATGGTCGACCACTGGCACGTGGCCCGCGCCAACACGCCGTATACCGAGGTCGCGCAAATCCCGGCGCGCTTCATCAAAGGCGTCGAGATGGACGACGTTGCCGCACACGTGAAGGGAACGCTCTTCGACGACTCGACCTTCAACCGCCAGCTCTGCGGCGAAGGTGCCGGCGACTGCGTTGCCTTCGTCGATGCGCTGGAGCAAGCAGGCTGCACTTTGCCTTACTACGGCGTCGAGCTCATCTCCGAAGTTCACCGGAAATTCCCGCTCGATGAGATGGCAAAGCGCGCCTACGACACCACCGTTGCACAGTTCTCGGCGAAGCCTGCCACTACCCCCTAAGCGCTTCCCACCCTAAACGACAAAGTACTTTTGGAGACTCACATGATTCGAATCGCCGTACTCGGTGCAGGCCGCATTGGTCGCATTCACGCTGGCAACGTCGCCGCGAGCCCCAACGCGAAACTCGTCGTGGTCGCGGACCCGATCGAAAGCGCGGCACAGTCGCTGGCGACCAAGCTCGGCTGCGAAGCGTCGACGGACCCGGCAGGCGTGCTGGAGCGCAACGACATCGACGCGGTTGTCATCGGCACGCCGACGGACACGCACATCACGTTCATGCTCGAAGCCGTGAAGCGCGGCAAGGCTGTGCTCTGCGAAAAGCCCATCGACCTCGACATGGCAAAGTCGCTCGCCGCCGCGAACGAAGTCGAACGCCAGGGCGGCCGCGTCATGCTCGCTTTCAATCGCCGCTTCGATCCGACGTCCCAGGCGTTCCGCAAGGCGATCGATGCGGGTGACGTCGGCGAAGTGCGTCAGGTCATCATTTCGAGCCGCGACCCCGGCATGCCGCCGCGCGATTATGTCGAGCACTCGGGCGGCATCTTCCGCGACATGGTCATTCACGACCTGGACATGGCGCGCTGGCTCCTGGGCGAAGAACCGGTCGAAGTGATGGCTATGGCCAGCCGCCTCATCGACGAGTCGCTGGAAAAGCTGACCGACTTCGATACGGTGATGGTTCAGTTGCGCACCGCTTCGGGCAAGCAATGTCACATCAACTGCTGTCGTGAAGCTGTCTATGGATACGACCAGCGCATGGAAGTGTCCGGTTCCAAAGGCATGCTTCTGCAAGAGAATCTCCGGCCGTCGACGGTTCGGCGCTGGTCGAAAGACGTCACGGACGCGCGCGAGCCGCTCCTCAACTTCTTCCTCGAACGCTACGTTGAAGCGTACAAGGCCGAACTCGAAGCCTTCGTCGATGCATTGAACACGAAGTCCCCGTTGCCGACGTCGGTGCAGGACGGGCTGAAGGCGCTGCGCCTGGCGGATGCTGCACTCGAGTCCGCGCTGACGGGCAAAGCCGTCAAGGTGTAACCGAGAATCCGGAGGAGATACGTCATGACACGAAAGATTGGTCCCAACGAAACGCTCGGTGTGGCATGTCTTGGCATCACTCACCCGCACACGTCCGGGCGAGTCAAGGCGATTGCCCGCCGTTCCGACGCGAAGATGCTCGGCGCGTGGGATACGAGCCCGCTGCTCACGCCGTTCGTCGATGCGCTCGGCCTCGAAGCCCGCTCTAAGGAAGATATCCTGGCGGACAAGAATGTTCATGTCGTGCTGGTTCATTCGAAGAGCGAGAAGATGGCCGACCTGACCATCGAAGCACTCGAAGCCGGCAAGGCTGTGTTGTGCGAGAAGCCGGCCGGACGCAGCTCGGCGGATGCGAAGCGCATCGTCGACGCGGTGGAGCGTACCGGCGGTCTCGTACAGGTCGGCTATTGCTGGCGCTTCGCGCCTTCCGTGGACGCCATGCAGGCGGCGCTCAAGAGCGGCCGTCTTGGGAAAGTCGTTCAGGTGCGCGCTCACGGCGGATGCTCGCACGATGAGGCGGGCACGCCGCATATGACCCAGCCTGGCGACATCGGCGGTGCCGTGTTCGTTATCGGCTGCCACCTCATCGACCGCATTCTTCTGCATTTCGGGTTGCCGCGTTCGGTGAACGCCCGCATCACGAAGTTCCCGAACTTCCATGGCGACGAATCGCGTGAAGACGCGGCAGGCGCGGTGCTGAACTACGAAGACAAGATCGTCAGCGTCGACTTCATGTCGTGGGACGTTTTGCCGTGGACGGAAAGCTGGGACATCACGGCCTACGGCACCGAAGGCATCATGTCATCCCGCTCGCTGCCCTCTAGCTACAAGATCTATGACGCGGGCAAAGGCGACTATCCGGAAGGCTGGACCGAGTGGCAGGAGACCAGCTTCCCCGAAATCTGGGCGACGAAGAAGACGGAGTATTCGCCTGACATCGCTGAAATCGGCAATCCGGTGTACTTCGACCGCGAGTCGAACGCATTCGTCGACGCATTGCGCAATGGCACGCCTTCGGTTGTATCAGCGACGCAGGCATACAACATCAGCCGAGTTATCGAGGCCATGTTCGCCTCCTCGAAAGAAGCCGGCGCAGAGGTCTTTATCCGATAACTGCTTGCAAGACTGACGCTCAATAGCGTCAGTCAAAGAATCCGTAGATCATAAATCGGGAACGTAAATTCGTATTCCTAATCAGGAGACAGTGTCATGAAGATTTTGAAGAGTGTCGTGGTGGTTCTCGCAGCTTCGGCTGCTTTCGCAGCAGCTTCGGATGCCGCTTTTGCAGAAGATAAGGGCGTCGTCGGCATCTCGCTGCCGGACAAGACGGAATCCCGCTGGATTACCGATGGGAAGAGCATGGTCGACGCGCTGAAGGCGAAGGGCTACTCGTCGGACCTTCAGTACGCGAACTACGATGTTCCCACGCAGGTCAACCAGGTCGAGAACATGCTCGCGAAGGGCGTCAAGGCGCTGGTCATCGCGCCCATCGACGGAAAGACGTTCTCTGATGCGTTGGCGCTCGCCCAGAAGAAGGGCATCAAGGTTATCTCCTACGATCGTCTGATCAGCCAGACGAAGGACGTCGATTATTACGCGACGTTCGACAACTACGGCGTGGGCGTTCTGCAGGCGCAGAGCATCGTTAGTGCATGGCAGAAAGCGGGCAGCAAGACGCCGTTCAACATCGAAGTGTTCGGCGGCTCCAGCGATGACAACAACGCTCACATGGTCTACGCGGGCGGCATGTCGGTTCTCAAGCCGTACATCGACAGCGGCAAGTTCGTGATTCGCAGCAAGCAGATTGCCTTCGAGAAAGTCGCGACGCGCAACTGGGATGGTGCGACAGCGCAGTCCCGCATGGATAACCTGCTGAGCGCGTTTTACGGCAAGGACCATCTGGATGCGGTCTGGGCGCCGAACGACGCGCTGGCGATCGGCATCATCTCCTCTCTCAAAGGCGTGGGATACGGTTCGGCTCAACAAGCAATGCCGACTATCACGGGACAGGACGCGGATGTTCAGAACGTGAAGAACATCGTTCGCGGCGACCAGACTTCCACTGTGTTCAAGGACACGCGCAAGCTCGCCGGCGTCGCAGCCGATATGGTCAACGACGCGCTGGCCGGCAAGCAGGTGCCCGTCAACGACACGAAGAGCTACAACAACGGCGCGAAGCTTGTTCCCACCTATCTCGTGAAGCCCGTTCTGGTCGACAAGGCCAACTATCAGTCGGAGCTGGTCACGAGCGGCTACTACACGCAGGCCCAGATCAAGTAAGGCGCCTGAACGTCAGCGTGGCGCGGAGTGTGGCAAGGCCCCGCCACGCGGGTACGCCTCGGAGCGTGACCAATCGGAGAAAGTTTGACCATGGATACCATTCTGGAGATGCGCGGCATTCAGAAAAGCTTTGGCCCTGTCAAAGCGCTGAATAACGTGAATATGAGGGTGCGCCAGGGCGAGATTCACGCCATTTGCGGAGAGAATGGCGCAGGAAAATCGACCCTGATGAAAATTCTCAGTGGCGTCTATCCGCACGGCTCGTACGGTGGCGACGTCCTTTACGACGGCCAGGAGCGAGCCTTCGCCGATATATCCGATAGCGAGGCGGTCGGCATCATCATCATTCATCAGGAACTCGCCCTCGTACCGATGCTATCGATTACCGAGAACATCTTTCTCGGTAACGAGCAATCCAGGCGCGGGGTTATCGACTGGCAGATCTCGCGTGCGAAAGCCAGAGAACTGCTGGCGAAAGTCGGCCTCACGGATTCTCCCGACGCTGCAGTTGGCACGCTCGGGATCGGCAAGCAACAGCTTGTGGAAATCGCGAAAGCGCTGTCGAAGGAAGTTCGTCTGCTCATCCTCGACGAACCGACAGCGAGCTTGAACGAGAAAGACAGCGACACGCTTCTTACGCTGCTGCTCGAATTGAAGGCGAACGGCGTAACGTCGATCATCATCTCGCACAAGCTGAACGAAATCTCGCGTGTCGCGGACGGGATCACCGTGATTCGCGATGGATCGACGGTCGATGTCCTCGACTGCAGCACTGAGGCTGTGAGCGAAGACCGCATCATCAAAGCGATGGTCGGCCGGGAGATGTCCGACCGCTATCCGCCGCGTACGCCGGAAATCGGCGACGTGATTTTTGAAGTGAAGGACTGGCGCGTAAAGCATCCCACGCAGCGAGACCGCGCCGTCCTCAAAGGCGTGAATCTTACAGCACGCAAGGGCGAGATCGTTGGTATTGCCGGCCTGATGGGTTCCGGGCGCACCGAGCTTGCCATGAGTGTTTTCGGCGGCACGTATGGTCAGGACATCACAGGCCAGGTGCTGATGCACGGAAAGCAGGTCGACACATCATCGGTGAAGAAGGCGATCAATGCGGGCATCGCCTATGTCACCGAGGACCGCAAAGGCAATGGCCTTTTGCTCGACGACAACATCAAGCGAAACATTACGCTGGCCAACCTGTCCGGTGTTTCGAAGCTCGGTGTCGTCGATGAGCATGAGGAGATCAAGGTCGCGACCGAGTTTCTCAAGAAGCTTCGAATTCGTGCGCAAGGCGTGACGCATGTAGTAGGAAACCTGTCGGGCGGAAATCAGCAGAAAGTCGTCATCAGCAAGTGGCTGTTTTCCGAACCCGAGGTGCTGATTCTCGACGAACCCACGCGAGGCATTGACGTCGGAGCGAAGTACGAGATCTACAACATCATCAATCAGGCGGTTGCAGCGGGCAAATGTGTGGTCATGATTTCTTCGGAAATGCCCGAGCTACTTGGAATGTGCGACCGCATCTATGTCATGAATGAAGGCCGGTTCGTCGGCGAATTAACCGCGGAAGAAGCCTCGCAGGAAAGCATCATGCGAGCGATCATGCGAAATGGAGACATTCAAAATGCGTAAGGCACTCTCTCCGGTAGCCGCCGAAGGCGCCGAGGTCAAGAAAAGCGAAGTATTCGGGATGGTCAAGCGTATCGGTAGCGAATATGGGCTGCTGCTGTCGCTCGTCATCATCATGGTGTTTTTCCAGATTGCGACGAACGGCGTGCTGATGCAGCCGCTCAATCTGACCAACCTTGTGCTGCAGAACAGCTATATCGTCATCATGGCGCTCGGCATGCTGATGGTGATTGTTTCGGGTCATATCGACCTTTCTGTCGGCTCGACGGCCGGGCTCGTGGGCGCATTGGCCGCCGTATTGATGGTGCAGTATGAAGTCAACTACGTGTGGGCGACCATCATCTGTATCGCCGCTGGCGCGCTCATTGGCGCTATGCAAGGCTACTGGATTGCTTTCTGGCGGATGCCTTCGTTCATCGTTACGCTGGCCGGCATGCTGGTGTTCCGCGGCATGACGAATCTCGTGCTACAGGGACAGTCCATCGGACCGTTCCCCGAAGGGTTTGGCACGGTGAGTTCGGGTTTTATCCCGGACGTCTTTCACGGCCAGGCGCTTCACCTTACCTCCATCCTTCTCGGCGTTTTCGTCGGCGTGCTCTTTTTCGTGATCGAGCTTCGGCATCGCGCTGGTGCGGCGAAACATGGCGTCGAGAGCGGCTCGTTCACGATGTTCGTTACGAAGAATGTCGTGCTTACGGCGCTCATCGTGGGTTTCTGCTACCTGCTCGCGTCTTATCGCGGCTTGCCGACGGTGTTGGTCATCATGGGCGTGCTGATTGGCGTGTACACGTTCCTCATGAATCGCACGACCATCGGACGTCGCATCTATGCAGTTGGCGGGAATGCGAAGGCTGCGCGTCTGTCAGGTGTCAGCGTGCCGGCAGTGAGCTTTCTGACGTTCGTGAACATGGGTATTCTCGCCGCGCTCGCGGGCCTGATTTTCGCCGCGCGTTTGAATAGCGGTACGCCGAAGGCCGGCACTGGATTCGAACTCGATGTGATCGCAGCGTGTTTTATCGGCGGTGCATCGGCGTCCGGCGGTGTCGGAAAGGTCGTCGGTGCGGTCGTGGGCGCCTTCATCATGGGCGTGATGAACAACGGCATGTCCATCATGGGTATCGGCGTGGACTATCAGCAGGTCATCAAGGGCATCGTGCTGCTCGCCGCCGTGTTCGTCGATGTCTACAACAAGAACAAGGCGTAAAGCCCAATTTCGACAGCAGACCAGATTCAGAAGTCGGCGGGACCGGTTGCGTGGTGAGGTTCCGCCGACATGCAGACTTGAATCACGAGATTGCATCTCTAACATTTGGCCTGTTTTTCAGCATCACTAATGGAAATAATTATGGTCAAGCATATCGTGATGTGGGACGTTCGCGGCAACACGCCCGAGCAGAAGAAGGAATCCGCGATGCTCGTGAAGTCCGCATTTGAAAGTCTGAGCGGAAAGATCCCCGGGCTTACGAAGCTCGAAGTTGGCGTCGATGTCAGCGCCGTCGACTACGCGTGCGACGTCGTCTTGTACACGGAGTTCGAAACCCTGGAGTCGCTCGACGCGTACGCCTCGCATCCGGAGCATCTGCGGGTGAAGGAAGTTGTCGGTGATGTGCGTATCGCTCGTCATCAGGTCGATTACATCTGAGCGAGTTTGACGATTGACGAGCGAGGAAGCCACTCTCATGTATGAATTCACCTATACCACGCCTTCAGCCCGAGTCGTATTCGGTGCAGGGAGCATGAAGCTTATTCAACAGGAAGTCGAGGCTCTGGGCGCACGGCGTGCGCTGGTGCTGTGTACGCCCGAGCAGAAGGCTCAGGCGGAAGTCGTTTCGTCCCTCCTTGGTCCCTCGAGCGCGGGCGTCTTCGATGGCGCCCAGATGCATGTTCCGATTGAGAACGCTCGTCGCGCGCGCGAACATGCGAAGGAAGTGGATGCCGACTGCGCGGTGGCCATCGGCGGAGGTTCGACGATCGGACTCGGGAAGGCGATCGCGCTGGAATCTTCGCTGCCGATCATCGCAATACCGACGACGTATGCCGGGTCGGAGATGACGCCCATCTACGGGATAACCGAGAAGGGCTTGAAAAAGACAGGCCGCGACGCCAGGGTCATCCCGAAGACGGTTCTGTACGACCCGGAACTGACGATGGGGTTACCCGTAAAGCTTTCTATCGTGAGCGGACTCAACGCAATCGCCCATGCCGCCGAAGGCTTGTATGCGAAGGACGGAAATCCCGTCATGTCGCTGATGGCGGAGGAGGGCATTCGCGCTCTTGCCACGGGTCTGCGTGGCGTGAAGAAAAACGAAAAGGACAAAGCGGCGCGCAGCGAATGTCTTTACGGCGCGTGGCTGTGCGGGATGGTGCTCGGCAATGTAGGCATGGCGCTGCATCATAAGCTTTGCCATACGCTGGGTGGCACGTTTAATCTTCCTCACGCCGAGACGCATGCGATCGTCCTGCCCCACGCGCTTGCGTACAACAGTGCGGTCGCGGGGGATGCCATGGAGCGGATTGCACGGGCGCTGAGCGTGAGCTCGGCACCCGACGGACTCTATCAACTGAACAAGGAGCTTGGTGTGCCGCAAGGTCTCCGTGAGATCGGATTGAAAGAAGCCGACCTCGATCACGCCTGCGAGGTGGCGCTGTCGAACCCGTACTGGAACCCGAGACCGGTGGAGGCAAAGCCGCTTCGAGCACTGTTGCAGCGTGCCTGGGAAGGTGCGCGGCCTGCCGTCTAACGGTCGTTCGACCTGCTTCGTGAGGACGTCGTCGACTAAACAGCATCAGCCGCATCGCGCAAATCGTCGAGATCCCGGCCACGCGTTTCAGGCGTGTAGAACGTCGTCACGACACCGATCAGGCTCAGAATGGCGACATAACTGGCGAGCGGAATCCACGCGAGAACACGTCCTTCGCTGCCGCCCCAGTGCGCAGTCGCCCACGCGATGATCGACGCTCCGATCAGCGGCGCGACCCCGCCCGCGATCACCGCGGATACCTCGCGACCCACGGCGACGCCCGCATAGCGATGCTGCGCGCCGAAGAGCTCGGGCAACAGCGCGCCTTGCGTGGCGAACATGCCCCAGACGCCCGCGAGCGCGACGCACAGCATCGCGATGCTGGCCGTCGCATTGCCCTGGCTCAGCACCCACCACGTCGGATAGGCGAGCAGCAACTGATACAGCGCGAAGGCGCGATACACAGGCACGCGCCCGAAGCGATCGCTGAGCTTGCCGGTGAGCGGAATGATCACCGCGCCCGATACGCCGGCAAGCAGCAGCGCGATCGGTCCGATGGGACCTTTGAGTCCCGTCGCGGTCGCCATGTAGCTGATGGCGAGCGACTGATAGATCGACGAGCCGCCGTTTTCCGCCATACGCATGCCGATAACCTTGAGCAGCGTCGGCTTCGAATGCTTGATGAGATGTTTGAGCGGGCTGTCATTGATCTGATGACGCGCTTCGAGTTTCGCGAACGACGGCGATTCCTTGAGCTTCAGCCGGATCCAGATCGCCACCGCGATGATGAGCACGCTCAGCAGGAACGGCACGCGCCACAGCCAGCTTTGCGAGATATCTTCGACGCGCACGAGCGCGAAGTAGATCGCGGCCGCCATCACCGTGCCGAGCAGCACGCCCATGAAGGGGAGCGCGGCGAAGTAGCCACGTCTTTTCGCGGGCGCGTATTCGGCCATCAGCACAGCGGCGCCGGCCTGTTCCGCGCCCGCGCCGAGACCTTGCAGCAGGCGGCAGCCGACCAGCAGGATCGGCGCCCAGATGCCGGCGCTCGCATATGTCGGCAACACGCCGATGAGCGTGCTGGCGACGCCCATCAGCAGGATCGTCGCCATCAGCACGAACTTGCGGCCGTAGCGGTCGCCGAGGGTGCCGAAGACGATGCCGCCCACGGGCCGGATCGCAAAGCCGAGGAAGTACGCGCCGAAGCTCGCGATCAGCCCGATCGCGGGATCGGCCGACGGAAAGAACAGCGGCCCGAAAATCAGCGCCGACGCGAGGTTGTAGAGCGCGAAGTCGTAGTATTCGAGCGCGCTGCCGAGCGATGCGGCCCACGCGGCGCGATACAGGTCGCCTGTCGTGACCTCGTCGCGGTTCGTGCCGGCGCTGGCGTTGCGCGCGAGTCCGCCGTCGGCGGCCGCGATGGTTGGCTGGTGTTTCATGGTGTCTCTCTCCGTTCCTTCGACTACTGGCAGCCGTCCCGTTTCGTCTTCGCGCGAAATGCGGGACCGCCGGCTCTTCCTGATAGACGAATGGGCGCTAACCCACCCGGGCGATTTCGTCGAGCAGGGCGGCGCTCATCGCTTCGAGCGGCGCCTCCTTGCCCGTGTAAAGCTCGACCTGGCCGCAGAACTGATGCAGCAGCATGCGCGTGCCGTCGATCACCCGGCAGCCGAGCTCGGCGGCATCGCGGATCAGCTTCGTGCGAACCGGGATGAAGGCCGCATCCATCACGACGAGATGCGGCGCGAGCTGTCCGGCACGCAATGGATTCACGTCCGGCGCGCGGAATCCGGCGGCCGTCGCGTTCACGACGACATCGAACGCGTGCGGATCGAAGTCGTCGAGATCGCCGCCGTATATGAGGCCGAAGTCGTGCGCGAGCGCCTGCCCGCGCGACGCCGTGCGATTGAACACGGTGACCCGCGCGCCGGCGCGCCGCACGCCCCACGCGATCGCGCGGGCAGCGCCGCCCGCGCCGAGCAATGCGATGCGCCTTCCGTCGAGCGGCGTCGCTTCTTCGAGCGCACGCACGGCGCCGACGCAGTCCGTGTTGTAGCCCGTGAGATGCCCGTCGCGGTTGTCGATGGTATTGACCGCGCCGATCTCGCGAGCGGTTTCGTCGAGCGCGTCGAGATGCGGTATCACCGCCTGCTTGTGCGGCATCGTCACGTTCAGTCCGCGGATGCCGAGCGTGCGCATCGCGTCGATCGCGCCGGCTGCATCTTCCACGCCGAAGCTGACGAACGTGTAGTCCACGCCGAGCGCCCGATAGGCCGCGTTATGCACCTTGACGTTGAAGGTGAAGGGCTGGCCCGCGAGCGAGCCGCACAGGGAAGGAATCGAATGAGGCATGGTCGGCATGCTCGGTCAGTGGTTCGAGAGATCGAACGCGGCGACGGGCGCAACGCCATCGAGCGCGCGCAGCAGGTTGTCGGTGGCGAGCTCGGCCATCGCGCGGCGCGTTTCGTGCGTCGCCGATCCGATATGCGGAAACGGCGTGACCTTCGGATGCGTGCGTAGCGGCGAATCCTGCGCGAGCGGTTCGACGGCGAACACGTCTAGCCCGGCTGCACGCAAATGGCCGCTTTCGAGCGCGGCGAAGAGGGCGTCCTCGCGCACGATCGCGCCACGCGAACCGTTCACGAAGATCGCGCCCGGCTTCATCGCGGCGAACGCCTGCGCGTCCATCAGGCCGCGCGTGTCGTCAGAGAGCGGCAGCGTCAGCGCGACGATGTCCGCGCGTGCGAGCACCTCGTCGAACGATGCGCGTGTTGCGTGCCCGGCGAGCATCTCGGGAACCGGCACATCGAAGGGATCGTGAAAGAGCACCGGCATGCCGAAGCCGAGCGCCGCGCGCCGCGCCACCGCCTGCCCGATACGGCCGAAACCGAGCACGCCGAGCGTCTTGCCGTGCACGTCCCAGCCGAACAGGTCTTCGCCGATGTTGCGGGTCCAGCGCCCTTCGCGCACATGATTCGACAGCTCGACCAGACGGCGCGAACTCGCGATGATCAGCGCGAACACCGTGTCGGCGGTGGTTTCGGTCAGGACGCCGGGCGTATGGCAGAGCGTGATGCCGCGTTGTTTCAGATGCGCGAGATCGTAATTGTCGACGCCGACCGATATGCTCGAAATCACCTTCAGCCGCGGGGCGCGCGCGAGGTCGTCCGCGCCGATTTTGAAGCTGGAGCCGATCAGGCCGTCGGCGTCGCCCAAGGCTTCGCGAAAGCGCGGCAGTTCATCGGCGCGTCGCGGGTCGGCGACGGTCACGTCGTGTCTCGTCTGAATCCGGTCGAGCAGATCGTCCGGCAGTTTTCGAAAGACGACCACGTTCCTGCGTTCGGCGCTGGGCGTACGCATGCTTCTCTCCTGATGTTCGTTGCGTGAAAGACTGGCGCGTCAGCGCGGCGTAGTGCGCAGGGACGAAGGTCCGCCCGTCAGTGAAATGCGTTGTCCGGTGTCGCGCAGATGGCCGCCGTTCACGGCGTAGAACGCGAGTTGCTTCTCGACGTTGAACTGCACGATCAGATGCTTGCTGTCGGCGGTGAAGACGATGCCCTGCGCCGCTTCGCCGCCCGGCGCTTCGGCGACCTTCACGGCCTGCCCATCGCGGATCGCGAACAGCAGCACCTTGCCGCGCGCGTGGCGTCCGGGGTTGTCCGGCGTCAGGTTGGAGCCGTCCATCGCCTGCACGCCGATCCATTTGCCGTCGGGCGAGATCGCCACGCCCTCGGGCAGCGACGGCACGCTCACATGCTGAACCGCGCGAAACGGCGTGCGCGAGACGTCGATGAGCGTCACCGTATCGGCATCGCCCGCGAGCTTGCCCGGATAGCCGGGCAGGCCGGCCAGCCCGACATCGCTGACGACGGCCCACTTGCCGTCGCTCGACACGTCGATCGTGTAGGGCGCGACGCCGCTCGAAAGACGCGTGCCGCTATCGGTCACGTGAGCGTTGGCGACATCGAGCACGGCGACGCCCTGTTCGTCGCGCAGCGCGACGAGCGCATGCGCGCCGTCATGCGTGAAGCTCACGCCGGCGAGCCGCTTCTGCGCGATCTTCAGCGTGTCCAGAAGCGTCACGCGGTTGCCGTCGATGCCGAGCACCGCCACGCTGCCATCGACGCACGGGACGAGCGCAAGCGCACCGCTCCGGTCGATGGCGATGCCCTGCGGATGGCTACCGATATCGAGCCGGGTCACGGCGGGCGGCGTCGCCTGCAAATCGACGATCTGCACGAACGAATCCATCAGCAGCTTCTTCGCGGCGTAGTCGTAGCGCGTGGGCGCGCCGACCAGCGCAAGCCTCGCGTCGGGCGTGATGGCGACCGCCTGCGGCGGACCCTGAATGCCGTTCTCGACTTCCACCTGCATCCTGACCCGCGGGGGAAAGACGCTCGCGTCCAGCAGCGTCAGCGTGTCAGGCGCGGGGTTGTCCGGATACGTGTCGCGGCCTTCGACGCGCTGATACTTGCCGTCGTTGCCCGATACGATCCAGTCGGACGCCTGTGCAGCGCATGCCGCGACGGCCATCGTCAGACCGGCGAGCGCCCGGACGCGGCGGCTTCGATTTGCCAGTGAATCAAGCATCTTGTTGTCTCCTTTTGGGCTCAGACCACGCTGGTCAATCCGCCATCGACGAAAAGCGTCTGGCCGTTCACGAAATCCGACGCCGCCGACGCAAGAAACACCGCCGCGCCGCACAGCTCCTCGACGCGGCCCCAGCGGCCCGCAGGCGTGCGCTTGCAGAGCCACTCGGAGAACGCCGGGTCGTCGACGAGCGCGCGATTGAGATCGGTCTCGAAGTAGCCGGGCGCGATGGCGTTGGCCTGAATGCCGTGGCGCGCCCATTCCGCGCACATGCCCTTGGTCAGCATGCGGACGGCGCCCTTGGTCGCGGCGTAGGGCGCGATGCCCGGCCGCGCCAGCTCGCTCTGCACCGAACCGATATTGACGATCTTGCCGCGCCCGCGCGCCAGCATGTGCCGCGCGACGGCCTGCGAGACCTGGAACACGCCGTCGAGATTCACGCGCAGAAGGTCGTGCCAGTCGCGCTCGCCGAAGTCTTCGAGCGGCGCGCGGCGCTGGATGCCCGCGTTGTTGACGAGAATGTCGATTGCGCCGATGTCCTTCTCGACGCGATCGATCGCCGCGACGACCTGCTCGCGATCGGTCACGTCGAAGACCGCGTAGGCGGCGTCGAAGCCTTCGTCGCGCAGGCTTGCTGCGACACCGGCTGCTTTTTGCTCATTGCGATCGTTGATGACGATTGCGGCGCCCGCGCCCGCGAGCCCTCGCGCCAGCGCCAGCCCGATGCCGCGCCCGGAACCGGTGATCAGCGCGCGCCTGCCGTGCAGGCTGAAGAGTTTGAGTGTCTCGTCCATTTTTTAGCGCCCCATTCGTTGATGGATGCGGTTTGTCTCCGAATGCGCCTAGTTCACCCGAAGAACGGTCGTCGCGCCAATAGTCTTTCATGACGCTGTTATCATGAATCGTGATGACGGGCGACGTATGCCCGCGAGCCGGGGGTTTTCATGGAGCTGAAGCATCTGCGCGCGTTCGTCGCGCTTGCCGAGGAACTGCATTTCGGCCGGGCCGCGCAGCGCCTGTGCATCGTGCAGCCGGCGCTGAGCATGCAGATCAAGGCGCTTGAGGAGGAACTCGACGTGCGCCTGTTCGAACGCGATCGTCACAAGGTCGTCCTGAACGCGACCGGCAGGCTTTTTCTGCCCGAGGCGCGCGCGACGCTGCATCAGGCGGGTCGCGCGGAGCAGATCGCGCGGCTGTCGGCGCGCGGCGAGATCGGCACCTTGCGTATTGCGTTCGTGTCGTCGGTGCTGCCGAAGCTGCTGCCGGCGCTCATCCGCGAAATGCACACGCGCTATCCGCTCATCACGCTCGAACTGAAGGATATGCCGACGCCGGATCAGATCGCCGCGCTCCGGGAAAATCAGCTCGACTTCGGCCTGATCCGCCTGCCGGTGAGTGTCAGCGGCCTCGACATCCGCGTGGTGCTCGAAGAACCGTTCGTCGTCGCGCTCCCCGACGATCACGCGCTCGCCATGCAAACGATGATTCATCCGCCCGATCTCCGGGGTTTTCCGGCTTTCGTCCTGGCGCGCCGTTACGCGCCGGGATTTCACGACGACATGCTGGTGGCGCTCAAGCGCGAGGGCGTGGACCTGAACATCGCGCAGGAACTCGGCGAATTCTCGACGATGCTCGCGCTGGTTTCAGCGGGGCTCGGCATCGGCGTGATTCCGGCTGCCGCGGCGATGGCGCTGCCGCCGAAGGTCGTTGCCCGGCCGCTCGAACTGCGCGATCACACGTCGGGAATCGGGCTTGCCTCGTGCGGTCCGGAAAATGCGATCAAGCGCGCCTTGCTCGATGTAATCGAGCTGTGCACCGACATTCGAAAGCAGGCGTGAGTGAGTGCGGTCGAGGCTCGCAAAAAGAAAACGCCCGCGCTGAACGCAGGCGTTTCCGTGGCCCCGCTACCGCGCCCCAATGAACGGTTTCTCGTTCGTCTTTCGTCAGGGGCCGGCTTCCGCGCGGCTCACTTTCAGTATAGGCGATGCGGCGGGATATCCAAGCCGACGGATCATATTGCAGCGGTTAATTAACTGTCGTGGTTTTGATCGAGTGCTCACTGCTTCGTCAATGTAATTGGTAATCCAAAGCATTCGCGCGATGTAACTGAGGCCAGCGCTGATTTGCTTTCTTCAAAGCATTCGTTGGCGATGCGCGCATCGAGCTTTAGCATCGGGCGCCAGAGATGATTTTCACGCTCCAGCGCTTTCCAGGAAAACTTCATGCGATACAAGGGATATGACGTGGCACCGTCCGCACATGCATTGCCGAGCGGCCTGTATGCGGCGAACCTGATTATCGAGAGCCCCACGGCGGCAAGCGGCGCATCCTTCACCTTCGATGCGCTCGACTACTTCTTCGAGCCCGATCACGCCATCGCATATGCGGCGCGCTGGGCGCGGCTCTGGATCGATCAGCGCAGCAAGTCCGCGCGCGCCTAATGTCGATATGGCAATTCCTTATCGATAGAAATTGGATCGCCATGTGAGCGCCCGGCGTTAGCATGAGCATCCTTCCCACTCTGTCCATCGGTTCATTCAAGCGATGTCCAAATTTCCCCGCTTCGGCGTCTGGGCGCTCGTGCATGGCAGCCGCGCAGCGCTGCAGGATCCCGAGGAGCCGTACGACGCCTCGTGGACGCGCAACAAGGCGCTCGTGCTGGAGGCAGAACGCCTCGGTTACGATTCCGTGCTCGTCGCGCAGCATACGATCAATCCGCACGATCCCTCGCTCGATCAGCTCGAAGCGTGGACTGCCTCGGCGGCACTGGCGGCGCTCACTTCGCGCATCGAGATCATCGCGGCCATCAAGCCTTATCTCTATCATCCGGTCGTGCTCGCGAAGATGGCGCAGCAGATCGAGCACCTCGGCGGCGGGCGCTTCGCGATCAACCTCGTGAACGCGTGGAACCGTCCGGAGCTCGAACGCGCCGGCATCGGCTTTGCCGAGCACGACGAGCGCTATGCCTATGGCCGTGAGTGGATAGCTGTCGTCGAGGCGTTGCTGCGCGGCGAAGCCGTCACGCATCGCGGCGACCACTTCCGTATCGATGACTATCGACTGCGTCCCGCCGATCCGTTCCGCGCGCGTTCGCGCATCTATGTCGGCGGCGAATCGGAGCCGGCGCGCTCGCTCGTGGCGGCGCATGGCGACGTGTGGTTCATCAACGGCCAGCCGCACGACGACGTGGCCGCCCTGATCGCCGATGTCTCCGCCCGCGCGCGACCGGCCGGACGCGAGGCGTTGCGCTTCGGCTTGTCGGCGTTCGTGATCGCACGCGAGACGCAGGATGAAGCGCAGGCGCATCTCGAACGTCTCTTTGCGCTGGCGGAACTCGACAAGCCGCTGCGCGAACGACAGAAGGCCAATACCGATCCGAAAGCGGTGATGCACCAGACCTTCGCGCGCTCGGCGCGCGTGGGGTCGAATGGCGGCACGGCGGCGGATCTCGTCGGCGATTACGATACGGTCGCGCGACGCATCGCGGAATTTCATCGGGCAGGCATCGAACTGTTCATGCTGCAGTTCCAGCCATTCGAGGCCGACATGGGCCGCTTCGCGCAGGAAGTGATGCCGCGCGTGCGCCGTCTGCTGGGCGGCTGAGCACGCGGTCCGCTCGTCGCGCCAGGCCTTCAGCGGCGCGCGAGCGAACCCGTTACGCATGATCAGAAGAACGCGCCCGTGGGCGGCAGTTGCCCGGTCAGCAGGTTCTGCCCGAGCAGGCGCTCCTTGTAGAGCCGCGGATTATGCGAGGCGATCACCTTGATGTTGCGCCAGTGCCGGTCGAGTGCGCCGATGCGCGAGACGACCGAGCCCGAGCCGAGATCGATCAGCCAGCTCGCGATCTGCGGAGCGAGATCGTCGATCACGACTTTGGCTTCAGAAGCCGCGAAGGTAGCGGCGAGCGTGGTCTCGTATTCGTCGCGCGTGCCTTGCGCATCCCATACGCGTTGCAGAGCGGCGACCGCGCGGTCCGCGGTCGCCTCGACGCTCGCCGCGTACGCGCGAATACGGCCGAGCAGCGATTGCAGCGCGGGTTCGTCAGCGGGATGTGCCGCTTCGCCGTGATAGAAGTTGCGCCCGCGCGCGCGCAGCACGTCCACGGCGTCCAGCGCCACGCGACGCACGATGCCCGCGATGCAGTTGGTCAGATAGACCTGATGGAAGGTATAGCCCCACGGCGCCGCTTCGTCGGACTTGGGCGGGTCCGTCGGATAGAGATGCGCGGCGGGCAGCGTCACGTCGCGAAACCGCGCCGTGCCCGAGCCTGTCAGACGCTGGCCGAAACCTTGCCAGTCGTCGTCATCGCTTACGCCTTCGCCGCGGTCCAGCACGTATTGCACGGTGCGGCCCGCGCGGCTTTCCACCGCGAGTCCGATGAACGCGTCGTTGTACAGATTGCCCGTCGCGTACACCTTGTCGCCCGAGCCGACGTAGACATCGCGGGAAGCGTCCCATTCGAGCCGGCTCAGCACCTTCGTCGGGCGCGCGCCTGCCGCCGTCACGTCGCTATCGACGAAGCTCAGCCCGATGGTCTTCTTCTGCGCGGCGAGTTCCAGCACGCGTGCATGAAAGGGATGCTCGCGCCTTCTGAGCGCGGCTTCCACTTGCCACAGATGATTGCGGAACGCATGGGCGATGTTCGAGTCCGCCGCGGCCACATCGCGCGCGACGACGAGCAATTCGCGCAGCGACACGCCGCGTCCGCCGGCATCGACGGGAAGCCGCAGCGCGCCGAAGCCGAGCGCCTTTAGATTGGCGATCTCCTCGCGCGGAAGGCGATGATCGCGTTCACGCTCGGCGGCGCTCGTGGCGATATCGTCGATGATCTGCGCGAAGCCGAGGCTTGCCGACAGCGGCGATACGAGCGCGGGCCCGGCGCTCGATACGTTGGTGAGTTCAGACATGATCTTGCATTTCCTCGAATCAAACCTTGATGCTGTAATCCGCGACCTTGATGCGCGAATTGATGATCTTGCGTTCCGCGAGCCAGTCGGCGGCGCGTTGAAATTGTGCGATGAAAGCGGCGTCGTCGGGCTCGTGGAACTGATTCACGCGCTTGAGACTCGCGAGATAGTCGCGCACCTGGTCCGGATACTTGCCTTCGCGTTGCACGAGAAGCTCGGCGTCGGCGGAATGCGCGGACTGCCATGCGCCTTCTACGCGGTACGCATCGATCACCGCGCGGATCAGCTCGGAGTTCTCTTCGGTGAACTTCCGGCGCGTCACGAGCGAGCTGTAGTCGATCAGGAAATCCAGATCGCGGCCTTCGTTGAAGATGTCCTTCGCGTCATTCGAGAAGCGCGAGATGTCCACGCCGGGCGACCACATCGACCATGCATCGACCTTGCCTTGCGCGAAAGCCGGCGCGGCGTCGGGCGGATTCAGATAGACGAACTGGACCTTGTCGCGATCGACGCGATGCTTTTCCAGCGCCGCGATGAGCAGGAATTCGCCGAGGCCCGAACGGTTGACGGCGACCTTGCGGCCCGCCAGATCGGCGACCGAATCAATGCCGCTCGACTTCTTCGCGATGATGGCCGTCGAGCGGGGCGAATAGATATCGAACGCGTTGAACACGATCGGCGATCCGGCGAGCATCGCGGCGAGCGCGGGGGTCGTCGATCCCCAGAAGCCGAAGTCGGCGCTGCCGCCGACCACGGCCTGAATCGAGGGCGCATGGTTCGGAAACGGGCCGATCCATTCGACCTTGATGCCTTTGGCGGCGAGCGTCTTTTCGAACACGCCGCGCTGCCTGGCGATGTCGGGCAGGCTGCCGTAGCCCCAGCCGATGCGCACCGTATCGGTATTGCGCGTGAGCTTGCGCGGCTCGGCGGCTCGCGCGGGTAAAAGTCCGCTGGTGGCGACGCCGGCCAGCAGGCCTCCTGCCGCGCGTAACAACTGGCGGCGGGTCAGCGAAGAATCAGTCATCCTTTGAGGTCCTTCTGGTTGTACGGAAAGAGGTCAGTGAGAGGTCAGTGAGAGGTCAGTGAGAGGTCAGTGAGTGCGGACGCCCAGCTCCGCGAGCAGGATGGGCCGCAGCGCCAGCGGCGCGTGATCCTTGGGCTGGAACGCAGCCGCGATGCGTCCGGCGCGCATCACGAGAATCCTGTCGGCGAGCGTGAGCGCTTCGTCGACGTCATGCGTCACGATCAGCACGCCCGGCTGATGCAGCGCGACGAGTTCCTTGACGAGGCCGTGCATCCGGATGCGAGTGAGTGCATCGAGGGCCGCGAAGGGCTCGTCGAGCAACAGCAGCGCGGGGTCGTGAATGAGTGCGCGCGCCAGCGCCACCCGCTGCGCCTGACCGCCCGACAGATTGCGCGGCCAGTCGTCCTCACGTCCGGCGAGTCCGACTTCGGTAAGCGCGCGCGCCGCGCCTTCGCGGCCGATCGTGTTTTCGTGACCGAGCGCGACGTTCTGCCATAACGTCGCCCAGGGCAGCAGCCGATGCTCCTGGAAGACGACGGAAGGGCGCTCCGGCGCACGTATGTTTCCGGCGTCGGGCAGATCGAGCCCCGCCAGCGCGCGCAGCAGCGTGGTCTTGCCGCATCCGCTTTCACCGAGCAGCGCGACGAATTCGCCTTTGCGGATGTCGAGGTCGAGTGCATCGATGACGACACGGCTGCCATAGCGCCGTTGCAGTCCGCGCACCGATACGGCCAGCGCCGATGACGAACTCACGCGCTCGTAGGACAACACAGTGCTCTGCGTCACTTGCGCGCTCCTTTGGCATAGTTCGCGTGCCACGAGAGGAAACGTGCTTCGAGCAGGCGCACGAGCGCATCCGCAACGACGCCGATGATCGCGTAGATGATCACGGTCAGCAGGATGACGTTGGTGTTCAGGAATTCGCGGGCATCCATCGCGAGAAAGCCGATGCCTTTCGTCGTCGCGAGCGTCTCGGCGATGACGAGCGCGAGCCATGCATGCGCGAGCGCATAGCGCACGCCTGTCAGGATGGAAGGCATCGCGCCGGGAAGAATGATTCGCCGCACGATCGCGAGCCGGTCCATGCCGATCACGCGTGCGAGTTCCATCAGCTTCGGATCGATCTGCCGGATGCCGAGCATCGTGTTGATGTAGATGGGGAAGAGCACCGCGAGCGCGACCAGAAAGATCTTCGCGACTTCGCCGACGCCGAACCAGACGATCACGAGCGGCAGCATCGCCAGAAAAGGAACTGCGCGCACCATCTGGATCGAGCGATCGAAGAGCGCCAGCGCAAACGGCGAGAAGCCGACGGCGACGCCCAGCGCGAGCCCGATCGTCCCACCGATGACGAAGCCTCCCGCGGCACGCAACAGCGACACGCCGAGATGAACGAAAAGCTCGCCGTTCCTTGCGAGATTCACGGCGGTGTCGAAGACGCGGCTCGGGGCGGGAAGCACTTGAGGCGCGATGAGCCCGATGCGCGATGCTGTTTCCCACACGAGCACGACGATCGCGGGAATGGCCCACGAAAGCCATCGATAGAGCACGACTTTCGATATGCCCGCGCGAGGTGCATGCGAAGACACATAGCTGTTGCGGGTGGAAGTCAGGTCAGCCATTTCATTTCCGTATCAGCCATGAAGGATGGGCGCTGCGATAAAAAGCTATCCGCGAGTCGAGAAGGAGAGCTGCTTATTAGAAGCCGCCGAATGGCGCGTCGACAAACGTTTTATTGTTCTTTGCTTTGCAGTGTTCATATCCGCCGATGCCGCTTATGCCATTGCCAATCGCCTGAATTGCATTTCAGTTTTCATCGCAAGAGCTATGCATATTTCCTTCGTTCGCGCGTGTCGCTCGCGGCGTGAGAATGCCTGAGCACCGCATGGCCGGTCGCGCCGTGCCTGACCATTTCCCTTTGCTGCTCTTCTCATTCCGATCCCATGAAGGCGTCCAATTCGCATCGCCGGCCATACGTTGCCGGAAAGCTCACTGTGGTGGCCTGCATGGCCGCCGCGCTCGTTTTGCTGGGCGGCTGCAAGCCTCATGAAGAGCAGGCGCAATCGTCGGCGTCGCCGGTCGCGCAGAGTAGCCGGCAGGAAGTGACGTACTTCAAGTATCCCGACAACCCGGCGTTCGATCTCGTCTATCTCGCCGACAAGCTCGGCTATTTCGAAGGCACGAGCACGCGTCCGAAGTATGTCGGCAAGATATCCGCGCCGCAGATCATTCCGCTCGTCGGCACGGGCGAGATCGATTTCGGCACGCGCATGGTGCCGCTCGTCATCTCCGCGATCGCGAGCGGCGCGGATATCAAGGTCGTGTCCGCGGGCGGCGAGACGCTGCCCGATGCGCCGCATATGAAGTACTTCACACGCAAGGATTCGGGCATTCGCGGGCCGAAGGACTTCGAGGGCAAGACAGTGGCGTTCAACAGCTTCGGCGCGTGCGCGGAGTTCGTGACGAAGAAGTATCTGTCGCAGCACGGCGTGGACGTGTCGAAGGTCAACTGGCTCGTCGTGCCCGACAACCAGTCGCAGCAGGCGCTCGTCACGAAGAACGTGGATATCGCCATCATTCATCCGCCTTTCTCCGGCGCTGCCGAGGCCGATCCGCAACTGCACAAGCTGTGGAGCGACTGGGACGAGGACGGCGGACTGGGCGGCATGGCGCCCTACAGCGTGAACGGCGCGTTCGCGCGCGCCCATCCCCAAGCGGTGAAGGATTTCGTGACGGCCATCGCGAAGGCCGGCAACTGGGTCAACGCGCATCCGGACGAAGCGCGCCAGCTCACGGCGGAGCGGCTCGGCATCGACGTGAAGCTGGTCGAGCGCTATGCCTACGTGAAGGATCTCGTGGTGACCGAACCGCCGATCCAGTACTACATCGATATCCTCGAACAGGCCGGCAAGATCCCGAAGGGCAAGGTGCAGGTGAAGGACGTCTACACGAACCAGTACAACCCGTTGGCCTCGAAGCAGTCGCAGGCAAACGCGACGCCGGTCGCGAACGGCAGACCATCATGAGCGCGACACGCACGGCACCCGACAAGATCGTCGTGCGCGATCTGTCGCTCGCTTACGTCAACGAGGCGACGGCGTCGAGCCATACCGTGCTCGAACACTTCGACCTGCGCGTGCGCGAGGGCGAGTTCCTCGCCGTGCTCGGTCCGAGCGGCTGCGGCAAGTCGACCCTGCTCAACCTTCTCGCGGGCCTGACCGCGCCGACCTCGGGCCGCATCAGCGTGGACGGCGAGCCTGTCGGCGCGGCGCGCAACAAACTCGGCTTCGTGTTTCAGGGTTATGCGCTGTTTCCGTGGCGCACGGTGCGCAAGAACGTCGAAACAGGGCTGGATATTCGCGGCGTGAAGCGGGCGCAACGCCGCAGCGAGGCCGAACGGTTCCTGCGTCTGGTCGGCCTGCTCGATTTCGCCGATCACTATCCGCATCAGCTTTCTGGTGGCATGCGGCAGCGCGTGGCGATCGCGCGGGTGCTCGCCTACGGCCCCGAAATCCTGCTGATGGACGAGCCCTTCGGCGCGCTCGATGCGCAGACGCGCGAGTCCTTGCAGCAGGAGTTGCTGGGCATCTGGGAGCAGAGCGCGAAGACGGTCGTGTTCGTCACGCACAGCATCGACGAAGCGATTTTTCTGGCGGATCGCGTGGCTATCGTCGGGCGCGGGCCGGGGCGCGTGAAGGAGATCATCGATGTCGATCTGCCGCGTCCGCGTCCCGCATCGATACGACACAGCGCCGCGTTCGTCGCGCTGCGGCAGCGCGCGTGGGCGAGCCTGAGCGATGAACTGGACGACGCGCGGGGCGCGCCGCGTGAGCTCGTCGCCGAAACACTGACGGGGGCATGAGAAGTGGCAGAGCAAGAGACCTTGAACAAGCTGCCGGTGCTGATCGGCGCGAAGCGGGACGTTCCGCGCAAGGCAAAGCGCGGGCGCGGCATGAACGTCTCTTACGCGTTCGAGCGTTCGATCGCGCTGATCGTTTTTGCGTTGCTGTGGGAAGTGCTGCCGCGCTCGGGCATCGTGAGCCCGGCGTATCTCAGCCCACCGTCGCAAGTGGCGCTCGCCATCGCGCGCCTGTTCGATAGCGGCGACGTGTGGAAGCACCTCGGCGCGAGCGCGTTGCGTTCCATCGTCGGCCTCTTGCTGGCCATCGCGGGCGGCGTCGTGTCGGGCTTCGCGCTGGGATGGTTTCGTCGCGCCGAACGGATCATCGATCCGCTCTATCAACTGCTGCGCCAGGTGTCCGCGTTCGCGCTGTTTCCGGTGTTCATGCTGTTCCTCGGCATCGGCGAGTCGTCGAAGATCGCGATCATCGTGTGGGCCGCGTTCTGGCCGGTGCTGCTCAATACCATTTCGGGCGTCAAGCAGGTCGAGCGCGTGTTCATCGATTGCGCGCGCTCGATGGGCGCTTCGCAGAGCTTCATCTTCGCCAAGGTGGTGCTGCCCGCCGCGTTGCCCGAGATCCTCACGGGCATCCGGCTCGCGGGCGCGTACAGCATCACGGCGCTGGTCGCGGCGGAGATGATCGGCGCGCGCTCGGGTCTCGGCTTCTACACGCTCAATTCGCAGGAGACGTTCCAGATTCCCGACATGTACGCGGGCATCGTGCTGCTCGCGCTGTTCGGTTTGCTGATCAACAAGAGTCTTTCTTTGCTCGAACGGCGCTTGCTGCGCTGGCGCGTGGGGCTCGCGCAAAATGGCTAGGAGCGCGTTCGCAGCGCTTCCGGGTCACGGCAAACGGCTGCGCTGGCTTGCCCTTGCAGTCATGGCGATGGTCGCGCTCTCGTCGTTGCCGCTGCGCGATGCATGGCGCAATCGTCCGGACGATGACCGGCCCTTCGCCGCCGCGCTCGCACGCGGAACGCTGATCGTCGCGGTGCCGTCGCGGCCGGCGCCCACGCTCAACGTCGGCCGGGTCGATCACTTCGCGCGCGTGGCGGACGGCTTTGCCGCGGCGCTGGCCGAAGACATCGGACAGCGCGCGGGACTGCCCGTTACCCTGTTGCTCGCCGGACCACGCGAAGCTGCGGAGGCGCTGCGATCGGGCCGCGCGGATGTCGCCGTCGCGGGCTTGGGCTTCGGCGCTGAACCGTCGATCGCCTATGCGCCGAGCGCCTATACGTCCGGGCGCGGCACGGCGCTCGTGCTTCGGCGCGGCGCGGTGCGCGACTGGAGCGATCTCGCGGACGGCGTGATCTGCGCATCGCGCGGCAGTCCGTTCGCGACCGAGGCCGCCCGCCGCGCGCATGCGGACATACAGGCGTTCGACCGTCCGCTCGATGCGTTGCTGGCGTTTCAGGCGGGCGAGTGCGCCGCGCTCGTCGACGACGAATATGTGATCCGCCAGTTGCTGAAGCAGCCCGACTGGGCTTATTACCGGAGTCTCCCCGGCACGGTTGCGCCTGCGCCTGCCTTCATCGCGACACGCACCGGCGATGTCGCGAGCACGGCGTTCATCGAACGGACAGTCGAGGACTGGCGACGGCAACGCTGGCTCTCGACGGTGCGCGAAGATCAGGCGACGCGTCTCGCATTCGACATGTTCAACGCCCAGAACGATCTGTATTGCCACTGAGCGGGCAAGGCATAACCTGCACCGCACTCACAACGAGAAACCATCGGACATGACTCAACGGAACGGACATCTGCATCTCGGCGCGTTTCTCTATCCCACGGGCCATCACATCGCCGCATGGCGGCATCCTCATGCGAGCGCCGATGCGGGCAGCAATTTCGCCCACTACGTTCAGCTCGCGCAGGCGGCGGAAGCGGCGAAGTTCGATCTGATCTTTCTCGCCGATAGTTCCGGCACGCGCGGCGACGATGCGCAGTTCCTGAGCCGCACCGCCCACAGCTACGTCGCGCAGTTCGAACCAATCACGCTTCTTTCCGCGCTTGCGGCAATCACGCGGCGCATCGGTCTCGTCGGCACGGCATCGACCTCGTTCAACGAGCCTTATCACATCGCGCGCAAGTTCGCGTCGCTCGATCACATCAGCGGCGGACGTGCGGGATGGAACCTGGTGACGTCATCGAGCGAGCATGAGGCGCGCAACTTCGGCTTCGACGAGCATCTCGCGCACGCGACGCGCTATGAGCGCGCGGACGAATTCGCGGATGTCGTGTCGGGCCTCTGGGATAGCTTCGACGAAGATGCGTTCCTGCGCGACAAATCGTCGGGGCGATACTTCGATCCGGACAAGCGCCACGTGCTCGATCATCGCGGTGCGTTCTTCAACGTGCGTGGGCCATTGAACGTCGCGCGCTCGCCGCAGGGACACCCGGTGACCGTGCAGGCGGGCTCGTCCGAGGCGGGCAAGGAACTCGCCGCCCGCACCGCGGAAGTGATCTTCACGGCGCAACAGACGCTCGACGACGCCGTCGCGTTCTACGCCGATGTCAAAGGCCGCATGGCGCGCCACGGCCGTCATCCGGACTCGCTCAAGATCATGCCGGGCGTGATGCCGATAGTCGGCCGCACGGAAGGCGAGGCGCGCGCGAAGTTCGACGAACTGCAGGCGCTCATCGATCCGGTCGTGGGCCTCGCGATGGTTTCGATGCTGACGGGCGGCTTCGATCTGTCGGCTTATCCGCTCGATGGACCGATTCCAGAACTGCCCGAGACCAACGCAAGCAAAAGCCGTCAGACGCTGATGATCGAGCTTGCGCGCCGGGAAAATCTCACGATTCGCGAGCTTTATCGTCGTATTGCTGGCGCGCGCGGACACTGGCAACTGGTCGGCACGCCTGCGCAGATCGCCGATGCGCTGGAAGAGCGTTTCGTGCATTACGGCGCGGACGGATTCAACGTGATGCCCGCGCTGCTGCCCGATTCGCTGAACGATTTCATCGAACTGGTGCTGCCCGAGTTGCGGCGGCGCGGACGCTTTCGAAGCGAATACGAAGGCCGCACGCTACGCGATCATCTCGGTCTCGCCAGGCCGGCGTCGCGCTATGCGAGCCGGGAAGATGGAAAGTTTGCAGTCCCCTGCGCGGCTCACGCGGCATAAAGAAATTCGCCAGCAATTGCGGTGGCGTGACGGCCACCTTGGCAAACGAGCCATTCGAATGGCTGCTTACACCAGGTACACCAGGAATAAGGCTCACATATCGGCGACAGACGAGCCTTCCACCTTTCCATCGACGATATCTTCACCGCGTTGACGAGCGGCGCGCCGGGCAATTCCGAAGTCCACAAACACATCTTGCCGATCGAGCTTGAATACGCGGCTCGTGCCGGCCTCGCCCGATATCTCCGGGCGACAGATGCGAATCGCGACATCGTAGCCTTCGTCGTAGCGCGAATGCCTGTCGAAGCGGCTGAATGCGCGCGAGAACACGAGAGGATGGAGTTCGAAGCCCTTGTAAAGAGGCGGGAATGCTGGCATGAACGTCTCCTCGAGAATGAAGATCCACTATACCCGTAAAGCCCGCCGGGGTCGCGCGGTAAACGGTTTGCGTTATTCCGGACACGCAGGCCCGTCGGGGCGGGGACGAGCAGTTAGACAAATCGCTTGCCGTGCCGCGGGCCGAAAGATCTTGACGGTTTTCGAGGCGAGGCGTAATTTTCTTGATGAAGTCTTCAAGAAGCGCGATTGCTGCTCATCATTGACCGCAGCCTGCGGTGTTCGTTGTCCTCTCCCTCCTTGATCCTTTGTTCCGGGACCCTCTCGCGGTCCCATTTGTTCGTTCATCTTCAGGAGAGTTTCATGGATACCGGCACCGTCAAGTGGTTCAACGACAGTAAGGGTTTTGGGTTTATCACACCCGACAGCGGCGGCGATGACCTGTTCGCGCATTTCTCGGAGATTCGCGCCGAAGGGTTCAAGACGCTCGCGGAAAATCAGAAAGTCAGCTATGAGACGAAGAGCGGCCCCAAGGGTCTACAGGCCGCGAACATCACGCCGATCTGAGTAGCCTTCCTGCCGGTTCCGCATGCGGAACCGGCAGTTTCGTATCTGGGGTAATTAAACTTCGTTCAGGTGTTTTCGTCGAAATGAATAGCACGCCTGATCATTTCGATGCAGTGAACACAAATGCCCGAGCCCCAGCGACACGACCGCGGGTTCGTTCTTCATCGCGTGGTACGATGGCTCACCACTACTGGAGTTCTCGATGTCACGCATGTTGAAAGTTGGAAACCATGAATTCCATGTTGTGGTTCAACCGCTTCCTGCCGGTGGCTTCACCTACGCATGTGTCGATGTGGATTTGAGTAGTTCGAACGTCAGCGAGATCCGTTACGACAGTCATCTTCGCTTCGAGACCGAGGACGAAGCCTATGAAGGCGGCTCGGCTCACGCGCGACGTCAGGCGGTGAGAATAAGGCGTTAGCTCTTGCGCGACAAATCAAAAGGGCCGGACTTGCTTTTACAAATGAAGTCTCGCAAGCGCACGAGACGACGCGTAACCTGTTTGCTTGCATCGACGACGCGGAGGTCGCCATGTGGAACTGCAAGCACTGCAAAGTCGATGTATCCCGGCACAACGCGCATCCAGCCATCGATAGCCTCGGGATTTATTTCGTATGCCCGGGCTGCTTCGAACGTAATCCATTGACCGGATCAAAAAGAGGCGGCGTTCGTTTGCAGCAAGCCGCTGCTTCCGAGGCTCTGTCTTTAAATCGTCCTTTCCTTCGGTCAGACGGCGATCTTTTCTTCAGCCAGACGATCCAGAACAAGCGCTTGCAGGTGCAGGTCACGCGCGAATGTCTCGACCGTGTTTTCGGCTCGGACGGGTCGGTGTCGCAGGACAGCGAAGTCCTGCGTGTGAACCTGAATCACATCGTCGGGATAGCGACTCAGAAACAAAGGGATGGCTCCCGCTCACCGATCAAAGTGCTTTGCGCCGACTTCGGGCTCATCTGATACGTGTTCAAATGCCAGCTCGCATCTCACCAAAATAGTCAGAAATCCGAATCAAACTCCATGCCGAGATACCTCGTCAGAGGGAAACTTCGAGGCGATCTAGTTCGTCGGTGATACATAACGCCACTTCGCAGCGTTGACGTCGATGCGCGCATCGTTCTCGAGTCGCTTTTCGGCGCGGTCGGACTCTGCCTGCCGCAATGCTTCCACGCGCGCCTTTTGAGTTGCCGTAAGGTCCTGCTTTCGAAACGGTGCGGCGGGGTCGGTCGGGATTCGCTTCAGCATGTTGATTTCCGCAAAAAAGAAGGTCGATGAACGTTAGCCACGCGAGCGTGCGCCGCATGGCGAAACAAAGCAAGAACAATCGTCAGACTTCGACAGGGCGATGCCTCGAGGAAATCTGCGGACGCGCCTCTCAACGCTCGTCGCCGAGCCAATTAAATAGATCGCGACAGCAATTAAAAATGCGCTCAGAATAGGCCAATTAGCGGCCCATTCCGTGGCCGCCACACAGGGGCGCAAAATGGCAAAGGGTCAAATGCGAAGTAATCGCGAGGCAAAGAAGCCCAAACAAGCCAAAAAATTGTCGGCGCCAGTCGCCGATCCGTTCAAGATCCCGGTTCCCAAGACTACGGGGTCAACCAGCGCCGCCAAAAAGAAATAGCCGATTGCCGCCATGCCTTGCATGGCCGTGTACGTGAGTCAGTCTTACTTCATGCCTGGCTTTTCATTCGATGTTCGGATTATTTGACGCGCTTCCGAGTCTCGGTTGACTCATTCGCGCATTTCCGCGCGGATTAACCCTTTGGGAGCGAAATAGTGATCCAGTCTCTCCGCTGCGTGCCGCAATGAGCGGCCCGCAACGTCTTACCGTGCGACATCAAAGTGCATATCGCTATTCGGAGCCGGTGCGCTTCGGAGAGCATCGCATGATGTTCCGCCCGCGTGCGAGTCATGATCTGCGTCTTCTGAGTACGCAGTTGATGATTAGCCCGACGCCCGATCGCCTGCACTGGCTGCATGACGTATTCGACAATTCGGTCGCAATTGCGACGTTCTCGGGCGAGGCGTCCGAATTGATTTTCAGAAGCGAGGTGACGCTCGAACACTACGAAGCGCCGTTGCCCGATTATTCGCTGGAAGGGTATGCATCGAAGTGGCCTTTCGCGTACACCAGCGAGGAGGCGTCGAATCTCGTGAACGCGCGAAGCCGGCCGATTCTTACCGGCGACGTGGACGCATGGGCGCGACGTTTCATCGGACCGGGCGGATCGACCGAAACAATGACCTTGCTGCGCAGCATGACGCTCGAGATCAAGAACAGCTTCACCTACGTGCGGCGAGTCGAGAAGGGCGTCAATCAACCAGCCGAGACCCTGCGGCTGGGCAGCGGCAGTTGCCGGGATTTCGCGGTGCTCATGATGGATGCGGTCCGCTCGCTGGGCCTCGCAGCCCGGTTTGTCAGCGGCTATATCTTCGTGCCGAACCACGACACCACGCTGGGCGGCGGTGCGACGCACGCATGGTTGCAGATCTATCTCCCCGGTGCCGGCTGGGTCGATTTCGATCCGACCAACAGCATCATCGGAAATCGGCATCTGATTCGTGTGGCCGTAGCCTGGAATTCGGATCAGGCGCTGCCGCTGTGGGGAACATGGCACGGCGCGATGCATTCGTTCCGAAGCCTCGACGTAGACGTGAGCGTCACCGAAGACAACTGATGGAAACATCTTTGCGCCCCGCGCCAATGACTTCTCAATGCAAGGATGATTCGATGAAACTCCGCGTGGGCTATGAACTGATCTACGAGTGTCCGCAGCCGACCCCGATGATGCTGATGTTGAACACGCACTTCTCCCGCGCGCAGGACGTGCTGTCGGGTGATCTGCTGGTGGTCGATCCACCCGTGCCGATCACGCAGTATCGCGACAGCTTCGGTAATCTGTGCAGCCGCATCGTCGCACCGGCGGGGCTGATCTCGCTGTCCACCAGCGCATTGCTCGAAATCTCCGACCAACCCGAGACGCGCGAACCGCTCGGGCATCAGCATCCCGTCGAGACGCTGCCGGATGAATGTCTGGTGTTTCTGCTCGGCAGCCGATATTGCGAAACCGATCTGTTGTCCGCCATCGCGTGGAAACTGTTCGCCGCGACTCCCCCAGGGCGTGACCGGGTGCAGGCGATCTGCGACTACGTGCATGGCCACATCAAGTTCGGATACGGATTCGCACGACCGACCAAGACCGCGTTCGAGGCGTTTGAGGAACGACAGGGCGTTTGTCGCGACTTCGCTCATCTGGCCGTGGCGCTGTGCCGCGCGATGAATATTCCGGCGCGCTATTGCACCGGCTATATCAGCGATGTCGGCGTGCCGCCGCCCTATAGCGCGATGGATTTCGCTGCCTGGTTCGAAGCCTATGTGGGCGGTTCATGGCAGACCTTCGATCCGCGCAACAACGTGGCGCGCATTGGCCGCGTGCTGATGGCGCGAGGTCGCGATGCCGCCGATGTCGCCATCAGCAATACCTTCGGCCCGACCAAGCTGATCAAGTTCGACATCCACTGCGCGCCTGTTTGAGTGCGAACGGGCAGAATCGAACGCAACGCAGCGCGCGCATCGGTTCGTTCACGAGGCCCGGGCTGTACGCTTGCGGCCAGGCTGCTTGCCTCGAACGGTTTGCGTGGCGTCCTCTGTTTCGATCGCATGCTCGCTTGATTCACGGATGATAAGTTCCGGCACAGCAAAGAATTGCTTTGCCGGACCGTCCGTCACAGCGCCTTCAACCAACCTCGAAAGAAGGGTCTCGCTTGCAAGCGCGCCGAGTTTGTCGGAGCCTGCCGAGAGCGTCGTAAGCGGTGGATTCGTATGTTCGGCCGCCACGATGTTGTCGCAACCCACAACCGCCAGGTCCTTGCCTGCCCGCTTGCCCATCCGATCGAGTTCATGCAGCACGCCGATCGCAACCTGGTCGTTGTAGCAGAGCACTGCCGTGGGACGGAGCGCCATGTCAAAGATCGCGCGCACCGCTTTCTGGCCGCCCTGTGGCGTGAGTTCGACGTCGATAGTCCACTCGTCGGCAACCGGAAGTTCGTGCTGTTTCATCGTCGAGAGATAACCCTCGCGACGCTGACTAGCCACCGCGTAGCCTTTGCGATTGCCGGCGAACGCGATGCGCGTATGTCCCTGAGCGATCAGGTGCTCAGTGGCGAGCGCGAAGCCGAAAGCGTTATCGACGCCTATGGTATCGACGTCGTCGCCCATCGGACGCATCACCAGCACGAGCGGAATGCCCCACGATCGAATCTCCGCCGGAAGCGCATCGTCCGTTCCGAGCGCGGGCGACATGATCAAGCCGGCGACATTCTGTTCCCGCATCGAGCGCAGCACGCGAGTTTGCGTTGCGACGCTTTCGGCCGTATGCGCCATCAACGTGGTGTAACCCGCCTCGGCGAGCACGCGTTCGATCGCCACCAGCAACTCGACGAAGAAGGGGTTCGTCAGGTCGTTGATGACCATGCCGATCGTGGCGCTGCGTCGACCGCGCAACGCCGCCGCGCCCCGGTTGTACACGTATCCGAGCTGTCGCGCGGCCTGCCGCACCTTTTCCGCGGTGTCTGCCGGGATGCGCGGGTTCTCCTGCAACACCAGCGACACGGTCGATTTCGACACGCCCGCGGTTCTGGCGATGTCGAGGATGGTTGGATTGCTTTTCATGTGGGACGGGCTCGGGAACGGCTTGCTCACCGGAAGATTATCACCGCCGCTAGAACGTTCCACTGAATTTTTGAATAGTCGGATGTTTTGCGTTCCCGATTATCGAAGGGATCAGGGTTCGTCTCTAGTTGACTCGCAAGAACCCGCGAACTACATTAAGTGGAACGATCCACCACGAAGAACGGCGCCGGGCGCCGAATTTTTCAGCAGCTTAGTGGAACGATCCACCGAGGGTGACGATAGCCAGGAACGCGGAAAACGCGTTTTTTTCCCTCCGCTAGTGGAACGTTCTACTTGAACGATATGGAGACAAACATGGCGGCACGAATTGGATGGGCGCTCGTTGGCGCCAGCACGATCGCAGACGAGTGGATGGTCGACGCCATCCGGGCCCAGGCTGACGCGACGATCGAAACCGTCGTCAGCGGCAATGCAGCGCGCGCACGAGAATTCGCCGCGAAGCACGGCATCGCCAGGCATTCCACCGATCTCGATGCCGTGCTCGCCGATCCGGCAGTCCACGCGGTGTATATCAGCAGCACCAACGAGAAACATCTTCCGCAAGTTCTGGCCGCGGCGCGCGCCGGCAAACATGTTCTCTGCGAGAAGCCGCTTGCTCTTTCCGAAGCAGACGCAGCCCGGATGATCGAGGCCTGCGCCGAACACGGTGTCATTCTCGGAACGAACCACCATCTCCGGAATGCTTCCACGCATCGCAAGCTGCGCGAACTCATCATCGAAGGCGCGATCGGAACGCCGCTCTTTGCCCGCGTCTTTCATGCGGTGTCGCTCCCGCCACATCTGCGCGGGTGGCGCATCGAAAAGCAGGACGCTAGCGGCGGCGTCGTGCTCGACATCACCGTTCATGACGTCGACACGCTGCGCTTCGTGCTGAACGCGGAGCCGATCGAAGTCAGTGCAATGACGACCACCGGCACGATGAGCAACGCGGGTCTTACCGACGGCGTCATGGCGATCGTGCGTTTCGACAATGGCGTTCTCGCGCAACTCCACGACGCCTTCACCGTGCCATTCGCGGCGACCGGACTCGAAGTTCACGGTTCGGACGGTTCGCTGATCGCAAAGGACGTGATGACCCAGCGCGCAGTCGGGGAGATCGAACTCCGCGACGCGAACGGTGTGCGATCGATCGAAGTGGAACACGCAAACCTCTACCACACCGGCGTTGCCCAGTTTCACCGGGCCATCCGCGAAGGCCAGAGCCCCGCCGCCAGCGGGGTGGACGGATATCGCTCGCTGATCACGGCCCTCGCGGTCGCACAGGCTGCGCAAGCCCGCGGACATGTCGATGTGTCGCGTCGCTACGCCGAATAAATCAGCCAGAACCGCTTTATCAGGAGACTCACCGTGAGTTCCAGCAAGGTCATCACCCTCGCACAAGCCGCCAGCCTCATCAACGATGACGATGTAGTCACCGTCAGTTCGTCGAGCGGCCTGGGCTGTCCGGACGCAATGCTCGCCGCGATCGGCGCGCGCTTTGACGCGCAAGCGCATCCGCGCAATCTGACGATGCTCCATCCTATCGCCGCCGGCGACATGTACGGGATCAAGGGCATCGATCACATCGCAAAGAAAGGGCTCATCAAAACGGTCATAGCCGGCTCGTTCCCCAGTGGCCCGTCGAGTCTGCCGATGCCGGACATCTGGCACCTGATCGCCGACAACGAGATTCGTGCGTACAACCTGCCGAGCGGCGTGTTGTTCGATATGCACCGCGAGGCGGCGGCCAGGCGTCCCGGCGTATTGACCAAGGTCGGACTGGACACCTTCGTCGATCCGTCGCGCCAGGGCGGCGCAATGAACGCCAGCGCTGCCGAGCTCCCAATCGTGGAGAAGGTGACGTTCGCCGGCGACGAGTGGCTGCACTATCGAAACTTCGTCCCGCGCGTTGCCATCGTTCGCGCCACGACCGCGGACGAGCGCGGCAACCTGTCCTTCGAACACGAAGGCGCGCTGCTGGGCGGACGCGATCAGGCGCTTGCGGTGCGCAATAACGGCGGCATCGTCATCGCGCAGGTCAAACGTGTCGTGAAAGCGGGATCGCTGCACACGCAATCGGTGCACATTCCCTGCAATCTGGTCGACTACGTCGTGGTCGATCCGGCTCAAAAGCAGACCACGCAGATCGAATACGACCCGGAGATCAGCGGCGAAATCAAGCTGCCCGAAAGCGCATTCGAGTTTGCGCAATGGCATCCGGACAAGATCATCGCCCGGCGCGCCGCGATGGAGCTGGCGCAGAACGACGCGGTCAATCTTGGCTTCGGGATCTCCGCGAATGTGCCTCGCATCTTGCTCGAAGAAGGCTATCCGAACGATGTGACGTGGGCCATCGAGCAAGGCGCGGTGGGCGGTGTGCCATTGCTGGGTTTCGCGTTCGGCTGCTCGGGCAATGCCGACGCCATCATGCCGTCGCCGTCGCAGTTCGTTTATTTCCAGGGCGGCGGTTTCGATGTGTCTCTGCTCTCGTTCATGCAGATCGATCGCTTCGGCAACGTGAACGTATCCAGGCTTCCGAGCAAGCCGTATCTGACGGCGGGGTGCGGAGGCTTCATCGATATCACGACGCACGCGAAGCGCCTTGTCTTCAGCGGCTACTTTACGGCCGGCGCGCAATTCGAAGTCGGCAACGGAAGACTTTCGATCGTCAAGGAAGGCAAGAAGAAGTTTGTTGCCGATGTCGATCACGTGACCTTCAGCGGTCGCATGGGACAAGCCCGCGATCAGGAAGTCCTGTACATCACCGAACGATGCGTGATCAGGCTCGGCAAAGACGGGCTCGAAGTCATCGAGATCGCTCCCGGTATCGATCTGCAAAGGGACGTGCTGGATCAGTGCGACGTCGAGTTGAAGGTGTCGTCCTCGCTGAAGACGATGGACCCCGCGATCTTCACGGACGCACCATTCGGACTCAAGCTCAAGGAGGCGCGTCATGGCTGATCAGGCCTTTATCCGCATCGAAAAGCGCGGTCCGGTTGCGGTCGTCACGCTCGATCGTCCCGACAAGCTCAACTCGCTCACGCCGTCGATGCTTGGACAACTCGAAGACGCCGCTGCGCAACTCGAAGCGGACAGCAGTCTGCGCGCCGTCGTGCTGACAGGCGCTGGTGAACGTGCCTTCTGTGTCGGTGCGGATATCAATGAATGGTCCGCCCTCGCGCCGCTGGATATGTGGCGTGTCTGGGTCACGCGCGGACATCGCATCTTCGATCGTTGGGCTGCACTGCGCCTGCCCGTGATCGCTGCGATCAACGGTCATGCGTTCGGCGGCGGTCTGGAACTCGCCGCAATCGCCGACGTTCGCGTGACCGATCCGGCCGCGACCTTCGCGCTGCCCGAAGCGAGCATCGCGACCTGTCCCGGCTGGTCCGGAACGCAGCGGCTCGTGTCCCTCATCGGACCCAGTCACGTGAAGTCGATGGCGCTCACCGCACGACGCATCGACGCGCAGCGCGCCTATGCAATCGGCCTCGTCGACGAAGTGTCCGAAGCGGGCAAGTCGCTCGATGCGGCGATGGCCGTCGCCGGGCAGATCGCGACGCTTGCGCCCGTGTCCGCGCAACTCACGAAGCAACTGATCAACGCAGCCGCAGGCTTCAATACCGGCGCCACGCTGGAAGCGATGGCCGGCGCGCTCTCCGCCACGACGCAAGACGCCCGCGAGGGTATGGCCAGTTTCCGCGAACGCCGCAAGGCGCAATACGAGGGTCAATGAAATGACGAGTCAGATTGCTGTTCCCGCCGCAACGGCGCTGCTTGAGAACGCAAAGCCGCTGCAACACGAGGCGTTCGCCGGAAAGATGTTCATCGATGGCCAATGGAAGGAGGCCGCAAGCGGCGAGCGCTTCGAGCGCAGCAGCCCGGCTCACGGTCAAGTGGTGAGTTCATTTCCCGAAGCCACGGGCGCAGACGTCGAAGCCGCGATTCAGGCCGCCGACGTCGCTTTCAGGAAAGGCCCGTGGCCCAGGATGAAGGGTGTCGAGCGCGCACGCGTGCTGCTCGCGGTCGCCGAGGGCATCAAGGCGCGGGTCGAAGAGATGTCGTTGCTTGAATCGCTGGAGACCGGCAAGCCCCTCACGCAAGCACGTGGCGAAGTCTCGGGCTGCGTCGATCTCTGGCAGTACGCCGCGAGCCTCGCCCGTACGACGAGCGGCGACGCTTACGACTCGCTCGGCGAAGACATGCTGGGGATCGTCCTGCGTCAGCCGATCGGCGTGGTCGGGCTCATCACGCCCTGGAATTTCCCTATCTGGATTCTTTCGCAGAAGCTTCCGTTTGCCCTTGCCGCAGGCTGCACGTGCGTCATCAAGCCGAGCGAACTGACTTCGAGCACGACGGTCATTCTCGCGGAGATTCTCGAACAAGCCGGCGTTCCGAAGGGCGTCGTGAACGTCGTCACCGGCAAGGGGCCCACGGTCGGCCAGCCGCTCGCCGAACACCCGGCCATCGGCATGCTGTCTTTCACCGGTTCGACGCGCGTGGGCGGACTGCTCGGCGGCATCGCGTCGAAGCAGTTGAAGAAGGTGGCGCTCGAACTCGGCGGCAAGAATCCGCAGATCGTCTTCCCCGATTGCGATTGGGACGCGATGGTCGATGCCGTTGTCTTCGGCGTCTATTTCAATGCGGGCGAATGCTGCAATAGCGGCAGCCGTGTTCTCGTTCATGATTCGGTAGCGGAGAAGTTCGCGCAGGCTGTCGTCGAGCGCGCGCGACAGGTTCCGGTGGGCGATCCTTTGCACCCCGATACCAAGATCGGCGCCATCGTCAGCGAAACGCAGCTAGGGGAAATTCTCGCGAACATCGACAAGGGCGTAGCCGCCGGCGCGCGCCTTCGTCTGGGCGGCAAGCGCTACGACGCCAAGGGTCTTTACCTCGAGCCGACCATCATCAGCGATGTCACGCCAGAGATGAGCGTCGCGCGCGACGAGATCTTCGGTCCCGTTCTCTCGATCGTGACGTTCAAGGACGTCGAAGAAGCGATCGAGATCGCCAACGACTCGGCGTATGGACTGTCGGCCGCCGTCTGGAGCAACGACATCAACACGTGCCTCACGGTCGCACGCGGCGTAGACGCAGGGACTGTATGGGTCAACACGTTCCTCGACGGCTATCCGGAACTGCCCTTCGGCGGCTTCAAGTCCAGCGGCGTCGGTCGCGAACTCGGCAAGCAGGCGGTCGAGGACTACACCGAAACCAAAACCATCCAGCTGCACATCGGCGCACGCAAGAACTGGTGGCTGCCCCAGTCCACCAAGTGACAGTCATATACGAACGCTCCCGTCGCGGGGCGATCAACAAGGAGACGAAGATGTTCAAGAAGCGTATTGCCGCCGTCGCGGCTGGATTGTTCGCGTGCCACGCACTCTCGGCGATCGCCGCCGACAAGCAAGTGGAAGTGATGCACTGGTGGACCTCCGGCGGCGAGGCCAAAGCGCTGGGCGTTCTGAAAGACAACCTGAAGCAGCGAGGCTATGCGTGGAAAGACAGCCCGATCGCGGGCGGCGGCGGCGAAGCGGCGCGCACGGTGTTGCGCGCGCGCATAGCTTCGAACAATCCGCCCGACGCGGTGCAGATGCTTGGCTTCAGCGTGCTGGATTACGCGGAGCAGGACCTGCTCACAAACCTCGACAGCATCGCCAAGAAGGGCGATTGGGACAAGCAGGTGCCCGCTCCGCTGCAGCGCTTCTCCAAGTCGGATGGACACTGGTATGGCGTGCCCATCGACGTGCATAGCGACAACTGGATCTGGGCCAACAAGAAGATTTTCGATGAACTCAAGCTCACGCCGCCGCAAACCTTCGAAGAGCTCGTCGCCGACGCGGACAAGATTCGGAAGGCGGGTTATATCCCGCTGGCTCACGGCGGACAGGCGTGGCAGGAAGCTACGATTTTCGACAGTGCAGTGATGTCGGCGGGTGGCCCCAAGTTCTATAACGATGCGTTGGTCAAGCTCGATGCCAAGGCGCTCGGCTCGAAGACGATGGAAAAGGCGTTCGACCAGTTGCGTGCGTTGCGTGGCATGGTCGATCCGAATTTCCCCGGCCGGGACTGGAATCTCGCTACCTCGATGGTCATCAATGGCAAGGCCGCGATGCAGATCATGGGCGACTGGGCGAAAGGCGAATTCGCCAACGCGGGCAAGAAGCCGGGCGTGGACTATCTTTGCATGCGATACCCCGGCACGCAGGGCGACTTCATCTTCGTAACCGACCAGTTCGCCACCTTCAAGGCGGGCAGCGACCGGCAGGCCGGACAGTACGCGTTCGCGGAAGCCGTGATGGACCCCAAGGTTCAGGCCCAGTTCAATCAGATCAAGGGCGCGGTGCCGGCACGTCTCGATGTGCCTGCCGATGGCTTCGACGAGTGCGGTCAGAAGTCGATGGCCGACATGCGCACGGCGCTCAAGAACGGGACGATGGTCGGCAGCTTCGCCCACGGCCAGGCGATGCCCGAAGCATCGAAGACAGCGCTCTATGACGTCGTCACGCACTTCTTCAATTCGAATCAGTCGTCGGCCGACGCTGTTAAGGCGCTCGTCACGGCTATCCAGAATTCGAAGTAACGATCTGACCGCTCAGGCGGACGGCAAGCGTCCGCTCCGCTCTCGTGTTCGATGTTCTCGACGTGCAGGTGAAATCATGCTCTTACACTCTCGTGCCCAGTCCATAGACCCGGCCAAGTCCCCCGCCCGAGTGGAGAAAGTCGGGAAAAAGCGTTCTGCGCGCAACGCGTTCGAAGCGCTTCTCCCGAAGCTCGTGCTCAGCCCGACACTGATCATCACGCTGGTGTTCGTCTATGGCTTCATCGTCTGGACGACGGTGCTCTCGTTCACACGTTCCCGCGCATTCGCCACGTTCAAATGGGCTGGATTCACGCAGTTTGCGCGGGTGTGGGAACACCCTCGCTGGCACGTCGCCGTGGAGAACCTCGGCATCTATGCGTCGCTGTATGTGGTCCTGTGTCTTGCAATCGGCCTCGTGCTCGCGATCCTTCTGGATCAGCGCATTCGGGCGGAAGGCTATTTGCGCGCGATCTTCCTGTACCCGATGGCGTTGTCCTTCATCGTCACCGGCACTGCGTGGAAGTGGATTCTCAATCCCGGGCTCGGCCTGACGAAGCTCTTCCACGACTGGGGATGGGCGAGCTTCCAGTTCGACTGGATCATCAGCGACGACATGGCGATTTACACCGTCGTCATCGCGGCGGTCTGGCAAGCGTCCGGCTTCGTCATGGCGATGTTCCTTGCGGGCTTGCGCGGCATCGACCAGGAGCAGATCAAGGCAGCGTCGATCGACGGCGCACGCATGCCCTCGATCTATCGCCGCATCATCATTCCGCAACTGCGCCCGGTCTTCATCTCGGCACTCGTGATCCTGGTTCACCTGGCCGTGAAGAGCTATGAGCTGGTGATCGCCTTGACGGGTGCGGGCCCCGGTTATTCGACCGAACTGCCTTCGACGTTCATGTACTCGTTCACGTTCACACGTAACGAGCTGGGTATGGGAGCCGCAAGCGCCGTGATGATGCTCTGCACCGTTGCCGCAATCATGGTGCCCTACCTCTACTCGGAAATGCGCCCCCGTCGTTCCGGCGGCGGTCACTGAAGCAATTCGTACCTATCCACGTAGCCTGAAGGAGACAAGCATGGCTGCCAAGACCTGGGACTCGCCGCAAATGGTGGTGGGAAAGCATAACAACGTATCGCGCATCGTCATCTATACGATGTTGTTGATCGTCGCGCTCGTATATCTCGTGCCGCTCGTGGTGATGTTGCTCACCTCGTTCAAACCGCTTCAGGAAGTGTATGCGGGCAATATTCTCGCGCTCCCGCACGAATGGACGCTCGCTGCATGGGAGAAAGCCTGGGGCTCGGCCTGTGTCGGTCTCGACTGCTCCGGCGTGAAAGGCTTCTTCTGGAACTCGTTCCGCATGGTCTTTTCAGCAGTGTTCCTTTCGACGCTGATCGGCGCGCTGAATGGCTATGTGTTGACGAAGTGGCGCTTCAAGGGCGACAACGTTCTGTTTGCGCTCGTCCTGTTCGGCTGCTTCATCCCGTTCCAGATCGTGCTGATCCCGATGGCGACGTTTCTCGGCAAGATCGGTCTCGCTCAATCGATCACCGGCCTCGTCTTCGTGCATGTGGTCTACGGTCTGTGCTTCACGACACTGTACTTCCGCAACTACTACATCGCGTTTCCCGATGAACTCGTGAAGGCCGCGATGATCGACGGCGCGCGCTTCTTCCGCATCTTCTTTCGGATCCTCCTGCCGAACTCGGTGCCGATCATCACCGTGACCGTGATCTGGCAGTTCACGAACATCTGGAATGACTTCCTGTTCGGCGCATCGTTCACGACCGGCGCATCGGCGCCGATCACGGTAGCGCTCAACAACATCGTCAACACTTCTACCGGCGTCAAGGAATACAACGTGCAGATGGCCACCGCGATGATCGCGGCGCTTCCCACGCTGCTCGTCTACGTCGTTGGAGGTCGTTATTTCGTCCGCGGTTTGATGGCTGGTTCGGTCAAGGGGTAATCATCATGTCTTCACTTCATGTCAGCAACGTGCGTAAGGCCTACGGGTCTACGGAAATCCTTCGCGAAATCAATATCGATGTGGACGATGGCGACTTCCTCGTGCTCGTCGGCCCGTCGGGTTGCGGCAAATCGACGTTGCTCTCGCTCATTGCCGGACTCGATACGCTGTCGGGCGGCGAAATCCGCATCGGTGACGACAAGGTCAACGACCTGCATCCGAGCGAGCGCGATATCGCCATGGTGTTTCAGAGCTATGCGCTGTACCCCAACATGACCGTGGGGCAAAACATCAGCTTCGGACTGGAGATGCGGAAAGTCTCGAAGGCCGATCGCGAGAAAGCCGTACAGGATGCGGCGCGTCTTCTTCAGATCGAGCATCTGCTCGATCGTCGGCCCGGTCAGCTTTCGGGCGGTCAGCGCCAGCGCGTCGCGATGGGCCGTGCGCTCGTGCGCCATCCCAAGATCTTCCTGTTCGATGAGCCGCTCTCCAACCTCGACGCGAAGCTGCGCGTGGACATGCGCACGGAAATCAAGAAGCTGCACCAGCGGCTGGGCGCAACCATCGTCTACGTGACGCACGATCAGATCGAAGCGATGACGCTTGCAACCCGCATCGCGGTGATGAAGGGCGGCATTCTTCAGCAGCTCGGCACGCCGGCCGAGGTCTATAACACGCCCGCAAACACGTTCGTGGCGACATTCATGGGGTCGCCGTCGATGAACCTCATTCCCGCGCGAATCGAGGGCAGGGACGGTTCGCTGCATCTGAAGATCGGTCAGGGCAATGACGCGCTGGATCTCGAACTTCCGCCGCAATCTCAAGCCGTGGACCGCTATGTCGGCAAGGAAGTCGTCGCAGGGTTGCGGCCGGAGGCGATTGGCGTAGAGAACGAACGCGCGGCGTCTGCTATTCGAACTGTGCCCGTCAGGATCAACGTGCTCGAGCCCACTGGACCGGACACGCTCGCTGTCCTCGATTTCGGCGGCATGGAAGTGTCCGCGCGGCTCGGGCCGGACATGCCGCACGAGTCGGGTGAACGTTGCGAACTGCGTGTCGATCTGTCGAAGCTGGTGCTGTTCGATAAGGACACGGAAGCACGCATTCATTGATCGACGACTGGGACGGTGGACTTATGAGCAAGTCGAATGGACCATGCCCGACCGCGCTGGTTACGGGCGGACGCAGAGGAATCGGCCGATCGATCTGTGTCGAACTGGCACGGCGCGGTTTCGATGTCGTGCTGACCGACGTGACCGATGACGAAGACGCGCACGCGACGTGCGACCTTATCCGCAACGAGGGACAAGATGCGCTTTTCGTTCGCAGCGACCTGATCGATATCGAATCGCACGCAGAGGTTGTGAACGCCGCCATCGGTTTCAAAGGCAGCGTGGAGTGCCTCGTGAATAACGCGGGCGTGGGCTCGCCAAGTCGCGGCGACCTCCTCGACGTTCGTTCAGACGCGTTCGATACCGTGCTCGGCATCAACCTCCGCGGCACGTTCTTCATGACGCAAGCTGTCGCGCGGCACATGATCGCGACGTCATCGAAACGTGCGCGTTCGATCGTGACGGTCTCGTCGGTCTCGGCGCAGATGGCCTCGGTGGAGCGAGCGGAATACTGCTTGTCGAAGTCCGCCTTGCCGATGCTTACGCAGCTTTTCGCGCTGCGACTGGCGAAGTCGAACATAGGCGTCTTCGAAGTGCGGCCCGGAATCATCCGGACGCCGATGACGGCAGGCGTCGCACAGAAGTACGAGGCCCGATTCGAGGAAGGGCTGGTCCCCGCGGCTCGTTGGGGCGAAAGCGAGGAAGTGGCCCGCGCGGTCGCCACTCTCGCCGATGGATCTCTTCCGTTCTGCACCGGCAGCGTGTTGCACGTTGACGGCGGCCTTTCGATCCCTGCATTTTGAGCGTGACCGACATGAATACGACGACATATGACTACGTGATCGTGGGCGGCGGCTCGGCTGGATGCGTGCTGGCGAATCGGTTGAGCGCTGACCCCGCGGTGAACGTGCTTCTTCTGGAAGCGGGCGGTTCGGATCGCCACCCGTTCTTTGCGATGCCGGCAGGCTTCGCGAAGATGACCAAGGGCATCGGGTCGTGGGGCTGGCATACCGTGCCGCAGAAGCATCTCAACAATCGCGTCCTGCGCTTCACGCAAGCAAAGGTGATCGGCGGCGGCTCGTCGATCAACGCGCAACTCTATACGCGTGGTGTGCCCGCCGACTATGACGAATGGGTCAGCAAGGCCGGAGCGACGGGTTGGTCCTATCGCGAGGTACTGCCGTATTTCAAGCGCTCCGAAAACAACCAGCGCTTCGCGAATGAGTTCCACGCGTACGGCGGACCGTTGGGCGTCTCGAATCCGATCAGCCCGCTTCCTATCTGCGAAGCGTTCTTTCAGGCCGGGCAGGAGTTAGGTATTCCGTTCAACCCCGATTTCAACGGCGCTTCGCAAGAGGGACTTGGGTACTATCAACTGACGCAGCTTGACGCGCGTCGTTCGTCGGCAGCAACGAGCTTCATCAAGCCGGTTCTCGGACGACGTAACCTCACCGTGCAAATGGCCACGCGCACGTTGCGCGTCATCGTCGAAGGCCATCGCGCGGTGGGCGTCGAGGTAGTCGTCGGCGACAGCCGCGATACGCAAATCATTCGAGCCGCGAAAGAAGTGATCGTGTCTTCCGGCGCGATCGGATCGCCGAAGCTACTGCTGCAATCGGGCATCGGGCCCGCAGCGCATGTTCAGTCTGTCGGGATCAAACCAGTCCATGATCTGCGGGGCGTCGGCGAAAATCTTCAGGATCACCTCGATCTGTTCGTCATTTCTGAATGCACGGGCGATCACACCTACGACAAATACAACAAGCTGCATCACGCTGCGTGGGCCGCGTTGCAATACCTCGTGCTGAAAAAGGGCCCGGTGGCGTCGAGTCTCTTCGAAACTGGCGGGTTCTGGTACGCAGACCGTGACTCGCCCGACCGCGACCGCTCGCCCGATATCCAGTTCCATCTGGGGCTCGGTTCGGGAATCGAGGCGGGTATGGCCAAGCTGAAAAACGCGGGCGTGACGCTGAACACGGCTTATCTTCGGCCACGGTCGCGCGGCACGGTTCGTCTCGCAAGCAGTAATGCCGCCGATGCGCCTCTGCTTGATCCTAACTACTGGTCGGACCCGCACGACAGGCATATGGCAATCAAGGGCTTGCGTCTGGCACGCGACATCCTCAGCGCGCCCGCCATGCGCCGCTTCGTGCAGAACGAAGTTCTTCCGGGATCGCGGGCCAACAGCGATCAGGAGCTTTTCGAGTACGCATGCGCAAATGCGAAGACCGATCATCACCCGGTCGGGACATGCCGCATGGGACAGGCAAACGATCCGGACGCGGTCGTAACGCCCGACTTGCGGCTGATCGGTCTCGATGGACTGCGCGTCGTCGATGCGTCCGTGATGCCTTTCGTGCCTTCCTGCAATACCAATGCGCCGACCATCATGGTCGCCGAGAAAGCAGCGGACATGATCATTCAGTCCGCGTCTGCGAGCATCGCCGCGCCCACGGTTGCACCTATCACGAACCTGTCCGACTTCGCCATTCCTTCCAGACACTGAGAGGTACAGCATGAACATCAATTTGCCACTGCAGGACGGTACGGTCCGGGCATATTCGCTACAGAATCTCGAGAACCAGCTTCCGGGATCGAACGCACCGACGTTCAACCGGATAGCGTATGCGGCCGCGCACGTCGTCATTGATGCGCGTGCTGTTTACGAGCCTTCGGGTGATGCACCCGCTGTCGATTGGGACGCGACGCTGGCATTCCGTACGTATCTTTATAGTCTCGGATTCAAGGTCGCCGAAGCGATGGACACTGCCCAGCGCGGCATGGGCATCGGCTGGCCTGTCGGGGCCGAATTGATCCGACGCAGCATTGCCCACGCGAAGTCGATTCCCGGCGCAGACCTCGCATGCGGCGCGGGAACCGATCATCTCGATAGCAAGAAAGCGCATTCTCTCGACGACATCGTTGCCGCTTACAACGAGCAGTTCGAGGTTGTCGAATCTGCGGGCGGCCGTCCGATCATGATGGCGAGCCGCGCGCTCTGCGCGGCTGCCCGCTCCGCCGACGACTACAAGTACGTCTACGAAAAAGTCATCTCCGCATCACGCGAAAAAGTCGTGCTGCACTGGCTCGGCGATGCGTTCGACTCGGCGCTCGCCGGTTACTGGGGCAGTAGCGATGTCGATACCGCGATGGCCACGGTGCTCGACATCATCGGTCATCAAAAGGAGAGGATCGAAGGAATCAAGATCTCCCTGCTCAACGCGGAGTATGAACGGCAGTTGCGCTCGAAGCTGCCGGAAGGTGTCGTCATGTTCACCGGCGACGACTACAACTATGGCGAACTCATCGCCGGTGACAGCACAGGCAAGTCACATGCATTGCTCGGCATCTTCGATCCGATCGCACCGGTTGCGTCGAAGGCACTGGCATCGCTGGCCCGAAACGACACCGACACCTATCACGCGCTAATGGCGCCGACGGTCACGCTGTCTCGCGAACTCTTCGCTGCGCCGACTCAGTACTACAAGGCTGGCGTCGTGTTCCTTGCGTGGCTCAACGGGCACCAGAACCATTTCTCGATGGCAGGCGCAATGCAATCGGCGCGATCGGCACTTCATTACGCGGACGTCTTTCGTAAAGCCGATGCTTCCGGCGTGCTGATCCGTCCAGAGCTTGCAGCAAGGCGGATGAAGCAATTCATGGAGCTGGTCGCCGGCATAGAAAACTGAGCGCTCGACGATTACGGGATGCTACTGGCCGCCAGAATAGAGGTGCTTCATGTCTTCGTCGGACGCGGGGCGAACGACGGTGCGCGATCCGGACGTCGATGAGCCGGATGGCATGCCGCCATACTCTGTCGCGTGATCGGTCGATACTCGTGCCTCAGCCGCCTGGATGTCGCCCGGATAACTTGCATCCGCGCTTTTGGCCGGATCATAGCCGACCTGTTCGAGCTGTTGCAGCTCTGCACGCACCTGGGCACGCGTCAATGCCGGATCCGTCTGAGAGAACGCAGCGAGAGGCAAGGAAAGCGCCGACGCTGCGGCGACCGCGATAACGACTGATTTCATGACAACCTCCTCGTAAATGCCAGGCAGTAGATTCAGGTGCAAAGCGGCCGTTACGAAACACAGGTCAAGTCTCGGCTCTCTGCACCGTCGTATCGATTGTCGGCCAGTGCCGACGCCCTCGACACCCACGTAGGTAGGCGAGCGCCCGAAATCGCGCCGCGAAGATGTAGCTATTGTTAAGCGAACGGATACATTCGTACCGCTACATTTGTATATCCGCATTCGAATGCGGTCCTGCTATTCTGTCTGGATGTCATGCTGCCGTATTCGCGGACGGCGACATTTCCGGATCGGGCATCGCGATGAGATCGTCAGACCTCTGGGTGCGCAGGTTCAGATCGGCGGCTCAGGAACGGGCGTTTCTGAGGGACTACGCGCAGCGCATGTCCGGACAGCGAAGACTCGCCATCGCGATCTTCACCGCGTTGTGGATCGTTTTTTCGATCCGTGACTTCGGGCGGATCGACATACTCGATCCCGCCCATCTGCACCACCACGAAATCATCTTCGCGAGAAGCGCCGCGGCCATCGGCATGAGCGTGGCCGTCGTGCTGTGGACGCCGCGCGCACTCGATGAACGCTGGGCCGTCGGGCTGCTCTGCCTGTGGACGCTCAGTGCGTGGCTCGCCACCTTGAGATTGCTGCAGATCGTGGACCTGCCGTGGCACGAACACTATTCGATCCTGACGCTCACGCTGTTCACGATCTTCATGGCGTTCCGGCTACGCGTGGTCACCACGGCGTGGCTGGTCGGGCTGTGCATTGCGAGTTACCTGCTCATGCTGTTCCTCCAGCCTCCGGGCGAGAGGTTCGGCATGCACCTGTCGTCGGTGATCGCGCACGGCACGAGTCTGCCGCTGACGTACGCCATCGGTCTGCTCGTCAGTATTCCGCTGGAACGTTCGGCACGGCGCGAATTCATGTACCGCCGCACCTTGCGCGCGGCCAAGGCGCGCGTCGAAGCCACGTCGCGTGCGATCAACGAGCAGAACAAACGCATGCAGGAGCTCGTCAAGGAGAAGGAGCGGTTCTTTTCGTCGGCGTATCACGACATCCAGCAGCCGCTCGCCGCGATCAACCTCTTCATCCGCAGCGCCCGGACGAGGATCAAGGACGGACACGCGGTGGATCGCGATCTCGACGTGATCGAAGAGACCGCGTCAGAGATCCTCGACATGTTCAAGGAGATCCAGGACTACAGCGAGCTGGGCTCGCATGTTCCCCGCCTTGTGCCGGTCAATACGTTCGATCTGCTGACCGAAGTCCTCGAGCAATATCGGGAGACGGCCCAGCTACGAGGAATCGATCTGAGACTCGCGAGGCGGCGAGTCGAGCCGCCGTCCATCGAGACCGACCGGTCGCTCTTCAAGCGGGCCGTATCCAATCTCGTATCGAACGCGATCAAGAACACGTCGTCGGGCGGCGTCGTGCTCGGCTGGGTGCAGGTGGATGACCGGTTGAGAGTCGATGTATGGGACACGGGCATCGGCATTGCACCGGCCTATCGGGAAGCTATTTTCGCCGAGTACTACCAGATCAACAATCCGGGACGCGATCGTTCCAAAGGGCTGGGACTGGGGCTGTCGATCGTGCAACGCGTGGTTCGCATTCTTCCGGGACACGCCATGAGTTTCGCGTCGGTCGAAGGGCGCGGATCGCGCTTTTCGCTCTACGCGAGCACTTCGGCATCGAAGCCGGCTGGCGCGACGATCCAGCATGGCGAGCGCCACCGCCCCGATCTCGACGGCACGTTCATGCTGCTGTGCGACGATGAACCGATGGTCCTCGAAGGCCTGCGACGCCTCTTTTCGAGCGCGGGCGCGCTCGTGCAGGCCGCCGAATCGCTGGCCGGGTTCGAAGCCATTCTTGCCGACGACAGCCGCATTCCCGATCTCATCGTGACCGATATCCGGCTGCGCGATGGCGTCTCCGGCAAAGAGGTCGCAGACCGGATCAGGCGTCACTTCGCGTGGGCCGGCGTTATTCCCGTCGCCTTTATCACCGGCGAGTTGCTGTCCGTTCAGGTGTTGCGCGACTTCCCCGAGCCCTTCGTGCTGCTGCGCAAGTCGTCGGCTCCGGAAGACTTGCTGGCGGAGATCAGCCGCTTCGTTGCCGCCCATCGGCAGATGAATCCCGATCTCGCGACGGATCTGTCACCGGCAGCGTCCCGAGCTTGATGCCCTTGTCGGCCAGCATCACGATCAGTTCGGTGCGCCGCCGCAGATTGAAGTGCGCGAGCAGATGACTGATGTACTTGCGCACCGTGATGTCTTCGAGCCCCATCTTCGACGCGATGGCTTTGGACGGAAGGCCGCGCACGAGCCACGCGAGCGTTTCGTACTCGCGGGGCGTGAGTCCGAGATCCGGCGCGTCCCAACGTTCCGCGCCACCGTGCGTCGGCTGTGCATGCCCTGATTCGCGTGCCGGCGCCTCGGCCATGTCGATCGTGCGCCTCAACCCGGCGATGCTCGCCGCGGGCAGGTAGACGCCGCCCGAAAGCACGGCGACGATCGCGGCATGGAGCGCTTCGGGCGACGACGATTTCGGCACGTAGCCCATCGCGCGCAGTGCAAGGCATCGACTGACTGTTTCCATGCGCTCATCGGCCGATACCACGACCACGGGCAAGGACGGTCGTGCGTCTTTCAGGCGGACCAGCGCATCGCAACCGTGCCCGTCGGGAAGTTCGAGGTCCAGAAACACGATGTCCGGATGATCGATCATCGCCGAATCGACTCCATGCGACAACGTGCTCGCATGCAGCAGTTCGACATGCGGAAAAAGCTCCTTGATGAGCAGTGCAAAACCGGCTCTGAAGAGTTCGTGATCATCGACGAGCAGCACGCGCATCGCATCGTCTCCCTGACGGTACTCGAATAACTTTATACGCGGTTTACGGTTGGGACGTGGTTATTCGATCCCTGTCGATCAAGATTCCCTGCGACCTTCGACGTACACCGTCTAGCCGATAGGTTCGATATCCCGCGGATTGTAGGCTCATGCAATCGCACGAGATTCGGCGTGGCACGCAAGCAGTGTCGCCTTGAACGAGGATGTGCGATATCGAGCGTGCTCGTCGACTGAGCTCGATATCGGCACGCGCAATCCACCAGCAATGAAGGAGCGAAGCATGGAAATGAAAGCGCACGATCCGTCCCCGGAACAAACGGTCACTCATGAAGTGAGCGCCGACCATCACGGCGTCGTTCAGACTCGTCTGTCCGGCACCATGACTGGCGTGGCGTATCGCTACGATGCGTGGCCCTCGCTGCACGGCGAGGTCTCCTTCGGGTTCAACGCAGGCCCGATCCAGGCAGGATCACACGTGTTCGTGTCCGTCAGCGAATGCGATAACGGCGGCAACCGCTTCATGGGTTCTGCCATCTACACCGTGCAAAACATCGTGGTGAAGCCGGGCCGTACCGAGTTCCGCATCAATATCGGATGGAATTCGCCGCTTCGGGTATCGACGGATATTCTCGTCACCAATCCGTAAGTTTCGCCGCGCGGCCTGTCTCTTCGTTCATCAAGTAGTTCGGATAGCGAAGTAATGTGTGAGAGAAGGGCTTTTGCGCGAGGAGACCTGACGTACAGAGGGCGCAACACAAAGCGCAGAAGCAACCGAGCGCCGCGCCCCGATTCGCACCGCGTCTGAGCTTCAATCAGCCGAGACAGTCTCTCATCTTGCGCGACACTTCCACTCGGCGGAAGGCGTCGCCACATGGAGTCGATCATGCCGTCCCAGCCTTCATCCATTCCGGTTCGCGGCAGCGAGCGCGCGGCGCTGCCTACGGCGCACGTCGTCGGTCCCGCCGCAAGCGACGAGCGACTGGAAGTGACATTGCGCGTGCGTCCGCGCGCGCAACTGCACGCGTCTGCCTCCGAGGCGCAGTCTCTTCGTCCGCCTGGCGAGCGTAGTTATCTGAGCCGCGAACAGCTCGCGTCGGCGCATGGCGCAGCGCCCGAGGATATCGCGAAGGTCGAGGCGTTCGCGCAGTCGCACGGCCTTCAGGTCGTGCTGACGAGCGCCGCGCGCCGCTGCGTCATCGTATCGGGCACGGTTGCGGCATTGGAGTCGGCGTTCGCCGTGAAGCTGCAGCAGTACCGCTTCGACGGCGGCAGCTATCGCGGGCGCGTCGGCCCGGTGTTCGTATCGCCGGAGATCGGGGACATCGTCGAGGGCGTCTTCGGTCTCGACGACCGTCCGCAGGCCATCGCACATTTCAAGCGCTCGGCGCATGCCGTGCGTGCGGAAGATGGAGCCGCGCCACACGCCGGCGGCGCCTCGTTCACGCCGCCGCAACTGGCGAAGCTATACAACTATCCCGGCGACACGGACGGCACGGGCCAGTGCATCGGCATCGTCGAGTTCGGCGGAGCGATCCGCGCGGCCGATATCCGCGCCTATTTCAAGGAACTCGGATTGCCCGCGCCGCACGTCAACACGGTGCTCGTCGATCACGCGCATATGCGCTCGGACGACGCGGACGCAGAGGTGATGCTCGATATCGAAGTCGCGGCCGCCATTGCGCCGAAAGCGCAGATCGTCGTGTACTTTGCGCCGAATACTTCGCAGGGTTTCATCGACGCCTTCACGCACGCGATTCATGACACGGTGCACAAGCCGTCCGTCATTTCGGTGAGCTGGGGCGGTCCGGAAAAGGACTGGTCGGCGCAGATCAAGACGCAGCTCGATCAGGTCTTCCAGGATGCGGCGGCGCTCGGTGTGACGATCTGCGCCGCGTCCGGCGACGCCGGTTCGAGCGACGAGAATCCCGACGCGCTCGCGAGCATCGGCCTTACGCCCGACGGCTTGTCGCACGCGGACTTCCCGGCTTCGAGCCCGTTCGCGCTCGCATGTGGCGGAACGAAGCTCGTGGCGTCGGCAAGTGCGATCACGAGCGAGACCGTGTGGAACGAAGATCCGGTGCGCAGCGCAACAGGCGGCGGCATCAGCGATTTCTTCGACGTTCCGGGCTATCAGGCCGGCGCAAAGATTCCTGTGTCCGCGAATCCCGGCGGCCGCAAGGGACGCGGCGTTCCCGACATCGCCGCGGACGCCGATCCGGCTACCGGCTATCTCGTGCGCGTTCACGGGCAGGATGCCGTGATCGGCGGCACGAGCGCCGTCGCGCCGCTGATGGCCGGTCTCGTCGCGCTGCTCAATCACAAGCTCGGGCATCCGGTCGGCTTCCTCAATCCGTTGCTGTATCGGACCGCCGGCATCACGCGCGATATCACGCAGGGCAATAACGGGGCGTATGCGGCCGGGAAGGGCTGGGACGCCTGCACCGGTCTGGGCGTTCCCGACGGCGCGAAACTGCTCGACGCGCTGATGTAACCGGTAAGCGCGAAGCGTCAGGCGCGGGCGGCGCCTTCGGGTGCCGCTCGATGACGATGTGCCCGCGCGGGCGCCCGCCGTGGCCGGCTTCGCAGAGCAATCCATTCTGGTTGGGAGCAAGTCATGATTCAATCAATCCTCGACGCGCTGGACACCGATATCAGCTACCTGGTCGCCATGCTCCTCGTGCTGTTCTATGCCTGGAGCCGCTTCAATACGCCCAGGACGCTGCGCTCCGAGACGAGCCGTTTCCAGTTCTACGGCAGCGGCGTGGCCTATGTCATCTGCTGCGAAGCAATGCTGCTGATCATCACGTGGCTGGTGAAGGACAATCCGGACGCCATCAACTGGCTGCACATGGGCGCTGAGGGAAGCGTCGGCAAGCAGGTTTCAGGATTCGATGCGCCGGCTATCGGCGCGCTCATGCTGACGACCCTGCTTCCGAGCTTCCCGTTTCTTCGGGATTTCGACGCTGGCATGCTCTCGTTCTTTCACGGCATGGGCGCCATTCCTGTCAATGCGATCCGCTGGGTGCAGCGGCTCGGCTCGGTTTCTTTCGTGATGACCGAGAGCGCGCTCGAAAGGGCGAGACAGTACGTCAGATGCCGGCCCGACCTGCAGGACGACCTTGCGCTGAAATTGGTCATTGACCCGGAAGGCGCCAGGATTCCCCATGCATTCACCGAAGTCGTGGTGCTCTATGTCGCCTACCGCGACCTGGAGATTCAACCCCGCTTCGTCAGTGCGTTCCCGGAAATAGATACGGAGTTCGAAGCGAAGATGGCGAACTTCTTCGCGCACAGTCTGGGCTACTTCGCGACGATCGACCAGTTGTCGGCGCAGAAGCTCCAGCCCCCCGCGGATGCGACCGAGAATATCCGCAAGGTAATTCTCGCGAGCGCCGCCGATGTCAAACTGATGCTCGCAAGGGCGCTCCTCTACAGTTGCAACAACGATCTCGCGGTCGCCAATAAATTCCGGGCGATGGGTTTCGCCATCCCGCCGGCGAAGCGCATCCTCATACCAGCAAACCTGCTGTGTCTCGATCTGCTGGGCGTGATCGCGCTCTTCATCGTTTCGACGGTGCTTTCCGCCAACACCATGCCCATCGAGAAGGCGTTTTCGATCGGCGTGCTCGTCGCCTTCAATCACGTGATCGCGGCCATCGCCGCTCTCGTGCCGAAGCAGGCGTGGAAGTTCGCGGATATCGAGCAATCGAATGAACGGCCGTGGCTCGCCTATTTTCTCTCGACACTGGCCGCGCTATTGGTGGGATTGACGGCGTCGTATGCGTTCTATCTGTATCGCATCCACTTTTTCGATGCGAGCGGCCCGGTTCTGCCGTTCTCCGCGCAATGCAAGTGGCTGGTTCTGTCGACGGTGCTCGCGCTCGCACTGGCGTTCGAATGCGACAACTTTCGCAACGATGTTCCGCCACCCTTGCTCCGGTGGGCCGAAGGCGCTGGCCTCGGTGTTCTGATGGGGACGGTGGGCGCATTCGTCGTGTACTGGCTCCGTGTGGATCAGGCGCTGCTTCACGCGAACGACAAGCCGCCCAGCCTGTTGGTGCCGATATTGCTGAGCGCCGCGATTGGTGCGCTGTTCGGCTCGACGATCCCGCATTGGTATCGCACGTCCGTATCGCGCGTCACGAAACCGCCACGGCCGGATAGCCTGGCGACGCCTGCGGCCATATAGCCGGGCGGGGCGTCGCGGCGCAGATTTCAAAGGCTGCTGCTAGCTTTGTCTTATCGATGCGCGCGCACGTCATGTGCGCGCGCTTTTCCCATGCTTGATGCATCAGCCGTCGCTGAGGTACCGCCGATATCCGACTCCAGCGCGACGAACCCGCGTCTGCTCCCACGCACGCCGGATCGATCCAATTCTTCCGCCAATGCGGTGACAACCGGTCAGCTCGACATCCCGCAAAAGCTGATCGAATTGAATGAGAACGCTCGTTTGATCACGCTGCCGGCTGATCGGCGTGACGAACTTCTTTCGCTCAACTAGAAGCGGTCGCCTTCGAAACCGGGCAACGCCTGCGTCCCTTCGATCTCGACCGAATGCAGACGCTTTGCATCGACGCCGAGAAGTCTCAGCATGGTCGGCGCGACCTGCGTCGTCAGCACGCGGTCATCGACCGTGCGCCCCGCGTGCTTCACGCCCGGCGCGTACACGATCAGGCCGAGGTGACCGTCGTCGGGTGCGTTGCCGCCGTGCTCTTCATCCTTCGATCCGCTCGACGTATAGATCACACCCGGATTCGGCTGCACGATGATGTCCGGCGTGCGCCCCTCGCGCGGATCGCCGAATGCGGCCGCGATGCGCGGACCGTAGAGCAGATAGGCATGGGGCCCGTCCGCGCAGATGCCCGGCGCGTTACAGCTCAGATTGTCCTTGAGCGACTTGACGGCTTGCGCCAGTTGATGCTGATCGCGCAGCCAGATGAGACTGACATCGTCGCTTTGCACGAAGCCGGTGTCGACGAGGCCGCTGCCATCGTTCAGGTTGCCGGTCTTCGTCGCATTCTGGCCGTAGTTGCCCTTCGGATCGAGATAGTTGTTCGCCTGAAGCAGCGCCGCGACCGTATCGCCATTCTTCACGAGCTTGCTGTGATCGGTCGGCGACTGGCCGTGCTTGGCCGTCACGATGATCGCCGTGGACCGGTACAGCCCGCGCTGCTTCAGTTCCGACACGATGCGCCCGAGCGATGCATCGACATAAGCGATGGCTGCGCTCACCTGCGGACCCGGCGTGAAGCTCGCGTCGAGATAGCCGCCGTTCGTTGCCACCGTGGCCTTCTGCGCGACGCTCAGCGTCTGGAAGTTCGCGCCGAAGATGGTCGGAACGCCGGGCGCGGGGTCGCCTGCCGAACTCTTGCCGTCGATCTGGTTGATGAGCGCCTGCACGTGGAGATCGTCGAAGACTTCGGTATGCGTGTAGATGTCGGTGTAGTTCGTGTTCGTCTTCGGATCGATCGCGTTGATCTCGGTGCGCATCAGGTCGTCGACGCCCGTGCCCGACGGTCCGTTCAGCCAGTCGTAACCCCACGCATGTTTGTCGGCCCACGCCGTGCGCGCCTGCGGCACGCGCGCCTTGATAACTTCGAAGACGGTGTTGGTCTTCACATAATCGTGCGGATAAACGGGCTTGCAGACGCCATCGACTTTCGCATGGGGAATCGCTTGCGGATTGAATGCATTGCCGCCGTCGAGATGCACGAGTGCGCCGCCATTCTGGGCATCGATGCCGGTGGTTTCGTCGAATACCACGTTCCAGCCTTGCGCGCCGCTGCAGTTGGTGTCGGACGGGGCGTACAGGGTACGGTCGTACGACACGTCGTAAAAGAGTCCGGTCGTCTTGGGCGAACCGCCGGTCACGAGTGCGGCGAGACCGGGAAAGGAATCGGACAGCCCGGGCGTGTGAGCGTTGGTGTAAGTGACGCCGTCCCTGGCGAGCAGCGCAATGTTGGGACACGCATTGGATGCCACGCAGCGCGCGACGTCCTGTTCGTGCAGACCGTCGAAGCTGATGAGAATCACATGCTTCGCGACGGCGCGGTCATCATGATCCGGACGGCGATGATCGCGGTCGTCTGCCCTTGCATGCGACGCGTTGAATGTAGCCGCCGCGAGAATCGCGACGACGAGAGGGCTGTGCGCGAGGGTGCGTCTGTTCGTCTTCTTCATGTCTCACCTTGTTGTCAATTGATGAAGCTTTCGCAGAGGCCTATCAATTTGCGGTGCAATTGCGGCGCGTCCATGAACAAGGGCTTTCGATTGACTGTCTTCTGCGTACTTTATTTTTCTTCAGATGCGGTCGTTGTTAAGGATTTCATAAGGAGTGTTGTGCTTCGCGGGGGTAAGAAATGGCCGCGCGGCGGTTGCCCGGCTTTTGTTCTCCATCGAGATTCGGAGGAATATCGTCTGACTGAATCATCCCCAGATAACAGATTTGTAATTCAGCCTGCGTAAGGCGCGCGTAGAATTGCTTGCAGACGAACTGGAGCAAACGGGACTGCCAGAATGCGGGTACTCATTGTCGAAGACGAGCAGAAGGCGGGCGCCTACATAAAAAAGGGCCTCGAAGAAGCGGGTTACTTTGTCGACGTCGTCGGCGACGGCGCCGAGGGCCTCATTCTCGCGAAAGAAGAGAACTACGATGTGATCGTTCTCGATGTCATGCTGCCGTCGATGGACGGCTGGTCCATCGTCAAGAACCTGCGCGAGTCGAAGTCGACGCCCGTTCTCTTTCTGACCGCGCGCGATGACGTGGCCGACCGCGTGCGTGGTCTGGAGCTGGGCGCCGACGACTATCTGGTCAAGCCGTTCGCCTTTGTCGAACTGCTCGCCCGGGTGCGCTCACTTGCGCGTCGCGGTCCGCCTCGGGAGAGCGACCTCATCGTTCTCGGCGATCTGGAAATCGACATCACGCGGCGGCGCGTCAAGCGCGCGGGCAAGCGCATCGATCTCACGCCGCGCGAATTTGCGCTGCTTCAACTGCTTGCGAGGCGGCACGGCGAAGTACTGAGCCGAACGCAGATTGCGTCATACGTCTGGGACATGAACTTCGACAGCGACACCAACGTGGTGGAAGTCGCCATACGAAGACTCCGCGCGAAGATCGACGACGAATTCGCCACCAAACTGATTCAGACCGTTCGCGGTGTGGGTTACGTCATCGCGCTGGAAGACTCCGCGTGATCAGGCCGCGCTCGCTGACCACCACGCTTGCTCTGGCGTTCGCGGCGACCACACTGGCGGTATTCGGGCTTGTCGGCACTTTCGTCTATCTTGCGCTGGAGCAACAGGTCAAGGTTCAGGACGATCTCGATATCGTGCTCGCGGCCCGGCATACACGCCGCCTCGCCGACGAGCTGACCGACTACGGCGATATTCTGCGGCATCGTGAACGACTCGAAAGCCAAGTGCTCGGCAACGAAGCACTATCGCTGCGAATCTCGGACGCGGCCGGAACGACGCTCGTGCAGCACAACGTCGATCCGGCGATTGGCACGCGTGAGATGCCCACCGCCGCGGTGCCTGCCAACGCCCAGATCACGGAGCGTGCCATCGCGCCGCTCGCCATCGCCACCGGCGCGCCGATCCGCGCGCTCGCCGTCGATGCCGCGCTGCAGAACGGAACGATCGCGACCATCGTCGTCATGCGCGACATGCACGATCGCTGGCTGCTGCTGGATCGATACCGCGACAAGCTGCAACTGGCGGGCGTGCTCGGCGTTCTGCTGGCATTCTGCATCGGCTATTTTCTCGTGCGCCGCGCGATGCAGCCGGTGCGTGAAATGGCGGTCAACGCAGCCAGCATCACCTCGGACAAGCTCGATACCCGAATCGAAGCGTCGCGCGTCCCCATTGAACTCGAACCGCTCGTCGTGTCGCTGAACGGGATGCTCGCCCGACTGGAGAGCAGCTTTCAACGACTCTCGCAGTTCACCGCCGATCTCGCGCACGACATGCGCACGCCGCTTTCCAACATGCGCGGCGCGATGGAGGTGGCGCTTGCGCGGCCACGCCCGGTCGAGGAGTATCAGGCGACACTCGAGTCCGGCCTCGAAGAATGCGAGCGGCTTTCGCGGATGATCGAGAACGTGCTGTTTCTCGCGCGCGCCGAGCATCCGCAGTTTTCGAAGAACATGCGCATCATCGACGGCGGCAAGGAATTGCAGCATATCGCCGACTACTTCGAAGGATTGGCGGACGATGCCGGTGTTCACATCGTCGCGTGCGGGTCCGCGATGTTGCGGGTCGATGTGGAACTCTTCAGGCGCGCGGTCAGCAACCTGCTTGCCAACGCGATGCGATTCACGCCGGCGCAAGGCATGATCACGCTGTCGATCCACAGCGCGGAAGACCGGGTCCGCGTATGCGTCGAGAACGAAGGCGCGCCTATTGATCCTTCCTTGCTCGAACGGATCTTCGATCGCTTCTACCGGGCGGATCCGTCGCGCGGTGCATCGGGGACGACCGCGGGATCGGCCGGACTCGGACTTGCAATCGTTCGCACGATCATGGATCTGCATGGCGGCCGTGCGCACGCCGAAAGCGATACGCGCAGCACGCGGTTCATACTGACCTTCCCGGTTGTGGAAGCGTCCGATCTGACCGAAGGCGGCAGCGTTTCACGCGCTCAGATTTCAAACTTGTAACGTCAGCGTCAGACTTTCGGCAGTGCTCCGAATCCAGAATAACTTCAACGCCGGCATTCATTGAAGCCGGTGTCGCGAGGGTAAATTGCACTCGGGCAAGACCCTCGTCTTCTATTTCGGAGAGGGAACACCATGAAAGCTATCGCATGTGTCGTGCTGGCAGTAACAACGCTGCTGCCGTTCAGCGCTTTCGCGCAAACCACGGGCGGGCAGGTGACACGCGCCGAAGTGCGCGCCGATCTCGCGCAACTGGAAGCGGTCGGATATCGGCCGAGCACGCATGACGCGGATTATCCCAATGCGCTCATGTCCGCCGAGTCGAAAGTCGCAGCGATGCAAGGCCACAACGCCGCGTACGGCGGCGATCAGGGCGGCGCGCATCAAGTGGGTAGTGCAGGCGCGCAATAACTTGTGAAGCGGCATCGCCGAGAAACTCACTCAATCGAATCACATTAGTCGAGTCATAGGCTTATATTCACGCACTCCTTAAGGATTAAGATCATGAAAAAGACTGTTTTGCTTCTTCTCGCTTCATTGGCTATCGGTGTGGCGGGGCAGGCGTCCGCGCAGACCAGCGGAATCACGCGCGCCGAAGTCAAGCAACAACTGGTTCAAGCCGAAGCGCAGGGTCTGTTGCCTGCGAACGGCGTCGACTATCCGCCGAACGCGGGCGCCATCGCACGGAACAAGGCCGCCTTTCAGGCGCGAGAGCAAGCGCATGCTGCGGCAACGGGTTACGGCGGAGCAGCGGACGGTCAGACGTCGAACTGAACGCTGGCGCGTGTTATGTGCTTTTTCTAAGAAATGCAGAATTTCTTGGAGAGAGCGCGTGACACGCTTCTGGCTTTTCGCTGGATCCCGTATTCGCAGTGGTCTATTGGCACTGCCCCTCCCCGGGGCGGGGGTCACTTTCTTTGCTGCTGCAAAGAAAGTAACCAAAGAAAGCAGCTTCTCACCGCCCGCGGTCACACGCAGTTTGGCCATGCTTGCCAGCCCGCAGTGGCCCTCGCCTAAGTGTCGCCCTCGAAGGACCAACCGGGCTTGGCTCGCGCACGGTCTGCCACCCCAAATGTTTTAGCGCGCTGGTTCAGCACCAAAGAGCTTCGGCACAGCGCTACGCGCTGCCGTCGGGTCTGCGAGGGAAACCATCGAAGAAGTTCGCGCAGACCCGATTGACCCATCGGCCGCAAAGCGGGCCGGAGCTATTTGGTGCTGAACCAGCGCGCTCAAGGTTATGGCTCGTCAGACCGTGCGCGGTCCAAGCCCTTGTCTGCTTGTGGGGGCACTCGCTACTGCCGGGCCATTCAGCCAATTGCCTGTGCCGCGGCCGGCATGAAGTGCTTAGGCTGGGGATAGCTGTTTCTTTGGTTACTTTCTTTGCAGCAGCAAAGAAAGTGACTGCCGCCCCGCACAGGGGCAACACAAATAGACCGACACGAATACGGGATCCAGCGAAAACGCCCTCATCAGGCCACATTGCCAAGCCCGATATCACTGATCTGCGCGTACCCGCCAGTCGCCGCCCAGCGCGACCAGGAGGCCCACGGAGGCGACGGCCCGGCGCGCATCGATCTGCTCCGCGGTGCGTTCGTTGGTGAGCGCAATGGTCTGCGCGGTCACGACATCCAGATAACTCACCGCGCCGGCATCGAAACGATTCGTCACGAGCTTCAGCGAGAGCGCCGCCGCGTCCGATGCCAAGCGCTGACTGCGTGCTTCGTCCGCAAGTGCGTTCAGGGCGGTGAGGTTGTCCTCGACTTGCTGGAACGAAGTGAGCACGGTTTGCCGGTAATCCGCGACATAGCCGTCATAGCGCGCATGCGCGCTCGCAAGCGATGCCTTCCGACGCCCGCCATCGAACAAGGTGCCCGCAAGCTGCGGACCGAGTGACCAGAAGAGACTCGGCGCGGTGAGCCAGGGCGCGAAGAAGCTCGACTCCAGACCCGCGCTCGCGCTCAGGATCAGATCGGGGAAGAAGGCTGCGCGTGCCTCGCCGATTTGCGCATTCGCCGCGAAGACGCGGCGTTCCGCTGCGGCGATGTCCGGCCTGCGTTCGAGCAATTGCGAAGGCAGCGCCTGCGGAATGTCCGGCAACAGGAAGGTCTGCTTGCGCGCGGGTATCGAGAAGGTCGAAGCCGGTTCGCCGATGAGCGTCGCAATCGCATGTTCGAGCATCGCGCGTTGCGAAGCGGCCTCGGTCGACTGCGTGCGCGTGCTTTCCAGTTGCGCCTGCGCCTGCGCCACCGCCGATGCGTCGATCGCACCGCTGGCAAGTTGCCGCTTCAGCAGTTGCAGGGCGGCGTCATAAGCGCTGACGGAATCGTCGAGAAGCTGCTTCTGGGTATCGAGCGAGCGCAGATTGAAGTAGTTCACGGCGAGCTGACTCGAAAGCGCCAGACGCAGCGCCTCGACATCGGCGGCGCTCGCCTCGGCGCTGGCTTGCGCGTTGAGCGTCGCATCGTGGATGCGGCCGAAAAGATCCGGTTCCCACGATGCCGATACGCCCGTCGAATAGTCGGAGATGGTCTGTCCCGCCAGCGATTTGCCGAGCAGATTCTGCGATGTGCGGTAGCGGCTCTGCGCCACGCCGGCTGTCACTGTCGGGAAGAAACCCGCGCGCTGATAGTCGACCATGGCGCGCGCTTCCTGCAACGAAGAGACGGCTTTCTTCAGCGACTGATTCGAGACGTTCACACGCGCTTCGAGATCGTCGAGTTGCGGGTCCTTGAATGCTTTCCACCAAGGGCCGCGCGGTGTCGAATCGGCGGGCGCGGCAACCGACCAAAGCGGTGAGCCCGCGAAATGCGCCGGAACGGCGACCTCCGGTGTCTGATACGGCGGCACGGTCGAGCAAGCGGCGAGCGTCACGCAGACGAGGGCAGCGGCGCAACGGCGCAGCGCGAAAGGGACACGTTTCATTCTGTCCTCCTTCACGATGCGCTCGCGGACTTTGCGATCTTCACCGCTTCGCCGCTCGTGATCGCGTCGCCGGGGTTGTCGATCACTTTATCGGACGACTGCACGCCGGTCATGATCTCGACATGCGTGCCGAAATCTCGGCCGAGCGTCACGGTCTTGAGACTGATCCTGTTCGATGCATCCACGGTCGCCACCGTCACGCCGTTCGGCCGGAAGAGCAGGGCGCTGACGGGGAGATCCAGTTTCGGCGTCTGACTGATGAGCTCCAGATGCGCCTGCGCGTAAGCGCCCGGCAACAGCGCGCCATCGGCGTTCGCCACATCCAGCTCGACGCGCAAGGTGCGGGTCACCGGGTCCATTGCGCCGGCATTGCGCGCGACCGTCGCGGGGAAGCGTCGTCCGGGATATTGCTGCGCGGTGAGATAAGCCTGGGTCGTCGAGGTCACGTAAGGCGCATCGCCTTGCGGGACATCGATGAATACGCGCAAGGTATCGCTCTGCACCACATGGAAGAGTTCACCCGTGGTGCCGCCGAGGCCGGGCGTGCCGCCCGCCGTGACGAGCGCGCCCACATCGACACGTCGCGCGCTCACCACGCCATCGAACGGCGCGAGCACTTTCTCGTAGGACACGAGTTCCGTGAGGCGGCGCACGTTGGCTTGCGCGGATGACAACATGGCCTGCTTCGCAAGCATGTCGCCGGATTTCGTATCGGCATCCTGTTGCGACACCGACTGCGTCTTCAGCATGTCCTGCCAGCGTGCGGCCGTGTCTCGCGCATAGACATAGTTCGCTCGCGCGGTGGCTTCGTCGGCGCGTGCTTGCTGCAATTGCGCATCGACTTCGGGTGTCTGGATCACCGCGAGCAACTGCCCTTGCTTCACGTGCGCGCCGATGTCGGCATACCAGTGCTGTACATAACCGCTGGTGCGCGCATAGACCGACGCGTCCGAGTACGCCGACACGGCGCCCGGCAACAACAGCTCCTGCGTGGCCGGGGCCTGACGCGGCGCGATAACCGATACGTTCATCACGCTCTGGACATCGGCCTGCGCGGCGAGCGCGCTCTGTGCGTGCAGGCGCGGAATGATGCCGGCGCCGAGCAGCGCGGCTGCGATCCCGAGAAGAATTAGCGCTGGGAGAAAGCGCCGCTTGGTCGTGTGTTCGTCTTGCCGGTTCATGATGGTCGCTATTAGGCGTCGATAGAAAGATCTGCACTCGATGCGCCCCTCGCAGCCTGCCGGCGCGCGAGCCATGCATGCACGACGCCGAACACCACGGGCACGAAAAGGAGCGTGGACACCGTGCCGAGCATCAGGCCGCCGATCACCGCGCGTCCGAGCGGCGCGTTCTGTTCGCCGCCATCGCCCAGTCCGAGCGCCATCGGCAGCATGCCGATCAGCATCGCGAGCGCGGTCATCAGCACCGGGCGAAAGCGTGAGAAGCCCGCTTCGATCGCGGCCTGAACCGGTGCCATGCCATTGCTCAAGAGTTCGCGCGCGGCGTTGATCACGAGAATGCTGTTCGCCGTCGCGATGCCGATACAGAGGATCGTCCCGGTGAGCGCCGGCACGCTCAGCGTGGTGCCCGTTGCGAAGAGCATCCACGCGATGCCCGCAAGCGAAGCAGGCAATCCGCCGATGATGATGAGCGGATCGAGCCAAGACTGAAAGTTCACGACCATCAGCAGATACACGAGCGCGATCGCGAAGACGAGTCCGAAGCCGAGGCCGCTGAACGACTGCGTCATCGACTGGACCTGCCCGCGCATGACGATGGTCGAGCCGCCCGGCAGATGCGCGCGGCTCTGCGCGATCAGGCGCGACACGTCCGCGGCGACGCCGCCCAGATCGCGACCCTGCACCGACGCGTAGATATCGAGGACGGGCTGCACGTTGTAATGCGACACCACCGCCTGCTGCGAGCCGCGCTGCATGCTGCCGAGCGACGCCAGAATGCTCTGCGGCGCGCTCGATGCCGCGTGCTGGTCGAGCGGCAGATTGGCGAGCGTCTGCAACGAATGGATATCGTACTGAGGCACCTGCGCCATGAGCGGATAACTCACGCCGTTCTTCGGATCGAGCCAGAAATTCGGCGTGGTCTGCGAGCTGCCCGAGAGCGAGATCAGCATGTCCTGCGCGATCTGCTTCTGCGTGAGGCCGGCCAGCATGGCCTTGGTGCGATCGACGCGGATATTGATCGCCGGGGCATCGTCGGGTTGCTGGATGTGGGCATCGACGAGGCCGTGCACGCCGCGCATCCGGGCGAGCAGATCGTTGGCCACGGCGCGATTGGCGACCAGATTCCTGCCGACGATCTGTATGTCGATCGGCGCGGGCTGGCCGAAGTTGAGAATCTGGCTCGTGATGTCGGCGGGCAGGAACGAGAACGTCGTGCCGGGGAACGAAGCGGCCAGCACGCCGCGCAGTTTCGCGACATAGGATGCGGTCGGCGCATGACTGGGCTTGAGGGCGATCATGATGTCGGCATCTTCCGAACCGATAGGCGCCGACGACGAATACGTGAGGTTGATGCCGCTCACCGGCAGGCCGATGTTATCGAGCAGCGACGCCTCTTCGGACTTCGGTATCACGGTGCGGATTTTCGCTTCCACCTGATCGGCGAGCCGCGCGGTCTCTTCGATGCGCGTGCCCGTCGGCGCGCGCATATGCAGGCGAATCTCGCCGGTATCGACACTGGGGAAGAAGTCGCGCCCCGCGAATGGAATCAACGCCATCGAGGCCGCGCAGAAGAGCGCGAAGATCAGGATGACCGTGCGCGGCCGGCCCGTGTTGTTCGTGAGCGCGGCCTTGTATCGCAGGCGCAGGCGCTCGAAGCGATGTTCGAAGGCCGCTTGCCCGCGCGAGAGAAACGCAAGCCGGCCGGCCGGCGCCTGCTTCGAGCGTGCCTTGAGCAAGTACATGGCGAGCGTCGGGATCAGCGTGCGCGAGAAGAAGTACGACGCGCACATCGCGAACACGACCGCTTCGGCCATCGGCACGAAGAGATAGCGCGCCACGCCCGACAGCATGAACATCGGCGCGAACACGATGCAGATGGAAAGCGTCGAAACGAAAGTGGGCACGGCGATCTCGCCTGAGCCGTTGAGAATGGCATCCGCGAGCGGCGCGCCGTTCTCCAGATGATGCGTGATGTTTTCGATCGCGACGGTCGCATCGTCCACCAGAATGCCGACGGCGAGCGCGAGTCCGCCCAGCGTCATGATGTTGATGGTCTCGCCGAGCGCGGACAGCGCCAGCAGCGACGTGATGACCGACAGCGGAATCGTCACCGCGATGATGAGCGTCGCGCGCCAGCTCCCGAGAAACAGCAGGATCATCATCGCGGTCAGGCACGCGGCGATGAGCGCCTCGCGCACCACGCCGAGAATCGCGGACTTGACGAACACCGACTGATCCGCGAGCGGCACGATATGCAGCGCCTTGGGCAAGCCCGCCGAGATCGTGGGTAGCATCGACTTGATCTGCTGGATGATGGTCAGCGTGGACGTGCTGCCGGTCTTCTCGACCGTCAGCAGCGCGGCGCGCTTGCCGTCGCTGCGCACGATGTTGGTCTGCGGCGCATAGCCGTCGCGCACCTGCGCCACGTCGCGCAGATAGACCACGCTGCCGTTGACCGCCTCGATGGGCAAGTCGTTGAGCGCGGCGACGTTCTCGGTGCTGCCGTTCATTTGAACGTTGTATTCGCGCGTGCCGATCTTCGCGGTACCGCCCGGCAGGATCAGGTTCTGCACGTTCACCGCATTGACGATATCGCTCGGCGACAGATTGCGCGCCTGCAGCTTGCGCGGATCGATATCGATCATGATCTGGCGGATCTTGCCGCCATAGGGCAGCGGCACGGCCGCGCCCTGCACGGTGGCGAGCTGCGTGCGCACGAAGCTGTTGCCGAGGTCGTACAGCGATTGTTCGGGCAGCGTCGCACTGGTCAGACCCAGTTGCAGGATGGGCACGGTGGACGCGTTATACGTGATGATATTGGGCGGCAGCGTGCCGGGCGGCAGCACCCGCAGGATCGACGCCGAGCTGGATGTCGCCTGCGCCACTGCACGATTGATATCCGCGCCGGGGTGAAAGAAGATCTTGATGATCGACACGCCATTGAGCGATTGCGACTCCACGTGCTCGATATTCTCGATATCCGACGTCAGCGCGCGCTCATAGTTGGTCGTGATGCGCCGGGCCATGTCCTCGGCTGAAAAGCCGTTATAGGACCAGACGATGCTGACCACCGGGATATTGATGTTGGGGAAGATATCGGTCGGCGTGCGCAGAATCGTCAGCGGGCCGATGATGAACAGCAGCAGCGCCAGAACGATGAAGGTATAGGGCCGCCGAAGGGCCAGGCGAACGATCCACACGAGCAGTATCCACGGTTGTTACCCGACGCCAGAAGGCGCCGGGTCTTGTGATTGCACAACGGGATGGAGTGTGCGGGCGGCCGCCTTACCTGATACTGTCCGTTAAATGACAAGCTTGTAATCTGCGTCGGCGTGTGGCGACGCCGTTTGCCTGGAGCCGAGCGTGTACCGGAACGTCTTCAGGCGAAGCGTCCGTGTCGTCGCGCGGTCTCGCTAAGCTCAATCCGCTCGAAAAATCGGCCCATCGACAGGGTTAGCAATGCGCCCAGCGAGACGGCGTAGACGGAGCCAATGATCAGTGTCAGCATGAAAATATCCTCGAGAGTGATTCGATTGATTGAGGCGCTCGCGAAGCGTGCTTTTTATAAAATCGACGTCGCGCCTTCAATCAAATTGCTACCGAATCCTTAGCAGGGTCTTAGTACGAGCATACTGTTCAAGGCCCGTCAATCGGCCCAGTTGACCCAGCCGAAGTGCGCCGTCACCAGCACCGCGACGCCGAACGCGATCCGATACCACGCGAACGGCACGAAGTCATGCGTCGCCACGTAGCGCAGCAGCCAGCGCACGCACACCCATGCGCTCAGGAACGAGAAGATCAATCCGACGGCGAACAAAGGCGCGTCGGTCGCCGAGAGCAGATGACGTTCCTTGAAGAGGCTGTACGCGCCCGCGCCGATGAGTGTGGGTATCGCGAGAAAGAAGCTGAACTCGGTCGCCGCGTTGCGGCTCAGTCCGACCAGCATTCCGCCGATGATGGTCGATCCCGAACGGCTGACGCCTGGAACAAGCGCGAGACATTGCAGGAGGCCGACCTTGAGCGCATCGAGCGGCGACATGTCGTCGACGGTGAAAACGCGCACCGTGCTCTTGGGACGGCGTTCGGCCCACAGGATCACCAGCGCGCCCGCGATGAACGACGTGGCCACGACCGTCGGAGTGAAGAGATGCGCCTTGACCGCCTTGCCCACGAGAAGACCGATCACCACCGCGGGCAAAAACGCGATCAGCACGTTCAGCACGAACCGCCGGGCGCGCGATGAATCGCCGAGTGCGGCGGCGGTGTCCACGAGACGACGCCAGTAGAACAGGATCACGGCGAAGATGGCGCCCGTCTGGATCGCGATGTCGAATACCTTGGCCTTCTCGCTGGTGAAGTCGAGCAGCGACCCGGCCAGGATCAGATGCCCGGTTGACGAGATCGGCAGAAACTCCGTCAACCCTTCGACGATTCCCATGATCGCGGCTTTGACGAGTAACAACATATCCATGTGCGTTCCGGTCTGGTTTTTTGATTGGTGTGAGTTCGCTCGGGCTCACGCGTCGAGTCAGGCGGCACTCTGCCGGGGTTTACTTAGACGTTGCTTAGCGACCTCTGTTTACTTAGCGTAATCTTTCATTTCTACTGTTTCGCCTTATGTGGCGGGGCATTTCGGCAAATGCACGTCCGAAGACGTTTACACCTTTGTAAATAAACATTACAATCCGTCCCGTCAGTTATTGAGGATGATTCTCATTAACTGAGTCTAACGCGATCCGTCTCGCGCCCGTCCGCTCCATGCAACGTGGGGCTTCATCCTTCTTCACATTGTCACCATGCCCGCTCTGTTAAAGACGCGGACGCGTCTGCTCGCGTCCGTCGGTGCTCTTTATTGCGCAAGTTTTCTCGCTCCGTCCCAGGCCGTCGCGCAGTCCGTGTCGGCGCCAGTCTCGAACGACGCTTCGCCCCAATCCTTGCCCGCGGTTCAGGTGAACGCGAGCACGGTGCAATCCGACCTGCAGACGAAGGAACTGCCTTCGTACAAATTCACCGCGCCGCTGCTGGACACGCCGCGCTCGATCACGGTCATTCCCGAAGAACTCATCAAGGAAACCAACGCGACGACCTTCGCCGATGCGCTCAAGACCGTGCCTGGCATCACGTTCCTCGGGGGCGATGCGGCAGCGAATCCGTCGGCGGACCGGCCGGTGATCCGCGGTTTCGAATCGCGCAATTCGATTTTCGTCGATGGCATTCGCGACTCGGGCGTGCAGAACCGCGAGACGTTCGACATCGAGAGCATCACGGTGATCAAAGGTCCGGACTCGGTGTATGCGGGGCGCGGCGCGGTGGGCGGCTCTATCGACATCGAAACCAAGATGCCGAAGAACGAGAACTTCATCAACGGCAGCGCGGGCATCGGTACCGATGCGTACAAGCGCCTGACGCTCGATGTGAACCAGAAGTTCGCCGGCGACAACGCGTTCCGCTTCAACGCGATGGGCTTCGATGCCAATCAGGCAGGCCGCAATAACGTCTATAGCAAGCGCTGGGGCATCGCGCCGTCCGTCGCATTCGGCCTGAACAGTCCGACGACGGTCACGCTCAGCTACTACCATCTGAATAGCTATGACATGCCGGATTTCAGCGTGCCGTTCCGCTCGACGGGCGGCACGCCGATCAACAGCGATCGCGGCCAGTTCTACGGCCTCAATAACCGCGACTATCGCTATGGGCAGACGGACACGGGCGAGGTGCGCATCGAGCATCGCTTCAACGAAAATCTGAAGCTCAGAAACACGACGATGTTCGGCCGGTCCACGCTCGATTACATCGCGACGAATCCTCAGTTGACGAGCCCGACGTCGAACATTCTCAGCCTGCAGGCGAAGAGCGGCAAATACGCGACCAACAGCATCACGAACCAGACCGAGCTGACCGGGAAGGCGACACTCCTCGGCATGCAACATACGATGACGGGTGGCGTCGAGTTCAGTCACGAACACAGTCTCTATGAAGGCTATCTCGTCTCGGATAGCGCCGGAAACAATATCCGTACGGGCGGTCCGTGTTCGGTGGCATACAACTGCACGCCGGTCAACGCGTGGAATCCGGACAATCCGTGGCTCGGCAGCGTTCTGCTCAACGGCGACAAGGCCTTTCCTGGCGCGGCGACGCATACGCAGACCAATACCGCATCCGCGTATCTCTTCGATAGCGTGAAGATCACGGACCGATGGATCTTCAACGCGGGCGCGCGTTTCGACCGCTTCGACGTCACCTCGACTCAGGCAGGCGCGAAAGACCTCTCCAACAACTCGAATCTCTTCAGCTATCAGCTCGGCCTCGTGTACAAGCTGATGCCGACAGTGAGCCTGTACACGTCGTACGGCACGTCCGCGAATCCGCCGGGTGCGAACGCGGGTCTCGGCGGCGGCACGGATCAGCTCACGGCCACGAATCAGGATCTGTCGCCGGAACGCAGCCGCAACATCGAAGTGGGCGCGAAGTGGGACGTGCTGGATCGGCTGTCGATGAACCTCGCGCTGTTCCAGACCGACAAGACCAACGCGCGCGTAAGCGACGGCCTCGGCGGAACGATCAACGCGGGCCATCAGCGCGTGCGCGGCGTCGAAGTCGGAACCGCGGGCAATATCACGGGCAAGTGGAGCGTCTTCGGCGGCTACTCGTATCTGGATGCGATCACGGTCGACGCGGGCGCGGCCAGCGCGGCATCGTCCGGTCTGCCGATGGTGATGGTGCCCAAGCACAACTTCACGCTCTGGTCGTTCTATGACGTGCTGCCGAAGCTGAAGGTCGGCGCGGGCGCGACGATCGCGAGCAAGTCCTACGCGTCGGTTTCGCCGACGGTGCTCAAGTGGACGCCCGGCTATGCGCGCTTCGATGCGGTGGCGACTTATCACGTCGCGAAGAGCGTGGACTTGCAGTTGAACGTGAACAACATCTTCGACCGCAAGTACTTTTCGAGCGCGTACCCGATCTATGCGACCTGGGCGCCGGGACGCTCCGCGATGCTGACGCTCAACTTCTATCAGTAACGTCACCTTCGACTTGCGCGCGGCTCAACGCCCCTTCCACGGCACGAGCCGCCGTTCCAGCGCGCGCATACCGAAGTCGAAGATCCACGCGATCGCGCCGATCAGCACGATGCCCATCACCACCACGTCGGTGCGCAGAAAGCTCGATGCGTTGAGCACCATCTGCCCGAGGCCAGCGGTGGCCGCGACCATCTCGGCGGCGACGAGCGTGGTCCACCCGAAGCCCACGGCGATGCGCAGGCCCGTGAGTATCTCGGGCAACGCGGCGGGCAGCACGACGTGCCACACGACCTGCCGGAAGTTCGCGCCGAGCGACCATGCCGCGTTCACCTGCTCGGCGGTCGCGCTCTTCACGCCGGCGCGCGCGGCCATCGCGATCGGCGCGAAGCACGCGAGCCAGATCACGACGATCTTCGCGGTCTCGTCGATCCCGAAGTAGATAACGACGAGCGGCAGATACGCGAGCGGCGGCAGCGGCCGATAGAACTCCAGCGGCGGATCGAGCACGCCGCGCGCGATGCGGCTCACGCCCATCAGAATGCCGATCGGCACCGCGGTTACGACCGCCAGCGCGAATGCGCCGAACACGCGGATCGCGCTCCACAAAAGATGTTCGGAGAGCGGCAGGCCGCCCTGGAGCCGCCCATGCAGTGCATCGACGAATGCCTGCCAGACGGCCTCGGGCGAGGGCAGAAAGAGCGGCGGCAGCCAATGAAAATGCGTGGCGGCCCACCACAGCAACGCGAGCGTCGCGACGCACAGCGCGCTGGGCAGCGCGGTCGGGCCCGCGCCCGGCATGCCGCGATAGCGCGCGCGTCGTTTCGTGCGGGCGGCGCGTCGTGGAGTCTGCGGCGTCGTGGCGGAGCGCGGCAGCGGGACTTCGTGTGCGGGATGAGTCACGCCACCTCCGTATCGGTGCGATGCAGGCGGCGCGTCAGCCGCTCGCGCCACTCGATGAACGCGGGCGACGACTTCACCGCGCGGGCATCGCGGTTACGGATGTAGTCGCGCGAAAAGGGCAGCTCGTGTACTTCCTCGATGCGTCCGGGGCCGGGCGTCATCAGCACGAGGCGCGTCGCCAGGAAGAGCGCTTCCTCCACGCTGTGCGTGATGAAGAACACCGTCTTGCCGGTGCGCGCCCACACGTCGAGCACGAGTTCCTGCACGTTCTCGCGCGTGAGGGCGTCGAGCGCGCCCATCGGCTCGTCCATCAACAGCACTTCGGGATCGCTCGCGAGCGCCCGCGCAATCCCGACGCGTTGCTGCATGCCGCCCGAAAGCGCGTAGACCTTCGCCTGCTCATGCTGCGCGAGGCCGACGAGCGCGAGCGTGCGACGCGCGATCTCGCGGCGCTCGTCGCGCTTCACGCCGCGAAAGCGCAGGCCGAGCGCGACGTTGTCGATGACATTGAGCCACGGCATCAGCGCATGTTTCTGGAACACGACGCCGCGCTCGGCACCGGGCCCGGCGATCGGCTCGCCGTTGAGCGATGCGTCGCCTTCGGTCGGCTCCAGAAAGCCGGCGAGGCAGTTGAGCAGCGTGGTCTTGCCGCAGCCCGATGCACCGAGCGCCACCACGAACTCGCCGCTGCCGATCTGCAAATCGACGCCCTTCAACGCGGGCGTGCTCGCGCCTTCGTAGGTGACGCCGAGATTGCGGATGGAAAGCGACGTCATTTCGCCCCGCCAACGATCAGCGTGCGGCGATGGATAGCAGGTTTCATGGCGCGGGCGAAGTGATGTAGAGAAGCCTTCGACTATAGGCACTTTGCATGCCGCCGCTACGAATCAATCGTGCGTAGCAAATCACGCGGCGCGTGATTCGCATATACGGCCGGCCGTACTTCGAACCGTTCGATGCGAGCGGTCATCACTTGCCGACGACGCGAACCGCGCCATGCGACGACCGCATGGCGCGCGACGCTCACGAATAGAACGAAGGTTTCGGAATCTTTTCGTTGAGCGCCCAGTCGCCCAGTTCGCGCACCTTGTAGTCGATCGGATCGTGCAGCGTATGCACACGCACGTTGCGCCAGAAGCGGTCGAGGCGCAATGCCGCCGTGGTCGAGCGCGCGCCCGTCACTTCGAACATGCGATGCGCGACCTCCAGCCCCGCGCGCGCCGCCGCGACTTTCGATGCCGCCACGGCGACCGCCACTTCGCCACGCTCATGTTCGGTCAGGTCGAGTCCGCGCGACCAGGCGCGGTCGAATGCCTGCATTGCACGCTCGACGAGCAGGCGCGCGCCTTCAAGCGCGACCCAGAAGTCGCCGTAATGCGCGAGCACGTAGGGATCGTCGGCGGGACGCTCGGCGGCCGAAGCGATCCACGGCCGCGTCTGCGCGAGCGTCGCGTCGCGCGCGGCCTGCAACGCCCCTTCGCCGATGCCCAGATAGATGTGGCTCAAAATCGACTGCGCGAGCAGCGGCCGTAGCGTGGCGAACGGGCTGGAGAGCGGTCCGGGCTGAAGCAGCAGTTCGTCCGTGGCGATGGGCACGCGCTCGAACACCACCGTGCCGCTGTCGGTCTGACGCTGCCCCATGTTGTCCCAGTCGTCGAGCACGGTGATGCCCGCGCGATTCGTCGGCGTCACGCCGATGAGCAGACGCCCGTCGCCGTCGAAAGCGGAAGCGAGCAACTGGTCCGAATCGCGCGCGCCGGAACAGAAGCTCTTGCGGCCGTCGAAGACATAGCCGCCGCCGTTATCGGGCAGGGCGCGCGTGCTCTTGTCGAGCGGATTGAGCGCATTGCCCCAGAACCACCCTTGCTCGACGGTCTCTGCGAGCCAGCGGCGAATCTGCTTGTCGCTGCCGAACAGACGGATCGTCGCCAGTTGCAGGTGATGGAACGCGAAGAGATGCGCGAGCGAACTGTCGACCTGCGCCATGCGCCGCACGACATCGAGAGTCGTCGACCAATGCGCGCCGTCGCCGCCGAACTCCACCGGAATCGAAAGCCTGAGCAGGCCGCTTTCGCGAAGCAGGTTGCGTTCATGAAAAGCGGTGCCGCCCGACTTGTCGCGCGCGGCGGCCGTCTTCGCCCACTCCTTTAATACCGCGTTCAACGGCTCGATCCATGCGGCGTCGTCGGTACGACTCATTGCGCTATCTCCTGATTGTCACGGTTTCGCCGATGCGGAAAACCATTCGTTGATTTGGCTTCTCGTGGCCGGTTTACTGCGTCGCGTCCATTGCAGACGCGAGAGCCACATGAATGAGTTTCGCCGATTGCGAGCCAGCGCGCTGGTTATCGCGTCGGGTTCGCTTCGTCCGGAGAGGGCTTCATCCTCGAAGCGGCTCTGGAGCAGAGGCATCGAATGACTCATCGCGCGTGTGTCGTCGTTGCGTCAGACAGATCGCGAAAGCTCGCGGCCGTGTGACGCGGCCCGAGCCGCGCGCCATCGCCGAAGAGCTTTTCACGCAGCGTTCCCTGCGCATACGAAGTCTTGTAGATGCCGCGCGACTGCAATTCGGGAATGACGAGATCGATGAAATCCTCGTAGCTTTCCGGCGTCACCGTGCGCGCGAGATTAAAGCCGTCGACGCCGGCTTCATCGACCCAGGATTGCAGCGCGTCGGCCACTTGCGCGGCATCGCCGACGATGGTCGTATAGCGTCCGCCCAGTTGCATCTGGTCGAGCAGATGCCGCACCGTGATGCCGCGCTTGCCGTCGGTCACGCGCTGCACCGACGATTCGATGCCGCGTCCCTTGTGGCCACCCGGAGGCGCGAGTTCGTCATCGGGCGCGTAAGTGGAATAGTCGATGCCGCTGCCCGCCGCGAAGTGTGCCAATCCTGCCTCGGGGCTCGCATACCGCGCGTATTCGGCGTACTTCTCCTCGGCCTCGCGCTGCGTGCGGCCGACCACCACGGTGATGCCCATGACGATCTTCAGATCGCTGGCGGCGCGTCCCGCCGCGACCGCCTGCGCGCGCAACGCGTCGACCAGCTTGCGCGTGCCTTCCTTGCTCTGGCTCGACACGAACACGCATTCGGCGTGACGCACGGCGAACGCCTGACCGCGCCCCGACGATCCCGCCTGGAACAGCACCGGCGTGCGCTGCGGCGAAGGCTCGCACAGGTGATAGCCTTCGACGTCGTAATAGCGGCCGCGATGCCGGACCTTGCGGACCTTCGCGGGATCGGCGAATACGCGGCCTTCACGATCGCGCCGCACGGCGTCATCCTGCCAGCTTCCTTCCCATAGCTTGTAGAGCACGTCGAGATATTCGTCGGCGCGGTCGTAGCGCTCGTCGTGCGGAATCATTTCGGTGCCCCCCATTGCGCGCGCGGCGCTGTCGAGGTAGCCCGTCACGATGTTCCAGCCGATGCGCCCTTCGGTCAGATGATCGAGCGTCGAGAAGCGCCGCGCGAGCAGATAGGGCGCTTCATACGAGAGATTCACCGTGATGCCGAAACCGAGATTCTGCGTGGCGGCGGCCATCGCGGAGACGAGCATCATCGGATCGTTCACGGGCAACTGCACCGATTCCTTCAGCGTGACATCGACCGATTGCCGATAGATGTCGTAGACGCCGACGATATCCGCGATGAACAGTCCGTCGAACAGGCCGCGTTCGAGCAGCTTCGCGAGATCGGTCCAGTACGAAAGCTTCCGATAGTCCGTCGAACGATCGCGTGGATGGGTCCACAGGCCATGATTGATATGGCCGACGCAGTTCATGTTGAACGCGTTCAGAATGATGTGCTTCTTGGTCATGGAAGGACGGGCGTGAGATTCAGGCGACGCCGATGCGCCATTGTGATTCGTGAAGCGAAGATTATCAGCAACGACCGCGCCGGCGCTAAACGACGAATTGTCAGAAGCTAAGGCGAAATCGTCGTGACACGGCAGCTTCAGGCATTCGAAGTATTTATCGATTGTCTGTGGCGTGCTGTCGTCGGAAGGTTCAGACTCATTGAGTCCGTACCAACGCGTGGACGAGAGCATCCGTCATGGAGGAAAACATGCGCAAGCTGTTCTTCACAACAGGATCGCCCTTCGCGCGTGCCGTACGCATCGTGCTCGTCGAAAAAGGACTCGACTTCGAGCGTGAGGAAACCTACACGACGCCCAGCGCCGAAGAGCGTGCGAAGGTGGCGCCCACTCTGCAGGTTCCTACATTGGTCGATGGCGATATGACCTTATGGGATTCAGCCGTGATCATCGACTATCTCATGTCGAGTTATGCGGGGAGTCCTGTGCCCCAAGGCACGCCGCCGCTTGCGACTGATTACGTGCGCGCGACGGAAGGCTGGCACGACAAGCTCGTCCTCGCCACGTTGCAAACCTTCGGCGTGTCAACGACGACGGTGTCGCAACTGCAATGGTCCGGAGTCCGGCATGAAGAGAACGGACATGCCGCGCGATGCGCCATTCGCAATCAGCATCTACTCGACTGGTTCGAGGCGCAGCTTGTCAGCGCCGACGACGGTTTCGTCGCCGGCGTGGTTTCCGCTCAGGACATCCTGCTTGCATGCTTGTGTCACTTCATCGAACGTCGGCCACTGCGATTATCGTGGCGGTCTCCATCTCGGCCCAAGGTCGAGTCGTTGGTGGCGCGAATGGAAAGACGATCGTCTTTCCAGCAGGAGGGCGCGCTTTGGTGGGAGCCGGGCGTGACGTATGCAACCGTCGCTGAAGTGGAATGGGCGAGCCGTAAAACCATTTACGACGGGCCCAGCTTCAGCGACTGGTCCGCGCAGTCCGCAGGTTCCAGACAATAACCGCCCACGCTATTGCGCCTCGTTGGTTCGATTGCAGGCGAGCGCATGAACGGATGCAGGCCGCCGGTTGCCCTGCCAAACACGTCTGACGACCGCGGGGCTGAACAGCGACGACGGCGGCATCATCAGGTTGACGACCTTTAGAAACGCGGTCGCCAACGTGCTGTCCCGTGTCGCGGCGAGATGAAGCTTGCCGATGTACCAGTTGATGAAACGCATCGCTGGCGTACGCGCGCCCTTGACGTCCGGATGACGGAGATCGTTGCCGACCGCGATGTCCCACGGAATATCGACGATCCTTGCAGCCGCCCCGAAGAATCGACGCGCAAGGCCGGACGAACCCGCGCGCAGGCACTGATGCAGCGTCAGCGCTTCCTCTGCCGCGACCGTCATGCCCTGGCCGTAGACAGGGTTGAAGCTGCAGATGGCGTCGCCGAAAGCCAGGTAATTGTCGGGGAAACGCGCGAGCCTTTCGTACCGCCGGCGCAGGCTTGAGACATGGCGATAGCGCCTGAAATTGGTCAGCGGCTCCACTCTTGCGACGACGTCATGAATCTCCATGGTCGGCAGCGTCGCCAGATACGCGAGAAAGCCCGCGTCGTTGTCCGGTGCGTCGTCGCCAAGATAACCCCCGGCGCTGACGATCCAGGTTTCGTTTTCCTGTGCGAGCATGACGCCGTTGCGCCAGTTCGGCGCGCTGCCCGCGACGACGATACCGTGCTTGCCGTCGAGATCGCCCGGTCTGCGCCGATAGGTACGGGTCATATAGCAGATGCCGATCTCGACCTTCTCATCGGCAGGTGAAGGGTAGCCGAGCGCTTCGAGCCACGCGGGACTGGATGAGCCACGACCGGTCGCATCGACGACAAGGTCCGCCTCGATGATCTCTTCCGGCTTGCCCTCGGCACATGCGCGCACGCCCGTCACGCGCTTGCGAGCGGGGTCGGTGACAAGCGCCCGCACTGCGCAATGTTCGATGGCATGCACGTTGGGTAACCTCAAAAGTCGTCGACGCAGATGGCCTTCGAGCACCGGACGGCTCGCAAGCAGACCGATCAGGTCGCTTGCGCCGTTGGCAAGCCTGACGTTGCGGCCGATCCAGATCACATCGTTGGCTACATCGCCGATCAGACCGCCGCTTTGCGTGACGACGTCATCGTTATATCCGGGGAAGAATTCCTCGAAGATCGCACTGCCGCGGGCAAGTAGCCCGTGCGTATGACGACCCTGCGGCACGCCCTTGCGCGAACTGTCCGCAGCAGGAAACGCATCGCGCTCGAGCACGGTGACGCTGGTATAGAAATCCGACAGTACGCGGGCGGCCAGAAGCCCACCTACGCCGGCGCCGATCACGATCGCATGCTCGCCCAGTTTCTTCATGGCAATCCTCCAGTTCAGTCTGTCGCGATGAGCCGGCGGCCATCGTCTGCAGGCAAATGCTAGGATTGCGTCGTCCCCTGAGCGTCCCCCGGACGCCGTCGTCGAGAGCTTCCTTCATGGCTTTGTTCAGCGTGCGAACGCTTGGATTTCCGGAGATTCGTCGGGACGGCCGGCCGTGCCAACTGGCTTTGCGCAAGGGCCTGGCTCTGCTGGTCTATCTGTCCGAAGCGAAGACGCCGGTCGGGCGCGACGCCTTCGCGACGATGCTGTGGCCGGAAGGCTCCGAAGAAGTCGTGCGGGCGCGGCTGCGGCGTCTGTTGCATCGTCTCCAGCTTTCGCTCGGCGAGAACGTTCTGACTATCGACCGCTCGACAGTTCGATGGTCGGAGTCGATCGGCCTGCAAGTGGATTCCCGGCTATTCGAAGAGGCCTGCGACCGCGGCGAGTTCGAGCGGGCGTGCCGCGAGTATTCGGGCGATTTTCTCGAGGGTTTTTCGCCCGGCGACTGCCCGGAGTTCGACGAGTGGGCTTTCTTTCGCCGCGAAGCATTGCGGGGCCGGGCGATCCAGGCGCTCGAGCGCGTGGTGCAGGACAAGAACGCGGCCGGTGACTATGCTGCGGCGGCCGCGCACGCCGGCCGTCTTGTCGAGTTCGATCCGCTCAGCGAAGTGTACGGCCGTCATCTCATCCGCAACCTTCTGCTTGCCGGAGACCGGGCCACGGCCCAGCGGCACTTCGAGGCTCTGACACGTCGCCTTCGCGACGAGCTTTGCGTGACGCCCGAATCCGAGACGCGCGCGCTGCTGAGCGACAGCGCAACGTTGACCATCGACGATCCTCCGTCGACGCGCTACGTGAGCGGCGGCGGCGTCCATCTCGCGTACCAGACCTACGGCGTCGGCCGGATCGATGTTCTGCTTCTGCCGGGTTTCGTCTCCCATGTCGAGCGGGTTTGGGAGGAGCCGCGTTGCCGGGCGTTTCTGTCCTCCCTCGCCAGCATGGGCCGTCTCATCCTGCTCGATCGTCGCGGTGTCGGTCTCTCCGATCGCGTTGGGTTCAATCCCGGCGTCGGCGCAACCGCGCAGGACATCGGCACGGTACTCGACGCCGCCGGCAGCCGTTGGGTCGTTTTGTTCGGCGCGTCGGAGGGCGGGCCGGCGTGCATCAAGTTCGCCGTCGATCACCCCGATCGCGTCGCCGGCCTCATTCTGTTCGGCTCCCTGGCGAAAGGGACCGCGACGCATGACTATCGCCACGCGCTGCTGGCGGCGCAGTATGACGAGTGGCTGCGGCAACTCATTGCAAGCTGGGGCGGGCCTGCGGGTATCGAGACATTCGCGCCGAGCCTCTCCGGCGATCCTCAGGCGAGAGCCTGGTGGGCAGGCATGCTTCGGGCTGCGTCGAGCCCGGGAGCCATCAAGGGCGTGCTGGAGGCGTTGCGCGATATGGATGTGCGGCATCTTCTGGGCCGGATTTCCGTCCCGACGCTGGTGCTGCACCGTCGCGACGACCGCGCCGTTCGCATCGGCGCGGGCCGCCATCTCGCCAGCCATATCGCGCTTGCGCGATTCGTCGAACTCGATGGGGCGGATCACTGGGCTTTCGCCGGAGATCAACAGCCTGTCCTGGACAACATCAGGCAGTTCGTCGAAAGTCTTGCGGCCTAAGTGCGAACGGAGGGCAGACCGACCAGTTATGAAGACATTGTTGATCGTCTATCACACGATGACCGGCGGCACGCAACAAATGGCCGAGGCGGCCGCTGCCGCCGCGCGAGAACAATCCGGTGTCTCGGTCAATTTGAAGCAGGCCGTCGAAACATGCCCGGAAGACGTTCTTTCGGCCGACGGTTACCTGTTCGCAACGCCGGAAAATCTCGCGACGATGTCGGGTCTGATGAAGGACTTCTTCGATCGCTGCTATTACCCGGCGCTCGACCGCCTGAACGGCCGTCCCTACGCGGCGATGATCTGCGCGGGTAGCGATGGACAAGGCGCGCTGCGCCAGATCGAACGTATCGCCCTGGGATGGCGTCTCAACGCGGTGGCGCCGGGAATCATCGTCTGTACGCATGCACAGACGCCAGAGCGCATTCTGGCGCGCAAAGTCATCGGTAGCGCCGATCTTGCGCGCTGCGCGGAGCTTGGCGCGGGATTGGCGGCCGGTCTTTCGCTCGGCGTGTTCTAGCGTCGCATCGACCTTTAAAGGTTCGACAATCCGGCAATTCGGTATGAGCGGTTCAGGCCCTCTGCAAGATGTCCATCGCCGTTTCGGTATCCTGCAAGGAATCGACGGCGATATAGGCGATGAACTGTGAGCCAAGCACCGCGGCGGACACACCGCGAAGATTGACGCCACCATCGGCAAGCATTTCAGTGACTCGCGCGACGATCCCCAGTTGATCCATACCCATCACACGGACGGAATGAAGGCTCGGAGTCACGCTGAATCCCGCCTGCGTAGCGGCACGGATCTCGCTTTCGCCCTGCAATGGTGCGACGAATACGACGCCCTTACCCGATGCTTCAGGCGTGCGCCGCGCGACGACGAATTGCAGATCGACGCCAGCATCGCGCAATGCATTCAACACCTGTGCAAGGCCGCCCGGTTTGTCATCGATGGTGGCGGCCCAGACATCGACACGTTCGACATGCAGCTCCATGGCAATTTCTCCCGACAATCGCATTGCAAATCAAAATCTAGTTCATCGATCGCGTGCGAACAAGAAGGCGAGTTAAGCGACGCGCGAAGACTGGCGGTTACGCATCGGGAGCCTGCGGCCTCGGTTGTGCGGTGTCGTCATCCGTGGAATAAGCAAAAACTTATAGGTCGGCGATAATTACTAAATAGTGTAAATATTTTTGGGACCTTATATTTTTTGTCGACGTCAAACGAGCCGGCCCACGGCGAAGTGCACGCATTCAACGATTCTGAGAGGCAAGCAATGGCAATCGACGCGATCGTAGCGAACATGGACCTCGTGTGGACCAGCACTGTCGAAGACACCAAGCCGGCAGTGAGATACGAGCAGAGCGCCGCGCTCAAGCGCTTCCTGCAAAGCGTGCGGGACGACGGTTATCCGCTGCTGCTCATGAGCGAGCTCAATGCGGAGACGCTGAACGACGCCATCAGCGAGACTCTCGGTGATGACGGCATCACATACTTCTCATCGATCCTGTCATCGAGCGCGTGCATGTCGCGCTATGAGGTGGCGCTTCACACGCTCGCGACGCCCGCGCACCGCGTGGTCGCGGTGGGTGTCGATGAACGTGAAATGGAAGAGGCGCGTAGCTCGGGCATCACGCAGTGTGTGCCTTTGAGCGATGCATTGCGCCGCGGCGACGCACGGTTCGGTCCGTCCGATCGCAACGAATCGGTGTAAAGCACTCAGTCTTTTTCAGGGTAAGCAATATAACGGATGATCTTCCAGCTACCGTCAGGCTGGCGGCCGAATACGTCGAGGCCCGTCTCATCGTTGGACTCCTGCTTGCCGTCCTTGGTAACGATCGATCTCCATGTCAGGCGCACGATCGCGAGGTCACCTGAGACGATGATCTCCTTGATCGTGAGGTCGTAACGAAGCGTTTGCGCAGGGTCGGCCAGCGCGTGGTGCAGACGGGCACATAACATCGGATAGGTCCGCTCGGGCGCGCCGTAGAAATCGTAACGAAGATCGGGCGCGAAGAGGTCGCAGATATGCGCGGCACGTCGTGCGTTGAAATCTGCGCGCCACTGTGTCAGAGCGGAGCGGATGGTGCTCGCGGGATCATCGTTGACTGTCGCTGCGTTCAGCGCGCAAGAGAGTGCGGTCAGGAGAACGCCGACCGTGGCGATGCGAAGTACCCGTCGAGTCATTTCCGGCTCCTCTTTTATGCGTGCGCGGGATCGTTAGGATTCCGCAGGTAATCGCAGGACACGGCACTACTTTCGATGCACAAACACGAAGTCCAGTTCGCTTGTCAAGGCACGCCGTTTCGGCAGTATTGAGCGAAGCCGGGCCGGTCGGAAAGACGTTCCAGATAGGCGGATACGGCGGCCAACGCCGGATGGTCGAACGGCGTTTCAAGCCAGCGATTCACGGAAAGCGCAATCGGAATATCGGCGAGGGAGAATCGCTCTCCCGCTACGAACGCTTCAGTTGCGGATAACTGTCCGTTCAGTATCTCCATGTTTCTGTTCCATGCAGCGATCGATTGGGCGGTCTCTTCCGCCGCGCGGTGTGTCGGCGATTGCCGAACCAGCGCAAGGAACGCGTAGCTCCACGAGCGGTTCAAGTCTGTTGCTTGCCAATCCATCCACTGATCGACACGGGCACGCATCTTCGGCTCTGCCGGATACAGGTGCAGACCGTCGTAGCGTGACGCAAGGTATCGGATGATGGAGTTTGACTCCCACAGAATGAAGTCATCGTCCTTCAGCACGGGCACCTGGCCGTTCGGATTCAACGCAAGAAAATCGGACGTCAGCGTGGATCTGAATCCGCTGCCCCAATCCTCTCTCTCGAAAGGCAGGTGCAACTCGGTGCAGGTCCATAGCACCTTGCGCACATTGATCGACGAAGCCTTACCCAGGATTTTGAGCATGGAGAGTCCTGAAAGCGGAGGGTTCGCGTCACTGTAGACCGCGTTTCGATGCGAACGCAATGCACAGTTTTGCGCGATACCGCCGCCGCTTCAGTCCGATCCGTGGGCGACCTGATGTAGTTCTCTAGTAAGGCCTGTTTTACCCATTCTTGCGGCGACTTGTCGCGGATTCGGGCCAGTGGACCAATTATTATTTGCTTGATTAGTCAACCATTGCCCGGGCCGAAAATCTCCGGAACAGGGTGACGGTCCCGGTACCCATCAGGGCCCGGCACTTGAAGAGATTCGAGTCATGGTAACGCGTCATCCCCGCAGCTTGCCGGCCAGAAGTTATACGGGCGTCAGCACGCAATTCGTTTTGAGCCGGACTGCGCAGATTCTCGGCGTGCACCCGATGATTATCGGTGTCCTCGGCACCGGCCTTGCCGTCGGTTTGATGACCTTGATGCTCGATGCGGTACAGATGAGTCTCGGGGATTCAACGGTGCTCGTGCTCGCGGTGACGCTTGGGGTCGTTGCTGTTTCCGCTTCCTGGCTCCTTGCATTCATGCTTCGAGAGCAGGTCAGCAAGGAGACCAAGCTCAGGCGCTTATCATCGACCGACCCGCTTACCGGGCTTGCCAATCGCCGCAGCCTCGAATTGCATCTTGCTCAGGAGTGGGACAAGGCGCGGGAACGCGGCTCGCCTCTTTCCGTCCTTTTCATCGACATCGACCACTTCAAGCGATTCAACGACACGCTCGGACATGCCGCCGGCGACGAAGTGCTCATCGCGGTTGCGCACTGTGTTCAGCGGGTGGCTCGTCGGTCCGTCGACTTTGTCAGCCGGTACGGCGGTGAAGAATTCGTGGTGGTCTTGCCCAAGGTGACGGCCGAAGCAGCATCGGCGATGGCCGATGCGATCAGGACGGAAGTGCAGGGCATGAAGCTTCCGCTCCTCACGGGCAAGGATCAATGCATCACGGTATCCATCGGTGCTGCGACATGCAATCCGGATGAGGACTTCGCGCCGACCCGCCTGGTCGAAGCGGCCGACGCGCAGATGTACGCCGCCAAAATGGCTGGCCGCAATCGCGTATGCGCTATCGCATTGGGCGAAGCCGCTGTAACGACTTGAGCGTTACTGTAGGCAAGGCAGCGCTTCAGGGCGATTCCTTTTCCCAACCCGGTCCGGGATCGAACGACTTCATCGCCTGCGCCATTTTCGCACCGTCCGGGCCAAGATCGCGCTCATAGACCTGTCCGTCGTGACTGACCATAAAGCTCTTGATGCCCGTTTCCCCATAATGGGCGGGCCACGCGATCACGGCAAAGCCGCCGAACAGACGGCCGTTGACCATGTAGTCGTATGCGCCGCCCGGCGCGTGAGACCCCTGTGCTCGTAGCAGCTTGTAGTGGTAGCCGTAGTAGCCACCCTCCGATCTCGCACGAGCGCCGGCCGTCATGAAGGCAGGACCGAGCGGGCTCGGCTCTTCATCGGTGCTGGTCGGCCAATACAGTCCGTCGTGCTTGCCGTTGCTGCTGGCGAACTTGTCGGCGTAGACATAGACCTTGTTGCCGTCGTGATACTTCGATGCGTAGTCACGTTGGGCATCGTAGATGGCGAGCATCGTCTGGATCACGGCAAGCTCGTTGCGTCCGATCTGCCGAAGGCGCATCTCGTCGGCGCCTGCGCGCATGTCGAATTCCCAGCCTCGCTGTGTTTTCACGAGCGGGATGGGCAGCGTCCAGCCATCGTTGCCGACGACGATCCGGGCGTGGTCGCTGTCGGTCGTCTTGATCGCGTGGGAAGCCTGCCACGCGGTCAGGAACTTGCTGCGGAGATCCGCGCCGACCGTAGGAATCGCGTCGCGAAAGTCGGCGCCCAGCAAAGCCTTGAGTTCGCCTTCGTCGTTGTCGGCGATCGCGGTTCCGAAGGCGTTCATCGCTGCATCGGGTGTCTGGAAAAACTTCTGCGCGCTCATCGCCGGAACCGGGATGACGGCGAGCGCGAGCGCGACGATCATCGTGCTTCCTGCCACGGCGAGGAGCGCGCGAATCTCCGATAGTCTTTTCATGATCGCTCTCCTCATCGCCGTCCGCCGCCACGCCCACCGCCGCCGCCGCCACCACCACCGCCATGACGCGCGCCGCCACCGCCGCCACGATTGAAGTTCGACGACTGGACGCTCGACTGTCCACGGTTGAAATCGCGTTGCGCCGCACCACCGCCGCCGCCGACGCCCTGAAATGCGGTGTCGCGCGCGCCGCCGGCGTATGCCCCTCGATTGCCTGCCTGCGCGCTCGCTGCGCCGCCACGGGCGGGCGATTGAGCGCGATCCGGCATTTGAGCCGCCCGATTGGCGGTCTGAGGACGATTGCCCGCCGCCGCCTGACGATTAGGCGTATTCGCTCGATTGCCCGCCGCCGCCTGACGATTGGGCGTGTTCGCGCGATTGCTCGCGCCCGCGGTATTCGCGCCGGCGCGGTTGGCGACATTCGCGTTGTTCGCGCGGCCTGTCCGGTTAGCGGCTCCCTGATTGCGTGCCGCCGATCGATCCGCCGTGCTCACGCGCTCGGGCGTAGCGCCGGTGCGTCCACGATAGTCGCGTCGCGCATCGGCGCCTTGCACGCCGCGTGAGTACTTGTCGCGCGTCGCGTTATCGCGATAGGCAACGCCCTGGCGGTGCCCCGCGTCATGCTGCCACTTGCCGCCGCCTTGGACCTTGGTGCGATCGAAGTTGCGGTCGATGTTCGTCGCCTTGTTGATGTTGACGTTGACGTCGTTGTTGTTCCAGTTGCAATTGCTGAAGATCGCGCCCGCCGCGGCGATGCCCAGGCCCCACGCGAATCCACTCGCGAGGGCGGCTCCGGGATAATAGGCCGGTGGCGGCGGCCAGTACGTCGGCGGGTAGGCCGGGGCGGGCCAGGCGCCATACACGACGGTCGGATTGTAGGATGGCACATAGATGACCTGCGGGTCGGCAGGTTCGATGCGCACGATATTTTGCGCGGGAGGTGCCTGACCCGGCTGGCCGCTCTGGCTCGCGGCGGAACGTGGTTCGACACTCACTTTCTGCTGCGGCGTCGACTTCAGATGTCCGGAATCCTGCGCGCGAATCCTCAGGCGCTGCACGGCAGCGAGCACGTCGTTTGGCTGAGCGAGAAAGGCATCTCCGAGTCGCTGGGTCCAGTCCAGCTTGTCGTTCATCGGTACGAGCACCTGCGGAAACGCCACCAGCGATTTGACGCTGACGTCCCATGTCTCATTCTGGACGGCCTTTACCGCGGCGTCGCCCTTCACGTCCGGATGCGCTTTGACCCACCGGCCAGCGTGCACGATTTCCAGCGGATACGTCGAGGCCATCAGCACCTGCGACAACAGCGAATCGGGATAGAGCGCGATGGGCGCGACCAGCCCCTCCAGTTCCTCGGGCGGATATTGCTGAGCCGAAGGCTGGGACGTCGAGGCGGGCAACGGAGGCAACGCCGCAGCGGAGGCCGGAGCGACCTCCGAGGCCGGCGCCGCGACAGAGGCAGGGGCTGCTGCCGAAGCTGGAGCGGGCGCCGATGCGGACTGACTCTGGGCCGGCTGATCCTGTTGTTTCGAAGGGCAGCCTGTCAGCAAGACGAGGAGGCTTGCGCAAAGGAGCCGTCCACTCCATGTCGTCATGACCACCCCCGTTCGGTCCGTTGTCGGCAATACGGTCGCTCAGTGAATAATGGTCTGGCTCGTTGTGTCTGGTGAGCGGCCACACTACCAGCATAGGTCGGGTGGTCGTGTCTGTCAGGTTATCGCCGACACATCGTCTCGTTGAGACACGCACGCGTCCAGTTCCTTGAATTCACTCTGGCGTTCGCATACTGTGACCAAAGAAGCCGCCTGCTCTCTTGTAACGGGAGTGACGTAGCGGACCGCGATGACTTCCCTGAAGGAGATGAACGTGCGAGCTTCCGACATCATGACGACTTCGATCATTACGGCGAGCCCGGACATGTCGATACGGCACGCTGCGGGAATGATGGTGTTCGCCGGCATCAGCGGGATGCCTGTGGTCGACGCGTCCGGCAGGCTGCTCGGCATGGTTACGGAAGGCGATCTGATGCGTCGCGCGGAGATTGGGACGGGCGTCAAACAGCCCTCGTGGTGGCTCGAGCTTGCCGCGTCCTCGACTGAACTCGCGAGCCAGTATGTGAAGGAACACGCGAGGAAGGTCGAAGATGTGATGACGACCGACGTCTCGACGGTGACCGAAACATGTCCTGTTGCCGATATCGCCGAGCTGCTCGATCGTCGTCGTATCAAGCGCGTGCCGGTCATGCGCGACGGAAAGGTCGTGGGCGTGGTAAGCCGGGCCAACCTGATTCGCGCGCTCGTGACCATGGCACCCGATGTGTCCACGGCGGCGGAGAGCGGCGATAACGCCATTCGCGAAGACGTACTCGCGGCCATGAAGGATCATCCCTGGGCGCTCGCGCGGGAAAACGTCACCGTCGAAAACGGAACCGTGCATCTCTGGGGGCCGGTCGTTCGTTCTGAAGAAGGCAACGCGATTCGCGTGGCGGCCGAGAACGTGCCGGGCGTGAGAGACGTCAAAACGCACTTCGGGCTTCCGCCGTCCGATTCGTCGTCGCGTTAGCAAGGACGAACTTCTTTATTAGCGTCGATCGCGCGAAACTGTCCACGACAGGTGCGCGGGTGTCAGTCGCGTTGTCGCGGTTGGCGCTTGACGAGCCGCACAAAAAACCAGTGACAAACGATGAACAATCAACTATCTACTTTGAGAGATTGAAATAGTTGGCGTGGTCCGATATTGCTTTCGCGGTGCGCGGCAAACTATGTAATACGCAGGCAAGACAATTCCGCGCATTGAGGGCGATCAAATGAACGAGATTCATGCGATGCGTGTCTTTGTGCGCGTAGCGGATACGGAAAGTTTCCACAGTACCGCTCGACAACTGCGGGTCTCCAACGCGTTGATCAGTCGCGCGATCGCCTCGCTCGAGGCGCGGCTGAAAACCCGGTTGATCAATCGCACGACCCGCAGGGTATCACTGACCGAAGCTGGCGCACGCTACCTCGAAGGATGTCGCACATTTCTGGAGGAGCTGGACCATCTCGGGTCTACCATCGCGCGTACGGAAGACGAACTCAGCGGCGCGTTGCGCGTCGTCGCTTCGACCGCGGTTTCCCAGTTCACCTTGACTCAACTCGTTGATGGGTTCCGCAAGCTCCATCCGAGCGTAACGGTACGGCTGACGCTTGCCGAGCGGCATGTCCATTTCGTCGAAAATGGATTTGATGTTGGCATTGTCACGGGGCTGGCGGATGACACCGCGGTCGTCAAGCGGACGGTCGGCGTCAATGCATTTGTCCCTGTGGCCACGCCGGCATTTCTGCGCGAGCATGGCCTGCCTGCCGCTCCCGGAGAGTTGCGCCGCCTGTCGTCGGTCGGATTGCAAGAGGAGATGCGCAGTCAGACCTGGAATTTCCGCAGCCGTCACAGCATCGTGGATGAAGTCACGCTCGCACCGGCGTACTCGGTCGATAACTGGTTTCTGGCTCGTCTCGCGACGCTCCACAGCATCGGGTTCTCGATCCTGCCGAGAGGCGTGGTGCAGACGGATCTGGACGACGGCATACTTGTTCGCCTGTTGCCGGACTATTCGATCGACGAGCCCGACAAGCATATCTTCATCGCCTATCCGGTGCGTCAGCATTTGCCTCGCAAGACGTGCGCGTTCATCGAATATGCACTGGATTATCTGAGCCGGGAACTGGCAGTCTCGAATCGGCGAACTGAAGACATCGACACGTTGGCTCTGCAGCAACCGCAGTCGCTTCCTGATGCGATTAGCGTCGCGGCGAATGCGATCTGACGGATAACGAAATAAATGAATAGTTGTTTTAGATCGGTCTAATGCTATGAACGGAGGCGGACATGAAGGTGAACCCACGTGGTTTCACAGGTCGCGTTCTTGCCGGACTGTTGTTGTCATGCACATGCGCCCATGCTGCGAACCTGAACTTCCTCAAGGACACGCCGATCAGCTATATGAAGCCCGCCGACCGCAAGGCGCTCAATCGCGCCGCTCAGGAAGCGCTCGACACGAAGAAGGACGGCCAGTCGATGAAATGGAACAACAATGGCACGGGTAACACGGTGCATATCGAAGGCACGGTCACGCCGCGCGACACTGTGAAGCGCGACGGCGGGACGTGCCGCAAAGTCACGCTCGTCGCGGTCGCGAAGGGACAGACGCAGACCTGGACGCCGACCGCGTGCAAGAAAGGGGGGGCGGAGTGGCGCATCGAGAAGCAATGACGCGCCGACCCTCAGATCGAAGATGTGCGATCCGCGCGCGCGGCGTCACGATACGCATCGACCGCGCTGCCGATGGTCGGATGAAAGCACGCGTCGGGAAAAATCGACGTCAACTCGAAGCGTCTGAGCTTGTCGCGGACGGGGTCTTTCATCTCGGCGAAATGCAGCTCGATACCGCGTTCTCTCAACGCGCGATGCAACTCGCGCAGCATGTCGGCGGACGTCACATCGACGCTCGTCACCGGCTCGGCAGTGACGAGGACGCGCTTCACCGGCGTCGGTGCGTCATTCACCGCTTCGATCACGCGTTGCTGAAACAACTCTGCGTTCGCGAAGAAGAGCGGCGCATCCCATCGAAACAGCAGTAGTCCCGGAATCTGTTCCGCGTTGGGGTAGCGCTTCAGGTCGTGATAGCCGCGCAATCCCTCCACACGGCCGAGCACCGCGAAATGCGGGCGCCAGCCGTCCCACAGGAACTCGATGACCGCGATCACCACGGCGATGCAGATGCCGGGTATCGCGCCGAACACGGCAACGCCGACGAAGCAGCATACGGAAAGCCAGAACTCCCACTGCTGGATGCGATAGATGCGCTTCAGATCGCTGAATTCGAAAAGACCGATCGCCGCCGCGATCACGACGGCCGCGAGCGCGCTATTGGGCAGATGCCGCAGAAGATTCGGCGCGGCGAGCAAGACGGCCGCGACGGCGAGCGCGCCGACGATGCCCGTCACCTGCGTGCGCGCGCCCGCCGCTTCGGCGACCGGCGTGCGCGACGAACTGCTGCTGATCGGAAAGCCCTGGAAAAGTCCGGTTGCGAGATTGGCGACGCCCAGCCCGATCATTTCCTGATTCGGATCGACGCGCATGTTGGCGCGTGCCGCGAAGGTGCGCGACAGCACGCTCGTGTCCGCGAACGCGATCAGCGCCACGGCGCAACCGCCGAGCACGATCCGGACGATATCCGCGCCGCTCGCCCACGGCAGCGACAACGCCGGCAATCCCTGAGGAATCGTCCCGAGCACCTTCACACCTTCGCGGTCGAGATGAAACACCATGACGCACAGGGTCGCGAGCACGACTGCGATCAGAATGCCCGGCACCTTGTCGAAGCGCTTCAGCAGCAGGATGAGCACGAGACTGCCTGCGCCCACGGCAAAGCTGGTCCAGTTGGATTGCCCGGCCGCGATGGCTTTGACAAGTTCAAACAGATCGCGCAGCGGTCCGCGGTCCTCGATGGAAATCGCGAAGAGCTTGGGCAACTGGCTGATCAGCACCGTCAGCGCGATGCCGTTCATGTAGCCGTAGCGGATCGGCTTGGACAGCAACTCCGTGACGAAGCCGAGCTTGAGCAAGCCGAAGACGATGCAGACGACGCCCGACACGATCGCCATCATGCCCGCGACTGCGATGGCGCGCGAAGGATCGCCCGACGCGCCGATCACGACGACCGCGAGGACGGGCGCGGCGAGCGCCGAGTCGGGACCGAGCACGAGAATCCGGCTCGGACCGAAGATCGCGTAGGCGAGCAGCGGCACGATCGTCGCATACAGACCGCAGACGCCGGGCACGCCCGACGCCTCCGCGTACGCGATGCCGACCGGCACGAGCATCGTCGTCAGCACGAGGCCGGCGATGATGTCGTTCTTCAGCCATCCGGCGCGATAGCTCCCGAACATCGCGACAATCGGCAGATGGCGCATCCAGCGCTGCACCGTGCCGGTGACGACCTGTCGCGACCGGGTCGTGTGATCAGTCTGCATGAATCGGCATCGTCGAGCGTTCAATGAAGAAAGCGCGCAAGCACGACGACGTATGCCGCCGTGATCGCGAGCTGACACAGCGTCACCGGAAGGCCATAGCGCAGAAAGCGGCCGAAGCTGATCGGCGCCCCTTCCTGCGTGCAGATTCCCGCAGCCACGACATTCGCGGCGGAACCGACGAGCGTCGCGTTACCTCCGAGCGTCGCGCCGTACATCATCGCGATGAAGACGGGAATGACCGGCGCGGGCCACTGCGTGAATTGGTCCGACAAGGCCGATTCAGGGACGAATTCCGCCGTGACGAGATAGCCCTTGACCATCAGGATGGACGCGGCCGCGACCGGCACGTTCGCGAGCAGCGAAGAAAGCAGTCCGATCCCGCAGATCATCGCGAGCGCGACGAGCGTGAGGCGAGTGCCGAACACCTCGTACAGCTTGAGCGACATCACTTGCAGCAGGCCCGTCTTCGCCATGCCCTGCACGAGACAGAAGATGCAGGTCAGGAAGAGCAGCGTCTTCCAGTCGACATCGCGCAGCACGCGATCGGTGGGCTCGACCTTGAACGCGTACGCGACGAGCAGCGCGAGCGCGCTGGCGATCACCGCGACCACGGGCGGCACGATGCGCGTGGGCAACTCCTCGCCGAGCACGAAAAGCACCATCATAAGCGCGAGCACGAGGACCGCCAGCGCGGCGTAGAGCGGCCGCTTCAGTTTGGCCCGAGGAGTGCGGGGCGGCAGGGGCTTGACGCTGCGCCAGATGCCGCGCATCAGAACGGGCAGGAGCGGAATCACCACGCCGATCGCGAGCAGGCCGCCGAGGCTCGCACGCTTCAGATACTCGCCGAAGCTCATGCCGATCGAACTGCCGACGAGAAAGGTCGCCGGGTCGCCGACGAGCGTGAGCAGGCCGGCGGCATTGCTGAGAAGGGCGGTGAGGATCATCGGCGGCACGATGTCGATGTCGAGCGCGCGCGCGACGCGAATGATGATCGGAGCGAGCAGGATCACCGTCGTCGCATTGGGAAGCAGCGCGCACAGCGGGGCGACGATCACGATTAGCAGGAGCAGAAAGCGCTTGCCGCTGCCCGCCGTGGCCCTGAGATAGTAATCGCCGACGAGATCGAAGAGGCCGGTGGTCGCCAGTATGCGCGCGACGACCATGCCGCCGAACAGCAGGCTGAGCGGCCCCGCCGCGGTTCGCGCGGTCGCGAGCAGATCCTGTTCGTCGATGATGCCGAGCGCGATCAGCACGCTCGTGCCGACGAGCGCGGCGACGGCCATGTCGATCAGATCGAAGGCGATCACGAGGATCACCACCGAGAACACGCCGACGACGAGATAGATTTGCCAGTCGCTCATGATGGGCCCGCGCAGGCGTCATTGCATCGGCGGCGCGTACATCAGGCCGCCGCGTGTGTAGAGCTCGTTCAGGCCGCGATCGAGCTTGATCGGACTTCCGGTGCCGAGATTGCGATTGAACATCTCTCCGTAGTTGCCGGCGCTCTTGAGCGCGCGAAGCGTCCAGCCAGGACCGATGCCGAGCGTCGCGGTCACGCTCGGGTCCGGAACGAGCGCGCGAGCCACGAGCGGATCTCTCACGCGCTCGGCCTGATTCTGACGGGTCACGCCGAGTTCTTCCGCGGCGATCAGCGTGAAGAGCACCCAGCGCACGATGACGAGCCACGCGTCGTCGCCGCCGCGCACGGCTGGCGCGTGCGGCTGCTTCGAGATTCGTTCCGACAGGATCGCGAGCGCCGATGCACCGCCGGGCGTGCGGCTGCGCAGCGTGGCGAGCAGGGATAGATCGGCCGTCACGGCGCGGCATCGCCCGGAGGTGAAGGCCTGTTCGAGTTCCGCCGCCGAGCCGAGCACCACCGGCTTCAGATCGAGCGCATTCGCATTCGAGTAGCCGACGAGATTGTCTTCGCTGGTCGTCTCACGTTGAACGCAGACGGTCACGCCCTTGAGGGATGCGAGCGTGCGAACGCCGCTCGACGTCGAAACCATGAAGGCCTGCGCGTCATAGAACAGCACGCCCGCGAATTGAATCCCGAGTGTGCCTTCACGCAAGAGCGTCCAGGTCGTGTTGCGCGCGAGCAGATCGATGCGGCCCATTCTGAGCGCCGGGAAGCGGGCGGACGCCCTGAGCGGGACGAAGGCGACCTTGTTCGCATCGCCGAGCGTCGCGGCGGCCACCGCGCGGCAGAAATCCACGTCGATGCCGGACCATTGTCCGGACGCATCCCGCTGGGAAAAGCCGGCGATGCCGTCGCTGACGCCGCATCGCAGGACACCTCGCGCTTCGACCTGCGCGAGCGTTACCGATCCCGCCGCGAAGGCGGGGACCGGCGCTGCCGGCAGCGCGAGCAGCGCGGCGCCTACGATCGCGATGAGATTCGCCGCAGAATTGCGCATCGTCTTCTCGATATGAAGACTCATGTTCACGTCGTCTTGTCACGCGGTTCGTCGTCCGGCGGGACACGTGCCAGATTAGGTTGTAGACGAAAACTGGTCCAGTTCAAGCGTTCGTTTCTTCGAATTCGCGCGCGTTGGCAGCAACGAAGCAGGACGAGATCACGATCCAGTGAAGCATGTGCCTACGGGCGCCACGGTATCGACGCACGCCAGGCGCGGAATCTGTCTGCTCGCGACAAACCTTGAACCCTTTACGTATATCACTATGCTGTAAGAAGGCCGAAGCCCGATCCGCGCGTGAGCGGTCCCGGGCTTCCTGCGTTGTCCGCGCGCGATGACCCGAACGCCTCACCGCGTCGAACAACCGCTTTCGTCAAGCGCGCCAGCCGCCGGTACAACGATGCAGATGCGTCGACGCAAGTTTTCGTGTCTGCGTTGGTTGCGAGCCGGTTCAGGAGAACAACGCATGACAAAGCTGCTGATCGACGTGGTCATCTTTCTTGCGTCGGCGCTGATCACCGTGCCGCTCGCCGTTCGCTTCGGCTTCGGCGCGGTGCTCGGCTACCTGCTTGCGGGCGTCTTGATTGGCCCGTGGGTACTGAGGCTCGTGACCGATGTCGATGCGATCCTTCACTTCTCCGAGCTGGGCATCGTGCTGATGATGTTCGTGATCGGACTCGAAATGAAGATCGACGCGTTGTGGGCGATGCGCCGCACCATCTTTGGCTACGGGACCATGCAGATGACCGTTTGCGCCGCCGCGCTGCTGGGCGTTTTCATGATGCTGGGGCTGCCCTGGCGCATTGCGCTGACGGGCGGACTCGCGCTGTCGCTTTCGTCGACGGCGATGGTCATGTCCGAACTCCAGGAGCGCAAGCTCATGGACATGCCGACGGGCCGCGCCGGTTTCGGCATTCTGCTGTTCCAGGACATGGCCGCCATTCCGCTGATCGCGCTCCTGCCGCTGCTCGGGCCGACGGTGCCCATGCCCGCCGCCGAACCGGGCTGGCTCCTCGCGCTGAAGGCGCTCGCCATGCTGGGCGCCATTGCGCTCGTCGGCCGCTACCTGCTCAACGCCGTGCTGCGGCTCATCACCAGCACGGGCGTCCCGGAGATATTCACCGCATTCGCGCTGCTGTGGATCGTCGGCATTGCGCTTCTCATGCAGAGCGTGCATCTGTCGATGTCACTGGGCGCGTTCGTCGCGGGCGTGCTGCTCGCCGATTCCGACTTTCGCCACGAAATCGAAGTCGATATGGCGCCGTTCAAGGGCTTGCTGCTCGGTCTGTTTTTCATCGCGGTCGGCATGTCGATGGATTTCAGCGTGCTCACGCGTGAGCCGGTGCGGGTAGCGGTGCTCGTCGTCGCGGTGGTCAGCGTGAAGGCGGTCGCGCAGTGGTTCCTTGCGCGCCGCTTCGAAGTGCCGGCATCGCACCGGAGCTTCTTCGCCATTCTGCTGTCGCAAGGCGGCGAGTTCGCGTTCGTCGTGATGGCCGCGTCACTGGCGGCGGGTGTCATCGATCAGCGTCAGGCATCGCTCGTCACGCTGGTCGTCGCGCTCTCGATGGTCTCCACGCCCTTGTTGCTGCTCGTACACCGCAGGCTGTCCGAAGCGACTACGCGGGCTCGGGCAGGGTAAGCGTGTTTCCTCGATCACCGCAGTCATGCCGCGATCGCCGGCTTCATGCGCCGATTTGTTCTGGAAGTCATACTGCCCGTCCCGTATTCGAACGGGTGAGCGCGAGGAGGCACGAAAATGCTATCGCCGATTTCTGAGCGCACGCTCTCCAGGGAACTGCTCGATGTCCTGATTCGCGCCGGTCTCGTCGCCGTTCTGGCGGTCTTCTGTTTTCGGGTATTCGTGCCGTTCCTCGACCTGATGGTCTGGGCGCTGATTCTCGCGGTCACGCTGTACCCGCTTCAGGTCCGGCTTCGCGGCGCGTTTGGCGGCAAGGACGGTCTGATCGCCACGTTGATCATCTTCGTCGCGTTCGCCGTCATCCTCGTGCCGACGTACCTGCTCGGCGTGGCGGTTGCCACGTCCATCGAGCGCGCGATGGGCGTCGTCAGAAGCGGCACCTTCCAGATTCCGCCGCCCGCGGAATCGGTGGCCGCGTGGCCTCTGGTCGGTCAGCGGGTGTACGACTTCTGGGCGCAGGCATCGACGGATGTCTCGGGTCTCGCGCAGAAGTTTGCGCCGCAGATCAAGGAAGCCGGCCTTGCCGTGCTCGGCACGATCACCGGGCTGGGCGCCGGGCTGATCGTGTTCTTTCTCGCGCTGATCGTCGCGGGTATCTTCATGGCGCATGGCGAGAAGGGCTATGGCAGCGCCGTGCAGATCGCCTCGCGCATCTCCGGGCCCGAGAACGGCCAGCAGATCGCGGATCTTTGCACGGCCACGATTCGCGCGGTGGCGCAAGGCGTGGTCGGGATCGCGTTCATCCAGATGCTGTTGATCGGCATCGGCTTCGTCATCATGGGCATTCCCGGCGCGGGGCTGCTCGCGCTCGCCGTGCTGCTGATCGGCATCATGCAGTTGCCGGCGACGTTGATCACGATTCCCGTCATCATCTTCGTGATCGTGACAAATGGCGTGAGCACGGCGACGATCGTCTTCTCAGTCTATACCTTCATCGCCGGTCTCGCCGATAACGTGCTCAAGCCGATGCTGCTGGGTCGCGGCGTCGCGGTGCCGATGCCCGTGGTGCTGATCGGCGCGCTCGGCGGCATGGTGACGGGCGGCGTGATCGGCCTGTTCATCGGTCCCGTGATGCTCGCGGTCGCCTACAAGCTGTTCTGGCGCTGGGTGAAACAACAACCGTCCCTGGAACCCCCGCAACAACAGGAGCGGCTCTGAGAGGTCGCCTTCGATGCACGCCTCCCGGATCAGACGGCCGCGGCTGACGGACTGCGTCATCGTGGGCCTTGCGTCGTTGCTGAGCGGCTGTATGCGCGTGGGGCCGGACTTTCATCCGCAACACGAGCCCTGGAGCGAACACTGGAGCAGCACGTCGCTAGAACAGGTCACGCAGCAGGCGCCGCAGCCCGATGTCCGGCAATGGTGGCGAATCTTCGGCGACGAGAATCTCGAACGCCTGATGGAACAAGCCGATGCCGGAAACGGCGACCTGCAGATCGCCGGATTGCGCGTGATCGAGGCGCGTGCACAACTGGGCATCGCGCTCGCGGGACGCTATCCGCAAGTGCAGCAGGCCAGCGCCGAAGCGCTTGCGTCGGCGCAAAAGCGTTCGGATGGTTTCGATCCGCGCTCGGGCGTGTATCTGCAGTACGGCGCGGGCTTCGTCGTCGGATGGGAGCTCGACTTCTGGGGGCGTTTCGCGCGCGCGATCGAGTCGGCCGACGCCGCGTTCTTCGCCGCGCAGGCGAACCGCGACGCCGCGCTCGTTCTTCTGCACGCGCAGGTCGCCGAAACCTATTTCACGCTGCGCACCGGCGAGGCGCGCCTGCGCATCGCCCGCGAGAACGCTCAGTTGCAGAAACGCAGCTACGACATCGCGCAAAAACTCTTCAAGGCCGGCGAGACGGATGAACTGGATTTCCAGCAGGCGAATACGCAGTATCTGGGCACGTTGAGCAGCATCCCTGAACTCGAAAGCCAGATCGTGCTCGCGAAACACGCGCTGTCCCTGCTGATGGGCCGGCCGCCCGGCCCGTTGCCGGAACTCGGCGTGTCGTCCGGTAAGGGTGGCGTGATTCCGCTGGTGGATCGCGCCGTCCTGCAGGACGTACCCGCCGATCTGCTGCTGCGCCGCCCCGACGTGCGCGCCGCCGAATATCAGATGGCCGCGCAATCGGCGCTGATCGGCGTGGCGGAAGCGGATTTCTATCCGTCGGTCTCCCTGCTCGGCACGCTCGGCTTCAGCGCGAGCTCGCTCAAGGGCTCACCGAGCACGCTTGCGGTGGCGATCGGCCCGAGCGTGGTCTGGAACGTCTTCGATCACGGCAGAATCACGAACAATGTGCGCGTTCAGGACGCGCGGCTGCAGCAGCTGACGGTCGCTTATCAAAACACCGTGCGCGAAGCGGCGCGCGAGGCCGATGACGCCGCCACCTCGCTGATCGCCGCGTCGCGCCGCGACGCCATCCTGAACGAGGCGCAAGGGGCCGCGCGGCGCTCGCTGACGCTTGCCAGCACGATCTATCGGGAAGGTTACTCGGACTTCCAGCGCGTGCTCGATGCGCAGCGCGCGCTGTTCGCCCAGCAGGACGCGTATGTCGTCAACCGGCGCAACGCGGTCGGCAGCCTGATCGCGCTCTACAAGGCGCTGGGCGGCGGCTGGACCACGCGCCAGCCGCTCGTCGATGCCGCGACACGCCAGCAGATGCAGCAACGCACCGACTGGGGCGATCTGCTGAACCAGGTGAGCGTGCCATCCGAAGGAGCGGCCCGATGAGCGAAACGGGCGGGTCTTCGGAAACCGCATCGGCGCGCACGCCGCCGCCTGCTCCGGCTGGCGATCCATCGGGCAGGGCGCTGAAGTGTGTGATCACGCTGATCGTCGTGAGCCTGATCTGGTATCTGCTGGCCGACCGCATCACGCCCTATACGCAGCAGGCGCGCGTGCAGGCCAATGTGGTGCCCGTCGCCGCGGAAGTATCGGGCCGGGTGACGCGCGTGCTGGTGCGTGACAATCAGGAGGTCAACGCAGGCGACGTGCTTTTCGAAATCGACGGCGAGCAGTACCGCATCACTGCCGATCGCGCGCGCGCCGATCTCGAAACCATGCGCAGGCAGATCGGTGCAAGCACGGCCGGCATCGATTCGGCGCGTGCGTCGCTGCGCGCGGCCATCGCGAACGAGGTCAAGGCGCGGCAGGACAGCGAGCGGCTCGAACGGCTGTATCGCGAGGACGAAGGCACGATCTCGCTGCGGCGCCTCGAAGTGGCGCGAGCGACTTACGAGCAAGCTCAGAGTCAGGTTGTCGCGGCGCGTGCGGAAGTCGAGCGTGCACGCGAACAGCAGGGCGGCATCGAGGCGGAGAACGCGCAGTTGCGCAGCGCGGCCGGGGCGCTCCAGAAGGCCGACCTCGATCTCGCCAACACGCGCATCAGGGCGCGAACCGGCGGCGTCATCACCGATCTCGGCACGGAAGTCGGCCAGTTCGCATCGGCAGGCAAGCCGGTGATGACGCTGATCGCGATCCGCGATGTGTGGATCAGCGCGGACATGACCGAAAACAATCTCGGCCGCCTGAGGCCCGGCACGCCTGTGGCGATCGTGCTGGATGCGCTGCCGGGCGAAGTCTTCAATGGGCGGATTCGCAGCATCGGGTTCGGCGTGAGTGTGGGACAAAGCACGCCGCCCGGCAGTCTGCCTTCCGTACAGACAAGCCGCGACTGGCTGCGGCCGGCGCAGCGCTTTCCGGTGATCGTCGAATTCGATAAGGACGAGCGTGCGCGCCTCTACAACATGCGTGTCGGCGGGCAGGCCGAGGTGATGGCGTTTCCGAGTCAGGGCAATCCGCTCAATCCGCTTGGCCGCATGTTCCTGCGCGTGATGAGCTGGCTGGCGTACGTCTACTGAGCACGCCGATGGAAAACACGCTCCAGCTTCCCGGCCGTCGCACGCTGCGCATGGCGACCGGGACGGCGCTGTGCCTCGCGATCAGCTTCGCGTTCGATTTCCCGATTCCCGTGATCGCGCCGGTGTTCGCGGTCTTTCTGCTCGCGACGCAGAACCGGCCGATGTCGTTCAGGGCAGCCGCGATGTTGGCGCTGGTCGTGATGCTGACTACCGGTAGCGGCCTGCTGCTCGTCCCGCTGCTTCGTCATTACGCGCTCGCCGGTGTGTTGCTCGTCGGCCTGTTGCTCTTCGTCGCGTTCCTCTACGGGGTGCGCGGCGGCAACAACCTCGTCGCGACCTTTCTGGTGGCAGGGCTCACGATGATCTCCGCGGCCGGCACCGCCGACTTCCAGGTGGGCGCAACGGTCGTCGGCGCGCTGGTGAAGGGGCTGCTGCTCGCGTTGCTGGTGTCGGCGCTCATGCACGGCCTGTTTCCCGAGAGCGCGAACGCGCGCCCCCCGCCTGCCGCGAGAGCCGTGTCCGCCGATCAGGCCGCGCGCATTGCACTTCGCGCCGCGCTCGTGGTCATGCCGGCGTACCTCCTTGCAATGACCGACCCGGCGAGCTATATGCCGATCATCATGAAGTCGGTCAGCCTCGGCAGACAGAGTTGCACCACGACCGCACGCGGCGCGGCGCGGGAGCTCATCGGCTCGACATTGCTCGGCGGCTTGCTCGCGATCCTGTTCTGGTTCGCGCTGAAACTCTCGGTGAACCTGTGGATGTTCTTCCTGTGGATGCTGCTGTTCGGTTTGATGATCGGGCGCAGGCTCTACGGCATCAGGATGACGCGCTACCCGCCGGGCGTCTGGCTGAACGGCTTCATCACGATGATCATCCTGCTGGGCCAGTCAGTACAGGACAGCATCGCGGGCAAGGACGTCTATACGGCGTTCGCGGTGCGCATGGGGCTTTTTCTTGCGGTCAGCCTGTACGCGTGCCTGATGCTGCAAGTTTTCGATCGACCTCGCAGCGGCTGATGGCGCAAGACTCGCACGTTCGACTTGACCGCGTCTCGCGTAATCAGTATTTGATGTCTCTTGCGGTTTGACGCCCGTGCTGCTTCGTCTGCCGCTTGTCGTGCCGGCAATGCGCGTTCGATTGCTGGTTGGCGGCGCGGCAGTCCTGCTTGGTGTGCCGGGAGTCCTGGCGCGTATCCTGACGAACGTCGCGACCGGCGCGACGTTGCTGCGCCTGCTCCGTTGCCAACGACACGTCCGGCCAGGAGCAGACGAGCATCGCAGTGACCAACGCGGTAAGCCTGAGGTTGCGAGCGAACATGATGTGAGTTCCGGAGGACGAGTCGAGACATCTTGGATGTGGTGCGTGCATCAAGATAGCTGCATCCTCGTTCATTGTGAATCGGCTTTTGCAACGACGACGCATAGCGGTAAGCAGCACGATGATTCGATTGATCAAGAAATCGAAATACTGCCAGGCAGACGGGCTCATATCGACCGGAGAGCGCACCCGTGAAACGATGCAAAGCGATCACCGGAGCATGCTTCTCGCTTGTCGTAGGCAGCGCCTGCGCAAGCCCGATCGATTTTTCAAACGCATTGCCCAATTTCTTTGGCGCGGGAATCGGTTCGACCACCGAGTATGCGGGCGGCAAGGATCGCATCGTCGGTGTGCTTCCTGGCATGCGATACGTGACGAGCGGTGGCCACCTGTTCGAGTGGTACGGAACATATACGCAATACAACTTCGGGAGTCTTACCGGATTTCAGTGGGGTCCGGCGCTGGCGCTTCGTCTGGGACGACGGAATGTCGATGACGCGGTCGTGTCGCAGGTTCACGACGTCTCCACCACGGTGGAAGGGGGCGGATACGTCGGCTACGAATACAGTCACGTCGGCGATGTGCCGTTCCGCTTGCGAGGGGAGATTACCGTCGTCACGAATGCCGGCTCCGTCTACACGGGTGCGCGCACCACGCTGAATACGAGCGCATGGCTTCCACTGCATTCGCGCGTGTTCATCGGCGGCGGACTCGGTGCGACATGGGTGAGCGGCGGCTTCAACGAAACCTACTACGGCGTGACATCCGAGGACTCCCAGAAGAGCGGATTACCGGTCTTCAATCCCGGAGGCGGCCTCAATCAGATTACCGGCTGGATCGCCGGTATCTTTCAAGTCAGCCCGAAATGGTACGCGGGCGCGATGGTCTACTACCAGCGCCTGATGGGTGATTCGGCAGCGAGCCCCATCGTGACGCAGCGTGGCACGCGCAATCAACTTACATACGGCGTCGGGATCGCTTATGCCTTTCAATGACCTGCACTGAAACCGGGGCCAACGGGCGCGGTTGATCGGCAATTCCATCATCGTCTGGGCCCACATCGATCTGATCAGGTTGCTTGAATTCACGAACGAGTTCGCATACTGTGAGCAGAGCAGCGTGCGGTTTATACCGCGTTGTCGTTCCTGGAAAAGTTCGCGCGGAGAGGAACGGCCGGCACACCTCATATCTCCGTGAAGCGTCGATAGCAATCAAAGAGAGGAGGTAGCCATGAATCGTCTCAAAGGAGCTGTAATGCTGATGTCGATCGCGTTCGCAACGAATGCGTGGGCACAAACCGATCAGGGCGCGGCTCAGCCCGCGCATAACGACGAAATCGTCAAGGTGCGAATGGAAGTCTCCGCAGCCAACAAGAAATATAACCAGAAGGTCGCAGCGGCCAAGAAAGTCTACGACCACAAGAAGGCGGAAGCCGCCAAAGAGCGCGACGCGGCCATCGCGGCAGCACATGGTGGTGCGACTGCGCAATGATCGCTGCGTGAAAGGGCAACTGCAATCCGATGTTCTTTGGAACCGAGACGGCCCTGTAACGACCCGGGCTCTGGAACACGCGCGGTATAGCCAATCCTGGTGGTGCTGGACATGCGTGAGTGCTTTAGCGTGATGGTCATCGCATCCGCGCTGTGTGCAGGCGGGTGCGCAGTTCCTCAAACGCCACCGGAAAGCGGTGCGCAAACGGTCGCTCCGACATCTGCCGCAAGCGGCACGCAAACCGTGGCTCAGGCGTCGGAGGCAGCACGTGCGCAACCCGTCGCGATGGAGTCGGGTTCGTTGGATGCGCTCGTCGGTCCGATTGCACTCTATCCCGACGATCTTGTCGCGATCATTCTTCCTGCATCGACTTATCCGGTCGAAGTGGTGCAGGCAGACCGGTTTCTCGATCGCAGAAAAACCGAGAAGGACTTGCCGGTCAACGAAGCGTGGCAGGATCCGATCAAGGCGCTGCTGAACTACCCCGAAGTGCTCAAGACAATGAGCACCAACCTCGACTGGACCGTGGCGCTCGGCGAAGCCGTGGTGACGGATCAAAGCGCCGTGTTGCAGGCCGTGCAGCGTTTCCGGCGTCAGACTCAATCGGTGGGCAATCTCAAGACGGACGACAAGCAGACGGTGGTGGTCGAGAAGGAAGTCATCAAGATCGTTCCTTCGAATCCCGAGGTCATCTACGTGCCGCAGTACAACCCGTCGACGGTCGTCATCAGCAGCCCGACGCCGGTGTATACCTACTGGCCAGCGCCTTATCCGGTCTACTACTATCCCTACGCACCGGGCGCGGCATTCGCGACGGGCCTCATCTGGGGCGCCGCGATCACGGCGGCGTGGAACGGCGGGCACTACGTGTCGCACTACGAGGGCGGCAACAACACCATCAACATCAACCGCGAAGGCAACGTCAACCGGGCCGAGGTCAAGAACGAACTGAGCAATCGCGCTGCGAACCGCTCGGCGGACGGAACCTCTGCGTCTCAGCGTTCGACCCAGTGGCGCTCGGAAAAGAAGCCTGGACAGGTATCGGGCGCGAGCACACGCGCATCGGCGCAACGCGTGGGCGATGCGCCATCTCGCGCCGGCGCGCGAACCCCGACGACCGCGCAGTCGCCACGCGCACAGAGCGCCGGCAACCTTCAGGGACGGGGCGGCGACGCGTTCAGCGGCTACGGGTCCGCCCAAGGCGCGAGAGCGGACAGCGCGCGCGGCGCGGCGAGCCGGCAGTCGATGTCGGGCGGGCAAGGTGGACGCAACTTTCAGGGTGGCTTTTCGGGCGGCGCGCGTGGTGGATTTGGCGGAGGCGGCCGCGGCGGTCGCCGATAGGAGACGCTTCATGAATAGCACGTCTCGTCGATTCGTCGCATGCGCGATCATCGCGATGCTCATCGTTCCCTTGCGCGTTCACGCCGCCGGGGATCAGGAGACGTTCAGGACACCGGAAGAAGCCGTCAGCGCACTGGAACAGGCGCTCAAGTCGAACGACGACGCCGCGCTCATCGCCATCTTCGGCAATGCGCACAAGGAACTCGTCGTGACGCCGGACGAAGCCGAGAACCGCGAGCTGCGTGCCAATGCGCTCGCCGAGTTCAATGCGTATCACATGCTGGAGGCAACGTCGCCGGACCGCCGCGTTCTGCGTATCGGCGATGAAGCGTGGCCCATGCCGATTCCGCTCGTCCGCACGCAGGGCGCGTGGCGCTTCGCGACCGAAGAGGGTGAGCAGGAAGTGCTGGACCGGCGCATCGGCGCGAACGAGCGCGAGGCCATCAAGGTGATGCGCGCGTATGTCGATGCGCAACGCGAGTACGCGACGCGCGACCGTGTGGGCGATGGCGTGCTGCAATACGCGCGCAAGCTCGGCAGCACGCCAGGCAAGCGTGACGGGCTGTATTGGCCTGCGGATGAATCGAAGGGTGAAGAGGCGAGTCCGTTCGGGCCGCTGATCGCAGCAAGCGCGAACTATCTCAAGGATCGAAACCCGGGCGACGCGTATCACGGCTATTACTTCCGCATTCTCACGCGACAGGGAAAGCACGCGGCGGGCGGTCCTTTCACGTACATCATCAACGGGCGCATGCTGGCGGGCTTCGCGATGGCCGCGTATCCGGCGCAATATGGCTCAAGCGGGGTGATGACTTTTGTGGTCAACAACAACGGTGTCGTGTATCAAAAGAATCGCGGCGCGTCGGCGAAGCCGCTGACCGAGTTCGATCCTGATGCGTCGTGGAGCCGTGTGCAGCAGCCTTGAAGGTGCACGGTATTGGCCTGCAATCGACCACGAGCGCGACGCAAGATCTCATAACAATGCCCGGGGCGATCATCTTCCCATGTGTTCGTCCAGAAAAGCGGCGGTCTGATCGAGCGCTTCTCGCGCGGCTTCCAGGCGCTCGACGTTCTGCTGAAACACGTGGTCCATGCCCATCCATTCCTGCAGCGTGATGGCGTGGCCCGCAGCACACGCCTTTTGCGCATAGCGCGAGGCGTCGTCGTAGAGAATTTCCTCCGAGCCCACCTGGACGAGCAGCGGCGGCAGCGCATCGGGAATATCGAACAGGGGAGACGCGCGTGGATCGTCGGATGCAACCGAGCCGAGATAGCCGCGTGCGGCCTCGCGAAGATTGGTCTCGTCGAGCAGCACATCTCTCGATGCGCGTTCGCGGACACTCGGCCCGCTCAAGGTCAGATCGGTCCACGGTGAAAACACGACCGCCGCCGATACCTTCGCGACTCGCGAGAGCGTTGCCAACGTGAGACCGCCGCCAGCCGAGTCCCCCACGACACCGACCTTGCCATGAATGCCGAGCAGCCGTTCGAGCGCTCCGGAGGCGAGATCGAGCGCACCGGGCAACGCGGTTTCGGGCGCGAGCGGGTATTCGAGGATGAACGTCGTGCGCCGCGCGCGCGACGCGATCTGGCTGACGAAGCCGCGGTACGCCGGCGCCGTGCCCATCATGTATGCGCCGCCGTGAAGATAGAGCAGCGCCTGATCGTCCACGCGCTTGTCCGGCACGCAGATCCAGCCCGGAATGGCTGCGTCCGTGGACGGATGGAACGTCACGTCGGGCGATGGCGGCGTCATCGCGAAGAACGCATCGTACGCGACGCGCGGCGCGGTCTTCGCGAGCGTACCGGACCACAGATGCCTGAACGTCGCATGTAGCGCGGGAAGGGCGTCCCGGTCCGATGACGTCAACGGAAAGACTTCGACCGCTTTCGGGTCGGCGTTGTCGCGGGTCATGCGGGATCGCGTCGTGGTCATCGTCGTCGTCTCCTTGCGGGATGTATCGCAGCTTAGCCGTCCGGGCGCGCGAAACAAGGCGCTGGCGCCGGACGCTGCGTGCAACGCGTTGGACGATCGGTGCGCCGGGCCTTGTTCTCGGCTCCCCTGCGCGGGCATCCGAGCGGCACGTCGGTCGACGAGCGCGCCTGTCTAAGTGCGCAGCGACCTCAACCCCGAACGGACTTCCCCGGCGAAGAGATCCGGCTGTTCCCACGCCGCGAAGTGGCCGCCCTTGTCGAGCCGGTTGTACAGATGAGGTTGTGGTACGCGCGTTCTGTCCAGCTTCGCGGCGCCTGATAGTTCTCGCGCGGAAATACGCTGACTGCAGCGGGCACCGACACGTCGGCCGCGCCGATGAAGTTGAAGTGCGATTCCCAGTAGAAACGCGCGGCCGAGACGCCGGTGTTCGTCAGCCAGTAGAGCGTGATGTCGTCGAGCACGTCGTCGCGCGTCATCGCTCCCGACGATTCGCCGTTGACGGTGCGCCCGAACACCGCCGACGTCAGCGCTGCCGCCGGCTGCACGTAACCGTCTCCGTGATCGAGCAACCAGCCCGCAAGACCGATGGGCGAATCCGCGATACCGTACAGCGTCTGCGGGCGCGTACCCATTTCCAGCGCGTATGCGCGGCGCTTCCTTGCGGCGCTGGCGAGCTGGTCGTACGCGTGCTTCTCTTCATCGTCGAGGCCCGCAGGCGGCGGATCGCCGGCTTGCAGCGCCTTGGCGATATCGGCGGGAACGGTCGCCGGGAAGTTGACATGGATGCCGAGCAATTCAGGCGGCGCCTGCTTGCCCATCACGTTCGCGACGACACCGCCCAGATCTCCGCCTTGCGCCGCGAATTTCTGGTATCCGAGCCGCTTCATGAGCGTCACCCAGGCGCGTGCGGTGCGTTCGGGGCCCCAGCCGGTTTGCGTCGGCTTGCCCGAGAATCCATAGCCGGGCAGTGACGGAATGACCAGATGAAAGGCATCCGATGCACTCGCGCCGTGTGCCGTGGGATTGGTCAGTGGATCGATGATCTTGAACTGCTCGATCACCGAACCGGGCCATCCATGCGTCACGATGAGCGGCATGGCGTTCTCATGCTTCGAACGAACATGGATGAAGTGAATGTCCAGTCCGTCGATCTCGGTCACGAAATTCGGATAACCGTTCAGTTTCGCTTCGACCTTGCGCCAGTCGTAATCCGTGGCCCAATGACGCGCAAGCTCTTGCATCATCGCGAGCGGCACGCCTTGAGAATCGTCGGACACGGTTTCGCGTTCGGGCCATCGCGTCGCTCTGATACGTCGACGCAGATCGGAGAGTTGCGCCTCGGGTACGTGCACACGAAGCGGACGAATGGCGTCGTTGTCGCCGTTCGCCGCCTTCGTGACTGAAACAATCGACGGATTCGTTTCGGCAAAAGCCAGCCGGCTCAGCGATACCGCCGCGACACCGGCCGCTGCGACCTCAACGAAACGCCGGCGTGAGGGAGACGGGGGAACGGTCTTGTTGTCAAACATGAGAACTCCTGATGAAAATTAAGCGATTCACGTATTGCCGATGACACCCATCGCGCCGGCAGCGCCCGTTACGAGAATCGGCCGATCGGGTCCAGATGAGTTTTTCGTGTCAACTTCTGCTTGTGTACACGCACATACATACATGTGCAGAGTTCGAAGCGTTGATGAGTTTCAGATGATATGCGCCACGCTCGCTGATTGTTTCAGGCTGCTCGTTCTGAAACGAAGTGCCCGCTGTTCTTATTGAAGCGTGCGAACGTATCCCGCACGTGTCGAAAAGCGACGCGCTGAGTAAGCGTGCGTATCTGCATGAGCCGCAGATACGTTGCGATACACGATCGCGTGCGTCGATACCGGTCAATGGTGATCGACATTGTATTTTTTCAAGGGCGATATAATCGAACGGAGAACGATGCGGAGCATGGACGATGGGCGTTTCGAGACAGCAGGCGGCGGAGAACCGCAAGGCGATCATCGCGGCGTCGGAGAAGCTGTTCCGTGAGCACGGGATCGACGGCGTCGGGCTGAGTGCGTTAATGAAGGCCGCGGGGTTCACTCAGGGCGGCTTCTACAACCACTTCGAATCGAAGGAAGCGCTGGCCGCCGCGGTCGTGGCGAACGCGATGGACAAGGCCAATCGCAACCTGAAGGAAGCCATCGACGCACCGATCGGGCGCGGCGGCAACCGCCTGAAGCGGCAGTTGGACTTTTACTTGTCCGGCTCGCATTGCGGCGACATCGAGCAGGGTTGCGCGGTGGCCGGACTGACCGCCGACGTGCGCCGCCTCGGCCCCGAAGCGCGGTCGCACTTCGCCAGCGGCTTCGAAACGATGATCGATACGCTGACCGCGCTCATCGCAGAGCAGCGCGGCGTAGGCGCGGAACACGACGCAGCCCGCAGCGAAGCACTCGCGTTCTATAGCGAGATGGTTGGCGCGCTGATCCTCTCGCGGGCGATCGGCGGCGCGAATCCGGCGCTCGGCGAGGAAATACTGGAGGCGAGCCGGCGGACGCTTCTCAGGAACTTTGCACTGGACGGGCGACGCGGCAAGCGCTGAAGCCGTGAAGCATCGGTCAGAGAGTCAGACGACGGAACGTTCCTCATGGACCTGAACCTCATCGGCCTGTTCGTCGAGATCGTCGAATCGCGCAGCCTGAGCGACGCCGCGCGCAAGCTCGGCATGACGCGCGCGAACATCAGTCAGCGGCTCAAGCTGCTGGAGCGCGAAACCGGCGCGCAACTGCTGCGCCGCTCGACGCGCAACCTCGAACTCACGCAGGCCGGCCACACGCTCTACGACTGCGGGCGACGCATGCTGGAGGACCTCGGCGCGGCGCGCGCATCGATCGACAATCTCGGGCAGTCGCTGACCGGCCGTGTGCGCGTCAGCGTGCCGACGGGCTTCGGGAGAATGTTCATCGGAACGAAGCTGCTCGACTTCGCGCACACGCATCCGGGCATCACGCTGAACGTGACGTTCAACAACCGCATCGAGGATCTGATCGCGTCCGAAGTGGATGTCGCGTTGCGGATCACGAGGACGCCGCCGCTCGATTGCGTGGCGCGCAATATCTGCTCGTTCGACTGGAGCCTGTACGCGTCGGCGGACTATGTCGGCAAGCATGGGCCGATCGAATCGCCGGCGGATCTCGAAAGGCTGGCGCTGGTCGCGGCGCCGCATCCGGACCGGCGGATCACGATGACGCTCACGCATCGGCAGGACGAAGCCGACGTCCATGCCATCACCATGCAGCCCGCGCTGCAGTCGTCCGACTTTCCGTTTCTTGCGGAGGCGGTATGTGCGGGCATGGGCGTGGGGCTTCTTCCGGCCTATGTGCCGTATGCGCCCGCGGGACGTGGACTGCTGCGCATCCTGCCTCAATATCGTGTCGCGGGTCCGCTGAACACGCTCTATATCGTGACGCTCCCCAACCGCTTTCCTTCGCCGGCGACACAGGCGCTGATCGACTATCTGCGCACCGAAATCACCGCGCTCGCGCAGACCTGGACCTGAGTTCAGGCTTCTCCTTCGATGGCCGCGCGGTCATCGATGTCAATTTTCAGTTAACAGTTCGTCAACTGCCACTTGGATTGTCAAGGCCAACACTGCATTCCACAATCGCCTCACACCAAATATACGGAGACAAGGGCGATGACCCCGGAAGTGTCTGCAGACGTCGTCACGCAGGAATTGCGCGGCCGCATCCTCGTCGTGACCATCGACAACCCGCCCGTCAACGCGCTCGGCGCGAACGTGCGATACGAACTGCAACTTGCAATCGAGGCCGCCGAAACGAATGCCGCCGTCGATGCCGTATTGCTCATCGGCGCCGGTCGCAACTTTATCGCCGGCGCGGATATCCGCGAGTTCGGCAAAGCGCCGCTGCCGCCGTCGCTGCCCGATGTGTGCAACCAGATCGAAGCCTGCGGCAAGCCTGTCGTCGCGGCGATCCGGGGCGCGGCGCTTGGCGGCGGTCTGGAAATCGCGCTCGCGGCGCACTACCGTATCGCGCTCGCCGATGCAAAGCTGGGCCTGCCCGAAGTGACGCTCGGCCTCCTGCCCGGCGCGGGCGGTACGCAGCGCGCGCCGCGTCTGGTCGGCGCGAAAGCCGCACTCGATCTGATGTTGAGCGGCCGTCATTTGGGCGCGAAGGAAGCCCACGCAATCGGGCTCGTCGATCGAATCGGCGAAGGCGACGATGTTCTGACCGAAGGCCTCGCCTATACGCGGGCATTGCTGGCCGCGCGTGCACCGGCGCGCCGGACGCGCGACGCGAACGGTCTTGCCGATCATGTCGCGAGCCGCGCGGCCATCGACGTGGCGCGAGCCGAGACGTCGAAGAAATCGCGCGGACTCTTTGCGCCGCTGAGGATCGTCGACGCCGTGCGCGCGGCGCTCGAATCGCCCTTCGACGAGGGCTTGCGCCACGAGCGTCAACTCTTCCTGCAATGTCTCGACAGCCCGCAACGCGCGGGGCTGGTCCATGCCTTCTTCGCGGAACGCGAGGTGCTGAAGGCGCCCGAAACGCGCGATGCCAAGCCGCGCGCGATCGCGAGCGTGGGCGTGGTGGGCGGCGGCACGATGGGCGCGGGCATCGCAGTGGCCGTGCTGGACGCGGGTCTGCCGGTCACGATGATCGAGCGTGACGACGCGGCGCTGGCGCGGGGCCGTGCGCATGTCGAGAAGGTCTACGACGCACTGATAGCGAAGGGCCGCATGACACCCGAGACCAAGGCCGCCGTCCTCGCGCGCTTCAGCGGCAGCACATCGTACGATGCGCTGGGCGCGGCCGATCTCGTGATCGAAGCGGTGTTCGAAGACATGGCCGTCAAAGAGGCCGTGTTTGCCGAGCTCGACCGCGTCTGCAAGCCGGGCGCGGTGCTCGCGACCAACACCTCGTATCTCGACATCGATGAGATCGCCGCGAGCATTTCGCGCCCCGCGGATGTCGTGGGCCTGCACTTCTTCTCGCCGGCGAACGTCATGAAGCTGCTGGAAGTCGTGGTGCCCGCGCACGTCAGCGCCGACGTGGTCGCCACCGCATTCGAACTGGCGAAGAAGCTGCGCAAGGTGCCGGTGCGCGCGGGCGTGTGCGACGGCTTCATCGGCAATCGAGTGCTCGCGACCTATCGCGCGGCCGCCGATCACATGATGGAAGACGGCGCTTCGCCCTACCAGATCGACCGCGTGCTGCGCGAGTTCGGTTTTCCGATGGGACCGTTCCAGGTGTCGGACCTCGCGGGTGGCGATATCGGCTGGGCCACGCGCAAGCGCCGCGCCGCCATGCGCGATCCGAAAGCGCGCTACGTGCAGATCGCCGATCGCATCTGCGAACGCGGCTGGTTCGGTCAGAAGACGGGACGCGGCTACTACCTGTATCCCGATGGCGCGCGCAGCGGCGTGCCCGATCCCGAAGTCGAGGCGATCATCGACGCCGAGCGCGAGCGCGCCGGCATCGCGCCGCGCGCTTTCACGGACGACGAGATCATCCGCCGCTACATGGCCGCGATGATCAACGAAGGGGCGAACGTCGTGCATGAAGGCATTGCGCTGCGTCCGCTCGACGTGGACGTGACGTTTCTATACGGCTACGGCTTCCCGCGTCATCGCGGCGGTCCGATGAAATATGCCGACAGCATCGGCCTCGCGAAGGTGCTCGCCGATATCCGCGAGTTCGCGCAAGAGGCCCCGATCTTCTGGAAACCGTCGCCGCTCATCGTCGGGCTCGTCGAACAGGGCGAAACGCTTGCGAGCCTCAACCAGTCCGCATGATTCGTTCGGCGCTTTATTTTTTTCATTGACTTAGGATTACTACGCATGCGAGAAGCCGTCATCGTTTCTACCGCGCGCACGCCGCTGACCAAGGCGCATCGCGGCGAGTTCAACATCACGCCCGGTCCCACGCTCGCGTCGTTCGCGGTGCGCGCCGCCGTGGAGCGTTCGGGCGTCGATCCGTCGATGATCGAGGACGCGATCCTCGGCTGTGGCTATCCGGAAGGCATCACCGGCCGCAATATCGCGCGCCAGACCGTGATCCGCGCGGGCCTGCCGCTGTCGATCGCGGGCACGACCATCACCCGCTTCTGCGCGTCCGGCCTGCAGGCGATCGCGATGGCGGCGGGCCGCATCGTCGTCGATGGCGCGCCGGCGATCATCGCGGGCGGCGTCGAGAGCATCTCGGGACTGCGCACCCGTGAGGACGGCGTGAGCGGCCTCGATCCGTGGATCGTCGAACACAAGCCCGAGGTCTATATGGCGATGATCGACACCGGCGATATCGTTGCGCGTCGCTACGGCATCGGCCGCGAAGCGCAGGATCGTTTCTCGGCGCAGAGCCAGCGGCGCACGGAGGAAGCTCAGCTCGCCGGGCGCTATGCCGACGAGATCGTGCCCGTCACGACGACGATGGCCGTCACCGACAAGGCAACGGGCGCCGTCAAATACCGCGAGGTGACCGTTTCCGGAGACACCTGCAACCGCCCCGGCACGACCTGCGAAGCGCTCGCGAGTCTCGTTCCCGTCAAAGGCCCGGACAAGTTCGTCACGGCGGGCAACTCGTCGCAACTGTCCGACGGCGCATCCGCCTGCGTGATGATGGAAGCCAAAGCCGCCGAGCGCGCGAACCTCACCGCTCTAGGTGCATTCCGCGGTCTCGCGGTCGCGGGTTGCGAGCCGGACGAGATGGGCATCGGCCCCGTGCTCGCCGTGCCGAAGCTGCTTGCGCGTCACGGTCTCACGGTGGACGACATCGGCCTGTGGGAACTCAATGAAGCGTTCGCATCGCAGGCGCTCTACTGCCAGCAGCGACTCGAAATCCCGTCGGAACGTCTCAACGTCGACGGCGGCGCGATTTCCATCGGTCATCCGTTCGGCATGACAGGTTCACGCCTCGCGGGACATGTGCTCATCGAAGGCCGCCGTCGCGGCGTGAAGTACGCCGTCGTCACGATGTGCATTGCCGGTGGCATGGGCGCCGCCGGGCTGTTCGAAATCTACTGAGAGACACGACGTCATGGATCTGAAATTCAACGCCGACGAGGAAGCCTTTCGCGCGCGCGTCGTGCGCTTCCTCGAGGAGAAGCTGCCGGCGCGGCTATCCGCAAAGGTACGCGGCGGTCTGCGCCTCACGCGCACCGACATGGCGGAGTGGCACGCCATCCTGAACGAGCAGGGCTGGCTCGCGAACCACTGGCCCGAACAGTATGGCGGGCCGGGATGGAGCGCCGTGCAGAAGTTCATCTTCGAAAACGAATGTGCGCTCGCGGGCGCGCCGCGCATCGTGCCCTTCGGCGTGAACATGCTCGGGCCCGTGCTCATCAAGTACGGCAGCGAGGCGCAGAAGTCCTTCTGGCTGCCGCGCATCCTCGATGGCTCCGACTGGTGGTGCCAAGGCTATTCGGAACCGGGCTCGGGCTCCGATCTCGCGTCCGTGAAGACGAGCGCGGTGCGCGGCATCGATGCACAGGGCGAGCACTACATCGTCAACGGCCAGAAGACGTGGACCACGCTCGGCCAGCACGCGAACATGATCTTCTGCCTCGTGCGCACGGCAACCGACGTGCGCAAGCAGGAGGGCATCAGCTTCCTGCTCGTCGATATGAACAGTCCGGGCGTCGAAGTGCGTCCGATCATCACGCTCGAAGGCGAGCATGAGATCAACGAAGTGTTCTTCACCGACGTGCGCGTGCCCGCAGCCAACCTCGTGGGCGAGGAGAACCGGGGCTGGACGGTCGCGAAATATCTGCTGACTTACGAACGCACGAACATCGCGGGCGTCGGGTTTTCGGTTGCGGCGCTGGCGCGCTTGCGGCGCATCGCCTCGAAGCTGAAGCGCCACGGCCGTCCGCTCGCCGACGATCCGCCCTTCGCGGCACGCATGGCGCGTGTGGAGATCGACCTCGCGAACATGAAGACGACCAACCTGCGCGTGATCGCCGCAGTGGCGGGCGGCGGCGTGCCCGGCGCGGAAAGCTCGATGCTCAAGATTCGCGGCACCGAGATCCGGCAGGAAATCTCGTCGCTGATGCGGCGCGCGATGGGTCCGTATGCGCAGCCGTTCATCGAGGAAGCGCTGCACGAAGGCTACGACGAAACGCCCGTCGGCCCGGAAGGCGCCGCGAGCGCCGCCGCGCTTTACTTCAACAACCGCAAGCTGTCGATTTTCGGCGGCTCCAACGAAATCCAGAAGAACATCATCTCCAAGATGATCCTGGGACTGTGAGGGGATCGCGATGAATTTTCAGCACACGGAAGACCGCCGCATGCTGGCGGATACGCTGAACCGTTTTGTCGCCGAGCAGTACGGCCTTGCGATGCGCGATGCGGGTTTCAACGCGGACATGTGGCGGCGCTTGGCCGATCTGGGCGTGGTGGGCGCGCTCTTCAGCGAGGCCGACGGCGGCTTCGGCGGCGATGGCTTCGATATCGCCGTCGTCTTCGAAAGCCTCGGGCGCGGCCTCGTGGTCGAGCCTTTCTTGGGCGCGCTGGTGGCCGGCCATGCATTCGCTCATGCGGGCAACGAAGCGCACAAGGCGCTCATCGCGGGCATGGTCGAGGGCCGCACCGTCGCGGCGCTCGCGCATGACGAAGCCGGCTCGCATTACGAACTGTCGCGCGTATCGACGCGTGCGACACGCAGTTCGAACGGCTGGGTGCTGACGGGCACGAAGGCCGTCGTACAGCAAGGCGAAGCGGCCGACTTCTTTCTGGTTTCCGCGCGAACGAGCGGCGCAAACGATGCCGAAGAGGGCATCTCGCTCTTCGTCGTCGCCCGTGACGCGGCGGGCGTCGAGCTGCGCGGCTATCCGAAGATCGATGGAGGACGGGCCGCCGAGGTGCGGTTCAACGGAGTATGCATCGCCGATCACGCGTTGCTCAGCGAACCGGACGCGGGATTCGCGACGCTCGAGCGCAGCATCGGCGCCGGCGTGCTTGCCTTGTGCGCGGAGGCGATCGGCGCGATGGACGTCGCGAAGGAATACACGCTCGATTATCTGCGCACGCGCAAGCAGTTCGGCGTGCCGATCGGCAGCTTTCAGGCGCTGCAACACCGCATGGCCGATCTGTTGCTGGAGATCGAGCAGGCTCGTTCGGCGGTCATCAACGCGGCCGCTGCTCTGGGCGCGAGTCGCATCGAGCGCGAGCGTGCGCTGTCGGCGGCGAAGTACACGATCGGGCGCATCGGCACGCGCGTGGCCGAAGAGTGCATCCAGATGCACGGCGGCATCGGCATGACCTGGGAGCTGCCGCTCGCCCATTACGCCAAGCGCCTTGTGATGATCGACCATCAACTCGGCGACGAGGATCACCATCTCGAACGTTTTATCACTCTCGGCAGGAGCTGAAGCCATGAACGAACCCATTCTTGCGCGTCGCGACGGCGCGGTGCAGGTACTGTCCCTCAACAATCCGTCCGCGCGTAACGCGCTCACGGCGGAAGTGTACAAAGCGCTGCCGGCCGCGCTCGCCGAGGCAGAGCGCGATACGAGCGTCGGCGCGATCGTGCTGACGGGCGTGGGCGCGACCTTCTGCGCGGGCGGCGATCTGAATCGCCTCGCGCAACGGCGCGCGATGACGCCATCCGAGCGGCGCGAAGGCATCGAAAGTCTGCACGGCATGATCCGCGCGATCCGCGACTGCGGCAAGCCGGTGATCGCGGCCGTGGAAGGCGCGGCCGCCGGAGCGGGCCTGTCGATCGCGCTCGCGTGCGACTTGCTGGTCGCGGCGCGCAATGCGTCGTTCTCGGTTGCGTACGTGAAGGTCGGACTCTCGCCCGACGGCGGCGCGACCGCGTTTCTGGCCGACTTCGTCTCACGACAATTGCTGACCGAGCTATGCCTGACCGGCAAGCCCGTGACGGGCGAGCGCATGCAGGCGCTGGGCGTGGCGAATCGCCTCGCGGAGCCGGGCGACGCGCTCACGGAAGCGCTCGGCATCGCCCGGACGCTCGCCGCCGGTCCCGAGCGCGCGATCGGCAGGATCAAGGCGCTGTGCCGTCGCGCGGGCGAGAACACCGTCGATGCGCAACTGGATCTCGAAGCGCGTTACATGGTGGAGTCGCTCGGCGATGACGAAGCTGCCGAAGGCATCAATGCCTTCTTCGGCAAACGGCCCGCCGATTTCGCTGCCTTGCGTCTCGCGACGGTCGCGCAGTCCGATTAGGCGTCGATTCGTCATCCTAATCTTGTATGGAATTTGCCATGTCAAACATGCATTCTTCTTTACCGCTCGCCGGCGTGCGCGTGCTCGATCTGTCGCGCGTGCTCGCGGGGCCCTGGTGCGCGATGGTGCTCGGCGATCTCGGCGCCGAAGTCATCAAGGTCGAGCACCCGACGCGCGGTGACGATACGCGCGACTGGGGCCTGCGCGTCGGCGCGACGGAGACGACCTATTTCAACAGCGTCAATCGCAACAAACGTTCGGTGTGCCTCGACCTGCAAACGGCGGAAGGCCAGCAAATTGCGCGGGACCTCGCGCAGCAAAGCGATGTCGTATTGCAGAACTTCAAGTTCGGCGGCGCGGAAAAGCTTGGCCTCGGTTACGAGCAGCTCAAGGAAGGACGAGACGATCTCATCTATCTGTCCATCGCCGGATATGACCGCCACGGACCGGAAGCGGCGCGTCCCGGCTACGACATCGTCGTTCAGGGCGAGGCGGGACTGATGGCGATGAACGGCAACGCGGACCAGCCGCCGCTCAAGTTCGGCATCGCCGCGGTCGATCTGTTCACCGGGATGTATTCCGCGCAAGCGGTGCTCGCCGCGCTGTTCGAGCGTCAGAAGACCGGCAAGGGACGCCACATCGAGATGGCGCTTTTCGACTGCGGCCTGATGATCACCTCGTACTGCGGACTCGAATCGATGAAGCTCGACGGCGACCCGCCGCGCTACGGCAATGCACATCCGTCGATCGTGCCCTACGGCGTGTTCGACGCGCAGGACGGGCCGCTCGTGATCGCGGTGGGCACCAACCGCCAGTACGAGCGCTTCTGCCGCGAGGTGATCGAACGCCCGGATCTCGTCGATGACGACCGCTTCCGCACGAACCTCGTCCGGGCTGCCAACCGCGACATGCTCGTGCCCGAACTCAGGCGCGCGATCGGTACGCAAAAGCGGCAAGTGCTGTTGGAGCGCTTGGTAGGCGCCGGCATTCCGTGCGGCGAAGTGCTCGGCCTTCACGAGGCGCTCACGTCGAAGCGCGCGGGAGAAGCCGGCCTCGTGACGACGTACAGCCATCCCGAAGCAGGCGAAACGCACGTGCTCGCGCCGCCGTATCGCTTCGACGGTGCGCGTCTGCCGGTGCGAAGCGCGCCGCCGCAACTCGGGGAAGGCACCAACGACGTTCTTCGCTCGCTGCTCGGGCTGTCCGAAGAACGACTCTCGCGACTGAAATCCGAAGGCATCGTATGAGCGTTCGGGAAGGACATATCATGACTCAGCCTGTTTTTTCGAACGCCGTCACCGAACTGTTCGGCACACGCCTGCCGATCGTCGCCGGCGGTCTCATGTGGCTCGCCGATGCGGACTATGTCGCCGCCGCGTCACGCGCCGGCATCATCGGCTTCATCACGGCGGCGAGCTTTCCCGAGCCGCAAGCGTTGCGCGACGAAATCCGCCGCTGCCGCGACCTGTGCGAAGGCGGCCCGTTCGGCGTCAACGTGTCGATGCTCCCGAAACTCGTCCCCGGCGAGAAGACGCGGGATGTCTTCGAACTCATCGTCGATGAAGGCGTGAAGTGCGTCGAAACCTCCGGGCGCAATCCGCAGGAATTCATGCCGCTTCTGAAAAGTGCCGGTGTGAAGGTGCTTCACAAGGTGCCGTCGGTACGGTTTGCCGTCAAAGCGGCTTCGGTGGGTGTCGATGCGGTCGCCATCGTCGGCGCCGAATGCGGCGGGCATCCGGGCCTGGACATGGTCGGGTCGTTCGTGAACGCCGCGTGGGCCGAGAGCCACCTCGACATCCCTTACCTTATTGGCGGCGGCATCGGCCGTGGTTCGCAACTTGCCGCGGCCCTCGCGATGGGCGCGTCGGGCGTGGTCGTCGGCACGCGTTTCGCCGTGGCCGAGGAGATCTGGGCGCACGATGACTACAAGCGCCGTCTGGTGGAAGCCGGACCCACGGACACCGAGCTGTGCATGCACTCCGTGCGCAACACCGTGCGCTCGCTGCGCAACGAGACCACGGCCGCCGTGATGGAAATCGAGGCGCGCAACCCGAACGTGACCATTCAGGATCTGATGCCATTCGTCGCCGGCAAGATCGGCCGCGACGCCTACGTCACCGGCGACTGGTCCAAGGGCTTGCTCTCCGCCGGGCAGTCGCTCGCTTTCGTCGACCGCATCGAACCGCTCGCCGACATCGTGAATCGCTTCGAGCGCGACATGCAGCAAGCGCTGGCGCGCGTGGCAATCGGCTGACCTGTGTTCATCGACGCCGCGTGGCCGTGCCGGCGTCGGACATCGATTCAAAACAAGAGCTGCTCAAGGCAGCCGCTGAATACGTTGCAATCGAGGCCGTTCCGATACTCGAAACATCATCCTGAAACAGGAGGGAGACATCCATGCAGCAAATCCATATCGATCTGACGAAGGCAAGCCCCGCATACAGGCGGCTGGTCGCCTCGCGCCGGCGCTTCAGTTTCACGCTGACCGCGCTGATGATCCTCACGTACTACGGCTTCATCCTGTTCGTCGCGCTGGCGCCGCACATGCTCGCGCATCCGCTGTATGCGGGCGCCACGACGAGCATGGGTATCGTCGCGGGCGTCGGCGTCATTCTCGTCGCCGTGGGCCTGACCGGCTGGTACGTGCTGCGTGCGAACCGCGCCTTCGATCCGTCGATGCGCGCGCTGATCGCCGCTGCCGCGCAAGGAGACTGACCCATGAAACCCGGTCGTTTTCTTCAGGGCACGACGCTCGCCTCGATGTCCGCGCTCGCTCATGCTTCATCCATCGAAGGTCCCGTGCCGGATCATGTCGATCTGAATCCGGTCGCGATCGGCACGTTCCTGCTGTTCGTGCTTGTCACGCTCGGCATCACGCGCTGGGCCGCGCGCAGGACGCGCACGACGAAGGACTTCTACAGCGCGGGCGGCGGCATCACGGGCTTTCAGAACGGGCTCGCCATCGCCGGGGATTACATGTCCGCGGCTTCGTTCCTGGGCCTTTCCGGCATGGTGTTCGTGTTCGGTTTCGACGGTCTCATCTATTCGATCGGGTTTCTCGTGGGCTGGCCGTTCGTGATGTTTCTGCTCGCCGAACCCTTGCGCAATCTCGGCAAATTCACGTTCGTCGACGTCGTCGCGTATCGCTTCGAACAGGCGCCGATCCGCCTGCTGACTGCCAGCACCTCGCTCGTCGTCGTGATCTTCTATCTGGTCGTGCAGATGGTCGGCGCGGGCAAGCTGATCCAGTTGCTCTTCGGCTTGCCCTACTGGATGGCCGAAGTCATCGTCGGCGCGCTGATGGTGGTCTACGTGTTCTTCGGCGGCATGACCGCCACCACGTGGGTGCAGATCATCAAGGCCGTCCTGCTGCTGGGCGGAGCGACGTTCATGGCCGTCATCTCTCTCGCCCAGTTCGGCTTCAGTCCGGAGGAGATGTTCCGGCGCGCCGTCGAGATTCATCCGGGCGAAGCGAGCATCATGGGCCCCGGCAAGCTGCTGAAGGACCCGCTCAACGCGCTCTCGCTCGGCATTGCGCTGATGTTCGGCACCGCGGGCTTTCCGCACATCCTGATGCGCTTCTTCACCGTGCCCAGTGCGAAAGAAGCGCGCAAGTCCGTGTTCGTCGCAACCGGGTTCATCGGATACTTTTATCTGCTGACCTTCATCATCGGCTTCTCCGCGATCACCTTGCTCGCGCAACATCCGGAGTTCTTCAAGACGGCGGTGGACGGACACTTCAACCTCACGCGCGATCTGCTCGGCGGCTCGAACATGGTCGCGGTCAAGCTGGCGCAGGCCGTGGGCGGCAATCTGTTCTATGGCTTCATTGCCGCCGTCACCTTCGCGACGATCCTCGCGGTCGTCGCGGGCCTCACGCTCTCGGGCGCGACCACGGTATCGCATGATCTCTATGCCTGCTGGCTCGCGCGCGGAAAAGGCAGCGAAGCGCAGGAGATGCGCATCTCACGCATCTCGACGCTTATGCTCAGCATCGTGGCGATCGGGCTCGGCATTCTCTTCGAACACGTGAACGTGGCTTTCCTGGTTGGCCTCGTCGCTGCTGTTGCGGCGAGCGCGAACTTCCCGGTGCTCGTGTCATCGATATTCTGGCGCGGCATGACGACACGCGGGGCGGTTGTGGGCGGCGGTCTCGGACTCGTCTGCGCGGTGCTGCTGACGCTGTTCTCGAAGTCCGTATGGGTCGATGTGCTGCATCAGGCGCACGCGCCGGTGGCGCTCGACAACCCGGCGCTGATCTCGGTGCCGCTCGCGTTCGCGGGTATCTGGCTCTTCTCGATGCTGGATCGCGGCGCGCGTGCGCAGCGCGAACGCGAGGCCTTCGCGCTGCAGGAGTTTTACTCGCAGACGGGCATCCTGGCGCTGAAGGCAGCCGAGCATTGAGCGCGATGAGCGTTGCTTGCCGAACGCTACAAACGCTCGCCTGAGGGACGATGTTCTACGCCGGGGCCTTGCCGGCCCGGCGCTTGCGCTTCGGCACATCGAGAGTCGCCGCCGGGCCGCTCAGAATATCGATTATCTTTTCGCCGAGCCAGATGCTGGCCTGATCCTGTTCGCTGCTGCGATGCCAGTACAGGTGCCATTCCTGCCTCGGAAGCTGGAAGGGCAGTTCGAGAATCCGCGCGTCGTGGCGTTGCAGCAGTTGCATGGGAGCACTCAGCGCGAGGTCGGTGCGCAAGGCTACGAGCGGTGCAACCATGTAATGCTGCACGCGCATTTGTATCCTTCGCTCTTTGCCGAGCTTCCTTAGCTCCGCATCCACCAGACCGCTGCCCTGACGGCGGCTCGATACCTGGATATGGCCGAGTGCCAGGTAGTCGTCGATGCTCAAGGCGTCGCCCCTGAACGGATGGTCATGCCGCAGCATGCAGGCATAGCGGTCGCTACCGAGCGACGCCTGACGCAATTGAGGGTCGTTAATGAGCGGTACGTCGATTGCGAAGTCGATCTTGCGCGTCGCGAGTGCGGAGGACACCTCGCTGCGCGGCGTGAAGTAGCTCTCGATGCTCATGCTGGGAGCCTGCTGCTGAAGCACTTCGCCGAGCAAGGGCAACAGAACCGCTTCCGTCAGATCGGGCATGCTCAGGCGAAACGTGCGCCTGGATGTGCCCGGCACGAAGACGTCGCCTTCGGACGCGCTCGCCTCGAGCAGTTGCAGCGCCTCGCGCACGCGGCCGATGATGTTTTCGGTGAGCGGCGTGGGCACCATGCCGGATGGCGTGCTCACGAAGAGCGGATCATCGAAGGCCTTGCGCATGCGGGCAAGCGCATTGCTGACCGCGGGCTGAGTGATGTATAGCGCCTCCGCCACGCGAGTCAGATTGCGCTTCTCATAGATCGACTCGAATACGACGAACAGGTTCAGATCCAGCTTCGGCAAACGCATCTCGCAGTCTCCGTTTGCACGACATCATAAGCGAGAGGCGCCGGAGATGCGTTCGCCAGAATTCTCGACGCTTCAGTTTCGCGGCGGAATGCTCAGGTACGCTGCCGTCGCGCCGAGCCGTTGCTCGCCATGCGCGATTTCCATGCGCGCAATGGCTTGCAAGTGGACCTCATCGGGGCCGTCCGCGTAACGCAATGCGCGGGCCCAGGTCCAGTGGTCGGCGAGCGGCGTGTCCGGGCTCAGACCCATCGCGCCGAAGACCTGCATCGCACGGTCGCATACCGTCGAATAAACCTGCGGCACCAGTGCCTTGATCATGGAAATCTCCTTGCGCGCTGCTTTCGCGCCGACTTCGTCGAGGAGCCACGCCGCCTTCAGCACGAACAGGCGAGCCTGATCGATTTCGATGCGCGATTTCGCAATCCATTCGCCGACCGTGCCGTGCTGATGGAGGAACTTGCCGAACGCCTTGCGGTCTACGGCGCGCTCGATCATCAGTTCGAGCGCGAGCTCGGCCGCGCCGATGGAGCGCATGCAGTGGTGAATACGGCCCGGCCCGAGCCTCGCCTGAGCGAGCGCGAAACCGCCGCCTTCTTCGCCGAGCAGATTCGACGCCGGCACGCGGACATTCGTGAACACGATCTCGCAATGCCCTTCGGGAGAAACGTGATTCATCACCGTGATGTTGCGCACGATGCTCACGCCGGGCGTGCCCGCCGGCACGAGAATCATGCTTTGCTGACGATGACTTTCCGCGTCCGGATCGGTCTTTCCCATGACGATGAAAAGCTTGCAGTTCGGATGGGCGGCGTTCGTGATGAACCACTTGCGCCCATTGATCACGTAGTCGTCGCCGTCGCGCCGGATGGAAGTCGTGATGTTCGTCGCGTCCGAGGACGACACGTCCGGCTCGGTCATCGCGAACGCCGAACGGATTTGCCCATGCAGTAGCGGTTCGAGCCAGGCCTTGCGCTGCGCGGGCGTGGCGAACATATGAAGCAGTTCCATGTTGCCGGTATCGGGCGCGCTGCAGTTGAAGACTTCGGAGGCCCACGAGACGCGGCCCATCAGCTCGGCGAGCGGGGCGTATTCGAGGTTCGTGAGGCGAGTGCCTGGCTCGCCGTCCTTGAGATGCGGCAGGAAGAGATTCCACAGGCCTTCGGCCTTCGCCGTGGTTTTGAGGTCTTCCATGAACGAGACGGGGTATTGGCCCGCGTGCACTTCTTCGAGCCACTGTCGCTGGCGCGGCACGATATGTTCGTCCATGAAACCGCGCACGCGGCGCAGCAGGTCTTCGACTTTGGGGCTATTGGCAAAATTCATGATGAGTTCCTTCTGTGCGGTTGACTAGATCGTCAGCCCGCCATCGACGACGATACATTCGCCATTCGTGTAGCTGGCCGCGTCGGACACGAGATAAAGAACGGTCCCGGCCATTTCCTGCGGCTCGCCGTGACGGTGCAGCGGGATCTCGTTGATGAGGCGGTCGTAGATCTCCCGGTTTTCGAACAGCGCGCCGGCGAATTTCGTCTTCGTGATACCGGGCAGCAAGGCATTGACGCGAATGCCCAGCGGCCCGCATTCCCTGGCGAATGCCCTTGTCATGTGAGCCACTGCGGCCTTCGAGATGGAGTAGATCCCCTGCATGTCGCCGGGCTGCAGCGCGTTGACCGAGGCGACATTGACAATGGCGCCGCGACCCTGGCTCTTCATGAGCTTTCCGGCTTCGACCGACATGAAGAAATACCCGCGGATGTTGACCTCGACAGTCTTGTTGTAGGCAGCGAGATCGGTATCCAGGATGTGACCGAAGTAGGGATTCGTTGCCGCGTTGTTGATGAGTATGTCGAGCCGGCCATGCTGTTCGTGGATATGAGCGAACGTCGCGGCGATGTCTTCCATGCGGCCGACGTGGCAGGCGAGTGACTCGGCGCTGCCGCCGGTCGCGCGGATGCTTGCCGCGACCGATTCGCAGTCGTCGAGCTTGCGGCTCGACACGATCACATGGGCGCCCTGTTCGGCAAGGAGCCTTGCGATGGCTTCGCCGATGCCGCGGCTTGCGCCTGTCACGAGGGCGATCCGGCTCGTGAGGTCAAAGAGGTTCGTGCTCAATTTTGTATCCTTGGTTCGGGTTGAATGGCATCGCGCGTCATGTACGTTGTGCTTCAGGCGATCAGTTCCACGGCGAGACTGGCGAGCGGCTCGACCATCCCGCCCACCTTGGATGCGCGCGCGTTCGAAGCGTTGCCCTGCAGGGCGCGCGACTTGACACCCTGGGCGATCGAGGCGAGGCGGAAGAAGCTGAACGCCAGATAGAAGTGCCAGTTCTCGATACCGGGCAGGCCGCGCAGTTCGCAGTACTGCGCAACGATCTCCTCTTCCTCGGGGATGCCGAGCGCCGAGCGGTCGTGGTCGCGCAGCCCTGTGATATCTCCCGTCGACGGCAGGCGCAGGCACATGGAGAAATACGCGAGGTCCGCAAGCGGATTGCCGAGCGTCGACAGTTCCCAATCGAGCACGGCGCGCACGCGAGGCGCGTCGCTGGCGAAGATAAGGTTGTCGATTCGAAAGTCGCCATGCACGAGCGAGGGACGTTGCGTATCGGCGGGGCAATGTGCGGGAAGCCACGCGATCAGCGCTTCCATTGGCGCGATTCGTTCTGTTTCGGCGGCGCGGTATTGCCGCGTCCAGAGTTCGATCTGACGCTGGAAGTAGTTTCCAGGACGTCCGTAGCCGGAGAGACCTACCGCATCGACGTCGACGTCGTGAAGCGTCGCGAGTGTCGCGACAATCGACTCGTAATAGTCGCGGCGCGCGTCGCGATCGATCTCCGGCAGGGCGGGGTTCCAGAATATGCGGCCTTCTTCGTAGCTCATCAGATAGAACATGCTGCCGATGACTTCGCGGTCTTCGCACAAGTGCCATGCATGCGCGACGGGCACAGGGGTCTCGCCGAGCGCGCTCAGCACGCGGAATTCGCGATCGATGGCATGCGCGGACTTGAGCAACTGCCCCGGCGGCTGACGTCGCAGGACGAAGCGGCCGCCGGGCGTATCGAGCAGGAACGTCGGGTTGGACTGGCCGCCTGCGAACTTCGTCGCCGCCACGGGCCCCTGAAAACCGGGAACGTGCTGCTGCAAGTAACGGACGAGCCGGTCTACGTCGAGAGCGGGTCGTGTCGATTCGCTGGTCATAGGTTTTTCTGCCTGAATCATGGGACTTGAGGACGCGATTCAACCGTAGGTCTGAAACGCATGGCGTTGCAGGCCGTCGAGATGCGAGACGACATTGAAGCTCGACAGCTGAAAAGTTTCGCGGTTGAAAAAGCAATGGGTGACGCTGCTGTTGCGGATCTGCATGTTGAGCGCGATGGCCGTCGATGCCGGCGCTTGCAACGCCTGCTGCATCAGCGCTCCGATCACGCCGCCCGAGGTGACGGCCAGGACGCGCTGCCCGCCGCCTTGCTGCATGGCCGAGCGCGCAGCGGCGACACGCTGCTGGAACGCGCTCCACGTTTCGGGCACGCGGTCGTCGAGTTCGCCTTCGGCCCACCGATGCAACACCTGGCGCAGGGCCTTGAAGAACTCGCGCGGATCGCTGGCCGCGGATTCGACAAGGTGGCGATGTTCAGCGCCCGTCGCGCGAAACAGCGCGTGGAAATCGTACTCGTCGAGTCCAGGAAGAATTTCGCATTCGACGGGCAGATCAGGCAGCGTGCGGCGGATCGCATCGAGCGTCTGCGCATGGCGCCGTAGCGTGCCTGTCACGACGCGATCGAATTGCAGATCGTTCTGCGCGAAGTGCTCGGCGAGCCACACGCATTGCTGCTCGCCCTTTCGTGAAAGCCGGTCGTAGTGCTCGGAGCCAAGCGACGCTTGCCCGTGTCGCACAAGGTAGAGTTCCGCCATCGCAGTCTTTGCCCGTGGAGAAGGTAGGGCCAGCGTAGCGATGCCGGAGGCATTGATGAAGTTTATTTTATTGATGCATCGTCATTCATGTTCGTGATGCGCCGGCGTGATCATGCCGAGTGGGTTCGATGATCTGCGAACGCTGAGACGATGCCGTCGATCATTGCCGCGATGCGCGCGGTATGTCGAAGGTCCTGGTGCGTGACAAGCCAGATTTCATAGACCGCCCCGCGTGCGGACGAAGGCCCTATCTGCACGAGGCCGTCGTGTTCGGCGAGATGTATCGGAAGCTCGCCGATGCCGATGCCGGCCTTTATCGCGGTGCGCAGCATGAGGCTTGAATTGAAGGTCGATACGATGCGCCCCGCATGGTTCGGTTCGCCCGCAAGCGCCGGTGATCGGTTATTGGTCCAGCTTCCCTGATAGACGACAAGATCGTGGCCCGCGAAACCCGAGCCGGCGGCGGGCTTGCCATGCCGCTCCAGATAAGCATTCGATGCGAAGAGCGCCATCGGCCAGCGCGCAAGGCGACGCGCGACGAGATCGGGATTCTCCGGCCTCACTGAACGCACCGCGATATCCGCCTCGCGCTTTGCGAGATTCAGCATGCGTGTCGACGTGTCCAGCAGAACGCGCACTTCGGGATGCGCAGCGTGCAGGCGTTCTATAGCCGGAAGCAGGAATTCGAGCGCGATCGAGTCGGTGCTGGTGACTCTTACATCGCCCGCGAGCCGCGTATCCGTTCCTTGAGTCCGCCTGACGAGTTCGTGTGCGGAGTGCTCCATCTTCTCCGCCGATCTCAGCGCGGCTTCGCCCGCGGCGGTCAACGCGTAACCGTCGGATGTGCGCAGGAAGAGCGTTGCGCGTAGCGCGTGTTCCAGTGCCGCGATCCGTCTGCCGACCGTCGCCTGATCGAGATTGAGCGTCCTGGCCGCTCCACGAAGCGTTTTTTCGCGCTCCACCGCGAGAAATACCCGCGCGTCATCCCAGTTCATGGTGCCTCCCTCCTGATGCAAATTTGCATCTGCCAATCTGAATATTGCTGCATGTATTCATCAAGGTCGAGGCCTAAACTCAATCCAAGAGTTCTCGTTCAAAGATTCGCCCGGATCGATCGAGCCTCATTTTCCGAAGGAGTGTGGTCCATGTCTGCTTCAACGTATCGTGTGCCGTCGTCCATGACGGCGATTGAAATCAAACAGCCCGGCGGTCCCGAAGTTCTGGTGCCGACAACGCGCCCGATTCCGATGCCGGCCGGCGATCAGGTTCTGATCCGCATCCACGCGGCTGCCGTGAACGGCCCGGACGTTTTCCAGCGCAAAGGGCTGTATGACCCGCCCCCCGGCGCTTCGGACATTCCGGGGCTGGAAGTGGCGGGTCAAGTGGTAGCTGTGGGTTCCGACGTGTCCAGCTTCCGGATCGGAGAACTGGTGTGCGCATTGATTCCCGGCGGCGGCTACGCGGAGTATGCAGTCGCGCACGCCTGCAACACGATGCATATCCCCAAGGGCCTGACGCTGGTGGAAGCGGGGGCCATGCCCGAAACGTTCATGACGGTATGGCTGAACCTGTTCCAGCGCGGCAAGCTGCTTGCCGGCGAATCGGTGTTGATCCACGGCGGGGCATCGGGTATCGGAACTACGGCGACCATGCTGGCGAAGGCGCTCGGCGCTGCCAAAATCATCACGACGGTCGGCTCGCAGGCGCATCGAGAGGCGAGCCTGAGGTTAGGCGCCGATGTCGCGATAGATTACCGCGAGGAAAATTTCGTCCCCCTAACGAAACGGGCAACCGATGGAAAAGGCGTCGACGTGATCCTCGACATCATTGCCGGCGACTACGTGGCGAGAAACTACGACGCCGCTGCCATGGACGGACGGATCCTGCAGGTGGGCGTGATCAAAGGCCCGGCGAAGGAGCTGAACGTCGTGCCGATGATGACGAAGCGTCTGACGCATATGGGCTCGACATTGCGATCCCGCACACCCGAGGACAAGGCGACCATCATCAGCGAACTGGAGCGGCACTTATGGCCGCATATCGAGAGCGGCAAGATCAAGCCGGTCGTCTACAAGACGTTCGCGCTTGCCGACGCTCGCGGTGCTCACGAACTGATCGATTCCGGTACGCACTTCGGGAAGATCGTCCTTACAACGGGCGCCGATCTCATCGACTGAATAAAGCCGGTGCGGGCGCGCGGCGGCCTCAGGCATCGCGACTCACTGCCGTCTGCGTTTTTCTGCGCCCGGTCGTTTCCCCATGCCGCGCCGCCTCCCGCGCGATCCATTCGCGAAAGGCGAGCAGCGCGGGATTGTGAGACTTGCTTTCGGGAACGATGAGGTAGTACGAGCGGCCGCTCGGCATTTCATGTGCGGCGATCTGCACGAGCAGGCCGCGACGCAACTCGTCTTCGATGATCAGGCGGGGAATGAGCGCGATGCCCATGCCATGAACGGCCGCCTCCGTGAGCATGGAGAAGAGTTCGAAGCGCGGCCCCGTCATGTCGCCATCGACGGACATGCCGCGCGAGGCGAACCATTCGCGCCACGCATACGGACGCGTGCTCTGTTGCAGTAACGTATGGCGTCGCCAGTCGGCGGTCGTCAGCTTCTTGCGCGGCGCGATGAGATGCGGACTGCACACCGCGATCAGCGTCTCCTGCATGAGCCACTCGCCCTCCGTTCCCGGCCACGGTGCGACGCCCGGATGGATCGCCGCGTCGAACTCCGTCTCGGCGAAAAGAAACGGCCGTGTGCGTGAAGCGAGATTGATCGTGATGTCCGGATGCTCGTCGACGAAGCCCGGCAACCGGGGCAGGAGCCACTTCGTCGCGAACGTCGGCACGACCGCAAGTTCGAGCGCGCCGCCGTGGCCTCGTTTGGCCATCAACTCCAGCGTGTCGCGCTCGGCTTCATCGAGCAACGCCGTCACCTTGCGGCTATAGGCCAGCCCCGCCTCCGTCAGCGCGACGCCGCGCCGGTCCCGGCGAAAGAGCCTGAGTCCGAGGAAATCTTCGAGCGAAGCGATTTGCCGGCATATCGCGCTTTGCGTCACCGCGAGTTCGTCGGCGGCCTTGGTGAAGCTCTGATGGCGCGCCGCCGTCTCGAACGCGGAGAGCGCAGCGGTGGAAGGGATCTTTCGACGCATGATGAAGGCTCGACAGGGTGTTCGTTCAATTGTGCGATCTTCGCACAGGTCCATGAGAACAAGTCGGTTGTGGTGCGTACGAGATCCCTTTAAATTGCAGACAGGACTTCCGATCGGCTCAATGTGGCGTGCGATTTCCGCACAGATCGGAAGCGCGATCCGATGACACTCCACGTGACCCCATGAATCCATCCTTGCAGGAAGGCGCGCTCTCAGGCTTGCGCGTTCTCGATCTTTCCCGCGTGCTCGCCGGTCCCTGGGCCGGTCAGTTGCTCGCGGATCTCGGCGCGGACGTGATCAAGGTAGAGCGTCCGCAAAGCGGCGACGATACGCGCGCCTGGGGACCACCCTGGCTTGCCGACGCCGATGGAGAGCCGACGGGCGAATCGGCGTACTATCTCGCCGCGAATCGCAACAAGCGCTCCGTGACTGTCGATCTCGGCCGGCCAGAGGGGCAAGCGCTGATCCGCCGGTTGGCCGACAAGGCCGATGTGCTCATCGAGAACTTCAAGGTCGGCGGCCTCGCCCAATACGGGCTGGATTACGAGAGCCTCAGCGAGGTGAATCCGCGCCTCGTCTATTGCTCGATCACGGGCTTCGGACAGACCGGCCCCTATGCCGCGCGGGCGGGTTACGACTTCCTGATGCAGGGCATGGGCGGGCTGATGAGCCTCACTGGCCGCGCCGATGGCACCGCCGGAGAAGGGCCGCTGAAAGTGGGCGTCGCGCTCACGGACATCATGACCGGTCTTTACGCGACCGTGGCGATCCAGGCGGCGTTGGCGCATCGCGCACGCACGGGCAAGGGGCAGCACATCGACCTCGCATTGCTGGACGTGCAGATCGCGTGCCTCGCGAATCAGGCTTCGAATTATCTGATCGGCGGCGTGGTGCCGGAGCGCATGGGCAACGCGCATCCGAGTATCGTGCCGTATCAGGATTTCCCCACCGCCGACGGTTACATGATCATCGCGGTCGGCAACGACGGCCAGTTCGCCCGATGCTGCGAAGCGCTGGGCAGACCCGAGTGGAGCCGCGACGATCGCTTTGCGCGCAATCCGCAGCGCGTCGCGCACCGTGACACGTTGATCGCGCTGATGCGTGACATCACGCCGAACCGCACGACGAGCGAGTGGATCGGCATCATGGAGGCGGCGGGTGTGCCGTGCGGGCCGGTCAACAGCATCGACAAGGTATTCGCGGACGCGCATGTGCAATCGCGCGAGATGCGCATCGAGATGGCGCATCCGCTATCGGAGACGGTGCCGCTGGTCGCGAATCCGATCCGCCTGTCCGAGTCGCCCGTGCAATACCGTCATGTTCCGCCGACGCTCGGCGCGCATACCGACGAGGTTCTCGACGCCTGGCTGGCCATGTCCGGTGCGGAGGTCGAAACGCTTCGCCGCAACGGGGTCGTCTAGAGCGCCCGATCAGGCATCGCGCGCCGTCACGAGCAGTTTCGATACGAGGCGCTGCACGACTTCTCCGGAGTCGTCCATCGTTTCGGACATCACGGTCGCGATGCCTTGAGATGGCTTCGATCTCGATCGCTGCACCTCCTGCACGGTGCTCACGACACGAAGCACATCGCCGGGACGCACCGGCCTGACCCATGCAAGCTCCACGCTCATGCCGACGATGCCGCCCGCGAGCGGCAATCCGCCCGATACGAGCAGACGCATCGTGAGCGCCGCGGTATGCCAGCCACTCGCGGCGAGGCCGCGAAACACCGACGCCTTCGCAGCGGTTTCGTCGAGATGGAATGGCTGTGGATCGAATTCCGATGCAAAGCGGCGAATGTCTCCCTCGCTCACCAGGAACTCCGGCGATTCGAACTGCATGCCCGCTTTCAGGTCGTCCAGATAAAGAGGTTCGGTCATCGCGTGTGCTCCGGATTGCGCAGCGAGCGACGTGCTTCTTGTCAAATCGCGCTCACGATCATAATATGCGCATATCAACATATGGGCAAGACGCAGTGCGCGAAGCGGACGAGGGTGCGCCACATCACGCTTTCGACGCTGCGGCGCGGGTGTCGCCGTTCATCGCGGGAAGCTGATCGAGCATGTTTTCGAGGTGCGTGGGGCCCGCCGCGACCGCGCTCAGGAACATGCCGATCGAAAAGTGAATCATGTGATCTATCTTCACCGGACGATCGGAGCGCGGCACGCGATCGGAAAGAATGAGCGTGGCGAGCCCGTGTTCGATGCTCCACGCCGCGTGCGTGACGAGCGTCAGCGTGCTCTCGGGCCAGCCGTTTTCGAGCGCGGCCCGCTCGACCGAGGATGCGAACAGCCTGAACGAAATCGAGCCTTCCTCCGTGAGTTCGGGATGCAAGTCGCGCGCGACGATGCGCGGTCCGACCATCAGATCGAACAATCCCTTGTGGCTCTGCGCGAATTCGACATACACGCGCAGCATGCGATACGCGACGGTCATCGCGGTATCGTCGGTGCCGAGGATTGCGCGACGCATGGCGGCGAGATCCCGCCAGCCGTCCGCCGCGATCGCGGCGAGCAATCCGTCCTTGCCGGCGAAGTGCCGGGACGGCGCCGCTTCCGAAACGCCGACCGCGCGGGCGAGGTAGCGCAGGCTCAACTCATGCGCGCCGACATCCTCGAGCGCACGCCGGCCTTCGGCGATCAGGGCTTCACGCAGGTTTCCGTGGTGGTAGGGCACATCGGCGGATGGTTTCGGGCTCACGATTCGGCGGCATCTCGGTTAGAGGTGGGAAGGAATTATAGGTGTGCGGCTTCGCTGCCGGCAACGTGCGGCAAGCGCGGCAGAATCGCGGGATTACCCTGATTTTCTTCAAAGTTAACACTGTTATCATCAATCCCAGTTCGAGCCGGTTAACGCAGATGCGGCGTCAGTTCATCGGATGTCGCGCTTCACCGGCGAGGCGATCATTCGTAATCCTATTGGAAATTGGGATCGTTTATTTCGTTCGTCTGACGTGAAGTCGGACTCACATGCGGGAAGCCAAATGAGCACGGTCGTGTTTGAAAAGGACGGTATGGTCGGCGTCGTCACGATGTCGAAGCCACCTCACAATCTGATCGAGGATGCATTCCTCAAGGATCTGCTCGCTGCCTACGGCAAAGCGGTCGAGTCGGGATGCCGGTCGATCCTCTTGCGCAGCGGCATGCGCCATTTTTGCGCCGGCGCGGACGTCGCGGGCTTCGCCAACGGCGGCCGTCGGCGCGATCAGGCCAGCCTCGACGCGTTGCTCGATGCACTCGAGAACGTGCCGCTTCCTTCCGTTGCCGCGGTTCATGGCGGCGCGCTCGGCGGCGGCTTCGAGCTCGCGCTGACTTGCGACATGATCGTCGCAGCCGACACCGCTTTCTTCGGCATGGCCGAAGCCTCGCTCGGCCTGCTGCCGCTCCTGGGCGGCGTGCAGCGAGTCGTGCAGCGCGTCGGTCCGGCGCGTGCGAAAGAAATGGCGATGTTCGGACGCCGCCACGATCCCGCGGCGCTCGAACGCTGGGGCGTGGTCAATCTCGTTGCGGCGGAAGCGGAGCTGGCGGCCGTATCGATGTCGTGGGCGCGGCAACTGGCTTGCGGCCCCACGGTCGCGTTGCGCGGCATCAAGACGCTGGCGAATCTGTCGGCGCGGCACGGCATCGCGGGCGCGGATGCGCAGCAGACCGACGTGAACAACATGATGTGGGCGAGCGCGGATCAAAAGCGCGGACTCGCCGCGTTTGCCAAAACCGGCCCCGGTTCGGCCGTCTTCGAGGGGAACTGATATGGGCGCGCCTCTTGACGGACTGAAGGTCATCGACTTCACGCGGGTTCTGGCGGGCCCGCTGTGCACCAAGACGCTGCGCGACCTGGGCGCGGAAGTCACCAAGATCGAACCGCCCGGCGGCGATTCGGGACGCGGCGGCGTGCCGCACATCGGCACGATGTCGGTCTATTACGCGCAGCAGAACGCGGGCAAGCGCAATCTCAGCCTCGATCTCAACTGGCCCGAAGCGCGCGCGATCGTGACCGACTTGTGCCGCGAAGCGGATGTCATCGTCGAAAACTTCCGGCCTGGCACGCTGGCGCGCTTCGGGCTGGGCTACGAACAGGTGCGCGAGTTCAATCCCGCCGTGGTCTATGTGTCGATGAGCGGCTACGGGCAATCGGGCCCGTGGCGCAACCGGCCGGCGTTCGCGCCGACGGTGCAGGCGGAAACCGGTCTCACCGATATCCTGCGCGAGCACTACGGCCATGCGCCCGACGCGCTGATGAACGACGCGTGCAGCCACGCGGACGTCTACACCGGCCTGCATGGCGCGATCGCCGTGCTCGCCGCGCTCGCGCAGCGCGACCGCACGGGCGAAGGGCAGCATGTCGACGTGTCGATGGCCGCGACCATGCTCGCCGTCAACGAGCGCGCCGGCGCGCAACTCGCGGGCGTCGACACGAACGGCGAGCCGCCTGCGCTGAGCGCGCCGGAATCGCATATCTTCATGTTGCCCGACGGACGTCAGGTGACGATCGCGGCAAGCCCGATCTATTCGCCGATGTTCGTACGTTTCTGCTCGATGATGCGCCGCACGGACCTCCTCGGCGATCCGCGTTTCGCGAGCGCAACGCTGCGTCGCCAGAATCTCGAAGCGCTGCTCGCCGAAGTGCGCGCGTGGATTCTCACCTTCAACGATCTCGAAGAGCTCCAGGCACAGGTCAGCGAGCAGGGGCTGGCGATCGGCGTGGTGCGCAGCACGCGCGAGCTGGCCGAGTCCGAATGGGCCGCCGACTGGGGCGCGATCGTCAAAGTCGACGATCGCACGGGCGGCACGATGCGCATGCCTGGACCGCCCTGGCGCTTCAGCGGCGCGACATTGCCGCAACCGGGCATTCCGGCGTTTCAGGGCGAGCACAACATCGAGCTGCTCATGGAGCGCAACATCGACCCTGCGATGATCCACGAACTCAGGCAGCGCAAGATCCTGCTGAGCCGCAAGAGCCTGCGCGGTGATTTCGATGAAGTCTGACCATACGCACGACATCGATGCGAGAAGCTGGCTCGCCTCGGCCAACGACGCGTCCACGCCTTTTCCATTGCAGAACCTGCCTTTCGGCGTGTTCAGGCGCGCGGGGACGAACGAGGCGTTTCGCGGCGGGGTTGCGCTGGGCAATCAGGTGATCGATCTCGGCGCGTTGAGCGAAGCGGGCGCGTTCTCGGGACTTGCGGCCGACGCCGCGCGAGCGTGCGCGCAGCCGTCGCTGAACGCGTTCTTCGACATGGGCCCGGACGCGTGGCGTGCGCTTCGCCATGCGCTCTTCGCGCTGTTCGACGCACGCCGCGAAGGCGCGGGTTCCGGCCAAAACTGTCTCGTGCCGCAAGCGAGCGTGGAACACGGCATGCCCGCGCATATCGGCGACTACACGGACTTCTATACGTCGATCGATCACGCGCGCAACATCGTGAAGCTGCTGCGTCCGGACGGCGCGGTGTCACCGAATTTTCAGTGGATGCCCGTTGCGTATCACGGGCGCGTATCGAGCATCGGGCTTTCCGGACAGAACGTTGGACGGCCCTGCGGCCAACGCATGGCGACGGGTGCGCGCGTGCCGGATGTCGGACCGTCCACGCGGCTCGATTACGAGCTGGAACTGGGCATCGTCATCGGCGTAGGTAACGGGCAGGGCGAGCGCATTCCCGTCGCGTCGGCCGAGGATCACGTGTTCGGCCTGTGTCTGCTCAACGACTGGTCCGCGCGCGATATTCAGGCGTGGGAATCCACACCGCTCGTACCGTTTCTCGCCAAGAGTTTCGCGACGACGTTATCGCCGTGGATCGTCACGATGGACGCGCTCGCGCCGTATCGCACCGCATGGACGCGACCGGTCGACGATCCGCAGCCGCTTGCGTATCTGTCGGCGCCTGCGCTTGGAGAAAGCGGCGCGATCGATATCCGGCTGGACGTCGCGCTCGAAACCGCGATGCATCGCCGCGACGCGCTGCCGCCGACGCGACTCTCGCGCACGAGCTTCCGTCATCAATACTGGACGCTCGCGCAGATGGTCGCGCATCACACGATCGCGGGCTGCAATCTGCGCAGCGGCGACCTGCTCGGCAGCGGAACGATATCGGGTCCATCGCGCGACGAGGCGGGCGCGCTGATCGAGCTGACGCAGGCGGGCCACGCGCCGATACGCCTGCCGACCGGCGAGACGCGCGCATTCCTCGAAGACGGCGATGCCGTCGTGATGAGCGGATGGTGCGAGCGTCCCGGTTATGCGCGCATCGGCTTCGGCGAAAACCGTGCGGAAGTGCTTCCGGCGAAATGGGACTGACCGGCTCCGGATGACGAGACGGCCCTGCAAATCAGGAGACAAATCGATGAACGCGGTATTCGAAACAGACGCGCCGCTCGCCGGCAAGGATGCGGACCGGGCTTTGCGCGATGCCTATCGCGCGACGGAATGGCGCATCATGCCCATTCTCTTCGTTCTTTGGCTGCTCGCGTGGGTCGATCGCGCGAACGTGGCCTTCGCCAAGCTGCAGATGCTGTCGGACCTGCACTTCAGTGAAACCGTGTACGGCCTCGGCGCGGGTTTGTTCTTTCTCGGCTACGTGGTGTTCGGCGTGCCGAGTTCGATGATCCAGCAACGCGTCGGCGCGCGCACGACCATATCGGCGATTGCGCTGGGCTGGGGCGTGACCAGCGTCGCGATGATGTTCGTTCACAACACGGCCACGTTCTATGTGCTGCGTTTTCTGCTCGGCGCGTTCGAGGCGGGCTTCTATCCAGGCGTGATTCTGTACATGAATCAGTGGTTCCCCTCGAAGCGGCGCACGCGCAACTTCAGCATCTTCCATTCCGCGGCGATCTGTTCGACCGTGGCGGTCGGCCTGACCGGCGGCTTCGTGCTGGAGCACATGAGCGGTCTTTTCAGCATCGCCGGGTGGCGATGGATGTTTCTGCTCCAGGCGGTGCCCACGGTGCTGATGGGATGCATCGCGTTCGCCGTGCTGACGGATGGACCGGGCAGTGCGCGATGGCTGTCGCCGCAGCAACGGCGTCTCGTGCAGGCCGATCTCGAACGCGATCGTGGCGACGCGCCTCCGGCTACCGATCGCGCCGGCTCGTTGCTCGCGAATCCGCTCGTGTGGATGCTGTCCGCCGCGTACTTCTGCATTCTGACGGCGAACTCGGCGCTCAGCTTTTTCATCCCGACGATCCTTCACGAAGCGGGTTTCGGCGGCTACAGCGCGATCGGCAATGCGATCGCGGCGATCTGCGTGCTCGGCGCGCTCGGCAACATCGCGCTCTCGACGTTTGCAAGCCGTTACCGCGATGTCCGGGGACATTGCGCGATCGCGTCGCTGATCAGCGTCGCAAGTCTGCTGGTGCTCGTTTTCGTGTGGCATAGCAGCCGGTCGGTCACGTTCGCCACGCTGGTGCTCGGGCTCGCCGGTACGGGCGCGGGCATCTCGCTGTTCTGGCAGATTCCGGGACGCTATCTGCACGGCAACGCGATGGCGCTCGGCGTGCCGTTCATCAGCTCGGTCGCGAATCTCGCTGGCTTCCTGACGCCCTGGCTCACGGGCTATGTACGCGACGTCTCCGGCAGCTATACAAGCGGATTCGTGACCGCCGCCGTGGTTCAGTCGCTTGCTGCGATCGTGCTCGTTGCCGGCGTGCCGATAGCCGCCCGCAGACGGAACATGCGCGCCGCGACGCGCGGACACGAACCCGCCTGATTCATCTAAAGGTCGTTCTTCGAAGGAACGACGCGATGAAAAATAATTAGACATGCGAATCAATGGAGACAGGAATGAAAAAGTCCATGCGGCTGGCGGGCGCACTCGTCGTGCTGACGCCGATGACCGCGTTCGCTCAAAGCAACGTCACGCTCTACGGACTCGTCGACGCGGGCATCAGCTACGCCAACAACGTCGCGCCGAAGGCCGGCGCTGTCGGCGGACGCAAGATTCAGGAGACGAGCGGCGTCGGTGTGCCATCGCGCTGGGGCTTGCGCGGCGTCGAGGAACTGGGCGGCGGGAGCACCGCGGTCTTCGTGCTGGAGAACGGCTTCAGCGTCGCGAACGGCACGATGCTGCAAGGCTCGCGTCTCTTCGGGCGTCAGGCCTACGTCGGTCTCGGCAACAAGCAACTGGGCACGGTCACGTTCGGGCGTCAATACGAATCCGTCGTGGACTTCGTCGGCCCGTTCGTGTCCGCGCGGCAGTGGGGCACGCAATACGGCGCGCATGTCGGCGATATCGACAATCTCTACACCACGTTTCGCATCAACAACGCGGTCAAGTATCAAAGCGCGACGCTGTGGGGCATCACGCTGGGCGGTCTCTACGCGTTCAGCAATCAGGCCGCTGGGCCGGGCGGGACGGGCTTCGCGAACAATCGCGCCTGGAGCGTCGGCGGCAGCTATACGCACGATGCATTCTCGTTCGGCGTCGGGCATTTTCATCTGAGCAACCCGTCGGCGGGCGGAACGGATGGCAGCAATACATCGGGCGCGGTGGTCGGGGACTATTCGAATCCCACGGCCATCTTTTATACGCGGCCGGTGACATCGCATGAAGTGACCGCGGTGGGCGCTGCCTATGCGTTCGGCGCGTTCACGCTGGGCGGCGCCTATACGTATGCGCACCTGAGCTATGCAGATCACACGAGCTTTTCGATGTCCAACTACGAGGCCAACGCGCGATACCGCTTCACGCCGGCGCTGGTAGCGGGCGTCGCGGCGATATACAGCATAGGCGACGTCGGCGGCGCGTCCTCGATCGCCAATATCAGCGACGGGCCGCATCCACACTGGCTGCAATTCAACGCCGGTCTGATCTATTCGCTGAGCAAGCGCACGGATGTCTACGGTGCTGTCGTGTATCAGAAGGCGTTGAACGGCGCCCTGACTGCCGCGATCGTGAATGTCGGTGGACCGAGCGGCACGAACTCGCGGTATCAGATTGCGACGACCGCTGGTGTACGGCACAGGTTTTGAAGGCACTGCAAAAGTCTGCGGCCGGATTGCAATTGCATCGGGCGATATCGTGCCGCGGGCGCTGACTACTCGCCTGACGCCGCCCCTTCGCCCTCCGACCACGGACTGAAACCGCTCTGCAGCACACTGCGCAACGAACTGCGCAATGCCTCGGCGCGCTTTTGTCCGAAGCTGTCTTCGAACTCCCGCTGAACCGCTTGCCACAGCGGAAACGCCATCCGGTAACGCGATAAACCTGCGCTCGTGATAACCACCTTTCTCACGCGCCGATCTTCTCCAGGCACCATTTCGAGCAGCCCGTCACGATCGAGCGGCTTCAGGTTTGCCGACAGGGTGGTGCGGTCCATCGCCATCGACTCCGCGAGCTCGCCGATGGTGAGCGGTCCATTGCGGGCGAGCCTGTACAGGATTGAGAATTGGGTCGACCGGAGGTTCGACGGGCTTAGAGCCTGATCGTATGCTGCCGTGAGATATCGCGCGGCCTGACGTGCCGCGAGGCAAGTGCAGGTTCCGTCGATGTTTTCTACTCGCTCTTTTCTCGATGCCATCTCGCGTTCGTTTCGTTTGAAGTCGATGTGATGCTTGCCATTGCATTTCGATTCATCATCATATGTGCATGTCAACGTATAGTAAACGCGGACGCATCATCCATGTGCGGGAGCATCCGGCGGGATCGGCGCTCGGTATCGGCCATGCGGCGCCCATTCGTCTCGAACGCGCGATGCGCGAACCGGTCGATGCGGGTTGACCCTAGATTTGCCCGCGTCATCGTTAGCTATAATCGCGCGGTCAGGCGCTGTGATCCAGCGTCGCGACAGGCAGGAAGGGTTACCCCCCATTCCCTGATCAACGCAATTGCCGTTCCCCACAGGAGACTGGCATGTCAGACCGACTCATCATTTTCGACACCACCTTGCGCGATGGAGAACAGTCGCCGGGTGCCTCGATGACCAAAGACGAAAAACTGCGCATCGCCCGGCAACTCGAGCGCATGCGCGTCGACGTGATCGAAGCAGGGTTCGCCGCGAGTTCCGAAGGCGACTTTGAGGCGATTCGTGCAATCGCCGGCGAAGTAAAGGACAGCATCGTCTGTTCCCTGGCGCGGGCGAACGAACGTGACATTTCGCGCGCCGCCGAGGCGCTGAAGCCGGCGAGCCGGTTCCGCATTCATACCTTCATCGCCACATCCGCGCTGCACATGGAAAAGAAGCTGCGCATGTCGCCCGATCAGGTCTATGAACAGGCGCGGCGCGCAGTGCGTCTCGCGCGCGGTCATACCGATGACGTCGAGTTCTCGCCGGAAGACGCGAGCCGCTCCAACCTCGACTTTCTCTGTCGCGTGATCGAAGGCGTGATCGACGAAGGGGCGACTACCATCAACGTCCCCGATACGGTCGGCTATGCCGTTCCGGATGGCTACGCTGCGTTGATCCGCGAACTTCGCGAACGCATCCCCAATTCCGACCGGGCGGTCTTTTCGGTCCACTGTCACGATGATCTCGGCCTGGCCGTGGCCAACTCGCTCGCGGCGGTCAAGTCGGGCGGGGCCAGGCAGATCGAATGTGCGATCAACGGTCTTGGCGAGCGGGCGGGCAATACGGCGCTCGAGGAAGTCGTGATGGCAGTCAGGACGCGACGGGATGTCTTCGGCCTCGATATGCGCGTTGACACCACTCAGATCGTCGAAGCCTCGCGGCTGGTTTCGGAGATCACAGGGTTCACGGTGCAACCTAACAAGGCGGTGGTCGGCGCCAATGCGTTCGCGCATGCATCGGGCATCCACCAGGACGGCGTGCTGAAAGCGCGCGACACTTACGAAATCATGCGCGCGGAAGACGTAGGCTGGAGCGCGAACAGGATCGTGCTCGGCAAACTGTCTGGCCGAAACGCATTCAGGCAGCGCTTGCAGGAGCTGGGAATCGAGATCGACAGGGAAGCCGAACTGAATGCCGCGTTCGTTCGCTTCAAGGCGCTCGCCGATCAGGAAGCTTCCGTGTCCGACGACGCACTCGTCGCCTTGTCGCGGCAGGGCAAGGTCGCGGATACGACCGGCGTGCAACACTGACGACGTGCGCCGGATGCAACGATGCGGTTCGACGAAGACATGCCTTCGAAAACGCCAGTTCCGGGAGACGAACGCCTCCGCGTTCGCTCTCCTTCCATTTCAATCCCTCGCGAGTCTGGTGGGACCCGTCCCGTCATTGGTCGCTTGAAAGTATGAAAACCGCTATGCCTACACAGTTTGCCGTTTCCCCGAGCGCGACGCCGACTCCGCACGATGAGATCGTCGCGAGCATTTCAAATCCCGTGTTCGGTAAGGTGTTCACCGATCACATGGCAACGATGCGCTGGACCAACACGCTTGGCTGGCACGATGCCAAGGTCGAGCCGCGCCGGCCGTTTCAGATCGATCCCGCTTGCGCGGTGTTGCACTATGCGCAGGAGATTTTCGAAGGCATGAAAGCGTACCGCGGCGAAGACGGCTCAATCTCGCTGTTCCGCCCGTTCGAAAATGCCAGGCGGTTTCGTGCGTCGGCCGCGCGTCTTGCCATGGCCGACCTCCCGGAAGCGCTCTTCGTCGATGCGGTGGAATCGCTCGTCAAGGTAGACCGGGACTGGGTGCCCGGTGGCGACAGCAGCCTCTATCTGCGTCCGTTCATGTTCGCGTCCGAAAGCTTCCTCGGTGTGCGCGCGTCTCACGAGTACGTGTTCTGCGTCATCGCCTGCCCGGTAGGTCCGTACTTCAAGGCTGGCAAGTCGTCGGTGACCGTCTGGGTATCCGACCAATACACTCGCGCGGCGCCGGGTGGAACGGGTTCGGCCAAATGCGGCGGGAATTATGCCGCCAGCCTGATCGCGCAGACCGAGGCGGCAGCCAAGGGTTGCGACCAGGTCGTTTTTCTCGATGCCGCCGAGCACAAATGGATCGAAGAGATGGGCGGGATGAATCTCTTCTTCGTCATGGACGATGGCTCGCTGACGACGCCGCCGCTGTCCGGCACGATTCTGCCGGGCATCACCAGGGCGTCGATCATCGAGCTTGCGAAGCGTGAAGGCATCGTGGTCAACGAAACGCCTTATGCATTCGATGCATGGCGTGCGGATGCCGCGAGCGGCCGTGTGCGGGAGGTATTCGCTTGCGGGACCGCTGCTGTCGTCACTGCGGTCGGCGAGGTTCGCCATGCCGCCGGAGAATTTAAGATTGGGGACGGGGGAGAAGGACCGGTGACGCAACGCATGCGCACGCAACTGACCGGCATCCAGCGCGGCAGGCTCGCCGATCCTCTCGAATGGGTGTATCGCATCGACTAAGGTCGGTTGGGTCTTAAGTCGCGCTCGTCCTCTTCGGCATGGGTGCGTGGCGTCATGCGTCGCGCACTCTACCCGCGAAGTTACCCGATAGCCAAAGCAGCATCCCGGTTGCGCGTGATCCACTCGCTGAAGAGCTTGACCTTCGGCTGATTCGCGACGCAATCCGGATAGACGAAGTAGTAGCGCGACCCCGTCTCGAGCACGGTGTCGAAGGGCATGACGAGCCGCCGGGCCGCCACGTCTTCGCTGACCAGCGTGCGGTCGCTGATCGCGACCCCGAAGCCCTGCATCGCGGCGTTCGTCGCCAGATCGAGCGTTTCGAATGTCGGACCGAGCGTCGCGTCGATCTCGCTCGCTCCCGCACGATCGAGCCACAGCTTCCAGTCGCGATGATCGCGCGTCGGATGCAGCAGCGCATGATGCGCCAGATCCGCCGCTGCGGCGAGCGGCCGTTCGCTGAGGAGATCAGGCGAGCACACGGGCGTGAGTTGCTCGTTGAAGAGCGGCACCGCGTGCACGTCCGCGCCGGGCGACGAGCCGTAGATGATCGCCGCATCGAACGATTCAATCTGAAAATCGACGTCGTGCTGCCAGGTCGTTGTGATCTGCAATTGCAGTTCGGGATGCTCGCTCTGAAAACGCATGATCCTCGGCAGCATCCAGCGCATTACGCATGTCGGCACTTTCAGCGCGAGATCGGTGCGCTGGCGCGTGAGACGCAGCGATACCTCCTCGATGCGCGCGAACCCCTCTCTCACCACGGGCAGCAGCACGTCGCCTTCAGCCGTCAGCGTCAGCCCCCTTGCGCCCCGCTTGAAGAGGGGAAAGCCGAAATACTCCTCCAGCGTGAGAATCTGTCGGCTGATCGCCCCTTGCGTGAGGCACAGATGCTCCGCCGCACGCGTGAAACTGCGGTGACGCGCGACCGTCTCGAAGATCTGTAGCGCATTGAGCGGAGGAAGTCGTCGCATGGGGCGTGTCTCCGATCATGGAAGGCATGTCACTCGAAACTATAGTAGCAAGTCCGACGCGACGTGACGGCGGTGTTAGTGGAGTATCTTGCCCAGGAATTCCTGCGCCCGTTCGGAGCGTGGATGCGCAAAGAACGCATCCTTGGCGTCGTCTTCGACGATGCGCCCGTGATCCATGAAGATCACCCGATGCGCGACCTTCCTCGCGAACCCCATCTCGTGCGTGACGCACATCATCGTCATGCCTTCCTGGGCCAGTTCGACCATGACGTCCAGCACTTCGTTGATCATCTCCGGATCGAGGGCGGAAGTCGGTTCGTCGAACAGCATCGCGACGGGGTCCATCGACAGCGCACGCGCGATCGCCACGCGTTGCTGCTGGCCGCCGGAAAGCTGTCCGGGATACTTGTCCGCGTGCGCGCGCAGGCCGACTCGCTGGAGCAGGCGCAGCGCCTTTTCGGATGCTTCGTCTTTCGAGCGACCCAGCACTTTCGTCTGCGCGAGCGTGAGGTTCTCCGTGATCGACATATGCGGAAACAGCTCGAAATGCTGAAACACCATCCCGACCTTCGCGCGCAGTTTCGACAGGTTGGTCCGCTTGTCGTGGACGGCCTCGCCGTTGATCGTAATGCTCCCGCTCTGGAACGGCTCGAGTCCGTTGACCGTCTTGATGAGGGTCGATTTGCCGGACCCGGACGGCCCGCAGACCACGACCACTTCGCCTTTACTGACCGTGGTGGTGCAATCGGCCAGAACCTGAAACTGGCCGTACCACTTCGACACGTTACCGATGGAAATCATGCGCAAACCCGTTTTGAAAGGACGTTGGACATCGAGTCGAACTTCAGCGATGCCTGCCGATCCGATACCGGCGTTCGAGCGCACGGGCATACCAGGTCAGCGGAAAGCACATCGCGAAGTACAGCAGCGCGACGAGGGCGTAGATCGGGAAAGGGCGAAACACCGCGTTCGTGATCATGGTCCCGGTCTTGGTCAGTTCCGTGAGCCCGATGATCGACGTGAGCGCCGTGCTTTTCACGACCTGCACGAGAAAGCCGACGGTAGGCGGCACGGCGATCTTCCATGCCTGCGGCCAGACGACATAACGCAACTGCTGCATCCATGTCATGCCGAGGCTCGCCGCCGCGCTCCATTGACCGCGCGGCACCGCCTCGACGCAGCCTCGCCAGATGTCGGAGAGATAAGCGCCCGTATACAGCGTGAGCGTGACCGTTGCCGCAGCCCACGGCGACACCTCGACGCCCAGCATCGGCAACCCGAAGAAGCCGAGGAAGAGCTGCATCAGGAGCGGCGTGCCCTGGAACACTTCGACATACAGCACCACGAACCTGCGCAGCCACGGCAAGGGCGAAACGCGCATGGCGAGCAGCACCAGCCCTGTGAGGCCGCCGCCGACGAACGCGATCAACGAAAGCAACAGCGTCCAGCGCGCGGCGAGCATCAGGTTGCGCGCGATATCCCATAGCGTGAACTCGATCATCGTGAACGCTCCTTCGGAAGGCCGGGATCTACCACGGCTGCACGCACGGAGAAGAGGCCGCGCAACCCGCGTCGAGGCGCAATCGTGACGCCGCGAGCGGCGCGCCCCGCGAACAGCCGCTTGCCGAGCCGGTTGATCAAGAGGCGCAGCACGATCGACAGCAGCAGATAGATCGCGGTGACGATCACGTAGCATTCGAACGAACGGAAGTTACGCGACTGAATGAAACTGGCGGCATGGGTCAGGTCCGGCACCGAGATCTGCGATACCACCGCGGAGCCGAGCATCACGATCAGCACCTGGCCGAGCAAAGCCGGAAATACGTTGGCGAGCGCCTGCGGCAACACGACGTGGCGAAAGACGTGCGGACCTCGCAAGCCGAGCGCCATCGCGGCCTGGACCTGTCCGCGCGGAATCGAGTCGATGCCCGCACGGACGATTTCCGTCGCATATGCACCGAGGTTCACTGTCATCGCGAGCACGGCGGCCTCGATTTCGCCGATGTGCACGCCGAGGCTCGGCAGCCCGAAGAACACGAAGAACAGCTGCACGAGAAACGGCGTGTTGCGAATGAGCTCGACATACGCGGCCACGACGGCACGAAGCGGCTTCGGCCCCGCCACGGCGATGCACGCTCCGCCGATGCCGACCAGACCGCCCAGGAGCGTCGATACGGCGGTGAGGCCGAGCGTGACCGCGATGCCATGCGCGAGCACGTCCACGTAGAGGCCGAAGTCGCTGAAATCGAACGTGTAGGTCATCGAAGCATCCTCGGCGTGCGATCGAACGAAAAGGCGAAGTGCATCACAGATCGGCCGGCAGCGGCGCGCGCAGCCACTTCTGCGAGATGGCGTTCATCGTGCCGTCCTTCTTCGCGGCGGCGATGGCCTCGTCCACCTTCTGCTTCAGACGCGGCTCGTTCTTGTTCAGGCCCACGTGATCGGGCGAGCTGAAGAGCGAAAACTTCTGCTCGGGATCGATCGACGGGTGACGGGCGATGATCGTCGCGCCCACGTCGTTACCGACCACGAGCAATTGGGTCTGTCCCGCGAGAAACGCGGAGATCGCGCCATTCGGGTCATCGAATCGCTTGATGGTCGCGGACGATGGCGCGACCTTGCTCACGCTCAGGTCTTCGAGCGTGCCGCGCGCCACCGCGATGCTCTTGCCGCCCAGATCGGCCGCGCTCTTCACGGCGAGCGACTTCGGACCGAATACGGCGAGGTTGTACGGCGCATAGGCTTGCGAGAAGTCGATCACCTTTTCGCGCTCCGGTGTCTTGCCGACCGAGAGCAGCATGTCGGCCTTATGGTCGACGAGGTACGCCATGCGGTTGTCGCCCGTGACCTGAATCAGTTCGACCTTCGCGTTGAGCGTCTTGCCGATCAGACTGGATACGTCGATGTCGTAGCCTTGCGGCTTCATGTCCGGCCCGATCGAGCCGAACGGCGGATAGTCCTCGAACACGCCGATCCGCACCACGCCGGATTTGCTGATCGAGTCGAGCGCATCGGCCTGCGCGAGCGGCGCGAATGCGCCGAGGCCCACGACGCCTGCGAAGGCGAGCGTAATGGACGCGCGCTTGAAGAAGCGCTGCACGGAAGTCGTCGTGTTCATAGGGTGTCTCCTGTGACTATGGTTTGGTCGGCGTGAATCAATGCGCGGTACGTGCCGCGATGAGCTTGCAGGCATGCGGCGGCAATTCCGCGAAGATGGGCATGCCAATCCGAAGATCCGGTGTTTCGCGCGGGGTCGTGGCTGCGGTGAGCGTGAAGCCGGCGCAATCGATGGTGGCTTCGAGCGACGAGCCGACATCCCGGATGAACGCCACTTTGCCGGCCAGCACGTTGGGTCCGGGATTGGCCGTGACCGCCCGCATCGATACGTCCTCGGGGCGAATCAGCAAGCGGACGTCATCGGTTGCGCCGCCTGCGCGCGGCGCGCCATCGACTGTGATCTGCTGGCCGTTTGGAAGCGCGATCCGGTTCGTGCCGTCGAGCGTGACGGGCAGGATGTTGCCGAGGCCGATGAAATCGGCGACGAATTCGCTGACGGGATTGCGATAGATATCGAGCGGCTTGCCGATCTGGGCGATGCGTCCTTTTTCCATCACGACGATTTCGTCGGCCATCGTCATGGCCTCGCGCTGGTCATGCGTCACCATGATCGTCGTGATGCCGAGACGTTGCTGCAGCAGACGGATTTCGACCTGCATCGCTTCGCGCAGCTTCGCATCGAGCGCGGAGAGCGGTTCGTCGAGCAACAGCAGCTTCGGCGACGACGCGATCGCCCGGGCGATCGCCACGCGCTGACGCTGTCCGCCCGAGAGCCGCGAGACCGGACGGTCCGCCATATGCGGCAACTGGATCAGTTCGAGCAGCTCGGCGACGCGCGCCGCCTGCGCGTCTTTCGCGACGCGGCGCAGCCGCAGCGGATAGGCGATGTTCTGCGCCACCGTCATGTGCGGAAACAGCGCGAGCGACTGGAACACCATGCCGAAATCGCGCTGGTTCGCCGGCACGTTCGTCAGATCGCGCCCGGCGAATGCCACGGTTCCGGACGTTGCCGTTTCGAGGCCCGCGATGATCCGCAACAGAGTCGTCTTGCCGCAGCCGGACGGTCCGAGAAAGCACACCAGCTTGCCGTCGGGCACGGCGAGATCGACGTGATCGACTGCGTACGCGGTGTGAAAGCGCTTCGTCACCGCCTGAAGTGTCAGATGAGTCATGAGGGTTCCCTCGTTAAAGCGCGACGCCTTCGTCGCCGACCAGCTTTTCGAGCAGCCAGATCAGGGCGAAATCGATGAGCACGATGACGACCGCGAACGAAAACACGGTCGGATCCAGCGACGACACGGTGCGGCTGTATAGCCAGACGGGCAGCGTCATCGTGTTGATGTCGTATAGAAAGAACGTCACCGTGAACTCGTTGAACGAGATGATGAAGGCGAACAGCATGCCGGCGAGAATGCCCGGACGCATGAGCGGCAGGACCACATCGACGATGGCGCGGCGCGGGCTTGCGCCCATCAGGCAGGCGGCTTCCTCGAACTCGGGGCCGATCGAGGCGACCGAGGCCGCGCAGTTCTTCACGGTGAACGGCAAGACGAGAATCACGTGCGCGATGATGAGCCGCAACAGGCCGAGTTCGACGGGCAGCACGTTGAACACGAGCAGCAGCGAAAGCCCGAGCATCACGAGCGGATAGACGAGCGGTAGCGCGACGAGCTGTTCGATCACCGCCTTGCCGCGAAAGCGGTAGCGCGAGAGCGCGTAGGCCGCGGGCACCGAGACCGCGGTGGCGATGATCATCGTCGAGACCGCGACGATGAGGCTCGTCGTCAGGGCGGTTCCCATCGAGAGCACATCGCTCGCGTCGGGCGACACGAACGTGTGCCACGCGGCCTGATACCAGCGCAGCCCGAAGCTCGGCGGCGGGAATTCGAGCGTATCCGAATTGCCGAACGACATCGTGATCATCGTGAGGATCGGCAAGGCTGCGAGAAACAGCACGGTCGTAGCCAGCAGGCTGGTTGCACGGCCCAGACGTCCGGGCATGACCGCGGCAAGGCGCAGGGTACTCATGAGCGGGATTCCTCCGTGCGTTGCATGCCGCGAACGAGCCGTTGAGAGACCGACATGACGACGAGCGTCGCCGCCATCAGCACCACGCCGGATGCCGACGCGGCCGGCCAGTTCAGAAGCGGCGCCACCTGATCGTGCACGAGCACGGCGAGCATGGGCACGCGCCGGCCGCCGAGCAGCAGCGGGACTGCAAATGCACTCGCGTTGTAGGCGAAGACGAGCAGGGCGCCGGAAACGAGGCCGGGCATCGCGAGCGGCAGGACGATGTGGCAGAGCGTCTGCCAGCGAGTCGCGCCGAGCGTGGCGGCCGCTTCCTCGTAAGCGCGCGAGATCGCGCGCATCGCGCTCGCGAGCGGCAGCACGGCGAGTGGAAACGCGGTCTGGATCAGGCCGAGCAGCACGCCGTTCTCGCGATAGAGCCACTGCACCGGCCGCTGCACGACGCCGGCCGCGAGCAGCGCATGATTGAGCAAGCCGGCCGGCCCGAGCATGACGAGCCAGCCGTAGCCCTGCAGCAGCAGGTTGACGAGCAAGGGCAGGAGCACGCCTGCGAGGAGCAGCCGGCGCGCGAGCCGCGACTCCGTGCGCGCCATGGCGAGCGCCACGGGAATCGCCAGCAGCACCGCGCAGACCATGCTTTGAAACGCGAGTTTCAGCGTGAGCCAGAGCGAGTGCAGGAAGTACGAATCGGCGAGGTCCGCGTAATTGCGCAGCGTGAGCGCATGCCACTCGTTCCCCGACACGCCGAAGCTCATGCGCAGCACCACGAGCGAGGCTGCGACGAGCACGGCGAGAAACGCCAGGATGGGCGCGAGCAGCACCCAGGGCGGCACCCTCGGCAGCGCGGGAGCAGGCGCCTGCCCGTGGGCGACGTCTGCCATCGCTGCCGTCCTGCGGCGGAAAAGAAGTGCGGACATGGGGCTCAGGCCGAGAAGAGTTCCGTATAGCGCTTGATCCAGGCGGGCTGCACCGCCGCCAGCGCCTTGTCGTCGTGCAGCACGGCGTTCTGCGCGATCTGCTGGGCCGACGGCACGAACGCACGGCTTTCGGCGGGAATCAGCGCCTTCGAATTCACCGGGCCGTTCAGCACGTCGGCGGCCATGCGGCCTTGCACGCCGGCATCGAGCGAATGGTTGATGAACGCGTGGATCAGGTCGATGTCGCCCGGATGCGCCTTCGGGATGACCGTGAACATCAACTGGGTCGCGAAGCCTTCCTTCATGCCGTACGTGACGGCCATCTTGTACTCGGGCTTGCGCAACTGGTTGGGGAAGAACGCCGGGGAGTAGATGCCGCCGATGTCCAGCGATCCGGTGCGAAACAGGTCGGCGACCTGATTCGGATTCTCTCCGAGCGTGAGCACCCGGTCCTTCAGTTGAGCGAGCTTCTTGAAACCGGGCTCGATGTTCTGCTGCGAGCCGCCGGCCATCTTCGCCGCGATGATCGCGAGATCGACCGCTTCGGCCCATTCCGGCGGCGGCAGGAAGATCCGGCCCGCGTACTTGGGATCCCACAGCGCCTCGTAGCTCGACGGCGCCGTCTTGACCGACGACGTGCTGTAAATAAGCCCATCCGACCACAGCAGGTAGCCGATGCCGAAGCCATTGGCGCCGGTCTGGTACTGCGGGGCGACATCCTTCAGGTTGGGAAGCCGGTTCAGATCGGGCTTCGTCAGCAGGCCGGCATCCGCGAGGCCCGACGCGCCCACGCCTGCGAGCGTGATCACGTCGTAGGTGGGCTTCTCGCCGGCCGCTTTCACTTTCGCCACCATGCCGGAGGTGCCGTCCGCGCGGTCGGCGATGACCTGCGCGCCGGTCTTCTGACTGAAGGTCGCGGCAATGTTGCGCAGGGCCGCCGCGCCCGTGTCGTCGGACCAGGTAAGCAGGCGCAGCGTCTTGCCGGCAAAGCTCTTTTCCTGCGCCCGCGCCGTGCTGATGAACGGCATCGGCAGGCTCGATGCAGCGAGCGCCATGCCGATGGTCTTGATGGCCTGCCTTCTGCCTCGTTTGATGTCCTGCATGGTTATCTCCTCGCTGAGCGTGCAGCAGTCGGTCGATGCGGTCGGTCGATCTGAAACGGCGTTGGTGAGAACACTCTAGGGATGCCAAATTTCGGCAACAATCGAAATCTCGGCATGGTTGCCATGAGCCGAGCGCATGGCTCGAGCTTAGAAAGACCGTTTAGACGGGACCCGTCGCGCTCAGGACCTGCTTGATTTCCTGGAAAGCCGCGAGCCCGAACGGCCCGAGTTCGCGGCCGATGCTGCTCTTCTTGTAGCCGCCCCACGAAGTCTGAGGAAAGATCAGTTGCGGTGCATTGATCCAGACGACGCCCGCCTGCAACGCCCCGGCGACCCGCTGGCCGCGCGCCGCGTCGCGCGTGACGATGGTGGCGACCAGCCCGAACTCGGTGTCGTTGGCCGCCGCGATCGCGTCGTCTTCCGTATCGAAAGCGCGCACGCACATCACGGGTCCGAAGATCTCTTCGCGCCAGATCGCACTGTTCGTGGGCACGTCGACGAACATCGTCGGCTGCACGAAATAGCCCGGCCCTTGCGGCGCCGAGCCCTCGACCACGAGACTCGATCCGTCCGCCTTGCCCCGCGCGATGAAACGCTGCACGCGTTCGTACTGCGCGAGGTTCGTGAGCGGCCCCATCTGCACGCCTGAGTCAAACGGATCGCCGACGACGGTTCGCGCCACCCGGTCGGCGAGGCGCGCGATCAGCGCCTCCGCGAGCGGCCGCTGGACGAGCACCCGCGACGTGGCCGAGCACATCTGTCCGGCATTGAAGAACGCGCCGCCCGTGACGAGATCGACGGCGAGATCCAGGTCGGCGTCCGCGAAAACGACGATCGACGACTTGCCGCCCAGTTCGAGGCTCACGCCCTTGATGGATTGCGCCGCCGCTTTCATGACCTGCTCGCCGACCGCCGTGCTGCCGGTGAACGACACCTTCGACACGAGCGGATGCGTCGTGAGCGCCGCGCCGACCTCCGTGCCGGTGCCCGTCACGACGTTGAATACGCCCGGCGGCAGACCCGCGCGCTCGACGATCGCGGCCAGTTCAAGCTCCGGCAAGGGCGTGAATTCGGAGGGCTTCAGCACGACCGTGCATCCCGCGGCGAGCGCGGGGGCGAGCTTCCACGCGGTCGTGACCATGGGAAAGTTCCACGGCACGATCAGGCCGACCACGCCCGCCGGTTCACGACGGATCACGGCGCGGTGATCGCTGCTCGAAATCGCGATCTCTTCTTCCGCTGCGTCCAGCGTTTCGGCGAGGCCCGCGTAGTAGTCGAAGGTCGCGACCACGTCGCCGACGTCGATGCGCGATTCGGCTATCGGCTTGCCGTTGTTGAGCGACTGAAGCGCGGCGAGTTGTTCGCCGTGCGCCTCCACGCCGCGCGCAATCTCCCGCAGAAAACCGGCGCGCTCCGCGCCCGATGTCTGTTTCCAGGCGCGAAATGCACGCGATGCCGCGCGCACGGCGCGATCGACATCGGCGGGGCCGCCGGCCTCCACTTCGACGATCGTTTCCTCAGTCGACGGATCGATGACGGGCAGCCGCTGCCTCGTCTCGGGCAAGCACCAGCAGCCATCGATGAAGAGCCGCGTGCGCAGCGGAAAGTCGAAAACGGGGCGTGCCTGCGCGCTCATGACGGCACCCGTGCAAACCAGTCGGCTTCGCGAACTTCGATCACGGTCGGAATCTCGCGCGATACCGCCTGCCGCAATTGCGCGTCGAGCGCCTGTGGATCGTCGACGCTCGCGGCCTCGCATCCGAAGGCTCTCGCCAGCGCCATGAAGTCGGGCGTGTAGATATCGACGCCAACGGGCGAGATATCGCGCTGGTCCATATATTTGCGGATCTCGCCGTAGCCGAAGTTGTTCCAGAGCAGCACGATCACGGGCACGCGCGCTTCCACTGCGCTCGCCAGTTCCGGCAGCGTGAACTGAAGGCCGCCGTCGCCGATCAGACACACGACGGGCCGCTCACGCGCGGCGAGCTTCGCGCCGATTGCGGCAGGCAGCCCGTATCCGAGCGTGCCGTAACCGGTCGACGAGTTGAACCATGAGCGCGGGGCCGCCGCATCGTGGAGGAAATTGCCCGCGTAGACGGGGCTCGTCGAATCGCCTGCAATGATGACGCCGGGCAGCGCGTGCACGATCGTGTCGATCAGGCGCTTCTGCGATCGCATCGCGGCGTCGCAGTTGGCGAAGATGGCGTCACGCACCGCCGTCACGCGCGCCGCGCCCCAGTCCGGCGATGCGGGAAGCACCTCTCGCTCGTGCAGTCGCGTCGACAGTGCGCTCAATGTCTCGCGCGAATCGCCGACGATAGCCACGTCCGGCCGGGCATTGCGCATGACCTGCTGGGCATCGATATCGATGCGGATGAGTTTTCCGTCTATCGCGAAGCCGCCATCGAAGAGCACGTCGTAGTCGGTCTCGCCCAGTTCGGTTCCGACCGCGAGCACGACGTCGGCTTCGCGAATCATCGCGCGGGTCGGCGGCAGCGATTGCGTCGAGCCGATGAGAAGCGGGTCCGCGCCCGGCAGAAGTCCTTTCGCGTTGGTGGTGAGCGCGACGGGCGCCTGAAGCCGCGCGGCGAGTTCGCGCAATTCGGCTGCGGCGTGCGCCGCGCCGCCGCCGGCGAGAATCAGCGGGCGGCGGGCATCGGCGAGCAGGTCCACGGCAGAAGCGAGCGCGGCGGGATGGGCGGCGGGCTTCGCCGCGCGCACGGCGGGCGCTGCCTTCATCGCGTTCGCGGGGGACACGATGACATCGAGCGGAATCTCGATATGCACGGGCCGCGGCCGCGCGCTCTCGAACACGGCGAACGCGCGCGCCAGCACCTGAGGCAACTCGGCGGCATCCAGCAAGGTGTGGGAGAACGCGGCGAGCCCATCGAATACTTCGCGCTGCGAAGGAAGTTCATGCAGACGTCCGTCTCCGTTGCCGAGGTGGCTGCGTGCATTGACGCTCGATATCACGAGCATCGGAATGGAGTCGGCATAGGCTTGCGCCATCGCGGTCGCGATGTTGGTCATGCCCGGCCCGGTGATGATGAAGCACACGCCGGGTTTGCCCGTGACACGCGCGTAGCCGTCGGCCATGAAGCCCGCGCCCTGTTCGTGACGAGGCGTCACGTGCCGGATCGACGAGTCCGCCAGCCCGCGATACAGCTCCACGGTGTGCACGCCCGGGATGCCGAAGACGTACTCGACGCCGTAGGTTTCGAGCAACGTGACGAGCGCTTCGCCACAGGTTCGAAGGCGTGCGCCCGCACGGCCGTTCGCCGCTCTTGCATTGCGTTCGTCGAAGTGCTTGCTGGATTCGCGAAGGTTCATCGGTCGTCGCATTCCTGGTTGGTTTGAGCCCGGACGCAGTCGGCTCTACGAGTCGACAGTGCGCACGGGTCGGGCATCGGTGGAATCATTCTCGATGCGGCCCGGTCGCGACGACAATCGAAAAGATCTCATGGGGCGCATGACTTCCCTGCATGAGGCAGTGAGGGCTCGAGCGGACGGATATCGTCGGAGATGGCGATCGAAGAGATCGCGCTGACGCGGCAGGCGCGCGTCGGGACGACGGAGCAGGGCGTTACCGGGAAGGCGCGGACTGGCCTCCGGTCATGTGGCGTTTCATTGCTCGTCGCACGCGCTGCGGCCGTGATCCGGGCCGTCCGGCAGGTCGGTATCGCCGAACATCTGGCGCACGAAATCGAGCAATGCGGGGTTCATCACGTCGCCGTGTCCGTCGATGATGCTCGAGTCCGCCTTGACGTTCCAGACGAGCGTCTGCGCGTTGACGACGCCGTCCTTCGCCTCGACGTCGAGCGTGGCGCCACCGCAGAACTTGCGTTGCCATGTCGATGGAGCCGGCCGTTGCGCATTCAGTCCCGCGATGAAGGCTTGCGACTGCGCCACTTCGAGCCGCTTGTTGTTCGTCACCGCCCGCGCGAGTTCGTCGTTGGTCATGCCGAGCAGCTTGTCGCCCGACGTCCAGCCATCGCAGACGGCGCTGTGCGCCGCCGATGCGTCCTGTGCCGGTCCGTGCAGCCGATGCGTGATATAGCCGTCGTCATGGCCCGGCGTCTGCTTGATGGCGGTCGCCTGCGCGTCGGAGGAAGTGGGGCGCTCGAAGAGCGTGTTCAGGAAGCGGCCAGCGGGAAAGGCGATACCGGTGGCGTCGTCGGTGGCGGACGTGATCGACATGAACATCGGCGCTACGTAGCACCGATGCTGCTGCCGGTTCGCCACGCGATAGAGCGCCTCGAACTGCGACGCCTCGAACGCCGGGTTCACGAGCACGATCATGTCCGCGACACGTCGGGTCCGTTGATCGAGACGCTCACCGAGGAAAGCGATCTCGCGGATTTGCCGCCCTTGCAGCAGAGCGCGTCGAACGAACGCACCGCCGAGGCTGAACGAGATACTGCTTGAGGTTGTCCATCAGCGCATCGATTTGCATTGCCGACTGATCGGGCGCGGCATCCGGCGACGCGGCGGTCTGGGGATGCAGCCAGCCCTGATCGTCGAACTCGACGAAATGCAGTTCGTATTTTCCGTCGACGATTTCCGGCGTGCGTCCGGCGCATTCGGGCGCGGTCTTGCCGTCGCGATCGGTGCGACATTGCTGGCTGTCGAGCCAGGGATTGACGACCTGGGTGCGATAGGCTTCGTGAGAGGCGCAGCCGCCGAGCATGATGGCCGCTAGAAACATGACGATCGCCGTGATTGCACGCACGGATCTGCTGGCAGCCATGATGGAATGACCTCGCTGATAATCCTCGCTTTCAGGAGAACGAACGCAGATCACTTCTTTTGAACCGATGCGTCGGCCCTACGCCTCCAGCTTGCTGCGCCCGTACAGCAGCAGCATCGCCGCGATCACCACGCCGTAGATGATCTGACGCCCCGCTTCCGGCATCTGCGCGACCGAGAGGATCGACTGCAGCAGCGTGATGAGGATCGCGCCAGCCACGGTGCCGAGGTACGACCCGCGACCGCCCAGAATCGACGTGCCGCCCAGCACGACCGCCGCGATGGCCGGCAACAGGTAGGCATCGCCCATCGACTGCGCGGCCTTCGACGCATAGCCCGCGAGCAGCACGCCGCCGAACGCCGCGAACGCGCTGCACACGGCGAAAGCGGCCACGGTCACGAGCCGCGTATCGATGCCCGAAAGGTACGCCGCGCGTTCGGTGTTGCCGATCGCGTACAGCGTGCGGCCAAAAGTCGTGCGCGACAGCAGGAACATCGTCGCGCCGCCGATCACGACCCACAGCGCGACCGCATTCGGCACGCCCGGCACGAGCCAGCCCGCCGCGAGCCATCGCATCACGTCCGGCGCGGAATCCTGCGGCGACGATCCCCCCGTGTAGACGATCATGATGCCCTGCGCGACTGCATTGGTCGCGAGCGTCGCGATCATCGACGGAATGCGCAGGAGCGCGACGAGAATGCCGTTGACGACGCCGATCAGCACGCCGCAACCAATCCCGACGGGAATCGCGAGGACGCGCCCCAGTTCGCCGTGCCCCGCGACGGCGCACGCCATCATCGCGCCGACCGTGATCGTCCACGGCAACGACAGGTCGATGTGGCCGAGCAGGATCACCATCATCAGTCCGGTCGCGATGATGCCGAGAAACGCGCCGACCTTCAGTTGCAGCAGGATGTACTCCGGCGACATGAAGCTGCGCGAATACATCCCGCCGACCAGCAGCAGCGCGACGATGCACGCGAACGCGATCACGATAGGCTTGTCGATCCGGCGTGCGAGCCTCGACACGAATGTGGTGCGTCCGTTCGCGGAAACGTCGCTCATTGGAACCACTCCAGGCGGTTGCGCACCCGGAACAGTCCACACGCGCCGATCGAGACGGCGAGCAGAAGAATCACGCCCTGGAAGAGCGGCTGCCACAGCGCATCGACGTTGAACACGAAGAGCAGGTCGCCGATCGAGCGGAACGCGAATGCGCCGAAGACCGCGCCGATCGCGCTGCCCCTGCCGCCCAGCAGCGACACGCCGCCGATGACCACGGCGGCGATCGAAAACAGCGTGTACGAGTTGGCGCTGCCGAGGCTGGCTTCGCCGGTGTCCGTGAAGAACGTCAGAAAGAGGCCGCCGATCGCGGCGAGCAGGCCGGCGAGCGTATAGCTCATGAACTTCGCGCGGCGGATCGGCATGCCCGAGAGAAAGGCCGCGGGTTCGGACGAGCCGGTTGCATAAGCCGCGCGCCCGATCGCGGAGCGCTTGAAGGGAATCCAGACGATCACCACGGCCGCGAGCAGAATCAACAGGCTTGCCGGCACGACGCCGGCGACCTTGCCGGTCAGTACGTCGGCGAGGTCTTCGTTGATCGCGCCGCCGGGAACCGGGCGAAGCAGCAGCGCCAGTCCGTAGTACACCGCGCCCGTTGCGATCGTCGTCACGATGGGTTGCAAGCGCCCGAAAATGATGATGACGCCGTTGAGCGCGCCGCACAGCGCGCCCGCCGCGAGCACACCGGCAATGCCGAGCGCGCTGTGCAGCGCGCCGCCCGTGACGATCCACGATCCCAGGCAATTGGTCAGCACGAGCATCATCCCGATCGACAGGTCGATGCCCGCCGTCAGTACGACGAGCGCCTGGCCCATCGACACCAGCGCGAGCAGTACCGCCTTGTTCGCCGCCGTCTGAAACACATTCGCCGACAACGTCGACGGATAGTTGAAGAGGTAGATCGCGAACATCAGCACGAACAGGGCGAACGCGAACGCCGACCCGCGATTTTCCGCGTACCAGTAGCGCAATCCGCTCATGGCGCGACTCCTTTGGAAAGCGCAACCTGTCCGACGGGCAGGTCCAGCGCACTGGCGATGAGATTCTGCTCGGTGATCGCCGCCCCGGCGAGCTCCTTCTTGATCCTGCCTTCGTACAGCACGAGGACGCGATCGCAGCAGCCGATCAGCTCGTCATAGTCGGTCGAATAGAACACGATTGCTGCGCCCTCGTCGGCGAGCCGCCTGAGCAACTGATAGATCTCCTGCTTGGTGCCGACGTCGATGCCGCGCGTCGGGTCGCAGAGCAGCAGGATGCGCGGCTGCCGGACCAGCCACTTCGCGATGACGACCTTTTGCTGGTTGCCGCCCGAGAGCGAGCCCACGGCCGCGTCGGTGCTGAACGACTTGATCGCGAGGAGCGCCATCATCCGGTCGACGAACGACTGCTGGCGGTCGCGATCGATCACGCCCGCGGTGGACATGCGATCGAGCGCGGCGAACGACAGGTTCTCGCGCACCGACATCGGCAGCATCAGGCCTTCGGTCTTGCGGTCCTCCGGAATCAGCGCCATGCCGATGCGATTGGCGCGGGCGGCCACGGGGCTCCCGATCGACACTGCCTTGCCGTCGATCTCGATCACCCCCGTGCAACCGCGCAGCACGCCGAACAGCGCGAGCAGCAGTTCGCGCTGGCCTTGTCCGTCGAGGCCGCCCAGCCCGAGGATTTCGCCGGGCCTCACCGAAAAGCTGACGCCGCGCAATGTGTCGTTCCACGCGAGGTCGCGGCAGGCGAGAACCGCTTCGGCGGCGCCGCGTTCGCCGGGCTCGTTCGTGGGCTTGGCGGGAAACACATGCTGATACTTGCGGCCGATCATCATCTCGACGACCTCGTTGTCGGAGCGCGTGCCCGCCTCGAAGCTCATCACGTGACGACCGTTCCGGTAGACGGTGCATTCGTCCGCGAGCGCTTTCACCTCGTGCATCCGGTGCGAGATGAAGAGCAGCGCGAGCCCTTCGTCGCGCAGGCGCTTGAGCACGTCGATGACGCGCGCCACGTCGGCCGCGGTCAGCGCCGACGTGGCTTCGTCGAGAATCAGGATGCGCGGCTCGTGCGCCAGTCCCTTCGCGAGTTCGACCATCTGCTGGCGCGACAGCGGCAGATCGCGGACTTTCGTGAGCGGATTGATGTCGGCCGCGCCGGCGCGGGCGAGCGCGGCCTCGGCCTGGCGACGCTGCACCCGGCGATCGATCATGCCGAAGCGCCGTGGCGGATTCGCGGCGAAGATGTTGTCCGCCACGCTCAGGTCGGGGATCAGCGACAGCTCCTGATACACGCAGACGATGCCCGCCGCGTTCGCCGCGGCGGGCGACGCGAACGAGACTTCACGGCCGTCGAGGTGCATCATGCCTTCGTCCGGCTGCACGACGCCGGACATCACCTTCAGCAGCGTGGACTTGCCCGCGCCATTCTCGCCGAGGACCGCGTGGATGCGTCCCCTGCGCACCGCCAGTTCCGCGTGATCCAGCGCGACGGCGCCGCCGTAGCTTTTCGACACGCCGGACATCTGAAAGAACGGCCGCTCTGCGTCGTCCCGCATGCTTCGTCTCCCGTCACGTCGCCGCCATCATCCGCTTACTGGTTGCCCTGGCTCTGCTTCATGATTTCCTGCGCGGAGAAGTTGATGCCGCAGGTCGGAAACGAGTTGCCGACAAAGAAGTTGTCGGATTCGTTCGGGAAGTAGTTGACGCCCGCCTTCAGCTTCGCGTCGTCGGTGATGTCGAGGGGCAGTTTGATCGCCACGGGAATCGTCTGACCGTCGAGTGCCGAGAGCGCGGTCTTGATCGCCACGGCCACCTGCGCGGGACCGCTGCCCGCCGATGTGCATTTCAGGCCCTGGCTGCCGTACTGCGCGCAGAACTTGCGAAAGCCGTTTTCCGTCTCGCCGCCGAACGGCACGAACGGATGCTTCGCGTCGATCATCGCGCGCACGACACCGGTGTCGCCACCCTGCGCCGAAATGCCGTCGAAATGGCCTTGCACCGCGATGGCGTCCGCGGCGGCCTTCTGCGCGACGCCGTCGTCCCATTTGCCGTAGACCTGCACGACGTTCCACTTCTTGCCGGTCTCGTCGAGCGTTTTCAGGAAACCGTTGTGCCGGTCCGTATCCACCGACGTGCCCGCCACGCCGCGAACCTCCAGCACCTTGCCGCCGTTCGGCACATGGGTCGCGAGCCACTTGGCCCACAGCACGCCGAGCCCGTACTGATCGACGTCGACGTTGATCGCGTCTTCGCTGTCGAGCGTGTTGTCGAACGCGATCAGCACGACGCCGGCTTTCTTCGCGCGGCGGATCGCCGGGCCGAACGAGGAGGGATTCTGCGCATCGACGATGATCGCGTCGTAGCCCGCATCGATGAAGTTGTTGACGGCCGAGATCTGCGCCGGGACGTCCTCGCCGGTCGAGACGACCTTGAATTCCTTGAGCTTCGCGGCGACCGCCGGTTGCGCGGTGTAGGCCTTGGCCGTCTTGATCATCTGGATGCGCCAGGTGTTGGCGATATAGCCGTTCACGAGCGCGATGCGGTACGGGCCGTTCTTCTTCGGATACTTGACGAACTTCGTGTCGCTCTTCCAGGGAACCATGCATGCGGGATCGCTGGATGGACCGGAAACGATCGAAGCCTGCGCGAAAGCCGCACTCGTGCACAACGCCAATGCCGCGCTCGCCGTCACTCTGAGCACCTGGATTCCTGGACGCATGTTGTCTCCTTGTTGTTGGATTCAATCTATCGACTGCGGGCGCGCATGGCTCGTCGTGGATTGGCGACACGGTGCGCGGGAAGCACGGAATCTTGCGGATTTGCCAGGCGGGACGCGATCGAACTGGCAGCAGGACCATTTTCAAAGGCGCCCCTCGAAGCGTCAGGAGGGGCACGCGCGTGCGCGTTCGCGTCTGACAGTACTGGCATACCAATCCACGCGCGATAGTGGTTTACGAGCGTGCGCCGTTCGGCTTGAAACGCTTGATGGGTAAGGCTGGCCCGCGATCGGCCGATGCTGCGTTGCACAGGGATTGGTGTACCATTTCGACCAGCTTCGAGCGCCGCCCGGCGTCCTTGACGATCTCGAGAGTTCCAGATGGCCGATCTTTCGCACACGCCAGCCGGCCGTCTCGCCAACACGGACGCGGGCGATCGTTCGTATGTCGGGCTGGCGAACCGTATCTACGACCTGATCGCGACCGGCGACATCGGGCCGCGCGCCCGCCTGCCTTCCGAACGCACGCTGGCCGAGCGTTTCGGCGTGAGCCGCACGCAGGTGAGGGAGGCGATCATCGCGCTGGAAGTGCAGGGCGTCGTCGAGGTCCGTGTCGGGTCGGGCATCTACGTGGCCGAAGCACCGGAGGCGCGCTCCGTGACGTTCAGGATGCCGCGCGGGCTGGGCCCGATCGAGACGCTGCGCGCCCGGGCGGTGATCGAAAGCGGGATCGCGGCGCTCGCCGCTATCGAACGCAAGGATGCGGACCTCGACCGGCTCTTCGCCGCGCTGCGCGCGATGCGCGAAAACATGCACGACAAGGCCGCCAACGAAGCCGCCGACCGCGATTTCCATCTGGCGATTGCACGCGCGACGGGAAACGAAGTGCTCCACTCGGTCGTGACCGCGATATGGGACAACTCCCGCGCCGATCCGTTGTGGAAAAAGATCGAGGAGCACTTCCACACGCCCGCGTTGCGCGAGGCTTCGCAGGACGACCATCAGCGCATCTTTTCGGCCATCATGGCGCGCGATGCGAGCGCCGCGCGCGGGGCGATGCAGGCGCATCTCACGCGCGTGGTCAGCGAGTTCACGCAGGCCTGGCGCTAGCAGGCGGCGACGTAACGGACCGTGGCGAGAGACTTGCTTCAATTCGCACCAACTCAATTGGCGCAGAGACTCTTCATGCCGCGACCGTCGTTCTCCACCCAGCTCTTCGCGCTCTGGATTCTCGTCGCCATCCTGTGCGGGCTGCTCACGGCGGCCGTGTGGCTCATCCTTTCGTCGGCGCTCGGCGAGCGTGTCACGACCGCGAAGCAACAGGCGGCTGCGGCCTGCACGGCGGTCGCATCGCGTTACGACCTGTCGATGCAGCGCCCCGGCGAAACCAACATCGATCTCATGCACGCGGTGCTCGATCTCGTGCTGATCCGCACCGATGGCATCGAAGGCGGCTTCTGGAACGACAAGACGGCGGCCGGTGCGCCCAACGGCTTTCTGGCCTATGCGTTTCCCACCTACGAAGGCAGCGGCGTGAAGCGCGATGTCCCCGAGGCCGAGACGCCGCTCATTCTGCGCACGCTCAGGAAAGCGGGCGGCGCGGGCCAGATGCAGGTCGATGTCGTATCGAGCGGCGCGGATGCCGTGGTCGCGGTAGCCTGTCCCGTGCCGCGCCACGCAGGCCTGCTGGCGTGGATGCTCACGCGCGCGCGCCCGCCGCTCGGACCCTACGGCGAGCGCGCCGCGACCATCCTGGCGGGCGTCCTCGCGATCATCGTCGTGCTGGCCTTGTTTCTGGCCGTGGCGCTCAGGCGCTGGCGGCGCAACCTCACGCGGCTGGAACAGGCGCTCGCGCCCGATGGCGGATTCGAGCAGGGCCGGCGACTCGAACGGCTCGGCGAGCGCGATCTGGACCAGATCGTCGATGCGCTCAATCGCTATGTCGAGCGCGCCGCGCGCCTCAAGCGCGAGGCGAACGCGCTGAGCACGCAACTGGCGCAGGCCGAACGATTCGGCGCGCTCGGCAAGATGGCGGCGCAGATCGCGCACGAGATCCGCAACCCCGCGGGCGCGATGCGTCTGAAGGCAGAAAACGCGCTCGCAGGCGACGGCGCGCGCCGCGAAGCTGCGCTGCGAACGATCATCGAGCAGGTGGGACGCATCGAGGCGGAGGTGACCAGTCTGCTCGCGCTCACGCAGCCGGTGACCGTGAACGCGCGCGCCGTCGATCTGCACGCGTGGCTCGGCGACATCGTTCATACGCATGAAGCGAGCGCCGAGAGCCGCGCGATATCGTTGCGCGCGGAGATCGAAACCGGCGCGATGCAGCCCGTCTTCGATCCGGCGCAAATGGCGCGCGCGCTCGACAACCTGATCGTGAACGCGCTGCGCCATGCGCCGCCGGGCGGCCACGTGACGGTGCGCGCGAAGGGCGCACAATGGACCGGGGGCGAACGGCTCAGGCTGGAAGTGACCGACGATGGTCCAGGCGTGAGCGCGGCCGAGCGCGAGCGCATTTTCGAGCCGTTTGTGACGGGCCGTCCCGATGGCTCCGGGCTTGGCCTCGCCGTCGTGCGCGAGATCGCGGCGGCACATGGCGGACGCGCTTACCTCGCGGAGGATTCGAACGTGACATGCTTCGTGATCGAGGTGCCATGGCGACCATACTGATCATCGACGACGACGACGCCTTTCGCGAAGGCCTCGTCGAAACCATCCAGGACCTCGGTCACACGACGCTCGAAGCGCGCTCGGGCGAAGCGGCGCTGGAGCACTTGCGCGAGCGCTGCGCGCCGGACTGCATCTTTCTCGACTTCCGTCTGCCGGGCGCGGACGGTCTCGCCGTGCTCGAATCGCTGCGCGGCATCGCGGGCCTGCAACATGTGCCGGTCGTGATGCTGACCGCGCATGCGACGAGCGACAACACCATCGGCGCGATGCGGCTCGGCGCGTTCGAGCACCTCACCAAACCCGTCGGCCGCGACGAGATCGCGGTGCTGCTCGCACGCATGCTCGCGGCGCATCCCGATGCGCCCGTCGCCGCGTCGCCTGCCTTCGCGGACGAAACGCCGTCGCGCGAGCCGCAACTGCTCGGCGTGAGCGACGCGATGCGCGATGTGCAAAAGCGTCTGGGCCGCGCGGCGGGCACGCACTCGACGGTCCTCATCACCGGCGAGACGGGCACCGGCAAGGAAGTGGCGGCGCATGTGCTGCATCGCGCTTCGGCGCGGGCGGGCGGGCCGTTCGTGGCGGTGAACTGCGCGGCGATTCCGGATGACCTGCTCGAAAGCGAGCTTTTCGGGCATGGCAAGGGCGCGTTCACCGGCGCGCATGCGGAGCGGCGCGGGCGCTTCGAGGAGGCGCACGGCGGCACGCTCTTTCTCGATGAAGTCGGCGACATGCCGCTCGCGATGCAGGCCAAGCTGCTGCGCGTGCTTCAGGAACGGCAGGTCACGCCGCTCGGCACGAACCGGCCCGTCGCCGTCGATGTGCGCGTCGTGGCGGCGACCCATCGCGATCTGCCGGCGATGGTCGCGGCGGGAACCTTCCGGCAGGATCTGTTGTATCGGCTGAACGTGATCCCGCTGCACTTGCCGCCCTTGCGTGAGCGGGTGGCGGATATCCTGCCGCTCGCGGAGCATTTTCTGTCGACGCTCGCGGCATCGCCCGATGCGGCTCACAAGCGGCTCTCCGCCGATGCGCAGCGCATGCTCGTCACGTTCAGCTGGCCCGGCAATGTGCGTGAACTGGCGAACGCGATGGAACGGGCGAGCGCGCTTGCGCCGGGCGCGCTGCTCACGCGCGAGGACTTCGCCTTCCTCTTCAACACGACCGCGAGTCCGAGTGACGCGATCCCTGCCAGCCTCGCCGAGCTTCCACTCAACGACGCACTCGCGCAGCTCGAACGCGCGCTGATCGTCCGCGCGCTCGCGCTCACCGACGGCAATCGCGCCGAGGCGGCGCGCAGGCTCGGCATCAGCCGTCAATCGCTCTATACGCGTCTGGCGAACCTCGGGATGTCCAGCTCCGACAGTTGAGTGTCAAGAGATCGGACACCCGGCGTCCGGTTCCCCGACACCGCCGCGCGCTTCGTCACGCCGATACCTTGAGCAGTGGGCTTTCGTTGGATGGCATAGCCCTTGCAGATCACTCCGCGTCAAGCGAAGGAGTGAATCATGCAATCGACATCGACCAAGGCAAGCCGCCGCAACACCGCCCGCATCGCAAGCGCGATGAGTCTCACCGCGCTGCTGGCGATCAGCGCGGGTTGCGTCGCCCAGACCCAGCCGCCCGTCGCGCCTGCGCCGCCCGTCGCGGCAGCGGGTATGCCACCGCCGCCGCCGCCCGGCGCCGCGCCTGTGCCGCCGCCGCCCGGCCCCGGTCCCGCGCCGCTCGCGGACCAAGGAACGGCGGTCACGACGCAAGCCACGGTGTCGCGTTTTCTCATCAACCCCGATGGCGATGTCGACGGCTTCCTGACCGGCGACGGCGCGCTCGTCCACTTCCCGCCGCACATGAGCGCACAGCTCACGTCGGCGATACATCCGGGCGACAGCGTGCAGATCGAAGGATGGCGCGATGCGGGCGGCAATCTCAAGGCGCAACGCATCACCGATGCGCGAAGCGGCCAGCAACTCACCGATCAGCCGCCGCTGCCTGGCGCGCAGCCGTTGCCGCGAGAGTTGCGCGGCGCGGGTCTTTCGCGCCTGAGCGCGCAGGGACAGGTGGCGCACGTCACCACCGCTCCGCGCGGCGAGCCTGACGGCGTGATTCTCGCGGATGGCACCGTGATCAAACTCACGCCGCCCGTCGCCCAGCAATTCCCCCGGCTCGTGCAGACGGGCGCGCGGGTATCGGCGCAAGGCTATGGCACGCGCAACCAGTACGGCACCGCGCTTCAGGCGACATCGTTCGGTGCGCCGGGCAACCTGACCCGGCTCTATGACCGCGCGCCGCCGAACCCATGAGCGCGTCGATGACCGACGCGCTTTCATCAACATCAAACGAGGATCAACGACATGCATTGGATCGACCCTGAGAGCCTTCCCGAAACGCGCGGCAAGGTGACGCGCTTTCTGCTGAACCCGCACGGCGAAATCGATGGAATCGTGCTCGGCGCGCGACAGGCGTTGCAGGTTCACTTTCCGCCTCACTTGTCGCGGCAGATCGCGCGGCAGGTCACGGTGGGCGACGAGGTTCGCGTGCGGGGCGTGAAGCCGCGCGGCGCGGACATGATCGCGGCGGTCTCGCTTGTGCCTAAGAACGGCAAGGTCATTCTCGACGAAGGCCCGCATCACGATGGCGAGAAACATCAGAAGCCGCACGTCGAACGCAAGCCGATGGAAGCGAGCGGCGAAGTGGTGCTGTCGCTCTTCGGGCCGAAGGGCGAACTGCGCGGCGCGTTGCTCGACGATGGCACGTCGCTGCGGATGCCGCCGCATGCCGCAGCCGAACTGACGGCGTATCTCGCGCCGGGCGCGCACGTTCAGGCGTGGGGGCACGGCATCCGCAACCGGCACGGGCGGACGATCGAAGTGGATGAGATCGCCGAACTGATCGACGCGCCGGTCGCCGCCTGACGCAACACGGGCGTGCAACGCGGGAGAGCGCGACATGCCGAGCTGGCCCAACAAGAACGGACGTCCCTGGTGAGCAGCCCATGAACCCTCTCTATGCGCTCGAAGGACTGAGCTTTTTCATGGCCGATGTGCAGGCGGGCATCGGTCCTTTCCTCGGCGTTTTTTTGCAGGCGCAGGGCTGGCATCCGGCATCGATCGGCACCGTGATGACGCTCGGCGGCATCGCCGGCATGCTCGCGACTTCCCCGGCGGGCGCGCTCGTCGATGCGACGCATCACAAGCGCGGCCTCATCGTGACGGCGGGCGTCATGACGACGCTCGCATCGCTCGTGCTGTGGGTGTCGCATGACTTCTGGATGGTCGCCGCCTCGCAGATTCTCACGGCGGTGACCGGCGCCGCGCTCGGTCCGGCGGTCGCGGGCGTGACGCTCGGCATCGTGCGCGAGCGCGGCTTCGACCGGCAGTTCGCGCGCAATCAGGTGGCCAATCACGCGGGCAATGTCGTGGCCGCGGCGCTTTCGGGATGGCTCGGCTGGCGCTTCGGATTCGGCGCGGTGTTCGCGCTCGCAAGCGTGTTCGGCGCGCTGACGGTTCTATCGACGCTGCTGATCCGCGCCGATTCGATCGATCACGACAGCGCGCGCGGCCTCGCCGCCTCATCGCCATCGTCTTCGTCTTCGGAGCATGAGCACGCGAGCGGCTTTCGCATGTTGCTCACGTGCAGGCCGCTGCTGTTGCTCGCCGCCGCGCTCGCGATGTTCCACCTCGGCAATGCAGCGATGCTGCCGCTCTATGGCCTCGCCGTCGTCGCCGCGCATCAGGGCGATCCGAGCGCGTTCACCGCGCAGACGATCGTCGTCGCGCAACTCGTGATGGTCGCCGCGGCGTTCTTCGCGAACCGGCTGATCCGGCGCACCGGCTACTGGGGCGTGATTCTGATCACGTTCCTTGCGCTGCCGTTGCGCGGTCTCGTCGCGGCGATGTTCATCAACGCATGGGGCGTGTGGCCCGTGCAGGCGCTCGACGGCATCGGCGCGGGGCTGCAAAGCGTGGCTGTTCCCGCGCTCGTGGTGCGTTTGCTGCAAGGCACCGGGCGCGTCAATGTCGGGCAGGGCGTGGTGATGACGGTGCAGGGCATCGGTGCCGCGCTCAGTCCCGCGCTGGGCGGCGCGCTCGCACAGCATTTCGGCTATGTGACCGCGTTTCTCGCGCTGGGCGCCGTGTCGACGGGCTCGCTCGTGCTCTGGCTCTCTTTCGGCACATCGCTCAAGAAAGCATGCGGCAGTTGCCGCGATTCCGCCAACGATCCTTCTCTCGCCACATGATCGCCACATGAATCCGATTTTTCTATCCTGGGGCATCGGGCTGGCTGCGACCGCCGGCGTCATCCTCCGTCCATTCAGATGGCCCGAGGCGATCTGGGCCGTCGCGGGCGCCTTGCTGCTCGTCGCGCTCGGCCTGCTTCCGGCGAATCTCGCGTGGCAAGCGGTCGGAAAGGGCACCGATGTGTACCTGTTCCTCATCGGCATGATGCTGCTCTCCGAACTCGGCAGGCGCGAAGGCCTGTTCGACTGGATCGCGGTCCTTGCCGTGAATCATGCGAAGGGTTCACCGCGCAGGCTCTTCTTGCTGGTGTATCTCGTCGGCGTCGTGGTGACGACTTTCCTTTCCAACGATGCCGCCGCCGTCGTGCTCACGCCCGCCGTGTTCGCCGCGGCGAAGAAGGCGCAGACGAAGCCGCTGCCGCTTCTGTATGTGTGCGCGTTCATCGCGAACGCGGCGAGCTTCGTGTTGCCGATATCGAATCCCGCCAATCTCGTGCTCTATGCGAATCACACGCCGGCGCTGGGATTATGGGTAGCGCGCTTCGCGTTGCCCTCGGTGCTGTCGATCGTCGCGACGTTTTTCATGCTGCGCTGGACGCAACGCGGCGAGCTCGTCGGCGCGTGCGCCTCCGATCTTCCCGTCGACAAGCTGAGCGCGAACGGGAAGGTGACGCTCGCGGGCATCGGCGTGACGGCGATCGCGTTGCTCACGGTTTCCGCCCTCGACATGCAACTGGGCTTGCCGACGGCCATCCTCGGCATTCTCACGGCGCTGGTCGTACTGGTGAAGGAGCGTCAATCGCCGGTCGAACTCGTCAGCGAGATTTCGTGGAGCGTGCTGCCGCTCGTCGCGGGCCTGTTCGTGCTCGTGGAGATGCTCGCGCACACGGGCGTCGTTGCGGCACTTTCGCATGTGCTCGCGAGCGTGGCGCAACAGAATCAATCGCTCGCGGCTGCGGTGTCGGGCGTCGTCGTCGCTTTGGGCAGCAATGCGATCAACAATCTGCCGGCCGGGCTCATCGCCAGCGCGACGGCGTTGCAGGCGCACAGTCCCGAGCGCGTGATCGACGCGTTGCTGATCGGCGTGGACCTCGGGCCGAATCTGTCGATCACCGGTTCGCTCGCGACCATTCTCTGGCTCTCGTCCATTCGGCGCGAGGGCGAGGAAGTGAGTTTCATGCAGTTCTTCAGGGTCGGCGTGGTCGTCATGCTGCCCGCGCTCGTGCTGGCGCTGGGTGCGCGGCTTCTGATCGCGCATTGAACGAAAACAACGGAGGAGAACGATGAGCCAGGTGTGGATTTTTCCGTTCATCATCGCGGGCGGCATCCTTCAGGCCGCGGGTGCGCCCATCAACGGCGTGCTGAAAGGCTCGCTCGTCAATCCGTGGCTCGCGTCGAGCATTTCGTTTCTGCTGGTGACGTTTCTCGCCGTCGCGTTGTTCTTCATCCAGCCGACCCCGCTGCCGACGCTCGACGATCTGCGCAGCATGAAATGGTGGGCGCCGCTCGGCGGCATCGTCGGGGCCGTGGCCGTGTTTGCCGGTCTGACGCTGGTGCAGAAAGTCGGTGTCGGCACGCTCAATGGCCTGACGATCTGCGCGAACCTCGTGGCGTCGGTCGCGATCGATCACTTCGGTTTGATCGGCGTGGCGGAGCATCCCATCAGCTGGTTGCGCTTGCTTGGCACCTTGTTGATGGTGGCCGGTGTCGCGCTCGTGATGCGCTTCTGAACGGCGATGAAACGCGAACGCGTACGGTGGCGTTTTCGCGAGTCGTTCGACTGGCGTGTCGTGCCGCTCACGGCGCTCGTGATCGTCGCTGCTGCGACGTCCTATGGCTATCACCGCATCCTGCTCGCGCAACGCGACTGGATCGAACACACGTATCGGGTGATGTCTACGCTTGAGACGACGCTCCAGTTGATGACCGATGCCGAGACCGGTCAGCGCGGCTACATTCTCACGGTCAACGAAGCGTATCTCAGGCCTTACTTGCAGGCGATCAGGGAAGTGCAGGCGGAACCGGCGAAGCTCAGGAAACTGGTTCACGACAGCCCGGCGCAGCTTGCGCGCGTCGATGCACTGGACCTCGCCTTGAAAGACAAGCTCGCCGAACTCGCACGGACGCTGAGTGTTCTGAAGGAGCAAGGGACAGCGCAGGCGCGCGACATGATACTGAGCGATGTCGGCCTCGAACGCATGGACCGGATTCGGATGCTGATTGCGCAGATGCGTCAGTCGGAAACCGAACTGCTGATCGAGCGCACCGATCGTGCAACACGAACCGAGCGCGCGATGCTCGTCGTGACGATCAGTCTTGCGATGCTCTCGATAGCAGCACGGCTCGGGCTGCATTTCGTGCGCGGCAATACAACGAGAACCTGAACTCGATCTAGCCCTCGCGAATCTCCCGCGCGCAAGCCTGCAAGCGGATGAATGCGCGATACCGCGCTTCGTGCAACTGCGCGAGGTCGCCGCTTGCCGGCGAGTAGGTCTCCTTGACGCGCGCCATGCCGCTCATCGCCGAGCGAACGTCGTCGAACAGGCCGCCCGCCACGGCGCCGAGCATCGCAGCGCCGAGCAGCACGGGCTCCTCGGCCTGCGTGGCCAGCACCGGCTTGCCGGTCGCATCGGCGAGCAGTTGCCGGACCAGATCGAGCCGGCCCGCGCCGCCGCTGATCATCACACGCTCGATCGGCGCGCCGGCCTGAGCTTGCGCTTCGATGATCTGACGCAGACCGTAACCGATGCTGCACACGCCGGCGACATACAGCGCGACCAGACTGTCGAGACCGGTTTCCATGCCGAGACCGGCGATGACCGCGCGCGCGTGCGGATCGGCGAAAGGCGCGCGGTTGCCGAGGAACTCGGGGACGATGTGCAGGCCGTCGGCGAGCTTCACCGCGTCGGACAGGCTTCCGGACGCCTGGGCCGCGAGCCCGGCCAGCATGCCCGGGAGCGATTCGCCGCGCTCTTGCGCGCGCCTCCCCGCATCGGCGGCGGCGGGATGCATCGCGAGCAGGCGCTCGATCGCGGCCCCGGCGACCGACTGACCGCCTTCGTTGAGCCATGCCTGCGGCACCATCGCCGAGAAATAGGGCCCCCAGACGCCGGGCACGAAGACCGGTTCCGCGGTCGTCGTCATCGTGCATGACGAGGTGCCGAACACATAGGCCAGGCAGGACTCCGGATTGCCTTGCGCGCCCACGGTGCCGATGCCGCCCGCATGGGCATCGATCACACCCGCGCCGACCGGCGTTCCGGCGATCAGGCCGAGTTCCGCGGCGGCACGTTCGGTGAGCCCGTTGCCGAGTCGCGTGCCCGGTTCGACCACCTGCCGACCGATGCGCGCGAAGTCCTCGTCCGCCAGCGCGCCGAGTCCGATGGTCCGGAAATAGCTGTCGTCCCAGCGCCGTTCATGCGCGAGATAGGTCCACTTGCATGTCACGGTGCAGACCGACCTCGACAGGTCGCCGGACGCGCGCCATGTCAGGAAGTCGGTGAGATCGAAGAACTGCCACGCGGCGTTAAAGGTTCGCGGGCGGTTTTCCAGAAGCCACAAGAGCTTCGGCGTCTCCATTTCCGGCGAGATTCTGCCGCCGACGAACTTCAGCACCGCGTGGTCCGTCGCGTTGATGCGCGCCGCCTGTTCGAGCGCGCGATGATCCATCCAGACCACGATGTCACGCCCGGCCACTTCCGACGGTCCCACGGGCAGCGACGCGCCGCCATCGCCCAGTACGACGAGCGAACAGGTTGCGTCGAAGCTGATTCCGGCGACGGACTCGGGCGCGATCGCCGCCTGCGCAAGCGCTTCCTTCACGGCATGGCAGACGGCGCTCCAGATTTCCCCGCTCGACTGCTCGACGATGGCGCCGCTCTCATGGAACAGCGTAATGTCCTTTTTCGCCGAGGCGGCCATATTGCCGGCGGCATCGAAAATTCCGGCGCGGGCGCTGCCGGTGCCCACGTCGACGCCGATGACATGGCGTGCGCCGGCGCTCGGGTTGCTTGCGTTCATCTCTCTGTCCGTGGTTGGAGTGGGGTCATGACGGCAAGGCTACATCGCCCGCCGGATGCGTGCTCACAGATCGACGCTGTTGGGCAGGATCACGAGATCGCGAATGGTCACGTTACGCGGACGCGTCAGCATGAAGAGCACCGCTTCGGCGACTTCTCGCGGCTGCATCAGACTGCCGGAGGCGAGCGCTTCCTCCATCTTGGCTTTCGGCCAGTCATCGAGCAGGGCGGTGACGACCGGGCCGGGCGCGACGGCGCCCACGCGCACGCCATGTTTCGCGACCTGACGCCGCGTGGTGTGCACGAACGCCTGCACGGCGAACTTGGATGCAGTGTAGATCGGTTCCCACACGACCGGCACGATGCCCGCGATCGAACTGGTGAACACGATATCGCCCGATTTCTGCGCGACCATATGCGGCAGGACGGCGTGCACCGAGCGGAACGCGGCGTTGATGTTCAGGTTCAGCATGCGATCCCATTCGTCCGGATTGCCGTCCACGATTTCGCCGCCGATATACGCGCCCGCGTTGGCGTGAAAGATGTCGAGGCCGCCGGCGAGATCGAGAATTTTCGGCAGCATCGCCGAGACTTCGGAGGGCTTGAGCAAATCCACGGACAGAGGCAGCGCATTCGCGCCCAGTTCCGCGCAGCAGGCCGCGAGCCGGTCCTGCGCGCGATCGATCAGCACGACCTTCGCGCCTTCTTCGATCAGGACGCGCGCGCACTCCAGGCCGATGCCCGACGCCGCGCCGGTGATGGCGGCCACTTTTCCCGCGATGGATACTGACATTGACGATTCTCCTGTTTGAGTCCGCTCAGGCGCGACCGTGCGATACGCGCGATTGCCGGGCGAGCGAATCGACGATCACCGCGATGGCCAGCACCGCGCCGGTGATCATGAAGCGCAACGAAGAAGACAGATTCAGCAGCGTGAGGCCGCTTGCAATCGACTGAATAACGATGATGCCGAGCACTGCCGAATATGCGCTGCCGCGGCCTCCGAACAGGCTCGTCCCGCCGATCACCGCCGCCGCGATGGCGTTCAGGTTGACGTCGCCGGTGCCGGCCTGCTGGCTCGCGGATGCGAGGCGGGCGGCGGTGAGAATGCCGCCGAGCGCGGCGAAACTCGCGCACAGCACGAAGGCGCTCGTGTAGATGCTCGCGACCTTGATGCCCGCGCGCCGCGCGGCCTCGCGGTTGCCGCCGACCGCGTTCATCGAGCGGCCCCAGCGCGTGCGCGTCAGCGCGTAGTCCATGAGCACGGTGAGGCCGAGGAAGACGCCGAACATCAGCGGCACGCCGCGCCCCGAGTTGAGATAGGCGACGACGATCTCCAGGAACACCGTGATCGCGACGGCGCGCGCCAGCAGGCCGCCCATCGAGGGCGCGGAAAGCCGCGCGGCCTGACGGCGTGCGCGTGTGCGCAGACCGAGCACGAGGATCGTCACGCCGGGCAGCAGGGCCAGCACATGCGAGACAAGCGCGGGGATGATCATCAATTGCCCGAAGTCCACCATCGTCGTGGAGTACGGCAGGTTGATGGAGCCGCTCGCGCCCAGCACATAGAGTTGCATCCCGAGAATCGCGAGCAGTCCCGCGAGCGTCGAGACGAAGCTCGGCATGCCGAGCCGGTTGAGCAGCAACGCGTACAGCGCGCCGATCGCGCCGCCCACCACGATTGCCGCGACACATGCGAGCAGCACGGGCCAGCCTTCATTGACCCACAGCGTGCCGACGAGCGCGGAGGCGAAGCCGCTCATCGACCCCACTGACAGGTCGATCTCGCCGACCAGCAGCACGCAGACGATGCCGAGCGAAATGACGCCGACCGTCGAACAATCGAACAACAGGTTCACGAGATTGTTCGCGGACAGAAAGACCGGGTTAAGACTCGTGAACACGGTCCAGATGATGATGAGACCCGCGATGACCGGCAGCGATCCGAGATCGCCGGAGCGCACGCGGTCGACGAACGCGGAGACGCTTTCACCGACGCCGCTCGCGTGCTTGACGCGGACGTCGCTGCGGTCGAGCAGGGTGGAAGGCTGGGGCGCGCTTTGCGTGTCGGGCGGCGCGCTGCCCGGAGTGTGCTTGCTCATGATCGATCCTTTACCCGATGTCCTGTTTCATGCGTCCTGTTGAGCCTGACGGCGTCCGGCGCGGCGCGATACGGCGTTCTCGGTCGCGCCGGTGATCGCGGCCACCAGCTCCGCGTTCGACGAATCGGGATAGAAGATGCCGTTGTTGCGGCCGAGCCGCAGCACCACGATGCGGTCCGCGACCGCGCGCACGTCCTCCATGTTGTGACTGATCATGATGACCGCGTGGCCGCGATCGCGGACGCGCTCGATCAGGTTCAGCACTTCGGCCGTCTGCGCGACGCCGAGCGCGGCCGTCGGCTCGTCGAGCATGATGAGTTTCGGGTCGAGCAGCAGCGAACGCGCGATGGCGACCGTCTGGCGCTGTCCGCCCGAAAGCGAGGCGACGACGTCGCGCACGCTCGGAATGCGCGCCGAGAGTTCGTTCAAGAGCGTCCAGGCGCGCACTTCCATCGACACTTCGTCGAGACGCATGGGAGCGAGCTCGCGCCCGAGATAGATGTTGGCGACGACATCCAGGTTCTCGCACAAGGCGAGGTCCTGGAAGACCGTCGCGATACCCAAGTCGAGCGCCGTGCCCGGATCCGACAGCGTGACTTCCTTGCCGCCGAAGGTGATCGTGCCTGCGCTCGGCTGATGCACGCCTGCGAGGATCTTGACGAGCGTCGATTTGCCCGCGCCGTTGTCGCCGACCAGCGCGACGACTTCGCCGGCGTGGACGTCGAGCTCGATGTCGGTGAGCGCCGACACCGCGCCGAAATGCTTCGAGACGCCGCGCAGGCTCAGCACCAGCTCGCCGCGCCCGGCGTGTGGAGTGGGGATTGCATTCATGATGTTCCTCTTCGGTGCGGCGGAGCCCGCAAGCAGCCGGGCTTCGCCGCTGTCAGTCCCGGTCAGTGCGTGATGCCGAGCTTCTTGCAGCCGTCCGCATAACGGTCCGTGCAAAGCTCTTTCGCGTTCGCGAAGCCCTTGTCCACCACTTCGGCCTTCAGGTTCTGCGCCGTGATGACCGAGGGCTTGAACAATTGCGTCGGCGTGTTGAAGAGCGAGGTCTCTCCCTTCGGCGCCTGTCCCGAGAGAAAGCCGACCGCCGCCTTCGCCGCCGCCGCCGCGACGATCTCGCTCGGCTTGAGGATCGTGTTGTACTGGTCGCCCGAGATGATGAGCTGCAGGCCGGCGATGGTCGCGTCGTTACCGGTCACGGGCGGCACGGGATTGACGCCGGCCGCCTTGAAGGCCGCGATGGTGCCGCCGGCCGTGCCGTCGTTGGCCGCCACCACGCCGACGATCTGCGAGCTGAAGCGCGTGATCTGCCCGCTGACCCATTGCTGGGCCTTGGGCGGCGCCCATTCCGGCGTGTCGTATTCCGCGAGGGTCTTGTAGCCGCCGCTTTGCAGACCGGTGTGAATGCCCTTCTTGATGAGACCCGCCGCCGCATCCGTGGGCGAGCCGTTGACTTCGAGCACGCCGCCCTTGCTGGTCGCGACGCCCGTCGCCTTGAGATGATCGACGAGCGACGTCGCGATCGCCTTGCCGATGCCTTCGTTATCGAAGGAAACGTAATAGTCCGCGGGCGTCGACGGCACGGGCCGGTCATAGGCGATGACCTTGATCCCCTGACTCTGCGCCATATGGACGAGCGACGCGGCAGCCGTGGAATCCACCGGATCGAGGACGATCACCTTCGCGCCTTGCGCAATCACGGAATTGAACTGCTGCTGCTGCGTCGCGACGGCCGCATTGGCGTTCTGATAGAGCACCTTGCAATCCGGACAAAGCTTCGCCATTTCGGCCTTGAAGCCGGGAAAGTCGTGTTGTTCATAGCGCGTCGAGGCCTGATCGGGCATCAGGAACGCAACCGTGCCGCTGGGCGCGGACAGCGCCGGCAGGCTGCACGACAGGCCGAGACTCAGCGCGCCCGCGCTGATCAGTTGGGTTGAGAGCTTTTTCATTGCATGTCTCCGAGTTCTTGGGATTTGAATGTCGTACTACTGTGGTTGGCCTGCCGCATGCGCATCTGAACAGCTTAGGTATCCTTTTCAAGAAGCCTGTTATCGGATGCCCGACGCAGACATTGCGCCGCACACTAGCCGGCGATTTCCGGCATTTCGACCTGTTCGATCGAATCAGCCGCGCTCGCGGCATTGAGCCATTGATAGGTGCGCCAGCGCGTCGGCGACATCTGCTTGAGCAACAGGAACTGGCGATTGAAATTCGAAAGATTATTGAAGCCGACCTGATAGCAGATATCGGTGACGCTCAACTCATCCGACATCAGCAACTGGCAGGCCAGGTTGATGCGCAACCGGTTCACGTACTGGACGAACGGCACGCCCGTATGGCGGCGGAAATACCGCGAGAAGGCGCTCGCGCTTTGTCCGGCGAGTTCCGCCAGTTCGGTCTCGCGCAACTCCTGCGAGAGATTCTTCCCGATGAACGAAAGCACGTGATTGATGCGGGTCTCGCCGTAACGGTCGGGGTCGGCGCGATAGGCGGCGCTCGCGAGCCTTCGCGGTTCCTCGCTCTGGGCAAGCAACTCGAACAACGCCGCCAGCAACCCGATGCGCCGCATGCCTTGCGCGCCGAGCATCTCGCGCATGATCGGTTCGGCGGCCGCGCCCGTCTCCTGTGTAAAGAGCAGGCCCCAGCGCGATGAATCGAGGAGCGACTCCATGCGCCTGAACTCCGGAAACGCCTCGGTCGCGCGCGTGACGAATCCGCTATCGAACTGGAGCACGAGGCAGCGTTCGGCGACGCGATCGCCGCCCGCAACGCTGCTGACCCAGTTGTGCGGCAGGTTCGATCCGACCATCACGAGATTGCCCGGCGCGAAATTGCCGATGTGATCGCCGACGAAGTATTTGCCCGTGGTCGCGGTGATGAGATGGATCTCGTACTCGGGATGAAAGTGCCACCGCACGGTGCGATAGGGATAGCCATGCGACCACACCTTGAACGACTCATCGCGCGGGACGGCGACCAGCTCCAGATCGGGCTCGGTCGCTTTGGCGCGACGGGCATCGTCGTTGCGCGCCATCGTCTCCCGGTTTGCTGTCATGCATCGTCTCCAAGGCTTTTTGTGCTTTTGCGCAGCGCGTCTCATCGCGTCTTGCCATGACTGAAAAGTAGCCCTTTCGGTGTCATCTCACCACTTAAAATAACACCCCGAACTGATACTTTCTTGCATCGGGGTTAGTCCTTAGCATGAGAAAGTCAACTTTTGTGCAAAGCAGCAGCATGCCAGGGGCGACGATGCGTCCGGCTATTTGGCGAGCCGCGCGTCAGCGACGCCGGACGATTCGCGTGGGCGCATGGACCACGACCTTCGCCGGCGAGCGCTGGACCCAGGTGACGATCGCCAGCGTCTATGCGCTCTCGAAGCTCACGCAGCTTTACGCCGACGTGATGGTGGAGCAGGCGTCATCGGGCGCGGTGGCGAACACGCTGGGCATCGGGCCATCGTCGTCGAACCGGCAAACGGTCGTGCTGGCGGGCATTCATCACCTGTTCTGAGCGTGTCGCGTGTCCGGAAATCCTTGCACATGCGACATTGGAACGGCGCTGCATCCGGTGAAAATTGAGGCTTTCGAGGAGTGTGACGACCATGCCCTACCTGCAACTGGACGTGAACGACCACTATTCAGTGGAAGACAAGCGGCGCCTCGCGCTGAAGATGAGCGAAACCTACGCGCGGATGATGTCGGTGGACATCAGGCGCATCAGCGTCGCGATTCGAGAGCTGGGCGAGGGAGGCGTCTGGCGGATTCCCGAACCCGGTGAGGAGCCAACGCCGGTCGCGGTGATGATGCTGGACATCCGAAAGGGCAGACCGCCCGAACTGCGTATGGACGTGGCCAAGGCGCTTTGCGCGCATTGCATCGAAATTCTCGGCTTGCGTGAAGACCGGCTCAACGTCGAATTCACCCAGCATTCCGGCGACGAGATGTATCACCCGGCGTTGGGTGGCTATAGCCCGGAATGGACGCCCGGGGAGCAGTAAAGCGAGCGACCCTAAAGCGCAAGCGGCGTGACGCCCGACGCCCGCTGAATGGTTTGCGGCGGCTGACCGAACGCACGCAGGAACGCCTGACGCATGCGTTCACGGTCACCGAAGCCCGTCTCTCTCGCGACCACCTCGATCGGATGACGCGTCGTTTCCATCATCAGGCGGGCGGCCTCGACGCGTAGCCGCTCGACTGCCTTGGCGGGCGATTGGCCCGTTTCCTCACGAAATACCCGGCTGAACTGGCGGGGGCTGAGCCGTGCCGCTTCGGCCAGCCGCTCGACCGACAAATCGCTCGCCAGGTTTTCACTCGCGTAGGTGAGCGCCATCTGCACGCGGTCCGAGCGTGCTCCCATCTCGAGCAGCGCCGAGAACTGCGACTGGCCGCCGCCGCGTCGCTGGTACAGCACGAGCTTGCGCGCGACCATGCGCGAGGTTTCCAGCCCGAAATCGCTTTCGACGATCGCGAGCGCGAGGTCCACGCCCGCGCTCATCCCCGCTGACGTCCACATCTGATCGTCGACCACGTAGATGCGGTCTTCTTCGAGCCGGATGTTCGGATACTGCGTCTGGAAGGCGCGCGCGTGGAACCAGTGCGTCGTGGCTCGCTTGCCTTCCAGCAGACCCGCGGCGGCCAGAACGAACGCTCCCGTGCAGATCGAAGCAATGCGCCGTGAGTGGCGCGGTGCCTGCCGAAGGTATTCGACAAGCGCTGCCGAAGGCAGGCGGCATTCGTTGTCGCCCGCGACGATGAGCGTGTCGTAACCCTCTTCGGCCAGCGGTTCGCTATGAACCGAAAACCCCTGCGACGACGCGACCGGTCCGCCGTGCTCGGACACGATGCTGAACTGGTACGACGTCTCGTCGCGCAGAAGGTTGGCGTATTCGAAGACGCTCGCCACGGCCAGCGCGAGCGACTGGAAATTCGGATAAACGAGAAGTCCGACGGTATGCATGATGTTCGGTGTTCGATGGCCTGATTCGTTGAAGTTAGCACAAAAGAGACAGCCGCAACGGCAAATCGATGGCCTGAATCATTGCATATATGGCATTGAGGTCGAGGGCAGTCGAGGTCAGAATTCGCTCCATGAACCAACACCCTGTTGGCTCAACCCACTCAAAGGAACGATCATGACTGCTTCTACGAAAGGTTTTGCACTGGTCACGGGCGCATCGGCCGGCATCGGCGCCATCTACGCGGACCGCCTCGCCCGGCGCGGCTTCGACCTGATTCTGGTGGCGCGCAACCAGTCCCGGCTGGATGCGCTGGCAGACCGCCTCACGAAAGAGACGGGCCGCTCGATCGAGACCGTCGCCGCGGATCTCAACGACAAGGCCGCGCTCGCGAAAATCGAAACCGTGCTTCGCGAAGACCCGCGCATCACGATGCTGGTGAACAACGCGGGAGTCGGTTCGGTTGCGTCGGTGCTCGACGGCGATGTCGACGCCATGGAATCGATGATCGACCTGAACATCACGGCGCTGACACGCCTCACCTATGCAGCCGCGCCCGCGTTCGTCGCGAAGGGTGCGGGCACCATCATCAACATCAGTTCGGTGGTCGGCATTGCGGTCGAACTGCTGAACGGGGTCTATAGCGCGTCGAAGTCCTATGTGCTGAGCTTCGGCCATGCGCTGCAGCGCGACCTCGCAGGCAAGGGCGTGCGCGTGCAGACCGTGCTGCCGGCCGCGACGGCAACGGAGTTCTGGGACGTGGCGGGTTACGCGAAGCAAAAGGAAGCGGCGAGCACGATGACCGCCGACGACCTCGTGGATGCCGCGCTCGCCGGGCTCGATCAGGGCGAACTGGTGACCATCCCGACGCTGCATGACGGCGACCAATGGACGAAGTGGGAAGCGGACCGTCGCGCGCTGACGCCCCGGTTCGCGAATGCCAAGGCTGCGCCGCGTTATGCGTCGAATGTCGAGACGGCCGAGTAACCCTGTTTTCAAAGAGAACCATCATGAACATCCTTAAATTCGGCGCGGCCGCGCTCGCGATGGCCACTGCCTTTGCGTTGCCGGCGAGCGCGTCGGCACAGTCACGCGGCAAGGTGCTTGTCGTGATGTCGAGTGCGCATGAACTCGAACTGCGCGATGGCAAGCGCTATGAAACGGGCTACTACCTGAACGAATTCGTCGTGCCGTATCGAAAGCTCGTCGAGGCGGGATACGAGCCGGTCATTGCGAATCCGAAAGGCGACATGCCGGTCATGGACGCCAATTCGAACAACAAGATGTTTTTCGGCGGCGATGACACAGCGCGCGCGGATGCACTCAAGTACGCGCAAGGCATCGCTCAACTGAAGCATCCGAAGACGCTTGCCTCGGTGGTCGCGGAGGGAACGGGCGGATATGTCGGGCTGTTCATTCCCGGCGGCCACGCGCCGATGGTGGATCTGCTCAAGGACCGCAATCTCGGCAAGATCCTCGTCAGCTTCCACGACAGTGGGCGTCCGACCGGAATCATCTGTCACGGGCCGATTGTGTTGCTGTCGGCGCTCCACGATCCGGACGCCTTCATCGCATCGATGATCGCCAATGACGGCAAGGCGAATTCGTTTGCAGCGGGCTGGCCGTATGCGGGTTATCGCCTGACCGTTTTCTCCACGGGCGAGGAACAACAACTCGAAGGCCCGAACGGACTCGGCGGCAATGTGCAGTTCTATCCGGTGAATGCGCTTGCGGAAGCGGGCGCGCATGTCGATACGGTCGCGAACTGGCATAGCAACGTGATCGTCGACCGTGAGCTGATCACGGGTCAGCAGCCGATGTCGGCGCCGGAATTCGGTGACGTGCTGGTGGCGAAGTTGAATGCGCACGCTCGCTGACGTCTGAGGCTGGGCACGCACGTGAACGGACTGGATTGCGTCGTTGATACCGCTCTCAAGCTGATACCGACGTTCCGAGTGATTCTTTCAGCTCATCGGCCCCGTTGTATCGCGACGAACCAGTTGGATGGGCAGGACATCGTGGACCGGTGCGCCCATCCCTCCGGCTCGAATGCGCTCGACGAGTCTGCGTGCGGCGGTGCGCGCCATGGCTTCGACGGGCTGTCGGATCGAGGTCAACCCGACCAGCGGCGATCCCGCAAGAGGCATGTCGTCGAAGCCGATGATCGAGAGTTGCTGGGGCACCGCGATGCTCTGCCTTTTGGCCGCTTCGAGCACACCGAGCGCGATCGTGTCGTTTCCGGCGACGATGCCCGTGACTCGGCTTTCCTCGCTCAGCATCGCGATGGCGCTGGAGTATCCCGCCTCGCTGGTGTAATCGCAATAGATCAACGGCACCGATGTCGGCGATATGCCCGCGCCCGCAAGCCACTGCAAGGCCCCTTTGACGCGGTCTCTGCTGGTCGACGTGTTTTGCGAGCCCATGATGAGCCCGACCCGTCGATGCCCCAGTTGATACAGATGCTCGACCGCGAGGGCGCCGGCGTGAACGTTGTCGACCTCGACCGTGTCGACCTTCACATCGTCCACGGACCGGACGACGAGCACCAGCGGAATGCCGCGTCTTTGCATCTCCGCCACCACGGGTGAGTCGAGCGTCGCGGTGGCGAAGATCATCCCGTCGAGATAGCCGTCAATCAAAGGTCGAAATGCCAGCAGATTGTCCGCGTCGTTCATCGAGTCGATCATCAAGGTGATCTGGTAATCGAACTCCTGCAGGGCGTCATGAAGATGCGTCAGCAACAAGGTCATGAACCGGTTATGCAGCGCGCCGACGACCACCCCGATCAGCTTCGTCGCCGACTTGCGCGTGGATCGACCCTGTGACGGCATTCGGTAGCCCAATTCGGCCGCAACTGCCTGCACGGCGCCACGGGTCTCGCTACTGATGGCGGGATGACCGGCCAATGACCGTGACACCGTGGACACCGATATGCCAAGACGCTCGGCAACATCTTCGAGCCGGACTTTCGAAGCCTTCGCGCGGATGCCTGTACGAGGTTTAGTTTGCATAAATTTGCATTGATGCGTTGTGATTGCGATACCGTAACTCCGCTTGAAATCGGCCATCTAGGGAAAGTATCGAGCATTTGCGCAAAATTTGCATAAAAATTTGCGCTACATTTTCATCAACGCAGCGAGCCTTCAAACATACGGCGCACGCTGCTTCCCGGTCACCCCGCAAAAAGGAAATGCAAATGGCAATCCGGTACTTGAAGCATGGTCGTAGCGCGGAAGAATCGTCGCAAGACGCCGCCAAGGTTCGTGACGTGGTCACGGGCATCCTCGGCGACGTTGCATCGCGCGGCGACGCAGCCGTCGCCGAACTCTCGGCGAAGTTCGACAACTGGTCGCCCGAAAGCTTCCGGCTGTCGGAAGACGAGATTGCGCGCTGTGTTCGCACGCTGTCGCCGGGCCAGCTCGACGACATCAGGTTCGCGCAGGCTCAGGTGCGCAACTTCGCCCAGGCACAACGCGAGTCGATTCGTGATGTCGAAATCGAAACGCTGCCGGGCGTGGTGCTGGGCCACAAGAACATGCCGGTCGACAGCGTGGCGTGTTACGTACCCGGCGGCAAGTTTCCGTTGGTTGCATCGGCACACATGGGCGTCGTGACGGCCAAGGTGGCGGGCGTTGCGCGCATCATCACCGCGTCGCCGCCGGTCGGTGGCAAGCCGAATCCCGCTGTGGTCGCGGCCATGCACCTCGGCGGCGCCGACGAGATCTACACGTTCGGCGGTGTTCAGGCCATTGCCGCGATGGCGCTCGGCACGCAGACAATCGACCCGGTTGCGATGGTGGTCGGACCGGGCAATGCCTATGTCGCGGAAGCGAAGCGTCAATTGTTCGGCCGCATCGGCATCGACCTGATCGCGGGGCCTTCCGAAACGCTGGTGATCGCCGACGACAGCGTCGATGCGGAACTGTGCGCGACCGACCTTCTGGGTCAGGCGGAGCACGGCTTCAACACGCCGGCCGTTCTTCTCACGAACTCGATGCAACTGGCGAAGGACACCATCGCCGAAGTCGAACGCCTGCTCGAAATTCTGCCGACCGCCAACACGGCAGGCGTCTCGTGGCGCGACTATGGCGAAGTGATCGTGGCGGATACGCTCGAAGAGATGGTTTCGGTGGCCGATCGCATCGCATCCGAGCACGTTCAGGTGATGACGCGTGACCCGGATTACTTCCTGAAGAACATGAAGAACTACGGTGCGCTCTTCCTCGGCGCCCGCACCAATGTCGCCTATGGCGATAAGGTCATCGGCACAAATCACACGCTGCCGACTGGTAAAGCTGCGCGTTACACCGGTGGTTTGTGGGTCGGCAAATTCATCAAGACCTGCACATATCAAAAGGTGCTGACGGATGAAGCGAGCGCGCTGATCGGCTCGTATTGCTCGCGGCTGTGCGCGATCGAAGGCATGATCGCGCACGGCGAGCAAGCCAACATCCGTGTGCGCCGCTTCGGCAATCGCGATGTGCCGTACGGCACGGCCGTTCCCGCGTAATTGCCGCTGAGGAGACGCTCATGACTCGGACCAGGCCGCGGCCTCGAAGCGACTTCCACTGGTTTTGTCAGGTGAACACCCAGTGGAAAGACATCGACATCTACGGGCACGTGAACAATGCCGTTCATTACACCTGGTTCGATACCGCGGTCAATGGATGGCTCATCGATCGCGGTCTTCTCGACCCGGTTCGCGGCGACGCTGTCGGGCTGGTCGTGCGCACGAGCTGCGAGTACTTCGACGAGGTCGTCTTTCCGGACCTCGTCACCTGCGGATTGTGCGTCAGCCGAGTGGGAACGACCAGCGTGACATACGAGATCAGCCTGTTCAGAAACGACCGCGATCGGTCGTTCGCGCATGGCACTTTCGTTCACGCCTACGTCGACCGTGTTACGCGAAGGCCTGTATCGCTGTCTGACGAATTGCGGCAAGCGGTCCATCAGATCCAGGAACCTTGAAAATGCACATCGACGACACGCGGCGGAGCAATCTACCGTTCACCGCCCACGTTCTGCAGCGTCTCGAGTGCCTCCAGGAGCACGTTCCTGGCCGGCCCCTTGAGGTACTTCCGGAGTTCCTTCTCGACCTGAGTCTGCGCCGCGCGCCAGTGCGGCTCGGCTTCTTTCAATACGCGGGTGCCGGCAGGGCTGAGCTTCGCCAGTTTGTAGCGCGCATCGTCGTCGCTGGAGACCTCGACCCATCCCGCATCGATGAGCAATTTGATGTTGCGCGAAATAGTAGTTTTGTCGAGCGACAACTCGGCTGCAATCTCGTTATAGGTTGCCGAGCCAAGTCGATCGAGGCCGCGAAGCAGGGTGTGCTGGGTGATTTTCAGGCCCACCGGGCGCAAAGCCTCGTCGTAAATGCTCGTCAGGGCATTCGCGGAGCGCCTGAACTGGGTGCAATAGCATTCGGTGAACATCGACGATCCCTTTTGAAAGAGTGATCAGTGTATATGCAACTATCGTAGCACTTCCTGACGAGAGACGGCACAGGCTTTCCGGAGAAAGAGGCCGGTACGGGTTCTCACTAGGTTGAAGAGGTATCGATTCTTACTAGACTGTTGCATATACATCGGTTGTAGATGCATCTGTCTAGATCGACACGGTCATAACGGTGCGGCGCGGCAAACATCGATTGCCGAGTGCATCGGCTTTCCTTGGACACGCTGCGCCCATATAGATGCATATGCAACAGACTGTCGGCGCCGTTCAAAGATTTATTCCCCAACCAGCTTCGAAGGAGTTACCGGAAATGCCCATCATCGTTTGCAACACGCGCGCCGGACTGGACGTCGACATCAAGCGCAAAATCGCCAAAGCGATCACCACCGCCGTGAACGAGACCATCAAGTCGCCGCTCGAAATCATCAGCGTGGTCTTCAATGACCTTGCGTCCGAAAGCAGTTACGTGGGCGGAGAACCGGGCGGCGACACGCTCATCATGTGCAATATTCGCGCGGGTCGATCGGACGATGCGAAGCTCACGCTGGTCAGAAAAGTGAGCGCCATTTTCAGCGACTATGCGGGCGTCCCGGAAGACCGTATCGAAACGGGCCTGCTCGAATACAACCCCAAGTTCATCATTCGCGGCGGCCAGCAGCTGCCTGATCCACCCTACGCGTGATCGACGGCACGGTAAGTGGACAATCGATAAGTTCTTACATTTTGCATTCCTATGCATCAGGAGACGGGCTTGAATACTAGACACTCGACTGCGACAGCGCATTCGTCACCGAAGATGCTGACGATCGCCATAGCCAGTTTCATGGGAAGCGCCATTGAATGGTTCGACTTCTTTCTCTACGGAATCACCTCGGCGCTTGTTTTCGGCAAGCTGTATTTCCCCGGTGGAGATCCGTTGACCGGAACGCTTCTGGCATTCGGCACGTTCGCGGTCGGATTCATCGCACGGCCGTTCGGCGGCATCGTCGCGGGTCACCTTGGCGACCGTGTCGGACGAAAATTCGTGCTGGTCACGACGCTGCTCGCAATGGGCGTTTCGACCACGCTCATCGGTCTAGTGCCGTCGTACAACAGCATCGGACTCGCCGCGCCGATTCTCCTGATCCTGCTGCGCATCGTGCAAGGGTTGGCCGTAGGCGGCGAATGGGGAGGGGCCGCTCTGATCGCCGTCGAGCACGCAAACCCGAATCGCCGTGGCCTGTATGGCAGCTTCCCTCAGATGGGACTTCCCGCAGGGTTGTGTATGGCGGTGGGCGGGATGGAACTGGCTAGCCGCCTGCCCGAGACGGAGTTCCTCGCGTGGGGCTGGCGTATCCCGTTCCTGTTCAGCGCGGTACTCGTCGCGGTTGGTCTCGTGATCCGCCTCCGTATCGAAGAACCACCTGCTTTCAAGAAGGTGCTCGACTCCGACTCGACCGTCAAGCTGCCCATCGTCGAGGCGGTTCGCAGATTTCCGAGGGCGATCCTGATGTCCGCGGGACTTCGCTTTGCAGACAATATTCTGTACTACGTATTTACGACCTTCGGCCTGACTTACATGACGAGCCATCTCGCCTTGCCGCGAAAGACGGTGCTGGTCGCCATCCTGATTGCGGCCGCACTTGAACTGCTGACGAATCCGCTCTTTGGTGCGTTATCTGACAAGTTTGGTCGAAAGCAGATCGTGATCTTCGGCGCACTGGTCGCGGTGGTGGCGCCATTCCCGTTCTTTCACATGGTAGGAACCGGCAATCCGACGATGATCCTGCTTGCCGAGATCATGGTCATCACGATTGCTCATGCGGCCGTGTTCTCACCGATGGCTGCATGGTTCGCCGAAATGTTCAGCCCCGAAGTCCGTTATAGCGGGGTGACGATCGGATTCCAGTTGGGTGCACTGCTCGCCGGCGCGCCCACGCCGCTGATCGCCACGGCGCTGCTCGCAAAGTACGGTGACTACACCCCTGTGGCCATCTTCGCGATGATCGCGGCAGGCATCACGCTCGTCTGCGCCCTGTTCGCGAGGATCGTTCAGGAGCGCAGAGCGCCGTCAGCGGCGACCCTGATTCCAGCCAGCACGACGCAGGAAGGCTGACCGAACTAACGTCCGAGTCGCGAAGCAAGCGATCAATCGAAATTGAAATCCTGAAGGGACATATGTCTAACGAACTTTTTAACCTTGAAGGGAAGAGCGCTGTCGTGACCGGCGCGGGGCGTGGCCTTGGCGCGGACATCGCTTCTTTGCTCGCACAATCCGGCGCGCACGTCTATCTGCTCAGCAAGGATGCCCGAGAACTGGATCAGGTCGCCGCCCGCATCCACCGAAACGGTGGCGCATGCACGCCTGTCGTATGCGACCTCCTGAAAGACGATCAACTGGAGCGGGCGTTCAGCGAACTTCCCCGACTGGACATCCTCGTCAACAACGCGGGCACCAACGTCCCTGCGCGACTCGCGGACGTCAAAACTTCAGATCTGGATTTCGTGATCGGCCTGAACGTCAGAGCGACATTCCTGGCAACGCGCGCTGCCGTTCGCAAGATGCTCGAAGGAGAAGTAACCGACGACCGCGCCATCATCAACATATCGTCGCAGATGGGGCATGTAGGCGCGCCTGATCGATCCGTGTACTGCATGACGAAGCACGCGATGGAAGGGCTGACGAAAGCAGCAGCAGTCGAGCTTGCACCGAGGATACGCGTGAACTCGGTGGCGCCTACGTTCGTCGATACACCGATGACGCAGCCGTTCTTCGAGAACGAGCAGTTCAAACGCTGGGTCTTCGACCGCATCCCGATGGGCCGTCTGCTCTCGAGCGATCACGTCGCTGCGGCGGTGCTGTATCTCGCGTCTCCTGCCGCCGCGATGATCACCGGAACGAGCTTGCGTATCGACGGAGGATGGACGGCGCAGTAGATCAGCCGAACGCGAAACGGGACAGCGCCTCCTTATCGAAGTCGAACCCCGTTCCTGGCCGATCTGGAATCTCGATCAGGCCGTCTTTGACAGGAAACGGCGCCTCCAGGATCGGGTCGACCCAGTCCTGCCATTCGAGCCAATGGGCTGTCTCGGTAACCCGCAGAAGGTGCGCGGAAACTTCCGGATACAGATGACTCGAAACGTCGATGCCCAGTGCGCCCGCAATGGGTACCGAGCGAAGCCAGCCCGATACGCCGCCGATGCGCATCATGTCCGGCATCATGAAGGTTCCTGCCTTCGCCGTGACCGCACGCGACAGCGCACGCGGCCCGTAGAAATTCTCACCGAGGCAGAGCGGGGTCTTGAGCCTGGCCGCCAGGTCCGAATAGCCGTCGATGTTGTCGTAGGCGATGGGCTCTTCGAACCAGTAGAGCCCGAAATCGTCCAGTTCGTGGCAGCGGCGCACCGCATCTCCGAATCTCATGCCCTGATTGAAATCGACCATGAGTTTGATGTCGCCGCCCACCGCATGGCGGACCGCTTCGATGGCGTCGATATCCTGCTGCAATCGATCGCGCCCGAGCCGGAGCTTGATTGCCCCGAAGCCTCCTTCGGCGATCAGGGCAAGCGCTTCGTCGGCCAGCTTGCCGGTATCGGTGAGCCACAATGCGTTGCTGTTATAAGCGGGCACCGTGCCGATGTCCCCGCCCAGCAATCGCGCCAGCGGGAGATTCACCGCTTTCGCCAACGCGTCCCAGGCCGCCATATCCAGGCCCGCGATGGCGATCATCGCAAGACCTTCGTAACCGACCAGACTCAAAGACTTGCGCTCGGCCTGAAAATCGGACAAAGGCGCGATGCGCGTACCTTTCTTATTGGCCGCCAGGTCGCTCATGATCGATACGATGTACTTCATCGAATGAGCGAGGTACGGTTCGAGATAGCTGCATCCGCTTACGCCTTCGTTGGTCCTGAGCGTGATGGCGACGACCGGCCACTCCGAGAAGCTCCCGACCTTCGACACGATTGGTCGCTTCAACGGGATCAGCACGGGCTGTAACTCGAGCGAATGAAAGGTCAAATGCTCCAGTGGCTTCATATCGTCCTCCATGCTGACATTTTTCTTGGCCGGCTTATACCGATGCGAGGCTAATCCGCAGGCGCGTATTGCATTTCCCCGTTGCCGAACGACCAGTTCTCTCGTGCGACCTCGACCAGACTGATCCAGACATCTTCCTTGCGCAGTCCCGTCTTTGAAGAAATGCCGTTGGCGACGGCGGCGTAGAAAGCCTTCTTGACATCGATCGAACGACCGATATTCCAGGTGATCTGGATGAAGACAATCGACGGAGAGTAGGAGATGCCGAGATAGCCATCGGCCGGATAGACGAGTTCGTCGGCGTCGTGTCGGGTGACGATCTGAAACTTGTCGTTGGCAGGGACGCCGGCGATCGGGGTCATCGCCTCGTAGACGGTGTCGCTGACAGCCTGAACGACGGCGGGTGCCGCGGCTTTCGAAAGATCGATTCGGACGAGTGGCATAGTGGCCTCAAAACGAGAGTGCGTGATAACGCCCACTAGGCTAGACTCAATCAATGCTTTCCAAAAGCGAATATTCAGACTACTTTGAATGACGGAATGGAATAATGATCGAGGAACTGAAATCTTTCGTGACGGTGGTCGAGGAAGCCTCTCTGACGCGTGCCGCACAAAAGCTGTGCGTGACGCAGTCGGCGGTATCGAAGCGCATTCAGCGACTGGAAGATGTGCTCGGCGCGCAACTGCTCGACCGCAATTCCAAACCGCCGCGTGCAACTGCGCTTGCGCATCGTATTCACGAGCATGCCGTGCCATTGCTCGCTGCCTTCGACCGGCTGATGAATGTCACCCGGGAAGACGGAGATCCCTCGGGAAAGCTGCGTTTCGGTTTGCCGCAGGGTATCGCCGACATCGTCCTGTTCGATGCGCTGACCGCGCTCGGGGATGCATTTCCGGCGCTCGACGTGACGCTCAAGTCGGACTGGAGCCCCGGTCTGCTTCGTCTGCTCGACGCGGGCGAACTGGATGCCGCCGCAATTCTGAGTCCGAAAGGCAGACAACCCGCGGACGAATACGTGCGCCGACGCGTCTCGACCATCGAACTGGTCGTCGTGCAAAGTAAAAGGCGCCCGCTGGTTTCGAGTCGGGCGACGCTATCTGCCATCGCGGACGGTGGATGGATCCTGAACCCGGAAGGATGCGGTTATCGGGCGGCGCTGCAACACGCAGTCGAAGCGGCCGGCTACGCGTTGCGCGTCAAAGCGGATACGCACGGCAGTGAAATGCAATTGCAGCTCATCGCCTCAGGCTTGGGATTGGGTCTGGTTCCGCGAAGTGTGCTGACTCATAGTGCGTGGCAGCGGCGGCTCGAAGTCGTGAAGGTCGCACGCTTCGCGCCTCAGCTAGACGTGTGGCTTTTGCATCCGCCTCACCTCGGGAATCTCAGCCGCGCGGTGGCGTGCCTCGGAGACAGGATGGAAGCGTCATTCAAGTCTTGAGGCCTCCGTCCCGATTCTCCAGACGGCTCAAAGCGTCGGCATATGCAGATGATGCGGATCGCCCATCATGTCGGCGACGCGTCTTAACGCTTCGCGGCAATCTTCCCGGTTCTGAGGTCCGCCGAGACACAAGCGCAGCGCATTCGGCGGATTCCCGTCCGCGGAAAATGCGGCACCGGCCACCGCGCCGATGCCTTGCGTCCGCAACTGGAGAGCCAGTTCCGGCGCACTCCAGTCACACATCGAAGGCACGGGCAGCCAGAGATGAAACCCGTGCGGGTCGGCGTCGAACGCGAGGCCTCGAAGTTCGTCCGAGGCGATCGCCTGTCGGGCCGATGCCTCTTCGCGAATAGCCTCGAGAACGTCCGACGCCGTACCGTCGTTGACCCATTGGGTCGCGAGGAGGACCGTGAAGGGACTCGGCATGACCGTCGTCGCACGCAATGCGCCCGCGATCCGCTGCGTCTGCCGCAGCGTCGGCGCCTTGAGATATGCCACGCGCAACCCCGCACCCAGCGTCTTCGATAAACCCGTCACGTGATACGTCAGTTCGGGCGCGAGTTCCGCGAGCGTGGCGGGCGCATCGAGAGGCAACATGCCGTAAGGCTCGTCTTCGATGATCGGCACGTTGTAACGCAAGGCCACGTCGGCAAGGGCTTCGCGCCGCTGCCGCGTCAAGGTCAATGTGCTCGGATTCTGCAGCGTCGGATTGCAGTAGAACGCTCCCGGTTTCTCCGTCTTGCACAACGCCTCGAACGCATGCGGCAACGGTCCTTCGTCATCGCGGGCGAGAGCCTGCAAGCGCACGCCCAGTTGCGAAGCAATCGCCTTGATCCCGGGATAAGCGAGCGAATCCAGACAGATGATCTCGCCCGGCCGCGCAAGCTGCGACACCAGCGCAACGAGCGCGCCATGAATACCCGGACAAACGAGCACGTTATCGACATCGCAATCCGGAACGCGCTTCCGAAGCCATTCGCGTCCCGCCGCGCGATCCGCCGCCGTGCCGCCGAAATCCTGATAGCGCAACAACTGGAACGGATCGGCACGCTCCATCAGGCTCGCCGCCGACGCGCGCAGTCGCGCTGCCACGAGCGGTGGTTCCGGCGGCATGTTCATCGACATCTCGACACTGCCGCCCCCGGCGAGCGGCAACGTCTGCGTCCTGCCGCGCGCGAAGGTTCCGCTGCCCGCGCGCGCATCGAGCAGGCCGCGCTTGCGCGCTTCCGCGTAAGCACGCGCGACCGTCGTGTAGTTGAGGCTGAGCAGGTCGGCGAGATCGCGCAGACCGGGCAATCGATCACGCGGCCGCAATCGTCCGGTCGCAAGGTCCTCTTCGATCAGATCGGGAATCGTCAGATAAGCGGGCTTTCTACTCTCTTCGAGCTTTCTGATCCAGTGATGCGCCGGCTGATTCATGACCGCGATGTCCTCGGCAAAGGTTCGATTCACCTTAGCATGACAAATCAATCAAAAGAAAAGAGATCGCATGCGCCGATCGCAGTTGATTGCATTGATCGCTTTTATGCACGGCTTCGGTGTGCTACGCACCACGCACAGGAACCGCTGCGCTGAAAGTGTGCGCGCATCGCTCATGCGAGGCTCCCGCGTATGACAGCGACAGCCCGCCCGGATTGGCCTGCACGAAAATTTTTCGCGTCGCGCATGCAAGTTCGTTTTGCTTGATTGCAAAGTGATTGCATTTTACGGGCCAATCATTGGCATATCCGTTGCGTTTGAGCGTTCGCCGTCGCGATGAAACGAGACGGTAGAGACGTGAACCCAACATCGGAGAATGCCATGCCCGCAGTCAATCAACCGCTTCACAAGAACGGCGACTATCTGGTCGACTACGAAGAGAAAGTATTCGAAGACGTGAAGGCCGAACCTGGCGAGAAAGCGCTCGTCACGTTTCATACGGTTGCATTCGAAGGCTCGATCGGCTTCGTGAATCTGCTGCAAGCCACGCGTCTGCAACGCAAGGGCTTCGATACCTCCGTGTTGCTCTACGGACCGGGTGTGACGCTCGGTCTGCAACGCGGCTTCCCGACGCTCGGCGACGAAGCGTTCCCCGGCCATCTCAACTTCAACAAGCAACTGCAGAAGTTCATGGCCGAAGGCGGGAAGGTCTACGCATGCCGCTTCGCATTGCAGGCGCTCTACGGACACGGCGAGGCGTCGCTCATCGAAGGCATTCGTCCGATCAACCCGCTCGATGTGCTCGATCTCCAGCTGCTTCATCGCAAGGAGAACGCGCTCGTCATTCATACGTGGACCGTGTGACGATCATGGCCGATGCCCTGACGACGAAGCGCGTCGTGCGCGCCGCCGCCGTGCAGATCGCGCCGGATTTCGAGCGCCCGAACGGCACGCTCGACCGCGTCTGCACGGCCATCGACGAAGCCGCCGCGAAAGGCGTGCAGCTGATCGTGTTTCCCGAGACCTTCGTGCCGTATTACCCGTACTTCTCGTTCGTGCGCGCACCGGTTGCCTCGGGCGCGGATCACATGAAGCTCTACGAACAGGCGGTTGTCGTGCCGGGTCCGGTCACGCAGGCGGTCGCGGAACACGCGCGGCTCGCGAACATGGTGGTCGTGCTCGGCGTGAACGAGCGCGATCACGGCAGCCTCTACAACACGCAGCTCATCTTCGATACCGACGGCCGCCTGCTGCTCAAGCGCCGCAAGATCACGCCGACCTTCCACGAACGGATGATCTGGGGACAAGGCGATGCCGCGGGGCTGAAGGTCGCCGAAACGCGCGTCGGACGTGTGGGCGCGCTGGCGTGCTGGGAGCATTACAACCCGCTCGCGCGGTACGCGCTGATGACGCAGCATGAAGAGATTCATTGCAGCCAGTTTCCCGGCTCGCTGGTCGGCCCGATCTTCGCCGAGCAGATCGAAGTGACGATCCGGCATCACGCGCTGGAGTCGGGCTGCTTCGTCGTCAATGCGACGGGCTGGCTGACCGATGCGCAGATCGAAGCCATCACGCCCGATCCGAACCTGCAACGCGCGCTGCGCGGCGGCTGCAACACGGCGATCGTCTCGCCCGAAGGCCAGCATCTGGCCGAGCCGCTGCGCGAAGGCGAAGGCATGGTGATCGCCGATCTCGACATGGCGCTCATCACCAAGCGCAAACGCATGATGGATTCGGTCGGCCACTACGCGCGGCCCGAGCTGCTGAGTCTCGCGATCAACGACCGGCCCGCCACGCCCGTCACTTCTTTCAAGGACACCTACGACGATGAGCGCAAGAGAGAACCTGCCGGCGTCGAGCCGGCAATTGATGACTGAGCTTCAGTCGAGCGGCCTGCGGCTGGTCGATCCGCGCGCCGGCGTGTCCAGCCGGCGCGGCGGCGCGGGGCCATCGGATCACAAGGCGGTTACCGTCGATGGCGTGACCATCATGGTGCCCGTGCATACGAGCACGGCATGGGATTCGCCGTTCGTCGCGGGCCAGCCGGACGCGAACGGCAACAGCCCGCTGATGCGCAACACGATCCCGATCGCGAGCATCAGCTTTCCGAAGGCGCCGCGCTTCTACGCGATGCAGACACTCGACGGCGTGCCGTATTCGCACATCGCGACGCTGCACAGTGCCGACGTGCTCGCGACGACCGTGCTGCAAACCTGCATCCGTTACGAAAGCCGCCGAAAGTCGTGCAAGTTCTGCGCGATCGGGCAATCGCTCGCGGCGGGCCGCACCATCGCGCGCAAGACACCGGAGCAGCTCGCCGAGGTGGCGCGCGCCGCCGTGTTGCTCGACGGCGTCAAGCACATGGTGCTGACCACCGGCACGCCGCCGACGCCCGATCGCGGCGCGCAGATCCTCTGTGAGAGCGCGTTCGCGATCAGGGCAGCCGTCGATCTGCCGATTCAGGCGCAGTGCGAGCCGCCCGATGACAACCGCTGGTTCGAGCGCATGAAGGCGAGCGGCATCGACACGCTCGGCATGCATCTCGAAGCGGTGACGCCCGCGGTGCGCGAGCGCATCATGCCGGGCAAGGCGAGCGTGCCGGTGTCGCGTTACATGGAAGCGTTCGAGGCGGCGGTCGCGGTGTTCGGGCGCGGGCAGGTGAGCACGTACATCCTCGCGGGACTCGGCGACAGCGCGGACGCCATCGTCGATATGGCGCGCGATCTGATTGCGCTCGGCGTGTATCCGTTCGTCGTGCCGTTCGTGCCGATCAGCGGCACGCCGCTCGAAGATCATCCCGCGCCCACACCTGACTTCATGCGCTCGGTGCTGGCGCCGATCGGCGCGATGCTCGCGCAGGCGAACATGCGTTCCGCCGATATCAAGGCGGGCTGCGGCAAATGCGGCGCGTGTTCGTCGCTATCTTCGTACGAGGTGTGACATGTTCGTCGAAGCCATCGAGGGCGATGCGTTCGAGCTCGACTACACGCCGGTCGAATACCGCGTGAAGTGGGCGACGCTGCCGTGGGAAGAGGATGAAGCGTACAAGCTGCGGCGCGCGGTGTTCTGCATCGAGCAGGGCGTGTTCGTCGGCGACGATCGCGACGAGATCGATGAGCGCGCGCAACTGCTGGTCGCGCTGAGTTGCGTCGCAGGCATGCCGGAACAGGTGGTCGGCACCGTGCGCATTCACGAGACGGAGCCGGGCGTGTGGTTCGGCTCGCGGCTCGCAGTGCACGCGGCCTTCCGCTCGCACGGCAAGATCGGCTCGACGCTCATCCGGCTCGCGGTATCGAGCGCGCATGCGCTGGGCTGCGAGACTTTTCTCGCGCATGTGCAGGCGCAGAACGTGCCGCTCTTTCGCCGTCTGCGCTGGGACACGCAGCAGGAGGAAACGCTCTTTGGCCGCCCACATCATCTGATGCGCGCGCAACTCGACGCGTATCCGCCATGTATCACCCCGCAAAGCGGTTTCGTCGCGCTGGCGCGGAGGCTGCCGTGAACGCGCTCGCCGGACTGGTCGAACGCCTGCGCGAGAGTCGCGGCTTTCGTCACAAGCGCGATATCTCGCATGTGCTTTCGCGTCTTCCTTCGAACGCGCAATCCGTGGCGATCGGCGATGACTGCGCCGCGATCCCCGATGGCGATGGTTATCTGCTCTTCGCAATCGAAGGCATGGTGAGCGATTTCGTTCATTCGATGCCGTGGTTCGCAGGCTACAGCGGCGTCATGGTGAACGTGAGCGACATCTACGCGATGGGCGGCCGCCCGCTCGCCGTCGTCGATGCGCTGTGGAGCGGCAGCGCGGACGCCGCAGGCGACGTGCTCGCCGGCATGGCGGCGGCATCGGAGGTGTATGGCGTGCCGGTCGTCGGCGGGCACAGCAACGTGCGCAGCGACGGCGCGCAACTCGCGGTGGCGATCGTCGGGCGAGCGCGCAAGCTGCTGACCAGTTTCGATGCGCGCCCCGGCGACGCGCTCGTGATGGCCGTCGATCTGCGCGGCAGGTTCGAGGAGCCGTATCCGTTCTGGAACGCATCGGTGGGATCGCCCGAAGGCCGTGCTCGCGCCGATTTCGAACTGTTGCCCGCGCTCGCCGAAGACGGTCTGTGCGATGCCGCGAAGGACATCAGCATGGCGGGCGCGCTCGGCACCGCATTGATGCTGCTCGAATGCTCGGAAGCGGGCGCGCGCATCGATCTCGATACATTGCCGCGTCCCGCCGATGTCGATATCGAACGCTGGCTCACGGCGTTTCCGAGCTTCGGTTTCGTGCTTTCCGTGCGTCGCGAGCATGTCGGCGAGGTGCTGGCGCGTTTCGCCGGGCGCGATCTCGCGAGTGCGGTGATCGGTGAAGTCGATGATTCGCGCGATGTAGTCGTGACGCGCGGCGACGAGACTGCCTTGCTGTGGAACTTTCGCGAGGAACCGTTCATATGTGCGCGATGAACCCATAACGGAGGCTCGGACATGCCTGTCATGCACTTTCGAATTCGCTGGCCGGATGGCGTCGAGGCGAACTGCTATTCGCCCTCGACGGTCGTCGGCGAGTACTTCGCGGCGGGCGAGAGCTATGCCGTCGGCGACTTCGTCGCGCGCTCGCGCGAGGCCCTCAGCATCGGCTCCGAGCGCGTGCGCGAGAAGTACGGCTTCGCGTGCTCCGCGGCGCTCGATCAGCTTGCACGTATCGAAGAGGACGCGGGACGGTTCAGCGAGGCGCACGATGCGCGCGTGACCGTGCTCGCGCTCGATTGACCCATTTGTCGAAGAGGAAGCGGATATGTCGAACATCGAATCCACTCAGGCCGCGCCGGAGCATGTCGGCGTGATCGTCATCGGCGGCGGCCAGGCCGGGCTCTCGGTCAGCTACTTTCTGCAACAGGCGAATATCGGGCATCTCGTGCTCGAAAAGCACAGCGTCACCCACACGTGGCGCACTCAGCGCTGGGACACGTTCTGTCTCGTCACGCCCAACTGGCAGTGCGCGCTGCCGGGCCATGCATACGACGGCCCGGACCCGCACGGCTTCATGAAGAAGGACGAGATCATCGCCTATCTCGATGCATTCATCGCCAAGGTGAACGCGCCGGTGCTGGAAGGCGCGGCAGTCACGCGGGTAACACGTGACGCCAATGGGGGCTACGTCGTGCAAAGCACGCGCGGAACGTTTGCGGCCGATCAGGTGGTCGTCGCGTCGGGCGGCTATCACACGCCGATCGTGCCGCGCATGGCGGAGCGCCTGCCGCAGAGCATCGTGCAGATGCAGTCGTCGGAATACCGCAACGCCGACGCGCTGCCACCCGGCGCGGTGCTCGTCGTCGGCTCGGGGCAGTCCGGCGCGCAGATCGCGGAAGATCTGCACCTGTCGGGCCGCAAGGTGCATCTCGCGGTCGGCGAGGCGCCGCGTTGCGCGCGCTTCTATCGGGGCCGCGATGTCGTCGACTGGCTGGCCGACATGCGCTATTACGACATGCCGGTGACCGATCATCCGCTGCGCGAAGGCGTGCGCGACAACACCAATCACTATGTGACGGGCCGCGACGGCGGACGCGACATCGACCTGCGCCGCTTCGCGTCCGAAGGCATGGAACTGTTCGGGCGGCTGGAGGACTTCCGCGATGGAAAACTGCGCTTTGCCCCGAACCTGCGCGCCAACCTCGACGATGCCGACGACACGTATAACCGCATCAACGCGAGCATCGACGGTTTCATCGAGAAGCATGGTATCGATGCGCCGGCTGCCGCGCGGTACGAGCCGCTGTGGCATCCGCCGGGCGAACGCGCGGAACTCGATCTGCAGGCGAGCGGCATCGCGTCCATCGTGTGGTGCATCGGCTTCACGCCGGACTTCGCCTGGCTCGACGCGCCGGTGTTCAACGGGCGCGGATATCCGGCGCATATGCGCGGCGTGACGGCGGTTCCGGGCATCTATTTCGTCGGTCTCCCGTGGCTGCATACGTGGGGCTCGGGACGCTTCTCCGGCGTCGCGCGCGACGCGCAGTACATCGTCGACGCGATCTGCGCGGAGCGCTCGAACGTGCCCGATCATGTGTCGATTGCGTGCGCGTGAAGAAGCATGATGCCTCGCCACGACGACACTTACCGCGCCGGCATGCCGCAACTCAACTACGCGGGCCTGTCCGAAAACTGGCTGCTCAAGGAATGCGGCGACCGGCACTGGGGCGCACTCGCGCAAGCCACCGGCAGCGATTTCGTCGCCGATGAAGGCACGCGCGCCTATGCCGCGTTCACGTCGATCCGGCTGCGCGCGCACGGCATGCACGAGGTGCGCGAGAACGACGCGTTGCGCATTCGCACCGAGCTTGCGCGGATCGGCGCGGCGCGGCATGTCAGCGAGCATCGCGTGGAGCGTGAACATGGCGCGATCGCCTCGCTGTCGATGATGTCCACGTTCGTGCGGCGCACCGAGGCGCGCAACAACCGCTCGGTCGCGCGCGCGAGCTTTGCGAAAATGAAGGGCGACATTGCGCCGATGAACGCGGCGATCACCGACATGCAGGAGGCCGCGCGCGAACTGCGTCTGCGCGAAGCGGGGCCGCGCATCGCCGAAATGGGCGTGCACGCGGCGGACTGCGCGCCGGTCGAGTTTCTGCCGTGCCCTTACAACGATTTCAACGGTGCGGACTTCCTCTATTTCGCGAGCTTCCAGGGCTTTGTCGATCGCGCGGAATGGCAGACCTGGCGTCTCGCGGATACCCCCGCGCTGGTTTCGCGCGAACTGCACTATCACGGCAACATCGATGTCGGCGAGCGCTTGCGGCTGACGTTCCGGCGCGCGTTCGTCGACGAGACGCGCGTCGCGCACTGGTGCGAGATCGAACGCACGAGCGACGGCAGGAAGATCGCCGATGTCCTCACGCACAAGGCACGGAGGCGCGCATGAGCCGTCCGCGACGCGTTCCATTGAAGCCGCTCTACACGTCGGGGGATCTCGACGGCATCGGGCATCTCGGTTCGCAACCCGGCGCGCAACCATTCGTGCGCGGACCGTATGCGTCGATGTACACGTCGAAGCCCTGGACCATTCGCCAGTACGCCGGTTATGCGGACGCCGCGGATTCGAATCTCGCGTTTCGCAAGGCGCTCGCTCGCGGGGCGCAAGGCCTGTCCGTGGCCTTCGATCTGCCCACGCAGCTCGGCTACGATTCCACCGATCACGAAGCACGCGCGGACGTCGGCCTTGCAGGCGTGGCGATCGATACGGTCGAGGACATGGCGCGTCTTTTCGAAGGCATCGCGCTCGATCGCGTGTCCGTCTCGATGACGATGAACGGCGCAGTGCTGCCGGTGCTCGCCGCTTTCATCGTCGCGGCCGAAGAGCGCGGCATTGCGAGGGATTCGCTCTCGGGAACGGTGCAGAACGACATTCTCAAGGAATTCATGGTGCGCAATACGTATGTGTTCGCACCGGAGCCGTCGATGCGCATCGTCGCGGATGTCGCGCAGTTTCTGAATGAACACATGCCGCGCTTCAAGGCGCTTTCCGTGTCGGGCTATCACTTTCAGGAAGCGGGCGCGGATGCTTCGCTGGAACTCGCGCTCACGTTCGCGAATGCCCGCGAATATCTTCGCGCGTTGCGTGCGCGTGGGCTGGATGCCGATGCCGTTTGCGAGCAACTGAGCTTTTTCTTCGGCGCCGGAACGGACTTTTATACGGAGATCGCGAAGTTGCGCGCGGCGCGCCTGCTGTGGTCGGGAATCGCGGCGCAAGAGGGTGCGAGCACGCCGAAAAGCCGCGCGTTGCGCATGCACTGTCAGACTTCGGGCTGGTCGCTCAGCCCGACGCGCACGCATAACAACATCGTGCGCACGACCGTCGAGGCGATGGCTGCGGTGTTCGGCGGAACGCAGTCGCTGCACACGAATGCGCATGACGAGGCGCTTGCGCTGCCGTCCGCATCGGCGTCGCAACTTGCACGCGACACGCAACTGATCCTTCAGCACGAAATGGGCTTGTGCGACGTGATCGATCCGTGGGCCGGCTCGTACATGATGGAATCGCTGACGACGGATCTCGCCGGGCGGGCGCGCGAGATGATCGATGAAATCGAGGCGGGCGGCGGCCCGCGCGAGGCGATCCGCACGGGCTGGGTTCGGCAGCAGATTCACGCAAGCGCGGCGGCGACGCAGGCGCGCATCGATATGGGAGAACAGATGATCGTCGGCACTAACGCCTTTGCGGCAATCGAGGCCGATGACGATGTTCCCGAATGCGTCGCGATCGATGGCGAGCGTGTGCGCGTGCAACAGTCGCGCAGAATCGCCGACGTCAAGCGCCGACGCGACGAATATCGCGTGAGCACCACGCTCTCGGCGTTGACTCGCGCCGCACACGACGATGCCGGCAACCTGCTTGCACTTACGATCGACTGCATGCGCGCGCGGGCGACAGTGGGTGAGTGTACGCGTGCCCTTGAAGCAGTTTGGCCGCGCTATGTGCAGCCATCGGGCGTTACGTCGAATGCGTATGGAACACAATGCGCAGAGGACGAGGCATGGCATGCGGCGAGCGCACAGGTTGCGCGACTCGCGAAGAAGCTGGGCAGAAAACCGCGCCTGCTGATGGCGAAACTCGGACTCGACGGACACGATCGCGGCGCGAATGTGGTGGCGGCGGCGCTGAAGGACGCGGGCTTCGATGTTGCGATGACCGGCCTGTTTGCTTCTCCGACGCGTGCAGCGAGATTTGCAGCGGAAGAAAGATGCGACGTGATCGGCATTTCGTCGCTTGCGGGAGCGCATGGAAGTCTGATGCTTCAATTCATGCGCGAGCTTGGAGAAACCGACGTATGTGCGCCGGTCGTCGTCGGCGGGATCGTGCCGGATAAAGACGCGCGTTCTCTACGGAACATGGGCGTGGCAGAAATCTTCGGACCGGAGACAACCGTACACGAGATCGTCGCGCGGCTCGTGCGGTTGATCGAAACGAGCCGCTTCGGTGCGTCGGCCCGGCCAAGACGCGTCACTGATCTAGACCCGGGAGCGCTACGGTTGACTTAGGTCCGCTGCACGGTGGTCCCTACTGCCTGACGCCGGGCGCCGACCGACCGTGCGATGGCTGTTCCGATCGCGAGCACTAGAAGACATGCGGTAGGAACAAGCATCGGCGCAGTGTGGCTCTCGCTGATCTTGCCGACATAGGGCATGAGGTTTTGGCCAAAGAAACCTCCAAGATTTCCGATGCAGTTGATGGCCGCAACACTCGCTGCGGCTCGGGCACCCGAGAAGAAGCGCGGCGGAAGCGACCAGAAGCACGGATACAGCAAAGGAATACACGCCCCGCCGAGGCACAGAGCAATGAAGCGAAGGGAAACGGTTGGCAATACCAGGCTCGAAGCGAAGCAGACGACTCCAACGCCCGCAACGACGGTCATCGCTCGCAGGACAACGCGCTCTCGTTTGAGCTTGCCCGGCAGCCACAGCAGGAGCAAGGCTGCCAGTGCCCACGGAATCATGTTGAGCAGACCGTTGACCGTCGACGAGACGCCATAGCTTTTCACCAGTGTAGGCATCCAGTAGGTCACGCCATAAAGTGACGTCGACATCAGCATGTAGGTCGCAGCAAACATGAGAACCTTGGGGTCGATGAATGCAGCCCAGGGATGCGACGCCTTCGCCTCGGTAGGCGCCTCCCTTTGAAAAGCGGCCAGTACAATCTCCTTCTCCGCTTGCGAGAGGAATGGCGCGACTTGGACCGAGTTCGGAAGATACTTCAGCGCGACAAAGGCGATGAGGATGGCCGGAATGCCGGTTGCGATGAACACCCACTGCCAGCCCTGCAAATCCCACGTGCCGCCGAGCGAAAGCAGCAGACCACCGACAAGCGACCCCAGCATGTTGGCCAGTGCGCTACCCAGGGTGAAGAACCCGAGCACCCGCGTTCGATAGCTCTGCGGGAACCATTGCGTGAGGTAGTAGATGACGCCAGGATAGAAGCCGGCCTCAGCTACGCCGAGCGCGAACCTGTAAAAGTAAAACAGGGGCAGCGACTTCGTGAAAGCGAGCAAGACAGTGATGATGCCCCACGTAATCATGATTCGCGCAAGCCATGTACGCGCTCCAAAGCGGTGGAGCGCCAAAGTGCTCGGCACCTCGAACAGCAGATAACCGATGAAAAACAGTGATGCGCCAAAACCGTAGGCCGCCTCGGTCATCCCCAGCGCCTGCACCATTTCAAGCTTTGCGAATCCGACATTTTGCCGGTCGATGAACGCGATGAGGAACATCACGATGAGCAGCGGCATGAGTCGCCACGCCATCTTTCTCATCACATGCTGTTCAGAAATCGGAATCGAATCCATGTACCCCCCAGAAATGTCGCCTGCGACACCGGTCCCTCGCGGAGATGGCCGGTAGCATCCAGTGCAAGATATAAACATATATATCTTTATATCTCTGGATGATGCCGGTGAACTATGAGGTGTTACCCGAACGATGCGGGGTGCTGCCGGAGCGCGAACATAAGTCGGTCAGGCGCAGAAAGGCACGCACGGGTTGCGCGTAAAGCCGGGAGAACGTTGTCTGTCAAGGAGCCCGCGCTCGGGCGGGCTAGAGAGGGAGGGTTACCGGATTTCTACCTGATATTGGAACCCTGTCGCGGAACCTCGCGTTGTGCGCCATTCTATCGGTGTTCCGGCGAAGTCCAGCGCCACTCGATTGACCATGATCACGGGGCTGCCGACGTCAACGTGAAGTGTCGCCGCATCCTCTTGATTGGCCTGTTCAACGGTCAGGGTTTCAGTAGCCGATGCGACTATCTGCCGGCAAGCCCGCTCGTAGAGGGGATACATAAGGTTCCCGAAGTCGTCGAGCGGAAGGGTCGCCAACGCATCGAAGCGGGGTCGGGCGAGCCAGATTTCCTCGCGGAGAACCGGTTTCGAATCGATGAGACGCACTCGGGACAGGTGGATGCTCTTTTCAGTCGGCTCCATCTGGAGCGCATCGCGGATCGCCTTGTTCGGCTTCACGATCTCACGCTTCAAAACTCGGCCGATCGGCTGGACCGGCTGGCCGTCCGCCGATTTGAACCGAAAGAAACGAAAAAGAGATGAATCGAACCGCGGTCGACGCACGAACGTTCCTTTCCCTTGCGTGCGCGTGACGACGCCTTCTGCTACGAGCAGTTCGATGGCTTTGCGTAGCGTACCGATCGAGACGACATAGGCTTCGCAAAGGTCGGCCTCGGTCGGTAGCGCCTGCTCGGGCGTCCATTCCCCATTGGCGATTCGACGCACGAGGTCGTCGCGGATCAGCTGATAGCGCGGAAGCCGTAGGTCGGCGTTAGCGTGGAAGGAGGCCGTGTTCATGATTCATATAGTTAACCACAACTCTAGCTCTCCGTGTGAATCACAGCACTTAGCGCGGGTTAATCCCCCGACGGATCAGGACGAGTCCGCGCCATTCAACTCACGATTCGCTGGTTTCGGGGTTTAAGAGTGTCGCTTGCGCGTCGCAGGCCTTCGGGCTTTTTTGCCCTTGGTTGAGACGGAGCGCTGGCTGCCATCTTTCGGCAAGCGCCGAGGATCGCCAAGGAGTTCGACCAGCCGTGTCTCGCATTCGGAAAACGAGTATCCGCGCCGCTGCGAGACCACGAAGGTGAGGGGGCGCATGTGCCATGCGCGCCGTTGAAGTTCGACAAGGCTTCCATTCACGAGGTCTTCCGCAACGATGTGATGCGGCATGTGCCCCCAGCACAGGCTTCCCCTGAGCAGATCGTGCTTCGCGCCGAGGTCATTCACTCGCCATTGGCGTTCGCTGGCAACCCCCTGTTGTGTCTTTTCTGCATCGGGCTGATTGTCGGTTACGACGAGCTGGATGTGCCGGCCAAATTCCTCCCGCGGGATCGCCCCCGTGATTGCGGCCAGCGGATGCGACGGCGCGCAAACGGTCACCATGCGCGCTTCACATAAATGCTGCCTTTCTATGGTGCCTGGGCTCAACTCCGGCACGTCGGTGATCGTCACTGCCAATGCGCACGTGCCTTCGAGAACCAGACGCTCGCCGCCTTGCATCGTCGTCATGCGCAGATTGATTGCAACCGTCGGAAAGTCGGCCTGCAGGGTACGCAGGCATTCGATCAAATGCGCACGCGCAAAATAGGTATCCACGGCAACCGAAACCTGTGGAACCCCGGCCTCGGCGATCGACGCCGCGCGCATCTTCATTTCCTCGGTGCGTGAGATCACCCCGCGCGCATCGGGCAAGAGGCTGCGGCCCGCGGCCGAGAGCGTCGCTTTCCGAGTATTGCGCTCGAACAGCATCACGTCAAAGGCACTCTCGAGCGCGTTGATCGCGTGACTGATCGCCGACTGTGCACGCCTCAGCTCCCGTGCAGCCCCGGAAAAGCTTCCCTGGTCGCACACGGCGACGAAGGCCCGAAGTTGATTGATGGTGACGTTGTCGAGCATGGATAGATATCTAAAAAGTAGATGGCATTTATAGATATTCAGTCAATTGGCTTCATGAAACAAGAGTCTCAGAATGGTGTTCGTCACTTTTGTTTCGAGGAAGCACGACATGAACAGACTGAATGGAAAGACCGCTGTGATCACCGGCGGCGCTACCGGCATCGGCCGCGCCGCGGCAAAGCGCTTCATCGAGGAGGGCGCCTTCGTCTTCATCTTCGGCCGCCGGCAGGACGCGCTCGACGCCGCTTTGGCCGACCTTGGGCCCAATGCCCGCGCGGTGAAGGGCTCGGTCTCGGATCCGGCTGACCTCGATCGACTCTATGCGGCGGTGAAGGCCGAGCGCGGAACCCTCGACATCGTCTTCGCCAATGCCGGGGCGGGAAGCCAGCTTCGGCTAGGCGAGATCACCGCCGGGCACATCGACGAAACCTTCGACACCAATGTGAAGGGTTCGATCTTCACGGTCCAGCAGGCGCTGCCGCTAATGGGCGAGGGCGGTTCGATCATCCTGACCGGATCGAGCGCCGGCACTACGGGCGCCCCGGGAATGAGCGCCTACAGCGCGAGCAAGGCCGCAGTGCGCAACCTCGCGCGGACCTGGGCGGAGGACCTGAAGGGCACCGGCATCCGCGTAAATGTGCTGTCGCCCGGGGCGACGGCCACCGAACTCGCGAAGGAGGCGCTGGGCGAGGAAGGCCAGAAGGCTTTCGCCTCGATGACGCCGCTCCAGCGGATGGCCGATCCGGCTGAGATCGGAGCGGTGGCCGCCTTTCTCGCGTCGCCGGACAGCAGCTTCATGACCGCCAGCGAGGTCGCCGTCGACGGCGGCCTTGCGCAACTCTGACACGCCGCGCCCTGCCGATCACTCCATTCGATACTCGCGGCCCGCAGGGCGTTGCAAACCAAAGGAGAAAAAATGAGCTACGCAATTATTGGTTTCGGCAAGATCGGCCAGGCGCTTGCCAAGGCGTTTGCCCGAAGCGGCATCGAAGTATGCGTCGCGACCACTCGCGACCCGGAAAGCTTTGCCTCCGCTGCGGCCGCCATCGGACCCACGATCGTTCCAACGAAACTGGCTGACGCGGTCAAGGCGGACGTTGTCTTCCTGGCTGTCCGCTTCGAGTCGCACCGGGATGTCGCGAAGGCGTTGCCGAGCTGGCAGGGGAAGACCATCGTCGATGTGACCAATGCCTACGGCGTGCCGCCCGAGGAGCTGGGAGGACAAGCTTCGTCCAGGTTCGTCGCGCAGGCCTTCGCTGGTGGAAGGCTGGTCAAGGGCTTCAATCATCTGGGCGCCGCGGTCCTCGCGCAAGACCCGGCCGTACATGGTGGGAGGCGAGTCGTGTTCCTGGCGAGCGACGATGACGGCGCCGCAGCGGAGATTGGTGCGCTTGCGGAAGATCTCGGTTTCTCGCCCATCGGACTTGGCGGACTTTCGGAAGGTGGACTGCTCGTGCAGGGGCGCGGAAACAGCTGGGGTCAACTGATCTTCAAGGACCTGGTCAAGTTCGACTGATGAAATGGAGAGAATTCGATGAGCACCGAAGAGAATGTCCGGATCGTGAAGGATTTTTTTGCAGCAATCGGCCGCGGCGATGAGCAAGCTCTGCTGGCGTTGGCTGCCGAAGATATCGAGTGGATCATTCCGGGCGAGGACTGGCCGCTGGCTGGCACGCATCGCGGGCACGCGGCATTGGCGAACGTGCTTCAGAAGGCTTCGAACGAGGTGGAAATGACATACCCGGAGCCCCCCGAATTCGTCGCGCAGGGAGACCGGGTTCTGGTCATCGGCGTCGCTACGGGCAAAATCAAAGCGACGAATAAGACGTTCAAGGACGATTGGGTCTTCGCCATTACCGTTAGAAATGGCAAGCCCGCGAACATCCGGGAATATATCGATACGCAAGCCCTGGCGCGGGCCAGCGAGACGGACGCGACCGCTGGATTCTGACCCGGCTTTCGGCGTGTTTATGAATGCTCAGGCGACCGTTGCCTCCGGTGGATGCTTCGCAACATAACGTCCCGGCGCGGGCTCGATCGGCGCGAACTTCGAGCTGCCCAGCTTCTTCGGCGCGGCGACCTGCTCGCCCGCGTACGTTTGCAGCCACTTGCTCCAGTGCGTCCACCAGCTTCCCGGCTGCGAAGTGGCCGAGTCGAGCCACGCTTCTGGATCGTCGCCGAGCTTGCCGTCGATCCAGTAGGAGCGCTTGTTCTTCGATGCAGGATTGATCACGCCCGCGATATGTCCGCTCGCGCCGAGCACGAACTGCGTCTCGCCGCCCAGGAGACGCGTCGACTGATACGCGCCCTTCCACGGCACGATGTGATCCTCCTGCGTCCCGAAGATATAGCTCGGCATGTCGATGCGCGCGAGATCCACCGGCGTGCCGCACATGGTGAGCCGCCCCGGCTGGCAAAGATTGTTCTCGAGATACATGTTGCGCAGATACCAGGCGTACATCGGCCCGGGCAGGTTGGTGCCGTCGGCATTCCAGTAGAGAAGGTCGAACGCCTGCGGCGCGCCGCCCTTGAGGTAGTTGTCGACGACATACGGCCAGATCAGGTCGTTCGCACGCAGCGTCTGGAACACGAAGCCCAGTTCGCCGCCCGAATAAATCCCGCCGCGCCCGATGGTCTGCTCGCGCTGCGTGACGCCCGCCTCGTCGATGAACACGCCCAGGTCGCCCGGATCGCTGAAATCGAGCATCGTCGTGAGCAGCGTGAGGCTCGCGACCGGATCTTCGCCGCGCGCGCGCAATACCGCCAGCGCCGACGAAAGAATCGTTCCGCCGACGCACCAGCCGACCGCATTGACCTTGTCGGCGCGGCTGATCGCCTGGCCCACTTCGATCGCCTTGATCGCGCCGCTCTCGATGTAGTCGTCCCAGGTGATGTGGCCCAGTTCCTTGTCGGGGTTTCGCCACGACACGAGGAACACGGTCTGCCCCTGTTCGCACGCGAAGCGCACGAACGAATTCGCCGGCTGCAGGTCGAGGATATAGAACTTGTTGATGCATGGCGGCACGATGACGAGCGGCCGCTCGGCAACCTTCTCCGTGAGCGGCGCGTACTGGATCAGTTGAAACAGTTCGTTCTCGAATACCACCGACCCCTTCGAGACCGCCACATTGCGCCCGACTTCAAAGGCACTTTCATCCGTGATGGAGATGCGTCCGCGCCTGAGGTCTTCGAGCAGATTCGCGAACCCCGTGCGCATGCTCTTGCCCTGCGTCTCGATCGCGGTTTGCATCGCCTCCGGATTGGTCACGGCGAAATTGACCGGACTCATCGAGTCGATGAACTGGCGCGCGTAGAAACGCAGCTTGTGCTTCTCCTTCGCGTTGATATCCGCGGCTTCGACCATGTCGTTGAGCAGCTTCGAATTGAGCAGATAAGTCTGCTTGAGGAGGCTGTACCAAGGATTGTCGTGCCAGGAATCCGACTTGAAGCGGCGGTCGCCGCGCTCCGGCTCAATGGCGGGCGCCGGCTTCTGGCCGGTCGCGCTCGCCATCATGCCCGCATAGAGCGCCATCTGCTGCTGCCAGTAATGCGCCTGAGCCTGCGCGAGCGCCAGCCCGGGCAATGTCCTGCCGGACGCCGAACGCGAGTCGGTCGTGTTGCCGGCGACGCCCATATAGGCTTCCAGCAGCGTCTGCCCGGATTTGAAAAACCCCCGGACGAACTCCTCCGGCATGTTGAACGGCGAGGCCATGTTGTCTCCCTGGGGTCATCGTCAAAAGCACGCCGCGCGCCTTGTCATCAGACAGGGCGCGCCGAGGTGCAGCATTCCGACTGGACGAAACCGCGCTATTTTCGCTGCAGCATCTTCTTTATTTCGTCGACGTGCTCGTTGGCGCGCTGCGTGATGTTCGCCATCGTGTCGGCCTGCGACTTGCGTGCGATTTCCGCGAGATCCTTGATGTCTTCGAGCGCTTTCACGCAGGCATTGCGCACGAATTCGTTTTGCTTGCCCGGATCGCTGATGCCGGTTTTCGCCGCTTCCTGAATGTCCTGCATCGCGCGCGTGAGCATGTCGGTCTGCTTGCGGGCGAGTTGCTGCATGGACTCGTACGCGGTCTTGTTCGCTTCGACGATAGCCTCGATGTCTTTCTTGCGCGATTCGACCAGTGCCGACATGTCGACGCCGGGCACCTTGAACTGTTCGAGCATCCTGGTCAGATCTTCGAAGGGATTCTTTGGGTCAGCCATGACTGTCTCCTGGGTTGTTTGTGTGATGCGGAGGGCTCGGATCGCGATGCTGGATTCGCGGAACGCTCGTGCGGTTCGCCGGCTTGGTGGCGGCGTCGAGAACCGGGCCTCGCGGACATCACTTTACGCCGTCCGGGCGCAGCGTGCTCCGCGCTTTGCACAAGATGTTCCGTGGTTACGCCGTGTATAGCGTGATGAGAAAGATCGCGAATCGGTAGCCTAGAACGATGAGGCCGGCCGTCAGCGCCAAAGTTGCCGCTTTAAGGAGCCTTGTCATGCCGTGCGAGCCGAAGACTGGCTTCAAAGCCAGGAACACATAGCCGCCGCAGAGGCTTAGATTGAGGATCGAAAGAAGGTTGTCGACGACGGGTGAATCGAGTCCGAGGCCGCCAAGATGGACCTCGATGGCCGCGACGCCGAGCGCGAGCGAGAACAGCAACAGCAGGAACGCATAGAGATGGAGCGAGAAATAGACAAATGTGACGAATGGCTTGCGCGCGCGGAGGAAGGTCATCCACAACAGCAGCGTGAACGGAATCACCATGAGAATAATGAGTGACTTGGCGTTGAGCACCGCCGCACGGTCGAAAATGGACGTGTACTGGGGCAGGTCCGTCCGTAGTTTCGCGACGCGTTCGGCCACCAGCGACCGCGCGAGCGGACTCCAGTCCTGAAGATAAAGATGGGACTGCAGCGTCGAGCCGAAGACCTGAGTGTCGGTCAGCGACTGCATCGCGAAGAAGAACGCGTTGGCGATGAGGAACAGCTGGAACGGCGGCACGTAAGGCATGCGCTTTCCGTTCAGATGCGCGACCGTCAGCTCGCCGGGATGACGTAGCAAAATCCAGATCGTGCGAAGCAGGCGCCCGTCGATGGTCGTCGCCGCGTGCAGGAGCTTCGCTCCGATCCCGCGCAGGGTCAGGTCGGGAGGCCGGAGCGGGCTCTCGCCGCACATCGGGCAGAATGGTGTGGTGACGTGATTGGCGCACGTCGGACATATCCAGGGTTCGGTCGCAGACATGACGTCCTCCGTTGGACCGCTCGTACACATGGACTAACAGAGTCGATCGTGAGCCCTGCGGTCGTATCATCTGCGCGATGCAGCGACGTATCCCACCCGTCAAGGGGGCGCCACGGGCTGTGCGCCATAGAAGCAGTTTAGACGACGAACAGCTCGGCACATGCTGCGGACAGGCGCGGTAGCTCGGATTCCCGAGCCACCGCGCGCCGCTACTACGCGGCGCGCTCAGGCAGCCTGGACAGCAGTGGCCCGAGACCTTCGGCAATCGTCAAATGGGAAATCACGGCATCGCGGAGCTTCGGATACGGAAGTTCCGCGATCATCGCCGTCTGCACCGCGGCCAGCACTTCTCCCGCTTCGGAGCCGATCATCGTGAAGCCGAGAATGCGGTCGTCTTCCGCGCCGACGAGCACCTTCATGAAGCCCTGCGTTTCGTCGGTCGCTTCGGTTCGCAGCACACTGCTCATCGGTAGCGTGGCGACGCGCGTGGCGATTCCCTCGCGCCGCGCATCGGTTTCGCTCAGGCCGACGCGCGCGAGCGGCGGATCGGTGAACAGCGTGTATGGAATCAGCCGGTCGCCGGTGCTGCGATGTCCGCCCGCCATGTTGTCGCGCACGATGCGGAAGTCATCGACGGAAACATGCGTGAATTGCGGGCTTCCCGCGACCTCGCCAATTGCCCACACATCGCGCGCCGACGTTTGCAGCCGATCGTTCACGCGGATATAGCCGCGCTCATCCAACTGGATGCCTGCCAGCTCCAAGCCGATATCGACCGTGTTCGGAATGCGCCCGGCCGCGACCAGAATGTCGCTGCCCTCGATGGCCTGCTCGCCCGAAGGCGTGCGCACGGCGACGCGCACCTGCGTACCCGAGTGCCCTTCGACACGGATCGTCTGCGCGTCCAGCACGACGTCGATCTCTTCCGCGCGAAGTATGCGCAGCATTTCGTCGCCGATGTCCGCGTCTTCGCGCGCCATCAGTCGGGCACCGCGCTCGATGATCGTCACGCGGCTGCCGAAGCGCCGATACGCCTGCGCCATCTCGACGCCGATATAGCCGCCGCCCATCACGATCAGATGCGATGGCGCGCGATCGAGATCCAGCGCGCCGATGTGCGTCAACGGATCGGCCGACGCCAGGCCCGGCACATCCGGAATCGCGGCATGCGTGCCGACATTGACCACCACCTGATCGCCGCCGAGCGTGCGGGTGCCGCCGTCATTGAGCTGCACCTCGATGGTCTTCGGCCCGACAAACTGTCCGACGCCCATGATCAGCTCGGCGCCGCTCGATGCATACGCCTGCACGTGAAACGCGGCTTCCCGTTCGACCATGCCGCGCTTGCGATCGCGAACCTTCGCCATATCCACGGCGACGGCTCCCGTCGCTACGCCGAAATCGGCGGCATGCCGCGTCAGATGCGCCACGCGCGCGCTCCAGATTTCATTCTTGCTGGGCAGACACGCGACGGCGGGACACGAGCCGCCCACCCACTGCCGCTCGACCACGGCCACGCGCTGCCCCGAGCGCGCCAGATGCCACGCCAGAAGCTTGCCGCCCTGACCACTACCGAGAATCAACGTATCGAACTGTTCGATCTGAGACATGACCTTCTCCCAATCAGCTAACGGATGAATCGATGTGGAGCGGACGGATCCGCTCGCGAGTGTCTGCATTACTCGACGGGCGGAAAATCGACGTCGGTGTCGTTGATGCGATTGAACGTGTTGGTGAAGATCGTCATCGCAATCGCCAGCGATATCTCCGCCAGTTGCGAATCGCGATAACCTGCGGCGCGGATGGCGGCGAGTTCGTCAGCGCCGATCGTGCCGCGCGTCGTCTGCAAAAGCCGCACGAAACGGATCAGCGCATCGCGCTTGAGATCACCGGTCGGCTGGCCGGCGCGAATTTGCCTGAGCGCTTCCGGCGTCAGACCGGTCATCTTGCCGAGCATCACGTGCGCGGCTACGCAGTAGTCACAACCCGTCTGCTCGCTGACCAGCAGCTTGATGGTTTCCAGATCCTGCTTGCTCAGGCTGCTGGCGGCCAGCGCGCCTTCGGCGTCGAGCGCGGCGTTCAGCGTCGCGGGCGCGAGATGGCCGAGCGCCGCGAACAGATTCGGTACGCTGCCGCCCGCGATCTTGCGAACGCGTGCGTAGACGTCGGCGGTGTCGCCGGTGGCGTTGGCGACGGCGGGAATGGCGATGCGGCTCATGGTGGACCTCATTTGGTGGTGGTTAGGAGCCTCCACTTTAGGGTCGCCGGATGAGCTTGTTGAGTCGCTAAATTCTCAATATCATGCTCAAAAGTCTCATCGTTTCATTCGAGGTAAGCATGTCGATGTCGATCGATTGGCTGAGCCGCCTGCTCGGCATGATGACCGTGCGCGGCCAGCTCGAACTTCGTTGCTCGTACGGCGCGCCGTGGGAAGTGATTTACGCCGATTCGGACGCGGGCGAGATGCCGTATCACATCGTGCTCGGTGGATCGGCCGTGCTGGAGACGCCCGGCGGCGGCAAGCCGCAACATCTGCGCGCCGGGGACATCGTGATGCTCACGCACGGTTCGGCGCATACGCTTCGCGATGGCAGCGGGGCGCGGCCGAAGCCTGCCCGGCAACGCGCGGCGCTGAACCTGATCATCAGCGAAAACAAGGGCGCCGGCGAGCGTCTGGACATGCTGTGCGGACGGATCATCCTCGCGCCGCCGCATGACCGCTTCGTTCGTGCATATCTGCCGGCGCGGCTCGTCGTGCGTACGTCGATAGCGAAGGGCAGCGGACAGGGCGCGGCGCTGGAACAGTTGAATGGTCTCGTCGCGTTGATGCGGACGGAATCGATCGCCGACAATCTCGGCGGCTACGCGATGATGAACGCGCTGTCGGCGGCGCTTTTCGCGCTCGCGTTGCGTGCGAGCGCAGAGTCCGACGAAGCGCCCGCCGGTCTGCTGACGCTCGCGGGACATTCGCGTCTGTCGCCCGCGCTCGCCGCGATCTTCAACGATCCGGCGCGCGACTGGACGTTGCCGGAACTGGCGAGTCTATGCAGCATGTCGCGCGCGACATTGATCCGTCATTTTCAGAACAAGGTGGGGCGTTCACCCATCGATCTGCTGACCAGCGTCCGAATGGCGCTGGCGGCAAACGAGTTGAAGAGGCCAGGCGTATCGACGGAAGTGGTGGCCGAGACGGTCGGCTATCAATCCGTCGCGGCCTTCAGGCGTGCGTTCAGTCAGCACTTCGACATGACGCCGGCGCACTGGCGGCGCTCGAATGTGGAGACGCAGCAGGCGCGTGTAGAGGACTGAGAATACGCGCCCGCGCTCACAACCGCGTTCAGACGGAGAACTGCATCGCGAGCTCGTCGTCCTTGATGCTGGCGATGGGTTGCAGTATCGAGCTATCGAACTGCCTCGGTTCGCGCCCGCTCGCGAGCATCATCGGCAGATCGGGATTGGCGAGCGCGCCGCGTCCGACCGTCACGATGTCCGCGCCGGACCCGAGCGCATGGGCGATACGCTCGGCCGTGTGCAAGCCGCCGTTCGCGATGATCGTCGCGTTCGGCGCATAGCGGCGCGCCAGTGAGATGAGGCTGTCGCGCGTGCCTTCGAATGCGGGCTGCCACGCTTCGCGCTCGGTCACGTGGATGAAGTTCACGCCTGAGTCGGCGAGCGTGCCGAAGATCACTTCTGCGTCCGCCTCGCCGTCGGGCCACTTCGACGCGAAGTCGTTGACCTTGCCCTGCGAGATGCGGATGCCGACCGGCACTGCATCGCCGACGCCGAGCCGCACCGACTTCACGACATCGACGAGCAGTTGTACTCGCGCCTTCGTGCTGCCACCCCAACGGTCGTTTCTGAGATTCGTGTGCGCGCCCAGAAACTGGTCGAGCAGATAGCCGTTCGCGCCGTGAATCTCCACACCGCCGAATCCCCCGATATTCACCGCGCGATGCGCCGCCTGCACGAAGCCCCGGATTGCCTCGTCGATCTCGGCATCCGTCATCTGCCTGGGTTCGGGATACGGTCCATCGCCGTAGTAGAACGCCATTTGTTCGCCTTTGGGCCGCACGGCCGATGGCGCCACCGTGTGCTTGCGATAAACATTGCCCTGACTCAGCGCGCCTGCGTGCATCAGTTGCGCGAACACGCGTGCGCCATGTGCCTGCATGTCGCGATTGAAGGCTGCCCATGCGCGCGCCTGTTCGTCATCGGCCAGGCCAGGCTGAAAACGGTATCCTTGCGAAAACGCCTTGTCGGTATAGATGCCTTCTGTCGTTACAAGACCGAAGCCGCCTTTCGCGAACCGACTGTAGTAGTCGAACATCGTCTGTGTCGGATGGCCGTATTCGGTGGCCGTGATGCGCGTCATCGGGGCGACTGCGATGCGGTTGCGCACTGCAATGCCGTTGCCGTCGTACGGGGAAAGGATCTGCGAGGTGAAGTCGTTCATTTCGCGGCTCGTCAAGGAAGGAAAGTGACTTCATCCTAGGCGTTGGGAGGGCGGGAAAACAGACGTCGAATGGTGAAGCCGCCGTAACGCTATCGGATATAAACCATGTTCCTTCCAGACGTTCGAACCTTCCTCGCCGTTGCGTCGGCGGGCAGTCTTTCGGCTGCGGCGCGCCAGCTCGACGTCGTTCCCATGCAGGTGTCGCGTCGCATCGCCGCGCTGGAAGAAGATCTCGGCGTGCGTCTTTTTCATCGCACGACCCGGTCGCTCACGCTGACTGCCGAAGGCGAAGCGTTCGTCCCGTTCGCCTCAGCAATGGTGGATGCGGAATCCGGTGCGCGCGCCGAACTCAGCCCGTCGCAGGGAAAGGCATCGGGCGTGCTTCGTCTGACGGCTCCGAGCGGGTTCGGACAATCCGTCGTGCTGCCCATGCTTGCGAGTTTGCTCGAAGCCAATCCGGAGCTTCGCATCGACCTCGATCTTTCGGATCGTCAGGTCGATATCGTCGGGCAGGGCCTCGACGTGGCCTTGCGGATTGCGCCCCTGGAGGACTCCGAGCTGGTGGCGAAGAAGATCGCTGCCAATCCTCGCCTCGTTTGCGCCGCGCCGGCCTATCTGAAGAAACACGGACGACCTTCGACGGTTGCCGATCTGGACAATCACGCCTGTATCCGGCTGAGTGCGGTGCGACGGTGGCCGCTTGTCGTCGACGGCGCGTTGATCCGCAAGCGCGTGGATGCTTGTTTCACCACGACCAGTGTCGAAGCGGCGCGAACCGCTGCCGTGCAAGGTCTCGGACTCGCGCAGTTGACATATTGGGACGTCTTTCGACAATTAGCCGACAACACGCTCGTGCAGATTCATTTGGAGGATGCGGCGATGGAGGACTTGTCGGTCTGGGCGGTGATGCCGAGCCGGCGATACGTTCCCAACAGGGTGAGTGTCTTTCTCGGCGCGCTGCAAAGTCAGATCGCCGAACTCGGCGAAGGACATCGACGCTGAACGCTGGCTGCCTGATCAACAGGAAATCAACCAGAAATGTTGGCCGCCGAACATTCGCCGAAAGGAAAGACCGTCCGCAACTATTCAACCGCCTATAAATAACGGGGCTTGAATCAGCACACCCGGCGCGCTTTGTCATCTGGAAGCCGAAGCGGACCGTTCGACTCACCGAAAGCATGGAGTTCTTATGAGTAAGCTAAGTAATAAGGTTGCCCTTGTGACGGGCGGTTCGAGGGGCATCGGCGCTGCCATTGCGAAGAGACTGGCCGCAGACGGCGCGCGCGTGGCGATTACTTTCTCCAAGGGCAGCGATGCGGCCGAAAACGTAGTCAAAGAAATAAAAAGCGCCGGCGGAGAAGCGATTGCAATCCAGGCCGATGCAGCGAAGCCGGAAGCAATCAACCAGGCGGTGCAGCAGACGGTTGCCGCATACGGCGGCCTGGACATCCTGGTTAATAACGCAGGGACGGCGATTCCGAAACCCTTCGAAGAGACGACTATCGAGGAACTCGATCACGTCATCAACCTGAATGTTCGAGGCGTGTTTCTGACAACGCAGGCAGCCCTCAAGCATTTGAAGGAAGGCGGCCGCATCATCAATATCGGCTCGTGCGTCGGAGAGCGAATGATGACTCCGGGCCTCGTCCCATATTCTGCGACGAAGGCAGCCATACGGATGTTCACGCAGGGCCTGTCCCGAGAAGTTGGCGAACGAGGTATCACGGTCAACAATATTCAACCCGGCCCGATTGACACCGATCTCAATCCTGCGGCGGGCGATTGGGCAGCGCCTCAATTGGCGATGACCGCGCTCAAAAGATACGGGAAGGTCGATGAAATCGCGGCAATCGTCGCTTTCATTGCCAGCGATGAGGCGGCGTACATCACCGGGGCGAATCTTACGATCGACGGCGGCACGAATGCGTAGCGTCAGGGGCATGCCGATCATTTGCTTGCTTTCCGCTTCTTGTCCCGGCCCGTGGTGAACGTCGACTCGACTGGCAAGCCGCACTGATGAATCCGTACGGCTTGCCTGCCTCATGAAATGCCTCGCAAGGCGCTCAGCTCGCCTGACCCGAGCCGATCTCCGCGCCCGTGACAGGATCACTTGACGGATCGGAAGCCGTGCGTGCCGCCATCGCCTTGAGCACCTCGACATCGGCCTGATTGACGCCTACGCGTGCTGTCCCGTCTCCGCCATCGACTGCCGGTTGCGGATCCTCGATGAACTTCCAGTCGTTTCCCTCATTCCACGGGCCACGCGCGTCCTCGCCCTGCGACATGTTGTAGTAGACACTCGCGTATTCCGGTACGCCCGGCAATTTGCCCTGCGGGAAGTTGGGCTGGATGGAATGCAGCGCTTTTTCGAATGACTTCTGATGCGCGATTTCACGGGTCATCAGAAATCCGAGCGCATCCTTGATACCCGCATCGTCCGTCACATTGATGAGCCGCTCGTAGACGATTTTTGCGCGCGCTTCCGCGGCGATGTTCGAGCGAAGATCTGCGGTCGGCTCGCCGATCGTGTCGATGTAAGCGGACGTCCACGGAACGCCGGCGGAATTGGTGAGGGCAGGTCCGCCGCCGTACAGCAGCGCCGTCGTGTGCGAGCCGTTGCCGTTGCCCGTCATCGAGCGATACAACTCGGCCTCCGACTCGACTGCTTCAGCGAGCTGGCCTTTCGCACCCTTGTTGAGCATCGCGACAATCGAGCCGATGATCTCGAGGTGACTCAGTTCTTCCGTTGCGATGTCGAAGAGCAAATCCTTCCGACCGGGATCGTCTTCACTAACGGCCTGGGTGAAATATCGGCACGCGGCGGCCAATTCGCCTTGCGGACCGCCGAACTGCTCGAGCAGCAGATTGGCGAGCCCCGGATTGGGTGCAGCCACGCGGACGGTGTACTGGAGGCGCTTGTTATGAACGAACATGAACCACTCCTTTTCGTTTGGACGACCTGAGCCACTGCGCTGACGGCGAGTCGCGCAGGTCAAAAGTTGACTGTTTGGAAGTGCCTTGCAACGGCAGGCCGAGGCACGCGGATGCGTTACTGGCCTACTCGGTTCAAGGTCTCGGAGCGAATGCCCCGGCGTGTGCCCAGCCCGAACATGTTCGGGCGGTTGAGGCCGGCTCGGTTGTCCGGCAGCAACGTAGGCGCGAGATAAAACGAATGGTTGAGCGTTTCGTGACGGCATCGGACGTCACGACTTCGCTGCGGGGTGTTCCGCAAACGCCGTACCCGGCTCGCGCTAACCTTTGTCCCTAGACCGACATCTGGTCCGCGTCTTCTTGAGTTGCGACACGAAATGATCTGCAGAACTCCTCGACTTCCAGCGTGCCGCGAAGGCGCGGCTACGTCGAGAAAAAGGCGTTGCCGGGTCGGCGCGGGCTGCGTCCGCGCGTGAGTGCGAACCTCCGCGCCCCCGATGCGCCCACGGTCGGTCTGGGCTGGACGCACTGGCAAGTGGCAAACAATCCGCCGTCGCACAACGACAGTCCAGGAAGGACCGAGATCTCGTTCCATTCCTGGAGCATGTGCGTGACGTGCTCGGTCATAGGCAGACAGCGCTATTGCGACCGCAACCCGAACACGGCGACGCCATTCTTCGCGCCCACGTACACCTTGCCGTTCGCGATCATCGGCGTGATGAACTTGTTGCCCGCACCGAACTGGTCGCGCCCACCGGCATCGACGCTGCTGTAGAGCTGGTGATTGAGATTGGTCGCGTCGTAGGCGCGCAGAACGCCGATCGACCCGTTCTCCGCCGCCCACAGAATCGCGTTCGACGTGCCGTTCGCCGAAATGCTCGGCGTCGCGCCCGGGAATCCGAACGAGTTCAGCGTCTGACTCGACGGCGTTCGCGACAGCGCGGCGTTCGTTACCGTGAACGCCTTGATGTTGTCGCCGACCGAGCCGAAATAGACCCTGTTGTTGAAGTACGCGGGCGCGCCGAACATCGGTCCGCGTATCTGGCCGACGAGCTCCTGATAGATGTGATCTGCATTCGAATCGAACTTGCCCATCGACCAGCGGTTCACGACATAGATCGTCGAGTTCTTGCCCGCGCCGACCGCGAGACGCCAGACCTTGCCGTTTGCATCGGTGAAATCGGGCAAGACCATCGCGCCGCCGGAACCGAGGTCTTCGTCCTCGTTCGATTCCTGCACCGTGTTCGACGGCTGGAAGTAGTCCTGCACTCTCAACGGCCCGAGGTTCAGCCGCAGGAAGCCATTGCCGAAGTTGCCGTTGATCGGCATCTCGTGCTCGTTCTGTGTCGGATCGAAGGTGCCGTTGGCATCGAGGAAATAGATCGATTCGCCGTCCGATGCAAGGCCCGCGCCGCTCATCCAGATCGAGCCCATCTGGCCGTTCGGCGTGACGTTCAGCACGCTCGCCTGTTGCAGCGTGTTGGCGTCGTAGCCCATGACCCAGCCGGTGTACGGCATGAAATCGCAATGCGATGTCCACGCGGTGTAGACAACGCCGTTGAGCAGGAGCAACGACGCGCGCTCGGCGTACTGGCCCGGATCGAATGTGAGCGTGCCGTTCTGGCTGCCCGCGCCGTTGCCGGGATAGGTCGCGCGGATTTCGGTCGGGCCATTGAAGAGCTCGGCGCCCGTCGTGATGTCGAGCGCGTGGATGCGCTGGTGATAGCCGCCCGACGCGTCCTTCGACATGCCCACGACATACATCGCGCCGTTCGGTCCGCGCCCGCGATCGATGACCGGCGTCGCCGTCACACCGATGGTTGGCGTGATCTGATTGCACTTGTGATCGTCGCTCGGATTCTCGCCGTTACCGAGCGTCGAGATTTTCCATAGCGTCGCGCCGCTATCCGCATCGAACGCGTAGACGCTCCCGTTCTCCGTCGCGACGTACACGACGTTATGCGTGGCCCCCGCGATCGGGACGCCCGCCAGAAAGAGCGGCTGGGCATCGACGGCGCCATCGACGGAATAGAAAGCGAGCTTGCCGAACGTGTTTTGATTGACGTTCGCGAGCGTGAGGGTCGTTTCAGCGAGTTGCTGTCCGGTGCGAGCGATGTCGTTGTGCCAGGTGACGACGTCCATCGCGTTGCCGGGCGACGATGCATTCGCGACGCTCGAAGCGGCCCGGCTCGCTGCGGCCGATGTTGCACCGCCGCCGGAGTCGCCGCCACTGCACGCGGCGATGATTGCCGCGATCAGCACGGCGCCGAGTGCGGCGGCAAAAGCGGAAAAGCGCGCGTTCATTTGCATTCTCTTTCTCCGGAAGGGCCGGAACGGACAACGCGGTGTCGGGCAACATCGTGCTGCAACAGAGCAATCGTGATGCCCCGTAGCAGCGTCTACCCGCAAACCAGCGCATCAGCGAGGCGAGGAAGCCGTCGAGCGCAGTGAGTGACGCCAATCGGCCGCTATTGAACATCGAGAAACGGAGGGCGAGCGATCAGCCTGGCTTACAAAAGAGCGCGTCAGCTTCGCTCGCGACTCGGGCGCCCCGCGGGATGGTGACGGAGAACAGGAACAGTCTCGCCACCGAACGTTCGGGCAACGTGGAAGGCTCTTTACCGATTGAAAGCTATCGCAAATCGCGGAGGGAAGCAATCGCGCAGGTTTTACAGTGCGCTTTCGAACCCGAAAGCGCCGTCGGCCATACGTTGCCGGGATACAAAAACGAATGTGTCCAAATGCACATATTTACCTACTTATTTCGTGTTTCGAATTTTCATTGCCGATTTGGGCTGCTAATCTTTGACGCAATGGTCATGCAAATCGCGACGCCTGACTGTGCGCATTTCCGAAATGTAAGTCTCACCTTGAGAGCCCTCACCGGGGATCATGAACGTGCCGATGACGACGATTTCGGAAAGCCGTGAAACGATGCCCGATAGCATTACATCCGGCATGCATGCACCTGCGCCATCACCAGCTCGCCGCTCGCTGCTTTGCCGCATGGCCGCGCTGGCTCTTGGTGCAGTGTCGTCGCCCTCGTTCGCGCAGCATGGCGATCTGGGACTCGTCACGCCGCCCGTTCGTATCGACGATGCCTGGCTCGTCGATCAGACCGGCGAGAAGCGTCTGCTCAGCGACTTGCTGCACCAGCGCGTGACTGCACTGCAAACGGTCTATACGGGTTGCGGCACGATATGTCCCTTGCAAGGCGCGCTGTTCAGCGCGGTTCAGGGACGGATTGCGCAAATCCCTGCGCGTCGTCCGGTGCATTTGCTGTCGGTTGGGATCGATCCGCTTTCGGATTCACCCTCGGCATTGCGCGCGTGGCTCGCGCGCTATCAGGCGGGTTCCGCGTGGAATGCAGCGACGCCGGCACTGGCCGATGTAGACCGCATGCGCGCGGCGCTGTCGGGCAGCAACGCGCCTCTCGGCGATATCGCTGACCATTCCACGCAAGTCTATTGCTTCGATGCCAACGCGATGTTGCGCTGGCGAAGTGCCGATCTTCCTCGTGTCGAAGACATCTGCGATGTACTCGGCGCGCTCGCGCGTACGTAACCCGCTTTCATGTACGGGGGGCAACCATGCCTGCAATCCGTTCGACGAGCCACGCGTCCAGCCTGCTCGTCCAATGCATGCGCTTCTTGCTGCTCGTCGCGTTGCCGCTGGCATTGGCGGGCATGCCGCACGCCGTCCGCGCGCAAAGCTCGGCGCCCATCACGCTGAGCGGCACCAGCCTGTGCGCCGACGTCAGCGGCGAGTCCCGAACGCCGGGCGCGCCCGTGATTGCGTGGACCTGCACGGGCGGCGCGAATCAGCAATGGTTCCCGTCCGCTACCGGCACGCGATACAACCTCATCAATCAGAACAGCGGCCTGTGCATGGACGTGTCGGGCCAAAGCCTGAGCCCGGGCGGTCCCATCATCCAGTGGACCTGCAATGGCGGCACGAATCAGACCTTCTCGTTGACGCCGCAAGGCGCGGGCTATGCGATCGTCGCGGGACATAGCGGCTTGTGCGTGACGGCATCGAGCACGACGTCGCAAGGAATCCAGTTGACGCAGCAGGTGTGCAACGCAAGCGCGACACAGACGTGGCAAGTGGCCGGCCTGCCGATACAGCATGCCGCATTGCCATCGAAGTGGACGACGCCTTATCAGTTGCCGCTCGTTCCGCTGGAAGCCGCCAATCTGCCCAATGGAAACGTGCTCGTCTGGTCGGCCGACGCCCCGCTCGACTTCACCGACAGCGCGAATCCGCCGGCGAGGACCTACACGGCGATCTTCAATCCATCGAACGGCACGAGTTCGCAAATGATCGTGACCAATACCGCGCACGACATGTTCTGCCCCGGCATTTCCAATCTCCCCGATGGCCGCATCTTCGTGACCGGGGGATTGAGCGTGCGACAGACCAGCATCTATTCGCCGACGACCGGCACATGGACCGCGAGCGATCAGATGAACATCCCGCGCGGCTATCAGGGCAGCGTGACGTTGAGCAACGGCAATGTGTTCGTCATGGGCGGCTCGTGGAGCGGAGGGCTCGGAGGAAAGTCCGGCGAAACGTGGACCTCGGGTTCGGGCTGGCGGATCAATAGCGCGATCCTCGACGACTACATCCTCACGAACGACGCGAGAGGCCTGTTTCGCTCCGACAATCACGCGTGGATGTTCGCGGTCGGCAATGGACGCGTGTTCCATGCGGGACCGAGCCGGGCCATGCACTGGTTCGATACGGCAGGCAACGGCAACGTGAGCGCAGCCGGCAACCGTGGCAGCGACGGCGACGCGATGAACGGCAATGCGGTCATGTACGACGTCGGCAAGATTCTCGCGGTCGGTGGCGCGCCGAGCTACGATCAGTCGCCGGCCACGGCCAACGCGACGCTCATCGACATCAGCAGCGGCAACGCGACGACGCGGACCATCGCGCCGATGAGTTACCGGCGCGCGTTCAACAACAGCGTCGTGCTGCCGAACGGCCAGGTCGTCGTGATTGGCGGACAAACCTTCGCCGAGCCCTTCTCGGACAACAACGCGGTCCTCACCCCGGAGCTGTGGGACCCCGCTACCAATACGTTTTCCCCGCTCGCCCAGCAGGCCGTGCCGCGCACCTATCACAGCGTCGCGCTGCTGCTGAACGACGGACGTGTGCTCAGCGGCGGCGGCGGTCTGTGCGGATCATGCTCGACCAATCACACCGACATCGAGATATTGACGCCACCGTATCTGCTGAACTCCGACGGATCGGCCGCGTCACGTCCGAACCTCAGCTCCGTTCCGAGCGATGCGCAACTCGGCACGACGATCGTAGTGACGGCCAGCAGGAGCACGCGCGCATTCGTGCTGATGCGCTCCTCATCGGTCACGCATTCGCTGAACAACGAGCAACGTCGCGTGCCGCTCACGTTCAGCGTCGGCACCGCGGGGGAGTTTCAGTTGAACATTCCTTCCGATCCGGGCGTCGTGGTCCCCGGCTATTACATGCTGTTCGCGTTGAACGCCAACGGCGTGCCGAGCGTTTCGCGCGTGCTGCGCGTGCATTGAATGGCCCGACGCCGCTTCCTTGAAGCGCGCGCCGCAGCGATGCTCCTCGCATTCGTCGCGATGACGCCGCTCGCGCGCGCGCAGACCGCATGCGAATCCGCTGATATGGGCTGCGCGATCTTCAACGGACAACACCCGATGACCGCACATCTGCGCGACGACGATCGCCCGTTGCCTTCCTTTACGACGCGATGCGTCAATTGCCATGTGAGCACATCGACGAAACCCGCGTTCGCGCCGCCGCTGACGCACGACGCCTTGCTCGGCGCCGCAAGCCGCCGCGGCGGGCCGATCAGTCACTATGACGCGACGGCTTTCTGCCGCGCCGTGAAGGACGGCGTCGACCCGGCGGGCGTCCTGCTTCGCAAGTCGATGCCGCACTACCGGATTGCCGACACCGAATGCCAGGCGCTTTGGCAATACGTCATGCATCGATGAGCGCGGGTGCGATTGCTCAGTTGCGGGATGACCGGCACGCTCACGGCGTGGTTGGTCGAAACCAGCGACAGTGCCGGCGCTGCGCTCGTCGGGTTCGGTAATCGTTCTGAACGGACAGGCTGCTCGCACTCGTTGCCGCCGTGAACGGCTTGCGCGGGGTCGATGACAGACGTTGGCGTTTTGCTAGTCGGCTCGCGGTCTGCGGCCGAGTAGTCGGCCAATTGCAGTCGGTCGCCGACTCGACACGGATGCCATTTGAATGACCGGTCGATAGCACAGAAGCGACGTTGACCCTCACGGCCGAAGCGAACCACGGTGGTGTTCGTCCTGAACGCAATGGATGTCAGTCAAGCACATGAAACGCTTGAGGCGCGTCCCTCGGGAAAAGCGCAATTGATCGCATTCTCGCTCCTTCCAATAGGCCCACTGAAGCCGTTGAGCAAGCTTTTGAGCTAAAGGCGGCGGAGATGATTGAGCCGATCCTTTGTGAGACGCCGCGCACGCAATCGCAACGGACAAAACGGGCTGTTCATAAATGTACAGCTGTCCTGCGCCGTTGACCGTTCTTGTGATGGGGCTGCCCCTATAACATCATCCGTACCCCGTAAGCCAATTCAGGAGACGATGATGGCAGTGGTTAGTTTTTCCAGAGACGGTGATGTTGGCGTCCTGACGCTGAACAATCCCCCGCTCAACCTGTGGGACCGAGAACTCCTCGCAGACTGGAAGGCGGCGGTTGACGCCGCGTACCAGTCGTCGATTCGCGCGTTGGTCGTACGTGCCGAAGGCCCTCACTTTTCTGGCGGCGCCGACGTGAAGATCTTTCGTGGCGTGTCGACCAAGGCGGCACGCGAGATGTTTGATCTATACCTGCCGGTCATCAGAAAGCTCGAAACGCTGCCTTTCCCCACGATCGCAGCAGTACAGGGGCTGTGTCTGGCGGCAGGAATGGAATTGGCGCTTGCCTGCGACCTGATCTGGGCGGGTGAATCGGCACGGCTGGGACAAACCGAAGCAATGATCGGCACGAGCACGCTGCTCGGCGGGATTCAACGAATCGCGGCACGGGCCGGTGCGGCGCGCGCCAGGGAAATGGTCTTTAGCGGCTCGCAGTATGACGCGCGCACGCTCGAGCGCTGGAACATCGTGAACCGTGTCGTTCCCGACGACCAGTTGAACGACGAAGTCATGAAGTACGCCAAAGTTCTCGCGGCGGGGCCGACCGCGTCGCACGCTGTCGGCAAGGCGCTCATCAGGAAGTACCTCACTGCGGGTCTCGACGAAGCGGACCAGCATGTCCTCGACGCTGCCACGCCGCTGTTCGAGTCGACCGACATGCAACACGCCGTCGATGTGATCGTCGAGCACGGCGTTCGCAGCCTCGCCGAACGCGCCAAATTTATTGGTAAATAGTTAGGATACCTTAGGTAACCTGAAACGACTTCCTGAATCCTGGAGACACAAATGAACTTCGAAGCGTACAAGAACCTTTCCTTTTCCCGCCGAGGCCGCATTCTCACGATTGCGCTCAACAGGCCAGAAGCGCTCAACGCGGTCGACGGCGTCCTGCACGAAGAGTTGAGCCGCGTTTTCTTCGATGCCGCACGCGATGAGGAATCCGACATCATCGTTCTGACGGGCACGGGACGCGCCTTCTGCGCAGGCGGCGATTTCGACTGGCTGCAGGAAATGATCGACGTTCCTGCCGAATACCACAAGGCCGGGACGGACGCGCGTCGCATCATCATGTCGATGCTCGAATGCGACAAGCCGATCATCGCCAAAGTCAATGGCTCAGCCGTGGGCCTCGGCGCGACCCTGGCGCTTTTCTGCGACGTCATCTTCGCGCACGAAAGCGCAAAGTTTGGCGATCCGCACGTCAGTGTGGGATTCGTCGCCGGCGACGGCGGCGCGGTAATCTGGCCGCAACTCATCGGTTATGCCCGCGCCAAGGAATATCTCATGACAGGTGACCTGATCCCGGCACCGGACGCGGTCCGGATGGGGCTGATCAATCATGTCGTGCCGGCGGCCAAACTCGACGCACGCGTCGACGAATTCGTGGACCGACTGCACGCCGGGGCGCGTCAGGCCATTCGGTGGACCAAGGCGTCGGTCAACATCGGCTTGAAGCAGCTTGCGTCTTCGATTCTCGACGCGAGTCTCGGGTATGAACTGCTGACCAACTACACGGAGGATCATCGCGAGGCCGTTGCCGCATTTCGCAGCAAGCGCAAACCCGTTTTCAACAAGGCGTCGTGATGCCTACTCAAGACAACTCGCATGACGCTGTTGTCCCGTTGCCCGAGGACATCGCGTGGAAAACGACGGTCGAGATCATCTGGGGGCATGCAAGCCGGCAACCGCACAAGCTCGCGCTCGTTGCATGCTCGCTCGATGGCACGATCAAGCGGCTGACATACGAGCAACTCGCCAGTCGGGCCGAGGACGTGGCGGCTGGAATGCGTGACCACGGCATCGTGACGGGCGATCGCGTTGCTATCGTGCTCGGGAACGCCGCAGCCTATGAATTCGTACTCACGGAACTCGCGTGCGCGCGCCTGGGTGCGGTCGCGGTCCTGATCAATCCCGGCTCGAAGCGCGACGAATTGCGGCACGCTCTGGATTTGACCGAATGCCGGGCAGTGGTCGCCGGGAAGGAGGTCGTCGCGGAGATTCGTGCATTGGGTTCGCAGTTGCCGGCAGTGGGACCGATTTTCGAAGTTCACAGGCAAGGCGAGACGGGCATCCTCGACTGGCAACTGCTCCTTGCGCCAAAGCGGGCTTTGGGTGCATCTCATCCGCGCCCCAAATCGTCAGATGACGCCTATATCGTCATGACGTCGGGCACGACCGGAAAACCGAAGGCGGTCGTGCTGTCACACGCGAACAGCGTCGCCGGTGGCGCGGCAATGGCCAGGGGGTGGGGTATCCGTGCCGATGACATCGTGCAAACGCCCATTCCGCTCACCACGAGTGCCGGGGCGTTCGTCTCGCGAATGGGTCCGTTCTTTGCCGGTACGACGCTGATCATCGATCCACCCTTCGACGCGGAGGTCACGTTCGCGCGGGCTCGCGCTGAAGGGACCACGGTGCTCGCGGTGGTGCCGTCGATCATCATCTTCATGACGGAGCAGTTCGTGCCGCAGCGGCATTCACTCGACACAGTCAGGTTGTTCTGTTTCGGCTCTGCGCCCATTACCGTATCCACACTGGAGCGCGTCAACAAGGTATTTCCGTGGATCAGACTGGGGCAGATCTATGGAATGACCGAGTCCGCAACGGTTGGATCCTATCTGTCTCCCGATGAGTTTTCGGAGCATCACGGTTCGATCGGGAAACCTGTCTTGAGCCAGATGAGGATCGTGGATGAGAAGGATGCCGATGTCGAACCGGGAACACGGGGACAGATTCTCATTCGTGGACCCAGTGTGATGAAGGGTTATCACCGCGATCCCGAGGCAACCGCGAGTGCTTTGTCGGGCGGATGGCTTCACACGGGTGATATTGGGTACAGGGATGACAACGGGTACTTCTTTCACGTCGATCGTTCAAAAGACATGATCGTAAGAGGAGGGCACAAGGTCGGATCGGTGGAGGTCGAGAACGTTCTTCTTCAGCACAAGGCCGTGAAGGATGCGGCAGTCATTGCGGTGCCGCATCCGAAACTTGGGGAAGACGTCTTCGCGTTCGCGGTAGTCAGGGATGAAGCAGGCGTTGACGTCCAGGAGTTGGTGCAGTTTTGCCGCGAGAAGCTGATTGACTACAAGGTGCCGAGGCGGATCGCATTGATCGGAGCGCTGCCGCGAAATCTGGCCGGGAAAATCGATAAACGCAAGCTGAGGCAAGACGCGCAAGACATCCTGACCAGCGTCAAATCGTTTCCTGAAAGGTGAAAGAATAATTCTATGAGCGCTTGTCCGGCACGGAAAGAAGGTTTTCCGTGCCGGCGCATGCGTTAGTCGGTCGACAGGAAAGGGCTGCCGGTGACGTCAGCTCCGGGGGCGAGGTGCAATCGGGAACAACGGGCTATGTCATCAGTTTCAGGCGGGTCAGGCGGCAGGGACTCCGCAGGGGCAGCGCTTACAGCGTCGAAGCGGCCAGTTCGTGAACGAGCGGTCGATTGGGATTTGTACCGTTTTTTCGTCGCGGCGGCGGAGGCAGGCAGCCTCTCGGGTGCGGCGGAGCGGTTGGCGGTCAGCGAGCCCACGGTTGGTCGAAAGATCACCGAACTGGAAGGATTGCTGGGTTGCTCGCTCTTTCTGCGTTCGACACGTGGCCTGGTCCTCACCCAGGCCGGACGACATATTTGCGACCGTGCATCAGTCATCGAAACTAGTATCGTCGAACTTCATAGACTGGCGTCGGGAGCATCCGATATCGGCACCGGCGTAGTTCGACTGTCCACCAGCGAAGGGATCGGGCAATACTGGATCTGCGGCCTGTTGCCTGGCTTCCTGGAGGCCAACCCTGGTGCCAGAGTCGAGCTGATCATCAGCAATCAGTCGATCGACCTTGGCAAGAGCGAGGCGGACGTGGCGCTCCGGCTCGGTTCTCCAGGTCCGGACTCTCTTTATGCGACACGAGTGGCCAGCGTTGGATTTGGACTCTATGCGTCGAAGGAATACGTCCGTGCGCACGGACTGCCCGGAAATGACGGCGATCTGGCGAAGCATCGCTTCATAGGGATGTCCGGCAAGCTTGCCAGATTCGAGCCATCTGTCTGGTTGAACGGTTTCGCGCCGCACGAATGCATGGCGATATCGTCCGATAGCCTGGGCTTCGGTTATCTTGCGGCTGAGAACGGGTTAGGTATCGCGCTGCTGGCCTGTATCGTGGGTAACAGCTCGGCGAACCTTGTGCGTATTCCATTCACGACCAAAGCGCCTGTGCTGCCTTTATGGCTGGTCACGCACGAAGGAACTCGCAAATTGCCAGGTGTCAAAGCACTGGCGCAGTATATTCGGACACAGGCGCAGCATAAGGCTGCTGACTTTGGCGGCAGCAACTGAGTATCCGGACAATCACCGCGCCGGCTCGTCGATGAACCTACGCTGCAAGCCTTGAGTGTGTCCTGGAAGAGCCCGTTGCAATTCCGGAGCTGTCACGATCGCTATGCACGGTCAAACCAGCTTCGGGGTGGTTTCGGAACTATGCCATGGGCAGCGCCCGCGACCAACTCGGCCTTCATAGGCGGCTGCTCCTCTAGCCGACCCCGCGTTTAACCAGTGGGGATGCATCACGCTACTTCGTAACAAATTCGGAGTCGGACCTTGGATAGCAATCGCGTCGTCTGCAGTGCTGTTCGCATCATTGCATTTCTATAGCTGGAGGTATGTGATCAGTACGCTTCCAGTTGGCCTAGTACTCGGTTACGTCTATGTCGTTGAGGAAGCGCGTCCGCGCCGAGCTTTCTGGATTGTCACCACGATTCATGCGTTGCGAAACGCCATTTCGATAGCACTTCTCCATTACCCGTCGTGACGGTTGGGTGCTGATCTAACGTCGACTTACGATTGGCCAGTGAACGAAAAGCTCGAGGCGCAAGTGCAAAAGCTCGGTGAGATCGAGAGCAAAGCGTACGGCATCGCGACGACGTCCGCGGTTCGAACAAAAAAATGCCCGTCCAACGGGGCGGGCAAAATGAGAGGGGCACACTCGAAAATAAGACGAGGGGCGGTGCGCAGCAAGCTCAGATTTGATTCGGAGAATTTCCGAGACCGTAATCGGCGTCGGATGGTCGCTCTTCGCCTCGGTGAATCTGCAACTAATCGTCTAGTTCGTCGATTCCCTCGAAAGCCGCGCCGCAGGGTGCGCAAGCAGCTCGCAATGAGCGACGGCATGGATACGGCGCCATTGTGAAAAGTCTTGCGCATCTTGGCCTAATTCGCATCGATCGGCAGCAAGAAAAAGACTCCAGCGCGGCGCGCATGATCACCTACGCGAAACATCTCGCTCGATTGCTTACAACGCCGTCGTGCCTCCAAGATCGGTCACCAGTCGATGCGATGCTTCTCGTCGGTTTCACGATGGCGTCGCTCGTCATCGACGCGGAGGTAAGGTCAATGATGCGTGTCCAAGGTTGTCGCGCACGAGTCGCAAATCGACTTGCTGATTCACCATCTGGGAGCCCGCGCTGTGCCGCAGTTAGTAAGCGGAGGCCTTTTTTAGCAGGTCAGCGCATGCGGCAGAGGACGGGTCGTGCTCGCGAAGTCTCGCCGCTGCGCCTGCAAACACAGAATTTGACGATCGCGTCCAAGGCGGCGCGAGTCAACGGCGAACAGGTTTCTGTGCTTGGGTGGCTGGGGTGGCGCCTATCGGTAAGACGCGTCGCGAAACTGAGACGAATGATCATCAGCAAGTTATTTATGCTGCTTTCAGTCGCATTCGCCGGTAAAATCCGGCGCTCCAGTTTTAAGGGCCGGACGGCGCGCCCGATTCGCGCGTTTGACTCCTAAATATTCCGGCCCTCATGCCGTTAACCCGATCTTAATCAACGTAATCGATATATAAGCGCTGGGTGCGTCCATGCCCGGTTAGGCGCGTCATGGCGTACCGCCGTCGGTCGTCGTCTCTGCCCGGTTAGAAGAATTCTCACGCGAACACCGACATGCCCGATACGCGCTGGACCATTCCGGTTGCTCGCTGGTCATTGTGGCCTGCCGCCGCATCCGCCGCCCCCGACTTAGGCTTCATCGAACCTTTGACGCGACGCCGGCTCAGCACGCTATCGCGGGCCGCGCTGAAGGTGGCGCACGACTGCGTCGCGCATGTGCCTGCGGTGCGTCTGGTCTTCGCTTCGCGTCATGGCGAACTGGGCCGCACGACCGAGACCCTGCGCACCATCGATGCGGGCAAGACGGTCTCGCCCACGTCGTTCAGTCTTTCCGTGCTCAACACGATGACCGGCGTTTTCGGCATCGTGCGTGGCGACCGCGCTCCGGCCAGCGCCCTGTCCGCGGGCACTGAAACCCTCGGCTATGCCTTGCTCGAAGCGTACGCGCAATACGTAACGGACCCCTCGGCTCCGGTGCTGCTCGTCTATGCCGACGAACCCGCCGATCCCGCATACGGCACCGTCGAAGATGAAGTCGATGGCGGGGCGCTCGCGATATTGCTCGACTCATCCGCGCAAACGGGTCGCCTGGAATGCGCGCGCGCAACGGTCAGCGACGAGACCGATGCCGCTCTTCCAGGCACGACGTTCTCTTCACAGAGCCATGCCGTGCAGCACTGTCTCGACACGCGCACGGCGAGCGCATGGCGCGGCAGGAACTCGACCTGGCAATGGTCCTGGCATGAAGCCGCTTGATTACTACTGGCGCCTCGTTGCGACGGCTCTCGCATTCGCCGCGTTCGGCGTCTGCGGGCTGGCTTTCTCGCTGATCGTGTGCCCGCTCGCTTCGATCTGGCCGCACCGCGACTCGAAGCAGCGCATTATCGTCGCCATCATTCACGCGTTCGTTCGCGCGCTCGTCGCCGTGCTCGTGCGGGTCGGCGTGATGAAGCTCGACGTGCATGGCGCCCGCGCGCTCAGACGAGACGCGCCGCGCGCGGCCATCGTCGTCGCGAATCACCCGACGTGGATCGACGTGGTGGTGCTGCTCTCGCTCACGCCGCGCGCATGTTGCGTCGTGAAGAGCGCGCACTGGAGCAACCCCTTCTTCTGGGGCGTGATGCGCGCGGCCGAATACGTGAGCAATGCGAACCCCGTCGAGTTCGTCGAAGCGGGCGCACGGCAACTCGCGCGCGGCTACACGATGATCATCTTCCCCGAAGGCACGCGCAGTCCGACACGCAACCGCATGCACGCGTTCTCACGCGGGTTCGCTCACATGGCCTTGCAGTCGGGCGCGCCCATTCTGCCCGTGCTGATGGACTGCGATCCACCCGCGTTCACGAAAGACATGCGCTGGCACGACGTACCCGAACGTGCATTCCACATGCAGGTGAACGTGCTCGAGCCCCTGCGTGCCGACGAACTCGCCGCACGCGACGAGACACCCGCGCTCGCCGCACGCACGGTGACGAGCGCGATCGAAGCCCACATTACCCGGCATCTGATCGACTATGGATTCTTTAAAGCTTGAAATCAAACGGCTTCTGATCGAAGCGCTTGATCTCGAAGACATGCAGCCCGACGACATCGACGACGACGCGCCGCTTTTCGAGACCGACGGCGTCGGTCTCGATTCGATCGATGCGCTCGAAATCGGCATCGTGCTGCGCGAACACTATCAACTGAACATCGCGTCCAATGACGAGCATACGCGAGAACATTTCCGTTCGATCAACACGCTCGTCGCGCTGGTGGCGAGCCAGCGCGAGCTTGCGCATGCTGCGGACGAAGCCACGAAAGAAGGGGAATGACCGTGACCGAGAATGAAATCCTTGAGCGCATCCGCGCCATCTTCGAAGAGAACTTCGGCATTGCGCCGGAGCGCGTGACGCCCGAGGCCTCCCTGTTCGAAGAGCTCGATCTGGACAGCATCGACGCCGTCGATCTCGCGATCAAGCTGCAGGAAATGACGGGCCGCCGTATCAAGCCGGAAGAATTCAAGTCGGTGCGCACGGTCGCGGACGTGGTCGCCGCCGTCGAGTCATTGCTCGTCGAGCAGGAATGATGCAGTCGCAGACCGCGCACGCGCCAGGCGGGCAGGCCACCGATGCAAAGGCGCGCGGCTGGGCCGGATTCGCGCTGAACGTCGCGTTCAAGCTCGCTTATCCGGCCGTGATCCTGGCCGCGTGGTTCTGGAACGCGCCGCGCTACGCCGGCTGCGTGCTGTTCGCGCTGATCTGGCTGCAGCGCTGCATTGGCACGGGTGTCGTCAGCGTGTCGCTGCGCAGGCTCACGCGCGTCGATTGGATCGTCGCCTTCATGCTGAGCGCCGCGTCCGCCGCGATCGTGTGGACCGATAGCGAACGCCTGTTGCATATCTATCCGTCGCTCGTGAACCTCGGCTTGCTGATCGCGTTCGGCGCGACGCTCGTGCGCGGCCCGTCGATGATCGAAAAATTCGCGCGCATCGGCACGCCCGATCTGAGCGCCGCCGCCGTACGTCACACGCACCGCGTCACGCAAATCTGGTGCGTGTTCTTCGCCGCGAACGGCCTGTTCGCGCTCTATACGGCGTTGTACTGGCAGCGCGAGGCATGGTCGCTGTACAACGGCGCGATCTCGTATGGACTCGTCGGCGTGCTGCTCGTGGGTGAAATCGTGTGGCGCTATCTCGTGATCCTGCCGCGCGCGCGGCGTGCGGAGGCGGCATGATCGCGCTGCACGATTTGCTGTGCGCGGCGAGCGATGCGCAGAGACCCGTCTGCCGCGACGATCGCGCTGCAAGCGCGAACACGATCATCACGCACGCGGCTTTCCGTACGCGCGTGGCGGTCCTCGCGTGGTGGCTGCGCGAGCAGTCGGCGCGCCGCTACGCGCTGTGCATCGACGATCCGTACGACTTCGCCTGCGCGCTCTTCGCGCTGTTCGCGTGCGGCAAGGAGCCGGTAATTCCCGCGAGCTCGGCGCCCGGCTATCTCGCCGATCTCGCCCACGCGTACGACGCCATGCTGACCGATGACGACATCCGCGCGCTGGCCGCGACGGAATCGATCGGGGCCGCCGCGCCGCCGATGCCGATGCCGATGCCGATGCCGATCGACCCGAACGCACCGCTCACGCTCTACACGTCGGGCAGCAGCGGTAGCCCGAAGCCGATCCACAAGACCCTCGCACAGTTCGATGCCGAAGTGCGCACGCTCGAACGCGAATGGGGCGCGCTCATCGGCGACGCGACGATGCTCGCGAGCGTCGCGCACCGGCACATTTACGGGCTGCTGTTTCGCGTGATGTGGCCGCTCGCAGCGGGCCGCGCATTCGATCGCGCGTTGTGCGCCGAACCGCGGCAAGTGCAGTTGCGCATCGCGTGCTGCGGCGCGACCGTGATGGTGTCGTCGCCGGCGCAACTCGCGCGCTGGGCCGCGCTGACCGGTTTCGATGAACTGACGCCTGCGCCGCGTGTGTTCTTTTCCTCGGGCGGGCCGCTCGCGGCGGACGCCGCGCACGACTACGCGCGCGTGTTCGGCGACGCGCCCGTCGAAATCTACGGCAGCACGGAAACCGGCGGCATCGCGTGGCGCAGGCAGAACGTAACGCCGGCGTGGCAGCCGCTCGATGGCGTCGATGTGCGTCGCGCGGACGACGGCGCGCTCGAAGTGCGCTCGCCGCATCTGGGCCACGGCGAATGGCATCGCACCGACGATGCGATTGCCTTCGACGATGACGGCCGCTTCAGCCTGCAAGGCCGTCTCGATCGCGTGATCAAGCTCGACGGCAAGCGCATGTCGCTGCCGGAAATGGAAGCCCGGCTCGCGCTGCATCCGTACGTGACGCAGGCGTGCGTCGTGCCGCTCGCGGGCGCGTCGCGGGAGCGCGTGGGCGCCGTCGTCGCGCTGAGCGATGCAGGCAGCGCAGTGTTGCGCAACGAAGGCCGCGTCGCGCTCGCGAAAGCGCTGCGCCGTCATCTCGCCGCGTATTTCGATGTCGTTCTCTTGCCGCGCCGCTGGCGCTTTCGCATCGCACTGCCGTTCGATGCGCGCGGCAAGCTGCCCGTCGCGACGGTCGCGGCGTCGTTCGGCACGCGCGCCGAAGGCTTCGAAGTGCTCTCCGAAACGCGCGACGGCGACAATCTGCACTACGAGTTGCGCGTGCCTTCCACGCTCGTTCACTTCGACGGACATTTCCCGAATCTGCCGATCCTGCCAGGCGTCGTGCAGGTCGACTGGGCGATCCGGCTCGCGTCGGAGCACATCGCGGGCACGCGCGACGCGGCATCCGTCGATCGTCTCAAGTTCATGGCGCCCGTGCCGCCCGGCGCGCTGCTCGATCTGCGGCTCGCGCACGATGCGGCGCGCCGCCGTGTGCAGTTCGCGTATCGCCTGAACGGACGCGACTGTTCGTCGGGCGTGGTCGTGTACCGGGAGCGTGCATGAGCGGCGCGAACCTGCGGACGTGCATCGTCATTCCGATCTACAACCACAAGGATGCGATCGGCGGCACCGTCGCGCGCCTGGCCGTGCACGGCCTGCCGATGTTCGTCGTCGACGACGGCAGCGACGAGGCCACGCAAGCCGTCCTCGCACAGCTCGGCCGGCAGTACGGCGAACAGATGACGCTGCTGCGCCTGCCCGTCAACGGCGGCAAGGGCGCGGCCGTGATGGCGGGCTTGCGCGCGGCGCGGCGCGCGGGCCATACGCACGCGTTGCAGATCGATGCCGACGGCCAGCACGACGCGAACGACGTCCCGCGCTTTCTCTCAGCCGCGCGCGCCGAACCCGGCGCGGTGATTCTCGGGCGTCCCGTCTACGACGAAAGCGTGCCGAAGTCGCGCCTCTATGGCCGCTACGTGACGCACGTGTGGGTCTGGATCGAAACGCTGTCGTTCACGATCCGCGATTCGATGTGCGGCTTTCGTCTGTATCCGCTCGATGCGGTCTGCGCGCTGATCGACAGCGTGCGGCTCGGCACGCGCATGGACTTCGACATCGAAATTCTGGTGCGCCTGCACTGGCGGCGTCTCGCGTTCCGCACCGTGCCGACGCGCGTCGTCTACGCGACGGATGGCGTGTCGCACTTCGACGTGCTGTGGGACAACGTGCGCATCAGCGCGAGTCATACGCGGCTCGTGTGCGGCATGCTGCTGCGTCTGCCGATGCTCCTCGCGCACAAGGCGATGCCGCGCAAGACGTCCGCCGCCACGCGCGCCGAGGGCGGCTGGTGGCGCGTCGCCGAGCGCGGCAGCCGGCTCGGCATGGCGTTGCTCGCGATCAGTTGCCGTCTGTTCGGCGTGCGCTTCACGGGGCTGTGGCTGCATCCCGTCGTCGGCTATTTTCTGCTGACGGGACGCGATGCGCGCGCCGAATCGCATCGATACTTCGCGCATCTGAAGCACGCCGCGCCGGGCGAGCGCACGCCGCGTCCGGGCTGGCGTTCCGCGTATCGGCAGATGCTTGCGTTCGCGCAGTCGGGGCTGGACCGGTTCGCCGCGTGGTCGGGCCGGATCGCCGAAGACGACGTCGTATTCGACGATTCCACTGCGTTCGAAGCACTCGTCGAGAGCGGGCGTGGCGCGCTCGTCATCGGCGCGCATCTCGGCAATCTCGAGATGACGCGCGCGCTCGCGGTGCGCAACGGCCGCGCAAAGGTGACGGCCGTCGTCTATACGGAGCACGCGAAGCGCTTCAACAGCGTGATGTCGTCGGCGAGTGCGGACTTCGCCAGCCGGCTCATGCAGGTGAGCGACTTCGGTCCAGAGACGTCGATGATGATGAAGCAACGCATCGACGCGGGCGAATTGCTCGTGATCGTCGGCGATCGCGTGCCCGCGCACGAGTCGGGACGCACGACGGACGCGCATTTCCTCGGCGCGACGGCGCCGTTCGCGCAAGGGCCGTATGTGCTCGCGCACGCGCTCCGCTGTCCCGTCTATCTGTTTTTCTGCCTGAAAGAGCGCGGCGCGGAAGGCGGCACGCGCCATCGGCTGTATTTCGAGCCGTTCGCGGAACGCATCGCATTGCCGCGCCGTGAACGCGCACAGCACATCGCGACATGGGCGCAGCGCTACGCGTCGCGGCTCGAACACTATTGCCGCAAGGCTCCTTATCAATGGTTCAATTTCTTCGATTTCTGGGCGCGCCCCGGCAAAACGATGACGGAAGGCTCCGCGCCCAGAGGAAACGATGTCCGAGCATGATCTGATCGACGAGGTGCGCGCGTCGCGCACAGCGTCCGCAGTAACTTTCGGCGGGCGGCATCTGACGATCGAAGAGGTCGTATCGATCGCGACGCGTCGCACGCCCGTGGTCCTGAACGGCGACGCCGGCTGGCGCGCGCGCATCGAGCGCGGCGCGGACTTTCTGCGCCGCCATCTCGCAGCGGGCAGGACCGTGTATGGCGTAAACACCGGCTATGGCGACGCGTGTGTCGTCGATGTGCCGATGGAACTCGTCGAGGCGCTGCCGCTGCAACTCACGCGCTATCACGGCTGCGGCATGGGCGCGTATCTCGATGACGAAGCGACGCTCGCCGTGATCGCCGCGCGTCTGAATTCGCTGGCGTACGGGTTTTCCGGCGTGCGTCTCGTGCTGCTCGAACGGCTCGCGGACCTCATCAATCATCGCGTGCTGCCGCGCATTCCATCGGAAGGCTCGGTCGGCGCGAGCGGCGATCTGACGCCGCTGTCGTATGTGGCGGCGGCTTTGGTCGGCGAGCGCGAAGTGATGTTCGACGGCACCTTGCGCGATGTCGCCGGCGTGTGGTCCGCGCTCGGCGTGACGCCGCTCACGCTCGCGCCGAAGGAAGGGCTCGCGCTGATGAACGGCACGGCCGTGATGACCGGCCTCGCATGCCTCGCGTTTGCGCGCGCGCGTCATCTGACGCGTCTTGCCGCGCGTCTCACGGCGCTCTCCACGGTGGCGCTCGACGGCCGCGCCGCGCACTTCGACGCGACGATCTTCACAGTGAAGCCGCACGCCGGCCAGGCCGAAGCCGCCGCGTGGATCCGCGCCGATCTCGCCGGCCGCAACGACACGCCGGGACATCGTTTACAGGATCGCTATTCGATCCGTTGCGCGCCGCACGTGATCGGCGTAGCGGCCGACGCGCTCACGTGGATGCGCCGCGACATCGAGAACGAGCTCAACAGCGCGAACGACAATCCGCTGATCGATCCGGACGAAGAGCGCGTGCTGCACGGCGGTAACTTCTACGGCGGCCATATCGCGTTCGCGATGGACGCGCTGAAGACCGCCGTCGCCAATCTCGCGGATTTGATGGATCGCCAGCTCGCGCTGATCGTCGACGACAAGTTCAACAACGGCCTGCCGCGCAATCTGACCGGCGCAACGCATGCGCGCGCGCCGATCAATCACGGTTTCAAGGCCGTGCAGATTTCGGCGTCCGCGTGGACCGCTGAGGCGCTCAAGCACACGATGCCCGCGAGCGTGTTCTCGCGCTCGACCGAAGCGCACAACCAGGACAAGGTCAGCATGGGTACGATCGCCGCGCGCGACTGTCTGCGCGTGCTCGAACTGACGGAGCAGGTCGCGGCCGCGCACACGCTCGCCGCCGTGCAGGCGTTGAATCTGCGTCTGCGTCTCGATCCGGAAACGCCCGTGCCCGCGCCGCTGCGCGAGTTCGCGGCGACGATCGCATCGGTTTCGCCGTTCGTCGCCGAAGACCGTGCGCTGGAGCGCGATCTGCGCGCGTTGACGGCGCGCATCGCGGCGTGCGCTCTGGTCGATGCCGATGCAAAGGAACCGCGTCATGGCTGAAGTCGCGCAGGCTCGCACGCTCAAGGCGAGCGCGATCGTCGAAGTGCCGTTTCACGACGTCGATGCGATGAACGTGTGCTGGCACGGCCACTATCTGAAGTATTTCGAAGCGGGACGCTCGACGCTGCAGCGCGCGTTCGACTACGACTATCGCGAGATGCAGGCGTCGGGCTATGTGTGGCCGGTCGTCGAGGCGCATCTGAAGTACGTGCGGCCCGCGACCTACGGACAGCGCATCGAAGTGCGCACGGAACTGCTCGAATACGAGAACCGCCTGAAGATCGGCTATGAAATCGTCGATTGCGAAACCGGCCAGCGTCTGACCAAGGGTTATACGATTCAGGTCGCCGTCGATGCGGCCACGCAGGAATTGCAGTTCGTGTCGCCGCCTGTCTTGTTCGAAAAGCTGGAGCGCGTATGGGCGGTTTGAAGGTGCTCCGTGCGTTGCTCGTCTTGTTGCTGTTCACGGCAGCGCCATTGCATGCTGCATCCGGCAATCAGGCGCTCGTCGCGCAGGTGACATCGCGGCTCGCGCAGATGAAAGGCGTGCGCGCACAGTTCACGCAGACGCAGACGCTCTCCGCGATGAAGCAGCCGCTCGTAAGCACGGGCACGCTGGTGTTCGTGCGCGATCGCGGCGTGATCTGGCGCGTGCAAACGCCTTACGTGGCGACGTTCGTCATCACCGATGCAGGCGTCACTGAAGTCGACGCGAACGGCAAGCCTATCCGCACGAAGAGCGCGCAGGGCGTGCGCGGCGTGGCGCAGGTCTCGAAGATGATGCGCGCGATGCTCGGCGGCGATCTCTCCGCGCTGTACTCTCAATTCGATGTCGATGCGCACGGCTCGACACCGGATTGGACGCTCGACCTCACGCCGAACCAGCCGCAACTCGCGCAGGCGATTCGCGGCCTGCACATGACGGGCGGCGCTTTCCTGCGCAGCCTGCGGATCGATCTCGCGAACGGCGATACTACGCGCATCGAGTTCACGAAGAGCGAAGCGGCCGACGATCTGCCTTCCGCGGAACGTACCTTGTTGAGCGCGCCATGAGCCTGGCGCACGGGCAACGCAGGCGGACGTCGCTGTGGGGCGTTCGCGCCGCATGGATCGCGCTAGCGCTCGTCGCGGTGTTGTATTGCGTGCATCGTTTCAGCGGGCCGTCGCCGCTGGAGACAAATCTGCTCGCGCTGCTGCCCGCGACCGAAGCGAATCCCGTCGCCGAAAAGGCCGTCGATCAGCTCGCGAACGCGCTCGGCGACCGCACGGTGTTCCTCGTGTCGAGCCGCGACGCGGATCACGCGAAGGCCGCCGCGAAAAGGCTCGGCGCAACGCTTCAGGAGAGCGGCGCGTTCGCATCCGTGACGGCGGAGCTGCCGCCATTCGATATCGCGCGGATCGGCGCGCTCTACACGCCGTATCGCTTCGGCCTGCTGACACGCGACGACCGCGATGCTCTCACGCACTCGTCCGAAAAAAGCGCTGCATCGCTGCACGACGCGCTGATGCAGCGCATCTACAACCCCGTGCGCGGCCCGCTCGCAACGCAGCTCGCCGACGATCCGTTCGGGTGGCTCGAACACTGGCTGTCCGACCTGCCGCTCGCGACGTCGAACCTCGATCTCGAAGACAACATGCTCGTCGCGCATCGCGGCGACACGACGAGCGTGCTCGTCGTCACGACGCTCAACGGCTCCGCCTACGAATCGCGCGTGCAGCGTGCGGTGCTGTCGGCGGCGGCGCAGGCGGAAACGTCGTTGCACGCCGCATGGCCCGATGCGTCCGTCGCGCGCGCGGGCGCCGTGTTCTACGCGGAATCGGCGCGGCGTGCGTCGGAGCGCGAAGTGCATCTGATCGGCATCGCGTCCGCATGCGGCATCGCGTTGCTGATGCTGTGGGTGTTTCGCTCGCCGCGTCTGTTGCTGCTCGGATTCATGTCGACTGCGCTCGGCATCGTTGTCGCACTGGCGGTCACGATGGCCGTGTTCGGCAAGCTGCATCTGCTGACGCTCGTGTTCGGGGCGAGCCTGATCGGCGAGGCCGTCGATTATTCGATTCAGTACTTCGTCGTCTATCTCGGCGCGCCGCGCAACTGGGATGCGAAAGAAGGCGCGCGTTCGGTGCGGCCCGCGCTTTCCGTGGCGCTCGCGACGAGCCTGCTCGGCTATGCGATTCTCGCGTGGGCGCCGTTTCCCGCGCTCAAGCAGATCGCGTGCTTCGCGATGACGGGTATCTGCGTCGCCTTCGCGTCGGTCATGTGGCTGCTGCCCGCGATGTTGTCGAACGGGCCGAAGGCCACTCAGCGGCGTCTCTTTGCGCGCGCGGCCGTGCTGCTGCAACGCTGGCAGCGTGCGATCGGCGGGAAGCGTTCGTGGGCCGTCGTCGTCGCGCTGGTCGTCGTTTGCGCGCCGGGCTGGCTGCTGCTCAAGAGCGACGACGATATCCATTTGCTGATCCAGCGCGATCCGGCGCTCGTCGCGCAGGAGAATCGGGTGCGCGACGCAGTCGGCATCGACAATACCGCGCAGTTTTTCGTGGTGCAGGGCGCGACGCAGGACATCGTGCTGGAACGTGCCGAAGCGCTGGGCGCGAAACTCGATGCGCTTTCGGGCGATCAGTCGGTGGACGGATGGCGGTCGATCACGCAGTTCGTGCCGTCGGCGCGGCGTCAGGCCGATGACCGCGCACTGCTCGCGCGACATGTCTTCGCCGATCCCGCCGCGTTGCGCGCAACGCTGCTGCAAGCGGGCTTCCGTGACGACATCGCTGACGCCTGGATCGAGTCGTTCATGCGATCGGATACTCGGCCGCTGACGGTCGAGCGCTGGCTCGCGGCGAGCTGGTCGAAGCCGTTTTCTCATTTGTGGCTCGGCGCCGTCGATGCCAACGGCCAGCGCGGCTACGCGGCCATCGTGATGCCGCGCCGCGTGACGCCGCTGAACCTGCCCGCGCTGATCGCAACGGCGCGCGCGACCGAAGGCGTCGTGTTCGTCGACAAGGCCGCGAGCGTGTCGAAGCTGTTCGGCGAATATCGCGTCGATAGCGCCATCTGGCTCGCCGGCGCGCTGCTGCTCGTGCTCGTGCTGGTGATGACGCGCTATCGGCTGCGCGGCGGTATCGCGACGACGTTGCCCGTGCTGCTGGCGGTCGGCGTGACGCTCGCGGCGTTCGGCTATGCGCGCGTGCCGCTCAATCTGTTCAACTGCCTCGCGCTGATGCTGGTGCTCGGCGTCGGCGCGAATTACGCGGTGTTCCTGCGCGAGGGATGCCTGCGCGACAGCGCCGATCTCGGCGCGGTCTGGACCGGCGTGCTGCTGTCGGCGGCGACGACGCTACTGTCGTTCGGCATGCTCGGCATGAGCGGCATGCCCGCGCTGAAGAGCTTCGGCGTCACGCTCACGCTCGGCATTCTTGTGGCGGTGCTGCTCGCGCCCATCGCCATGCCAAACGAAGGGAGACACCACGCATGACGCTGCCGCCTGTTTATCTGCATGCGCTCGGCATGATCAACGCACTCGGCGACGAGACCGCTGCAATCTCGTCCGCGCTCGCGGAATCGCAATCGCCCGGCATGGGACCTGTGTCCATGAAAAACGGCGATGCGTTCGTCGGCCGTGTGCTCGCGCCGCTCGATATCGCGCCGCCCGCCGCGCTCGAACGCTTCGATTGCCGCAACAATCGCTTGCTGATGGCGGCACTCGAACGGATTCGTCCCGAAATCGAAGCGGCGCGCGAACGCTATGGCTCCGCGCGCATCGGTGTGGTGCTCGGCACGAGCACGTCGGGCGTCGGTGCAGCGGAAGAAGCGTTCGCGCATCGCACGAAAACGGGCGCGCTGCCGGAGCAATTCGACTACCGGCAGATGGAGATCGGCACGGCCGCGCCGTTCGCGGCCGCCGCGCTGAACCTGCAGGGCCCGGCGTTCACGATCTCGACGGCCTGCACGTCGAGCGCGAAAGCATTCGCGTCGGCGCGGCGTCTGCTGCAACTGAATCTGTGCGACGCGGTGATCGTCGGCGGCGTTGATTCGTTATGCGAACTGACCGTGCAGGGCTTCGCGTCGCTCGATTCGGTCAGCCCCGTGCGCACCAATCCGATGAGCCGCAATCGCAACGGGATCAACATCGGCGAAGGTGCGGCCGTGTTTCTGATGACGCGCGACGAAGGCGCCGTGCGTCTCGCCGGCGTGGGCGAATCGAGCGATGCGCATCATGTATCGGCACCCGATCCGCAAGGCGTCGGCGGCGAAATGGCGCTGCGTGCGGCGTTTGCGGATGCCGGCGTGATGCCCGGCGACATCGGCTATGTGAACATGCACGCAACGGCCACGCGCAAGAACGATGAAATGGAAGCGCGTCTGATGGAACGCGTATTCCCGGACGGCGTGCCCGCGAGCGGCACCAAGCCGTTCACCGGGCATCTGCTCGGCGCGGCGGGCGCGACGGAACTCGGCTTTGCATGGCTCACGCTCGCACGCGACGACGTCCCGTTGCCGCTCCATGCGTGGGACGGCGAAGCCGACACCGCGTTGCCCGCGCTCGATCTCGTGCAGACGAAGCGCCGCCTTTCGCGCGCAGCGGGCGCGCGCCATGTCATGAGCAATTCGTTCGCATTCGGCGGCAGCAATGTCAGCCTGATTCTGGCGGGATGACGACGATGAACGGCGAAACCATGTACCTCAGCGACGCGCTAACCGGCACGTTTCCGCCGATCGAAGCGATCATTCCTCATCGCGGCACCATGCTGCTGATCGACGCGGTGACATCGTGCGACGACGAAACGCTGACGGCCCGCGCGAGCGTGCGCCCCGGCGCGTGGTACGCGGACGAGCACGGCGCGATGCCCGCGTGGATCGGCATCGAGTTGATGGCGCAGTGCATCGCGGCGCATATCTCGCTGCTCGCGATGCGCGCGGGCGAGCAGGCGCGCCCCGGCGTGCTGCTCGGCTCGCGAAGCTATCAGGCGCACGTGAGCGCGTTCGCGCGTGATGCGCAACTCGACATCGGCGTGCGCGAAGTGCTGCGCGGCGAAGAGGGCCACGGCGCGTACGAATGCACGATCGGGCATGACGGCGAACGTTATGCCGAGGCCATCATCAAGGTATATCAACCCCATGATTTTCAGACGTTCATCGAAGGGAGCGTGAGCGCATGAACCGTCGAGTTCTCGTAACGGGCGCGAGCCGCGGCATCGGCCGTTCGATCGCGTATCAACTTGCCGCCGACGGCTTCGCTGTTTCCGTGCATTGCCGCACGGGCCGCACGGAAGCCGAAGCCGTCACCGCGGGCATCGCCGCACAGGGCGGTTCGGCGCGCGTCATCCAGTTCGACGTGCGCGACCGCGCCGCGTGCCGCGCGGAGCTCGAAACCGATGTCGCCGCGCACGGCCCTTACTACGGCGTCGTGTGCAGCGCCGGCGTGACGCGCGACGCTGCGTTCCCCGCGCTCACGGAAGAAGACTGGGACGTCGTGATCGAAACCGGTCTCGACGCGTTCTACAACGTGATCCATCCGCTGACGATGCCGATGGTCCGCGCGAAGCAGGGCGGCCGCATCGTGACGATCGCATCGGTGGCGGGCGTGATCGGCAATCGCGGGCAGGTGAACTACAGCGCCGCGAAGGCCGGACTGATCGGCGCGACCAAGGCGCTCGCCGTCGAGCTGGCGTCGCGCAACGTCACGGTGAACTGCGTGGCGCCGGGGCTGATCGAGACGGGCATGCTGGAGAACGCGCCCGTCGAGCATGCACTGAAGACCATCCCGATGAACCGCGTCGGCCAGCCGGGCGAAGTGGCCGCGGTCGTCAGCTTCCTGATGTCCGATGCGGCGTCGTATGTGACGCGTCAGGTGATCGGCGTGAACGGCGGGATGATCTGATGAAACGAGTCGTCATTACAGGCATGGGCGGCGTCACGGCGCTCGGCGATCGCTGGAGCGATGTCGAGACCGCGCTGAAGGCGGGCCGCAACGCGGTGCGCCGCATCGACGAATGGGACTTCTTTCAGGCGCTGCACACGCGTCTCGCGTGTCCGCTGCCCGCGTTCGAACAGCCCGCCGGCTGGCCGCGCAAGAAGACGCGTTCGATGGGCATCGTCTCGATGTATGCCGTGCGCGCGAGCGAACTCGCACTCGCGGATGCAGGGCTTGCCGGCGACATATCGATCAGCGACGGACGCATGGGCGTGGCGTACGGATCGTCGTCGGGTTCCGTCGAGCCTATTCGCGCGTTCGGCACGATGCTCAACACCGGCTCGATGACTGACGTCACATCGAACAGCTATGTGCAGATGATGCCGCACACGACCGCCGTCAACGTGAGCCTGTTCTGGGATCTGAAGGGACGCGTGATTCCGGCGTCGTCGGCGTGCGCGTCGGGCAGCCAGGCGATCGGCTTCGCGTACGAAGCCATCGCGACAGGCAAGCAGACGATGATGCTCGCGGGCGGCGCGGAAGAACTCTCGGGCCCGGCAGTCGCCGTATTCGACACGCTCTACGCGACGAGCACGCGCAACGACGAGCCTCAGCTCACGCCGCGCCCGTTCGATGCGAAGCGCGACGGTCTCGTGGTCGGCGAGGGCGCAGCCACGCTCGTGCTCGAAGAGTATGAACACGCGAAGGCGCGCGGCGCGACGATCCACGCGGAGATCGTCGGCTTTGGCTGCAACTCGGACGGCGCGCACATCACGCAGCCGACCGCGAGCACGATGGCGCGCGCGATGCAGCTTGCACTCGATGATGCACGGCTCGACCCGCAGGCCATCGCCTACGTGAATGCGCACGGCACATCGACGGATCGCGGCGACGTCGCGGAAAGTCAGGCGACCGCGCAGACCTTCGGCGAGCGCATGCCGATCAGTTCGCTCAAGAGCTACATCGGCCACACGCTCGGTGCGTGCGGCGCGATCGAGGCGTGGTGGACCATCGAGATGATGAAGCGCAACTGGTATGCGCCGACGCTCAATCTCACCGAGGTCGATCCCGCGTGCGCGCCGCTCGATTACATCATCGGCGATGCGCGCGCTATCGAAGCCGAATACGTGATGAGCAACAACTTCGCGTTCGGCGGCATCAATACGTCGCTGATTTTCCGGAACGTTCGATGAACGCAGCGCGGGTCATGCAGCGAGTCGTCGTGACGGGCATGGGTATCGTCTCGTGTCTCGGCAATTCGCTCGATGCGGTGAGCCGCGCCCTTCGCGAAGGCAAGAGCGGCGTGACGCGTATCGACGCGTGGCGCGAGCGCGGCTTTCATTCGCAAGTCGCGGCGGTAGCGTCCGTCGCTGACGAGCCGCCGTTCGACCGCAAGCTCGAGCGCTTCATGGGCGACACGGCACGCTTTGCGTGCCACGCGGCGAGGAAGGCTATCGACGATGCGCGGCTCGACGAAGCCATGCTGCGCTCGCCGAAGACGGGGGCCGTGATCGGGTCGGGCGTCGGCGCGATGGCGGAGTACGACATGGCGCTCGCCGCGGCGCACGCGCATGGCGTCGACAGAACGCCGCCCTATACGGTGCCGCGCGCGATGAGCAGCACGGCCTCGGCGAACGTCGCGCAGAGCTTCGGCATCGAGGGCGTCGCGTACTCGCCTTCGTCGGCGTGCACGACATCCGCACTCGCGATCGGACAGGCGATGCAGTTGATCCGCACCGGACGGCAACACGTCGTGCTCGCGGGCGGCAGCGAAGCGTTGCACGACAACATGACGCTGATGTTCGACGCGATGCACGCGCTGTCGCGCGGCTTCAACGAGACGCCGGCGCGCGCCTCGCGTCCTTACGACACCGCGCGCGACGGCTTCGTGATCGGCTCCGGCGCGGGCGTGCTGGTGCTCGAATCGCTGGATCACGCGCTTGAGCGCGGCGCACGCATCTACGCCGAGCTGACCGGCTTCGGCGAGAGTACCGACAGCACGGGCATGGTGACGCCGCACAGCGGCGGCATCGCGCGCGCATTGCGCATGACGCTCGACGATGCGGGCGATATCGACGAATTGCCCGAGTACATCAACACGCAGGCGCCGTCCACGCCGCTCGGCGATGCCGAAGAACTGCGCGCATTGCACGAGGTGTTCGGTGCGCAGGTGCCGCCGTTCTCGTCGACCAAGGGCATGACGGGGCATTCGATCGGCGCATGCGGCGCGCACGAAGCGATCTACACGCTGCTCATGATGCGCGACGGATTCATTGCGGGAACGGGAACGGTCGAGTCGCCGGACCCGCTCGTCCACGGCATGCCGCTCGTGCAATCCACGCGCGAGGCGCATATCGCGCGGGCGATGTCGGTGTCGTTCGGCTTCGGCGGAAGCTGCGCGGGCCTGAGTTTCAGGAATGTTTGACCGGTGCCCTTCGTGCAACGACGGGCGTGATTCAAAAGCAACCAAGAGTGACCACAAGAATGAGAACGAAGATCTTCCTGGCGATGGCAGCCGGCATCGTGATTTCGCAAGCCGGATGCACGACGCAGATCCGCTCGCTGCCGATGCCCGCCGAGGTGCAGGCGCAAAGCAAGCAGGGCGTGCCGCTGTATTTCGGCGACGAGGCACATCCGAACGTGAAGAAGTTGATCGAGACCAAGGAAGTGCGCGCGCGTGTCTCGCGCGAGATGACCGGTCAGGAAGCGACGTGCAACATCGCGCTGGGCAAGGCGTTGCAGCAGTTGCGGGACTATGCGGGCGCGCATCAGGCGAACGCTGTCGTCAACGTGACGACGCGCTTCCAGCACACGGAAACGTCGTCATCGAAGGAGTTTGCGTGCGGGTCGAGCAACAACGGTTCGACGATAGCCGTGCGCGGCGACCTCGTGCAGTTCGACGCGCAATAAGCACGCCATCTTGAGGAACAACATCATGAAGCATCAGATGATCTGCGCGGCGCTGCTCGCGTGCATGCTGTCGTCGCACGCGTTCGCGCGCGATTCGGTCACGAACTATTCCGTCGAATCCGCGCTGACGAGCGAAGGCGGCAAGGTCGATCAGGACATTGCGCTCTATTTCGCGGGACAAGCCCATCCGGGCGTTGTGAAATCGTTCGGCGAGTTCGCGACGAACAAGAAGACCAACTCGTTCGGCAAGAGCGATGAAACCGCGTGTCAGCACGTGTTCTTGTCGGCGGTAATGGCGCTGCAGGATCGCGTGCGCAAGGAAGGCGGCAATGCGGTCATCAACATCAAGAGCAACTACCGGAACGTCGAGCGCGAAAGCGCGACGGAGTTCACGTGCGGCGCGGGTGCAGTGGTTGCGGGCGTAGCGCTGAAGGGCGAAGTGGTGACGCTGAAGAAGTAACGCGCAAAGGACGTGCGGCGCGCGTGTTCGAAGGCGCGCCGCGTTTCGCTGTCAGATGGTCTTGACGGCCGCAACGTTCACGAGCGTCTCGCGCCGCTTGCCCGGCTTCGGGGCATAGAGACCGATGCGCTCGAGCAGTCCGAAGTCTTTTGCACGGCTCCACCACAGGTAGGGCAGCGACACGTTGCGGGGTTCGAAGCTGAAGCCACTGTTGCGGATCATCGCGAGATACCCGTCCGCGCTCTTTTGCACTTGCATTGGATGACGGAACAGCAGGCGGATGACCCACGACTTGATGTATGCATCCGTGGATTCGGCGAACAGCAGCAAGCCGCCGGGCTTGAGCACGCGGCGGAACTCGGCGAGCGCGCGTTCCTGTTCGACGAGGTGATGGAACGTCTGGTGACAGAAGACGATATCCGCGCTGGCGTCGCCTAGCGGCAAATTCGCACAGTCGCCATGCAACACTTCGATGCGCGTAACGGCGGTGTCAGAATTGCCTTCGCAAGCGCGCGCGGCTTTATCGGCGAGCGCGAGCGATGGTTCGTGGAAGTCGATGCCGACGATACGCTGCGGCGCAAACGCTTTCGCCAGCAGTCGAAACGAAACCCCTTGCCCGCAGCCGACATCGACGATCGTGGGACGAACGGGCAGCGGGCCGTCGATCAGGCCTTTGAGATCGTTGATGGCGACGCGCAGTACGTGGTGTTCCCACGTATGCGTGCGCAGGAACCAGACGCCGAACGCAGTTTCAGAAACGAAGGGCACACTGGATGTTTCGGTATTCTGCACAATTAAATCCGGTAAAGAAATAGTAGTCGAATCTTTGGCACTTGGGTGGCTCGATTGTAATCGCTGATCCGTCGCGCAAGCGTCGTATTTGCCCTTTGCTTCGCAGGCACCTGCATGGGAATTAACGATGAACAATGAATGTTGTATGAATACCTCCGTCGATGTCGCCATCATCGGAGCCGGGCCTTCAGGTGCGGTCGCCGCGGCGTTGCTTCGAAAGGCTGGACGTTCGGTGCTGGTGCTGGAACGGCAACACTTTCCGCGCTTTTCGATCGGCGAAAGTCTGCTGCCGCAAAGCATGGCGTATCTCGAAGAGGCGGGCATGTTGCAGGACGTCGTGGAAGCCGGCTTTCAGTACAAGAACGGCGCGCACTTCGTCCATCGCGATCAGGTGTCCGCTTACGATTTTCGCGACAAGCATTCCGACGGCTGGGGCACGACATTCCAGGTCGAGCGTGCCGTGTTCGACGATCTGTTGATTCGTCGCGCGGCGAAGGAGGGCGCCGAAGTGCGCTTCGGCCATACGGTTCTCGAAATGAGAACGGGCGACGCACCCGCGCTCGAAGTCACCGACGAGGCGGGTACGCGATATCAGGTACATGCGCGTTTCGTGCTCGATGCAAGCGGTTTCGGCCGCGTGCTGCCACGTCTCCTGAACCTCGAAGCGCCTACGCGCATGCCCACGCGCGCCGCGATCTTCACGCACGTGCGCGACGACATTCCCATCGGTGCGCACGATCGCAACAAGATCACGGTTGCCGTGCATCCCGAGCATCGCGATATCTGGTACTGGATGATTCCGTTGGCGAACGGACGCTCGTCCGTCGGATGTGTTGCCGAAGCGCCATTTCTCGATGCGCCCGAAGCGGAGCGCGAAGCGAAGTTGCGTTCGTTGATTCGCAGCGAGCCGACACTGAACCGGCTGATCGGCGATGCGCCTTTCTTGATGCCGGTGCGGCATATCGGTGGGTACTCGGCCAACGTCGAGCGGCTGCATGGTCCGGGTTACGCGCTGCTCGGCAATGCAGGAGAGTTTCTGGATCCCGTGTTTTCTTCGGGCGTGACGATCGCGCTGCGATCCGCGCATCTCGCTGTCGAAACGCTGGAGCGTCAGTTGAACGGCGAGGCCGTCGACTGGCAGACGCAATACGACATGCCGCTGCGCAAGGGTATCGATACGTTTCGTGCGTTCGTCGAGAACTGGTATACGGGGAAGCTGCAGGACATCATCTTCGCGCGTGAGCAGGCGCCGACGATACGTCGAATGATCAGCGCCGTGCTTGCCGGGTATGCGTGGGATGAGACGAATCCTTATGTCGTCGAGCCGGTTCGGCGGTTGAATACGTTGCACGAAATGTGTGGGCGACGTGGGTGACGGTCGATTGGTCTATTGGTGACGCTTGCGTGCGCGGTTGGGGAGGTGATCGAAGCTTGCGGGCAGGCGAGATCACTGGCAGGGGCGGCGCGTCGTTGATCCGAAACTGCGTCGGTCCAATCGTGCATGGGCGGAATGGGCGTTTATTCTTCGATGGACCTGTTTCCCGGTCGCGAACTCGGCAAGTGATTGAGCGACGTGCGTTGAGAGGTGAGTTGGCGCCGCTTCGATGACGCGGCCAGTTCTTCATACCATCGATCGGAGTGCCTGAGGTCTCACCTACTCGGCGAACGCCCACTGGCTACCGTGATCAGCCAGTTGATCAACACACTTTCGTCTATTGGCGTGAAGACATCGCGTATCGCTTTTCTGAAGTCGAGATAGAGCGCATATACGCGGCGGCCCTGGATCCGAACCGCTGCTGCCTTGCCGCAGTCGATCACGTCATCGAGAACAACCTGTTTCACAGACTCGGGATCTCGGCGCGGTTCGCCCAGTGGATTCGCACATCCTGGGATCGCGATGATCCGACGCTCTTTGGTCGCTTTGACTTCACGTAACGACGGGCAGGGCGGCTTCGTCGATCTGCAAGATGAACCGATCGATCTGATGTTCAAGCTTTATCCGTGGGAATGGATGGCGACATCATCGTACGGGTCCGAAATGCTCATGGATCGATGTCGTTGGGTCGAGCCGCCGTGGAACGCGGTCCTGTCGAACAAGGGAATTTTGCCGATCTTGTGGGAGATGTTTCCGGACCATCCGAACCTTCTGGAAGCGTCCTTTCATGAAGCGCATTTTAGCCGGCGACCCTATGCGAAGAAGCCATTATTTTCGCGCGAGAGTGCAAACGTGACGCCCGAGGGACGCGTCGAGAACGGTGGTGAGTACGGCGAGGAAGGCTTCGTTTATCAAGAATGGGCGCCCTCACTGCGTTTTGGCGACCGCTTTGTCACGCTCGGCGCGTGGATCGTGGATGACGCGCCCGCGGGTTTCTCCTATGCGTCCACTCTTTCATACAAACGCGCGAACACTTCCGCATCCACGACGCCATACTCGCCCTTGTCATATTGAATCAGCCAGTCGCCGGGATGGCCTTCGATCACGTCGCTCTGAGCGCCCACACGCACGTTGACCGGCGACTTCAAGAGGAGGGCGTAAGCGACCATCGGGCGCTTGCGGTAGAAGCCCTCCGCCACGCGTTCATAGGTTTCATCGAAGCGGTCGCGGCTGACCGGCCACTGTTCATTCAAGGTTCCGGTGACGATCGCATCGCCGGCGCGAAATCGCACCGGGCCTTCGAGCGTGTCGCACGTGCCGTCGCTATCCGCGAATCGCACGGCGGCGGGCACGGGGCGCTTGATGACCAGCCACGCGTCCGGATCGCGCGTGAGGTCCGGCATCGAAACATCGTCGGTCATGGAAGCTCCGCCCTCTGGTATTGAATCAGATCGCGCCACTGAACATTCTCATCGGCGAGCAGCCTCGCGATGTCCCTGGCATCGTCACGCAAGTCGGACATTGGCTTCCAACCTTTCGCTTCGGGCTTCGTCATGCTGAAACGGACGCCTCTGAGCATGATATCGAGGCTCGCATGCACTTTGTTCGATTGCTCCGAGATGCGCCCGAACTCCAGCTTCGTCATCACGCCGTGCAATGCCGCGCCTAGCGCCGGAAGCGAAGCGCTGAACAGCGGAAGCCAGCGCACGACTTCCTTTAGGAAAGACTTGAATCGGGGGGCGTCGGCGGGAAGCGTCTCGGCCCAGTGCTCAAGCCCGATGTGAGCAAGCGTGCAAACGAGGGCGAGGCAGAACAGGACGAAGGCGAAATGCTCCATCCGTTTATGCAGTGTATGCGCGTGCTCGTGCTTCTTGCTGTGAAACCCGAACTGTTCTTCGACGTCCTCTTCGAGCCGCCTGCCACGCTCGGGCACGCTTTCCGATGCAAGCTGGTAAGCGACGTATCGCGACGGCAGTCCGCCCGCGCTCAGCGAACGCTGCAACAGCCACAGTTCGGCGCTGCGCAAATAGTATCGATCGTGCCGATACGTGAAGAGCGGCTCGGTAAACGGCGCGGGAATGGCGAGGAACGGTTCGAGCATCCGCAGATACCGGATCTGCTCGGCCACGAAGCGATGTCCGAGCCAGAGCCGGTGCCAATGCAGATGGCCCGCGCGCGCGAATGAGTAAAGAATCACGCTGATGAGCGCCAGCTCCGCCCACGGCCAGCGCTTCGTCCAGACGCCGGCGCACTGCCCGAACCAGAAAGACCAGCTCAGGTCGAAGTCGATCATCCCGGCGACCGACGCGAATACCGCAGCGGAAGAAAGCATATACAGCAGCCAGGTGCCGCTGCCGTGTCTGCGCCCCGCGATGTTCGCCCGGGCGTCGCTCCATTCGAACCGCGCGGCAAGCGGCCCCCACGGCGGCGCTTCGCGCGCCTCGTAGCGCGGCTTGCATATCCGCATTCCCAGCACCAGCCTCGACAGGCTGTTCACGAAGTCGCACGCCCGCACACGAAAAATCGCGGTCATGAACTGCTCGAACCAGCCCACGCGATCCTCGATCCACGGCGGCGCACGTTCTTCCTCGGCGTAGGAGCGCAGGATATCTTTTTGCAGGCTGTCCGAGACGAGGTCATCGAGTGGATTCAGGCGTCGCCGCAGGGCATCGGTCAGCACGCCTTTTTTGATGTCGTAGTCCTCGAACAGGCCTCTGAGCAGCCCTTCCTCCAGGACCGGCCGCTTCAATTGATGGAGCCAGAGCTCGGTGACGCGATAATCGGCGATCGTGCGGACGGCGCCGTGCAGATCGATCCATAACACAGGCAGGCCCATCGCCACGGCGCGCTGAATCAGCCACACCACGCCGCCCGGTGCGCCGAGAGGCGTGTCGCCGTCCCACACAGCGACCAGGATATCGGCATAGCTGAGCGCGAATTCGTCCCGCGTGGCGAAGGCCGCGTTGTCCGCTTCCAGCACCGAATGCGGGCATCCGAACGCGACCGAACGCTCTGGATGATCCGGATGGTCCGCGGAGGTGGGCTGCAACTCGCCCGGCACGATCAGATCGACCGGCAAGCCGAGTTCGTGAGCCTTTTCGATCACGTGCTGATCGACGCGATCCGCTTGTCCCGTCAGGATGCGTACGGTCGTCGGGCCACAGCAATACAGTTCGGATGGGAAACTGTCATCGGCCTGCGCACCGTTTTCCGCGATGCGCTTGAACTTGCTCAGAACGCAGTCCAGGGTGGCGAACGCGCGCCCCAGACCGTTGCCGCTGAAGAGCGGCAGCCTCCGCTTGTTCCGATGGCCGGAAACGAGCACCGAAATCGAACGCGGCAGGAGAGGAAAACGTTCTTGCGTGTCGGTGGACATGGCTGTCGTGGGTCGAACGCGCCGGGGCGCGTCGACGGGCGAACGCGTTGATACGTATCGCGTGGACCGGTCGGGCCCGCTGCGACGGCTAGTCGGCGCACTGCACGAGTGCCGATATCTCCCGCAACGTCTGTCGCGGCCCTTCGCCGGGCTCTCTGTCCGTCGATGTTCGCGGCGTCGCGGCCTTCGCGCCGAGAAAACGCGCCAGTTCGCCCGCATCGATCGCGACGGCCCGGTCCGGCCTGTTCACATAGCGGCCCACGATCATGCCGATCAGCAATCCGTGTTCATCGAGCACGGGGCCGCCGCTGTTGCCTTCATAGAGCATCGCCTGCATGACGAGAAGCCGGCGCGCCTTCGCATCGACCGTTGCGTCGACGCGGCCACGCGTGACGACCGGCTGCAGCGGCGTCGACGCCGTGAGACCGTAGCCGATGGTGAACGCCGCGTCGTGCCGCGAAACGGGTCCGGCCCGCGGGACGGCGATCCGGCTCACGCGCCGGTGCGTCGCGAGCAGCGCGACATCAAGCCGGGAGTCGAGCGCCTCCAGCGATGCGTCGAGCCGGGCATCCTCGTCGCGCCAGACTTCGATATGCCGGCAGCCGCGCACGATGTGACCGCTCGTGAGCAACTCGCCGTCTTGCGTCACGAAGAACGCCGTGCCGCTTCGATGAAGACGCACGGGATCGATTTCATCGCGCACGGCCGCGCCGACCTTTCCCCCGAGCATGCCCGCCGCGACCATCGTGCAGAGCAGCAACGAGCGGCGACGGTTCGCACGCGCATCACTGATTGGCCAGCTGCCATTCGCCTTTCGAGTTGCGGCATGCATGCGCGGTCTGCTCATAGGTCTTTCCTTCCTTGACATAGGACTCGGTGAAATCCCTGCATGTCTGCGCACTCGCCGATGTCGTGTAACCGTTCAGCGGCTTGATGGTTCCCGAGTTGCCGGTCTTCGTGTTGTGCCAATGCTTCGGCTGACTGTTCTTCGAGCTTTGCAACGCCTCCTGGAGCGCCCGATCGCGTGCCTCGCGATCCCGCTCATCCATTTGATGGCCGATGACACCGCCGAGCAGGCCGCCGGCAAGTCCGCCCGCGACGATCGCGCCGGCGCTGCCATGACCGAAGATGCCGCCGAGCGCGGCGCCGGCGCCCGCGCCGATGAGCGCGCCCGACGTCGTCTTGTTCATTCCGGTCGATCCCGTTCCCGTTCCGTTATCGGCGCAACCGGACGCGATCAGCGTCGCCACGCTCGCGCAAGCCACTGCGGACAGATACCTGTTCATCGCTCGTCTCCCTCCACGGCCGGTCGTGGCCGTCTGCGGCTATTTGCTCCAGACTCCGGCGCGCGTGCGCCGCGCCTCGGCTTCGGCGGCGGCATATTGCGGCGGCGCGCCTTGCCGCGTGCGCGCCCAGCCGAGGCGAACCGCGTGCACGGCGATGTCGTGCCCGTTGACGAAGCACTGATAGGCTTCCTCGTGCGCGAAGCATCGGACGATGTTTCCTTCGCTTTGCAGATAGCGTTGCATCGAGCGGACAGGGCGGCCGTCCTCGCCCCGGACGCCGTAGAGATTGACGATCTTTCCGGACACGATGAACCCCGCCGAATCGAGGATCTGATCGACGCTGCCTTCGAGGTCCGGCGCGCGCGATGGCGGCGGGGGGCTGTTGCTTGCGTCGGGCAGCGGCGCGGGCGGGCTGAGCGCCGCTGCGGGTGGAACGACCGCCGGCGCGGGCGGGCTGACCAGCGGCGCGGGTGGAACGACCGCCGGTGCAGGCGGAGTGATCGTCGGGACGGATGCGGGAACGGGCGCCGTCGCTTGCGGAGGTTCGTGACGCAGGAATACCGCGACCATCGCTCCGGCCACGACCACGAGTCCGCCCGCCGAGACGGCGAGTACGCCCAGCCGCCGTTGCCGGATGGGCGCGGCCGAGCTGCGCGCCGCATACGATGTCACCACGGCGGTGTTCGCCGGATCGACCGCCGGAAGCACTTCCGGGTACGGATCGATCAGGTCGGGCCGGGCAGGCGGCTCGGGCGTCCGCTCGGCCTCGCGACGCTGGGCCTGCTCCGGCGCGTTCGCCGCCGCATTGCGTTGACGTTCGTTTTCGGCAGCCTCCTGTCGTGCATGCTCGGCCGCTCGTACCGACGCTTCGTGCTGTCGCGCTTCTTCGGCCTGAGTTGCCGCCTCGCGCTGCCGGCGCTCGCCGGTTGCGCTCGCACTCGGGCGCGCTTGCCCGGAGGTCGCGGCCGCGCGCTGCGCCTTCGCCACGGGCACGGCTACCTTGAGTATGCTCTCCGCCAAGCCATCGGCCCAACGCCGCACTTCCGGCGATTGGTAATCGGCATTACGCAATGACCGGAAGTCGATCCACTGATGCCGCCGAAGCATGTCCAGGTCAGTTCCGAACACGGAGTCCTCGGTGGTGATCTGATCCACGCCCACGAAATGAATCGGAAAAATAAGGTCGTCACGCTTCAATTCGAGCATGCGATGATGAAACGACTGGAACTCCGCGTGGCAATTCGGGCTTTTCAGGTATCGCGGGGTGACGATCGGCATGAAGAACACGGTCTGGCCAATCGATTTCTGAATCGAATTGGCCCAATCCGCGCCGGTCGGAATGGCCTGAATGTCCTGCCAGAGGTCGATGTCCGCGCCGTACTGCAAGGCGATCGCCTTGCCCACGATCGTGCGGAGCTGGCTTAAATGGCCATCGCTGTGCGCATCGTCGTGGCGGGCGTAGCTCCAGAAACCCACGGGGCCGGACATGTGCGGTTCCTCCGGTGAGCAGAAGCGGCGCGCTGTTTTCCTACGACACACGGGTATCGATAAACCACACGATGCTCGAACTGCCTGCTTCCCGCGTGTGACCAGGAACGCCGCATGCTCCTGGAAGAGCTGTCGCAAGAAGACAACATCCGACCGCTGTTGAAGAGGAATCCTGATCTCATTGCCCGGTCTTCGGCCCCGTGCGGGGTCGGTCACGCGATTACTTAGGGCTTGCTGTCGGACCCTATAGGTATAGGCAATCGTCGGCCTGTTAGCAAGATGCGCAATACCTATCGAGTGGCCGCGCGCACGGAGCATCAACGCCCATTCGTAGGCTGATTAGTCACCCTGACGAAATCGTGCGCACGTACGACGACAGATAGCGAGGCGATCGCCTTCCTCTGCGATGCGGGCGCGCGAAGGGTCGGCGTTTTGCATCGATGCTCACGTGAGTGATGCTTTCATAAATGATGCGAATACCTTTCGTTTTGCGTGATGACGCCAGTGGCTTGCAAGGATGCGCGACGTCCTGGCGATGCGAAATCAGGCTCGATGGACTTCCACTCGTCCGGCGCCACTTCCGTTTTTCAGTTGCGAATCAGTCTGCGGGGCGTGAAACCACCGGTGGTGCTTCCGTTCCCGCATGGCTTTTGCGCTGACTATTCACGCAGCTTCTCGCTGGCCAGTGTCGGGCCGAAATCGGCGTTGCGATCCCGGATCAGCGTCAGCGCTCGACAAGCGATCGCTTCGTCGAGTTTCCGGTTGCCCGGACGGCCGCGCGAAGTGTGGCCAACGCCGCCCGCACCGGATTGCTTGTATCGGGCCACCAGCCGTTCAACCTGACGTACTGTCAGTTGCAAACGCTGCGCGCCGAGCTCCGGTTTGAGCATCCGGTCGACTACGGCCTGAATGACTTTGAGACGGTCGAGTTCGCGCATGGTCAAGGTCACCCCTTCGGTTGCCGCCGACCAGTCGCAGACTTGCTGTGACATCAACCACGATGGTTTCTTCCTCGCGCACGGCGACTTGAGGCGAGAAGCGCAAGAGCGCAAGAGCGCAAAAGCGACTTCGCGTTGCACATCGAGCTCGCGCGCGGGGCTACGGTCATACATCAATGCGTCGGCCGTCAGTGTCGTGACGCCACCGCGCTTCATCCCTACCATCACCCCTGCATCTCTGGCTGCCTGATCCAGCACGATCACCTTGTCACGCTCGAGCACCATGCAGCCCTGTTCAGTCGGAGATGACCATCTCGGACGGAAGACCTCCGGCGAAAGCCGGGGCAGGAAGATGGCGACGAACACGGCCATGAGGGCTAAGCAGAATCGGAGTCGGTTGGAGGTGGATGGACAGTGGGTCGGTTCGGGTTGGACCTCGTCGCTTGATGACATCGACGACGATTCCGCCGTCGGCGGGCCGCACCCCCAGCCGTAAAGTTGTCGGCGATGAATCCTGAGCGGCGGCGAGCGGTCGAACCAGAATCAGGAGGGTTTCTGTTGCTTGGGCCGCCAGATGCAATCGCCTTAAGGCTTCAGACCGGATGTGCTGCTGCCAGAAGAGCAGCGCGCCGCAACTTCGAGCGTTCAGTACGCGCTCGGCGCACCAGAGCGCATCCGCCGTATTTGACGCCCGCAGCATCATGAGTTTGTCCAGCGGCAGACGGACAGTACGTCGTGCAGCCGATGCGCTATCAGTGCCGCATGGCGGGCAAGCCCGCCAACTACGACGCGCGCTTCCCCGGCACTTGATTCGGCCGAGTCGCGCCGCATGCACATCCCAACGGCGGCACTGTCCTGGCAACGGTCGTTCCGACGTCGAACTATCCCGTCTCGAAGTCACGACAAACAAGTCCCAGTCTCCGGATTTCGATTCAGCGAGACAAATGTGGCGAACTCGATCATGCGTCTCGCACTACTCGACTTTTTAGGACTTCATGAACCGGTCGCGCATCACCTCAAGAAACGCGGTAGCCGGCCTCGGCAGCTGTGTGGTCTGCCGCGCTGCGACGACAACCCGTTGTGCAGGCACAGTGGAGTCCAAAGGACAGCAAACGATGGAGCGCCCGTCATAGCTTAAATCACCGACCGGGCGAGTCACGAGAATCGAAACACCATGCCCGTTCGCGACCAGCGACCGGATCATCTCGACGGAGCGCAATTCCAGCGCAACCGTCGGCGATATGCCAGCTAGCCGGAACAACGAACGAAAATAGTCGCGACTGTGTGGCATGTCGAGGAGGAAGAACGGCTCATCGACCGGGTCATGGATCGTTACGACAACTGGCCTCGCAAGCCGATGACCCTCTGGTAGCAGCACATAGGGTGATTACTCGCCAAACGTGTGAAGTACTACTTGGCGCGCGAGATCCATATCGTAGATCAGCGCCAGATCTAGCGTGCCCCGTTCCACCTCTTCGACAGGATCACCTTCCCGGATCATCAGCCGAACGTCGGGGTAGTGATTCTGAAAATGCCGGATGATCGGCGGAAGGTGGCGCGCGCCTGGTGTTGCAAAACAGCAAACCGATGATCCTCCCACGACGCTCCCGGTGTCCCGTGCGCCGAGTTGCGTCGCTGTCGCGGCGTTCGCTCGGGCGTTCGAAGCGGCCTTTTTCACAACCTGGGACCGAACATCGCTCCATACGTCGAAGGCAAGCCCCGAGATTCGCACCCACCCGCATCGGGTGGGTGACCGCGGATTCGCGTCGAACGACCGCATTGCGAATCTATACTCGTGTCGAACACGCTCCTTCGCGAGCGCAACAGTCGCCTGACTCGACCTACGATCTTCGCCTTTTCGTTTTCCCAGCATGTCCGATTCCGCAGATCACCCAATAGACCGTGACGTCTCGCCCAGACGCTCCGTGGAGGCCGTGACAGGCGGAAGATTGATCCCGCCGCGTTGCGCACGGCAACTCATGCCGCGCGAAGGCTTGATGGCGCGGCTCCTCGAAGCGCGCCGGCATCGTTGCGTCGTGGTCCAGGGACCGGCCGGGAGTGCAAAAACCAGCACGATGCTGGCTCTCAGACAGGCGATGCTCACACTGGACTTCGATGTCGCCTGGCTCTCGCTCGCCCCCGAAGACGACGACCTGACGGCGTTCTTCCACGGCCTGCTCGCAAGCCTTGCTACCGTGGACCCGGCGATCGTGCGCGAGGCGGAATTGCTGGTCGGTCGCGAGAGCGACGAGACCGCGGTCGAGCACTGGGTCATCACGCTCGTGCGCGCTATCGCCCGCCGCAAGCGCGAGCTGGTGTTGATGCTCGACGACGTTCACCACCTCCAGAACGCCCGGATCGTCGAAGCATTGCGCTGGCTGCTGGACTACGCGCCGCCGCAGCTTCACGTGGTGCTGGCTTCGCGGCGTTCGCTGCCCCTCTCGCTCGCGCGTCTGCGTTCGCAAGGTCTCGCGATCGAACTCGATCGCCATGACCTGCGCTTTTCAGCCGAGGAATCGGAACGCTTCCTGCGCGAGCAGCTCGGCGAAATCGCCAGACGCGACGCGCGCGTGGTGCATGAGCTGACCGACGGCTGGGCGGCGGGCCTGCAATTGTTCGCGATCGACCTGAAGACGCGCAAAGGCACGGCTTTCACGCCGGCGACCGTGCGCGATGCCGAAACCTTCGCTTGTTATTTCGAACGCGAAGTGCTGATCCGACTCGCGTCCGAGGACCTGCTGCTGCTCACTCGTGCGGCGCTTTGCGAGCGATTTTGTGCGCCCCTTTGTGCTGGCCTGATGCGGCATCCGGTCACCGTCGCGGATGTCGCCTCGCGGCTCGGTCGTCTGGAAGACGACAATCTGTTCATTACTCAGAGTGGTGTCGGACAGGACGGAGAACCCTGGTATCGCCTGCATCCTCTGCTGCGCGAGGTCTTGCAGCGCCGCGTCGCCGAGCTGCCGCCAGCGGAACTGCGCGAGCTGCACGCGGCGGCGTGGCAGTGGTTCGATGCGCAAGGCCACGTCGACGAAGCCGTGCATCACGCCGTACTGGCGGACAACGCGCAGGCTGCCGGCGATCTCGTCGAAGGATGCGCGCACGATCTGCTCGCGCGCGGCGAACTCCGCCAGCTTGCCGGTCTGGTGCGCCGCCTGCCGCCGGCGCAGATCGCGGAGCGCTTCGATCTGCGCGTGATCACCGCGTATCTGCAGATGTACGCCGGTGAAACCGATGCGCTGATGCAGAGCATTCAGCAGATCGCCGCGCAAAGCGAGCGACCGGATCCACGTCAGCGCTACGCGCTCGCGCTGCTTCGCGGCGGCCTCGCGCTACAGCGCGACGATACCGATCTGGTCGTGGCGCTATTGCCGGAGTTGCAGCGCGTGCCGCCCAACGCGGACGATTTCACCCGGGTCGCGCGCGGCAATATCCTTTCGTGGATGTTCATCCATCGTGGCGAGCATGAGCAGGCTCGCAAGGTTCTGGAGGAGGGCGCCGGGCACGGCGGCGCGCCGCGCGGCATCCTGCTCGGTCGCTGCATGAGCGGCATGACGCATGCCGCCGAGGGCCGTGTGCTGGTCGCCGAGCGCGTGTTCCGCGACGTGCTGGCGCAGGCGGAAAAGCAGGGCCCGGCATACGTCGGCATCGCGTGCATGGCGGCGGCCCTGCTGGGCGAGGCGCTTTACGAACTGAACGACGTCGATGCTTCACTCCGGTTGCTGGACGAACGCATCGACGTGCTCGAGCGCGTGTCGATTCCCGATACGGTCCTGCGCGCCCTGATGGTGCTCGCCAGCGCGCACTGGTTCGCGGGACGCCGCCTCGAGGCGCGTGATTGCCTCGAACGGCTCGAGGATCACGCGAAGCGTCATGGTGTGGATCGGCTGCTTGCCAACGCATTGTGTTTGCGCACGCGCTGGCTGCTGGAAGAAGGCCGGCCCGATGAAGCCGAAGCGGCGGTATTGCGCTGCGAAACGCTGGCGGCGCGCCATGCGGGCGCGGTGCGCAGCACGACGTGGGAAATCAGGGTCTGCGCGGATCTCGCGCGCATTCGCATGTGCCTGCATCTGAACGACTTCGAAGGCGCCATGCGCCGGCTCAAGCCGCTTCACGCATTGTCCGAAGCAGGAGGGCGGTGGTGCCGCGTGGTGGGTCTGCGCTTGCAGATGTCGATTGCGGAAATGGGACGCCGCAACGACGGAGCGGCCCGTGAGCATCTGGTCGAAGCCTTGCGCGTGGGCCACCGGCTGGGGCTGATGCGCAGCCTGCTCGACGAGCTTGGCGATTGCCGGCCCATCCTCGAGCGTCTGCCGCTGGAGGCGGACTTCGACCCCGTCCTCGGCTTCTATGCGCAGCGGCTCATCGACGCCGCACAGGCAGCCACGGCTGTCGAACCGCAAACGGCTGCGATGCGCGTGCCGATCCAGTCGCTGAGCGAACGCGAAAACGAAGTGCTGGGTCTGCTCGCGCTTGCCCTGCCGAACAAGAAGATCGCGCGCGTGATGGACGTGTCGCTCGACACGGTGAAGTGGCACCTCAAGAACATCTACCGGAAGCTGGAAGTGACCGGTCGCGACGGCGCCGTCGCAAGAATGCGCGACGCGGGCGCGCCTTAGCGCTCGCCCACCTGCCGCCCCCACTCCACGGGGGTAGGCTTGCTCGCTCCTCCCGCCACGCACAATGCGTTCATCAAAGCAGCCAGCCGATCGCGCAACACCGGTCCGCACTGCCAACGCATTCAATCGATAAGGAGCGTGCGGTGGAAGTCAAGCGTAATGTCTATCGCGAGGATCACGAAATGTTGCGCGATACCGCGCGGCGTTTCTTCGAACGCGAGTGTCTGCCGCGTCAGGCTCAGTGGGACGAGGCCGGATGCGTGGATCGCGAGACCTGGCTGAAGGCGGGCCGCGAAGGTCTGCTGTGTGTGACCGTGCCGGAAGAATATGGCGGGGGCGGTGGCGATTTCGGTCATTCGGCCATCGTCGCGGAAGAGCTGCATCGTGCGGGCGTGTCGGGCTTCAGCTATTCCGTGCATTCCGACATCACCGCGCCATACATCGTGCGGCTCGGCACGGAAGAACAGAAACGCAAGTGGCTGCCGCCGATCTGCCGCGGCGAAAAGATCCTCGCGATCGCGATGACCGAGCCCGGCACCGGCTCCGATCTGAAATCGATCCGCACGACTGCCGTGCGCGATGGCGACGACTACATCATCAACGGCAGCAAGACCTTCATTTCGAATGGCCTGAACTGCGACATGGTGGTGGTGGTCTGCAAGACCGATCCGTCGGCGGGTGCGAAGGGCGTGAGTCTCATCATGGTCGAAACCGAGCGCGCGGGTTTTCGCCGTGGCCGCAAACTGGAGAAGGTAGGGCAGGCCGCCGCCGACACCGCCGAACTCTTCTTCGACGACGTCCGCGTACCGGCGAGCAACCTGATCGGCAACGAGAACGGCGGCTTCATCCACCTGATGGAAGAGCTTCCGCAGGAGCGGCTCATCATCGCGGTGTATTGCGCGGCGAAGCTCGAACGGCAGCTCGAACTGACGCTGCAATACGTGAAGGACCGCCGCGCGTTCAATCAGACCGTGTGGGACTTCCAGAACACCAAATTCAAGCTGGCCGACGTGAAGGCGCAAGCCGTCGCGGTCCGTACGCTGGTCGATTACTACATTCGCGAGCACATGGAGCGCAAGCTCACGCTGCAGGAAGCGGCGATCGCCAAGCTCTTCGCGACCGAAGCGATGTGGAAGTGCATCGACGAGATGGTTCAGCTGCACGGCGGCTACGGCTACATGCTGGAGTACCCGATTGCCCGTGCTTTCGCCGACATGCGCGTGACGCGCATCTTCGGCGGCACCAGCGAAGTGTTGCGGGATCTGATCTCGCGCAAGCTTTGAATCCCCTATCTTCCGAGGCAGCAAGATGAGCGAAAAAGTACTGGTGGCGGGCGTCGGCATGATTCAGTTCGCCAAGCCGGGCGCGAGCCGGAGCTACACCGAAATGGGCGCCGAAGCGACCCGCCGCGCGCTGGCCGATGCCGGCATCGCGTACGACCTCGTACAGCAGGCCTTCGCCGGCTACGTGTACGGCGACTCCACCTGCGGGCAGACCGCGTTGTACGAAGTGGGCATGACGGGCATTCCGATCGTCAACGTGAATAACAATTGCTCGACGGGTTCGACCGCGCTCTATCTCGCGCGCCAGGCGATCGCCACCGGCGATGCGGACTGCGTGCTGGCGCTCGGTTTTGAGCAGATGCAGGCCGGCGCGCTGAAGTCGCACTGGGACGACCGGCCCGTGACGCGTGCGCGCTTCGTGCCGATCATGCACGGCCTGACCGCCGACCTCGCGCATCTGCCGCAGGCGCTGCGCACCTTCGGCGGCGCGGGGCGCGAGCATATGCAGCGCTACGGCACCCGCATGGAAACCTTCGCGGCGGTGCGCGCCAAAGCAAGCCGCCACGCGGCGAACAACCCGCTCGCGCTGTTTCGCAAGCAGGTGACGACCGAAGACGTGATGAACGACACGGTGCTGATGCCCGGCGTGATGACGCGTCTGATGGCCTGTCCGCCTACGTGCGGCGGCGCGGCGGCGATCCTCGTCTCCGAGAAGTTCGCCCGCAGGCACAACCTGCGCACGGATGTGCAGATCGTCGCGCAAGCGCTGACCACCGATCCGCCCGCTTCGTTCGATCCGCCGTCGATGCTCAATTACGTCGGCACCCATATGACGCGCTCTGCCGCGAACAAGGTCTACGAGAAGGCCGGGATCGGCCCGGAAGACATCGACGTGTGCGAACTGCACGACTGCTTCGCGCACAACGAAGTCATCTGCTACGAATCGCTCGGCTTCTGTCCGGAAGGCGGCGCGGAGAAGTTCGTCAGCGACGGCGACAACACGTACGGGGGCAAGGTCGTGGTCAATCCGTCCGGTGGTTTGCTCTCGAAGGGGCATCCGCTGGGCGCGACGGGCCTCGCGCAATGTTACGAGCTGACCCACCAGTTGCGCGGCACCGCCGATCAGCGGCAGGTGCAGGGCGCAAGGCATGCGCTTCAGCACAATCTCGGGCTCGGCGGCGCGTGCGTGGTGACCTTGTACGGCAAGCACTGAACCTCGGGCACGGAAGGCGCCACGGCGCGTCTCGTGCAAACCCGGATCGCAAACAAGATTGAGGATTACCCATGCAGCAGCTTTGCAAGGACCGCGTCGTCATCATCACCGGGGCCGGGCGCGGCCTCGGACGCGAATACGCTCTGGAGTTCGCCCGGCAGGGTGCGAAGGTCGTCGTCAACGATCTCGGCGGCCACGGTGATGGCTCCGGCGCCGCGAGCGGCCCCGCGCTCGACGTGGTCGCCGAAATCGAAGCGCTCGGCGGCCGCGCTGTCGCGAATTTCGACGACGTCGCCGACTGGAACGGCGCAAGACGCATGATCGACACGGCCATTTCCGCCTTCGGAGGACTCGACGTGCTGGTCAACAACGCCGGCATCCTGCGCGACCGCACGCTCGCCAACATGAGCGAAGAAGACTGGGACGCGGTGATTCGCGTGCATCTGCGCGGCACCTTTGCGCCCTCGCGCCACGCCGCCGCCTACTGGCGCGACGAGGCAAAAGCGGGTCGCGCGCGGGTGGCGCGGCTCATCAATACGAGTTCGTCGTCGGGGCTGTACTGCAATCCGGGCCAGGCCAACTACGGCGCGGCGAAGGCGGGCATCGCGGCGATGTCGGTGATCGCGGCGCGCGAGCTCGAGCGCTACGGCGTGACCGTGAACGCGATCTATCCCACTGCGATGAGCCGCCTCACCGAGGACATCTTCGCGGCCCGGCGCGACGAATTCACCGCAGGCGCCGCGCCCGGTTTCGATCCGCTCGACGCGGGCAACGTCGCGCCGCTGGTCGCATGGCTCGGCAGCGATGCATCGAGCGGCGTCACCGGACGCGTGTTCGGCGTGCGCGGCGGCCGTATCACGGTGGCCGAAGGCTGGAGCGCCGGTCCGCGCATCGAAAAGCACGGGCGCTGGGATGCGGCCGAGCTCGGCGCGCTGATACCGGAACTGGTGGAACGGGCCGCGCCGAACGCGCTGACCTCCGGCGAAATTCCGGCAGCGGTGGCGTAAGCGCCCGAACCGTCTCGACTCGCAGGAGCGCGGATGAGCAAATTCCCGAAGTACCTCGGCGACCATGCGGAGCTGACGCCCGACAAGCCCGCGGCAATCAACAGCACCACCGGCGACGTGCTGACCTACCGCGAACTCGATGAGCGTTCCAATCGCTTCGCGCAGTGTCTGTACGCGATCGGCCTGCGGCGCGGCGATCACATCGCGATGGTGCTCGAGAACAACATGCGCTGCTTCGAGGTGTGCTGGGCAGCGCTGCGTTCGGGGCTGCTGATCACTCCGGTCAACCGCTTCCTGACCGCGCCGGAGGCGGCCGGCATCATCACGGACAGCGACGCGCGCGTCGTGGTCAGCTCGTACGCGATGCGTGAGCTTGCAGCCGAACTGACCGGCATGATGCCGACCTGCGGCCTGCGGCTGATGATCGACGGCACCATTGCCGGCTGGGACAGCTACGAAGCGGTGATCGACCGTTATCCGCCGACGCGGCTCGACGACGAATGGCTGGGCGCGACCATGATCTACAGCTCGGGCACGACCGGCCGTCCGAAGGGCATCATTCGCGCGCAGCCGCAGGGGCGCGTCTCGGAAGGGTCCGGCTCCGCGCGCCGCCCGCAGTTCGAGCGCTATGGCTTCGATGCGCAGACGGTGTATCTGTCTCCGGCGCCGCTCTATCACACCGCGCCGCTCGGCTACGGGCTGGAGACGCAGTTCGGCGGCGGCACTGTCGTGTTCATGGAGAAGTTCGATCCGCTCGACGCATTGCGGGCGATCGAACGTTATCGCGTCACGCACAGCCAGTGGGTGCCGACCATGCTGATCCGCCTGCTCAAACTCGGCCCGGCATTGCGCAATGGCTTCGACCTGTCGAGCCATCGGGTGGCGATCCACGCAGCCGCGCCGTGCCCGCAGGAGATCAAGCGGCAGATGATCGACTGGTGGGGGCCGATCATCGAGGAGTATTACTCGTCCACCGAAGGCAATGGCGTGACCACGCTGAATACCGAAGAGTGGCTCGCGCATCCGGGCTCGGTCGGGCGCGCGTTGCTCGGGGTCATCCATATCTGCGACGACGAAGGCAACGAATTGCCGGTGGGCGAAGACGGGCTCGTCTACTTCGAACGTGACCAGTTGCCGTTTCATTACCACAACGATCCCGACAAGACCCGAGCCGCACAGCACCCGCGTCATCCGGCGTGGACGGCGGTCGGCGACATCGGTCATGTCGATGGCGACGGTTATCTTTATCTGACCGACCGCAAGGCGTTCATGATCATTTCGGGCGGCGTCAACATCTACCCGCAAGCGATCGAAGACGCGCTCGCCGTGCATCCCGACGTGCAGGACGCGGCCGTGATCGGCGTGCCCGACGCCGAGATGGGCGAGCAGGTCAAGGCGATCGTCGAACCGGCGCCTGGCGTCGTGCCATCGGACGCGCTCGCGCAAGCGCTGCTGGCTTATCTGCGCACGCGCGTCGCGCGCTACATGGTGCCGCGCTCGATCGACTTCATCGACACGATGCCGCGCCTGCCCACCGGCAAACTGTACAAGCAGGCTCTGCGCGAGCGCTATGCCGCGCAAGCCGGACGCGCGCAGTCATAGCGGCCCACGCGGCGGCGACCACAAAAAATCTGGAGTGAGACGTGAACAACCTGCTGGATGCTTTCCACCTGACGGCGCTGCCCGCCGAGGCCGAAGCCTTTCGCGCGCAAGTGAAGCAGTTTCTCGATGAACACCTGCCGCCTGCGCCGGCCGACATTCGCGCGCGCTCTTGGATGGGCTTCGACGCGGATTTCAGCCGGCGCCTCGCCGCGCGCGGCTGGATCGGACTGACACTGCCGACGGGCTACGGCGGAGCGGGCATGGACGCATTCCGCCGCTTCGTGCTGGTCGAGGAAATGCTCGCCGCGGGCGCGCCCGTCGCCGCGCACTGGATTGCCGACCGTCAAAGCGGCCCGCTGATCCTGCGCTACGGCACCGAGGCGCAGAAGGACTTCTACTTGCCGCGCATCTGTGCCGCGCGGGCGTTCTTTTGCATCGGCATGAGCGAGCCCGACGCGGGCTCCGATCTCGCGAGCGTTCGTACGCGCGCGGTGCGCCGTGACGGCGGCTGGCGTCTCACCGGGCGCAAGATCTGGACGACCAACGCGCAGCATTGCCAGTACATGATCGCGCTCGTGCGCTCGTCGGGTGCGCCGGAAGACCGGCAGAAGGGCCTGTCGCAATTCATCGTCGATCTGTCGTTGCCCGGCGTTCACGTGCGGCCGATCGTCGATCTCACCGGCGACGCGCACTTCTCCGAGGTGACATTCGACGACGTCCTGCTCGCCGACGATGCGCTGATCGGCGATGAAGGCGCGGGCTGGGAGCAGGTGACGGCCGAGCTTGCGTTCGAACGAAGCGGACCGGAGCGGCTCTATTCGAGCGTCGTGCTGCTCGACTGCTGGCGCGAGCAGTTGCGCCGCCACGGCGCCAGCGACGCCGAACTTGCGCTGCTCGGCGGCTTCGCGACGCAACTCGCCACGTTGCGCTGTCTGTCGATCGCGGTCACGGCGCGGCTCGCGCGCGGCGAGAGTCCGGTGGTCGAGGCGGCGCTCGTGAAAGACATCGGCACGGAGTTCGAACAGGCCATTCCCGCGCAACTGGAAGCCGCGCTGGGCGCGAATCCCGCGCAGACCGTCGATCCCGAGCTCTATCGCACGGTGGCGTACCTCAGCCAGATTTCGCCGACGTTTTCACTGCGTGGCGGCACGCGCGAGGTGCTGCGCGGCATGATCGCGCGCGGACTCGGATTGCGCTAATCCTACGGATCACGAAAGAGACCTGCATGTTCACCGAAGCCATTGAAGCTATTCTGCGCGACCGCGCCACATCCGAAGCGGTACGCGCAATCGAAAACGGCGGCTCGGCCCAGTCGATCTGGAGCGCCGTCGAGGAAGCCGGATTTCTGGAATTGCTGACGCCGGAAAGCGCAGGCGGCGCCGGATTGTCACTGTCGGCGATCGAGCCGATCTTCACGGCCTTTGGACGCCATGCGGTGCCGGTTCCGCTCGCACAAAGCATCGCGGCGCGAGCGTTGTTGCGCGACACCGGCGTGACGGCCCCGGCCGGAATGACGACGCTCGCGGGTACGTGCCGGCGTCACGCGGACGGCTCACTGGAAGCGCCGCAGGTGCCGTTCGGCATGATCTGCGATCAGGTGCTCGCCAACGTCGACGGCAATCTGCTGTTGCTCGACGCGACGCGTGCCGGGCGCGACCCGGACGGCGTGCACGGAAGTTCCTGCGGCACGCTTCGCTGGCTCGCGGACGCCGTTCCCGCATCGCTCGGTTCGAACGGCGACGAGGTGCTGCTCTTCAGCGCGGCGATTCATGCGGCCGCCATCGCCGGCGCGATGGATCGCGTGTTCGCGATGACGCTCCAGTACTGCAACGATCGCTCGCAGTTCGGCAAATCGATCGGCAAGTTCCAGGCGGTCCAGCATCAGTTGAGCGTGATGGCGCAGCACGTGGCGTCGGCCGGAATGGCATCGGCGCTGGCGTTCTGCGGCGCGGGCGCTGTCCCCGGACGGCTCGCGACGGCGATCGCCAAGGCGCGCACCAGCATGGCGGTGCCGTTGATCGCGTCGACGGCGCACGCGCTGCATGGCGCGATCGGGGTCACCGCCGAATACGATCTCCAGCTCTATACGCGCAGGTTGCACGAATGGCGTATCGCGGATGGCTCGGAGACGTTCTGGAACCGCATGGTGGGAAGCGCGGCGCTTGCGCGGGAGCACGGCACCATTGTGGATTTCGCGCGCACCGCGCCGTATGACGTCGCCGCCTGAGCGCACGCGCGGGCAAACCTTCACAGCAGCGTAGACGATTAGACATCCTATGAACCATTTTCTGAGCTACGAACAGGACCAGCACATCGTCACGCTGACGATGAACGAACCGGAGCGGCGCAATCCGCTCACCGGCAACACGGCGGTGGCGGAGTTGCTGGCGGCGATCGGAAGGATCGAAGCCGACCGTTCCGTGCGTGCCGTGATTCTGACGGGCGCCGGCACGGCGTTCTCGTCGGGCGGCAATATCCACGACATGGAGCGGCACGCGTCGGGCAACATGCCCGGCATGGAGATTCGCCAGGACTACCGGCGCGGAATTCAGCAACTGCCCCTGGCGCTGTTCAATCTGGAAGTGCCGGTCATCGCTGCCGTCAACGGCGCGGCGATCGGCGCGGGGCTCGATCTCGCCTGCATGTGCGATATCCGCATTGCGTCCGAACGCGCGAAGTTCGCCGAGAGTTTCGTCAGGCTGGGCATCATCCCCGGCGACGGCGGCGCGTGGCTGCTGCCGCGCATCGTCGGTCTGTCGCGCGCGGCGGAGCTGACCTTCACCGGCCAGACGATCGACGCGCAACAGGCGCTCGACTGGAATTTGGTGTCCCGTGTCGTGCCGCACGACGCGCTGCTCGCGACCGCCCAGGGTCTCGCGCAAGCGATCTCCGCCAACCCGCCCCACGCGGTGCGGCTCGCGAAACGGCTGCTGCGCGAAGGCATGCACTGCCGCCTGGATACGCTGCTGGAAATGTCGGCGGCATATCAGGCGCTCTCGCATCAGACGGCCGATCATCGCGAAGCCGTTGCTGCATTCATCGAGAAACGGTCACCGGCATTCCACGGATAGAGCGGTTGCGGATCATCCAGCGCGCCGCTTGCGCTCAAACACGGCAGGAAGACAACGCATGTATCTGACCCAGGGCCTGCACCGCTCGCTGCAGCAGAATCCGGACCGACTGGCGATCACATTCAAGGCACGCCGGCGCACGTTCCGCGATTTCGCGGATCATGTCGCGCGCCTCGCCGCCGCGTTGCGCGGCCTCGGCATGGCGGAAGGCGACCGGGTCGGCATGCTCGCGCTCAATTCGGACCGCTACCTCGAATACGTGATGGGCGTGTGGTGGGGCGGAGGCGTGCTCAATCCGGTCAACACCCGCTGGAGCGCGCCGGAGATCGCCTATTCGCTGGATGATTGCGATACCCGCATCCTGATCGTCGATGACCATTTCGTCGATACGGCCCGCGCCGTGTGCGTGCTTGCCCGCACGACGCCGATCCTGATTCACGCGGGCGACGGCGCGGCGCCCGCCGGCATGCTTTCGTTCGACGCGCTGATCGCGGCCGCGTCGCCGCTGCCGGACGCCGGCCGGGGCGGCGAGCACCTTGCGTGCATCATGTACACCGGCGGCACGACCGGCTTTCCGAAAGGCGTGATGCAGACGCATCTGAACATGTGGTCCTCGTGCATCATGCGGATCGCCGAGTCAGCGCCATTGCCCGACAGCGCGGTTTTGCACGCGGCGCCTTTCTTCCATGCGGCGGGACTCGGCCGCGCGCTCGTGCAGTTCATGGCCGGCGAGGCGCACGTCATCATTCCCGCCTTCGATGCCGGCGACGTGCTCGACGCGATCGGCACGCAGCGCGTGAGCGAAACGCTGCTCGTGCCCACCATGATCCAGTCGCTGCTCGATCATCCTGACTTCGTCCGCACCGATCTCAGCAGCCTGAAGCGGCTGACCTATGGTGCTTCGCCGATCCCCGAAGCGCTGCTCGACCGGGTGATCGGGTCGCTGCCCGGCGTCGAGCTCGCGCATTCATACGGGATGACCGAGGCGTGTCCGAGCATTTCGGCGAACCCGCCGTCGAACCACGACGAGGCGGGGCGCAGGAGCGGCCTGTACCGATCGATCGGTCGCGGCCTGCCGGGCCTGATGGTGAAAGTGGTCGATGTGCACGGCGAAGAAGTGCCGCGCGGCACGGTCGGCGAGATCGCCGTGCGCGGGCCGAACGTGATGGCGGGCTACTGGAAAAAGCCCGACGAAACCGCGCAGGCCGTGCGCGACGGGTGGCTGCACACCGGCGACGGCGCCTACATGGACGCGCAGGGTTATCTCTACATCGTCGATCGCATCAAGGACATGATCGTAAGCGGTGGCGAGAACGTCTATTCCGCCGAAGTGGAGAACGTGATCGTTCGTCATCCGGCAGTCGCCGCGTGCGCGGTCATCGGGATTCCGCACGACATCTGGGGCGAGGCCGTGCACGCGGTGATCGTGCGCAAGCCAGGCGCGACGCTCGCCGAAGAAGAGGTGCGCGATCATTGCCGGCAGGCGATCGCAGGCTACAAGTGCCCGAAGACGGTCGAGTTCCGCGATCGATTGCCGCTGTCGGGCGCGGGCAAGGTTCTGAAGCGCGAAATTCGCGCGCCGTACTGGGCGCAGAAGACGCGCGCGGTCAACTAGCGCGCCTCGCCACTCCGCCCGGGTGGTCCGGTTCGAGGCTTTTTCTGGCTTACTTCCATTCAGGCAATGTCTGACAAGAGATCATCGACGGCGAAGGCGCTTCGCCGCGATACAAAACGGAACGTGGAGGGACGATGGGCGTTTTAAGCGGTATTCGCGTGCTGGAATTCGAAGCCATTGGACCTGGACCGTTCGGCGCCATGTTGCTCGCCGACATGGGCGCGGACGTATTGCGCATCGACAGGCCGCTCGCGCCCCAGGACCTGGGGCCGAAGACCAACGGCAAGCGTGCGGACGTCACGGGGCGCGGCCGCCGCTCGGTCACGCTCGATCTGAAAGAGCCCCGGGCGGCCGAAGCCGCGCTCGATCTGATGGCGCGCGCCGATGTGGTGATCGAAGGATTTCGCCCCGGCACGATGGAGCGGCTCGGGCTCGGACCGCAAGCCGCCCTGGCGCGCAATCCGCGTCTCGTCTACGGCCGCATGACGGGTTGGGGGCAGACGGGTCCGCTCGCGCAGCGCGCGGGTCACGACCTCAACTACATCGCGCTGTCGGGCGTGCTGTCGGGCATCGGCCGCGCCGACGGTCCGCCCGTGCCGCCGCTCAACCTCGTGGGCGACTACGGCGGTGGCGGCATGCTGCTGGCGCTGGGCGTGGTGGCGGCGCTGTTCAACGTTCAGCGCGGCGGCGAGGGACAGGTCGTCGATGCCGCGATGATCGAGGGCGCGGCGCAACTGGGTTCGGTGATCTGGGGCCTGCTCGCATCGGGCAACTGGCGGGAAGAGCGCGAGAGCAATCTGCTGGATGGCGGCACGCCCTGGTATGACAGCTATCGCACGCGCGATGGCGGGTACATGTCGGTGGGCGCGGTCGAAGCGCGTTTCTATGCGGAGTTGCTGTCGAAGCTCGGTCTTGCGGACGCGGGCCTGCCCGCACAGCACGACCGGAGCGGCTGGCCGGTGCTGCGCGAACGTTTTGCAGCGGCGTTTCTCACGCGCACGCGCGACGAATGGTGCGCCGTGTTCGAAGGCAGCGACGCGTGTGTCGCGCCGGTGCTGAGCTTCTCGGAAGCGCCGGCGCATCCGCAGCATCGTGCTCGCGGGAGCTTCGTCGAAGTGGCGGGCGTGGTTCAGCCCGCGCCTGCGCCGCGCTTTTCGGCAACGCCGTCGACGATCGCGAAGCCCGCGCCGCAGCGCGGCGAACATGGGCTCGCCGCATTGCGCGACTGGGGCTTCGACGACGCCGCGGTCGAACGCATGCGCGAACACGGCCTGAGTTATAAGCCTGAAGCGTGAGCCTGTTCGACGCGTTCAAGGGCATCGCTGCATCGCGCGGCGATGCCCTTGGCGCTTTCATGCCACGAGCGAGTACCAGTTGATTCCATCATCGCGAAGTTCGCATCGAACTTCGCCGCGCCCGATCAGATAGTTCAGGCACGCGAGGCTTTCGCCCGTCGCGAGGCTCATGCGCGACATATCCTCTTCGCCGACGTGGCGCGCAAACAGCGCGCCGAACACATCGACGGCGCGACGCGGTTCGCCGAGCGTCTCACGCAAGCGGTCGAGGCTGCGGTCCTGGCCGCGCCGCAGACGGTCGAGCCGCGCATGCAGGCCGCGGAAACAGTCGTTGTGGGCCGGCAGCACCAGCACATCGTCGGGCACCTGCTGCTTCAGCTTGTCGATCGACGCGTACCAGTCGGCCATCGGATCGGCGTGAGGTTCGAGCGGATACACCGACACATTCGACGAGATTCGCGGCAGCACCTGGTCGCCCGAAATGAGCAGCTTCAGCGCCGGGCAGTACAGGCACGCGTGCTCGGGCGAATGGCCCGTGCCGACGATGACCCGCCACACGTGTTCGCCGATGGCGATTTCCTGCCCGTCCTGCAAGCGCCGGAAGCTGTCCGGCAGCGCGTGAATGTGCTGCCCGAAGCGGCCGAGGCGTGCGCGATAAAGCTCGATCGCCGCCGAGCTCCAGCCCGCGCGACGGTAGAAGTCGAGACCGTCGTCAGGCGCTTCGCGGCCGCTGTCGGAAGCGGCGACGCGGCAGTTCAGATACTCGACGCGCGTCATCCACAGACGGCAGTCGAAGGTACGCGTGAGCCAGCCTGCCATGCCCACGTGATCGGGGTGCATGTGGGTGACGAAAACGCGCGTGACGGGGCGGCGCGCGCGAGATCCGGCGAAGAGGCGCCGCCATAAGGCGGTTGCTGCGTCCGTGCGCGCGCCCGTGTCGACGATCGCCAGACCGTCGCCGTCCGCGATCGTCCACACGTTGATGTGATCCAGGGAGTAGGGCAGCGGCATGCGAATCCATTGCACGCCCGGAGCGACTTCCACGGCGCCGCCGGGCACCGGAGGCGAAGCAAACGGGTAGCTCACCGAAGCAGGCGCGCCGCTGCTGGAGTCGGCGCGTGCGAGATCGGTCATGGTCTGGCTCCTGATGATCGAACGAGGCGCATGAGGCCGGAAACGAAAACGCCGGCAAGCGCCTCGACGCATGCCAGCGAAGACAAAGCCCGTCCGTCGCGCGCTACTGCAGATTGCCCGCGACCGCGATGGTCTGACCGGTGATGTAGTTCGATTCGGGCGAGCAGAACAGGTAGACGCCGCCAGCCGCTTCTTCCGGCGTGCCGCCGCGGCCGAGCGGATTGCGCTGCGCGTGCATCCTGAGCGCCTCGGGATTGACGCCCACGCGGATATCGCGTCCTTCGATCTTCACGGTCGCGCCGGCGTGGGCGTCGGCGGTCGTCATGCGTGTGTGGATCAGACCGAACGCGACGCAATTGACGTTGACGTTGAAGCGTCCCCATTCACGCGACAGCGCGCGCGTCATGCCGATCACGCCGGCCTTGGCCGACGAGTAGTTCATCTGGCCGGCATTGCCGTTGAGCGCCGACGTCGACGAGATGTTGACGATCTTGCGATACACGTCGCGGCCCGCTTCCTTGTCGGCGGCGTGCAGCGCCTTGACGTGCGGATAGGCGGCACGCAGGATGCGGAACGGCGCGGTCATGTGGCAGTCGATGATCGCGTACCACTGCTCGTCGGTCATCTTCTGGATCACGTCGTCCCACGTATAGCCCGCGTTGTTGACGATGATGTCGATGCCCTTGTACGTGCTCATCGCCGTATTGATGAAGCGGTCCGCGAAGTCCGGCGCACCCACGTTGCCCACGCAGGCGACGGCGTCGGTGCCCATCTTCTTCAGTACTTCGACCGTTTCGTGCGCCGGGTCGGCGTCGAGATCGTTGATCACGAGGCGTGCGCCTTCGCTCGCCAGTTTCTCGGCGATGGCCCGGCCGATGCCGCGACCCGAACCCGTGACGAGCGCCACCTTGCCGTCAAGCTTGCCCATTTCCTTGTCTCCTTGATTGATGCTTTTACAGGGCGATCACGGCGTCGCCGAGGACGCGTGGTTCGCCATACTGATTGGCCGTCTGGATCTCCACCTTCACGCGGCGCTCGCCATCCGCTTCGAACTTCTCGACCACGCGCCCGCTGCAGGTGATGCGGTGACCGAGATGCGTGATGCCGACGAAGCGCACGCCGAACTGCCGCAACTGGCGCTGGTCCACCCAGCCGTTCAAGAGGCGCGCGAGATACGCCATCGACAGCATGCCGTGCGCGAACACGTCGGGCATGCCGCTGCGGCGCGCGAAGTCGAGGTCGATGTGGACCGCGTTGTGATCGCCCGACGCGCCGGCGAAGAGCGCGAGCGTCGTGCGGTCGATGGGCGCGAGCGTCAGCGGCGGCAGCGTGTCGCCGACCTTCACGTTGTCGAACAATGGGTTCATTCGTGTCTCTCCTCAGCCGTTGCGATGCACCAGCACGCTGCGCAGATCGGCCACGTGCTCGCCCCTCTGGTTGGTCACGCGGGTCTCCCGCACCACGAAATCGAGCGCGCCGCCTTTCTTGTCGTAGATATCGGCGATATGGCATTCGAACAGGAGCGCGTCGCCCGCATACGCCATCCGGTGATAGGTGAACGACTGCTCGCCGTGCAGGATGCGCGCGACCTGGATGCCGATCTCGTCGCGCCAGCGCTTGTCCGGCTGCTCCAGTTCCAGCGAGAACAGGAAAGTGGGCGGCAAGGGCAGGCCCGGATGACCCGCATCGCGGGCGGCGGATTCGTCGAAGTACACCGGATCGGTTTCGCCGGTTGCCTTGGCGAAAAACCGCAGCCGGCCCGCTTCGGCCACCGCGCGAAACGCGGGAATGACCTTCCCGATGTGCTTTTTATCGATCATGTCGAACACTCCGTTGAAAGCGGCAGCGCATCAGGCGGCCTTGTACACGGTGGTCACGCACGCGCCGCCGAGCCCCAGGTTGTGCGCGAGCGCGACCTTCGCGCCTTCGACCTGGCGCTGCTCCGCCGTGCCGCGCAGCTGATGCGTCAGTTCGTAGCATTGCGCGAGACCGGTGGCGCCCAGCGGATGTCCTTTCGACAGCAGCCCGCCCGATGGATTGACCACCCACTTGCCGCCATAGGTGTTGTCGCCGTCGTTGACGAGCTTTTCGGCTTCGCCTTCCGCGCACAGACCGAGCCCTTCGTACGTCAGCAGTTCGTTCTGCGCGAAGCAGTCGTGCAGTTCGATCACGTCGATGTCCTCCGGACCGACGCCGGCCTGCTCGTAGGCGAGCGCGGCGCCGGCGCGCGTCATGTCGAAGCCGACCACGCGGATCATGTCGCGAGTGTCGTAGGTGCTGGGCTGGTCGGTGGTCAGCGACTGGCCGGCGATCAGCACGTCGGTGCGCAGGCCGTGCTTGCGTGCGAATGCTTCCGACACCACGATCGCCGCGGCGGCGCCGCAGGTCGGGGGGCAGGCCATCAGGCGCGTGAGCACGCCTTCCCAGATCATCGGCGAGGCGAGCACTTCTTCCGGGCTCACGACGGTGCGGAACACGGCCAGCGGATTGCGCGCCGCGTGCCGGCTCGCCTTTGCGCGAATCTTCGCGAAGGTTTCGAGCTTCGTGCCGTACTTTTCCATGTGGGCGCGGCCCGCGCCGCTGAACTGGCGGATCGCGCCCGGCAGATCGGTGCGATCGACCAGTTCGTTGACGAGATTGAGCGCACGTTCGAGCGCGGGCGCTCGATCGCTCCACTTCGACGACAGCGCGCCGGGCTGCATGAATTCGAAACCCACCGCGAGCGCGCAGTCGACCGCGCCGCTTTGCACCGCCTGCCGCGCGAGAAACAGCGCCGACGATCCCGTCGCGCAGTTGTTGTTCACGTTGATGACGGGGATTCCCGTCATGCCGACGCGATAGAGCGCCTTCTGACCGCAGGTCGAATCGCCGTACACATAGCCCGCATAGGCCTGCTGCACTTCCGCGTAATCGATGCCCGCGTCGGCCAGCGCCTCGCGCACGGCGCCCGCGCCCATCACGTCGTAGGCATCGCTGGTGCCGGGCTTCTTGAACGGAATCATGCCGACGCCGGCGACGAACACGTTACGAGTCATATCACTGCTCCTTGGTATGGAATGTTCGAATTACAGCTTGCGGGAGATGAGGTCGCGCATGACCTCGCTCGTGCCGCCGTAGATACGGTTGACGCGCGCATCGGCGAATGCCCGGGCCACCGGATACTCCAGCATGTAGCCGTAGCCGCCGTGCAACTGCACCATGTCGTCGAGCGCCTTGCCGAGCGATTCCGTCGCGAACAGCTTGGCGATCGCCGCTTCTTCCAGCGTCAGGCGGCGGCGCACATGTTCGGCGAGGTAGTGGTCGACCAGCAGCCGCACGGCGGTTGCCTGCGCCTTGATGTCGGCGAGCTTGAACTTCGTGTTCTGGAAGTCCCATACGGTCTGATTGAAAGCCCTGCGGTCCTTCACGTAGTTGATCGTGTGTTCGAGACAGGCTTCCAGCTTCGCGGCGGCGCCGATGGCGATCGAGAGCCGCTCCTGCGGCAACTCGCCCATCAGGTACGCGAAGCCCTTGCCCTCCTCACCGAGACGGTTGCTCACCGGAACGCGGACGTTGTCGAAGAAGAGCTCGGCCGTATCCTGCGAATGCATGCCGACCTTGTCGAGCTTGCGGCCGCGGCGGAATCCCTCGCGGCTCGCCTCGACGACGATCAGGCTGACGCCTTTGGCGCCCGCGCTCGGGTCGGTCTTGCAGACGAGCACGATCAGATCGGCGTTCAGTCCGTTGCTGATGAAGGTCTTGCTGCCGTTGATCACGTACTCGTCGCCGTCGCGCAACGCGGTGGTGCGGATCGCCTTCAGGTCGCTGCCGGTGCCCGGCTCCGTCATGCCGATCGCGAGGATGGATTCGCCGGTGCACGCCTTCGGCAGCCATTGCTGCTTCTGCTCCTCGTTGCCGATGCGCGCGATATACGGCGCGATGATGTCCGAGTGCACGCCGAAGCCGAGACCGCTCAGGCCGGCGCGATTCACTTCCTCGTTGAGGATCGCCGCGTGGCCGAAGTCCCCGCCGCCGCCGCCGTATTCCGTCGGCAACGTGAGGCACAGCAGACCTTCGCGGCCTGCCTTGAGCCAGGTCTCGCGATCGACCCGGCCGGCCTTGTCCCATTCCAGCTGTCTGGGCGCGCACACCCGTTCCAGGAAGCGGCGAACCGTGGTGCGCAGCATTTCATGATCGTCACGAAAGACGGTGCGTGTAATTTGCATAACTAAATTCCTGAATTGGAGTCGGCGTGATTGCGTGAATGGCGTTATCGCATGCGGGCGATATGCGCTGCTGGTTCGGTGCGGTAGAGCTGCTCGATCAGATGCGCGCGGCGCGCACGCGTCACGGCCTGGTTCACATAGCCTTTTTCGGCGATCTCGTTGGCATCGATCGAAGGCGGCTCGGCCATCAGCATCAGGCGCTCGACGGTGCGGCTCGCACCGCCGCCCTGGTTCCTGGCGAGGCGTTCGCGCAGCGCCGCGACCACGACGGGATGCTCGGCCAGCGCAGCCGCATCGAGTTCGGCGAGTTCGGGCGCGAGACGCTGGCAGGCGACCACGTTCGGCCACGCGAGCGCGGCGAGAAAGTCGCGGTCATGGCCGCAGATCACCGCATCCGAGATAAGGGGCGCACAGAGGTCGAGCAGGTCGAGGCGCACCGCGCCGGTCTGCACCCAGGTGCCGTTCATCAGCTTGAAGTCCTCGACCACGCGGCCAGCGAAAAGCAGGCCCTGGCCCGGATCGTCCGGATTCGCGAGACGCACTGCGTCGCCCAGCCGGAAGTAGCCCTCGTCGTCGAAAGCGGCGGCCGTGAGCGCCGGATTGCCGATATAGCGCGCAAACACGTTTGCACCGCGCATGCGGATCTCGTAGCGTCCGTCACCGCCTTCGAGCGGCAGGAGCTTCACTTCCGAGCCCGGCACCGGCCCGCCGATGTTGCCGACATCGCCCGAGGGCCAGCCGCAATAGGTGCCCATGCCGCTCGTCTCGGTGCAGGCGAGGCCCGTCGAGAAGACGATGCGCTCGCCGACCGTGTCGACAGCCGCGCGCTGGATGCGCTGCCAGACGTCTGTCGGCAGGCTGGCCCCGCCGTAGCCGAAATACTGCACATTGGCGAACAGGCTGCGGGCCAGCACGGGGTCTCGCTCGATTTCGGTTGCCAGCACGGCCCATGCGGACGGAACGCTGGTGAAGATCGTCGGCGAGACTTCGCGCAGGTTGCGCACGGTACGCTCGATCAGGCCGGGAAGCGGCCGTCCATCGTCGATATAGTGAGTCGCGCCGAACTGGATCGAGCGCCCGATGTTCAGTACGCCGCCGAGCCCGTGATGCCACGGCAGCCAGTCGAGGAAGACCGGTTGCGATTCGCGCATCCAGCCGAGATTGTCGGCGTAGTACGAGGCGACCGCCCGGAAATTGCCGTAGGAGAGGGGCACGCCTTTCGGCGTACCGGTCGAGCCCGACGTGAAAAGGATGCGCGCCGTGTCGTCCTTGCGAATCGACGCGTGCGCTGCCGCAACCGCGGCCACGCGCGCCGGTGTCAGGTCGGCGGCGAGCAGGTCGGCCCAGGCGCGCTGTGTGTGCTGGACGTTGCGCACCGCAATGACCGGCGTCGCGGCCAGTTCGGTAACGGAGAGCGCGCGTTCGAACTGAGCCGAGTCCTGCACGAACACCGCAGCGGGAGGCACCAGTTCGAGCACGCCCTTCAGGCGTGCGAAATTCTTGCTCAGCGTGGAGTAGGCGGGCGACACCGGTGCGGCGGGGATGCCGACGTACTCGGCTGCAAGCAGCATCACCACCTGCTCGATCGAATTGCCCGAAAGCAGCACCAGCGGCCGCGTCTGGCCGAGGCCCATATCGAGCAGGCCGGCCGCGACCGTTTGCAGTTGAAGCCACAGCGCGCGCCAGCTGATCGAGCGCCACGCGCCGTTTTCATCGCGCTGGCAGAACGCCGGGCTGTCGCCGAGACGCTCGGCCCATTCGGGGATGAACGCGGCGAAGCTGTTCTGCGCGATATCGGGAGGCAGGCTGGACGAGCGCAGCACCAGCGTGCCGTCGGCGCGGCGTTCGACGATCGGCCGCCGGTCCGGAAAGCGTACGGGACGATAAGGCGCTACCTTGGATTCACCAGCGATGAGCGTAGTCATTACGCGTGTCTCCTGAGCTTCAGCGCGCGTCTTGGCGCGCGCCGGCGTTGGTTTTTATGAGGTGCGCCTGTCATCGACGACTGCGCGCGATCCCTTGAGTCACAGAATAGTGGCTCGCGCACGATTACGGACCACCCGAGCCGGGTAGCGGGGGGCGTCAGTTCGTCTCGCCACCGGCAACGGGCGGCGTGCCCAGTTCGAGATCGCGCACGCGGGCCACGGCTTCGTCGCGGCTCGACACGCCGAGCTTGCCGTAGATGTTCTTCAGGTGCCACTTGACGGTCTCGGGCGAGATGCCGAGCGTGCGGGCAATTTTCTTGTTGGGCAGTGCCTGCGCGAGCAGGCCGACGACTCGTGCCTCACGCTCGCTCAGCGTTTCCGCGCCGGTGGGCGGCGCGCCGCGGTTGCCGGGTTTGGCCGCCGGCTGCGCGCGCAGGGCCGAAGTCGCGTTCTGCGCGGCGTGTAGCCGGCCCACATAGAAGGACAGGACCGGGTCGTGCGTCTCGCCCTGGACCACGGCGTCGATGAGATCCAGTGCGCCGGGATCGGCGTCGAGCAGGCTGCGCACCAGACCCAGCCGATGGCCCCGGCGCAGCGCGGCGAGCACGGCGGCGCGCGCGGCGTCGTTCCGGCCGCGCCGCGCATCGACGACGGCGGCCTGGAGCTGGAAGTGCGCCACATGCCGTTGCCAGCCGCGCGCTTCGCAGAATGGAATCAGCGCCTGAAGACGGCTTGCGGCGCCGTCGAAATCTTCATGAGCGATACACCAGTTGACGTGCGCGCCCTGCGCCATCGCGTGGATTTCCGCGGCCGTCCCGATTGCGGTCTCGGCCGGCGGCATCGGGATGCGCGCCGCGATCATGTCGATTCTGGCGAGGCCTGCTTCCGCCGCGTCGAACTGGCCGCTCTGCAGGTGTCGGTTGATCTGTGCGGCCACGCTATGGGCGATGAGCCGATGCAGTCCGTATTGCATCGCGTACTCTTCGAGACGTTCGAGATAGGCGAACGCATCGAGGTGATGTCCCGCCGCCCCATGCACCGCCGACAGCACGGTCAACACCCGCAACACGGAGTCCGGAATGGAGACACGTTCGAGCACGTCGACGCGATCCTCCAGCAGTCTGCGCGCGCGTCCAGTTCGTTGAACTCATACAGCACTTCACCGAGCAGCGCCGCGGCAAAACACGCGGCTTCGGCGGCGGCGCTGCCGAGTTGATCGGCTTCGAACAACACATCGCGGCTGATGCGCTCCACCTGGATGAATTTGCCCTCCAGCGCATAGCTGAACCCGGCGATGCAGCGGCCGTTCAGCATGCCCGCCGAGGTGCCCACGAGCGGCATGCCTTCGACCAGAAGCTGCGGCGCTTCGCTCTGCACGCGCCGCGCCGCTTCGTATTCGCCGCGCCGCATGTAGATCCACGACAGCAGATTGTTGCGCCCGCCCACGGCGAGGCTGTCGGCGTGCGCGGGGATTTGCAGCATCTGCGGCAACACGGCCATTGCTTCGTCGGTTTCGTCGCGCTGGAGGGCAAGGGCGGCGCGCAACAGGATGAGGCGATAGCGCGAATGCATATCGTCTTCCGGGATATCGGCCTGCAAACGCGCGATGGCCGCCGCGCAGGCATCGAATTCGCGCGCATACAGTTGCAGGTGCACCATCCACAGCCGCAGCCCGATGCGAGCCTGCACTTCGGCGAGCGGCAGCAGCCGTATCAGCCCGACCAGTTGGCGCAGCTCGCCCCTGATCTGCATCGTGCGCGCGACGCGCAACACGAGGTCGGCCGCCGCCGACGATTCGCCGGCGAGCAACGCATGCCGCACGGCATCGCCGGGCTGTTCGTGGTCGCGGAACCAGATCCACGCGGCGAGATGCACCTCGCGCTGATGCAGTTCGCTGCGTTCGCGAAAGCGTTCGAGCAAGGTCTCGCGAAAGAGCGGGTTCAGCCGATACCACGTCTCGCTGCCCGAACTCTCGATGGGCGCGATGAACAGGTTATCGCTCTCGAGTCTCGTCAGCAGCGCGCGCACTTCGGCGGGCGACTGCTCCTCGCCGGTCAGGGCGATGCACAGCGGCGCGCACACGCGCGTGCAACTCGCCATCCGGACCAGCAGCTCCACTTCCGAGGGCGCCAGACGCGACAGTACTTCGCGCTCGAAATACGCGGCAAAGCCTCGGACATCGAGACGTTGAGCATTCGCGAGCGGATCGGCGGACGCGGGGTCCGTCGCCGCCTGCTTCTTGCCTTTCAGGCGCATTGCAAAGAGTTGCAGTCCCGCCACCCAGCCGTCGGCGAGTTCATGCAAGTGGCGCGCATCGCGCTGGCTGATCTCACCCAACTGAGCTCTAAGGAACGCCTCGGATTCGGCCGCCGTGAAGCGCAGATCGCGCATGTCCAGTTCCAGCACCAGACCCTGATCGCGCGGGCGTCCAAGCGAGAGCGGCACGGCGGCCCGCGAGACCAGCACAAGGTGAAGATTGGCGGGCGCGTAGTCGAGCAGCCATTGCAATGCTTCGTGATTGCGCGTGTTGGAGACGTGATGCAGGTCGTCGAGCACCAGCACGACATCGTTCGAATGGGCGGCGATACCGCGCACGAGAGAGATGATCGTGCGCTCGACCGCCTCGTCGTCCATGCCACGTCCGCCCAGCAGCGTCGCTTCATGGCACATCGCCGGGTCGACGCGGGTGAGGCTCGCAACGAGGTAGTCGAGGAAGTGCGTGAGCTCGTTGTCTTCCGCCGCGAGCGTGAGCCATGCGATATCGAAGCCGAGCGAAAGCAGTGCTTCGCGCCACGCGATCAGGAGGCTCGTCTTGCCGCAGCCGGCGGGCCCCTGGAGCACGACGCAACGATTGCGCCGTGCGTCGAGCAACTGGGCCAGCAGACGTTCGCGCGCGACGATGCGGGCGGTGTTGCGGGGCGGAATCAAGCGTGGATCAGCCCGGAACTCGGCGGCGCCTCGTTGGGCGCGGCGCGGGTCCGCGGGAGAGGAATTCTGCGGCATCGTGACCTGCGCCTTGCGCGCTTCGGCTTTGCGCCTCGTCGGCGACGGCCAAAGGACGAAATGATGATCGGCACATTGTAGCGCAGCGCTGGCAGCGTTTTCATCGCCCGCAGGGGAGTGACTACCCGGATCAGCCGCGATGCGACGGAGGCCCAGCGTCATCGACGTGCGCTTCGCCTTGCGCCAGTTCATGCTTGCGCCGGAGAGCGAATTGCACGACCTCGCCGCCCGCACGCCATGCGTGACAGGTGTCGATCATCGGATGGGCCTGAACGGCTGGCTGCCCTTCATCTGCGCCGTTCGGCGCGTCGGCGGGCTTGCGCCAGCCCATCAGTGTCTGGATCGCTGTCGTGGCGATGGGACCGAGCAGCTCGGTCAGATGCGTGCAGCCCTTCGATCCGCTCAACCGGCTCTTGACCTCCTTCATGAAGCCCGCGCCGATGCTCAGACCTTCGAGGCTCCGATACGCGTGATTGATTTCCGCGCAGAAGCGGCTCGGCGCGGCGTCGCTATGCGCATCGATGCGCCGGATCACGAGCTTCGCATCGATCGTGACGACGATGCGCATGTCGTGAATCGGCGAACCGGCGGGCACGGTCTTGAAGAGGAGATCGGAGTCGGTGGACTTCGTGTCGCGCATGCGGCCTTCGATGTCGAACAGACCGTCGCTTCGTTCGAAGCCCATGCATTCGACACGGCGCGTATGCACGAGCCGACGTGCCGAAGGATTCGATGGAATGGCAGGCATAGGTGATTGCAGGTGATCGATAGCACCGATCCTAGGTGAACGACGAACGCCGGCCGCCCCCTGCATCGGGGGGGGCGTGACGCGTGTTGCTGTCTGTTCATTGCTCGGGGTATTCCCGTTCCCCCTCTGTTCGGGTAGTTGATCCGCCCGGACGTCCCTGCAAGATGGCCCCGCAACGATCGGCACGGCTATCGGCCGCGCGTCGTCCTGGATGGCATCTGCATGAGTTGGCTTGACCCGTGCCCATCGGACACGGCAATCACAAAGAGGAGACATGCATGCGTTTCATGAGTCAGGGTATGTGTGGGGCTACGTTGTTATTGGCCGCCGGAGGAGCGGCGGCTCAGTCGAGCGTAACGCTGTACGGGGTCGCGGACACCTTTGTCCAGTATCTCGACAATGGCGGAAAACATTCGTACTCCGTACGAAGCGGAGGATCCACCGGTTCCCTGTTCGGCCTGAAGGGAGTCGAAGACCTCGGCAACGGGCTCAAGGCGGTGTTCGACCTCGAGAACGGCTACAACATCAATAACGGTGCCTTCTTCGCCGACTCGACGGCAATGTTCTATCGGCAGTCATGGGTGGGGCTGAAGCACGATACCTATGGATCGCTCACGTTCGGCCGCCAGTATCAGCCGAGCTTCTGGGCCGTCTATTTCACCGATCCCTTTCGCGGCAACGAAGTGCTGTCGCCGCTGGCGGCCGCCGACCTCGCGGGCGCGACCGACCGGTCCACGCTCGCCACGCAGTATGTGTCCGGGCGGACCAGCAATTCGATCGTGTACACGTCGCCGGATCTGAGAGGCGTGCACGTCTACGCGATGTACGCGCTGCCTGCCACCGTGACGCAACCCGTGCCGGTTCGCTCCGGCGCGATGCTCGACGTGGCGGCGAACTATTCGGGCTATGGCTTCTATGCGGGCGTCGGCTATCAGTATCAGCATGGCGCGCAGGAGACTGCCCCGCTCGTGGCGAGCGCGCCGGGCTTGCTGACCACGTTCGACCTGATGGCGACGGAACACTTCACGGGCGCGCTCGCCTACCGCGTGGGCATCGTGAATTTCCAGTTCAACTATTCGTATAACCGGCCGAAGGATCCTGCGCCCGGCGCGGTGGTAGCGATCACGCCCGCCGTTCAGGTGCCGCTTGCTTCGCTGGTTCACTCATACAGCATCATGGAACTGGGGGCGACGATCCAGGCCACGCCGGAAGACGTGATCGCCATCGCCGGCATCGAGAGAAACGTGCGCGGCGTGCACGACAACACACCCGGGATCGAAGTGGGCGTCGATCATAGTCTTTCCAAGCGCACGAGCCTCTACATGCGAGCCGGCTATCTGAAGAACAACGGCACCGCGAACATGAGCTGGCCGGGTGTTACGGCTGTCGCGAGCGGTTCGAAGCAGGTTATCGCGGTGCTCGGCATGACGCATCGCTTCTGACGACAGGCGCGATCGACGCCGCCCGGCGGCGTCGGACGTGTCTTCGAGGTTTCAACACGACGACGGGGAGAAATCGATGAATCAAGGAAAGGTTTGCAGACTGGTGAGCGGGGCGCTGCTGGTTTTGGCCTCACTCGACGCATACGCACAAAGCAGCGATGTGTTGGCTGCGCCCGTGCGGCCGTATGCATCGGATGCGAAAGCCGCCAAGGCCGCCGACCGCGCACTGCAGAAAAGCGTGATCCGCGCGCTGAGCAGGACGAAAGGGCTCAGGGCCACCACGATCACGGTGCGCGCACGCAACGGCGTGGTGACGCTGGAAGGAACGGTGCCCGAACAGTCGCAGATGGGGCTGGCGACTCAGGCGGCCGAAGGTGTCGAGGGCGTCACGTCGGTGACGAACGCGCTGACGTTATCGACGTTATAGAAAGGCATTGCTGGAAGTTGCATCAGGGCCTGCTCATCATCGATGAGCAGGCCTTTTGTTTGAAGCCTCAGACCGTGACCGACTTGCATTCGAGAAACTCCGCAAGCCCTTCGCGACCGTACTCGCGCCCGTTGCCCGATGTCTTGTAGCCGCCGAACGGAACCGTGATGTCCAGCATCGCGCCGTTGATTCGCACCGATCCCGCACGCAGGCGCGCAGCCACGCGGCGCGCGCGCTCGGCGTCGCCCGTGGCGATATACGCCGCGAGGCCATACTGCGTGTCGTTGGCGATTGCGATGGCCTGTTCCTCGCCGTCGTATGGAATCAGCACGAGCACCGGTCCGAAGATTTCCTCGCGTGCGATCTTCATGTCGTTACGGACATCCGCGAAGACGGTGGGGCGCGCGTAGAAGCCCCGTGCCAGTCCCTCGGGTCTGCCCGGACCGCCGGCGATCACGCGCGCGCCTTCCTCGATACCGGCGCGGATCATCTGTTGCACCTTCTCGTATTGGGCGCGATTCGAGATCGGACCCATTTTCGTGGCGGGGTCCGCCGGGTTGCCGACGACGATTCCGTTGGCTACGGCTGCGGCGATCGCGATGGCTTCGTCGTAGCGCTCGCGCGGCACCAGCATGCGGGTGGGTGCGACACAGGTCTGACCCGAGTTGACCATGCATTGCGCCACGCCGCTCGTCACTGCTGCCTTCAGGTCGGCGTCGTCGAGAATCAGGAGCGGGGACTTGCCGCCGAGTTCCTGCGCCACGCGCTTGACCGTGGGCGCGGCGCTGATCGCCACTTCGACGCCGGCGCGCGTCGACCCGGTGATCGACACCATGTCCACATCGGGATGCGAGGACAAGCACGCGCCGACCACCCGGCCGTCACCGAAGATCATGTTGAACACGCCGGGCGGCGTGCCCGCTTCGTGCATGATTTCCGCGAAGATGACGGCATCGAGCGGTGCGATCTCGGAAGGCTTCAGCACGACCGTGCAACCTGCGGCAAGAGCGGGCGCGACCTTCGCTGCGATCTGATTCAACGGCCAGTTCCACGGCGTGATCAATGCCGCGACGCCGACTGCCTCGTGGCGCACGTAGCTCTTGCCGTGATGCGTCTCGAACTCGAAGTGACGCAGCGTTTCCACCGCGGCCTGAAGCTGCGCGAGTCCGATCGCGGCCTGCAGTTGCCTGCACAGCGTGATGGGCGCGCCGATCTCGATGCGCACCGCTTCGGCAATGTCGTCGAGCCGTGCGCGATAGCATTCGATGATCCGTTCGAGCAGTGCGATTCGTTGCGCGCGGCTCGATTCCGACCAGGCCGGAAACGCGGCCCGTGCGGCGGCGACGGCACGGTCCGCGTCGTGCGTGGTGCCCATCGAAAGCCGTCCGGTCAGCGTCTCGGTGGCCGGATCGACGATGTCCATTTGCGTGGCGCCGGCAGACGGCTCGACCCATTGGCCATCGATATAAAAGGTGTTCAGCGTTTTCATTTCGTTTCCTCGGATTCTCAGCCCGCGACCGGGCGATCACCGATCACCGTCGCCCGCATCATGTGACGCGGAGCCGGGAAATAGTCCTGCACCGCGTAGTGCTGGCACGAGCGGTTATCCCAGAATGCGATCGTGTTCGGGCGCCACTTGAGGCGGACCTGGTACTCGGGTGCCTGCGCCTGGCGGAACAGGTACTGCAGCAGTTCCATTTCGGCGAGCTTGTAGTCGAAGCCGATGCGATATTCCTGCGCGGTCAGGCGGCCATAATTCGAAAGATGCGTGGTGAACGCCTCGTTGACATAGAGAATCTTCTCACCGGTTTCGGGATGTACGCGCACGACCGGGTGTTCGACGGGCGGATACTTGGCGCGCATTGCCGGATGCTGGTCTTCCGGCACCGCAATGCCGAAGAGCGGCAGAAAGTCGTGGACCGCATTGAGGCCGGCGATACGCGCCTTCAGGTCGTCGGGCAGGTTGTCGTAGGCCGCCACCATGTTGATCCAGATGGTGTCGCCGCCGACCGCCGGGCAGTGCACGCATCGCAGCATGGAACCCATCGACGGGATTTCGCGCCACGATACGTCGGAGTGGTAGAGGTTCTCGCGGCCGCGTTTCGTATCGTTGCGCCCGAGTATCACGAGCTCCGGATGCTCGGGATGATGCGGAAACGCGGGGTGAATTTCCAGTTCGCCGAAGCGCCTCGCCACCGCGACATGCTGGGATGGACTGATATCCTGATCGCGGAAGAAGAGCACCTTGTACTTCAGCAATGCGCGACGCAGCGCGGCATACGTTTCGTCGTCGAGTGGATCGCGCAAGTCGATGCCGCGAATCTCCGCACCGATCGTCGGCGTGTGGCGCTCGACGGTGAAGGGCCACGCGCCGGAAGCCGGCTGCGCCAGGCTCGTATCGGGTGCGATCTCTGTTGCTTGCATGTCATGTCTCCAATTGTCTGGGTCCGCCGGGCTGCGGCCGGGGCGATGTCACTGGCGCACGCGGTTCGCGTATGCCGGGTTATTTTTTTGCTGTCGGGCGCCGAAGGCACGGGGCTAGCGATCGCCGGCGCGGATCAGATCGGCGGCTTTCTCGCCGATCATGATGGCGGGCGCGTTGGTGTTGCCGCCGATCAGCGTCGGCATGATCGACGCGTCCGCCACGCGCAGACCTTCGATGCCGTGCACGCGCAGGCTCGGATCGACCACGGCCATGTCGTCGATACCCATCTTGCAGGTGCCGACCGGATGAAAGACGCTGTCGGCATGAGCGCGCACGAACGCGCGGATTGCTTCCTCGTTGGAATCGTCGGGTCCGAAATCGTCGGTGAGCAATTCCTTTCCACCGGATTCGGCGAGCGCGGGCTGCGCAAAGATTCGTCGCACGATCCTGACGCCAGCGACCAGCGCGTCCATGTCTGCCTCCGCCGACAGAAAGCGCGGGTCGATCGACGGCGCATCGCGCATGTCAGCGCTGCGCAGACGCACGCGACCGCGGCTCTGCGGACGCAGGACATAGGCGTGACAGGAGTAGCCATGCCCGAGCGCGCGGCGCTTCGCCATGTTGCGGTTGCCAAGCAGCGCGAGAACGAAGGCCAGCTGGATATCCGGAAGCGCCAGATCGGGACGGCTCTTCACGAACGCGCCCGCTTCCGCGAAGTTGGAGCTGACCATGCCCGTGCGGTTACGCCGGTAACGCAACATCGCGGAGGCGAGCCGCAGGAAGCCGCCTGTCGAATAGCCGTAGAGATCGGTGGACCTGACCTGCTTGTTGACGATCACGTCGAGGTGGTCCTGCAGGTTCTCGCCGACCCCGCGCAGATCCTTCACGACCTCGATGCCGTGGCTGCGCAGATGTTCGCCCGGACCGACGCCCGATGCCATCAGCAGTTGAGGCGAATTGAACGCGCCGCAACTGAGCACGACTTCACGCCGGGCCCGCAGTATTTGCTCGACACCTCCCCGCACGACGCTGACGCCGCGCGCCCGTTTGTCCTCGATGATCACACGCAATACCTGCATGTCCGTGAGCACCGCAAGATTCGCACGGCCGCCGTTCAGGTCCGCATCTTTTGCGTTGCCGCCATGCAGATAGGCACGCGCGGCGTTCCAGCGTTCGCCGTTATATTGCGTGACCTGATAGAGCCCCGCGCCTTCCTGCTCCTCGCCGTTGAAGTCCGTGTTGAGCGGCAAGCCCGCTTGCAGCGCGGCTTTCACGAAACGATGGGAGAACGGGTTCGGCGTGCGCAGATCGCTCACGTGCAGCGGGCCGTCGCCGCCATGCCAGCGGTCGTCGCTGCGGCCTGCATGGCGTTGATTGCATTCGCTGCGCCGGAAATAGGGCAGCACGTCGTCATAGCCCCAGCCCCTGCAGCCGAGGCTCGCCCATTCGTCGTAGTCGTTTCGATGTCCCCGGATGTAGACCATGCCGTTGATCGACGAACTGCCGCCCAGTCCGCGTCCGCGCGGCTGATAGGAGGGACGTCCGTCGAGGCCGCTCTGGCGTTCCGTGTAATAGGCGTAGTTGCGCGGACCGGCCCTCTGCACAGTCGATGCAAGACCGATCGGCATCCACACGCTCATGTGGTGGTCATGCGGCCCGGCTTCGAGCAGCGCGACCGTGACCGATGCATCCTCGGCGAGCCTCGCAGCCAGCGCGCAGCCCGCCGAGCCTGCGCCCACGACGATGTAGTCATACTCCGCGGCGATCTTTCTGTTGCGGGCGTGGTTGCCGGTTCGGGTCATTGCGCGTCTGTTCAATGGAAGGGGTTTGGGTAAGCACGGTGGCCGCTGCTTTTTCGCCGCCGTCAGGCCGCGGCGCGCGTCGAAAGGTGGTCGAGTGTGTGGTGCGAACGATCGGGATGAAGCCAGCGCAGCGCCGCGAGGGCGGCCGCGATCAGCAGCGCTGCGCTGACCGCGAAGCCGAGTTCATACGCATGGCTGTTAGCGCCGCCATGGACCTGAACGATTCGTCCCATCACGGCGGGCGCGAATGCGGCGCCGAGACTGGCGAGCGCCGTGTGGATGGCGACGAGCGATCCGCGCTGGCTGTCCGGGACCATCTGGGCGAGCAGTGCAGGAGCGAGCGTAAAGCTCAGCGTGGGCAGCGCACATGCGATCGCCAGCAGCGCCACTTTCTGCAACGGCTGCAACGGAAGCAGCATCAGGGCGATGAATGTCAGTGCTCCGGCCACCGCCGACGCGCAGATCAGATGAACCCGTGCCTTGCGTGCGCTTACGCCGCGTCCGAGCATCAGTTGAGACAGCCAGCTCAGGCCGACGTTGACGGGCGTCGTGGTCGCGACCACGATCGCGAAGCAGCGACCGGCTTCGACGCCGGTGAAGCCGAGTCCCTTTTCGAAGTACATGGGTATCCACGTCAGGCTCAGACCCAGGGTCCAGTAGGCCGTGAATCCGAGTGCGAACACGGAGAGGACCGAACGGTCCGCGAGGATTCGCCGGTAGGGCAGGCGTTGCGCATCGATTTGCACGATGGGCGCGGCCTTTAGTCTGCCGAGTGTTCCTTCGCGCCCGAAGCACGCCCATAGCACGCTCCACGCCGCGCCGATCGCGCCGAGCAGCAGGAAGTTCATGCGCCATCCCCACTGCCTCGTGACGAGCGGAATCAGCAGGCCGGCGAGCAGCATGCCGAAGGCGGCGCCCTGGTTGATGACGGCCACGGGAAGATTGCGTTTGCGGTCGGGGAACCACTTGTACAGCGCGTGCACGGAGACCGGAAACGCGGGCCCCTCGGCGGCGCCCAGAATCACGCGGCAGACGAGCAGCCCGAGCGCGCTCGTCGCCCAGGCTTGCGGCAACTGAAGCGCGGCCCAGCTGAGTCCCATCGCGAGGAGCAGCCAGCGGGTCTGAAAGCGGTTCGCGAGGAAGCCGACGAGGACAGTCGAAAGCGAGAAAAGCCAGAAGAAGCTGCCGGCGACGACACCGAATTTTTCCGGCGACAGATTCAGTTCAGCCGTCAATGGCACCGCCACCAGACCGAGCACGATCTTGTCCAGGAAATTGATGAGGGCGAGCCCGGTCAGCAGCAGGGTCATCGTCCAGGCGGACTTCGCCTGGAAATCGGGTGAGGCGGTCATGGGTTGTCTCCTGTCGTCCCGTTCACGGTGGGCGTTCCTGTCCTTGCCTGTGAAGCGGACTTTGTAGCGCCAAGGTAAGTGGTACGGGAGGATGGGCCACCACCCGGATCAGGTAGGTTAGGGAAAACCTTGTTTTCCGGGATCGCAGGTATGCGGTCCTGCCTGCCGGTGTGCTCGCAACCGTCTTCTACCCGGAAGGAGTGGTGGTTCGGCGGGAGCATTGCCTTACCGTGGCGGCTGGCAGTATCGGGGCGATCGCAGATCAGGCGGAATCCAAGGTCTGGTCGATGATCGTCCCCGTTTCGCATCCGTGACAGCCTGCGCGAGAGGAGGGGCAGTGAATACCCGGGAAACGTCGTTGCGCCGTCTTGTGGAAAAGTGGCTTGGGCCGGAGTCGGAGATGCGGGCGCGCGTGACGCTTTTCAGTCACTCGCGGGCAAGCCGGTGGCGCTATGTATGTGTGGCGTCGCGGCGAGCGAGCGGCGAGCTATCGATCTTCTTCTTTCGCCACGAAGACGGGTCGTGGTCCGTGTTCCCGCCGCAAGCACGGCGGCCGACAATGAATGCGTCGCGCATGCCGGCTCCGCATGGCGAGCCGGGCCCGATTGCGTCGCCGGGTTGAATGTCGACCGCGGCCCGACATCCTGTTTTTCATCCATTCAAAAGTATCGGAGACCAACGCAGTGTCAATCCCGACCATCCTTGACGATGAGATCGCTGTCGAGCGCGAGTCGATGCAGTATGACGTCGTGATCGTCGGCGGCGGCCCGGCTGGCCTGTCCGCGGCGATCCGACTGAAACAACTGGCCGCGGGAAGTGACGTCGAGCTCAGTGTGTGCGTGCTGGAAAAGGGCTCGGAGATCGGAGCGCATATCCTGTCGGGCGCCGTGATGGACCCGCGCGCGCTAACCGAGCTGATCCCGGACTGGAAGGAGAGAGGCGCACCGCTCACGGTGGAGGTGATCGAAGACCGCTTCCTGTTCCTGACCGAAAGGGCCTCGACGCGCGTGCCGGCCTGGGCGCTGCCGGACAATTTCAGGAACCACGGCAACTACGTCGTCAGCCTCGCGCAAGTCACGCGCTGGCTGGGACAGCAGGCCGAGGCGCTGGGTGTCGAAATCTTTCCGGGCTTTCCGGCCGCTGAAGTGCTGTACAACGACGACGGTTCGGTGAAAGGCGTCGCGACCGGCAACCTTGGCGTGGGCAAGGATGGTCGCCCCACCGCGCACTTCCAGCCGGGCATGGAACTATACGCGAAGTACACGTTGTTCTGCGAAGGCGCGCGCGGGCATCTGGGGCGTGGATTGAATGACCGGTTCAACCTGAGCGATGGCGCCGATCCGCAGGTCTACGGCATCGGCATCAAGGAAGTGTGGGAGATCGATCCGACGAGGCACAAGCCGGGGCTCGTGATGCACACCGCCGGCTGGCCGCTCGACAACGACACGTACGGCGGCTCGTTCCTCTATCACATGGATCACAACCAGGTCGTGGTCGGCTTCGTGGTGGGGCTGGGCTACACGAATCCCTATCTATCGCCGTTCGAGGAATTCCAGCGCTACAAGACGCATCCGGCGATCCGCGCCATTCTGGAGGGCGGCAAGCGGCTGTCGTACGGCGCGCGGGCGATCACAGCGGGCGGCCTGATGTCGCTGCCGAAGCTGGTTTTCCCCGGCGGTGCGCTGGTCGGCGACGATGCGGGTTTCCTGAACGCATCGCGGATCAAGGGTTCGCATGCGGCGATCAAGACCGGCATGCTCGCAGCCGAAGCCGCCTTCGACGCGGTGCAGTCGGGCCGCGAGGCCGACGAACTCGCCGCGTATCCGGAAAGCTTCAGGACGTCGTGGCTGCATGGCGAGTTGTATCGCGCGCGCAACTTCAAGCAGTGGATGAGCAAAGGGCTCTTCCTCGGCACGCTGATGGTCGGCATCGAACAGAAGCTGCTGCGCGGTAATGTGCCGTGGACGCTGCATCACCGGCATTCGGATCATGAGATGCTCAGGCCGGCTTCGGAGTTCAAGCCAATAGAATATGCGAAGCCGGATGGCAAGCTGACGTTCGATCGGTTGTCTTCGGTGTTTATTTCGAATACGAATCATGAAGAGAACCAGCCGGCTCATCTGACGCTGAGAGATTCGACCGCGCCGGTGAGTGTTAACTTGCAGATCTATGCCGGGCCGGAATCGCGTTACTGCCCAGCCGGGGTGTATGAGTTTGCGAAGAACGACGATGGGGGCGAGCGCCTTGTGATCAACGCGCAGAACTGCTTGCATTGCAAGACGTGCGATATCAAGGACCCGATGCAGAACGTCGTATGGGTCACGCCGGAAGGCGGAGGCGGTCCGAATTATTCGAATATGTGATTGGACTTGCCGGTCGGTAGCACACCGCCGGTGTCGAAGGATAGGGCCGTTTGATATCGGTTTGGACGCGCCTGCTTTTCAGCCCTGCATTGGAAGTTCCACGCGATGCGATGGCCGTTATCGAGCCGGCAACGGTTGTCGGATCGGTTAGCGCGAATGGCTGGAGTGGGTCACCGCAACACACCACGGAAACCCACGCACTTCAGTGTCGGAGATCTGCGCGCTGGTGACCGGCGCACGCGGTCGGCACGTGACCGAGCAGACATTGCGGGCGCACTTCGCGCAGGAACTGCTGGAGGGCGCGGTGCGCGCTAACAGCAACGTCGCGCAGTGGCTCTACAACAAAGCGACCGGCGGCGACACCATTGCTGCGATCTTCTGGCTCAAGTGTCGCGCGCGCTGGAAGGAGACGGCTCAGGCGGTCGAACTCTCGGGCGCGAACGGCGGGCCGGTTCTCGTGCAGTCCATGAGCGATGCCGAACTCGAAGCCATCGTCAGCAAAGGGCGTCAAGATCGGCGACGCCGTTGATCGCGATACGGCGGCGGACGAGTTGCTGAGCTACGCGGCTTTCCGTTCGGCACGCACGACGATCAGGTCGATGCGTTGTCACGGGCGTTCGCGCTGCTGATAGCGCGGCGGCCGATGCGGATTCCGGATGCGGCGCTAGCGGCGGTGTGAATGCCTGGACATCGTTGGCGTCTTCACGGGATCGATTTGACGTCGAAGCGAGCGCCGCTGCGGAATGTCTGACGCACTACTGAGGGGAGGGCAATGGTGTGCCGGGCCTGTACATCGAGGCGAACAGCCAGCCGCCGTAGCCGTCGCGTGAGACGTAGGTGCCAGATGGCACCGATTTCCCATGCCACTCGCGCGGTGCAGCGAGCCAGCATGAGTTCAGTTCATATCCGTTGGATGTGGCATCTACGATCGTGTATTCACCAGCTGCACATAGCCAACCGTCCAGCATTTGATTCTGGCTTAGCGACAAATGAAGCTGAGCAGAGTAACGATCGAGCTTAAGTCCATCGATACGTAGGTCGCCCAGCTTAACCGGTTGAGGGTTCTGGATATCCAACAGTTCCCGCCGCGCGTGCCAACCAAAGAAGCCGCCGGTTTGCTCGTAATGCGCGCGACTGCCCGGAGGGAATGTGGCGCTGGCGGCTGACACGGGCTCGTGCGTGGTCTCGGTGACTTCAGAATAGAACTCGCCGAACGCATATCCCTTAAGCCCTATGAGTGCGAGCCAAAGCACGGGGGAAAAGAACAATAGAATGGACGCGCTAATCCGTTTGGCCAGTGTCAGTCGACGGCGAAGTAGGAAAAATGCGAAGACAGTCAGCAAAGCCCAAACGGTAGCCGCGACGCTGAGTGCGGGTATGGCGAGGGCGCCGAGATTGCCCACGTCCGCACGACTGCTCAGCGGGAACAAAGTGAGCAAGAGAGCAAGCAGTAGCGAGTTTGGCCGTTTTAATGAATTCATGTTCCTATCCTAGATGTAAGCTTTCCTAGGCTTGGGAAGCTCTGACCCGGCGCGGCGCGATTATAGGGCACGGAATATCCGATTCGACGATCTGAACATGGGCGTTAATTGGCGCTAGCGAGCCACGTCTGACTTCTGTCTCTGGATGCAGTTGAGCTTGAGTAAGCTCTCGCGCCACAATGTCGTTCTTCAAATTTTGGCGAGGCCGCCCGGAAGAACCACCTCGGCAAATAGAACCACCTGTGCTCGATGGTCGCGACATCCGGGAATCAGCTCTCGGCGTGCTCGGCGCACCGCTGCCGCGGGTTCAGGCGTTCACGCTGCCGCAGGCCGCACCCGGTGTCATCGCCCAAGACGCGAAGCTTGCGTGCGATTCCGCGTGCGATGCGAACTTTCGCTGGGCGCTAAGCGGACTATCGGACGCCTTCAGCGAAGGGCTCGGCTTCCTCGGCTATCCATATCTGGCCGAACTCACGCAGCGCCCTGAGTACCGTCGGCCCGCGGAGATTCTCGCCAAGGAGATGACGCGCAAGTGGATCCGCCTGCACGGTACAGGCGACGACGACAAGAGCGAGAAGATCGCGGCGATCGATGCCGAGATGAAGCGCCTTGGCGCGCAGGCGGCGTTTCGCAAGACGGCCGAACAGGATGGTTTCTTCGGGCGCGCGCAGATCTTCCTCGACACGGGCGATGACCCTCCCGAGGAATTCGTCGCGCCCCTGGCCAACAGCACCGCCAGGATCGGCATCGGCAATCTGAAGGGCTTACGGATCGTCGAGCCGATCTGGACTTATCCGGGCGTGTACAACTCGACCGATCCTTTGCGCGGCGACTTCTACCAGCCGCAGACGTGGTTCGTGATGAACCGTCAGGTCCATGCGAGCCGGCTGCTCACGCTCGTGTCGCGCCCGGTGCCGGACATGCTTAAGCCTACGTATGCGTTCGGCGGCTTGAGCCTGTCGCAGATCGCCAAGCCGTACGTCGACAACTGGCTGAGAACGCGCCAGAGCGTGTCGGACCTGCTGCATTCGTTTTCCACGATGGTGCTCAAGACCAACCTTGCGGCGGTGCTCAACGCCGAAGGCGCGGAGCAGATGCTGCGGCGTGCGGTGCTGTTAAACCAGCGCGCGACAACCGGCACCTGATGATGATCGACCGCGACACGGAGGACTTCGCCAACGTGTCGGCACCGCTGGGCAGCCTAGATCGCCTGCAAGCGCAGTCGCAGGAGCACATGGCGGCAGTGACGGGCATTCCGCTGATCGTGCTGCTGGGCATCACGCCCTCGGGACTGAACGCGACCAGCGAGGGCGAGCTGCGCACTTTCTACGCGTGGATCGAGGCGCAGCAGGAGTGGCTGTTCACCGCGCCGCTCTCGCGCCTGCTGAATGTGATTCAACTGTCACTGTTCGGCGCGATCGATCCGGACATCGGCTTCGGCTACGTGCCGCTGTGGACGCTGTCGGAAGAGAAACTGGCCGACATGCGCGAGGTCGAGTCCGACACCGGCATTGGACTGATCAACGCGGGCGTGATCAGCCCGGAAGAGGCGCGCATGCGGCTGGCGGCCCAGGAGGACGGCCCCTATTCGTCGCTGGATCTCAACGAGGAAGCGCCCGAGCCGCCTTTGGAGCAACTGCGCACGGCGGGTGGCGCAGAGCTGAAATTCCAGCACGCGTGATGAACGCGATCCGAAGTGTGGCTCAGCGACCCACGCGTCGTGCGATGCCCCATTCCAGCGTGGCGCCGACCACGAAGCCGGTGACGCTCGTCGCGGTGCGCCCGAACCAAGGCGTCGAGGCCGCGTATCGGCGGCGGCTGGTGCGCCTGATCGATCTGATGCAGGCGAGCCTCGGGTACTGGCTGCGCGCATGTTACCGGGCGAACGAGCCTGAACTCGCCGGTGACGGGGCCAGCAATGTCGCCCAAGACGCGAGCCCCGCGATGACGCTGCGCCGAACGATTGTGAAGCTGGCGCGACGTTGGCAGCGGCGCTTTGACGAGATTTCACCAACGTTGGCGCAGCAGTTCGCAGGCAGCGCGATGGGCCGGGCCGATGCCGCGTTCCAGTCGTCGCTCAGCCGCGCTGGCTTTGCGGTCGACTTCCGGCTCACGCGCGAGGCCAACGACGCGCTGCAGGCCACCATCGGCGAGAACGTCGGACTGATCCGCTCGATCGCCGCTGAGCACCTGGCCGATGTCGAAGGTGCGGTGATGCGCAGCGTGCAGCCCGGACGGGACCTCGGCGGCCTGACCGATGAGTTGCGGGAGCGGTATGCGTTGACACGCAAGCGCGCCGCGTTCATCGCGCGCGACCAGAACAGCAAGGCGACCGCGACGGTGGTGCGTGTGCGGCAGGAGGGGCTCGGTATCACCGAGGCGATCTGGATGCACAGCCACGGCGGCCGGCACCCGCGTCCTTCGCATCGGGCCGCCGACGGCAAGCGTTACACGATCAATGAGGGTATGCACCTCGACGGCGTGTGGACACGGCCCGGAAGCGAGCCGAACTTCGGGTGCGTGAGTCGGTCGGTGATTCCGGGGCTGGGAAATACCCGTTAGGTGGCGCGAAGCGCGCGGCGTAGTGATTTCGACTAGCTTGATGTCACCAGTGGTCTCATGCCTTGTTGTCAATCACTTGCAGACTATATTCAAGCATCGCAATAGTTCGGTCCATGTTCTGCATAAGGCTCAACGCCCAAAAATTCATGCAATAGAACGCGGGAATCACAAATACAAGTGCGCGAGCGAAGGGAAACTCCGTATGGTCCCACACCGTGGCCGCGACACCAAAGAACGCGGCAAGCGCTGGAAATAGACCGACTTTCTCGAGTGCGCCTGCAAGCATCCCGCCGCGCTTTTCGAAGGCGAGACGCTCATGGGCATAGTGGGCAAGGACGAAGCTCACGACTTCGCGGTCGTGTTGTACCAACTCGTTTACTGACGGTAAATCCAAATGGGAAGCTTCCGAGACGGACGACAGCAGAGGATCAAAGGGGGCCTTGCGCAAACGGTGGAAGAATGGAATTGCACCACCGACGCCAATGAAAGCAATGGCCAACTCAAGCCCTCCAAGAAGAACGCTCGTGACATACAGGGCATCTCGCAAGGCGTCTTTCTGGAATATCCAGCTCATCGCAACCAAGCAAAACAAGGCAACTAGGATAGCAATCGAATGTGTGAGTAAGGTAGACGCTGCGCGTTCGAACCACCGCTCTATTGGGGTTTGTTTTTTCTTTTCGCGTTTTCGCGTAGTGAGCTGTCTAACGATGTTCAGTACGTCGAGAACTTCCTCTTCTCGGATAAGCAAGCGCGCACTTTGGTCCACGATTTGGGGTTCCTGGTTGGATGGAATTGAGCAGGCCCGCATCAGAGTGTTGAAGCGGGAACCGGCTCGCCATTCTACGGTTTGCGGCAGATGGCTCCGTCCAGTGGAAGAGATCGAGTACGACGCCGCAAGACGCTGGAATAGGGTTCTACTCAGGGTTGCACCTAGGGTTATCCACCGAAACTGTGGATAACCGGCTCCGGCGTTGGAGATGAGCCCGAAGTTGGAGATGGAGCTGGTGGTCGAGATTGACTCCATGCCGGCGACACGATGCCGCCTCGCATTCGACCGCGCTTTGGTGCGCACATTCGATCAGGACGGTCGCTTGCACGTGGCGGTCACGCCGATCAGCAAAGCCGACTCAGAGGAGTTTCATGACGCGCGCCGCGATGGCGAGAGACGCGGTCAGACCGGGTGATTCGATGCCGAACAGATTGATGAGGCCGGGCACACCATGCACGGCTGGCCCGTCGATGCGGAAATCGGCCGCCGGCTCGCCCGGTCCTGCGATCTTGGGGCGGACACCGGCATAGCCTGGCTGCAGCGCTCCGTCGTCGAGGTCTGGCCAATACCGGCGCACGGCGGCGTAAAACGCGTCCCCGTCGTGGGGATCGACGGTGTAATCGACCGCATCGATCCATTCGACGTTCGGGCCGAAACGGACCTGACCGCCCAGGTCGAGCGTCAGGTGGACACCCAGTCCTCCAGGCTCCGGCACCGGATAAACAAGATGCGAAAACGGCGCGCGTCCGGTGCAGCTGAAATAGCTACCCTTCGCGAAATAGCGCTGCGGGATACGCTCAACAGTTAGACCAGTGATCGTCCGTGCCACGTCAACGGCATAAAGCCCGGCACTGTTGACGACTGCGTTCGCATGTAACCACGCCGGCTCTCCGTCAGTCACGACTTCGAGTGCAATGCCATTGCTTTCAACCCGTCCCTGGGTGACGCGCGCATGAAATGCGAGCACCGCCCCGGCTTTTTCGGCGTCACCCTGCAAGGCGAGCATCAAGCCATGACTGTCGATGATGCCAGTGGACGGCGACAGCAACGCGGCATGCGCGGCAAGTGCCGGCTCGAGCCGCGCCACGCCGCCCCGGTCGAGCCATTGCAGGTCGTCCACGCCGCAAGCCGCGGCGTTGCGATGAATCGCCTCGAGGTCGGCGAGCTGTGCCTTCTCGGTCGCAACAATGAGCTTGCCGCAGCGGCGATGCTCCACGCGTGCGTCTCGCAAAACGCATACAGCATGCGCCTGCCTTCGAGGCAAAGCCGGGCCTTCGCTGAGCCCGGCGGATAGTAGATGCCGGCGTGAATGACTTCGCTGTTACGCGAACTTGTCCCCGTGCCGATGGCGCGCTCACATTCGAGGATCACGACCTCGCGGCCGGCCTGAGCCAGCGCCCGCGCCACCGCGAGTCCCAGCACACCCGCGCCGATGACGACGCAATCGACCTGTTCCAAAATCACCTCATCTTCACATTCGCCATATCGACACCCGTGCCACCCGGTTTCACACGGGCCTTCACGCTGTAATCGATCAATCTCTTCACTGACACCAGGATGTTCATGCCTACTCGAACGACGAAAGAACTGACGCTGGATATCTGCGATATCACGCCAGCCACGATGTCAACCCCGATCAGGAAAATCCCGCGGCCTTTCGTTTCAGGCAGCAGAAACACGGCGATCAATACCACGAGATACGCACCGTCCGCGAACATGCCGATTGCCGCACCCAAGCCGATCGTTCTGGCGAGATAGCCCACCAGGCCCGGATCTTCCGGCAGCTTGATCGGTTCGTTCTCATTTAGCAATGCCGGACTGCAAGCTGGAAATGTCTGGCCGATCACCCGGCAACGCTTTAAGCCTCGCGAGCAAGCCGCGCCAGCGTCTTGAGCGCAGATTCGATGCGTGCATCGAACGGCGTGCCGTAACTGAGCCGCAGGCAATCGCTGAACTTGTTCGTGTTGGAGAAGATCGAACCCGGACAGATCCGAATGCCTTCGCACAACGCGCTTTCGAACAACGTGTCGGTGTTCAGCTCGCCGGGTAGGCGTACCCACACCAGCAGCCCCGCTTCGGGCCGGGTCACTTCGGTGCCGGCGGGGAAATGCTTGAGTATAGCTTCGACGAACTGCGTGCGCTGCTGCGTCAACAACGCGTTCAACCGTCGCATATGCCGGTGGAATGCACTACCGACCATGAAGTCCGCCACGACCAGCTGCGACATTTCTTCTCGATGGCGCGACACCGCATACATCAGCATTTCGATCTTCTTGTGCCATTTTCCGCCAATTAGCCATCCAACTCGCAAGCCAGGTGAAAGAGATTTATTGAACGAGCTGCAATAGATCACATTGCCGCTCCTATCCCATGCCTTAACGGGCCTCGAATTCGCCGGACTCGGCAAAAACGCGCCATATGTGTCGTCTTCAATTACCGCGATATCATGCTTTTCGCATAGCTCGACCAACTTGGCCTTCATGGCATCCGGCATTACGCTGCCGAGCGGATTTTGCACGGATGGCATGCATACAACCGCCTGAATGCTGCTCATGTGCGCAATCGCAAATTCGAGCGCGTCGACAGATATGCCGGTGTCAGGATGCGTGGGAATCTCGATCGCTTTCAAACCGAGAGATTCGACTACCTGAAGTATCCCGAAATAGGTCGGCGATTCGATTGCGACTACGTCACCCGGTGCGGCGACCGCCCTTAAAGCAAGCGCCAGTGCCTCGCTGCAACCGTGCGTGACCAGAATCGCATCCGAGTCGACGTGCATCCCGCGGCTCACCGAAAAACGCGAGATCGCCTCCTTCAGTTTGCGTACGCCATCCGGTCGCGGGCCGGAATCGTACAAGTTCGACCTCGCGCGAAGGATGCGCAACATCCTGTCGCGCAACGCAGCGCCTGGATACAGAGCGGGCGCGCATACCGCCCCAGCCAGATCGACTTTCAGGGGACGTTGAAGACCCCGGGCGAGCGTGACCGAAATGCGTTCATGCACTCCGACATAGTCCGCCGGATCGATCCGCTGATCGGTTTCGTCCGCGTCCTTTTCCAGCATCCCTCTCACCCGCGATGGTGCTTGCATTGGACCGCGAACGAAATAGCCGACTCGCGGCTTCGCTTCGACATGGCCCAGCTTTTCGAGTACCCGACACGCCTCGACCGCCGTTGATATGGAGACACGATGCAGAGTCATGATATCTCTCAACGAAGGCATTCTCGCCCCTTCCCCAAGAGAGCCACTAGCGATGGCCTTCACATAGTGTTCTGCAATCAACTGATATTTCTTGTTCACGTTCTATATCCAGGGCAATCGCATGAAATGTTAAATCGCCGAAACGCTTTTCAGATAAGGGTTTCAGTAGGCTAAGGAAACACGGATTTATGAGGCTCGGCGCTCATCGCAGAGGTGGCCGAGGGCGATGTAGAAAGAGGTTCACGGAACGGATCCACGACGATGAAGTGGCAGATCGGTTTTGCACAAGCGGAAAGTGCGGGCAAGAAGCGCGTAACAAAACGGCAGCGCTTTCTGGCCGAGATGGAGCAGGTTGTCCCCTAGGCGCGCTTGCTGTCGGCGATCGAGCCGTACTACCCGAAGGGCAAGCGAGCCCGACCGACGATTGGCTTGGAACGTATGCTGCGGATCTATTTTCTGCAGCAGTGATACGGGCTGTTGGACAAAAAGGCTGGAGGATGCGCTTTACGACAGCATTGCAATGCGTGCGTTCGCGGACATCGATCTGGCGGTCGAGGACGTGCCGGACGCAACCACGCTGGTCAAGTTCCGGCGTCTGCTGCTCGAGCATGACCTGACGCGCAAGATGTTCGATGAGATCGGCATTTCGCTGTGCGAACGCGGGTTGCTGATGAAGGAAGGCACGTTGGTCGACGCGACGATCATTGAGGCGTCGCCCTCGACCAAAAATGCCGAAAAGAGCCGTGACCCGGAGATGCACCAGACGACGAAAGGCAACGAATGGCACTTCGGCATGAAGGCGCACATCGGATTCGATGCCGATTCTGGACTGGTTCACAGCGTTGTGGGCACGGCGGCCAACGTATCGGATGTTTCGCAGGCCCGTGCTTTGTTGCACGGACATGAGCAGGAAGCGTTTGGCGATGCCGGCTACGCGGGCGTGGATAAACGGGACGAGATGAAGGGCAGGCCGGTGAAGTGGCGCGTGGCTATCAAGCGCGGAAAGATCAAGGCGATGCGCGAAGGTTCGCTGAAGGATCTGCTGATCCAGGTCGAGCGAATCAAGGCGCAGATCCGCGCGTGGGTCGAGCATCCGTTTCATATATATCAAGAACCTGTCATGTCTCAAAAATAACAAATGCAGTTGGCGCTAACTATACCGGAGCAGTCGTTCAGAATCTGGAACTGCACCTATCGATTTTCCAATTTCTTGTGCCTATCAAACAGAAAGAAAATCTACGACGATGTGAACTCATCTGGCACAAGGGGGTCAAGGCGCGCAAGCCTTCGCAAAGCCTTGCGTGGTATGGCCTTCGTTTCTACGCGAGGTACCACGCTGGACAGCATGAACGCTCGAATTCGCCTGGGACGAAGGCGCGTATTCGTATCAGGCAGCCATGGCCGCCTGATGTCCGCCGACCGGGTATGTAGTGCCCTCCTCGTCTAAAGGTAGTCAAGTCCTGTGCTCGGCGGCACGCTGTTGTTAAACGGCCATCTGGTGGGGTTCAAATACGAGTCGACACAACCGCGTGGTCTATGCAACGACGCACGACAAACCCGGCCAGACTATTCAACGCTGCCAACGGCGGCACTCACAAACGTTAGAGAACCGAACTGTCTATATCTGGAGAAATTTTGGACGCAGAGAAATTCAAAGCCTATAACGCCAAGTCGATTTCTAGTTCTCCGTATTGGTCGCGTGTTCCGCAGGAAGTAAAAGACGCACTCTCATCGGTATCTAAAGTGTTACCGTTCAGAACAAACGAATACGTATTGCGCGAATTGATCGACTGGGACCGTGTACCGGACGATCCGGTGTTCCGTCTGACGTTTCCGCACCCGGACATGCTGCCGCCCGAGGACTACCGTAGGCTGCGCCAACTATTGTCGAGTCCGTCGAGTGAAGCCGCCGCCGCTCAATTTATCGCCATGCTGCGTCACAGGATGAATCCCCATCCGGCCGGGCAGATGACACACAACGTGCCGACGCTCGACGGCCGGCCGCTACCGGGGCTTCAACACAAGTACAAAGAGACCGTGCTGTTCTTCCCGGCAGCCGGTCAGACCTGCCACGCTTACTGCACCTTTTGTTTCCGCTGGCCGCAATTCATCGGCTCGGAAGACATGAAGTTCAATGCGCGCGAGTCGGCCGAGTTGAGCCAGTATCTCGCGCGCCATCCGGAAGTCACCGATGTGCTGATCACCGGCGGCGATCCGATGGTGATGAATGCCGAATCGCTGGCCGGTTATATCGAGCCGCTATTGTCGATCCCTCATCTGCAGAACATCCGGATCGGGACGAAGTCGGTGTCGTACTGGCCGCAGCGCTTCGTTACCGACAAGGACTCCGACGCGGTGCTGAGTCTGTTCGAACGTATCGTCGGTCACGGCAAGAACCTGTCGATCATGGCGCACTACAACCATCCGGCAGAGCTACGCCCCGAAATCGCCCAGCGCGCTGTGAAACGGATCACTGGCACCGGCGCGACGGTGCGGATTCAATCACCGATCGTGCGTCACATCAACGACTCGCCCGAAGCTTGGCAAGAATTGTGGACGACAGGCGTGCGCCTCGGCGCGATTCCATACTACATGTTCGTTGAACGCGACACCGGTCCACAGCGTTATTTTGAACTACCGCTCGTCGAGACCTACGAAATTTTCAAGGCGGCATATCAGGGCGTGTCCGGGCTGTCGCGCACGGTGCGTGGACCGTCTATGAGCACGCTCTACGGCAAGGTGTTGATCGACGGCGTCACGACGATCGCGAGCGAAAAGGTGTTCGTGCTGCAGTTCCTGCAGGCGCGCGATCCAGACTGCGTCCGCAAGCCGTTTTTCGCGAAATTCGACCCGGCCGCAGTGTGGTTCGACGATCTGCAGCCGGCTTTCGGCGATTCCGCGTTCTTTTTTCAGGACAAGGATGAATCGGCGTCGCGGAAACCGATCTATCTGCGCCGCGAAAATCCATCCGAACACCAACTCGTTATTGCGAGCTAACACGATGAAAAAATCAGTCCAAGCGGAACTGCTCTATCAACTCTGCGAGAAAGCCGCGGTCGAACGCGGCCTGAGCGAACAGCACGCGATTTGGTTCGCACAAGGGCTGATCCGCACATCGCTGATGGGGATCGACACGCACGGCGTGCGGCTGCTGCCGCTGTATTTGCGCGAGCTCGACGAAGGTCGCAGCAACACGCGCCCGAAAATACAGACGATCCGGCAGTTTCACGGCACAGCGCTCGTCGACGCGGATTCGGCGCTCGGCGTTGTCGCCGGCACGCATGCCGCTGACCTCGCGAACGAACTCGCACGTGAGTACGGCGTCAGTGTGGTCGCCGTCGCAAATTCGAATCACTTCGGTGCGGCCTCTGTGTACGGCGAGCGAATCGCGTCGCAAGGGTTGGTCGGCATCGTAACGACGAGCGCCGCCGCGCGGATGGCGCCATTCAACGCGAAGCGCGCGATGTTCGGCACCAACCCGATCTGCTTCGCCGCGCCGGCACGCGGCACTGACCTGTACCTCCTCGACATGGCGACAAGCCAGATCTCGTACTCGCAAGTCAAGCACTTCCGCCGCAACGGGGTCGAACTACCGTCCGGCTGGGCGCTTGACCGCGACGGCCGGCAGGTCAGCGACCCCGCGCTCGTCGAATCGCTCGCGACGCTCGGCGGCTACAAGGGCCAGGGCCTCGCGATGATGGTGCAAATCCTCAGTTGCCTGCTGACGTCGATGCCGTTCGATTACCAGCTGTCGCATCTGGATGCCGAACCGTACGACCGCAGTCGCCAGATCGGCCATTGCCTGATCGCGATCGATCCGGCGCGCTTCGGCTCGCTCGACGATTTCACCGCCGGCGTATCCGAGCTCATGCAGACGATCCGCGAGACGCCCGCCGTCGACGGCGAGTGCGTGCAGGTCGCCGGCGATCCGCAGAAGGCGTCGATCGCCCGCCGCACTCAGGAAGGCATTCCACTGAACGACGACGAACTGCGCGGCCTGTCCCAGGAAGCACAGCGTCTTGGCCTCACACACATTTTTCCGCGCGACGAAGCGCTGCATATGGAGTTCGCATGACAGGCACCCCAACCGTTCCGTTCGACCAACGCAAGGGACATATCTGGCTCGACGGCGAGTTCGTCGAATGGAAGAGCGCGAAGATCCACGTACTCACACACGGGCTGCACTACGCGAGCTGCGTGTATGAAGGCGAGCGCGTCTATTCTGGCAACGTGTTCCGGCTACGCAAGCACACTGACCGCTTGTATCGCTCTGCGCAGATTCTCGACTTCGATATGCCGTATTCGAAGGAAGAACTCGAATCGGCGACAGCCAAGCTGATCGAACTGAACGGCATTGTCGACGGCTACGTGCGGCCGGTCGCATGGCGCGGTTCCGAACAGATCTCGACCTCGGCGCGTGCGAGCCGCATCCATGTCGCGCTCGCGTGCTGGAGCTGGCCGAGCTACTTCGATCCGGCAGCGAAGAAGCGCGGTATCACACTCGAAACCGCGACGTGGCGCCGCCCGCCTCCTTCATCGAGCCCTTATCAGGCGAAAGCGTCGAGCCATTACATGATCGCGACGCTGTCCAAGCACCACGCGGAAGCGAACGGCTATCAGGATGCGCTGATGCTCGACTGGCGTGGCTGGATCGCCGAAGCGACAAGCGCGAACGTTTTCTTCGTGCGCGATGGCGAACTGCATACGCCGACGCCCGACTGCTTCCTCGACGGCATCACACGGCAGACGGTAATCGAACTCGCCCGCGGACAGAACATTAAGGTGATCGAACGTACGATCCTGCCTGACGAGTTGGACTCGTTCAGCGAGTGCTTCGTGACCGGCACCGCCGCCGAGGTGTGCCCGGTAAGCCGTATTGACCAGCACGCGTTCACGCCGTCGGCGATCACGTTCGATCTGATGACCGCGTATTCGGGCGTCGTGCGCAATCTTCAGGGAGCCTCAGTCCATGAGTAACGCGATTGCTTTCGATATGACTGACACCGCCTCGCCGTTTGACGCAGCCTGCGACGAACTGGACAGGCAAGGGTGGACCGTGCTGCCGCCGCAGGCTCTCGACAACGGTGTGCGGGCCACACTCGCACGGTTCGGCTCGATCGTGCCGCAATACAACGGCGAGGACACCTGGGAGGTAAAGGTGAAACCCGGATTCGAGAAGGTACCGTACTCGCAGAGCCGGAACGGCATCGGTCCGCACACCGAAGTGCCGGTCGGTTCTCCGCCGCCGCGTTACCTTGCGCTGCACTGCCACCGTCAGGCACGCTGTGGACAGGGCCATACGCGTCTCGCGGACGGAGTAGCGTTCTGCCAATCGCTCGACGCGGAGTTGCAGCGATATATCCATGAGGTACCCGTGCAGTTCGCCGCCACGCTGGCGCCCGGCGCCACGTCTCGGCAGACGCTGTCCGTGCCGATCCTGAGCGGCGAGAACGGCCGATCGATCTTCCGCTTCAGCTACAACCAGTTCCTTTACGGTGACGTGAATCCGTCGGAGGCTGCGTTGAACAACGCATCGGGGCAGTTCGACCCGAACGATCCGCTCGCGCGTCTCGCGACGCTCGCGGCCGCCTATTTCGAATCAGACGCCACGCCCGTGCTGATACCGGACGGCCATCTGCTGGTTTGGGACAACCACCGCCTGATTCACTCGCGGAGCACGTTTTCGGACCCCGCACGCCATCTGACACGCTACTGGGTGCAAACAAGCTAATTGAAGGACCATGCAATGACGAATGCAAACAAGGCACTGATCGCGCAACTGAACAACGCCTGGCCCCGCCGCGCAACTGTCTGCGACATGGAGAAATTCCGCGTGGACGGTGAGTTCGACGCGGGCAGGCCGGACTATCCGGTCGCGCTCGTGCCGTTCTTCACGCACGAAGGCGTCCAGCGGCTCGACGATCCCGTGAAGCAGGACATTCTCACGTGGGGCTGGATCGGCTATAACCGCCGCACGGTCGCAGCCGAAGACCATGTGGTGAATCCGGCGCTGAACTATCTGGCAAGCGACATCCTGCCCGGCGACGACTGGATCTTTACCGAATCGATCCGGCAGACGCTGATCGATGAGCACTATCACACGCTGATGCACCTGAACGCGATCCAGCGTACGCGACGCCAGCGGCAGATCGACACCGACATGGACCTGCCCATGTCGGTCACCTACCGCGAACTCGAGAAGCTGAAGCAGCAACTGGTCGAACCTTGGGAAAAGCAGCTCGCGGCGGTCGCGTTCGCGACGGTCGCGGAGATCAGCGTCAACGCGTTCCTCGATATCCTCGCCGACGACCAGACGATCCAGCCACAGAATCGCAGCGTCGCGCAGTTGCACAACCGCGACGAGTACGCGCACAGCAAGACGCTCGGTGAGATCGGCAAGGTCGTATTCAATCGTCTTACGCCGAGTCAGAAGACTTTCTTCATCGCTACGCTGCCGGTCGCGCTGCGCGCGTTCGTCGCGCAGGACTTCTCGATGTGGGAAGCGATCCTGCGACAACTGAATGTGCCCAACGCGGCCAACATCATTCGAGACTGCCAGCAACCCGGCAAGGAAAGCGCGCTGACCCGCGATTACAGCGGGTTGCACCGGCTCGCGGACGAGCTCGGCATTCTCGGCGAACTGGACTTCGATTTTGGCAACGGCACTACGAGCACGGGCCGTGCGACGACCGCCGCAAACACCGTAGCCACGCAGCACGCGCATTGACACCAGCATCGCCCAATCTCTTTCGGAATCCATACATGACCGACTTGGCAACGCCGCTGTACGAGGTGTACGCGCTTCGTATCGGCAGCAACGCGCAGCGCACCGCACGCGAAAATTTCTTCTTCGACGCATGCTGCGAGCCGCCCGACGCATCGATGCCGCTCGACTACTTCTTTTGGGTGATCCGCGACGGTACGCGCACGATCGTCGTCGACACCGCGTTTCCGGTGTCGACCGGCGTGCGCAGAGAACGGCAGATGGTCCGCTCGACCGCCGACGCGTTGGTTGGGCTGAATATCGATCCGGCGAAGGTGACCGACGTGATCATCACTCATCTGCACTGGGACCACGCGGGTAACCTCGACCTGTTTCCGAATGCGCGCGTCCACTTGCAGGGTGCCGAACTGCGCTTCTGCACCGGCGCGGATATGCAGCATAAGCAACTGCGCAAGATCTACGAGCGCGACGACGTGATGCAGGCCGTCGCCATCCTGTACGACGGCCGACTCGCCGTGCACGAAGGCACGACGACGTTCGCGCCTGGCATCGAGATGTGCCTCGTCGGCGGCCATACCCCGGGCAGCCAGGTGGTTCGCGTCGCGACGCGACGCGGCAACCTGGTGCTCGCCGCCGATGCCGCGCATTTGTGGGCAAACGTGCGCGGACGGCGCCCATTCCCAATCTTGCACGACCTCGCGAAGATGCTCGACGCGTTCGAAACGATAGACGCGCTCGCCGACGGTCCCGACCACGTGATCCCTGGTCACGATCCGCTCGTCGCGACAGCGTTTCCGCGCTTCGGCAGCGACCCGAACACGTTCTGCCTGCACGAGGATCCTCTTCCCGGTGGCCGGGCGCGATCGGCGCAGAGGGACAACTGACATGACCAACACCGTCATCCGCGGCCAACTGTTCGATTACAGTCGGTACCGCGGCCATTTCGCCGCCGTTTCGCAGGGCGCGGTCGCGTGGTCGTGGCCGGACATCGCTGCCGAACTCTCCTCGACACAGCACGGAGAGCGGGGCACGTTCACGCTGTCAACAGACGGCGCGGCGGCCGGCTGCGAGATCTTGCCCGGCATGGCCGTCAACGTTCAGGTCGTGCAGGCCGGAGCATCGACGCAACCGCATGCGCATGCATGGTGGCATCTGTTCGTCGTGCAGTCCGGCAGCGGTACGGCGTACCTCGGTGCTGACCGCGATCCGGTGCGGCTCGCAGCGCGCGACCTGCTGCTCGTGCCTGCGTGGTGCGAGCACGGATTTCACTGCGATCCGAACGATACGCTGATCCTGTTCAGCGCCAGCAACCTGCCGCAGCAAACCGGGCTCGGTAACCAGATTGCCAGCGAAGCCGTAGGCGAACCGTCGGAAACAGGACATCATTCATGAGCGTCACTAACCATCCGCCTGTCGATCTGCCGCCGGACTGCAGCGACAGGTACCGCTGGATCGTGCTTGGAGTCGCCGCGCTCGCGCAGACGGCGGCGTCGATTACCGCGCAAGGCATCTACACGCTGATTCCGTCCCTCCAGAACGCGTTTCACCTGTCCGAAGCAACCGCAGCTCTGGCGGTCTCTGCGCTGAACGGTGGCCAGGTTGTGACGATGCTGATGCTGGGCTGGCTGATCGATCGCTTCGGAGAGCGTTATGTCGTCGCATTCACGATGGTACTGATGGGCGCCGCGGCACTCGCCGGATCGGTCGTATCGACTAGCTTCTCGGTATTGCTGCTGTTCTTCGTCCTGGTCGGTACCTCGTATGCGTCGGTGCAGCCGGGCGGCACGCGGGCAATCGTCCGCTGGTTTCCGCCGCACGAACGCGGTATGGCGACCGGCGTGCGACAGGCTGGCCTGCCGCTCGGCACCGCGGTTGCCGCGATGGCGCTGCCGCTGATCGCGGCAACGTACAGTTGGAGCGCCGCGCTTGCGGTGCAGGGCGCGGTCGGCATCGCCGGTGGCATCCTGTTCGGCCTAATGCATCGTGATGAACGGGGCATGCAGGGCGGCTTGCCCGCCGCTGCGCCGCCGAATCTCGTGAAGGCCGTCAAGCTCGTTGCCGGCTATTCGGCACTGTGGCCGGTGATGCTGGCCGGCGCGGTGATGGTCACGTTCCAGTACACGTTCGCGACGCATGCAATTCCGTTCGTCGCCGCGCGTTTCCACTACTCGGTCGTCGCCGCCGCACTGCTATTCTCAGTATCGCAATGGCTCGGTATTCTGGGACGCGTCGGTCTCGCGTGGACCAGCGACCGTTTTTGGCCGAATCGCCGAGTGCGCTCGCTTGGTTTCAGCATGGCCATTTGCATCGCTGCGACCATGTCGCTGCTGGTGCTACCGACCAGCACGACAAACGTCGCACTGACCGCGATCTTCTGCGTGATCGGGCTATTCGGCGTCGGCTGGTATCCGCTGTATCTGTTGCAGATCGCGGAGATGGCGCCGAAGTCGGCGGTCGCTTCCACGATTAGCTTCTCGATGACGATCAACATGATCTCGATCTGCATCATGCCGCCGCTCTTTGGCGTAATCGTTGACCACTTCGGCTACGGTCCTGCGTGGATCGTGCTTGCGCTGCTGGTCGTAGCCGGTATCGCGGTGCTGTGGAAAGGCGCGGCACATGCGGAACGCGCTCGCGCGAACAGCTGAACCTCAACGAAGCATGGGCGTTCCGCCAGCTGGGGACGGCCCGCGCTTCGTCGTACATGAGTACTTCTATTCCAACCGCTTTTAAGGAAACGGAAATGAGCCTGAATCCGATCTATCTGTACGTCGGCGCCGATTACGTCAGCGCGTTCGCAATGTCCGCTTTCGTCGCACTGAAAGAGAAAGGCCTCCGCTTCGAACTGCGCACCATCGATCTGAAGAACAAGGAGCAGCATAGCTCCGCGTATCGCGAGATCTCGATAACACGCCGCGTACCAACGCTGCTGCACGGCGACTTCGCGTTGTCCGAGTCGTCGGCGATCGCCGAGTATCTGGACGAAGTCTATCCCGCGCCGAAGCATGCAACTGTCCTGCCGGCGGACCGTGAGACGCGTGCGCTAGCGCGCCAGCTTCAGGCATGGATCCGTAGCGATTTCATGCCGCTAAAAAGTGAGCGCCAGGCCGACCGGATCTATTTTCCGGAGCCGGTCAAACCATTGTCGGAGCCGGCCCAACTGGCGTGCGACAAGCTCCTCGCGGCGGCGGACCAATTGATCCGCGACGATCGCTATGGCGTGTTCGGCGACTGGTGCATCGCAGATACCGATTTCGCGCTGATGCTGAACCGACTCGTGGCGTGCGGCGACCCGGTGCCACCGAAGATCGTCCGCTACGTCGAGCGTCAATGGTCGCGGTCGAGCGTACAGCAGTGGTTCAATCAAGTGCGAAGCTGAGAAACGAGCTGGATAGCAATGACGGAGACAGCATGACTAACGGATATGACGAATTTCGGAAGCAGAAACATCACATCGACATGTCTCGCGGCAAGCCTTCGCCCGAGCAACTGTCGTTGTCGGCGGGAATGTTGAGCGTCCTGTCCGCCGGCGATTTTCGTGCCGCAGATGGAACTGATTGCCGCAACTACGGAGTTCTGCAGGGTCTTCCCGAGGCACGGACGCTGGGCGCAGATTTTACTTGATCTCGCCACGCAGCAGGTTCTTGCCTGCGGCAATTCGAGCTTAGAACTCATGTACGACTTCCTTGCAGCGGGGATGCTGTTCGGCATGCCGGGCTATAGGTCGTGGAAAGAGGCGCAGTCGGTTTCCGTGATCTGCCCTGTTCCCGGTTACGATCGCCACTTCGCGATTTGCGAAGCATTAGGCATCCGAATGATCAACGTCCCGTTGAAGGCAGACGGCCCCGACATGGATCGGGTTGAAGCCATTGTCGAACGCGATGCGAGCGTCAAGGGTATCCGGTGCGTACCACTCTACAGACATCCGAGTGGTGCAGTATATTCCGACGACTTCGTGCGACGTCCCTCGTCGATGCGCACCGCCGCGCAGGATTTCAGGCTGCTGTGGGACGACGCATATCGGCTTCACCATCTGACCAACGAGAAACTTTCCACGTGCAATGTCGTTCGTGCGTGCGGTGAGGCTGGCAATGAAGACCGGGCGGTGGTTTTCGCGTCGTTATCGAAGGTAACGTTTGCGGGTGCGGGCGTCGCGTTTTTCGCATCGTTTCCTGCGTGATCGGCAGGGCGTCGAACAATTGATGGACCGCCACCGCGAAAGTCTCGCGCCAAAATTCGACTTGGTGAAGACGATTTTTCGCGACGCGTTTCGCGGCCGCGGCGACGTGAACTGGACGAACCCGAAAGGCGGCTACTTCATCGACCTGTCAATGCCGGCCGGTTTCGCGGCGCGGGCCGTGGCACTCGCGGCCGAAGCGGGAATCACGCTGACCGCAGCAGGCGCCGCGTTTCCAAACGGGAAGGACCCGCACGATCGCCATATCCGCATCGCACCGAGTTATCCAAGTCTCACGGAGCTCGAAACGGCGACGACAGGTATTGCGCTGTCGGTGCTTCATGCGATCGACACAGGGTCTCCGAGGTAACCTGTAATGCTCGCTGGAGCGCCGATGCGTGTCGACGATTCTCAGCGGGCTTTTCGCAGGACCGCGCTCGCGCGGTTCAGAAGCGTGCGACGTGCGAACCACGTGCGCAACCGCACGGCAACAGGCACGGTGCTTGGGACCTGAATATGGACCGACGCGACAGCGGAAGATGCGCCAGACACTGTCGCATAGCACGAATGCTCTATCACGTATGAGTCGCCTTCGTGGAGTTTCAACCTGTTGACTGGCGCCGCTTCGCCGAGCCAGTCCAACGTCGGGTCGCGAAACACAAGCTGCACCACCCCTTCCACCGCTGTAACGCGTGCGTTGCGGGGCAACGAAACGGCAAGCGTTTGGTTGGTGTGTAGGCTTACGGTCGATGACGTCGAACCCCAATGCGAGTCTGGATCGTACTTGTTCATGCTCCCTCCCTAGTGGCGGGAGTTACGCCCCCGTTCAGAGCAGGGTAGCCTCAGCGCGCGTACAAAGACAGCAACAAAGAAGCCCGATTTCTTCCGATACAGATGGCAGCGAACACTGCGCCCGTCACTGTTAGCCCGAGCCATTTCGCTCGAAAGCGATCTCACGCTCGTGACGATGCGCCGCGGTAGCGAGAATTCCGACGTGATGAGTCGAACATAGTCGTATCCTGAATGCTAAAGTCAGCCGACCTTGCGTACCATCATCGTGCGCTGTGCGAGGAGTTGGCGCATCTGCGCGAGGTGCTGGTCGGCGACCGCGTGATTCCCTTCGACGCGCAGCGATCTTTGCGACGTCGGTGGCCACACACCGAGGTATCGGCAGACGGCCGACACGTAGGGCTGTGACCAAGTTCGGACGGATGTCTCACGTTGCGCGATCAGTCGGCACGCGGCCTCTGCCACGCGCGTGTCGCCGACATGTGTGCGCAGCCAGACGAGAGTTTGCCGATCGTCGTCGTTGAGAATCCGGATCTTTTCTGATGTAAATCCGTCAGCCCGGGGGCCCGACGGCGGACACCGGCGTAGCCGGTAACGGACGGAGGTTGCGCACTTTGCCCGCACCGGCTCAGACGCGCCCCATGTTCACTTCGCGATCGCCCTTGAGATCACGCAGCGCAATGGCGGCCCGGTTCAGATCGTCGCGCAGCTGCTCGGCGTACTTCATCCCTGGCCGGTGCCAGGCCGGATTATTCGAGTCGCCCGTCATCACCACCACCGCGCCGATTCCGCACCGACGTGACATCCTGCATCCGGAACAGCTCGACACGCGGCGGTTCAGGGTGCCTTGCCCGCACTAATGCGCTCGGTGTCGATGATGATCTCGGTGAAGGCCGTTTGCAGATATACCAGAAGCACGTTGAGACCGCCGACGAACATAAGCACGAGTGCGAACCAGGGAATCGGCCCGTGGTTCAGTGCGAACACGTAGCCGGCGACGATCAGCACGGCCACGACAAAGCACTTGATGAACGCCGGCAGGTTCACGACCTGTGGCCACATGTATGCCGCTGAAAATGACTTCCCGGGCGATCTCCGCCCGGGCAACGAGGCCATCCCGCGCCATGGTTTGTTTTTCCTCCCTATCGGTCGACGTCAGGCGCGCGCAGTATATCGCGCAGCCGTTCACGCTCCTGCGCCTGGCGTTCGCGATCCGTCTCGCTCTGCGCCGCGCGGCGGTCGGCCGCTTCGGCATCGAGCTCCGCGCGCGGGATCTGCCGGATGCGCTCGAGCTCCGGATCGGCAAACTCGACTTGCATCCGGGTTTCGGCTGCGACCCGCTCGGCGGCCGCCTGAAACACTTCCGGACCGGTAAGCGCCAGAGACGGGCCGAATTTTTGCTGCGCGAACCGCAGCGCGATTTCCAGCGCTTCACGCTCCTGGTTCCAGAGGCGCAGCGTTCGCCCCTCGTCGACGAACAGCGCGGCACCGTCCTTGCGGTAATCCACGTTGCCATTGGCGAGCACTTCATGGGTGATCGACGGTCCGCGATAGATGATCTCGTTTGGCTCGCCGGTGCGCGCAGAGCGGAAGGTAACCGCATCAGTCTCGTCCGCGGCCCGCGCAAGTTCCGACCGGAGTCGGTGCATCCGCCGGAGCTCGCGCAATGCCCGCGTGTCCCCTGCCTGCGTGTGTTCCCGCAGGAAGTCGCGATACTGGTCCGTCAACGCTCGCCGTGCTGCGTCCTTCAATGCATCCCGCTCGCGGATAACCTGTTCCCGCAACATCGCCTCGCCCTCAAGGCGCTCGACACGGGCAGCTGAGAGCGCGTCCTTGCGCTGCGCCGGCGACAGATCGGTCCGGTCGGCGATCGCGCTGCGTTTCCCATAGAACGCTGACTTGATGGCCGTCCGCCGCTCCTTCTCGTGCAGTCCCTGCGCGCTCCATTCGCGGCGCAATGCATCGCGGTACACGAACAATCTGAGTTTGGCGGTCTTCATCAAGTACCGGAACTTCAAGATGCTGTTTCCCGGTGATCTTGAGAAGGCGGGTTGGCGCACGCTGTTGCGGCAACCGGCCTTCCGCGCCGAATTGAGCGGGACCGATGTTCTCGTAGCATCGCACCATGGGTGGGAGAACGGCTTCTGTGAAGATATCTTCGCGTATTTCACGCCGAGCTGCGTCGTGATCTCGGACAAGGCCAAGATGCACGCCACGCAAGAGACGGTGCCCGACTATCGCGCCGTCGTTCGCGCTCAGGGCGTGCACGTGCGCACGACCATGAAAGACAGGCATGTCCTGACCACCCGCCGCGACGGCTGGATTCAGTTCACCGTCGACGACGACAACTTCTATATTGATACCGAGTTCCAGGGATGAGAAACGCGCAACGATCGTTGAAGGCCGGAAACATGACTTGGCTGGTGGCGCTTGCCTTGCTCGATATCGGGCTGCTGCTGGTCTTCGCGTTTCCGGCGGTTGTCGGCGCGGCGCCGTTGACACAGTTGATGGCCGCGCGGGCGGCGCTGATGATGGTATTGCCGGTCGCCGTCCTGCTGCTGTCGGGGCTGGTTCCTTCCAACGTCAAAGCGATGTTGGTCTACTGGAAACGCAGAAACGCTCATCCGGGCCATGTAGCCTTTTCGAGATATGGCCCGGCCGACCCGCGCGTCGACATGGCGGCGTTGCGAAAGAATGTGGGGGCATTGCCGGAGGAACCGGGGCGAGCAGAACGCGTTCTGGTACAAGCTCTACCGGCGCGTCGAAGCGGAGACTTCAGTGGTGGACGCGCACAAGATGTTTCAGCTGTGGCGCGACGCGTCGGCACTCTCGCTGCCCCTTGTTATTGCCGTGCCGCTTCTGCTTCGGTGAGACGGGGCGAGTGGGAAGGCGGCCGGGATCGCCTGTGCGATCTTTGCCGGACAGTATCTCCTGACAGCGCTCGCTGCACAACACGCCGGCACGCGGTTTGTGTGCAACGTGCTCGCTATTCAGTCGACCAAGCGCATCACGACATGTACGAAGGCCACTTCGCGAGCCACGTAGAATATGTAATCTGTATTGGGGGTGCGGTAGCGATCGGGTATCGATCTATTCTGCTATTTCTGACGTTGGAAGCGATTGGCGCCTGCGGCGGAAAGTTCAAAGTTAAATGAACCGTACTGCTGATAGTTCAAAGTTAGATGAACCACGAGTTCAGAGTTACGTGAGCAACCTTTTCGCAAAGAGAGAAGACGACGCACATCACGGTTCAGCGTTAGGTGAAGTCGACATCACACTCCACTTCGGTCGGACGCCGGTGGTAGCCGCGCCAGCAGCATTTTGACGACGCGCCTTCGCAGGTTCTGGATCGCCGGAGAAGGACGAGGGAACGCTGGGTGCCGTCTTCTGAACGAACGCCTCTACCACGGCGTCGTCAGGCGGACTGGTAGCCAAGATACGACCAATTAAATGCTCAGGAGCAGCGACCTCCCGCTTCAATTTCTGCCACTCTTCCTTGAGGATTACCTTGGCGTATATTTGGGCGCGCTGCAACTGCTGATCAATGTTGTTGTAGGAGGTCTGGTTCGCGTATTCGTGGTTGTTGGCGTTGATGGCGATAACGCGCAGCGTGGCCCGAACCCTATATAGCCCTTCGACAAGTCCCCGATGGCTCACTTCCTCACCGTTCAACCGCAGCATGATGCGCGTTAGGAGCTGGGCGTGCAGACTGTCACGCTCGGCAATGTCTTCTGCAAATTTGCGCACTTCTTCGTTGTAGACTTCCAGCTCGCGAGGCGCACTAGGTGGCCCATATTCATCCCACCTGTTCCCAAGTCTGCTGAATACGCGCTTCCAGCCCTCTAACATCTCGAATCTCGACCGTCAACGCAGAGTAGAGCGATACGTCGTCTCGAAGGTCGTTTATCCAAGCTTGGCGCTTGTCAGCGATGAATGTAGCTGCTGTGCGTGCTGTCGATGTGCGCCGCACGTCGAGAGAAGCGGCAGCTTGCTTGAACTGATTGGCCGCTTGCTCGATAACTTGGCTGCGGCTCTTGCGAGCGAGATAGATGTTGCCCGCGATGCTGCAAAGGGCTGTAGCAACCGAACCGATGATTGCCCAGCCCGCCGTATGGAGGCTGCTCATGGAGTTGATGGTGGGTTTGAACGCGCTCACTATAGCTTGGGTCGCCGCGGGAATCTTCCCCACCTGGCTTTAACGGCGCCTCCTGAATAGCCTTGCCTGCGCTACCTGATGTTTTGCAACGCCAGTGCGTAACTGTCAAGAACTTCACGCATACGCGCCTCATCGCACAGGCAGCCGAGGACCACACCGACTAGAGCACCGGGCCGCAGGCGCAGCGTTGACGCGTGCGTTTCAAGCATGACGGGGCGCAGTCTTTGACGCTCCTCAGCTACCAGCCTGTATTCGTCCTCATAGTCCCACACATTCGACTTCGTGTAGATCAGGACGAGATCCGCATTGTCGGCATCCTCATACAGTCGTTAGGGCGGTTAAGTTTCGCGGAAATGGACGCGGAACGCCCACTGCATCTGTTCGTGTCGCGCATCGAACTCCAGCGCAATGCCTTTGTGACTGTCGCCGTAGCGGGCCCACAATAGCGGCTGATTGGGGTTTGGTGAAAGGCAATACACCCGGTACATGTCGGTAATGGCTTGCACATGCCCGACATGTAAGAACTCGATTGCAGCCGCAAGCTTCCGCCTGTCGGCGCGCATCTCCTCGATTCCTTCTGGGCTTATGGTTGCTGTTCGAGCCAACCATTGCAGATGTTTCTCGCGCTCCTCCGGATCATCAAGCAGGCTTAAGTCGAACCACGGCTTGCAGTCCCACGGATCGTTGAAGCGGGACGGCTGCGACATGCGTATGGTGCGGTACTCCAATGTCTGCGCCAGCCAACCCAAGCGGTCGTTACCGTCGATAGATTGGTAGTGGTAGAGGGAGCGGTGGTGATCCTGCGCGGCGCTGAACATTTCCATGTGCATTTTCGGGCCGTTTCCGATCTAGCATCGTACACAGCCGGCTGATGCTATCGACCGACCGTTTTTGTTTTTGTTTCGGCAACCACCCGGTCTGCTGTTTTCTGACGATGGAAGTCGCGACAGGAAGTGCAGAGTTAAGCGAACCAAAACCGCAATAGTTCACGGTTAAACGAATCACCGGCTCAGAGTTAGGAGAGCTGGCCCGCCTGCCGCGCACGATTTCACCGTCGAGGCAGTCTAGATTTAGAAGAATTTCGACAGTCGAGATTCGCTTAACTTTGAACTTTGTTCGCCTAAGAAGCCGTTGTGGAATTAGGAATAGAGCACTGTTAACTTTTCTCGTGAGTTGGTACCTTCCTGGATTGTTTGCTTATGCAGGAAGCGATGACTAAAGAATTTATAGACGACGAACTGTGGTCATTCATCGAACCGCTGTTGCCTGTTCGGCCTTCGCGCAATCGGCGCCATGCCGGGCGCAAACCGATCTCGGATCGAGCGGTGCTCAACGGCATCATCTTTGTCTTGCGCTCGCGCACTGCGTGGAATCTGCTACCGCAGGAACTCGGTTGGGGCTCGGGCAGCGTGTGCTGGCGTCGACTCGACGCATGGCAGAAGGCCGGTGTCTGGTAACGCATCCACGAAGCGTTGCTCGCCGAATTGCGCCGACGCGGCCAACTCGATCTGGAGCGCGCCATCGTCGACAGTTCTTCTATTCGCGCCGTATCGGCGGGAAAAAAACTGGTCTGAACCCCACGGACAGGCGCAAGCTCGGCAGCAAGCATCACCTTATTGTCGAAGCACAAGGCATTACGCTCGCAGTTATCCTGAGCGGCGCGAACTGTCACGACATCAGGCAACTGAATGCGCTGGTCTCGGCCATTCCGCCGATTCGCGGCAAGCGAGGCCGACCATTGCGCAAACCCGGCATCGTCCAAGGCGATCGCGGATACAGTTCCAATAAGCACCGGCAGGCGTTGCGCAAGCAAGGCATCGTGCCGGAACTCGCCCGTATCGGCGCACCGCACGGTAGCGGTCTGGGCAAAACGCGCTGGGTCGTCGAGCGCTCGATGGCGTGGCTGCATAACTTTCGACGACTGAAGATTCGTTATGAACGATATGACTATATTCACGAGGCTTTCCTCTCGCTCGCGTGCGCGCTGATTTGCTGGAGCCGGCTTAAGAATTCATAAACTTAATTCTGCAACAGCTTCTAAGTGTCATTTTCGTGTTCGAAAGTCAAACCGGGTTACCGCGGGCACGCGGCAGGGCCAGTGTCGCCAGGCTGGCATACTTTTCCGTCGACGATTCAACGCCAACAATGGATCAGCACCGATGGACGGGGAGGCAGCAACGGATTGCGTGCAAAGAACCAATCTGACGCCCGCACGTGATACCCAATGGATCGAATACCGGCAGATCCTCGAAGACCTTCGTACGGACGGAGCGCCGCCGGGACACTGTCTATCAGCATTCGCAGTCGTCCAGTTATAGAAGCGCAGAATGAGTGGTTCCAAGCGGATCATATAGGGATAATCCTCCGGGCAGACGACCGAAATGCAACGGTGAGAAGCGTTTTATTTAACGATGCACATCGATCAGCGCGGATTGCGTGCCTGAAGGCCGGCACGTCCCGGCGTCGAGCGGGCGCGGCGAGTTATCCGACTAGGCTCCGACCGATAGGCCTAGATCCCTCAGAAGCGATACGCGGGAAGCCGAGTAGACGGCGCACGCGAGCGACCGCGGATCGGACGGCGAACATTGGGAAAGTGATGCCTCCAGTGGTCGGAAATCGCACGAGGACGACCACGACGTATTGTCGCGGGTGAATTCCTGGGCGTTCCTTGTCATCGGATAGCAGGCAGAATAGTTGTTGCGGATGGCCTGCAGCAGCGGATGATCTTTCGGTTCGACCAGGGTCGCCTCGGCCGTGTCGCGTAGATTGTCGAGTGCTGCCTGCATTTCGATGCGGATGCCTTGTTCGAAATCCAGCGAGGCGTGGGCACTAGCGCGGGAAAGTGCCCCTGCACATCGCGCCAGAGCGCCCCAATCGATTCAACGTTGAAATCCGTGCCGAGACGGCCATCGAACGCGCCGCGGAACACGCGCTGAGGCACGACGAAATCCGTTACATGTCGAAGGATCTCGTTGGCTCTTCGGTTCGGATCGTTCAGTGCGCGTATTCCGGAATCGATTGTCCCTTACAATCTCTCGAAGCGCAATACGCGCCCAAGTTGTCTGCCTGATCACTCTCTACGCTAGCCGATGTTCGTCCTTCATATTCGTTCTTGGAAGGAGACACCGATTGGACGAGGAAGCTCAGCACGTCCGAGTAGGGCGTAGCTCCGAATTTATTCAGCGCTGACAAATCGGCCTCGACATTCTGGCGAAACGGTGTTTCTCGAACGCCTGATACCACCTGGAAAGGCGGCGGAAACCATACGCGGGTTTGACTCGAAATCGACGTTGCGTAGTTTCCTGTTGCAATACATCGGGCAAAAGCATCGAAGGCAGGCAGTTGATCAGAGCACGAAAGAATATCGGCGACAAGCCGCGAGTCGTAGACTTCGTTCGAATCGGTAAACGGGCGGGCGTCCGCAGATAGGATCCTAGGCCATTCGCCGCCGACTTTGGCAATGTCTGTTCGATAGGCCCGGACGCGCGCGACCCGAATGACTCTTTCCTGGCGCCGGGCTTCCTCTTCCTCGGCAGCCGCCGGGACTGTCAAGGTTTTCGTGTTCGAGGCAGTTGAGTTGTTCAAACATTGACGATGATGGTTTGACAGCTAAGCGCCTGGTCGTGTAAAGCGATCCTCGTAGAGGATGGCGAACTGGCGCATGGCGGCCTTCCAGTCGTGAGCAGCGCGATGCCAGTCGGCGGTGATGTTTCGCAGCGCCAGCCACAGTAGTTTGGTCGCCGCATCGTCCGAAGGGAAGTGTCCGCGCGTTTTGATGATTTTGCGAAGCCGAGCATTGACGCTCTCCAGCGAGTTGGTCGTGTAAATCACCTTTCGCACCTCGGGTGGAAACGCGAAGAACGGAATGACGCGATCCCACGCCCGCCGCCACGCGGCGATCACCGTTGGAAGTTTGCTCCCCCACGGGCTTTGCTCCAGTGCGAGCAATTGCGCCTCGGCGGCCTGCGCGCTGGGTGCGGTATAGATCGGACGAAGCGCTGCGGCCAGGGATTTGCGCTCCTTCCAGCTCGCGTAATCCAGCGAGTTTCGGATCAAATGCACGATGCACGTCTGTAGCGTGGTCGCCGGAAACACCCCGCCCAGCGCCTCGGCCATGCCTTTGAGCCCGCCGGTGACCGCGATCAGGATGTCCTGTACGCCACGCGCTTTCAGATCGCTGAAGACCTTCATCCAGAACTTCGCGCCCTCGGTCTGCTCGATCCACACGCCCAGAATATCGCGCGTGCCGTCGGGCAAGATGGCCAGGGCGAGGTAGATCGCCTTGTTGCGCACGACGCCCTCATCGCGAATCTTCACGCGCAGCGCATCGAAGAACACGACCGGGTACATGGGCTCGAGCGGCCGGGACTGCCAGGCGGTGATTTCCTGCGTCATCGCATCGGTGACGGAGCTGATGAATTCGGGCGACACCTGCGTGCCGTACTGCTCGGCCAGAAACGCCTGGATCTCGCGCATCGTCATGCCGCGCGCGTACATCGCTATGATCTTGTCATCGAAGCCGGTGAAGCGGCGTTCGTGCTTGGGGATGAGAATTGGCGTGAAGCTGCCGTCGCGATCGCGCGGGATGTCCACGCGCAAGGGACCGTCCTCGGTGAGCACGGTCTTGCCGCTCTTGCCATTGCGCTGATTGCTCGACTCGGGTGGACGCTCGCCACCATTGGGATAGCCCAGGTGGTGGCCGAGCTCGGCGCCCAACGCCCGCTCGATCAGCGCCTTTTTAAAGGCCATCGAGGCCGCCTGAACGGCATCGGCTGTCATCGGACCTTTGACGAACTGATCGATCATTTCTTTGGGAATCGTCGGCAGTGCCCTCAACTCAGTCGCAGCTTTCGGTTTGCGTGGCATACATGCTCCTTTCCGTACATGTTATGCCTTGAACACAAAATCTATGACAGGCTCCAGCCGCCTGTGCATAAAGATCTTCTGAGCTCGGCCTGGCTCGATGGTAGTCATCGAAGGCTTCGGCGCGGGTTTTCTCGTCGTCAGGATCATCCTGATTGCCGACTATCGCAACCCATTGCGAGTATCTATAGAGCGAGTCGAGCAGCTTCACGCGGCGTGTCGCCTCATGCACTTCGGACCGGGCGTCAGCACCGACGTAAGAAAAAATGAAATTGTCGAGTTGCACGATTTCGCAGCCGAGTTGCGTGTCGACCAATGCCGGACGCAAAAGGACGTTTTGAACGCCGGGAATCTCGGTATTCAGCACGGTCGTCGTCAACATGCGCCCATCGGCGGCATAGCGTAGTGCTAGAAAGATCGTCGCATAGTCGAACACTCCTGTCTCAACGCGGCGATCGTCTTTCAGGACTATCGAGATCGTAACCTTCCCGACGGGCGACATAGACCACTCGATGGTGCGCCCGTCGAGCTTGCGTTCGTTCTGCTCGAAGGGACGCCTGATGACCACGCCGTCGACGTATGGATCGTGATCGAGTGCGCTGAAGCTGAAGGATCGCCGCGCCGCGAGCGTGGACTTGTCAACAGATTCCACAATGTCCGCTTTCCGAAGATAGTCGCTTTTAAGTGACGTATCGAGCATGTCGGATGTTGCTGGCAAGCGAGCCTCATAGGTATCGAGGACGCTGGCTAGCCGGCGGATCCGGTTTCGGTAAACTCGGCCGGTTGCCCGGCGCGCAGTGAATCGACAAGCCGGCCCATTGCAGCCGTGGTTCGCGGGCCGGTGAAACGTCTTCGTTCGTCTATATAAAGCACACTGGGATTCTTATTGTAACTTTGGGCGAAATCCGCGGATGCCTTGTCCGCATCGAAAAGAACTCCTTGATGGTAGCATTCTCCAACGGCGTATAAACTGGCCGCGAGTTCGAATCGGTCGCGGTCTGGAGGGCCTGTGCCAGCGATTGGTCTCCGGCGATGCCGCGAAGAACCTTGTAGTAGATATCCTTCACAGCGCGCTCGTGCGCTTCCTTTACGCCCTTCATGGCGACCTTGGTGGCCTGATTGCCCCACTCGTTGGCGAATTCGGGCGATACCGCGTCGAAGGCAGGATCGGTTATCTTGCCAAATAGTGTGATCGCGAAGTCCGCAGCATCGGCCGACTGACCATAGAGCCTTTTGTATTCTGAAACCTTGCAATTGATTCGGCTGACGACGCTGGGATCGGCCTTGTCCAGTTCGCCCTTGATACTTTCTGCGACAAGCTTCTCCGTATTACGAAGATCGCCCGAAGTCTGGACGCTTTTCTTCACTTCCTCGAATGCCGCGTTGCGCCGAAGGAGGGCTGGATTCGCCCGGGCCGCCGCGAGCCTGGTCGGGGCGCACATGTTGCGTGCTCACGATCGTGTCGCGGATGACATCGGCTCGTTGTTCGAAGACCTTGGCTTTGCTGCTCGCGTCAAGCCATGCGAGAAAATTGGAAGACGCCGACGACACAACATGTGCCAGGTAATCAATCTGTTGTGTCTGCACGTGGGACGAGAATTGGTTTGTTTTTTCGTCCCTCACGGGTGTCTCACGTGCCTGGCTCCAGCTTTGCCGCGCTGTGTCCACGTCAGCTTCCAGAATCAGTTGCCAGAGGCTGTCGATGCGATGCTGCAACGACTGATCGGCCAACCCTCCACTCAGACCGACAAGAGATACGAGGAGCAATACCGTCGAAGCGCGCGACGCGACCTTGGTGACAACTGCGACGTCTCGCGCGACGCCCTTGCTGCCGGCGATCAGCAGAAGTCTGGGCCACACGCCCTCGGTTGGCACTGCGCTCGGTTCTGTTTTGATGAGTCCCAACTCGATGCGACATGACAGTTCCAGCCTGTCCAGCTCCAGGCGAGCCTTTTCGAGTTGCGCCTCAAGTTCGGCAATCGCGCCTTCGGTTGCCGGCAACGTCGTCCGTGCCTTGACAGGCGTCGAGGTCAGAACCACCATTTCTCTTTGAACTTCCTTTATCCGGACGGTCTCGCCGGACGACGCCAACTCGTCGAGTTTTCCTTCTGCCTTTAACTTGCGAAGCTGGATCACTTCCACGTTAAGCGCATCTTCGACCGCTTGTCCAAGGTCCGCTCGATGCGCTCTATAGCAGGAAGCGAAAAGTGCTATGGTGAGCACGACGAGGACAATCGGTCCGAGAGTCGATTCCTGAAAGGTTTTGAGTGAACCCTTCAGGCTCGTCATCTTCGCTAGCCAGGCAGCGTACTGATCCGCTGTGTCTCCCATTCCAACATGCGTGAACACCCAGAGAGCGACGGCAAGCAATGTGTAGGTGATAACGCAAATTTGCAGGAGTGTGCGCACAGCCTTCAATGAGGCGAGCAGGCCGATTTTGGAAAATCGTTCAAAAGGGTTTTTCGCTCGCCAGATCATTTCAACACTGCGAATGACGTAGAAGTGCAGGAGCGCATAGGCGGCCAGACACATCAACACAAAGATGTAGAGGTTCACGAAGATCTCCAGTGACTATGTATCTATCTCGGAAGCCATTGCCGTAGCTTTCCAAAGACGCGCGCGATCCAAGGCATTTTCGGGTTCCGGAGTTAATCGGATAAAAAGCGAATTCAGTACATCGCTTTTCGACCAATAACCTTGGCATGCCTGATCACGTGAAAAATGCATCGAGCTGTTTCGGATGATCACGTTATAGGAAGCCGACGGTATTGCCGCAAGGGCGGGACACAGCAGTAATCAGCCATGAATCAAGGCCTCACGATGCTGCGTTTCATTCTTCTGTCTTTACAGAGCAGAGATGGAAACCTAGATGATTCGTCTGCGCTGCTGTGCAGCGACACAACGCATGAAAAGTTCGTACTCTCGAGGCCGGACGGCATGGGCATCGAGTAAGTTGCGCAGTTCGGCTTCGTTTTGGTCGAGCAACGTGACCGCGAGCATTTCGTAGACATCGAAGAACTGCTCGTCGGAACTGTGCGATGTAGTTCGTTTCTTATTCTTCCTTGTGAAGGCAGGTTCTACGCAGTATCCACGTATGCAGTAGCCCATGAAGTTCCATGCCTAAACACCGCAGAGTTCTCGGATCCCGCAGCACGTACGTTCGATAGTGTTTCGCCAGGAGTGTCGACGGGTTTCAAGAGATTATTCCTACCCCAAACAATTTTGCACTGCAACATCGACCCGGCTGGTCACCGAATGAATGGCTGGTATTCAGGGTCAACTTCTGCCCGACTCGGTCGATCCGCAGTCGAGCGCGCCGCCGACCTACGTCAGGCCGCGTCCGGTCAAAGGACGTACGTCCGGTTTTCTCAATCGACGGACAATACATGAAGCAGTTCCTGCCGCAGACGAAATGAAGTTGTGTGGCCCCTTCAGTTGCCTTTCCGCGAGAGCCAGACAGCCATGGTTCGAATGAGCCTGTTTGGGGTTTGCGGTTCCCGTCTGATCGTCAAGGGCGAAATCCGCTGGTCTAAAGCGAGACCGCGGATTTGCATGCGGCAGCGAACAGCCTCATCCGGAGTAGAGATGCCGGATCATGTCGATGAAGGAATTTGGCAAGAATATTTCGACCCAGTTGCCACCTGTGATAGTGGGAAGCACGTAAGCTACGAGCGCAATAAAGAGAGGAACGGCGACAGTGGCGCTTTTCAGTACGTTCAGGACGAAGTCGGTCGGCCCGCGCTCCCAGATGAGACTTGAGCGCTCCTTAGTCACTCTGTCGAACAGCGCTGAATTGCCCGGAAAGATCAGGCCGGCGGCAAATCTACCATAGACGGATTGAACACGGCGAGCGGTCCCCTGATAGCCTAGGGCGACGATCATGACCAACGCGATCAGGGACGGTCCCAGCAGGAACCAAAGCGCAACCTTAGCCCAGTCTAGAGATTGAGTGGTCGTCGTAAGCTTGCTCGACGTTAATTGTTCATATAAAAGCCCAAGTGAGACAAGAATAATCAGACTTATGTACCGTTCTGCGACTTCTTTGAGCCAGCCGACGTACGACTGGAACGCGACCACGATCTGCTCGAAACAGCCCGAATCCAATTCGTTATCCTCTGGAGCGAACGTAGGAAAGCTTCCGTTCAATTGAAAGAGTACCTCGCGTCGGCGTGAGACGTCCTTCCTGATCAACCGGACGAGTACAATCAGCACGGGAAAAACAATCAGTATCCAAAGCCCGACGACATATAGGACATATGGCAAGTAAGGTATCCAGATCTGCCGCAATTCATCCGTGATCCGAATATGAGAGCACGTCGCGTGAAATGGGAGTTCCTGCCTGAAACTCTTCCCGAGAAAAAGCAGCGAGACGAGGGGCACAGACGCAACCAGGTAAAGCGGCCTTTCCAATCTGTCGGCGGGCAGAAACGCACTCAGACCATCGCTCGTTGTGGATCGATCCTCGACAGCCACATGCAATTGGATCAAAGCGAAAGCGGACAGGAGCGCGACGACGGCCGCCCGTATCCCATCCCTGATCCAGGCCCGCGGCCCCGACCAGCACTGCCACGCGTCGGACGATAGTGGACCGTTGTAGGCGAGGTAGCTCCCTGCTGCACAGAGCAGGACCGCAACTGCGTAATAAGCCAGGATCTTTTTTCGGTGGAGTTGGGGAATCGACGGATCCATGGCATGCCCCCTTCGCGATTACGTACGTGCCTGCCAAACGTCGAAGAAGCTCCGCCCCTGGCCCGGGGGTGGCGGGCGATGCCCGTCGCCATGAACGTTCCCACCAGTAGCGAGGCGTGAAGCGCGTGAGGTGTAGAGTATGTAGCACCGAGGACCCCGACAGCGGAACCGAGACTGCCCCAGAACGTCGGACTGATCCAGAAATCGAAGTTCTTGTATTGCCCGAGCCATACCGCGAACCATGGCAGGAGCAGAAATCCGCTGATCCATGGCCAGAAGATGATCCATACGATGAAGAGATTGCGCAGGTAAACAGCCACGATGGTCCACGCGTCGGCCGAGAACAGCGCTAGTCGACGCGCGAGGTAGTTGCTGTTCATTCGCAGCCAAGTGAGCGGGCCCTCTTCTTCGAAATCGGTACCGGTCATGCGGTTTCTCACGTAATCCGCCGAGCGCAATCTTGCAAGCTCCTCTTCGGCGAAGCGTAATGCTTCCTCTGGCGTGAGCTTGTCGTCCCGTTGTTTCGCCGACATCCAGCGCGTCAATGCCGTTCCGATATACCCACCGCTCGAGACCGTCGAGATGTAGTGAAAGCGTCCGAAAAGGCCGTGAGAGGCCAGCACCTGAAGCGCGCCCAGACAGAACGAAGCGCTACGGATTCCCCCGCCGGACAGGCAGATCGCGTTCAATCCGTGGCCTTCACGATCGACATGCGTGAGCATCGTGTCCTGAATATGGTCCGTCGGGAACTTGCAGTACCGGATCCCGGAGATCCGCTCGTACTCCTCGGCGAGTGCGCGATGCCCGACCATTGGCTGAGACTTGAGGTGGTCGAGCACGAATTTGCGAGCCTCCGGGAAGTGGAGGAGGCATGCCTCGATCTGCCGCAACGCCGAAGCGGCTTCCCGCGAACTGCATTCGCGTGACGGGTTGTTAATCACTCTCGCGAAGTATTGCCAGTCTCGTGTTTCGACCAGCCGGCGCAATCCTGCCCAGTGCTTCGTTCCGAGTCTGTAAGCGAGAAAGAGAACGATAATCTGAAGTTCGCCTGGCAAGGTGCAATACGCTTTGACGACACCCGGCGACGAGGCTTGCGGTCCCGGAACGTGACGAGGGCGAAACCAGTCGAGTATGTCCGACTCTATCGCTTTTAATTTTTCGTGGTCGGGATCGGTTTCTGATCGCTTGTTGCGAAGGTACGTGTCGAAGGCAACCTTGTCGACGAAATCCGGCAATCTGGCGGGACCCCCAATGGTCATCAGATCCTTCCAATCGGAGACCGCACTTTTGAGCAGAGCAGACGTCGGATTGATAGCGCAGCATTCCACCACCTCGATTACATCCTCTTCCCTGGAGAGTGGCAGCCCGCGACCTATGTAGACATTGTCACCTTCTCTATACATGGTCCCGGAGAAAGCGATGCTCAAGGCAGGAAAGGGGTCCACCAGAGCTCTTTCGAGATACCGCGGAGAAACCGATTTTGCACTCGATTCGTCTCCAAGCCAAAGCGATCTCGCGAGCGTATCGGATGCGCTGAAGTCACTCAGCTCAAGTGCTTCAGAGATAAGCCAGAGTTTCATTTATGTCTGTCCGATGTCGCTGCTGCCGCAGGTGGATACGCAGGTATGCGAGTTGAGGAAGCTTGTGAGCAATGATGTGCGTAGACGACCAATGTCGAGAAAGACACGCCGACCGCTAAGCCGATTTGCTTGCTCGCAAGACCGATCGAGTCTGACCTCAGTCCTGCATCTACAACGCGCGACATACGCATCGCGTGACGAGCGTGAGGCAACCTATGACGCTGAACAGCACGCCCCCTCCAGCCAAAGTGAACTTGATCGAGCAGCAGACGGTGGCGAGGTGCGGCCAGAACTCGGATTTCGCGCCGCCCAATATACGTAGCATGGCAAAATTCTCGCCAGCGTCTACCGGGCACCCCATGAGCACGCCCCAGGAAATTGCCGTGCCGATCAGATAGAAATTGTCGCCGAGCGCGCGAGCGAGCAGTCCGCACGACACGGATAGCGCGAGCGGGTAGATCACGAGGAATAGAAAGTCCCATGAGATCTGGCGACGCACCTCGTCGATCAAATGCGCGGAAGTGAGCCCATTAAAGAGCGCTTGAGCGCGCGTAGCGCTCCACGGCGCTTCGAGCTCAATTACGCCGTGCCTTAAAACCGGCCTCAGGATGGCCTGCTCGCTCGTCAGATACCAGCCTAAACCCACCGCGGCAAGGACAAGCACCGCGCACAACATGCGCTGAACCGGAAGGCCAAGCCAGCTAAACGGAGATGAAAATGCGTCCATGCGGGTCTCCGGATCAAGCGTTCGAACGGACCAGGCACGACATTCACCGAAACATGAACGTCGCGCGAAAAACGCTGGTCATCGCGTCTTCATGAATAGGCGATGTTTCCCGTTTAAGCAAACGCTTCGAGTCTCCTAAGGAATGCTCACACGATTCAATAAAAAATAAATAATAAGGGTTGCCACTTATTCAAGCGTCCATTCCGACGACTATGCTTCGATCCATACGACTCGTCGCAATCGGGGAGCGTGAGTTGCCGGGCATATCCCGGACGCAGCTGCAGAAGGCCGCAAATAACAAAGTGTGGTGCGTCAGGGAGGTGATATGTTCCGTTCCTGTTCGATACGGCTTAAGCCGTTTATCAGTCGCAAGGCCAATGCAAATTCTGCCGATTGTCAATCGTCGTTTAATCCACGCACGTTCGCCGCGCTTGTTGCATTTCTCCTTCTGGCGTTGAGCGGATGTACTTCGTTTGGCATGAAGAATGCGACGGTCATCGCCACGCCTTATCGAACATGTGCAGCGCCAAAGCCTGACACACCTTCCGAAACTGGTGCCAAGACACTAATCAACGGCATTGCACCCTCGGCTGAAGTCAGACAGCTGGACGAAGCCTTTGCGTGGGCGAGGGCGAGGCAAGTGTTCGTGGCGGACCCCAGGGTCTTGCTCTTCGATTTGAACGACATCGAAGCGGCCGTCCAACTACTGAATCAGGCGGCGGATTCAAACGCCGCCCGGAACACTGGACAGAAGCCGCCTACAGTGGCGGGACGACTGATCCCCAAGATTCCGTGGCTCAACGAGCCGATCGGGTCCGACATCGGCAAGCTGCTCCCTTCCAGCGACGCGCTCGCCGCCGCCAATCTCGGGCTCAGGATCATCGACACACTCGCATTCAAACAGGCGCAGTCGCGCTCGGATCTGATGCCGCTGCAAACGAGCGCGCCTTCGGACAAGCAAGCCGCGACTCAGGCTCCGTCCGGTACGGAACACGAGGCGTTGCGGCCACGCAAGGTCACCACGGTTGGTGACGAGGAGCGCAAAAGCCTGTCTGTCGATTTCCAGCGGATTGCAGCATTCCGCGCGTTCCATGTCATCACGCTGCTTTCGGCGGGACGCATCCTGCGGGATTTCGGTGACGCGCCGGGTCAGCCAGTCGATGAGGGGGCGCTGCGCACCCATGTACAACTGTTCAATATCGCGCGCTTCCTCTCCACCTATTTCGATGCGTACTTTCGCGGCGGCCAGTTCATCGCCTCCACCTTCGATCCAAACGGCGAGGCCGCGCTCGCGAGCGAAGCGATCTCGCGGCGCATCGGGGCGAAGCTCGACAACGCCTTGCCGCCCGCTCAGGTCAAGCAGATCGTGTCGAGCGAGATAGGCGCCCTGTGCGGGAAGAACGCCGGCGGACTGTGCGCTTCGCTCGCGCTCGGCAAGACGAGCTTCGTCACACGCGCCGGGCTTTCCGTGCAGTTTGCCGGACTCGGGGTGAGCATCGTCAGCGGTCAGTCGTTGGCGCCCCAGGCGACCTATCCGAAGGCGTCGGAGTTCGGGCCGCAGATGATCCGCGTTTTGATTGAGGCGATCTTCGATGCCAACGGTCCGCACCCGACCTCGGTGCATCAATCCACGGCGTGCGTCAGTGGCCTGTTCGAGGGCAGCGAATGCCTTGACGCCAACGCGCAACCTGATGCGCTGATGACGCGAATCGACATGCTCGCGTCGAGCGGTGAAGCGCTCTCGTCGGCCGGGGTGGGCGCGATCATTCGCGGCGCCAATGTGTCGGCGCTTAATAACGAGGCCGTGGCCAACATGCTTGAGACGTTTGCGGGCGTGAGTTCGCGCAAAGTACTCGAGCGCGTGCTGCAGGCGCAGGCAAAAAGTTGCTCGAGTCTGGCGCCGGTGGCCCTGGAGGTGAAGCAGGGCGACGACGGCCTCTGAGCGCGCGGCCGATGCTCGTCGCGCCGCTTCCATCGCGCGCAGTAGAAGGATGAAATCATGAAATTCCGCTTGGCACGATGCGGCGGGCCGCCGGAATGGTCGCGGGACTGTCTGAAACGGCTCAGCGCGACACTGACCGTTTTCCCGACGGTCAGTCGTAAATCGACACCAACGCCCTGCCGCAAGGGCGTCTGCTCGGACTGGCTTTTTCGGGCGGCGAAATTTGCTCCGCGATTTATTCCGGCTACGTGATGAAACTTCTCGGCAGCATGACCGTGACGCCGCCCGCAAGTCTTCCACTGACGATTTCCGATTTGGCCGATCTCGGCTTCGATTTCATCGGAGCCAAGATCAGGATTTCGAGAAGGGCCGTCGTATTGTTGTCCGCGATGATGGTATTGACGGATTTCCTCGAAGATCGATGCTGCACGATGACGCGACCATAAAGAGACCTCTTCGCATGCCGAAGTTGCACTCACAATCGATACGAAATCATCTGTCTCACCGCGTCGGCCGCACTCCAGACCGGTGAGAAATACAAACTTGACGAGACGCCTCTATTTGGCTTGAATGAAAGGTATTGCTTTGCCGCCATCCAGAAGTAAGGAGGGCAGTGATGCGCGTCTATCAGACTAATTCGGTGAGCTATTCGCGAACTAGTGAGGAGAGCCGCCAGTCGCAGTAGCGCCATACACCTATTCGGGAGCCTCGATGACGAACCAGAGAGACGAAGCAGTCGGCATTACTAGCCTTGCTCCAGAAGCTATTCTGCGAGAAGAGAGATCCGCTTTGCGAGTTCATTCGATGCGCCACTCTCCATTGCGTCTTGTCGCTGCCTGCGCTTGCGTGATCGCTACGTTCGCATCGCAGGCCATTGCCGAATCGGTCACCACGTATCGTGGCATCTGCAGCGCCTCGGCGGGTATCGATCTCGGATCGGGTCACTTCGTCGTTGCCGATGATGAAATGAATCTCCTCGTCGTCTACCGATACGACTCGCCGGACTATGTGACCACCGTAGACCTCTGGGACTTCTTGCGCGGCAGCGACGGCAAGAAGGAAGCCGACCTCGAAGGCGCGGCACGAATTGGCGATCGAATCTATTGGATTGGCTCGCACAGCCGGAATACGAATGCCGAGCTCAGGCCGACACGTCATCGGCTGTTCGCGACGCGCATCGATACGACTCGTGCAAAGCCGACGGTCAAACAGATCGGCACGAAGCCTTATGACGGATTGCTGGAGGCGATCACGGCGGACAAGCGTTTTTCCGAGCTGCGCGATGCATCGGCGCGGGGCGCCGAACAGCCGAAAGGTTTGAATATAGAAGGGCTCGCCGCCACTGAGGACGGCGGCTTGCTAATAGGTTTCAGAAATCCGCTTTCGGGAGAGAAGGATATGGCGCTCGTCCTGAAGCTCAAGAATCCCGCCGCGGTTGTCGAGCAGAACGCGGCGCCCGTCTTCGGCGACCTCATACGGCTCGATCTCGGTCAGCGCGGGATTCGCAGCATGGAGCGGGTCGGCTCAGAGTACTTTATCGTCGCGGGTCCTCTCGATGATGGCGTGCCGGGGACGCCGTCTTCGAAATTCTCGATCTACAAATGGAGCGGCGAACCCGGCGCGGCCGCGGTGCACTGGAAGGATATCAGTCCGCCTGATTTGCACATCGAGGGGTTGTTCGAGATTGCCGGGACGAAACAACTCTATCTGCTGAGCGACGACGGCGGCGGCCGCGAGAACTGCACGAACAAAAAAGTGCCTTCAGACGACAAGACCTTCCGTGGCATGCGCGTCGCTTTCTGACGCGCTTGGGCGATCGTGCTTTCAGCGGCGTTAAAGACATTTGTCCGAAGATGAGCGCGCCGTTCGAAAGCCCGCGAAAGATGTGCGCCACGATCACCGAGTGCATTCGATTCAAGAGGCTATAAATATCAGAAGAATAAGGCCGGTTTGGCGTCTCCGTGATCGTTACGCCAATGCACGGCCTACATGTGGCTTCGTCATTCGATCGATCCCCAAGGCAAAGAAAGATGAGCCACTAAAACCACGACGAAGTTATTCAGCATTCAATCCGTGTAAACACGATGCAAAGTATATTAGATAGATATCCTATGCTTACAGAAGTATTTCCATGATGACGGCGAAACCTGTGTTTTTTCCGAGTCGCGACTCCGCGAACATCCTTGAAGCGCGCACGACATGACTTGACGTGGGACGCCATAGCGGCGTGATGTAGAACGCGGCGTTGAGCCGGGCGACGATGGCTTTGAGGATTGCGCGATGAAGATAGCGCTGCTGATCGGGATGTTCGCATGGGTAATGTATTGCGCGAGTGCGCAAGGCATTTCGCTTGCCGCTTTCGACGATGAGCGTCTTCCGGCATTCGGTGGTGACACCCCGTCCGGCACGATATCGGTCACGTTTCTCGGCACGACCACTTTGCTTTTCGACGACGGCGTCACGCAGATTCTCGTGGACGCGTTTCTCTCGCGCCTGCCCGTTTCTCAAGTAACATTCGCGCGCATCGAGACCGATCGCAAAGAAGTAGACCGCATTCTGACCGATGTGAAAGCGGACCGAATCAAGGCTATTTTCATCACGCACTCGCATTACGATCACGCCTTCGATGCGGGCTATATCGCGCAGCGCACGAAAGCGCCGCTTTTCGGCACGCAAAGCACGCTCTACATCGGCTCAGGCGCGCAACTTCCGGACGCACAGCTTAAGCACTTCGCCAGGTGGCAGCCGGTAGGCGTCGGCGACTTCGAAGTGACGCCCATTCCATCAAAGCATTCGCCGGCGTTTCCCCTCATCAACGACAACCTTGGAGAAGAGATTCGCGCGCCGCTGCCGCAGCCGCAGTGGGAAAGCGCTTATGTCGAGGGTGCAACCTACGATCTCCTGATCACGCATGGAAAGCATCGCATGCTGGTGGTTTCGTCGGCGAACTATGAGGAAGGCGAGCTATACGGCGTTCATGCGGAGATCGTGTTTCTGTCGATCGGAGCGATCGGCATGCAGAGCATCGACTATCACGCGCGCTATTACGACAACGTGATTCGTTGCACACGTCCTTCGCTCGTGATACCGGTGCATTGGGACTATTTCTTTGTACCGCTTTCGAACGAGTTGGCCGCCTTGCCCGGCGCCAATGTCACCTTGCGATACATAAGAGATCGTCTGAAGAACGACAACATCCGAATGGGCGTAATTCAGGGCGAACAGAGAGTGAAGTTATTCGACGATAAGTCGCCGGTCGATGAGTATCAAGGTTCTGGAGCGGGTTGCGAGCGGCGAGACTGAGGTCGCATGCAAGCGCACGTGCGGCCGAATATCGCTCCGCAGAACCGGAGGCTGGCGGCGCGCGACCGCCGCGTTTGCTTGTCCGCGCCGTTTCGTAGTCGAGATGAAAATGAATGGCGAAGGATCTTACAGATCAACCGATAACGCGATGAGGTAAGCCATGCCCGAAGGTCTGTCGACGAATCGAAAGTGCGAGAAGTATGCAACGTGCCTCGCGGATCAATTGCAATTCGTGATTCGCTATTACTCTCGCACGACCCAGGATCCCGAGAAACGAATCTCGGCGAGCGAGGCGAATGCGCTGTCGGGTGCAGGTATCGACATCGTCGTCGTTTATCAGGACCGAGCGAGAGAGATGGTGGATTTCAGTCACCATCGAGGCGAGCAGGATGGCCAGAGTGCCTTCGAAGCTGCGGGCGCCATCGGACAGCCTCATGGCTCGGCGATCTACTTCGCGGTGGATACCGATGTCTCGAAAGATCAGATTGCCGCGTACGTCGTTTCGTATTTTCAGGGCCTGACGGCGCGCATCTCGCAACTGTCTGGTGGCGCGCCGTATTATCGGATCGGGGTCTACGGTTCGGGCCGGACGTGCGCGACGCTGAAAAGCGCCGGGCTCGTGCAGCTCACCCGGCTAGCCGAAGCAACCGGCTGGGGAGGTTCGAGAGCCTATCAGGACTGGGACATCAAGCAGTTCGTTACCGCGAAGCCGCTTTGCGGACTCAAGAGCGGCGCATGGCAGCGGTGCGTGACATCGAAGGACGATTTCGGAGCATTCAAGCCAATTGGCGCAGTCGCGGGCGGCAAGACGAAACCGTCGCTGCTCAAGGTCATCGCGGATAACCTGAATCTGCGCAATGTCCCGACGCGCGAGGGCAATACGCCGATCGCTGTGCTGCCGCACGGCGCGCAGGTCGAGATGTTGGGGCAGTCCGCGCCCGACTGGGCACGGGTGAAGGCCACGTTGAACGGCAGTGAATTTACCGGGCACGTTCACACGGGCTATCTGGAGCCGATGAAGCGCGCGCTCGCGGCACCAGGCAAAGTCGTCGCCTTGCCGAAGCTTCCCGAAGCCTACTGGAAGCTGGACAACAAGGATGCGCGTCGAACATCGACGTCGAGCCGTGCGTCGGTGATCGGGGAGAGCGGGGCGCCGCGAAGAAGCGACGCAACGGGCGCCAAGCAAGTGAAGATGCTGACGGCTATCCTTCAGTGGCTCGATGTTGCGGTGAGCGAACGCTATCAAAAGAGCGATGGCAAAACCTTCTGCAACGTCTACGCTGCGGACTATTGTTATCTGGCCGGCGTTTATCTACCTCGCGTATGGTGGACGGGCTCGGCTATCGCGATGCTAGCGAAAGGGCAGAAGGTCGTCGCGGCGTATGACACCACGGTGCGCGAAATGCGCGCGGATGACCTGTATCGCTGGCTGCTTGATTTCGGCGAGAGTTTCGGCTGGACGCGCTTCAGCGATCTGACGGAGTTGCAGGCCATCGCAAACGCAGGCGGCGTTGGCGTGATCTGCGCCGATCGTGCGACCGACGGTTTGCCGGGTCACATTTCGGTGGTCGTTCCCGAAACCGAGGCGCACAAGGCGGATCGCGATGCGGCCGGCAATGTCACGCAGCCGCTGCAGAGTCAGGCCGGCGGCACGAACTACATGTACGGCAGCGCAGGGCCGCACTGGTGGCTAGGCAAACAGTTCGTCGGGCATGTGTTCTTTGCGCACGTATAGCTTGAGGTCCGTCCTAATGTTGCCCACCTGGGCCACGCGTGCATGGGATTGGCGGGCCGCTCCAGGACCCTCGCGCACGCACAAGGCATATTCAGACAAGATCAATGTCGGGGCGGCCGTTGGGGCCGGCGATCATGTGCGTGGTACTAGTCTGCGTAAGTAACGAAGCGACCGCGTCACCAAGGCGCGGCCGATAGCATTGCGTCCGCGCGCCCATTCGACGAGGTGGATCTCATGGCCACTCGCTTGGCATCACTTCTGATCGCGATAGCAATAACGCTGATACTTTTCGGTTGTGCGTCGCGCCATGCGTATCGGGGCAAGATCCTCGATCCCGAGGCGCCTGAGCGGACATGTCCTGCAAATAAGGATGGCGACGTCGACTCTGAATGCGCCCGTGTCACCCCGGAGATCGTCGATTCGAAGTACGAGCTACATTTCGTCGAGTTCGACGATCAGGGTTGGACTTACGCCGATGATGAATCGAAGCCCGACGAACATCCGTCGCAACAGATCGACAAGCTGATGCAACGCTTGCGCACTTTGCTTTCAAAAGGCGAGAAGGTGAAGCTCATCCTTTTCGTTCATGGATGGAAGCACAACGCGATGACGGAAGACGACAACGTTCGCGACTTTCGCAGGCTGCTTGAGCGCGCGGCTGCGGACGAGCTATATCACGAGGGCGACAAAGATCCCATGCGCAAGGTGATAGGCGTGTATGTCGGGTGGCGGGGCAACCCATGGCAGACCGCAAGTGGCAATCCGCTTCTGGATATCACGTTCTGGACCCGCAAGGACACGGCTTCGCGCGTGGCGGTCGGATCCGTGCGCGAGCTGTTCGCGAGGCTTCGTTCGATGCGCCGGTATTACAACACCATGGCGCTGCAAAATTTCGATCCGGTGCCGCCCGTACGGTCTCTTATGATCGGTCACAGCTTCGGCGGACTGATACTCTATACGGCGACGTCGGGGCCATTGATCGAGTCGCTCTCGGCCAAGAAGGACCTCAAGGGGCTGAAGGATCCCGAATGGAGCGTCAATCTCGGCGACGATTCGGCTCAGGTTTTCGAATCCGTCGATCGCGTGGCGGACATGATCGTGCTCGTCAATCCTGCCTTCGAGTCTTCGCGCTTCCAGCCGCTCTTCACCGTGGCTCAGCGCCGGGATCCTGCGCTACGATACGAGGCGCCGGTACTTGTATCGATCACGTCGGCCACCGACCAGGCCACCCGACTGGCCTTTCCTGCGGGACGCTTCGTCAACACGCTTTTCGAGCGACCGACGTCGTCGGACGAGCAGGCTACCGCGATCAAGCAGACCCCGGGCAACATGCAGGATTATGTGACGCATAACCTCAACAGGCCCAAGGATGGTACGTTCACCGAGCCGTGCGGAACCTGGACCAGCGTGGGGGACTTGTTGACGACAAAGGGCCCGGAGCTGGACGCCAGAGTCACGAACAACAAGAGGCTTGAGAACGACATGGCCGACGACCAGATCACACTGATCACAAGCAAGCAGCGCGAGCACGAGCCTTGGACCAGAAGGTTCTGCGGCGGCGCCACGCTTGAGGTCGCGGGCGGGCCCGGCACGGGAAACGTCAATACGGTGGTCTGGAACGTCGTGGCGCAGGACACGGTCATCAACGGGCACGGCGATGTGATGAATCCCGCATTGCTCGATGTCGTCCGGCAGATTTTCAGCGACACGGACGAGGGCAGGAAAGCAAAGGCAAGATCGGTCTCGGTGAAACCGGGCGGCGGCGCAGGTGCACCACGAGTCCAGGCACAAGACCATTAGCGCGCCGTAAAGGCCACAGCGATATTTTAAGAACGCTGAAGTGCGGCTCCGATCGAATCGACCGATACGTGAAGTCGTTTCGACCGCATGGGCTCATGTCAATGACCGTTCGTATCGGGAGATCGTCATGCGATGCAGAGGAAGACGCCACTTCATTAAGGTCGCCGCCGGAACACCTCTGCTTGCCAGCGTCAAGACGCACGCGGCACCGTCGACGCATCCTCTTCCCGACGAATCGATGCAGAAGCTGGGGTTCTCGAACTACCCGTTCAGCGATGGCGCTTATGAACACATCGTCTATGTCAAGGGCACGGGACCGGATGTGATCGTCATGCACGAGTTGCCGGGATTCGACACGTACACGGTGGGTTTTATCGACCGATTGTCGGGAAAGGGCTTTCGCGTGCATGCCCCGCATCTCTATGGCCCGATGCTTTGGGAAGCGTCTTTCCCCAACTTCGTGCGGCTTTGCATAAGCAGGGAATTCGGCCGCCTGAAGGCCAACGAATCTGCGCCGGTGTGCGACTGGCTGCGTGCGCTGGCGCGCTCGATCAGCGACGATAACGCGAACGCGCGGATCGGCGTGATCGGCATGTGTCTTACGGGCGCCTTCGTCATTCCGATGGTGATCGAGCCGAGCGTGCGCGCCGGGATCATTTCGCAACCGGCGATACCGTTATCCATGCGGTATTGGCTCTTTGGAAGCGGCGCTGGCGAATGGATGCAGCAGGTCAATGTTTCCGATGAAGACTTTCACGCTGCAACCCAACGATGCGCGCGCGACAAGGTGCCTGTGATCGTGCAGCGGTTCAAATGCGACCGTATCAGTTTTCATGGCCGCGTAAAGCGGATTGCGCAGGCGTTCGGCGAGAATGCCACCCTTCACGAGTACCCCGATTCAAGACCGATGGAGAACGACCGTGATTTTCCGCATGCCTTGTTGACGAGGGAATACGACCTCGCGGAATACAACGACGCGAACGAGGCTGAAAATTCGACGCGCGTTGCGTTCGCGAGGGTCGTTGCTTTTCTCAAGCAAAATCTTTCTCCGCAATCCGTTTAGCCTCCCCGTACTCCGGAGGCGCAAACGGCAGGCCTTGCTTCGTTAGTCGTCGAAGAAGAGCCTTGCGGCATCCGCGCCATACGGGCCGGACCACGCCGGACTTTCATGAGGTCACGGATTGCCCAACAACGATCATGTTGCGTCGAAGAAGCCGCTGAGGCGATAAGGCGATAAGGCGATAAGGCGGCTCTGGGCCGAACCGTCGAGATGAGTCGAGGGATCGGTATGCAGACCCATGACTGCGCTGGGGAAACGGACCGAATAACGAAGTGCAGTCGCCGGAAAAGATCGGCAGGTGAAGGAGCTGCAGTACCAGCGGTCGCCCCGCGGCTGAGTACGGGCCATGAATCGTACGAAATTGAGATCATATGCCTGAATCACAGGTCGCGACCGGTGAGCCGGGCATGCATCGTCGATGCAAGGGAAAAAAGGCCTCATGGGATGGTTCTTAAAGCATCAACTCGTGAATGGCGGGTAGGGGCCGAAAGCGCGCGTTGCTTTAGGGGCTCGCGTGTCCTACGCTTCAAGTTCATTGCGGATCCTATAGTCAAATGGCACAGAGTCAATTGTCGGTAGTTTGATCGGATCATGATCCGTACCGTCGTCAGGCGTTGCGTCTATCTTGCGACCGCGCTCCTGGCCGATTGCTATGGAGCATATCGGGGCGCTCGCCATTTCCTTTGTCTTTATCGGCGCGTCATATTCAGGAAGCACGTACGCGCTCTCACGAGGGCACATCGTCATGCCGAAGCCCACTGTTGAAGCAAAGGTCGATGCCGATGCGCCGCAAGGTTCGGTTGACTTAGAAGCTGCGTTCGTCAAGTTGCGCCGCGATGCGAGCGGCGAGGACGACGCCGCGGAGTCAAGAATGACATATGGGTTGGCACTTTCCGGTGGGGGCATAAGAAGCGCGACGTTCGCGCTCGGTGTCATGCGCGGCCTTGCTAAGCAGGGCTCCCTTCATCTTTTCGACTACCTCTCTACTGTATCGGGTGGAGGCTATGTCGGCGTGGCATTCGGTCGGCTGTTCAGCGAGAAGGCGAAGGGACTGCAAGTCGAAAGCTGTCTTGCAGACGATCGCTCGATGTTCTTGTGGTGGCTCAGGCACAATGGTCGATATCTGATACCCGCGGGCGCCAAGGACGAGTGGCTTGCTGCCGCCGCAGCGATCCGTGGATGGATATCGTCGCAGTTCTCCTTTCTTCTCCTGGTCTTTGCGGCGGTGGGCCTCGTTTGCGTGCCACACGCAATAGTGTGGACGTGGCCTGATTGGGGCGTGTCGTCCGCATGCACACAGTGGTTGCCGTCGGTGTGGCTTATCGTCGCTGTCTTGCCGGCGATGCTCACGGCGATCTGCATGTGGGCGTACTACCTGCTCGCGCAGCGCTGGTGGGCCATCGGCGCCTGGATGGCCATCGCCATTCTGGTGTTGGTTTCCCCGTGGAACTCTTTCATGAGCGCAGAGATGTCCAAGCCGTGGTGCTTGAATTCCGCTCGAGGTTTTGCATGGGGTGCCGCAAGCTTCGTCGCTGCTTCGGAAATAGCTGGCAGCTTGTATCTTGCCTGGTGGACGTGGGGGCGCCCGATACTGTTCGATGACGACAGGCGCGCATGCGACGATCCAAATGGAATCGCGCTCAAGCGCCTTGGCCTGACTGCGGCTTTACGTGGCATGCTGCTCCTGCTCGTCCTGGCACTCCTTGCTGCATTGCTCGATTCCACCTCCTGGTGGCTCTTCGCGAAATCGACCATCGAAGATTGATCGCTGTTTTCCAATCTGAGTTCTGCTGGAGCCGGACTCATTGCGCTGCTTGCGGTGGTGCGGGCCGCCATGCCGTCCCTGCAGGGCAATTCGACCAATGTTCTGATCCGCAATGTCGACTGGCTTCGGGTCGCACACGTAGTTGGTTGGCTAACGGTAATCGTAATCGTCTATCTGGCAATGCTGGTCCTGACTTTCCTGATCTATGGGCAAAGCAAGTACTACCCAAACACGATAATCCAATGGATTCCAGCCTCTTTCAGCGATCAGAACCGCGACGCAAGCCGGCTGGTAAGTCTCGCGCTCATCTTAGGGTTGCTCTTCCTTATGATTCTCGGGACCGGGTGGCAGATCGAGTCGCTGAATCTTGGTTCATTGCACTATTTGTATCGAGCACGCATCGCGCGTGCCTATACTTCGGTCGGCAATAAGAGGCGCTTTCCCGACGGTCTCGACTGCGAAGCAAACCGATTGCGAAAGGGGACAGTGAGGCGAGTCGACGAGGCGCTGCCGGGAGACGACATCCCGATTGCGGACTATCATCCTCATCGTTTCGGCGGCCCGTTGCACCTGATCAACTGTTGCATCAATCAAACACGCGACGACCGTACGGGAAACTACAGTGCGGATCGTCGCGGCATCGCGCTGACTGTCGGACCGTGTGGATTCGAAACCGGCGCGGAACCGCCGGAGGCATGCAACGGTAGCGCTTACACGTCGCTCGCGGAATGGGCGGCGGTATCGGGTGCCGCGGTGTCATCGGGCATGGGCTTCTACACCCGTAGCGGCGTTGCGATCCTGCTTTACATGAGCGGTCTGCGATTAGGATATTGGATGCGCAATCTCCTTGCCGAGCCGCTGAAAATGCCGCGGTGGAGATTGATTCCGAAGTATCGTGCGGTACACGCGGAGGCTTTCGGGTCGTTTCCTGGACTGCGGGGCCGGTATTGGTACGCGTCCGACGGAGGGCATTTCGAAAACACGGGCGTCTACGCACTGGTTAAGCGCGGGCTTCCGCTGATCGTGCTCGTCGATGCCGCCGCCGATCCCGATTATCTCTTTGGTGACGTCGAGAATCTATTCCGAAAAGCTAAAATTGACTTCGACGCAGACATAGAGTTCATTGACCCCGCAACGCTTCCGGCACGGGTGGATATCGACTCTTCCTGGTTTGGCACACCTTATTCGATCGTGTCGGCTTCTGGCCCGGAGTTCATGCTGCTCGCCCGCATTACGTACTGCGATGGCAAGACTGGCTGTCTTTTGATCATCAAGCCACGTCGCACCGAGACCATGCCGCTTGATGTCGTCGGCTACGCGGATAGAAATCCGGTATTTCCGCAGGAATCGACCGCTCATCAGCTTTTTTCTGAACAGCAGTGGGAGAGCTATCACGCATTGGGCGCCGAGTTCGGACGCGTGCTGACGCCGGGCGTTCTGGGCGCCATACCCGAGTTGTGCAAACGCTCCATGACGTTGCCTGTCGCTCCCATCTCCAGCAGTTCGTCTGTCACCGCCCAGTCGCTACAACCCGTACAACCGGCGGACAGTCGTCGCGCCCGGGTTCAGCAGACAGTGCGTACATCGCTCGGCATTGGCGTGTCGATTAGTGCATTGCTTGGCGTATGGCAGGCGGTGCAAAGTCAGCTGCATTCCGGCGATAGCAGCCGCGCCAATTACTTCACGGCTTTGAAAGCGGCGGCTGCGGAGGTGGATCAGAACTGTGTTGTCCCCGCGAAGCTGGCGGCGGCGCTCGCCGCGCTGAACGACGCAAGCAACGCCGTTGGCGACGTTGCCCCCCATGCTGCCGAGATGAGCAGCATTCGCGACGCGGCAAAGCAGTTCTGCCCGGCTGATGATTCTGGTTGCTACCTCGCCTATTTCCCGGCTTTATACGAGTCGGGCTCTATCGTCACGCCGAGGAGCTTGTGGACGTGGTACTGGACGCCGCTGGCGAAACCCTTAACGCGCGTGTCCGCTCCGCAGACCGACGCGCCTGATGGATCGAGCATGCATCAGTGTGTAACACGTCGGGATGTCTACGCGGACGGAACCAACATCGTGCAGCCGATCGTTCTGGCCAATGGTGCTAAGGCGGAGCGCGGAACAGGTTTGGCGAACTCGGTTTTGATGACTGCAACATCGGGAAAAAACGCGGCCGTCCCCGGGGCCACTACGTCCCTCCCGACAATTGGTCCGCCACGGTCGCCGGTGTTAGGCGACGCGGAGAGGAAGACTCTATTGAACACCCTGAAAAGCGTGTGTTCGACAGACGGGTCGTCGCGCAGGCTGTATGCACACGTTTATCAAGAGTCAGATAAAACAGTGCAGGGGATCCTGAACCTCCTCGAGGGTGTAAACGGGATTAAGGTCATGGGTCTCGAAAATGTCGTCGCGACTGCGGAACGTCGTGGGCTTCCTCCGCCATTCGTCTGGGGCCAGCCAACTTTCCTATACCCAACTGCGGAAGACCAGCCTTGCGCTGAGGCGCTGGCAGAATTCTACAGTCGGGCGTCTGGACGGAAAGACATCAAATTCAAGCAGTTGCCCGCCAGCCTGGCAGGCACGCCCGGCAATATCGAATTCTGGTTGCCACCCTCTCGCGCCGGGAGTGGCATGCCCGTTGCGGTTTATTGAGCGGTGCATCATCGCATAAAGAGAACCATCCGACCGTGACCGTATAGCGGCTAGATCCTAATGTCGTGTTTTGGCTATTTACGGCTGTCGGGGTTTTAACCGGTGGCAAGCTCGCGACTGTTCGTCAGCTCGAGCCCGCCATGGCACAGAACCCACCTGTGCGGCTTCCCGACCGAGCCCGCACACTGTGATCGAGATGCTGTCCTAGCAGGCTGTTGAAATATCCTTTCTTGAACGGGCAACCGCTCATTCGAGAGGGCCAACGCGGCGTAAAGTCCCGACTGATTCGGCGCCGAACTTTATCGATTCAGGTGTTGCTGATGTCGCATTCTTCTGCGCGTTCGCGCTCATACCGCCCGAACGGCCAGCGTGCGCATGCGCGTCAGGTTGTAGGCTGCCTGAGTCAGGACAAAGAGTTGGTCGACGCGCTTCAGACCTCGATACATCACCTGCCGAATCCTCCCGACTGGCTTGCTCCAACCAAGCACCTTCTCAATGCATTTGCGTTTGCGCTGACTGATAGCGTAGCCAGGCCATCCGACGTATCGTAGTTTTTATCAGCGCCGACGGTAATGGACGTACCGGCGACTCGCGCGGCGTCCGCAAGCATCTGTGCCGCCGTGTCTCGCTCGGCCGCGCCGTTGGCCTGCGTGACCTGTGCGTTCACGACCAGGCCATGCCGATTATCGGTCAGCACGTGACCCATGTAGCAAAGCATCGCGCCCGTGCCACGGCTCTTGCGAAACAAACGCGCCTGAGCGTCTGTACTGGATTTCGTGAGCAAGCCTCGAATCATCGCATAGCCGCGCGCGCGAGACAGAGCCCGGCGTGCTCTTGCCCTTTTCTCTTAGGGAAAGCCATTATTTTTGATCGGTTGACTCGCCGAAAAGTCCTGCTAGCATACGTTCAACAAGTTCATCAGCATACTGAGCAATTTCGAAGGAGCGACAGATGGCACTCCAGTTCGCGGCGAAGCTCGCCGATCTCGTGGAAGACGAACCGCTCGGCGTGACGATCGGCGAAGAGCGTATCGCGCTCTATCTGCTCGACGGAGAAGTGCATGCCACGCACAACGTTTGCACGCATCAGTTCGCGCTCTTGAGTGACGGCTACATGGAAGATGGCTGCATCGAATGTCCGTTGCATCAGGGGCGTTTCGATATCCGCACGGGCGCCGCGCTCTGCGCACCGGCTACGCAGGCGATTCGCGTGTACGGCGTGCAGGTGGAAGGCGGCGAAATCTACGTCGATCTTTGATGCGCGCGAAAACCATCATGCAGACTGTTTTGATCATCGGCGCGGGACAGGCCGGGGCGCGCGCGGCGCAGGCGTTGCGCACGTACGGCTTCGAAGGGCGCATCGTGCTTGTTGGCGACGAACGGCATGCGCCGTATGAAAGGCCGCCGCTCTCAAAGGATGTGCTCATTGCGCAGGACGATGACCATTGCTTCAACGGCTGGGTGCATGCTGTCGAGCTCTATCGCGATGCGCGCATCGAATGGTGCAACGATCGCGTGCTGCGGCTCGATACGCAATCGCACATCGCGACGCTCGAACAGGGCGGGGAACTGCGCTACGACCACTGTCTTCTGACGACAGGCGGCCGCGCGCGTCGATTGCCGGACGTGCCCGAAGGTCCGCATGCGTTCTATCTTCGCACGCTCGACGATGCGATGCGTGTGCGTGCGCGGCTCGCGACGGCGCAATCGGTCGCGGTGATCGGCGGGGGCTTTCTCGGGCTCGAGTTCGCCGCAAGCGCCAGGACGCGCGGCCTCGCGGTGAGCGTGTTCGAGTCCGCGTCGAGCCTGCTGAGTCGCGCGTTGCCGCCGATGTTCTCCGAGCGCCTGCGTCTCAAGCACGAGGCACATGGCGTGCGCTTCGTGTTCGACGCGACGCAACTGCAGGTCAATCAGCACGCGACCGGTGTGCAGATCGGCACAGAGTCCTTCGATCTGTGCGTGATCGCGATCGGCCAGCAACCGAACGACGAACTCGCCAAAGCCGCGGGCATCGCGACGAACAACGGCATCAGCGTCGATCGTCATTGCCGCACCTCCGCAGGCGATGTCTACGCCGCTGGCGATTGCGCGAACTTCCCGTATGGCGCGAACGATCGCGCGACGCGCCTCGAATCGTGGCAGAACGCGCAGGAACAGGCGATCGTCGCGGCGCGCAACATCGTCGGCGATGTCACCGCCTATGCGCCGATGCCCTGGTTCTGGACCGATCAATACGACTGGAACATCCAGATGCTCGGCATGCCCGATGGCATGGTGGATCAATGGATCGAACGCGCGGGCGCGGACGGAAAAACCGTGCTGATGGGACTGCGCGAGGGTGTCATCGTCCACGTGCTCGCGATCAATCAGGGCGGCGAGCTGCGCGCGATCAGGCGGCTCGTCGAAGAAGGCGCAATAGTCGATGCCGGCATGCTCGCCGACCCCACGGTGAGGCTGCGCCAGATCGGGAAGCTGACTCGCTCAACACACTCGGGAGATCAAGGTGTACTCGTCTGAAACGATCATCGGCGCTCATACGCCTCAATCAAAAAATCCGCCGATCGAAGGGCTCGTGTGGCCCGAAGAAGGGCTGCAATGCATCCCGGACTGGGTGTACACGAGCGAAGCGGTGTATACACGCGAAGTCGAGCGCATCTTTCATGGCCGCACCTGGAACTTTGTCGCGCTCGAAGCGGAAGTGCCGAATCCCGGCGATTTCAAGCGGTCTTATGTGGGACCGACGCCGGTCGTCGTATCGCGCGCGGAAGACGGCTCGATCAACGTGTTCGAGAACCGCTGCGCGCATCGCGGCGCAGAGTTCTGCCGCCACAGCCGCGGCAACAACAAGGAATTCGTGTGCCCGTATCACCAATGGTCGTATGACCTGAAGGGCGATCTTCAGGGCGTGCCGTTCAGGCGCGGCGTAAACAAGCTGGGCGGTATGCCGAAGGATTTCCGCAACGATGCGCACGGCCTGAAGAAGCTCGCGGTCGCGACGCGCAACGGCGTGGTGTTCGCCTCGTTCACGCATGACATGGAATCGCTCGAGGATTATCTCACACCCGAGATCCTCGAGGACTTCGACGCCGTGTTCAACGGCAAGCGCCTGCGCGTGCTCGGCGTCTACAAGAACGAGCTGCCGTGCAACTGGAAGATGTATCACGAGAATCTGAAAGACCCGTATCACGCGACGCTGCTGCACTCGTTTCTCGTCGTGTTCGGTCTGCTCGTCGCGGGCAACCGCTCGGCGATGGTCGCGGACAGCAAGTACGGCATCCACGGCACGATGGCCTCCGCGAAAAGCGATTCGCTCTACGCGACCATCGACGAGGACAAGAAGAAGGAGATGCGCTCGTTCCACGACGGCATGACATTGAGCGACGAACGCTTCCTCGAGTTCGTTAAGGAGTTCGATTCAGAATGGTCCGTGACGATGCAGACGATCTGGCCGAATCTCATCGTGCAGCGCGAGATGAACACGCTGGGCGTGCGCCATATCGTACCGAACGGACCGAACAGCATGATCATGCTCTGGACGATGTTCGGCTATGAAGACGACACGGAAGACATGGTGCGTCACCGTCTGCGCCAGGGCAATTTGATGGGACCGTCCGGCTTTCTCGGCCTCGAAGACAACGAAGCGATGAAGTTCGTCCAGGAAGGCGTGCGCCGCTCGGTGAGCGACCGCAGCATCATCAGGCTTGACGGCGACAAGATCGGCACGGCCGACAATCTGATCTCCGAGGCGGCCATTCGCGCCATGTACAAACATTATCGTGAAGTGATGGAGTTCTAGATGTTGCCAGGATTCGAGAAGCAGAACATCGCGCACGACAAGGCGCTCATCGCGCGCGCCGCGGTCGAGGATTTTCATGCGGAGTATTGCGCGGCCCTGGATAGCGGCGACATTGAGCGCTGGCCCGAGTTTTTCACCGAGAACTGTCTCTATCGCGTGACCGAGTACGAGAACGTCGCGAACGGCTTTCCGGTCGGGCTGGTGTATGCGGAAGGGCGCGGCATGTTGCGCGACCGCGCGGTGGCCATCGCGCGCACGCAGATGTTCGCGCCGCGCCAGATGCTGCATTTCGTTTCCAACGTGCGCATTCTGAACGCGACCGACGAGGAAATCGTCGCGCAGAGCAACTACATGCTCTTGCAGACGCTCGTCGAAGGCGCGACGACGCTGCATCAGGCAGGCAGGCTTTTTGACCGCTTCGCGCGCAATGGTAACGTTCTTTTGCTGAAGGAGAGACAGGCGGTGTACGACACGGCGATGATCGCCAACGATCTCGCCTATCCCGTCTGAACGTCGTTGGGAGAGAGCGCATGAGTCATATCGAACACATTGAAGCGCCCGCCGAAAGCGGTGGCGTCGGGGCGCGTGTCAGGCGTCGCGAGGATGAGCGGCATCTGCATGGCAAGGGCAGGTTCGTCGCCGACTATACCTTTCCCGATTTGCAGGAAGTCGCGTTCCTGCGCAGCCCCGTCGCGCATGCGCGTATCGTGCGCATCGGCAAGCCCGCGCGTTTTGCAGGGCAAGTAATCGTGCGCGACGATATGCGCACCGCCACCGATATTGTCGCGGATTCGAGCCTGCCCACGTACAAGCCATCCTCGCATCCGCCGCTCGCATCGGGCAAAGTGCGCTTCGTCGGCGAACCGGTTGCAATGTGCTTCGCGAAGACGCGTGCGCTGGCCGAAGATGTCGCCGAAGAAATCGAGCTCGATCTCGACGAGCTTCCGGCCTTCGCGAACGCATTCGTCGCGCGCGAACGCACCGACGTCCGCGTGCACGATCACTGGACCGACAATCTCTTTCTCGATCTCAAGGCCGACGTCAACTTCGACGAGCGTTCGAAGGACGCACCCGTCGTCGTGAAGCAAAAGGTCGATCTCGCACGCCAGTGCATGGTCCCGATGGAAGGCAAGGCCGTGCTCGCGTACTGGGATCACACGCATTCGCAACTGGTCGTCATCACGTCGACGCAGGTGCCGCATATGATTCGCACGGTGCTGTCGCAGTGTCTCGGCATCGAGCATGGGCAAGTGCGCGTCATCTCGCCCGATGTCGGCGGCGCCTTCGGCTACAAGTGCGTGCTTCAGCAGGAAGAGTTGTGTATCGCGTGGCTCGCGCTGACTTACAAGACGCCGTTTCGCTTCATCGAGGATCGGCGCGAGCATCTGATCGCAGGGGCGAACTCGCGCCAGCATCATTACGAGCTTACCGCGTATGCCGATCACAACGGCCGTCTGCTCGCGCTCGATGCCGAGCTTCTGATCGATGGCGGCGCATATTCCGCGTGGCCCTTCACGATCGGTCTCGAAACGGGACAGGCGCTCGGCAATCTTCCCGGCCCTTACGATTTCTCGGGATATCGCTGCCGCACGCAATGCGCGGCGACCAACAAGCCCGGCTTTCTGCCCTATCGCGGCGTGGCGCGCACGGGCGTGTGCTTCGCGATCGAGCTGACGATGGATGCAATCGCGCGCGCGGTCGGGCGCGAGGCGTGGGAAGTGCGTCACGACAATCTCGTGCGCGGCGCGGACATGCCTTATACGAATGTCGTGAAGAAGCACTACGACAGCGGCGACTTCCAGGAAAGCCTGCGGCGCGCGGTGCAGCAACTCGATGTGCCCAAGTGGCGCGCCCGGCAGAAGGCGGGCGAGAACGACGGACGACTCGTCGGCATCGGCTTCGCGACGTTCACCGAGCAATCGGCGCATGGCACGGCGGTGTTCGCGTCGTGGGGCCTGCCGGTCGTGCCGGGCTACGATCTCGCGACCGTGCGCATCACCGCCGATGGCGGCCTCGAAGTGCGCGCGGGCATTCACTCGCACGGACAAGGCATGGAGACGACGCTCGCGCAAATCGCGAACGAAGTGCTCGGCGTGCCGCTGCAGAAGATCAAGGTGGTGCATGGCGATACGGCGCTCACGCCCTATTCGACGGGCACCTATGCATCGCGCAGTATCGTGATGGCGGGCGGCGCGGTTGCCACGACGTGTCGCGAGCTCGTGCCGCGCCTGCTGTTCATCGGTGCGCATCTGCTGGGCGAAGAACAGGACGCCGTACGCTTCGAGCACGGTGAAGTCATCGGCGCCAAGGGGCGCGTGTCGATTCAGGACATTGCGGCCGCATGGTATCTGCGTCCCGAGCGCTTGCCCGCGGGCGTGAATCTCGCAGGCCTCGAAGCGACCCAGGGCTTCAAGCCGAAGGTCGATACGGGCGCGTTCAGCTACGCGACGCACGCCGCGGCAGTCGCCGTCGACCCGAAGACGGGCCATGTCGAGATCCTCGACTACGTGATCGTCGAGGACTGCGGACGCATGATCAATCCGATGGTCGTCGAAGGGCAGACGATCGGCGGCACGGCGCAGGGGATCGGCACCGCATTCTATGAAGAGACGCTCTACGACGACAACGCGCAGCCGCTTACGTCGACGCTTGCGGACTACATGTTGCCGGGACCGACCGAATTGCCATCGCTTACGATCGTTCATATGGAAACGCCGTCGCCTTATACGGAGTTCGGCGCGAAGGGCGTGGGCGAGGGCGGGGCGATCGCGCCACCGGCTGCCCTTTTCAATGCCGTGAACGATGCGCTCACGCCGCTCGGCGCCATTGTATCGGAGACACCGTTGACGCCGCGCCGTCTGCTCGCGGCGATTCAAGCCGCGGGCACTCGCAAGGCGGCAAGCAAGGAAGAACTGAGTCAGGAGGTGGCGGGATGAAAGCCGCTGCGTTCGAGTATGTGAGAGCGGCCTCGTTGCCCGACGCGCTCAGGGAGTTGAGCGGCGCGAAGCCGATATCGGGCAGCCAGTCGATGGGCCCGATGCTCAACCTGCGTCTTGCACGTCCAGGGCGCGTCGTCGATGTATCGCGCATCGCGGACCTGCGCAGTGTTTCCGAAGCGGGCGAATTCGTGCGCGTCGGCGCCGCGGTCACCCATGCGGAAATCGAGGATGGCAAGCACACGCTCGTGCGTCATCCCTACATGCAGTATGTGGCGGGTGGCATTGCGTATCGTGCGATTCGCAATCGCGGGACCATCGGCGGCAGTCTCGCGCATGCCGATCCGGCTGCGGACTGGCCGCTGGCATTGTCTGCGCTGGACGCGCGTCTGGAGCTTTCCAAGGCAGGAGGAACACGTCAGGTGCGCGTGAGCGAGTTCATGCTCGGCGCATTTACGACGCTGCTCGAAGACGGCGAGATCATCACCGCCGTACTGCTGCCGAAGCTGGGCGCGACGCTTCGATGGGGCTATTACAAGCTCTGCCGCAAGACCGGCGAATTCGCGCATGCGAGCGCGGCTGCCGCATTCGATGCACGCACCGGGCTCGCACGCGTAGTGCTCGGCGCACTCGACGGGCCGCCGGCCGCACTCGATGAGCTCGCACGACAGATCGCGCAGCGCGGCCCGGCCGCCGCCACCGAAGATGCGCTCGCTCAGGCCGTGGCACGCGTGATGCCCAACGCGGACGGCATCGACCGGCAGATTCATACAGCGGCGCTCGAGCGTTGTCTGGCGCAGGCGTTCGGCGTATCGAATGCGATTACAGTTTAAAGAGACTGCAATGTCCGTCATCGAACTCACTATCAACGACCGTTCCGTGCGTGGCGATGTCGAATCGCGCGTGCATCTCGGCGACTTTCTGCGCGATACGCAGAATCTGACCGGCACGCACCTCGGCTGCGAGCATGGCGTGTGCGGCGCCTGTACCGTGCTCGTCGATGGCGAGCCGGTGCGCTCGTGCATCACGTTCGCCGTCGCATGCGACCAGCAGAAGGTTCGCACCATCGAGGGCTTCGACGATGACGAGCTGATGAAGCGCCTGCGCCGTTCCTTCTCGATTCATCACGGCCTGCAATGCGGTTACTGCACGCCCGGCATGTTGATCACCGCGCGCGATATCGTGCGACGCTTTCCCGATGCCGACGAAGCGCGCATCCGGCTCGAACTGTCGGGCAATCTGTGCCGCTGTACGGGCTATATGGGCATCGTCGCGGCGATCAGGGCGGTGCTCGCGGATCTGAGGGAGAATCCGGTCGCCCAGACGCCCGTGACGCGCGCAATCGTCAGCGATGCAACGATTTCGGCGCCGGCTTTCGAGACATTCGCGGCCGCGCCGGCGAGCGCGCCGCAAGCGCCTGTGGCCGCGAGCACTGCATCGACGGATCAACCGGCGACACTGCGCAAAGGCTGGACCGCGATCGACGACAGCTTCGTCGTGCCCTTCGCGCTCGACAAGGTCTGGGCGTTCATGGGCGATCTGCCTTCGGTGACGTCGTGCCTGCCCGGTGCGGAACTGGTCGAGCACGATGGCGAGAGCGTGAAGGGCAGAATCGCGATCAAGTTCGGCCCGATGTCCGCGAACTTCGCGGGCGCCGCGCGCCTCGAACGCGACGCCGCCGCCCATCGCGCGGTGATGCGCGGAGCCGGACAGGACAACATCAGCCGCTCGCGCGCCAATGGCGACGTGACGTATGTCCTGAGCAGCGAAGACGATGGCGCACGCACGCGCGTGGCCGTCACGCTCGAATACATGTTGCAGGGGCCGCTCGCGCAGTTTTCGCGCTCGGGGCTCGTCAAGGATTTCGTGCGCCGCATGATCGCCGATTTCGGCGCACGCATCACGGCGCAGCTCGGCGGCAGCGCGACGCCCGCGGCAACTGCATCGGCATCGTCCGCGAAGTTCAATGCGGGCAGCCTCGTATGGAGCGTCATCTGGGGGCGCATCAGGCAGCTTTTCGGAAAAGGCGATTGAATGCGCGGCATCGGGCTGATCAAGGCCCTTTGTTCGCCCATATCGTCAGCCTACTGATCAAATGGAGTTCATATGAGCAAGCGCATTCGCAAGATCGCCCTGGAAGAACACTTCAGCACGCCGGGTTTCCAGGGCTATTCAAAGAGCTTCACGCAGCACATCGCGCCTGAAGTCCTGCGCGATCTCGCCGCGCGTCTCGCTGATTTCGACGAGCAGCGCATCGTCGAAATGGACCGCGCGGGCATCGACTACACGATTCTTTCGCAGACGGGACCGAGCGTGCAGGGCGAACCGGATGCGGCGCTCGCCATCGGCCGCGCGGAGGAAAGCAATGACTTTCTCGCGCAACAGATCGCGCGTCATCCCGCGCGCTTCGGCGGGTTTGCAACCTTGCCGATGCACACCGCGCAAGCCGCATCCGACGAACTGACGCGCGCTGTTCGCGAACTCGGTTTCAAGGGCGCGCTCGTCAACGGCCACACGCTCGGCACCTATTACGACGATCGCGCCTACGATCCCTTCTGGGCGACGATGCAGGAACTCGACGTGCCGCTGTATCTGCATCCCACCGATGCTTTCGTGAATCCGCGCGTGCTCGACGGTCATCCGGAACTCACCGGTGCGACCTGGGGCTGGGGCGTCGAAACCGGCAGTCATGCATTGCGCCTGCTGTTCGGCGGCGTGTTCGATCGGTTCCCGAACCTGAAGATCATTCTGGGTCACATGGGCGAAGGCCTGCCGTTCCTGCGCTGGCGCTTCGACAGCCGCTTCGCCGTGTATTCACACGGGGTGAGTCTGCAACGCGCGCCTTCGGAATACATCGGCACGAACATCCTGATCACGACCTCGGGCGTGTGCTCCGCGCCCGCGCTCATCGGCGCGATCGGTGAAATGGGCGCACAAGCGGTGATGTTCTCGGTCGACTATCCGTATGAATCGACACAGAGCGCAGCGGAGTTCATCGAACGCGCACCGCTCGACGACGCCACGCGTGCGCTCGTCTGCCACGGCAATGCAGAACGCATCTTCCGCCTTTGACAATCCAGAAGACATCGAGAACATGGAGCAGACCATGACGAAGCACTACCGCATCGGCCAGATCGTGCCGAGCTCGAACACGACGATGGAGACCGAGATTCCCGCGATGTTGCTCGCGCGTCAGTCGATCCGGCCCGAGCGCTTCACGTTTCATTCGAGCCGCATGCGCATGAAGAAGGTCGTGAAGGAAGAACTCGCCGCGATGGACGCGGAATCGGATCGCTGCGCCGTCGAGCTGTCCGATGCGCGCGTCGATGTGCTCGGCTACGCGTGTCTCGTCGCGATCATGGCGATGGGGCATGGCTATCATCGCGTGTCGCAGAAGCGCCTGCATGAGCGCACCGTCGAGAATGGCGGCGCTGCGCCCGTCATCACGAGCGCGGGCGCGCTGGTCGATGCATTGAAGGTGATCGGCGCGAAGCGTGTGATCGTCGTCACGCCTTACATGTTGCCGTTGACCGAGCTCGTGGTCGACTATATCCGCAACGAAGACTACGACGTGGTCGACTCCCGCGCGCTTGAGATTCCCGACAATCTCGAAGTCGGCCGTCACGATCCGGCCCGGCTACCCGAAATCGTCATGTCGATGCGTTATCGGGAGGCCGATGCCATCGTGCTGTCCGCCTGCGTGCAGATGCCGTCGCTGCCGGCCATCGCGAAGGTCGAGGCGATGACCGGCAAACCGGTCGTCACCGCGGCCGTCGCGACGACCTACGCAATGCTGAAACAACTTGGGCTCGAAGCCGTCGTGCCGGGTGCGGGTGCGCTGCTGTCCGGGGCATATTGAGCGAGAACGATATGTCGACCTATCCATACGGCGGCAACGTTCGGGCGAACGGCATCCGTCAGCATTATCTACGCTATGGCGGCGCACGCACGCAACGCGATCCGGTGATCATCGTGCCCGGCATCACGAGCCCCGCGCTCACGTGGGGATTCGTCGCGGCGCATCTCGGCAAGGTGTTCGATACCTATGTGCTCGACGTGCGCGGGCGAGGGCTGTCGTCCGCATCCGATTCGCTCGACTACAGCCTCGACGCGCAGGCGGCCGATCTGATGGCATTTGCAACCGCTCTGGGCTTCGAACGATACAGCGTCGTCGGCCACTCGATGGGCGCGCGCATCGGCATCCGCGCGTTGCGCGCGAAGCCTGCGGGCATGGCGCGTCTCGCGATGATCGATCCGCCCGTTTCGGGTCCGGGACGCCGTCCTTATCCGTCGCAACTGCCGTGGTATATCGATTCGATCCGCCAGTCGCGCGAGGGCATGAACGCCGATGCGATGCGCGCCTTTTGCCCGACGTGGACCGATGAACAACTCGCATTGCGCGCGGAATGGCTGCATACCTGTGACGAGCGCGCCATACGCACGAGTTTCGACGGCTTCCATACCGACGACATTCACGCCGATCTTGCGCATCTGCGGATTCCTGCGCTGCTCGTCACCGCGGGCAGGGGCGATGTCGTACGCGACGCGGATGTCGATGAGATTCGCGCACTCGTGCCACATCTCGAACACCGGCGCGTGCACAACGCAGGTCACATGATCCCGTGGGACGACGAGGCGGGCTTTCACGCGGCGCTCGGCGATTTCCTCGGCGCACCCGTTCCGCCGCTCGCGCAAGGAGGCAATCATGCCAGTCAGTGACTATCAGATGGTCGATGCGTGGACCCAGGTGCTCAAGCTCTCGCGCCTCGAAGCAGGGCAGACGGTGACCATTCTCACGAGCGCGTCCACGCATCCTCAAACGCTTTCGACCGCGCTCATCGCAACGCAATCGATGGGCGCGATCGTCAATCGACTCGATCTGCCGCCCGTGAATGGCGAGAAGGCGTTGAGCCGCGACTCGCTCGCCTACCTCGGCACGACGCCCTTGACCGGCAACCGCGCGGCCATCGCGGCCCTGAAGGAAAGCGATCTGGTGCTCGACCTGATGACGCTGCTGTTTTCGCCCGAGCAACTGGAGATCCTCAAGACCGGCACGAAGATTCTGCTCGCGGTGGAGCCGCCCGAAGTGCTCACGCGCCTTGTTCCCACGACTGCCGATCGCGAACGCGTGCTCGCCGCGCAAGCCCGTATCGCGCGTGCGAAGGAAATGCATATCGTGTCCGCGGCGGGCACGGATTTCCGCTGCCCGCTCGGCGAGTTCGAACCGATTGCCGAATACGGTTTCGTCGATGAACCCGGCCGCTGGGATCACTGGCCGAGCGGTTTCGCACTGACGTTTCCGGACGATGGCAAGGCGCACGGCCGCATCGTGATCGATCGCGGCGATATCCTGCTGCCCCAGAAAAGCTACGTGCAGGATCGCATCGAACTGACCATCGAGCGCGGCTATGCCGCACGAATCGACGGCGGCATCGACGCGCAGTTGCTGAGCGAGTACATGGCGACCTTCAACGATCCCGAAGCCTACGCGATCTCGCATATCGGCTGGGGCCTGCAGCCGCGCGCGCACTGGTCGACGCTCGGTCTCTACGACCGCGAGGCGACCATCGGCATGGATGCGCGAGCATTCGAAGGCAACTTCCTGTTTTCGCTCGGACCCAACAACGAAGCAGGCGGCAGCCGCACGACGACGTGTCATATCGACATTCCGCTGCGTCATTGCGATGTGTTCCTCGACGGCGAGCCCGTAGTGCGCAATGGCATGGTCCTCGACCGCTGAACAACGAAAACCACGCACATGTCCCACGATATCGAAACCTACCAGCGTCAGAGTTTCGGCTCGACGCTTGTGCCCAAAGCGCCGGTCGCACTGTTGATCGTCGACTTCGTGAACGGCTTCGCCAATCCCGACGTCTTCGGCGGTGGCAATATCGCGCAGGCGATCGAGCGCACCGTTGCACTGCTCGCGCATGCGCGCGAGAAAGGCTGGCCGGTTGCGCACAGCCGCATCGTCTTCGCCGACGACGACGCCGATCGCAACATCTTCACGATGAAAGTGCCTGGCCTGCTCGCGCTCAAGGAACAGTCGCACGACAGCGCGATCGTCCCTCAACTGACCCCGCGCGAAGGTGAGCTCGTTGTACGCAAGACGGTGCCGTCGGCATTCTTCGGTACACCGCTTGCGGCATGGCTCACGCAACACGGCGTGCGCACGCTCGTGATCGCGGGCGCGGTGACGAGCGGTTGCGTGCGATCGTCCGTCGTCGATGCGATGCAATACGGCTTTCGTCCGTTCGTGCTGTCGGACTGTGTCGGTGATCGCGCACTCGCGCCGCACGAAGCGAATCTCTTCGACATGGCGCAGAAGTACGCCGCCGTGATGACACGCGACGAGGCGCTCGAACTGCTCAAGGATCTTTGACCTGCGCATGGGATCGACATGGCCACGTCTCTTTCGGAGCGCTCGCATCGCGTCGTCACGCGCCATCAGTTCACGCTGATCGTCGCATCGTCATTCGGCGCGCTGCTCGAATGGTATGACTTCTATATCTACGCGGCGCTGGCGGGCACGTTCAGCACCTTGTTTTTTCCGAGCGGCAACGATACGGTCGCCTTTCTCGCGAGCCTCGCGACCTTCGGTGCGGGCTTTCTTGTGCGCCCGCTGGGCGCGCTTTTCTTCGGACGGCTCGGCGATCGCATCGGGCGCAATCACACGTTCATGGCGACCATCGTCCTGATGGGCGTCGCGACGGTAGGCGTGGGCTTGCTGCCATCGTTCGAGAAAATCGGCATGCTGGCGCCGATACTGCTTGTCGCGCTGCGGCTATTGCAGGGCTTCGCACTCGGCGGCGAGACGGGCGGAGCCGCGACGTATCTCGCGGAGCACTCGCCAGCGGACCGGCGCGGGCTTTATACGAGCTCGCTGCAGACCACGGCCACGCTCGGCCTTCTCGCATCGATTGCGGCGGTGAGCATCAGCCGCGCCGCGATGGACGAAGCCGCGTTCCAGAGCTGGGGCTGGCGCATGCCGTTCCTCGTGTCGATCGTGTTGCTTGCGATCTCGGTCTATCTGCGCACGAAGCTCGCCGAATCGCCGACGTTTCGCGACATGAAGCAGGCCAACAGGTTGTCGAAGTCGCCGATAGGGGAGAGCTTCGGCACATGGGTGAACCTCAAGTATGTGCTGATCATGCTGTTCAGCACGGCCTCGGGCGTTGGTGTGGTGTTCGGCACAGGGCACTTCTACTCGATGTATTTCCTGCAGAACACGCTGAAGGTCGCGCCGAACACGGTGAATCTTTTCCTCGCGATTGCGCTGATCGCCGTGTTTCCGTTCTATCTCGTGTTCGGCTGGCTATCGGATCGCATTGGACGAAAGTGGATCATGATGCTCGCGTGCCTGCTTCTCGCCGCGACCACGCAGCCGATTTTTCACGCGCTCACGCACTACGCCAATCCTCAGCTGGAAGCGTTTCAGAAGCGCGCGCCTGTCACGGTTCACGCGAGCGATTGCCGCTTCACGTTGTTCTCCGCGCCTGTCACGGTTCACGCGAGCGATTGCCGCTTCACGTTGTTCTCCGCGCCAGTCACGGAATGCGATCGCATACGGTCCTTTCTTAGTGCGTCGGGCGTTTCGTATAGCCTGGCGCCACGCTCGACGGGAGAAGCGGCATCGACGGAAATCGGCTCGATCGCGGTGCACGGCAGTGACAAGCGCGAACTGGAGAAGGCGTTGATCGAAGCAGGCTGGTCCGCGCACGCGGATCCATCGAAGATCAACGCGCCGATGGTCGTCTTCCTGATGTGGCTGCTGCTGCTCTATCTCGCGATGGTCTACGGACCGATGGCCGCGTTCATGGTCGAACTCTTTCCGGCGCGCATCCGCTATACCTCGCTATCGTTGCCCTTCCATCTCGGCTCGGGCTGGTTCGGCGGCATGCTGCCTTTCGTGGTGTCCGCGATGGCGGTCGCACGCGGCAACGTCTATTTCGGGCTCTGGTATCCGATCGTCGTCGCTGTCGTGTCGTTCGCGGTCGGCGCGCTGTTCGTGCCGGAAACGTACCGCCGCGACATCACGCAGTAGTCAATCGAAATGCTTGAGAGAAGTGCGTCCGTACTGGTTGTTGCCTTCCACGAGCTGCATCATCATGCGCACGAAATGAACACGATCTTCAGGGCTCAGCGGGTCCAGGAATTTAACCTGTGCTTCGCGCATGCTGCCGTACATGTCCTTCATCGCGCGGCGTCCTTTCGCGGTGATATTCGCGATCTTGAGACGCCCGTCGTGCGGGCTCGGCTCGCGCTTGACCAGACCGCGCTCCTCGAGACGGCGCAGCACGTCGGCCATCGTCGTGCGATCGACGCCGACTTCCGCGCACAGCGATGTCTGGTCGAGCCCCGGCCGCTCGCTAAGGGTCGTCAGCAAGCCGTATTGCACTGGCGTGATGGCGAAGTCCTTGCAGCACTCGAAGAAGAGCGCGATATGAATCTGATTAAGCCGCCGGATCAGAAACCCGGGGCGCTGCCACAGATGTCCGGTCTCGATGCCGCCGTCGGAGACGGCCGCTTTTTTCTCGGCAACAGTGCCCATCCTTAACCCTTTTTTGAAGAATTTCGATCACACGGGAGTCTAGGGATTGTAGGTGCATTCAGAGTTGCGCTCCCAATTTTTTCCGGATACAAATCTATCCATCAGCGTACTGACGAAATGCTGAAGGCAGGAGCGCCGGATGTCAATGATGGAAGTCAATACACCAAGTCAATAGAACGATGCGTCGCGCAGCGCGTGAATAGTCAGCATGCTGATTAAATGGCGAATGCGTTAAACGTCACCTTACTCAGAGTCTGGAGCCAAAAATGAGTTCTACCCCTGTACAGACGGACGACGTCGCCATCCATGGGCGGTCGATGTCACGCAACGATATCAAGACGCTGATGCTCGCGTCGCTCGGCGGTGCGCTGGAGTACTACGATTTCATCGTTGCGGTGTTCTTCACCAAGTTGCTCGCGACGGTGTTCTTTCCACCGCAGACACCCGAATGGCTCGCGCAGCTCGAAGTGTTCTGCATCTTCGCGGCCGGTTATCTGGTGCGCCCGATCGGCGGGATTTTCTTTGCTCACTTCGGCGACCGCATCGGCCGAAAGAAGATGTTCGCATTGAGCCTGTTCCTCATGGCCGCGCCGACGCTGCTCATCGGTTTGCTGCCGAGTTTTGCGACGCTGGGCATCGTCGCGCCGTTGCTCTTCCTGTTGTGCCGCGTCTTGCAGGGGCTTTCCGTCGGCGGGGAAGTGCCGGGTGCGTGGATCTTCTGCGCCGAGCACGTCAGACGTGATCGCATCGGGCTCGCGTGCGGGCTCCTGATGTCGGGATTGTGCACCGGCATCCTGCTGGGCGCGCTCTCGGCGAAGTTCCTCATCGGCAACATGGAACCGGCGGATCTGAAGAGTTGGGGCTGGCGTCTGCCCTTCATTGCGGGTGGTGCGTTCGGTCTGATCTCGGTCTATCTGCGCCGGTATCTGCAGGAAACGCCCGTGTTCGAAGCGCTGCGCGCAAAGCGTGAAGCGGACGCGCGTTTTCCGCTCGCGGTCGTGCTCAAGGAGCATCGCGGCGCGGTGATCGTCTCGCTGCTGGCGACGTGGGTCTTCTCCGGCATCTTCGTGCTGTACTTCCTCTACACGCCGACATTCCTGCAATCGCAGTTCCACTTCGCGGCGAAGGACGTGTTCACCAACAACTCGTGGTCGATTTTTGGGTTGATCATCGGCAGCACGTTTGCTGGATGGGCGGCGGACAAGATCGGCGGTGGCCGCGCGTATGCGATCGGCAGTGTCGCCATGCTGCTCGTATCCGGCGCGTTCTATATGAGCCTGAACGCGGGCAGCCAGTCGGTGTGGACGCTCTACATCATCGGCGGCTTTCTGATCGGGACCATCACGCTCGGACCGTACATCATCGTGAAGAGCTTTCCGCCGGAGGTGCGCTTTACCGGCTTCGCGCTCTCGTACAACACGGCTTATGCGATCTTCGGCGGCACCGCGCCCGCGATCGCCTCTTTCATGGTGGGGCGGCAGGGCTTCACGATGGCGCCTGCGTGGTACATCGGTGCGCTTTGCGTGCTCGGCGTGATCATCGGACTCACGTGGCGTGTGCCCGTGCAAGCCGAATCGACTGCCGCGCACTGATGCCAGGTCTCTGATCAGTTGCGTTTCCCGCGCCGAAGCCGATGCGGGAAACGTGCGCGTTCAAGCGACGACTCAGGTCTGTCGGCGGCTCATCCGATACAGACATCGGCCGTCTGGCTTTTGTGCTTCTCGTTCGCGTTCGCGAGCGTGAGCTATTCCGCGGCGGCCCCGTCGCGCGTATGTGTTTCTGCTGACGCGTTCGGCCAGCGCGCACATCGCGACTCTCTCGCCGGCTCGCAATCATGGGTGTGCTGGAAGAGTCCATCGTCGGCGCGCTCATCGTGTGCGAGGTTACGTAGAGCGACGTGGCCTCGCTCGGTATCCGCGCCGTGTCCTGAAGCGTGGTGGCGGGCTGCCTCGTCTATTACGCAATCGAGAAACCTCGTTCGGGCGACGGACGCATGTAACTCACCGCATCGCGCCCGCGAGAGATCAGCCAAAGCAGCAGACGGCAGGAAGCGTGGCCGCTCGTCTATGTGGTCGCAATCAGCGTCACACTGCTCGTATTACGGTCTCAGTTCTATACGGTTCGCGTGGAGGCCTTCACGATCGGCATTGATGAGCACACGAGACTTCCTGATCGGTCGCCGTTCAGCTTCCGGCTTTATTCTCGTGCAAGGTGGCCCGTTGACATCTCGCCCGCTGATATTGTCGTGATAGCATCGTTGTGCAAGGTGACCGCTTCGACGCAGCGGCCGAGTTCTCCGGTATCGCAGATCTGGCGCCGTGACATGTCAACGATTTACGAAACTGCCGAAAACCCCGTAAGCATCGACGAGATCGTCCATGTCTTATCGCATCGTCCCATTGCGACGACGCGCGAGCGCGAGTGGTCCGGCGTCACGGTGGACATGTACGCTCCGCTTCCCGATGTGTCCGATCGGTATCCGGCCCTCGACCATCATCTGATTTGTTATTGCCCCTCCGGGAGTGCCCGGCTGGTACAGGGGCGAGACGGGAGCGTCCACGAAAGTCTCGTCTCCGCAGGTGTTTCAATGCTCATGCCGGCCGGTTACGACTCGCTTTGGGAGGGCAGCGCGTCAGCAACGGCGAGGCTGCGCATTCCGGCGGCGCTGATCTCGTCCGCGGGCGAGCAGACTGGACGCCGCAGCACTTCGCAGATCGAGATCCGGAATGTGTTTGAGACTCGTGATCCCGTTATCGAGCATGTCGCGCTGATTCTAATGGGAGAGCTCGATCGCAAACCTCACCCCGCGCAAACACTCATTGTCGATCATGTGTCGTTCGCGCTCGCCGCGCATCTGATTCGAAGCTACAACGTGTTCGAACCCGTTGTGCCACAGTTGCCGCCGGCGCTGAGCAAAGTAGAAATTGCACGTCTTACCGCATACATAGAATCCAATCTGGATAGACAGATAGGGCTCGTCGAACTTGCTGCCATAGTGAACGTAAGCCGTTTTCACTTTACCCGCCTGTTCAAGCAAAGCACGGGTATGACAGCAATCAGCTTTGTCGAGCAATGCCGGATCCGGCGCGCTCAGTCGCTCATTATGGAAACGGCTCTTCCGCTTTCAGAAGTTGCACTGATGACCGGCTTTTCGGATCAAAGTCACTTTACCAGGCGTTTCCACCGCCATGTTGGTTACACACCTGCCGCGTTTGCGCGCGAGCACGGTCGGCGGCGCGGAGTGAAAGGGAAGCCGAACTGACTTATCGACGATCGGGATCGTCACGCGGCTGGATCGCATGTTTCATTGAGCCTCATTTTTTCCCCGGTTCTAACCAGCGGCGCACCAGGTGATCTACCGACAAAGGCCCTGGACCGAGCGCCATGATTGCAACCGCGAGCGACGCCCAATAGAGATGGAAATTCGCCCAACCGTCAGGGAACACCAGTTGAATCACTCCCGTCATGATCAGCAGAGCGAGGGCGACGAATCGGGTCGCGAATCCCAGCGCGAGTAACACGGGGAGCGTTACTTCTGCCACGGCAACGAGAAGTGCGACTGTGTCAGGCGCCGGAAAATCGTAAGCGCCGCCGAAGATATGAACTTTAAACTGATTCTCGAACAGGAAGAGCGTTGCCGGTGAGATGGACAGAAAGCCGTCCCATCGCGTAAGCCCCGATTTGAAGAAAGGAAGCGAGAGAGCAATTCGCAGCATGGGCGGAGCGATGACTCGTCCGAGTGCCTCGATCTTTTCCGAAGCCGCACGAATCAGCAGTCCGAAACGGAGCTTCGACTGTGCGCCGGACTGGCTCATGCGTCCCTCGCAATCGGGCTGAAGCGGGAGCCTTCACAGATATCCCAACCGGCAATCGCCTCGATCATGAATAGATCCCGAAGCGCGCCGGCCAGGTCGAAACTGGCGTGTTCTTCGAGAGCGAGCGTCGCCGCCTCTGCCACCGATGCGTTCGTGGCGAGGCTCCGGATGAAAGTCGCTGCGCCGGCGGGGAGGCGGCGAACTTCGACCTCGGCATGGGGGCGTACGACAAGAGCGCTTTCGCCTCCGCTCCAGATGTCGATTGCGGCAGGGACGCCGCCTTCGATGTTCATCGACCATATCTGAACGACGGGAAAGGACGACCGTACTACGCGTACCGAAGGATGCAGTACGAAAGCAATCTGCGGAAGGCTCCGGGACTCGATCGCGGCGAGCAGTGCCGGGTCGGCCGGCGACGCCTCTGCGGCGTGATACGCCTCCACCCATGCACGCTCGAATCGGGCGACATCATGCAGATACGGTACGCTCTGCGCGGGCTCAAACCTTCTGATGAAGTCCGGGAACGTTTCGCCATAGTCAAGCATGACTGGAGTCCTCGGCGGTTCGAGCGTGACGTACACGCGCGCCATTGCCGCGAAGAACTCATCGCCGGCGATGCGGCACACCGCCGGAAAGGCGGCCTTCAGCGCCCCGACGAGGCCAGCTACGACATTGTTCCGATGGACATTGAAGCGCTTCTCGCTGGCTTCCAGATTGGGGCCGACGAGACCCGGAGGAACCCGCATGTCCGGATTCAATAGCGCCGCGGCGAAGTGCCTCTGACGTTCGCACAGGCTCACTGGGTTATAGGCGGTGCCGGCCGATGCCAGAACTGAATGTTCGTGTGCCATTCCGTTCTCACGACCGACGCGGGCGTTGAACGACGTTCGTCCAGAACTCGCGAAGACTGTCTACACCGCCGGCCGTCGAACTCCAGAGTGTGGCGTCGCTAACCAGCAGGGTACCGCTGAAGGTGTCTGGCCGAGACTGGAGGAGGGCATCGAATGTCGTGTGGTCGTCTGTAAAGGGATGCGGCGGGGCGGTTTGGTCGATCCTCTGGCGGGCCAGGACTTCGAGTTTCTGCACAGCCTCGCCGAGACGCTCGAGTTGCGGCAAATGCGGATGCAGATTGAAAGTGTCGACTTGCTTTAGCAGACCCAGCCGATCGAGCGTTGCGTCGGCTTCAATCGGCGCCGGCGATCCGTCTGCTTCGGCGTCGGGTCGCAGTCCAAAGCGGTTTTCAACCGGTACGCCGAGACCCGCGAGGAGCGAGCGTGCGAGGCCGCCGAACCGTTGCCGGGGCGGAATCGTCTTGTCTCCGTGGTGTTCGTACTCTGCGATCTGACGTGACAACTGCTCGCTTTCCGGCAGATCCGCGACATCGCCAATGTCATGGTGCGGGCAAATGAAGGCAAGGTGGTCGGGTTGTCCAAGGAATGTGCGCAGCGCTTCGATTTCCGCGCTTCCCGCTGTTTGAGCCGTCCTGAGCGAGTCGAAACTGATCACGATCAGTGTGTCGACGCCGCTCAGAAGACGCGCATCGAGCGGCATGAGCGTGCCATCGTCGGTCACGCGCTCGATCTCCTTGACGCTCTCGCCCGTCAGCGCCACCGCCAGTTCGACGAAGGCGGTGAAGTTGCGCTTCATGATGTGATCGAGGAAACCGGCAATGCTCTGGTCGAACTGATGCGTGTCCGAGAATTCATGGAACTTCGGAAAAGCCATCCTGCGACTTTCGAAGAGCGCCGGGAATCGATCATCGATGACGTGCAGAGGCGCGCCGTTTTCTGCCGGCCGGCTCCACGCGTAATAGACCAGCACTTGCCGCTTGATCATGGTGTTTGGATTTCTGTCAGTTGGTGCCGCGTATTGTTGAACGGCGGCTGCCCGGTCATGACCTCAATGATTCGGTCCGCCCGCGCTGCTTCCGCCTGGAGGGTCGGCCAGTCGGGTATGTTCAAGTCCCATTCGATCAATGTGGGAATGGGACCGGTCCTGTGGATTGCTCGCGCGAAGAGTTCCCATACGATGTCTGCGACGTGACGGTCGTGAGTATCGATGAGCAGCGGGCGACGGTTTTCGTCCATCTCTTGTGCGTGTCCGGCCAGATGAATCTGTCGCACCGCCGCGAGGGGATATTCGTCGATATATGCAAAAGGGTCTCGCTGCTGGTTGATCGAAGCAACGAATACGTTGTTGATGTCGAGCAGCAAGCCGCAGCCCGTGCGCCTCACGATGGCGGAAATGAAGTCGGTCTCCGAGTACGTGCTGTCCTCGAAGGCCAGGTAAGTGGAGGGGTTTTCCAGCAACATCTGCCGGCCGAGGACTTCCTGCACCTCGTCGATGTGGTCCGCGACGCGCGCGAGGCTTTGCGCGGTGTAGGGCACCGGCAGCAGGTCGTTGAGAAAGCCGCAGTCGTGGCTGGACCAGGCCAGATGCTCGGAGAAGAGCTGAGTTGCGTAGCGATCGACGAGTACTCTCAGACGTTCGAGATGATCCGGGTCCAGAGGACGGTCTGCTCCAATCGACAGACCTACACCGTGTAGCGATAGCGGGTAGGACTCGCGTATGGCTGACAGGAATCGATGCGGCGGGCCGCCTGCGCCCATATAGTTTTCAGCATGAACCTCGAAGAAACCGATATCCGGGCGAGATTCGAGGACCGTGCGGTAATGTTCGGCTCTGAGCCCGACGCCGGCGCGTTGTGGCAGGCTCCGTGGGGCATCGAGAGGTAGGGACTCTGACATGGCCAGTCGTTGTTCCGATTAGAACTGTGGAGCCGGGCTAACGGTACCCGGCCGCTGATCGATGTCAGACCTTGGGAGACAGGCTGCCGGCACCGTTCGGCGTGGAGATGGTGGTGCAGGTTCCCTTGGGCACCAGTTTGAATGCATTGCCCTGGTAGTCGGCCGAACTCGTTCCCGCGCAGGTCGTTCCGGCGCCGGCGTAGCAGTCGTTTTGTCCCTTCAGCGCCGTACCGAAACAAGGCTCGACCTTGCCCGACTTCACAAGAGCGGTGTGTTCGGCCTGAATCTTCTTCTGTGCCGCGCTGAATTCCTGCGCACTTGCAGGCGTTGCCGTGATTGCGGCAAGGGCGGCGGCGAATGCACCGGCGACGAGAGTGGCAGTTTTGTAATCGGCCATGCGATTCTCCAACGTTAGAGAACACAGAAATCCAAAGGCATGGCGAGCGACCCGGTGTTCGTGTGCCCGGTATGTGTGGCGACGGATGCACCCGAGCGCGCCCTTGCATGCCAGCGAAAGTGAAAACGCTGCGGAGTAAGCATACGGAACCGGTCTGGTGGAAGATTGCACGGTCTTGCGCCGTTTGGTACAGGATTGCGATTGCGTCAGCAGGTGCGTCACGAAGACCTCGAAGAGTATGATCTGCTCAGTTTCTTCAAGACGATTGTCGGGACGGTTCAGGACAGTTTCGACACGTACGACTGTGGAGCGACACATGCCACGCGTCAAAGCAAAATGCCCGAAGTATGCTGCGAGCATTGCCGCCTTGTCCGCTATCCTGCTTTCGGGCTGCGCGTATTCGCCGTCCATCAGCGTGCTCGGCGCATACTTCCCGGACTGGCTCTTCTGCATTGTCGCGGGCGTTGCGCTTACCGTGGTCCTGTATCTGGTTCTCAGGCGGTCGCAGGCCAGCCATCTGTTATGGCCTTCAGCCGTGGTGGTTCCCACACTTGTTACGTTGCTTTCACTCGCTGTCTGGTTGACGTTGTTCCAGCATTGAATCTCCTTCAGGTGAGACCAATGGCGACGACTCCCGGCAAGACCAGAAAGAAACTGTGGCCGGCCATCATTCTGGTCGTGGCGACGCTGCTGTTGCTGGTGTTCGTCATTCGCCAGTTGGACCGCGCGCCGCGCACCGACGACGCCTACGTGTATGCCGATACGATCGATGTCGTGCCCGAGGTCAATGGCCGTATCGTCGAGCTTCCCGTCCACGACAATCAGGCGGTCAAAGAAGGCGATCTGCTGTTTCAGATCGATCCACGGCCGTATCAGGATGCGCTCACGCGAGGAAAGGCGTCGCTCGTCGCGCTCGATCGCCAGATCGAACTCACGCAGCGTACCGTCAATGCGCAGCAGTACAACGCGCAGTCGGTCCGGGCCACCGTCGAGCGTGCAAGGGCCGCCGCGAATCAGGCATCCGATACGCTGAACCGCATGGCGCCGTTGTTGCCGCAGGGTTATGTGTCCGCGGAGGACGTCGACCGCGCACGCACGGCACAGCGCGCCACGCAGGCCGAGCTAAGCGCCGCGCAACTGCAGGCGCAGCAGGCGGCCGCAGCCGTGAGCGGCGTCGATGCGCTTGTCGCGCAACGGGCCGTCGTCATGGCGGAAATCTCGATCGCCGAACTGCACCTCGAATATGCAACGGTGCGCGCGCCGTTCGACGGTCGCATCGTTGCGCTCAAGACCTCGACGGGACAGTACGCGTCGGCGCTCAAGCCCGTTTTCACGCTCATCGATACGCGCCGCTGGTATGTGGTCGCGAACTTTCGCGAAACGGAACTCGAAGGCGTGAAGGCGGGCACGGCCGCCACCGTCTACCTGATGAGCAACACGGCGAGACGCTATCGCGGCAGCGTCGATTCGATCAGCTTCGGCGTCGCGCCCGACGAAGGCGGATTCGCCTTGCCGGGCGGTTTGCCGCGCATTCAGCGCACGCTGAACTGGGTTCATGTTTCGCAGCGGTTTCCGGTGAAGATCCGCGTCGAGGATCCTGACCCGGAACTGTTTCGCGTCGGCACATCGGCGGTGGCGGTGCTGGAGCCCGCGCAGGGCACGGAGAGCAAACGCCGCGAGGAGCGCCCGTGACTGCCGCGGAGTACGTTCCCGACACCGTGCGCGGCGCAGGCGCATTTCTCGAGCGCGAGCTCGCGCCTTTCCCCGGCCGCGTCAACGTGATGCTGCGCTGCCTGCTGACGAGCGCGATCGCGATCGTCGCATCGATGGCACTGCAAGTGCCCGAGTTGCCGCTCTCGTTGCTGGTCGTGTTCTACGTCACGCAGTCGAACGTGGTGCTCACGCGGCTGGTCGGCATCATGTTCATCGTCGGATCGACGCTCGCGATCGGCCTCTCGATCCTGCTGCTCAAGTTCACGTTCGACTATCCGTTACTGCGCATCGTGATCGCGAGCGCGGTGTTTTTCGGCAGCGTGTATCTGCTGCGCGTGCTCAAGATCGGCGTGGTGTTCTTCGTCGTCGCGATTGTCGTGATCTATGTGCAAAGCTTCGTCGATCGGACCGATCAGGCCGACCTCTTGATCCGCGCGGTGCTGTGGGTGTGGGTCGCCGTCAACTATCCGATCGCGCTCACGCTCGTCGTCAATACGCTGCTCTTGCCCGCCGAGCCGCAATTGCAGCTCGAAGCTGAAATGCATCGACAGCTTGCGGCGCTGGACACCCGCCTGACGCAACTGATGGACGGCACGTCGGACATCGGGCCGGTCACGCTGACGGCGGTGCAACAAGGCGCGCTCACGCTGCAGAAACTGCTGCGCTTCACGACGATGCGTGATGTCCGTTATCGCGAGCATCAGGCGTTGCAGCTCGCGCGCATCGCGACAGTATCGCGTCTGTATCGTGGTGCGAGCGAGTTTCCGCGGACGCTGCCCGGCACATCGGACGCGCAACTCGCCGTGCTGCGCGAGCTGCACGCGAACGTGCGCGCGCTGGACGAATCGTTGAGGTCGGACGAGCCGTTGCGCTATGTCAGCATCACGACGCCGGCACAACGAGCAGCCGCCGACACGCTGCCCGCAGCCGGCGATGCGCAGCGCGCGCTGCATGCCTACGCCGACCAGCTTGCGCACGGCGCGCAACCCGGCAAGCCGCCGCCCGCGAGCGAACCGATGGTCGCGACTGACGCATGGACCAATCCCGCCTACATGCGCTTCTCGCTGAAGACGCTGCTGGCCGTCCTGGCCTGCTATGTCTTCTACAACGCCGTGGACTGGCAGGGCATCCATACGATCATGCTGACTTGCGTGATCGTCGCGCTGCCGAGCCTCGGCGCGTCGACGCAGCGTGCGTTGCTGCGGGTGGCCGGAGCGGTTATCGGCAGCGCGCTGGCGTTGTTCATGGTGGTATTCGTGATCCCGCATCTCGACGATATCGTCGGCCTGCTGCTCATCACGCTACCGGTCGTCGCGTTTGGCGCGTGGCTCGCGGCCGGTTCCGAGCGGATCGGCTATGCCGGCATTCAGCTCGTTTTTACGTTCTCGCTCGCGCTGCTCGATCAGTTCGGCCCGACCACGAACCTGACAGAAATCCGCGACCGGATGGTGGGCATCCTGCTGGGCGTGGGTGTCGCGACTTTCGTGCAGATGTCTTTTTGGCGCGAAGGCGAGAGTGACGTGCTGCGGCAGAAGCTCGCCGGCCTGTTGCGCGCCATCGCGGAGCAGCTTCGCCCGTCGCGCGCCGCCGATGCGACACCGGACGAATTGCCCCACGGCCAGCGCCAGTTGCAGGCGTGGGCAGTGCTGGCGGATTGCGAGACGACGCTCGCGCGCGTCGCGCTGGAGCCTGCGTGGCAGGAAGGAGAGCAGGCGCAACTGACCGTGCGCGCGCAAACGGTCATCGCGCAGGCGCGTGAAATCCTGCTCGCGGGCGATGCGCTGCGCAATGTGCTGGCGGCGCAAGCGGCACCGAGTCCTCGAACACTTGATGCCGCGCGTTCGATGCAGGAGCGCGCCTTCGACGCACTGCGCCGTTACGCGGAAGAACTGGCGGCCAGTCCGCCGGACGCTCGCGCGCCTCGGCACATGGAAAACGCCGAGCAAGCCGGCGAACCTTCCAGCCCCGCCGACGCATCGATCATCGCCGCGGCGGATGAACTGTCGCGGCAGGTCGCCGGACTGCCGGACTGGCGTATCGATGCGTCCGTCCCGACGCCCGCACCTCAGGCGCTGCAATCATGAATGCGCGCCTGGTCTGGCGAGGTGGGCTGCTCGCCGTGTGGATGTCGTCGTTGCTGACCGGATGCGCGCTGATCCATCACGATGGCGCGCCGCATGCGCCGATCGCGCCGGAGCAGATCGAGGTTGCGAACGACATTCATCTGCCGCCTGGCGGATGGCCCGCCGCGCGATGGTGGACGCGTTATGGCGATGCACAGCTCGATGCGTTCATCGAACAGGCGCTCGCCGCCGCGCCGACGATGGTGATCGCGCGCACGCGGGTCGCGCAGGCAAAGTCGGATGTGGAGCTCGTCAGGACGGGGTCGAGTCTTCAGGTGGTCGCGCTCGCACTGCTGAATCAGCAGCATGTCTCCGCACACGGCTTTCTCGGTCCCTTCGCGCAGGACGTGCCGGCGGAGGGGCTGACGGGCCCGTGGTACACGGAAGGCATCGTCGGACTCGGCGCGAGCCTGAACATCGATATATGGGGCAAGCAGCGCGCGCAGATCGCGGCGTCGGTGGGCGTGAGCAATGCGCGTCTCGCCGAGATGTCGGCCGTGGAACTCGAAATCTCGACCGATGTCGCGCAGCTTTACTACGGCATTCAGACGACTTATCAGCTGATCGAACTGTTGAACGAATCGCGCGCGGTCGCGGCGTTCGCGGTGCAGGCGCATGAAGCGCGGGCGGCGCGCGGGCTCGAGTCGCGCACCGAACTCGAAGCGGCACGTGCACAGGAACTCGCCATCGAACGGCAGATCGTCACGGCGCAGAATCAGGTGCGGCAGCTTCGCGAATCCTTGCGGGCGCTGGCCGGTGCCACGCCCGACGGCCTTCACGACATCGAACCGGCGGCGCTGCCGCCCGCGCAGGCGGCGCTGCCCGCCACGCTCTCGTATGAACTGCTCGCGCGTCGGCCCGATCTGCAGGCGATGCGCTGGTACGTGCAGTCCTCGTTCGATAGGATCGATGCGGCCAAGGCAGCGTTCTATCCGAGCTTCGACATCAAGGCGTTCTTCGGCTTCGACGCCTTGCATCTGCGCGATCTTTTCATGCATTCGAGCCAGCAGATCAACCTGATTCCGGGCCTGTATCTGCCGATCTTCGATGGCGGCCGCCTCAATGCGAATCTGAGCGGCGCACGTGAGGGCAGCAACTTGCTGATCGAGCAATACAACCAGGTCGTGCTGAACGCGGTGCGCGACGTCGCGCAGACAGGCAGCCGCCTTCAGGCGCTCGATTCGGAAGCGGCGTTGCAGCAACGGCGGATCGCATCGGTCGCATTCGTGCGGGACAGCGTCGAAGCGCACTACCGACGCGGATTGACGAGCCAACTCGCGGCGTTCGAGGCGCGCCAGCCCGTGATCGCCGAACAGGTCGCGCTACTTACGCTCAGCGGACAGATGCTGAGTCAGGAGATCGCGCTGACGAAAGCGCTCGGTGGCGGTTATCGCGCGGATCCGCCTGTCGAGTTGAAGCCGCGTTGAACGAGGCCGACTCGCTCGACCATGCTCAATTTTTCCCCCAGCGTGACTGCGTGGCCAACGGCACAGGCGTGCGGCCTCGCGAAGCAGCGACGTGACCGTGACCGGGAAAAGGTTTCGGTATCTAACATTAGAACTCCTGATGAAAATGAAGCGATCCACGCATGCATCGCGAATCCAGACTTGGCTTATGTGCTCAAGCACGGGTGAATTCAGCGACATGTCGCTCGACGAACTCGCGCATGCTCGTCGGCGTTCTGCCCGTGAGCCTGAGCAGATCGTCAGTGAGGCGGTCGTATCGTCCGTGAGCGTGCAAATCGCCCATCGTCGAGAGATGCCGGACGAGATGTTCGGGCACGTGCATCTCGCGAAGCTTGTCCGACCACGCTGCAACGGGCACATCGTTGTAGCGGATCGGCCGGCCGAGCACGTCGGAGAAGACCTGCGCATAGTGGGCGAGGGTTGCTGATTCAGGCCCCGTCAGGTTATAGATCTTGCCGATGTGCGGCGCGGGATTGTCGAGAATCGCCGCGACTGCGCGCGCCACGTCGAGCGCTGATACGGGCGACGTGCTGCCGTTGCCGAGCGGGACCGCGAGTTCGTCGCGCTCGCGCACGCCGTCCGCCGCGAGCAACCGGAAGAAGCCCTCGAGAAAGACCGTGGGCCGCACCGTGACGACCGGTAGCCCGGACCATTGCAGCGCCTGCTCGGCGAGCCAGTGCAGCTTGTGCTGCGGACTGTTCGTGGTTTCAGTGATGCTCATCTCGGTGACCGTCATCTGGGACATGTTCACGAACGCTTCGACGCCGTGATGACGTGCGACCGCCGCGGGGTTGACCGTGGCTTCCAGATATTGCGCGGACACGGCGGGCGCGGCTTTCAGCCTCGGCTGGTCGCTCAAGTTCGTGTTCGTGCTGAACCTGGGCGCGGTGGTCGGTGCCGTGGGCGGTGGCTGGCTCGCTGACCGATTCCATACATGATGTGCGATTTGTTCGAGCAAGCCGGTACCATTCGGCACGCGTGATTTGTCCTCGCGATTGCCAACCTTATTGGTGGTCTCGACCGTGCGAAAACCTCGTGCCGGAGTTGTCAGTGAATCTCTGATCCAGCGAGCTTGTAGCCGCATCAGTGAGGTTGGTACACACCAGATCGACGTATCACCAGAATTGCGTGAGATAGTCTCATCAACGTCAAATGTGGCGTCCGCCCCGTGTGAAAATAAAGAACATGTGTTTCGTACAGCTTGGAGTGTTATCCCACACAAAGCCGCGGATTGTATTGATGACGAGCGTTCGAGCTACTAAGGTTTTCACAAACCTTGCATACCGATGATGCAGGAGGCGGCGTAAGTTTCTTTCGCATTCTCGTCGACTGGTGCGATGGCGAGGCTAGCCAATTCAAACATTTGAGCTGGTCACCCGACTATTGCGCGGGCCACGCTAACCAGGATCCTCAACAATGTGGTTCATCAAAACGACTTGGATTCGTGCTTCACGGGCTCTGGCCACAGTACGAGCAGGGCTATCCTCAAAATTGCTCGGATGTAGCGCTTCCGGAATCGGTGAAACATGAGTTTGCGGGTCTGTATCCAAGCGACAAACTCTTCGAGCACGAATGGATAAAGCATGGGACCTGCTCGGGTCTGTCGCCCGCCAACTACCTCGCTTTGTCGAAGCAATTCAAAGACGACGTCAACATTCCCGAAGGCTATCAAAATCCGGGCCAGCCGTTCAGAACGACAGGGAACGAACTTCGCACTGCGTTTGCACAGGCGAATCCCGGCATACCAGAGGATGCCGTCACGATGGTATGTTCCGGTTCGGGCCGATTCCTTCAGGAAGTTCACCTGTGCTTCAACAAGGAACGTCAGGCGAGAGGTTGTGCTGCGGACGTAGTCAAACAGATGAGAACGACATGCAAACAGTCGAACTTTCTGGTGCAAAGCATCCGATAGACGCTTGCTCCAGGCGTGGCGAGACGATGAATGAACATACGGAGGAGCTATGCGCACTGCGAATAAAAACGGAGCACTCTCGGTTCGCGCCATCTCCGGCACCCGCGTCGTCCTCATGGCCTGGGACCTGGATTCCGAGGCCCGGCAAGGATTACGTGGGTTTGCGATCAAACATAAAATTGCCGGCAGCAAGGTCACCGGAAAGTGGCTGACTGGTATCAAATACTTCGCGAGCCAGGTTCCCGCGCCTGTCATTGGGGCGATTTACTCAAGCCGCAAGCATCCCTTTCAGACGTTTCTCTGGTCGGACTACGAGCTTGACGCAGATACTGCTCACAAGTTCACCATTGTGGCGTTGTACGGTGCGGTAGATGAGCTGGAAGAACGTCATACCGTCGAAGTCGGCATCAGCACGGAAAAGGAAAACGACGATAGAAATGGAATCTGGTTCAACCGAGGCGCAATCGCCAGCCACGCCATGTCGCTTCAGTTCAAGAATAAGCCGATTACACCTGCGATGTTCAACAAAGTGGACGCGAATGGCCAGCTTCTGGACGCCGAAGTCCGCTGGCTTTCTCGCGGGCTCGTTGAAGCCTGCCTGTCTTTCATCCGCGGAACGCGGCCAGGAGAGGCATTGCGCGTCTGCGCCTATGAATTCACTTATTCACCTGTATTGAACGCCTTGATCGATGCGCTGAAGCGTGGCGTTGATGTTCGCATCATCTATCACGATACGAAGAAGGACAATGACGCGAACGTCAAAGCTATCGAAAGTGCAGGCCTGCCTGAAGAGGCCAAGCTCGATGGCAAGACGCAGAGAGTACTGTTTCCCCGGACCCGGACGAAAATCCCACACAACAAGTTTATTGTGAAAATCGTCAAAGGGAAGCCCGCAGCAGTCTGGACGGGTTCAACCAACTTCACGGACACGGGTTTCTTCGGTCAGACCAACGTCGGGCATCTGATTACCGACGCATCGCTAGCACAAATATATGCCCGCTATTGGGAGGAACTATCGTCCGATCCTACCCTTTCCAATGCCGTGATAAAGGCAGTCGAACTAACGCCGAATCCGCCCAACGCGCCATCGGCGACACGACCCGGTGCGTTCTTCTCTCCGCGAATCGCGGAAAACATGCTGGACTGGTACGCCCAGAGGCTTGACGACGCATCCTCTCTGGCGATGATGACGATCCCGTTCAACGTATCTCCGACCATCCTGAAGGGCCTCGCGTCAAGTGACGAGAGTCTGCGCTTGGTGATCCTCGAGGACCCGCCGACAAAAGAAGTGCTGGCGGCCGAGAAGGCGAGCCAAGGGCGCCTCGCGTTCTCGAACGGTGCGATCCTTAATAAGGACTTTTTTAAGTCGAAGAGTCGCTTCGGGGGTGCGAAGGTGGCGCCAATCCCTCAGTCGCCGCTTGACCGGTGGTTTATCGATGAAGAACTCGCACGGCCGGTCAACAAGGGGCACGTTTTCTTCGTTCACTCCAAGTTTCTCTTGATCGATCCATTATCTGATGATCCCCTGGTGTGCACCGGTTCGGCGAACTTCTCAAAAAATTCGTTGATCGCCAATGACGAGAATATGTTGATCATCCGCGGTGACACACGGGTGGCCGATATCTATCTGACAGAGTTCGATCGAATATTCCGTCATTTCTACGCGCGCGACGCGCTGAATCGAATCGCCAAAGATAAAGGAACCAAGCAGAATCCTCTGGAACTGGACGAGGGCTTTTCGTGGGTGACGAACAATCTCAAACCGGGTAGTTTCAAGAACAATCGTCGATTGATGTTCTTCCCTGACCCCGCAATGACAAACCAGGAAGCGTGGAGCGCGGCCGCTAAAAGAGATAACAATCCGTTCGACGATGAGACCGCCAGGGGGAAGAAGAACCGGGAAAAAAAGCGTTCTGCAAAATAGAGTCTCCACAATGTGACACGACGGTGAAATTCGTTGTCATTTTCGCGGACCTCCCGTTCGGTGCGCCGGGCACAATCAATCTGCTGCGCATCGCGCAGTCCGCGTGCGTCAGCGAAGGGCCGCGTCGGCCTCGACGCAGTGCAAGTCTTCCAGTGCGGTCTCGATGAACGATGTCAGACCTTGCATCAGCATGGCGAAGCGGCGATTGCGATCCGGGTCGTTGTCCAGCACATACCAGCGCTTGTTGACTTCGAGCTGAATGGCCGGCGCGCCCAGTCGTGACGCGAACTTGGTGATTGTTTTCTGCTTTTGCGCGCTGAAGAAGTCGTGCGACACGCGCACGACGCCGTTTGCTTTCAGTGATGTGTCGAGTTCGTCGCGCAGGATCTCATGGCCGAGCAGGGATGCGCCGTGCATCGTGCCGAGATCGATGTCGTAGGGACGCCGCGGGCCGCTCGCGTGCAAGTCGAGCACGAGACGAGGATGCTCGCGCGTGATGATTTTCTCGAGCGCGCGCTTGAAGTCGTTGTCGTCGTAGTAGTTCGGATCGGATGGGCTGGCATAGGTCGTGTAGATTACGGTCGCGCCGGTCGACGCATGCAAGGCCAACGCGAGGGCTGCCGTGCCGCCGCCATCCGCATAGCGCAGCTTTCCGTTGCGAAACGGCTTCGTCGCGTGCGGCGCGGTGATGATCACGGGCGCACATCCGTGCACAATGCGAAACCATGCGACGCCAGGCGGTGCGGAATGCGTACCCTGACGATCGAGTTGCGCCTGCAGACGGTTGGCGTAGGCGAGCGCCTGCGGGCTCATCCCGTCACCCCATGCATGCGTCGCAACGAGCAACGCCGTCAGGACGAGCGCATGCAGCAGCATGATACTCATGCGATGCAGACGCGCGACGCCTTTGAACGTTTTCATACGTTCAGCCTCGTACGCCCTGCCATCATGAACGCGTCGGCGTATCGCCCTGGAACGCCTTCATGAAACGAAACACCAGCGCCGCGCGCGAGCGCACGCCGAGCTTGGCGTAGATCGTTTTCAGATACGAACGCACTGTGAATTCGCTGATGCGCATGCGGTCCGCGATCTGCTTCGTGAGATAGCCCATACACACGAGATGCACGACTTCCATCTCGCGCCCGCTGAGCAGTCGGCTGATATCGCGCGGCATCTGCGGCGCCGGCTCGGCGTCGGTGTGGGGGAGGGGGTGCGGGAGGATGGGGCGCCGGGCGACGAGCACGTATCGGTGCGCTCCGAGCCCGAAGTGAACGATTTCCTCGTCCGTATCGAAAGCGTCGGCATCCGCATCGCGCGGGGCAGATAGCGCGTCGTCGATCTGCAGCAGCCGACACATGCGGCCTTCCAGCTCCAGCCTCGCGACTTCCCGGCGGCCGCGGGCAACGGGCATGACGCCGTTGGCCATGCCGTCGCGGCGAGCTGTCGAGGCGGCCAACGAATCGTCATTGTCCAGGAATGGCATCGAGCAACGCCTCCCTCGGGTGATCGGGTGGGCCGCGCCTGGACGAACGGGGTGCGGCTTTTATGGCTCTTCAAGTTGAAGAATCCCGAGCGGGGGCACCGATTCAGTAATCGCAGCCGACCCTGCCTTTTCATAACTCAGGATGACGAAATAAAAACTGTCACGATTTTTTGATTTGAACGTCGCAATGTTCGCATCGGGTGCGACATTGCCGCGACGGCGACTCCTTCGTTTTGGCATAACAAACGAATAAATTCAAGCTGAATATTAGCCTGCATATGAGCTACCCCATACAGGCAAAGCCGATGCGATTCACCCGATCGGGCGAGCTTAGTAGGCGCTGCCTTAACAAGCACACCTGTTTCGACGCGCGTGCTGTGGCCCCCTCGAACGGACGCGCATCAACGTGCGATTTGCGTGCGCCGGCGCTCGGCTATTTTGGCTTTATGCGTTGGGACAGCAGGTTCACCGAACATGTGCACTGAGCCCTTCGTTTGTGAATTCATCGCGGAGGTGATGCAATGAATCAGCCATTCGACAGCGATGTGGCGGACGAGCTCGACGAGGCTGACGAACTCGGCCCGACGCAGTCATTCGACGATGCCGATGCGTTTCTGAGTGCGGATCAGTTCGAAGACGACTTCGACTCGCCATCCATGCAGCAGGGCGACGAGATGGACGTGCCAGCCGCCTTCGACGAGATGGAGCTGTGGAACGCTTTCGAGGAGGAAATCGCTGACGGGCTGGACGCCGCCACCGACGACGAATTCATCGGCCGCCTGCTCGGCGGACTCGGGCGCGCCGCCGGGCTCGTGAGCCGCAGCATGGGCGCGGCAGCGGGCGCGGCCGGACAGGTTGGCAACATCGCGCGGCAAACGGGCCGGATCGCGGGCAGCGTAGGTCAGGCCGCGCGGGCCGTGTCGCCCGCCGCGGCCTCGCTTTCCGCGCTCGCGCAGCAACTGGGCGCGCCGGGCGTGGCCGGCGCGCTTGGCCAGGCGGGACGCTTCGCACAGGGCGTCGGGCGGGCGGCGGGCCAGACGCAGCAGCTCGCCGGTGCACTCGGGCAGACCGCGGGCGGCGCGCAAGGCTTGTTCGGCCAGATCAGCCGCATTCTCGGCCAGAGCGCGAACACCGCGGACGCCTTCGACGAGCTCGCGGAATATTTCGAGGCCGGCGTCGACGAGGCGCTGCCAGCCGCCGTCGGCCTGGCCGCACGTTCGGCGGCGCGCGGACTCGGCCTGCGCAACACCGCGCAGTTGTCGCTGCCCGCGCGGCGCGCGCTGGTGCGTGGCGTGGCCGCGGCGGCGCGGGAACTGGTCCGCACGCGCGGTCCACAGGCGGTGCGAGCGCTGCCGCGTCTCGCACGCTCCGCGGGCCAGGTTGCTCAGCGGCAGGCGCCGACGCCACAGCGCGCCGCGCGCATGGTGCGCCAGGGTTTGCCGCAAGCGGCCCGGCGCGTCGCACAGAACCCGCGCATGGTTCGCCGCCTCGCTCAGCCGGGAGCGGGTCCGCTCGCACGTCCGACCGACGTCGGGCGCGGCAGGCGCGGCGGCGGCATCGGCCGCGGCCGCGTGCTGCATATCGATGGACCGGCGACGCTGCGCATCACCCCTCGCTGAACCTTGGCGCTGACAGGAGTAGAAAATGGACCGATTCGAAACCGATGTGATGGACGACCTGATGTACGAGGCCGCCGAAGGCCCGGCTCAGAGTTCGATGGATGCTTACGACGAGTTCGACGAAGATGGCTTCGACGAGGGCGACTACGGCGACGAGGCCGACGACGAGTTCATCGGCCGCCTGCTCGGCGGCATCGGGAATGTCGTCGGCGGATCTGCGGGCGGCGGCGGCGCGCGCTTCGACGAATACGACGAGTACGACGAAGGCGACGAGTTCAACCCCGCCGACGAATACGACGAAGGCGACGAATTCGAAGGCGACGAATGGAACCCCGGCGACGACTTCGATGCGATGGACGACGCGGTAGCCGACGCGCTCGACGCCGCCGACGGCGACGAGTTCTTCCGCCGGTTGCGCCGTATCGCGAGCACGGTCGGACGCACGGTCGGACGGGCGGCGCGCGTCGTTGCCCCGATCGCCAGCGCGATTCCGCTGCCGCAGGCGCAGCTCATTGGCCGCATTGCGAACGTGGCGGGCCGACTGCTCGCAGACGGCGCCGACGAGTTCGAAGTATTCGACGAAATGATCGACGGCCTGGACGAAGACGGCATCGACGCGGCCGCGCCTGTGCTCGCCGGCATGGTCGTGCGCCGCGCGCTGCCACAGGTGTCGCGCTCCGCGCCGGCGGTCCGCCGTGCGGTAGTGCGCAGTGTCGCGCAGGCCGTGCGCACGGCGACGCGTCGTCAGGGCCCGCCCGCCGCACGCGCGGTTGCGCGCGCGGTGAGCGCGACCCAGCGCGTGGTGCAGCGTCGACGCGTGCCGCCACGCGCGGCGGCACGCGTCGTACAGCAGGCCGCGCAGCAGGTGGCGCGCCGTCCCCAGGTGACGCGCCGGCTGGCGCGTCCGCTCGTGACCGCGGCCCGGCGCGCGACGCCGCGCGGCCAGGGCGCGCGGGCCATCGCGCGCACGGTGGCTCCGGTTGCGCGCCGCGTGGCGGCGACCAGCCCGCGTCGCGGCGGCGGCGCATGCCCGCATTGCGGGCAGCAACGGCGGCTGCGTCTGCGCGGGCCGGTGACCATCACGATCCGCGGACGCGGCTGAGCCGCATTCGCATGGCCCAATCTAACGAGCCTGACGGAGCCGCTCATGGACCTGCAACGATTCGTGCAAGCCAAGATCAACGGGCTGTCGGCTCGGCTGTCGCGGCTCGCGCGCGTCGACAACGCGTTCGTCGGGCTGCGGCCGCAGGACATGCCGTATGCGCCGTCGCGGCAGCACTTCCAGGCGGCAAACAGGCTGCTGTCGCAGGCGGAACATCGAATCCGCGGACGCTTCTCGAGGCTGCGCGAGCAAGGCGCGGCGCAGCGCGCGCCGGAGCGCGTGCTGATCGACATCGCGCTCGTCGAGCGCGAACTCGACCGCGCGCGGCGGCTCTTCGGGATGTTTTACGAAGTTTTCGCACAGCGCGGCACGAGCTACGGGCCGTCGCTCGCGGCGCACGACGTCATCGCGCAGGATTGCTATCAGGCGGTGCGGCGCGCGGCGCCACGCATCTTCGAGGCGCCGCTGCTCAAGCCGGTGTGCTACATGGAGCACGGCTATTCGCCCGCCACGATGCGCCGCGGCGTGCAGCTCGCGCGGCTGCTCGGCGAGGCGAATCCGTTTCCCCTGATCCGCATTCCGTGGGATCGCGATCAGCCGTGGCAGTCCGTGTTCCTGCATGAAGTCGCGCACAACCTGCAAGCCGATCTCGGCATCTGGCAGGAAAACCGCCAGGCCGTGCTGAGGCGCGTGATGGGCAGCGCGCGCGACCCGTTTCTCGCGAGCGTCTATGGGCGCTGGCACAAGGAAATTTTTGCGGATCTCGCGGCCATCCTCCTCGGCGGTCCCGCAGCGGCGTGGGGAATGGCGGATTTTCTCGCGCATCCGCAGCCCCGCACGCTGACGTACCGCCCGGGCGGCGCGCATCCGACCGCGTATCTGCGGGTGTATCTGCTCGCGGAAATGCTGCGGCGCATGGGCTTCGCAGGAGACGCGACGCGGCTCCTGCGCGTATGGCAAGGGCTCTACCGGCCTTCGCGCAATCACCGAATTCCCGCGCCGCTGGTGGCGAGCGCGCCACGTCTGATACCCGCCGTGGTCGACGAGATCGCGTTTCAGACGCGGCGCAATCTGGCGCAGCGGGCGCTCGTGGACATTATCCCTTTCAGTCGGGAGGACGAAGCCGCGATCCGCGCGGGCGCCGATGCGCTCGCGCGCGAGCAGGACGCGCGTCTGCCGCCGCGGCACCTCGTGAGCGCGGCGCACTACGCGCTCGCGGAGGGACGGATCGCGCCGACGCGCCTCGCGCACTGCGTGACGCATCTGCTGACCGGGCATATGAGTCGCGCCGGCGGGCGGCAGACGCAGCCGCTGCGGCTCGTCGCATGAAGGACCGCTGAACGACGCATCAAAGACGCAGAACAGGAGAACAGCATGTCACCCGACGTAGCGGAAAACGCACCGACAGGCGCGTCATGGAAAGGGCGGCGACGCCTCGAACGCGCGCGTCAGCTTGCGCGCTCACCCAGCCGCATGCATGCGCCGTCACGGCGCCGGGCCCGGTCAGGCCTGCTGACGACCGTGCCCATGTGCCCGGCCCTTATCTCACGCTGAGATTCTGATCATGTCGACCCCTCCGTTCTCCACCGGCCCCGCGACCGGCTCCTCCTATGGCGGCGGCGCTGCCGGTCCGCTCTCCGGCCCCGATCCGGCCGCCCACGGACATCAACGCCTCGCGCTCGACAACCTGATTCGGCGCGAGTTGCGCGTGGGCAATCCGAACGATCCGCTGCAGATCGCGAGCGCGTTGCTCGATCGCTACAAGGGCGATCCGCGCGCGGCGGCGATCGCGCAGGAAGCGCGTGGCCTGCCGTTCCTGCGCATGCCGGTGCCGGCGAGCGCCGCACCCGCGCATCCGACCTCGAGCGCCGCCGAATGGCAGCAGGCCCTCAACGACATCGAATGCGATCTGCGCGCGCTATCCTCCGACGCGCTGCTCAAGGACGTGACGCCGGAGCTGCTTGGCTGGGCACAGGCGATCCGCTCGGCGCTGCGTGAAGGCTACGCGGCAGCCTGCGCCGCGCTCGATCCGCGCAATCGCGACAAGGCGTTCGCGATCCGGCGGCAGCTCAATGATTACGCGCGCGTGTCGCGGCTCGTGGGCGCGATCACGGCCGGCATGACGCAGAACTACCGCAAGCTCGCGCAAAGTCTCGACGAAGCGGCCGCCGTGCTGCTCGTCGCAATGGGCGAGGCGCTCGCGAACGTCGGCTTCGGCGGCGGCCGCTATCTGCTGCAGGCACCCTACACCGAGCTGCAGACACGTCGCGACGCGGCGATCTACGCGCTGCGCAATCTCGTCGGCGCGACGCAGCAGGCCTATGGGCCGAATGACTGGCCACGCGGACTCGACGCCTATCGCACGCTGTATCAGCAGCTGGAAGCGCAGGGGCAGGGCGATCTGCGCTCGCTGCTGGAGGAAAACGAGCTGTCGCGAACGATGGACGAACTCATCCAGCGCGCGGCGGACGGCAACATCGACGGACTGCGCGCCCTGGGCTCGACGGCGCAGATCGATCTCGCGCGCTTCCGGCGCTTCGTGTCGGTCGCGCATCAGTTGTCCAAGCCCGAGTCGCCGCCGCTTGCGGCGTTCCTCGAAGCGCTGATGCTGTTTGCGGAAGCGTTCGATCCGTCGGGCGGCATCCGCCTGCTGCGCATCGCGCGGCCGCCGATCCTGCTCTACGGTCTGTACGGCATGCAGCGTCTGCAACGCGCGGACGAGCGCATGCTGCTGCTGATCCAGAAGCGCGGCGTGCTCGCCGGGCAGCTCGACTGTTTCAACAACTGTGACTGCGGCGATGGCCAGGCGCTCTGCCAGATCATTCTCGACAAGGTGCTGTACGACGTCGACCGCGCGATCGATCTCTACGCGCTCGGCAATCAGGATCTCGGCGCGCCGGAATGTCGCGCGTCCGCGTACAGCTACGTGGTGGAGTCGGCGCTGATGCAGTGCTGCGAATTCGGCCCGAAGTTTCCCGACACCACGGTCAAGCTCAACTATGATATCGACGCGAACCACTCCGCCGCGTGCGACATCATCAAGCCGTCCGGCCAGCTGCCGGCCGACGAGGTGGTCGAATCGATTCAGCTGAGTCTGCAGGACGTTCGCGGATTGCTGCGACCGGTGCCCAAGGATCCGCTCAACCGCTACTGGGATACGCTGCCGGAGAACTACGACAAGGTCTGCCGCGGCAAGTGGCGTCATCAGGAGTTGTGCATCCAGCGCGATGCCGAGATGCGTCTGAAGAACCTCATCGGCACGATGGCGCCCGGCTGCGTGCCTGACGCCGCGCTGTTCGGCGATCCTGACGGCGTGCTGGAGCGGCTCATGCGCTGGGCGCTCAACCTGAGCAAGTTCAACCTCTATACGACGCTCGAGGCGCAGCAGCACCAGTTCACGATCAAAACGGTCGATGGCACGAGCATTTCGACACTCGTCGCGGACTACAACGACGCGCATTCGTCGGATCCCCATTTCGATCATATCTGCGACCTGCTCGACAAGCGCGCCGCGACGTGCGATCCGGTCACGATCAAGATTCCGCCGCACTTCGAAACGAGCCTGAATTCGGTCGCCGACGACGTGCCCGACGACGGCTCATCGCGCGACTAGCGCGGCCCGATATCTTGACTCGCGGAGAACATGATGGCACCCGACGATCTGGAAGTACCCGGGAAGGCGCTGCGCGAGCAGACGCTGCAACTGCTCGAAAACCAGGGGCGCACGCGGCTGCACAAGGCGTTGCGCACGAACGCGGCGGCCAATGGCCTCGCGGCGCTCTCGCTCATCCATTTCGATCAACGGCTTCAGAGCATCGAGGAAGACGTGAAGCAGATGCGCGACCGGATCGCGCCGCCGTATCCGCAGGAACAGTCGCCTATTCGGTACGCACCCGACGCGCCCGCGCCCGCGGCTCCGATGAGACGGCTCGACATCGGCGGGGCGCCGCCGGTGAAGGCGCCCGTGAGTTTCGCCGCGATCGCCTGCGCCACCGACCTGGTGCGGCAACTGGAGCCGACCATCGACGAGCTGGCGCTCAAGGGCTCATTCGACGAGCGCTACAGCGAACCCGTTTTCGCGGCGAGTCTCGCGAGCATCTGGCTGCTGTGCGCGCTGCCGGCCGACATGGGCGCCGTCGAATATTCGAGGCATGTCGAGGACGTACAGCGGCTGCGCATCGCGCTCGCGCTCATCGTCGACGACGCAGCGTCGATCCCGATTCCCGAGCCGCTCGCGTTCGGCGACGCGATAACGCAGGAGCATCTGGACGCGCTCGGCACCGCCTGCATGACGCTGCTCGCCCGCTATGCCGCCGCGCGAACCGGCGCACAGGTTGCGCCGGAGATGAGCGAGGCGGACGACGCGGAAGCGGAGCTGGGGGCGCTGGACGCGCTGGAGGGTGCGGACGACACGGAGCCCACGCCCGATGAGCCCGCCCGGCGCATGGCGTCGGCCCGGGCCGCGGCGCCACGGCCTGCCGCGAAGAAAGTCGCGGTGAAGAAGACCGCGGCCAAAAAGGCCGCACACGGATCATCCGGGTCTTAACCGAGGAGCAGGAACATGAGCTTCCAAACGACTGAGACCATCCAGCGGCTTTGGGAAACCTTCTTGCGCGATCAGCTGGCGAGCCTCCCGCCCGACCAGCGCCGCAACTACGAGCAGCAGTTCGAGGAACGCTTTGGCGAACTGCTGCAGAAGGCCGCGAACGGCACGGGCCGCGATGGCTTCCTCGACATGATCGGCTTCGGTGACAAGGGGCCTGTCGAGTTCGACAACGTCTCGTATCCGTACATTCAGCCGGATTTCGACGATGCCGTCGTGCCGAGCCAACTGCACGCCGCCGCCGAGCTGTACTACATCTATCAGCACGAGCGCATGAAGATTTTCCAGGTCGTCGACGTGCTGCTGCACCTCTTTCGGCTCGGCAAGATGCGCATCCAGCGCGGGCCCGGCGCGCACGGCCTCTATTTGCTGCAGAAGTGGACGCCGCTGCGCTACTCGTTCAACGACCGCATGATCGCGTATCGCCGTGCGTTCAACTACGGCACCGCGCAGGCGCCGGCGGGCGCGGTGGTCAACCGCAACTTCCATCGGCAGCTCGTCGGCTTCATGGTGGCGCTCGGGCAGTACTTCCGCGACCTGCTGATCGGCGAGGTCATCCGCGGCGGGCAACTGATCGAACAAAGACCGTTCGGCAGCGTCGCGACGGTGCAGCGCATCGGTCTCGATCTGCGCTATGCGCTGGACCGTTCGACGTACGGCAATATCTTCGCGCTCGCGATGGAAACCGGCCACTACCTGAAGACCGTGCTGCAGTTGCTCGATGCGCCCGACATCAAGAAGGCTTTCGACGCCAACACGAAGTGGGACGTCGTCGAGATCGTGTCGAACCGGCATCTGGGCGGCGTCGCGGAGCCGTCGCAGCGCGCAAAAATGGCGGAGAGCGGAAGGCGCATCCTGCAGTTCATCGCCGATAACGACTTCAAGACGGCCGTCGATCCGATCCTGTTCCAGAGCGTCGTGCGTCCGATGGGCGCGCATGCGGAAGCGTGGCTCGCCGCGTACCGCATGACACCAGAAGGACGAGGCTTCCCCGGCGTCACGCCCGCGCTGAAGAGCGTGCTCGGCGTGCCGCAGCCGGCGAGCGTCTGAGCGCGGCGTCGGGCCTGACACAGGTTGAGATGCCATGCAATCCGACGATCTGTTCGTGCAAGTGCATCGCCGCAAGCTGTGCTGCGTGCTCGACCCCGCGCTGGTGCTCGGCACGCGCCTCGGATTCGAGTTCGCGCTGCGCGTGGCGGCGGTGCTCGAGCCGTGGCTCACGCGCAGCTTCTGGCAGGTCATCGACGCAAGCGAACTGCTGATGCCGCAGCTCGTTGGCGCGGACAGCGCGAACGACCCCCGCGAATTCGACGCCTGGGACGCAAACGACGATCTGACGCGGCCGCTGCCCGCCGCGCTGGAGGCGTGGATCGGATTGCGCGAGCGCACCGATGCGGGCTCGTGGCCATTTCGCTGGGTCGGCGACAACCTCGCGGAATCGCAATTGCAGGCAAGCGCCGACGCAGGTGTGGTGACGCGCTACGAGACGCTCGCCGAATCGCTCGGCGCGCGCGTCGAGCGATTCGGCGATGCGCCGGGCGGCTGGGACCAGACCGACGCGAGCCTCGATGCGCTCGCGTTGTCGGCCGCGCTGGACAGTGCCGTCGTGCTGATGGCGGCGGCGGGCGGCGCGCCGCCCTGGCCGGTGCAGGCGCTCGCGCGCATCGGACGGCCGGCGCAGCTGCTCGATCCGATCCCCGTATCGCATGCGGCGTCGCTGTTCGGCGCGGAGCGCGAGTTGTTGCGCAGCGCCCTCGCGGCGGCGGGGCTCGCGGGCCTCGTGCAGGACTTGCCGCCGCTCGCCGCGCTGCATGTGAATGTCGCTCGGCCGAACGACGGCGCGGGCGGAAATCCTTGGGATCGCGCTCAGGCGTGGTGGTACTTCCTTTGAGCGTTTGCGGAGCGGGAACATGGATGCGCCACTGACTCTGTTCGTCGACGAGATGCTCTCCGACACGCTCGAGACCCGGCTGCGCGAGCAGGACTTCGATCCTGCGCGCGAAATCAACGAATGCGGGCAGGCGTGGATCGACCGGAGTCAGATCAAGGCCTGCAGGGCGTATGACCAGGCGCGGAAGGACCGCGCTCCCGGCAAGACCCTGGGCCGTCTGCGCGGCCGATGCTGGGAGCGGAAGTTCGTGCGCGACCTGTGCGTGGGGCGCTACGTCGCCGATGCCAGCGGACAATTGGTTCGCCGGCAGGTTCCGGCGGGCACCCGTGCCTTGCCCGGCATCGACGTGCGCAATCAGGTGCGCGTGCAGCGGTACGACCGGCGCAGCTCGGTCGCCGACGTGATTCTGAATCCGCACGGGCGCGCCATCGCCTATGAGTACAAGTCGGTTTATGCCCCGCACTACGTCAACGGAGGTCAGCTCAACCGCGACCTGTTGCGCGAGCTCATAGCGGGCCATGTGAGGCAGGTCCGGCGGCAAATCAGACTTACGCGGGCGCGTGGCGCCGTGAACTATCTGCCGCGCAGCGTGCGTCTTGTCTATCGCCTCGACGGACTCGGCCGGGTGCCGCCTGCCATGCGCGCGCAGATGCGCGCGTTCATCATCCGCACCGCGGAGGCCGCGAACATACCCGCACAGATGCTGTCCTTCAGCGGAGACGGGCCATGAACCAGTTGCCCGTCCGCCAGGACGCCGTGCGCGGCCCGCGCATCAACGACGGCAAACTCGTCGCGGTATCGGTCGCGGGGCAGATCGCGCATCCGGTGGGCCGCGAGTCACCCTATCGCATCGGCTACGACGGCGTGCCGCGCGTGCTGCCCGGCACCGGCGGCATTGCGCTGAACAAGCGCATCGGCGATCTGTGCGTGGGACTCGCGGGCGATCATATCGAGCCGGGCGTCGCGCTGCACAACAACAGCCGCGAAGTGATCGGCCCGCGCGATGGACCGAACAACGCGCTTCTGACCTATGCGTGCGTCGGGAATGTCGCGAAGGTGACGAGCGGGCCCTGCACCGGCAAGACCGGCATGGTGACAGGCAAGCACGGCGGTGTGAATCACGTGCTGATCGATTTTCCGACCGATGTCCTGATGACGCTACAGATCGGCGATCGCATGCAGATCGTCTCACATGGGCTCGGCATGCGCCTGACCGATCATCCGCACGTCGACGTGCTCAACTGCTCTCCGCGCCTGCTGCGGCGATGGGGCGTCGTCGAGCAGGATGGCCGGCTGCTCGTGCCCGTCACGCATCTCGTACCGGCGCGAATCATGGGTTCGGGTCTCGGCAAGAACACGGCGTGGCGCGGCGATTACGACATCCAGCTCGCCGATGCCCGGTTGCGCGCGCGTTATCGTCTGGGCAGCCTGCGCTTCGGCGACATGGTCGCGATCATCGATTCCGATACGCGCCGCGGTCCGCTCTATCGGGGCGCGTACGTGACCATCGGCGTCATCGTGCATGGCGACAGCACCGTGGCGGGCCATGGTCCCGGCGTCACCGCGCTCTTGACCGGCCCGGCCAGCGCGCTGCGGCCGTTCAGGCAGGCGCAGGCCAATCTGGCGAATATCTTCGGCATCCGCCGCGCGGTGCCCCCACAAGAGCGCCGCACGTTGTCCGAGCGGGACCGCCGGAAGCGGTGCGTGCTGCGTGAGCCGCCACCGCGCCTCGCGTTCGACGCAGGGCGCGCATCGATGGACGAATGACACGCCCGGCGCGAGGAACGATCGATGGAGACCAAGACCCGGCCCGACGCGCGCCCGAAACGCGGCGATGACTAAGGCAGTCGTTGTCAGTTCTAGGTGGCCCGCAGGGTACGCGAGCAGCTTGCGATGAGCGACGGCATGGACACGGTTGGCGCCATCGTGAAAAGTCTTCCGCATCTTGATCATGCATTCGACCGCGCCGCTCTTTCCCGCCAGGACGAACGTCGCGTCGGCTAGTCGAAATCTGTGCTTCAAGGTCGAGTGCTTCCATGGCGAGTTCATCGCGTCGCGCGGCAAGCGATTTTGGCGTGGCGTCGCACGATTTGGGAAAGGTGCCGCTCTATGCGTAGGATACCGTCGTGCTTCCAAGGTCGGTCACCAGTCGATGCGATGCTTCTCGTCGGTTTCCCGATGGCGTCGGTCGTCATCGACGTGGAGGTAAAGGCTTGTCGTGGTCAATGATGCGTGTCCAAGGTTGTCGCGCACGAGTCGCAAATCGACCTGCTGATCCGCCATATGGGAGCCCGCGCTGTGCCGCAGCCAGTGAGCCGAGGCCTTTTCCAGCAGGTCAGCGCGTGCGGCAGAGGACCGGTCGTGCTCGCGAAGTCTCGCCGCTGCGCCTGCAAACACAGCTTTGACGATCGCGTGCAGGGCGGCGCGAGACAAAGGCGAACAGGTTTCGGTGCCGTGGTTGGCTGCGGTGGCGCCGATCGGCAAGACGAGCGGCGTGTCTTCATTCGGGGAGGGAAGCGCGCTTAAGCCAAGATGTTGCCGATACCGCGAGAGTTCCGTCATCATCTCTCGCGTGGCTGGAACCAACCGTTCCTTGCCGCCTTTACCGTGCACAGTGAGCCACCAGCGCATTGCTCCATCCGCATCGCGCCGGACGAAGAACTGGCCCATCGTGTTGGCACCGACTTCCGCGATGCGCTGGCCACCGAGATAGAGCAGGGTGAAAAGCCACCGCACGCGGGTGGCATGTGCGATCTCGCGCTCGGTCTCGCGCGGCATCGCCGCGATGGTGTCCTTGACCTCCTGCCAGATGCCGGGCTCCAAATAGCGCGTGATAAGTGAGAGCGGGTTACCGGCCAAGTAGCCTGCCCGCACCAACCACGAAAACAGCGCATTCAGAATCACGATCGCCTGGCGTTGGCTGGCGGGCGAGAGCGGACCATAGAACGGTCGCCAGCGCGCATCGCTACGCGCGTGTTCGCGGCCGCCGCCTGCGACCCAGGTTGCCGCTGGTTGCGGATCGGTCAGAAAGTGTTGATAGCGCAGACAGTCCTCGTGGGTGAGCGAGGAGAACGGTTTGCTGAGTACTACGAAGGACCAGAGCAGGAGTCGCTCGGCTTCCTTACGGTAGTTTTCGAAGGTGGTTCTGGTGTCCGTGAAGCGCGACAGCCATGCCCGGATCGCATCGAGGTCGTTGTTCGCGGCGATTTGTGCGCGGCCCGTGACTGCGCGATTTGAACCCGTGCTGCCGTCCAACTCGGACGGAATGACCAGCGTCTCCAGGGGGGAGGGCTGAAGTGAAGGCGAGGGCGGCACGTTCTGGGCGGAATTGCGCGAGAAGAGCCGCGTGCGTATCGAACACCCCGACCTGCCGACGGATCTTAGCGAGGCGGCGGGCGAGTTGATCGGGACCCTGTGGACGCGCGCAACGACGTCCGCCCACGCCGAGCTGACCGCGCTGCGCGACGAGGTCGAAGCACAGCGCGCCGAAGCCGAGCAGAAAGTCGTTGCGGCGCGAGAGGAACTGGGCCGTACAGAAACGGCGCTGGAGCAGCGCACGGCGGCGCTGCTGGCGACCCAGGTCGAGATTCGGGAACTGGAGCGGCAACAGGCACAAGAGGCCGCCACGCGTAAAGCGCTCGAGGCGCAGATCAAGCGTCTCGGCGAGGAGGCGGTCGCGCGTGAGCGCGAACTGGAAAAACTACGCGACACGTTTTCGCGTGACTTGGAGAAGCTGCGCGAGACGGCCAACCGTGCCGAGGAGCGCTTGCGCGCATCGGAAAAGCGGGCGCTCCTGGAAATCGATCGGGAACGCAACGCCACAGCAAAGGCTCAGAAAGAATTGGCCGAGGCGGCCAAGCGGGCAGATGCGCTCTTTCGTTGAAGAATCAGCGACGCTCGGGGATGCTCCCGTCCGACGAGAGACGCCGTTCCAGCATGTCGATATCGTCGCGCAGCAACTGAATCACTGCGGCGGTGCTCGGCTCCCGCAACTGTCTTTCGTTTTCCATTTGCACGGCGTGCAGGGCCATATCGGCGATCTGCTCCGCGACCTGCTCGAGCGAGCGCGGACCGGAAGGCGAATACCACCACGCACTCCAGTTGCACATACCGATGATCGAGAAGGCCGCCACCTTCGCATCCAGCGCGCGAAACTGCCCTTGCTCGATGCCGAATTCGATCGCGTGCTGAAACTGCTCAAGCACCGCTCGGCGCGCCTGCTCCGCCAGTTCGCGTTGCTTTGGCGGCAGGTTGCCTTCGTTTCTCTCCACGACCCGAAACTGTAGCGGATGTGTGAGGATCAATTGCGCATGACGCAATACCAGATGCCGCAGCATGCCTGCCGGATGCTGCATGTGTTCGGGCACCGCCTCTGACGCCAGTTGTCCCGCCGCACGCGTAACCGTCTCCGTGAGCACTTCGAGAATCGCTTCCTTACTCTTGAAATAGTAGTAGAGCGCGGGCCGGCTCACGCCGATCGCATCGGCGATGTCGTTGAAGCTCGTGCCGTCGAAGCCTCGTTCGATGAAAAGGCGCGTCGCCACTTCGAGGATGTTTTCGCGCAAGGCGTCGCTCTTGGTCTGGGTTCGGGTCATACGGCGTTTTTCGACGAATCTGTCAGAAAGAACATCACGATACCTCATTCGGGCGTCGCGCCGTGAGCCCGCCGCTCTTGATGGCAAAGGCACACGTGGCAAACCGCACCGCTCCATGAGTTGACGTATCCGTAAAAACCATAATCAAAAATCGACGACATCGTAAAATAATTCGACTAAGATGTAAAAAAAGGAGATGACCTCGATGAATCGATCTGAACAAATGCGCGTTGGCGGCGCGACCGCAGGATTTCTCAACACCGACTGGAATCCGCGGGATCTGCCGGCGGGCGCCAGCACGCGCAACGTCGTGCTGCGCACGCAGGACGGTGCCGCGACGAGTGGCTCGCTGTATTCGAGCGGTGCAGCGGATACGGTCGTCTGCATCATGCATCCGCGCGAATTCATGGCCTGTCATTACCTGATCCCGGATATCGTCGGGGCGGGCTACGCGGCGTGGACACAGGCGCCGCGCTCGGTGGGCAACGACATGCGCCTCGAACACGAGTTCGCACTTTACGACGTAGCGGCCGGCATGCGATTTCTGCGCGAAGCGGGCTTCAGGCGCGTCGTGCTGCTCGGCAATTCGGGGGGCAGCGGGCTCTACGCGCTCTATGCGCAGCAGTCGAATCTGACGCCGGCGCAGCGCATCGAACGCACGCCGGGCGGACGGCCAACGAAGCTCGCGTCGCTCGACATGCCGCCCGCGGATGGCGTGATATTCGTCGCCCCGCATCCGGGACAGGGCGCGTTGCTGCAAGGCTGCATCGATCCTTCGGTCACGGACGAGAACGATGCGCTCAGCGTCGACGATGCGCTCGATCCGTTCGCGAAGTCCAACGGGTTCGACGCGCCGCCTCGTCCCTCCCACTACGACGCAGCCTTCGTTACACGCTATCGCGCGGCGCAAATCGCGCGGGTGGAACGGCTCGACGCCATCGCGCGCAATCTGATCGACGAGCGCCTCGACGCCCGCGCGCGCGTCAAGTCCGCCGGGGAGGCAGCCGATGCCCGCTCGCGCCGCGTGGCCGCGTACACGCCGCTGATGACCATCTGGCGCACCGATGCCGATCTGCGCTGCTTCGACCTGTCGCTCGATCCGTCCGATCGCCGCTACGGGTCGCTGTGGGGCGCGGACCCGTTCGCATCGAACTACGGCTCGGTCGGCTTTGCCCGATGCTGCTCGCCAGAAGCGTGGCTGTCGACGTGGTCGGGTGTGTCGTCGAACGCGCTGCTATCGAAGACAGCGCCCGCGATCACGCAACCCTCGCTCGTCGTCGAATACACCGGCGATCAGGCGTGCTTCCCGAGTGTCGTCGCGGACATCTACGCGAGCCTCGGTTCGTCGGCGAAATCGCATCGCCGGGTACGTGGCGATCACCACGGCCGGGCGCTTGCCGAAGGCGAAGAGGCGGGCCGCTATATCGCCGGGCGCATCGTGCGCGACTGGCTGCGCGAAACCTTTCCCCAATGAGATCCGCTTGATCAGATACGGAGTACCAATATGAAAATGAGCGACATGCCCGCCGAAGGTCAGGCCCTGCGCCTGCGCGGCGTAGATCACACAGCGCGCCCGACCTGGAGGCTCAAGGAGACCGTCGAGTTTTATCGCGACGTGCTCGGCCTGCCTTTGATCCATACGATTTCCGCGCGTGGATGGGGGCCCGCCACGCATCCGGATTTCCTGCACTTCTTTTTCGATAGCGGCAACGGCAGCACGATCGCGTTTTTCTACTACCTCGGAAGTCGGGAACCCGACACGCTGGATGGAAGGGCGACGCATCCGCCGCGTCCCGACGATCATGTCTTCGATGCCACGCACACGGCCTGGCTGGTCGACACGCAAGAGGAACTGCAAGCGTGGAAGTCACGGCTCGCGTCACGCGGGGTGGAGGTGTCGGTGGAGACGGCCCACGAGGTGATCGAGTCGATCTACTTTCGCGACCCGAACGGCTATTTCATCGAGATCACGCGCAAGCTGCGCGCTTTGGAGCCGCTCGATTCGCACGACGCCGCCGCGACCCTCGAAGCGGCAATCGAACTGGAGACGCGCGAGCGAGGCCTGACTTGCATCGATGAAGTTTGGGCGCGCAAGGCGGCACGCATCGGCGAAGGTCGCGAGACCGACACCGGACACTTGCAGATCTTCGTGCTGAATGTGCCGGAGTTCGCGTCGCTCATCGAAGCGGCGCGCAAGCTGGCTGGCTGCCGTGTCGAAGAGCGGGGCGATTACACGGAAATCAGCGCCGCCGAGCCGGTCTCGTTCGAGCGCCGCGCCCTGGGGCTGAAGCCCGCCGTCTGGTACGGGCTCTTCACCGGCGGACTGAACGGACGCATCGAGCGCTATGACCGCGATGTCGTGCGCATCGCGCCGCGCGGATGAAACGGTACATGGACATGCGGGAGACAGAACACATGAGAGGCATTTTTCACCCGATCGAAGGCGTGATCTATGGTCCGCGCGAGCTTGCGCAAGGCTATTTCGCATCGGGCGCATGGATCGACACGACCCTCGGCGACGCGCTGCGCGCCACGGCCGCGCGTGTGCCCGAGCGGCCCGCCTACATCTCGGACGAAGCGACCATCACGTTCGCGGAACTCGACGAGCGCAGCGAGCGGCTCGCCGCGGCACTGCTCGAGACCGGGCTGCGCCCCGGGGATCGCGCGATCTTCCAGATGGGCACGACGGTCGACACGGCCGTCGCGCTGATGGGCGCATACAAGGCGGGCATCGTGCCCGTGTGCGCGGTGCCGCAATATCGTGAAGTCGAAATCGGCCAGCTTGCGGCGCAGTCGGAACCGCGCGGCTACTTCGTGCAGGCGGATTTCTCGGCTTTCGATCTCGTCGGCTTCGCGCAGCAGATGTTCGGGCGGATCGCATCGCTGGAACATCTCATCGTTGCGCGCGCCAGGGAGACGGAGGTCGGCGCGCGCCATCGCACGATCGACGCGCTCATCGACGCGATGCCGCTATCCCGCGCGCGCGCCGTGCTCGGCGACATCCGCATCGGCAGCGAGGACGTGCTGAGCTTCCAGCTTTCCGGCGGCACGACCGGCGTGCCGAAGATCATTCCGCGTTTTCATGCCGAGTACATCGGTCACGCGCTTGCCTGGATGCGTCACATCGGCATGAGCGAGGCGAGCCGCATGATCTGGTCGCTGCCGTTGCTGCACAACGCAGGTCAGTTGTATGCGTTCGTCTCGACGGTGGCGGCCGGCACGACGACCGTGCTGATGCCGCGCGTAGACATCGCCCGGATGCTGGAGCTGATCGAAACCCATCGCGTGACACACGGGCTTTCCATCGGCCCCGTCGCGCCGCAGATGATCGCGTATCGGGAGATGGCGCGGCACGATCTGTCGTCGTTGCAACTGTTCGGCACGTTGAGCCGCGCCGATTCGCTAGAAGCGCATCTCGGCGTGCCGTGCTTCAACCTGTACGGCACGACGGAAGGGCTGCTGATGGGTGCGGGACCGGCACATGCCCCTCAGTTGCGGCATTTCACACAAGGCCTGTCGGGTTGCCCGGCGGACGAGATCCGCGTGCTCGTGCCCGGCACGGACGAACCCGCGACGGAGGGCGAGGCAGGCGAGTTGTGCTTTCGCGGACCATCGAGTCTGCGCGGCTACTTCCGCGCACCCGAGGCGACCGCGCAGACGCTGGCGCCCGACGGCTTCGTGCGCACCGGCGACATGGTGACGCAAAGGCTGATCGATGGCGTGCGCTGCTTCGCGTTCGAAGGGCGGTTGCGCGACAACATCAATCGCGGCGGCGAGAAGATCGGCTGTGAGGAAGTCGAGGCGTACGTGAGCCACCATCCGGCGGTTGCGGATGCGAAGCTTGTCGCCATGCCCGATGCGCTGTACGGCGAGAAGGCCTGCGTCTATCTGATCCTGCGCGCGGGCCATACTGCGCCGACGGTGCGGCAGCTTGCCGATTTCCTCGTCGCTCAGGGGCTTGCCAAGTTCAAGTGTCCCGAACGCATCGAGATCGTCGACGAGTTTCCGGTGACGCGCGTGGGCAAGGTCGACAAGACGGCCCTGCGCCGCGACGTCGCCGCGCGGATGGCGCAAGAGCAGCCCGCACACGCCTCGGATGCCGCTGCGCCGGGCATCGCGAAGGAGGGCGCATGACCGGCACCGAATACGTCGCGCTCACGCAGCCGTTCGTCGTGCGCCGTCGCGTACGCTGGGGCGAGTGCGATCCGGCGGGCGTCGTCTACACCGCTTCGTTTTCCGATTACGTCATCTCGTTCGCGGAGCTCTTCCACGGCTTTCTACTCGATGGCGCGCCGCAGGCGGTGAAGAACCATCACGGTTTCGGCACACCCACGCGCGCGCTCGAATTCGACTTTCGCCGCTCGCTCAGACCCGACGAGACCTTCGACGCGACGGTGGAAGTCGAATCGATCCGCACCCGCACGTTCACGCTTGTTATCACCGCGCGCATGACCGATGGCGAGATCGCCTTCATTGCGCGCCTCACACCGGCATGCATTCGCCGCGACGCGCGCGAATCGATCGAGATGCCCGTCGTGTTGCGCGACGCGCTGGAACAGTATCAGGCGCGCTGCGCCGAACACCCTGACGCAGGAGAAACCGAATGACGCAGGCAACATCCCGCACGTATCGGATCGGCCAGATCGTGCCGAGCTCGAATACGACGATGGAGACCGAGGTTCCCGCGATGCTGCGCGCGCGCGAAAGCATCTTGCCGGAGCGCTTCACGTTCCACTCGAGCCGCATGCGCATGCATCGCGTGGTCAAGGAAGAGCTGGAGGCGATGAATCGCGAGGGTCTGCGCTGCGCGGCCGAACTCGCCGATGCGCGCGTCGATGTGATGAGCACCGCGTGCCTCGTCGCCATCATGGCGATGGGGCCGGGCTATCACCGGCAGGTCGAGCAGGACCTGCGGCGCATCGCACGCGAGAACCACTGCGAGGCGCCCGTGATGACGTCGGCGGGTGCGCTCGTCGCGGGTCTCAAGACGATGGGCGCGCGCAAGATCGCGCTCATGGCGCCGTACATGAAGCCGCTGACGGCGGCTGTCGTCGCGTATATCGAGGAAGAAGGCATCGAAGTACTGGATGCACTGTCGTTCGAGATTCCGGACAACCTCGAAGTCGGTCGCCGCGATCCGCTGCAACTGCTCGACGATGTCCGACGGCTCCATATCGCGAATGCCGATGCGGTCGTACTGTCGGCCTGCGTGCAGATGCCGTCGCTCGCCGCGATCCAGATCGCGCAGGACAGGCTCGGCGTGCCGGTCACGTCCACGGCCGTCTGCACGGTGCGGCAGATGCTCGATCATCTCGGCCTCGCGCCCATCGTTCCGGATGCCGGGGCGCTGCTTGGCGAGTCCGCGCGTCATTTCACGGAAATGCTGAGGAAAACATCATGAAGATCGCGGTGATTGGCGGCGGCCCCGCCGGACTGTATTTCTCGATGCTGATGAAGCAGCGTCATCCCGGCGACGAAATCGTCGTTCACGAACGCAACGAGGCGGGCGCGACTTACGGCTGGGGCGTGGTGTTCTCCGACGTCGCGCTGAGCTTTCTGAAGGAAGCCGACGAAGCGTTCTTTCGCAGGTTCACGGCGCATCACGAGCGCTGCGACTATATGGAGATCGTGCATCGCGGCGTGCCGGTGCGTCTGTCGAATAACCATTTTTCGCGCACATCGCGCATCGATTTGCTGAACGTGTTGCAGCAGGCGTGCCGCGACACGGGCGTGGACGTGCGCTACGGCAGTTGCATGAACGAACCGGCCGCACTGGAACATTACGACGTCGTCGTCGCCGCGGACGGCGTGAACAGCGAAGTGCGCGCGCGGCTTGCCGAACACTTCCAGCCGAGCTTCGACGAGCGGCGCAACAAGTTCGCGTGGTACGGCACGACGCGTCTGTTTCATCCGGTGTCGCTGATCTTCCGCGACACGCCGCATGGCGTGTTCATCGCGCATGCCTACCAGTACAGCAAGACGCATTCGACTTTTCTCGTCGAGGTCGATCCGCAGACGTGGCGGCGTTGCGGGCTGGACACTGCCACCGAGGATGAGAGTCGCGCGTTCTGCGAGGAAGTCTTCGCGGAAGACCTGCAAGGCGAGCCGCTGTTGACGAATCGCTCGCAATGGTTTCAGGCCAAAGTAGTCAGCAATGCGCGCTGGTCGCACGGCAACGTGGTGCTGCTCGGCGACGCACTGCGCAGCGTGCATTTCTCGCTCGGCTCGGGCACGCGCATGGCGATGCAGGACGCGATCGCGCTGTGCGAAGCGCTGTCGGTTCATCGCGATGACGTTCCCGCTGCCTTCGCTGCTTTCGAGGCGAGCCGGAAGGACGCTTCGAATCGCTTTCAGGACGCGGCGCGCAAGAGTCTCGACTGGTACGAGTCCGTCGATACCCGCATGAACCTCGATCCCGTCAGCTTCGCCTACGACTACATGCGACGCACCGGGCGGGTCAGTCACGAAGACCTTCGCGAGCGCGATCCCGCGTTCATCGAGCAGGTGGAAGCCATCGCCGCCGGCAAAGCGCAAACCGCGCACGTCTGAGCATCACGTCAAGGAGACTTCATGGACGCCAACGAATTGCGGCGTGAGCCGGTGAACGTGCGCGACATCATTGACGAGGCGCGCGTGTCGCGCTTCCAGATCATGATCGGACTGCTGTGCTTTCTGATCGTGGCGCTGGATGGATTCGATATCGCCATCATCGGCTTTATCGCGCCGCATGTGCGCAGCGACTGGAACCTGTCGGTGATGGCGCTCGGACCGCTTTTCAGCGCCGGTCTGCTCGGTCTGATGCTGGGCGCTTTCCTGAGCGGGCCGTTGGCGGACCGCATAGGGCGGCGCGGCGTGCTGATCCTGTCGGTCGGGTGGTTTGGCGCGGCGTGCCTCGCATCGGCGGCCGCGCCGGACATCGTGTGGCTGGTCGCGCTGCGGTTCCTGACCGGCTTCGGACTGGGCGGCGCGATGCCGAATGCAATCACGCTCACATCGGAACTCAGTCCGGAGCGGCGGCGCGGTACCTTGCTGACCTTGATGTTCTGCGGCTTCTCGCTGGGCTCCGCGCTTGGCGGCGTGGTCACGGCGTACCTGGTCGCGGAGTTCGGCTGGCGAGGCGTGCTGATCATCGGCGGGCTGCTTCCGTTGATGCTTGCGCCGGTCTTGTGGCTCGCGTTGCCCGAATCGGTTCGCTTCCTCGCGCTCGGCAAGGGAAACGAAATGCGTATCGCAGCGATCCTGAAACGCGTGGCGCCCGATCGCGCGGCAGCCGAGCAACGCTACTTCGCATCCGACGAGCGGGCCAGTGCTTCGCCCGTCAGGCGGCTCTTCGATCCCGATTATCGGCGCGGCACGCTGCTATTGTGGCTCGCGTTCTTCATGAGCCTGCTGCTCCTCTACATGCTGATCAACTGGCTCCCGATTCTCGGAGCGCGTTCGGGCCTGTCCCTCAAACAGGCGTCGGTTTTCGCGGGCCTGCTGCAAGGCGGAGGCGTGCTTGGGGCGATCGTACTGGGCGTCATGATCGACCGGTTCGACGCCTACAAGGTCGTGAGCGCGGCTTATCTCATTGGCGCGGCGGCGGTCGCATCGCTCGCGGTTGCGGGCTCGGCCTGGTGGCTTGCCGCGTGCATCTTCCTGACGGGTTTTTGCGTGAGCGGCTCGCAGGTTTGCGCGAATGTCATCGCATCGGGTTTCTATCCGACATCGAGCCGGGCGACGGGCGTGGCCTGGGCGCTCGGCGTCGGGCGAATCGGTGCGATCGCGGGATCGTTTGGTGGCGCGTTGATGCTGTCAGCGGGCTGGTCCAACGCAGCGCTCTATCTCATCCTGGCAGTCCCCGCGACACTGTCCGGCGCGGGTATCTTCTTCGCCGGCGCCCGTCGAGCGCGGATAACGGCGGCTTCGTCTGGCGCGGACGCTGCACTGGACATGCCCGGTACCGAGATGGGCTCGTAGCCGATCCGCCGCTTCGGTCGGCATTGCCTTTCAGGCGGCGCCGACCGAGAAGCGGATTCCTGCAGGCAATTTGCGCAAGGTCTTTCCGAAAGACGGGCGCAGGGAACGCACGCGGCACGATCGTTGCGTCATCGTCGTGCAAGCTTCGATCCGGCGGCGACATTGCCGCATTCCAGGGAGAAGGTCATGGATGATCAGAAAGAGCAAGACCGCATTCGTCGTCGTGCCTATGAGATATGGGAGCGGGAAGGCTCCCCTGAGGGGCGCGCGGAGGAGTTCTGGGAGCAGGCAGTAGCGTCGATCAGCGCAGAGGACGCGCAAGGCGTAACTCCGAGCAATGCCGCCGCGGACGAGCCTGTACAACAGGAAAGGACCAGCGAGTAGATCACTCGTCGTAAGAATCGGACTTCCGCTACTTACATGGCGCGCAGAATGGGTCTGCTCGTCTAATGCTCGAGCCTGGTACAACCTCGAACGATCGACTCGTATGCATCCGACTATGACGCCCGCGCGCAAGCCGCTCGACCGGGAACTGGAAATTGCGCAGCGCCGCGTCTTCGGTTTTCCGAATCTGCGAGCAGGCCAGGAAGACGTCATTCGCAGCGTGATGGACGGGCACGATACCTTGGCGGTCATGCCTACCGGCGCGGGCAAGTCGCTCTGTTACCAACTGCCAGCGCTGCAATTCGAAGGCATGACGATCATCGTATCGCCGCTGATATCGCTCATGCGCGATCAGGCAACGAAGTTGACCGAAGCCGGCATTGCAAATGCGGTGCTCAACAGCGCGCTCTCGGCGAGCGAACTGCACGATGCAATGGATGCTCTCTCCAGACACGCATTGCGCATGCTTTTCGTTACACCGGAACGTCTGGTCGATACGGAGTTTCTCGCGGATCTCAAGGGATTGGATGTGCCCGAGATCGCGCTGGTAGTCGTCGACGAGGCGCACTGCATCTCCCAGTGGGGGCACGATTTTCGTCCCGCGTATGTCGAACTGATTCAGGCGATAAAGTTATTGGGCCGCCCGCCGGTACTCGCACTCACCGCAACGGCGACGCCTGCGGTCATGACCGATATCATGCGCGAGCTTCAGATGCGGCAGGCCAATGTCATTCATACGGGCGTCTATCGCGACAATCTGCGTTTCGCCGTCGAACAAATGACGAACCCCGAGGATAGGCGCAAGCGCGCCGTAGAGTTGGCGTGCAGCGAGAAGGGCAGCGGCATCGTCTATTGTGCGACCGTCGCGGAATGCGAGGCGCTTCATGCGGCCCTGATCGAAGCGGGCGTGGAAGCCGAGCGTTATCACGGCAAGCTCGCGGCAAGCGTGCGATCGGCGTCACAGGATGCTTTCATGGAGGACCGCGCGCGTGTAATGGTCGCAACCAATGCGTTCGGTATGGGCATCGACAAGCCCGATATCCGCTTCGTCATCCATGCGCAGATGCCGGGCAGTCTCGATGCGTACTATCAGGAAGCAGGCCGCAGTGGACGCGACGGCGAGCCGGCCTGCTGCACGTTGCTGTTCGAACTGAAGGACAAGCAGGTGCAGCAGTTTTTTCTGAGCGGCCGCTATCCCAGTGCGCAGACCATCGAACGCGTTGCGCGGACCGTGCGTGAACTCGCGAACGAAACGAGCAGCAAGACGCTGGAGAAGCCGCTCGAGCGCCTGCGTCACGCGTTGCCTGACGTGGGCGCGAACAAGTTGCGCGTTGCGGCAACTTTGCTTCACGATATCGGCATGACGCGCCGCACGCGCCACGGTGGCATGAAGCTGACCGATGAGGACGGCAGCAAGGCCGAGGCGAAACTCGGCGATGCATCGCACGCCTATGCAGCGCGCGCTGAGCGAGACCGGGACGTGCTGAAACGCATGATCAGCTATGCGCAAAGCGCCCAGTGCCGCTGGCGCATTCTGCTCGACTACTTCGCGCACAACACGGACTCCGCATCGGACGTTCGCTACGCCCCGCCCGATGATGAACTCGGCGATAAGACATGTGGTGCATGCGATAACTGCCTGCATCCACCGGAAGTGATGGAGAGCCCACGCGAGCTTGTCGAACACGCCCGAAAGGAAGAAGAGACAAAGCCCAAGCGGACGATGCCGACATTCGAGCGAGGCGAACGAGTCGTCGTGCGTCGCTATGGCGAAGGTATTGTCGAAATGGTCAGCGGCGAAAGCGTGGCTGTGCGTTTTCCTCACGACGAGACGCGCACGTTCATCGCGCGCTATTTGAAACGAAGTCGCACCGCGTCGTCATGAGGCCCGCCAAGGGTATCTCACGTTCGGACTCGCTTGCCGCTGCGGAATGCGCGATCAGAATGATCCCGGACGTGTCCTCGTCCGCACAAAGGGAGAATCGCAGAACTTCTCAAAACTCTTCCATCTGCGGATCGGGGCCGCGTGTCGGGACTGCGGGCGCGGCGAGCCTGATTGCGCGGCCGGTGCGCGCGGATTCGTATATCGCCTCGATGATGCGCTGATCCTGTAAGCCTTCTTCGCCCGGTGTGTGCGGCACGATGTCATCTTTCACGCACACCGACATGTGATCGATCTCGCGCGCGAACTGATTCTGCGGATCGATCTGCACTTCGGTGGTCGCGCTCTTGCCGTCCAGCAATGTGCCGTGCCGCATGCGCAATCCGTTGTAGCCGAACGCCGGATCCATCTCCACCCAGCCCTGCGCGCCCTGCAGCCTGAAGAAACGGGACTCGTGACTTGCATAGCTCGACATGCACGTCGCCGTCAGTCCGCTTGGAAATCGCAGGATGAAGTGCACGGACGCCTCCACTTCGACAAAGCGTGGATCGGACTCCGGCCGATACACCGTCGCGATGACTTCCTGCGGCTCCTCGCCGGAAAGAAAGCGCACTGCATTCAGGCAGTAAAGCCCGATATCGGGCAATGCACCGCCGCCTGCCAGCGCTTTGTTCAATCGCCATTGCGACGGATCGCCGACGTTCTGTGAATTGCCCGCGATGAACTCGCGCAGCGGCCCAAGTTGCCTGTCCTTCACCATCTTCGCGATCATGCGATCCATCGGCTCGTATTGGCTGCGATATGCGATCATGAGTTTGCGGTTCGCGCGCTTCATCGCGTCGACCATTGCCTGGCAATCGGCGACGCTGTTCGCCATGGGCTTTTCGCAGAGCACGTGCTTGCCGATCTTCGCGGCACGCAACGTAAATTCCTTGTGCATGCCGTTGGGTAAGACGATGTAGACGACCTGCACGCGCGGGTTCTCGGCGAGGCGCTCGAAACTCTGATAGTCGTGGACGTCAGCCTCCGGCACGCCGTACTGGTGCGCGACGCGCAGCGCCTTCGTGCGATCGCCCGAAACCAGCGCGGAGACCTTCGAGTATTTGCACTGCGCGAGCGCGGGCAGGATCTGGTTGAGCGACAGTCGACCGAGTCCGACGATCGCGTAACCGATGCGATCGTCGGGCGGCAGGTTGGCGTCCGGCGTCTCTTCCTTCTGCTCGGTGTTCGGATCCTGAATCAGCGGGAGCTTGACTTGATTGGCGTCGGCGCCCGTCGGACCGGCAGCCCACGCGCTGCCGGCCGAAGCGGCGGTGAGCGCAACCGCGATGCCCGCGCTTCCGCGTAACAGGAACGAGCGCCGCCCGGTTTCTGGCGGAGTGGAAGTCGATTCGGATTCAGCGAGCGTAGGGTCGGTGCGGACAGGCATCGGAGGCTCCAGGGATAGGCGTGATGCGGCAGGGCCGTCCGGTGGAAATCGGCCGTCGCGATGTTGCGACAGTGTCAGCATTGACCGTGCCGTCGGCTCGTCGACTGCGGGTGAGGCTGTTTTTTTTGGGGAACCGAACTCTTCCGTGTCGTCCTCGACGGCGCGTGCGTGCGCGCTTCGAGACCCAATCGTCGCTCGGCGCTGCTCGATCGCATGGGGCAATCGCAATGCGGCGGGCTGAAAGCGAAGGAGAGAGCCGCTGGCGTCGCGATCGAGCGAGTACGCGAGTACGCGATTGCGCGAGCGACTATCTGCGAGCACTGGCTGCGTGGATTGGCGGCGGCGGACCGCTGCCAACGGCCGAACGTTTTCTCGGGCCGCCGAACGATGCGTCCGCGGCTATCCGGTCCGACATCGCGGCCGCTATTTCCGGCATCGAGGCAGATTTACGTCAGCTGCAGTCGTTGTCGACGCTGTCGTTCGCACTGGAACAGGTCGGGGGAAATCTGGAGAGCATCACCGGGCACTTTGCCGACCGCGTAAGCCGTTTGGAAGACAACGGCACAGCTCCTGCTCTGCTGATCAGTCACCCACGGCAAACAATATGACCAAGAACAGCGAAACGAACAAGCGGATGCCCGCGCCCGATGACCGACAGGCGCTTCTCAACGAACTGCGCCGTTGCAAGATGGCGCGCTCGCCGCACGCATACGTCAGGGGCAATACAGAACGATTTTACGAGTGGGTGATCGAGGCGAACGGAGACTCGCTGCCTCACGGCCCGGCGATCTGGATTTGCGGCGACTGCCACACCGGCAATCTCGGGCCGATCGCCAATGCGAAAGGCAAAGTGGAGATCCAGATTCGCGACCTCGATCAGACGGTGATCGGCAATCCCGTGCATGACGTCGTCCGCCTGGGATTGTCGCTGGCGACGGCTGCGCGCGGGTCCTCATTGTCCGGCCTGAACGTCGTGCGAATGATCGAGGCGTTGGCTGCCGGATATGAATCGGCGTTCGCAGGTGAGGTCATTGACATCAAACGTCCTGAACCCGTTCACGTAACGATGAAGGAAGCCGTGCGCCGGTCGTGGCAGCATCTCGCGCGTGAGCGCATCGACGATCTGCATCCGGCGATTCCCCTGGGAAAGCGATTCTGGCCTCTTGCCAGAGACGAGCGAAAGGCGATCGAAGCGCTTTTCGCCGACGAAGACATTGCGAGTCTGCCGACCAGCCTGAAGGGTCGCAAAGACTCGGGCGAGGTTGTCGTGCTGGACGCGGCGTATTGGGTGAAGGGTTGCAGTTCCCTCGGCCGTCTGCGCTATGCGGTCCTGCTCGATGTCGATGGTGGCGTCGTGGAAGGCGACGACCTGTGTCTGATGGACATCAAGGAAGGCGTGAAGCCCGCGGCGCCCCGTTATGATGATGTGGCGATGCCGCGCGACAACGCGTTGCGTGTCCTTGAAGGTGCCCGAAACCTTTCGCCGTATCTCGGTGAGCGAATGCGCGCAGCGCGCCTGCTCGATCGCGGAGTGGTTATTCGCGAGTTGTTGCCGCAGGACATGAAGCTCGAGATCGAGGAACTCGGCAAGGATGACGCGATGCACGTCGCGCACTATCTCGCGGCTGTCGTAGGTAAGGCACATGCGCGGCAGATGGACGACGCAACGAAGCGGGAGTGGCGAGCGGAACTCGGTCGCAATCGATCGAAGACCATCGACGCGCCGCCATGGCTTTGGAACAGCATCGTCCAGTTGGTGAGCAACCATGAAGCGGGGTACCTCGAGCATTGTCGGCGTTACGCGACCGGAACTTGACTGTACGATCTAATCCGATTACTCGTTGCGGTCGCGCTCGCTGTGCGTGCTCGGGGGCATGCCTGGCTTTTCTGGTTGGGCAACAGACTCGCGATCTTCGCGCGACATGGAAGACGACCAAATGACCGTAGGGCGTTCGCTGCGTTCGATAAGCGTGATGCGCGCAAAAGGCTTCATGCCGCTCTGGACCGCCGGAGCGGTGTCGACCTCGATGATGTGGCTCGAAATGCTGGCCGCCGCGCTGTTCACCTTCAAGGCGACGAACTCCGCCGTGGACGTTGCGGTGGTTTCTGCCTGCCGAAGTCTGCCGCTACTTCTAAGCGGAGCGGTCATGGGCGTGGTCGCCGAGGCAGTAGACCGGAAGAAGATCGTGTTTTTCGGATTGCTACTGGCGAGCGCTTCGTCGACAACGGTCGCGGTCTTGTCGTTCCTCGGCGCGCTGTCTACGTGGCAACTTTGCGCTGCCGCGTTCGTGAGCGGTGTTGTCTATGCCACCGAGATGCCTGCACGACGGCGCATGATCGCCGAGACGGCAGGTACCGCGAAGGCGTCTCGCGCGGTCGCCATCGACAGCATGACCAACTATGCGACGCGATGCATCGGCCCGTTGCTGGGAGGCTGGATCTACGGAGCGCTCGGCGTCGCTACATCGTACTTTCTCTCTGCGGCGGCTTCTCTTTGCGCCGCCGCGCTCATTTACCGACTCGATACCGTGCAAGTGTCGACCGGGCGGCTTTCCTTGTCCCGGATTGGCGGAGATCTCATCGAAGCAGGGCGTTATGCGCGCGCCAGCAGAACGATCATGGCGCTTCTTACCGTGACGGTTATCACGAATTTGTGCGGTTACAGCTACAACGTTCTGCTGACGCCTCTCGGAAGAGAGACCTTCAACCTGTCGGCCTTGATGATTGGCGTGCTGTCCTCTGCCGAACCGGCAGGTTCCTTTGTCGCCGGCGCGGTGATAGGAAGCGCTCGGATGCGCCGGCACTCTCTTCGCTGGTTGCTGTCGGGATCGATCCTCCTCTTTCTGGCGATAGCGGTTGCCGGATTCGCGAGCTCATACCAATGCCCGGTTGCCTTGCTGCTGCTTGTGCTCTTCATCGGCGGACTCGGGAGCGCCGCGTACAACATTCATCAGACGACCATCGTGATCGAGTCCGTGCCCGGTGCCATGCGCAGCCGTGTCTTCGGCCTCGTGACTGTGGGAATCGGATGTTGGCCAATCGGAACGCTGCTGGCCGGCGCACTTGCAGCAGCGATCGGACCGACCGGAGCGCTGATGCTGTTGGGCTTGACTGGCATCGCTGGTAACGGCCTATTGGCACTCCGTGCAGCGCAGGCTGGATGGCTTCGGTAGTTCGGCTTTCGGCGACGCAAGCGCTGGCGCGACGCCCTTCATCCTCGAATCGAGAGCCGGGCGCGGCGCGATTCGCTCATCGGTGTGCAAGCATGTACTGACGCTTCGGCACGAACGCACGAACGCGACGCGGCTCAAGACGCCAGACTTTGACGACTCCGATGCGGTACGGCGCTACGAAGGCGGCCAAATCCACATGCCGCGCCAGCGGCAGATCTTCAATAGCTACCACCTTCGCTCGTGCGCTGTGAAAGAGAGCGATGCACGGCGCCGGGAAATTGTTTCGAGAAGGGTAGAGCAGGTTGTCGAAGCTCGGTCTGTCCTTCGCTATCAGTCAACCCGTGGATCTGCCCGGACATACGCCGCATGTAACGTCGGCTGGCAAGTAGCGTCTCGACGTAGGCGCCGCGCTGCTGCGGATGCAATTCGTCGACAGGACGCAATAAAAAAATGGCGGCACCATCAAGTGCCGCCTTTTCATAAGCGCCGAGCGCCGTCGGATGACTTACCGCACCTTGCCCGCCTTCCACGCCGACAGCAGTTGCTCGTACTTCACTGTTTCGCCCTTCGGCTTTTCGTTGGCGAGCGCCTTCCACGGCGCGTGTTGGTCCGACAGCCACTTGGACGGATCGCTTTGCGCATTCAGCTCCGGCGCGCAAACCTTCATGCCGGCCCGCTGCAAACGGGACAACACCTGGTCCATTTCCTTCGCGAGGTTATCCATTGCAGCCTGAGGCGTTTTCTCGCCGGCGACGGCGGTGCCGACGTTCTTCCACCAGAGTTGCGCCATCTTCGGATAGTCGGGCACGTTGTTGCCGGTCGGCGTCCACGCGACGCGCGCCGGGCTGCGATAGAACTCGATCAAGCCGCCGTACTTGTCCGCGTTTTTCGTGAAGTAGTCGCTATGGATGTCAGAATCGCGAATGAACGTGAGACCGACAATCGACTTCTTGAGCGACACGCTCTTCGACGTCACGAACTGCGCGTACAGCCACGCGGCGGCGCGCTGATTCGGCGGCGTCGACTTGAAGAACGTCCACGAGCCGACGTCCTGATAGCCGTTTTGCATGCCGTCCTTCCAGTAAGCGCCGTGCGGGGACGGCGCCATGCGCCACTTCGGAGTGCCGTCCGCATTCGTGACGTTGCCCGGCTTGAGCATCGACGCCGTGAACGCGGTGTACCAGAACACCTGTTGCGCGATCCGGCCTTGCGCGGGCACTGGGCCCGCTTCGCTGAAGGTCATGCCCGACGCTTCTGGCGGCGCGTATTTCTTCAGCCAGTTGATGTATTTGGTCGTCGCATAGACTGCTGCCGGGCTGTTAGTGCCACCGCCGCGCGACACCGACGCGCCTACCGCATGACAGCCGTCAGGCGTCACGCGAATGCCCCATTCGTCGACGGGCATGCCATTCGGAATGCCCTTGTCGGCTTCGCCCGCCATGGAAAGCCATGCGTCCGTGAAGCGCCAGCCGAGCGACGGGTCTTTCTTGCCGTAATCCATATGGCCGTAGACTTTTTCTCCGTCGATGGTTTTGACGTCGTTCGTAAAGAACTCGGCGATGTCTTCATACGCGGACCAGTTGACCGGCACGCCGAGATCGTAGCCATATTTCGCCTTGAACTTGTCCTGCAAGTCCTTGCGTGCGAACCAGTCCGCGCGGAACCAGTAAAGGTTCGCGAACTGCTGATCGGGAAGCTGATAAAGCTTTTTGTCCGGCGCGGTCGTAAAACTCGTGCCGATAAAGTCTTTCAGGTCAAGACCGGGGTTCGTATATTCCTTGCCTTCGCCTGTCATGTAATCGGATAGCGGAACGATCACGCCATAGCGATAGTGCGTGCCGATCAGGTCCGAGTCCGAGATCCAGCCGTCGTAAATGCTTTGCCCGGATTGCATCGAGGTCTGCAATTTCTCGACGACGTCGCCTTCCTGAATGATGTCGTGCTTCACCTGAATGCCGGTGATTTCACTGAACGCGGTGGCAAGCGTTTTGGATTCGTAGGTATGCGTGTCGATCGTTTCCGATACGACATGAACCTCCTTGACGCCTTGCGATTTCAGTTTCGCCGCGGTGTCGATGAACCATTTCATCTCGTCCATCTGTTGCTGTTTCGAAAGCGTGCTTGGTTGAAACTCGCTATCCACCCATTTCTGCGCCTCAGGCGTGCCCGCCAGAGCCTGGTTCGCGAAGGCACCAGACACGATGCTTGCCACTGCCAGCGCGACGATCCGTCTCCTCTGATGCATGGTCTTCTCCTGTGTCTTCCGTGCCCCTTCGATCTTGCCGGCACCCGCTGGGGGCATCAGCGGAACCGGCAGTTGTCAGTCTTCATTGCATGCGTCGGCTTTTTAGCCCTTCCACATGATCGCGAGCAACACCAGCACCGAGGCTGCGAAGCCCGGCCAGGAACTCGAGCCCTCGGCGCTGATTGCGAGCCACGCGAGATTCACAAACGCGGCAGTCAGCAGGCCGATGAACAGGCGATCTCCGCGAGTCGTTGCGATAGGCAGAAAGCCCTTGCGTTCATGAGTCGGCGAGCGCAGTTCCCATACCGTCATGCCGCCCAGCATAATGACGATGCAGCCGAAGAAAATGGCCACCTCGGGCGTCCAGTACATCCACGTGAACATCACACTCTCCCCATCGCGAAACCCTTCGCGATGTAGTTGCGCACGAAGTAGATCACCAGCGCGCCGGGAACGATGGTCAGCACGCCCGCCGCCGACAGCACGCCCCAGTCCATGCCGGCCGCCGACACGGTGCGCGTCATCACGGCCGCGATAGGTTTCGCGTTGACCGACGTCAGCGTGCGCGCGAGCAGCAGTTCGACCCAGCTGAACATGAAGCAGAAAAAAGCCGTGACGCCGACGCCCGATTTGATGAGCGGCAGGAAGATCTTCACGAAGAAAGCGGGAAACGTGTAGCCGTCTATGTACGCGGTTTCGTCGATTTCGCGCGAGACGCCCGACATGAAGCCTTCGAGAATCCACACGGCAAGCGGCACGTTAAACAGCATGTGCGCAAGTGCGACGGCAATGTAAGTGTCGGTCAGGCCGACGCTCGAATAGAGCTGGAAAAACGGCAGCAAGAATACGGCGGGCGGCGTCATGCGGTTTGTGAGCAGCCAGAAGAACATGTGCTTGTCGCCGAGAAATCGATAACGTGAGAACGCGTACGCGGCAGGCAGCGCGACCAGCACCGACATCACCGTGTTCATCAGCACGTAGATGATCGAATTGATGTAGCCCCAGTACCACGAAGGATCCGTGAAGATCACCTTGTAGTTTTCGAACGTCACGTGCTGCGGCAGCGTGGCGAACGTCGACATGGTTTCATCGTTTGTGCGCAGGGAGATCGAGAACATCCAGTAAAGCGGAATCAGCGCGAACAGCATATAGACGACGAGCATCAACGTCCGCATCCAGCGGCGCTTATCCTGCATGGTCGTCTCCTTGCGCGGCGGGGCCACCTTTGCCCACGCGGCTCATCCAGTTATAGAGAATGAAGCACAGCAGCAGAATGATCAGGAAATAGATCAGCGAGAAAGCCGCGGCCGGGCCAAGATCGAACTGGCCGACCGCTTTTTGTGTCAGATACTGACTGAGGAAGGTTGTGGAATCGCCGGGACCGCCGCCTGTCAGCACGAACGGCTCGGTATAGATCATGAAGCTGTCCATGAAGCGCAGCAGCACGGCGATCATCAGCACGCCGCGCATCTTCGGCAATTCGATGTAGCGGAATACCGCAAAACGGCTTGCGCCATCTATTTCCGCAGCCTGATAGAAGGCGTCCGGAATCGCGCGCAAGCCCGCATAGCAGAGCAGCGCGACGAGCGGGGTCCAGTGCCAGATGTCCATCACCAGCACGGTGAGCCATGCGGCCGTGGGACTCGCCGTGTAGTTGTAGTCGAAGCCAAGACTATTGAGCCAGTAACCGAGCAGTCCGATATCCGGGCGCCCGAAGATCTGCCAGATCGTGCCCACCACATTCCATGGAATCAGCAACGGCATGGCAAGCACGACGAGCGTGGCCGACGCGCGCCATCCCGAAGCCGGCATCGAAAGTGCGAGGCCCACGCCCAATGGAATCTCAAACAGCAGAACGCACGCGGAGAAAATGACCTGTCTGCCGAGCGCTTCGCGCAAATCCGGATCGGTCATGATGTTGCGAAACCACTCCGTACCGACGAACACATGCTGCGTCGGGCCGATGATGTCCTGCACCGAATAGTTGACCACCGTCATTAGCGGCAGGATCGCGGAGAACGCGACGCAGATGAACACAGGAATGACCAGCAACCACGCTTTCTGATTGACGGGCTTGTTCATCGCGCGGCCTCATCGGAGATGCGTGTCTCGATTCTTTCGTCGTTGCAGAAGAACACGGTTTCAGGCGCAATGAGATGCAGCCAGGCGGGTCCGTCGACAATCCGCACATGCGGCTCGAGCCTCGCATTGAACACATTGCCGTCGCATTGCGCGGTAACCAGTTGATAGTTGCCGAGCTGCTGCGCGCGCAGCACCCGCGCGTTGACCGCGCCGGCTCCTCCTTCCTGCGAAAGGCGGACGAATTCCGGGCGAATCCCCAGTTTAAGCGCGCCGTTTGCCTGCTGATGCGCGGCACGTAGCGTCGCAAGCGTGCCGGCGTCGAGCGGCAAGCGCTGCGAGCCGATTTTTGCGCCGTCGGCATCGAGCTCGATCGGACAGAGATTCATGCCCGGACTGCCGATGAAGTAGCCAACAAAAGCGTGATCGGGCCGCAGAAAAAGCGCGTCGGCTCCGCCTTTCTGAACGACGCGGCCATTTGTCATGACCACGACTTCATCGGCGAAAGTCAGCGCCTCTACCTGATCGTGCGTCACGTAGATAAGCGTGAGCTTGAGTTGCTGGTGGATCTTCTTCAACTGCCGGCGCAGGATCCACTTCATCGCGGGATCGATCACGGTCAACGGTTCGTCAAAGAGAATCGCCGCGACGTCCTTTCGCACGAGGCCGCGCCCGAGCGAGATTTTCTGCTTGGCGTCGGCGGCCAGATTGCTCGCCTTGCTCGGCAGGTCGTGCGTCATATCGAGAATATCCGCGACTTCGTGCACGCGCTTCGTGACTTCGGCGGCTGACATCTTGCGATTGCGCAGCGGAAACGCGAGGTTGTCGAACACGGTCATCGTGTCGTAGACCACGGGGAACTGGAACACCTGGGCGATGTTGCGCTGGCGCGCGCCGAGCGCCGTCACGTCGCGTCCGTCGAACAGCACCTTGCCCTCCGACGGCCTGACGAGCCCCGACACGATGTTCAGCAGCGTGGTCTTGCCGCAACCCGATGGCCCGAGCAACGCATAAGCGCCGCCGGAATCCCAGACCATGCTCATGGGTTGAAGCGCGTAGTCGTCGAGCGTCGCGGGGCTCGGTCTGTACGCGTGCGCGAGGTTCTGGAACTCAATGCACGCCATAAGCCGCCTCCGGGCTGGACACCAGTTGAGTGTCCGCGCCGAACACAAACAGTTCGTCAGGGTCGATGAAAACGTCGAGTTGCGTGCCGAGCTCGATCTGATGCACGCCCTGCAACTGCGCGACCAGGTCGACCGCGCCGGTCAGCGTGCGCAAGTGCAGGTACGTTTCCGAGCCGCTCAGTTCAGCGAGTTCGAGCCGGCACGGAACAGCGATCGCATTAGAGGCTTTCGCCTGAAGACGCAGGTGTCCCGGCCGGATGCCGATGCGGCATGCGCCGTTCGCAGCGGGACCGTGCCGGACTGGAACCTCCACGCCTATCGGCAGACGCGCGCGGCCGTTGCCGCAGTCGCTCGTCAGCATGTTCATCGGCGGGTCGTTGAAAACGGCCGCGGCCGCGATGTTGACCGGGGCGTTATACACATCGAGAGTGGGACCGAACTGCAGAACCCGGCCTTTATCGACGATTGCCGTATAGCCGCCCAGCAGTAGCGCTTCGAGAGGCTCCGTGGTCGCGTAGACGACGGTTGTCTTGCCGTCAGCGAAAAGCGTCGCCAGTTCCATGCGCAATTCCTCGCGCAATTTGTAATCGAGATTCACGAGCGGCTCGTCGAGCAGCACCAGCGACGTGCGCTTCACGAGCGCACGCGCGAGCGCGCAGCGCTGCTGCTGGCCGCCCGACAGTTCACCTGGCCGCCGCTCCAGCAAATGGTCGATATGCAGTTTGGCGGCGACCTCCTGCACGCGCCGGCGGATTTCGGCAGGGTCGGTTTTTTGCAGGCGCAAAGGCGAGGCGATGTTCTCGGAAACCGTCATCGCCGGATAGTTGATGAACTGCTGATAGACCATCGCGAGATTGCGCTGGCGCACGCTGACGCCTGTCACGTCCTGGCCGTCGACGAGCACTCGGCCGCCGTTCGGCCTGTCCAGACCCGCCATCACGCGCATCAAAGTGGTTTTGCCGGCCTGGGTGGGTCCGAGAAGCACATTGATGGCGCCTGGGACGAGGCGCAAATCCACGCCGTACAGATACGGTTGCCCGCCAGAAACGACACTGACTCGCTCCAGTTCCAGGACCAAATCGCTCTCCTTTGCGGCGTGCGCGACGCCAGCCGCAGAAGCCGGCGCTTTAAGGTGGCGTCAATTGGATTGCACTTGGATTACATGCAGCAGCCAAAATGTCCCTTTTGTTGGTTTGCGTTTAAATCGGGGTAAACCTTACGACAGGATGAAATAGAGAGCATCCTCGGCGGGTTGGGGGGAAATCGCGACGAGATTGGTTGAGATCCAGCGTTGACTTGATTGCCGACACGCGACGGCGACGATCATGCAAAGGGCGTCTGACCTGCTACCTGCGGCGCACGCGGACCGGGAAAAAAGGCAGAACCTGGGGTGCAATCCAGGAAGGCTAAATAGGATGGCAGCACCGAGTTTTGTTAATACGATTTTCTGTATCGCAAAGATACTCGGCGGGCTAAAAGTCGCTGTCAGCCGGCGTTTAAAAAGACCGATCCTCGACCCAGTCCTACATCCAAAACCTCCTCCATGACCCGCTTGCTAGATCGATCTAACAGGCATACAGTAACGTCACGTCAGCACAGCGAACACCGCGCATAACCAAGGGAGACGAGGTGATTCTTTCCACCGAGCATCAGCAAGTCGCGGACATGGCCCGGCGCTTCTCCAACGAAGTCATCCGGCCCGAAGCAGAGCGGCTGGACCGCGAAGAGTGCTTTCCGGCCGAGATATACCGGCAGATGGGCGAGACCGGCCTCTTCGGCATCACCGTGCCCGAGTCGATGGGCGGCGCGGGGCTCGACTGCCTCGCGTATTCAATCGTCATGGAAGAGCTGAGCCGCGGCTATTCGTCGGTGGCGGATCAGTGCGGGCTGGTCGAACTGCTCGGCACGCTGCTCGGCAAGCACGGCACGCCCGCGCAGATCGACCGCTGGCTCGGCTCGCTGGTGCGCGCGGAATCGAAGGGCGCGTACTGCATCACCGAGGCCGGGGCGGGGAGCGACGTATCCGGCGTAAAGACCACGGCCGTGCGCGATGGCGACGGCTGGTCGCTCAGCGGCTCGAAACTGTGGATACACAACGCGCCCGTCGCGGACGTGGCCCTCGTGCTTGCACGCACCGACCCCGACGCGGGCAAACGCGGCATGAGCATCTTCATCGTGGATTGCGCGTCGAAGGGCGTATCGCGCGGGCCGAAAGAGCACAAGCTCGGGCAGCGCGCATCGCAGGTAGGGGAACTGCATTTCGACGATGTGAAACTTCCCGCCGACGCACTGCTCGGCACTGAAGGGCGCGGCTTTCACATGATGATGAGCGTGCTCGAAAAAGGACGTGTGGGCATCGGCGCGCTGGCCGTAGGCATCATGCAGGCGGCGCTGGAGGCGGGCATCGAACAGGCGAAGATGCGCAAGCAGTTCGGCCAGCCGATCGCCGAGTTTCAGGCCATCCAGTTCATTCTCGCCGACATGGCCAAGGACACCGAAGCAGCGCGCCTGCTCGTGCGCTCCGCGGCATCGAAAATGGATTCGGGCGTCGAGGCGACCGTCGCCGCGTCGATGGCGAAATGCTTCGCCGGGGACGCCGCCGTGCAGCACACGAGCAACGCCATCCAGATTTTCGGCGGCAGCGGCTACATTCGCGGCTATGAAGTCGAACGTCTCTATCGCGACGCCAAGATCACGCAAATCTACGAAGGCACGAACCAGATTCAGCGGATCATCATCGCGCGTCAATTGCTGAAGGCATGACCATGAGCAGAACCGCAATCGTCACCGGCGCCTCGCGCGGGATCGGGCGCGCCGTCGCGCTCTCGCTCGCCGCCGAAGGCTTCGATATCGCCGCCATCGCCTTGAACGACGCCGACCGGCTGCGCGCGCTCGAAGCCGAAGTCGAAGCGCTCGGGCGCCGTTGCGCGAGCTTCGATCTCGATATCGGCGATATCGACGCGCACGCGGGCGTGCTCGCCGCGATCAACGCGCGCTTCGGCGACATCGACTGCCTGGTGAACAACGCGGGTGTGTCCGTGCTGAGCCGCGGCGATCTGCTCGACGTGAACGCGCAAAGCTACGACCGCTGCTTCGACATCAACACGCGCGGCACGTTCTTTCTGACGCAGGCCGTCGCCAGGTCGATGACAGCGCAAGCGCCGGCCGCCGAAGGCGCGCGCAGCATCGTGTTCGTGACATCGTCGAATGCGGTGGTGGCGAGTGTCGAACGCGGCGAATACTGCATGTCCAAAAGCGCCTCGTCGATGGCCGCGCGTCTGTTCGCGCTGCGGCTGGCGTCGCATGGCATCGGCGTATTCGAGGTGCAGCCCGGACTGATCCTCACGGAGATGACCGCGCCGTCGAAGGGCAAGTACGATGCGCTGATCGCCGAAGGCATGACCGCCACGCCGCGCTGGGGCCAGCCCGAAGACGTGGCGCGCGTGATCCGCACCATGGCGGCGGGACTGCTGCCGTACACGGTGGCGCAGGAAGTGCGCGTCGATGGTGGGCTGATGATCCAGCGCTTCTGAGGAACACCATGCGCGACTTGAACGGACGCGGCGATCTCTGCTGCATCAATACCGGCACGCTGGGTTACCGCGAGCCGATCGAGATGACGGCCGCGCGCATCGCCGGGCAAGGTTTCGGCTGGATCACGCCGTGGCGTCAGGAAATCGACGAGACGAAGCCGCAGGCCGCAGCCAGCGCCATTCGCGCCGCGGGCCTCAAGGTCAACGCGTATTGCCGCACCGCGTATTTCGCGGCGAACGACGCGGCGGGGCGTCGCGCGGCGATCGATTCCAACCGCCGCGCGCTGGAAACCGCCGCCGTGCTCGGCGCGCCGGTGCTGGTCGCGGTGGTGGGCGGTCTGCCGCCCGGTTCGCGCGATATCGACGATGCACGCGCGCAAATTCTCGACGGCCTCGCCGCGTTGCAGCCGGCCATGCAGGAGACGGGCGTGCGCGTCGCGCTGGAGCCGCTGCATCCCGTCTATGCCGCCGACCGCAGCCTGCTCAACACGCTCGATCAGGCGCTCGACTGGTGCGACACGCTCGATCCGTCGCGCGAGGGACATTTCGGCGTAGCCATCGACGCTTATCACGTGTGGTGGGACCCGGCGCTGATGCCGGCCATCGCGCGGGCGGCGGGGCGCATACTCGCGCTGCATGTCTGCGACTGGCTCGTCGAAACGCGCGATCCGCTTCAGGACCGCGGCATGATGGGCGATGGCGTGATCGACCTTCGCCGTCTGCGTGCGGCGGTGGAGAGCGCCGGTTTCGACGGTCCCGTCGAAGTGGAGATCTTCTCGCGGCTCGACTGGTGGGCGCGCCCCGCCGACGAGACCTTACGCATCTGCCGCGAGCGCCTGTTCGCGTGCTGCTGAGTGTCTACGAGCGCTCGCGCGGCTTGAGCCGGAGTCCGAACGGCGCATCGGTGAAGAGCGCGGCGTCCATTGTGCGGAGATCGGGCGCGACCTTCAGCGCGATCTCGGCCTGGTCGAGTATGTCGCGTCGCAGGTCCACGCCGGGCGCGATTTCACACACGGTCAGACCGTCGTCCCTCGACTCGATGACGCAGCGCTCCGTCACGTACGTCACGCGCTGCCCGCGCTCGCGTCCGATACGGCCGCTGAACGTGATCTGTTCGGCGGTTCGCACGAACTTGCGCGTGCGGCCTTCCGCGAGAATCGAAAGCGTGCCGCCGCCCACATCGAGTTTCGCGCCGGCCGTGAAGAAGCCCGAAAACACGATGCGTTTCGCATGCGCGGTGATATCGACGAAGCCGCCGCAACCGGCAGTCAGATACGGCTTCGACCCGAGCCGCGACACGTTCACGCTGCCGTCGCCATCGACCTGAAGAAAGGACAGCAGCGCGATATCGAATCCGCCGCCCTGAAAATACGTGAACTGATTCGGCGACGCCACGATGGCATCCGCGTTCGACGCGCAACCGAACGCGAATCCGAGCAAGGGCACGCCACCGACCGCGCCCTGTTCGATCGCCCACGTCACCTCGCCATGCAGTCCTTCTTCCAGCAGAATGCGCGGCACATTCGCCGAAATGCCGAAGCCGAGATTGGCCGCGTAGCCGTGTGCGAGTTCCATCGCGGCGCGGCGGGCGATGACCTTTTCCGGGCCCCAGGGCGTGCTGTCGAACGCACTCATCGGCAACGAGACTTCGCCGCTGATGGCGGGATCGTACGGCGTTTGCGTGGTCTGCCACTGATCCGCATCGACGACGATGTAATCGACCAGATTGCACGGCACGCGGACGTCCTGCGGCCGCAGCGTGCCGGACCTCGCCACGCGCTTGACCTGCGCGATCACGATGCCGCCGCTGTTGCGCGCGGCCAGTGCCTGATCGATGCCGCCCAGAAGCGCGCCTTCGTGCTCGTATGAAAGATTGCCGGCTTCGTCGGCGGTGGTCGCGCGAATGATCGCCACGCGCGGCGCGATGGCCGGGAAATACAACCAGTCGCCGCCATCGAACGACACCTTGCGCACGATCGGCTTCGCGCGCGCGGCAGCGTTCATCGCGCAGCCTTGCAGTTCGGGATCGACGAACGTGCCCATGCCGACTTTCGTCAGCACGCCGGGGCGGCGCGCGGCGGCGTCACGGTGCATGTCGAAGAGGATGCCGCTCGGAACGTTGTACGCCTCGATCTCGTTGTCGACGATCATGCGCCATACGTTGGGCATCGGCAGCGACGACGGCCCGCTCGGATACGATCCGGCCAGCGTGCGCGCGAGCAGCCCGCGCTGCGCGAGATGATCGATGCCCTTTACGCCGTACATGTCGCCCGCCGCGATCGGATTCAGCGTCGTGATGCCGCGCGGCCGTCCCTCGAGTTCGAAGCGCGCGCCGATGGCCGCCAGCACCTTGTCGGGACAGCCCAGGCCGCTGGACGAACTGATGCTGACGATATCGCCGTCGTGAAGCAGTTGCGCGGCTGCGTCGGCGGAAATGACCTTGCCCATGGCGATGTCCGTCCTAGCGGTGAAGATCGAACAACGCCGCGCCGCGCTTCATCGCATGACGCGCGATGATGCCGCGATGAATCTCCGACGTCCCGTCGAAGATGCGGTAGACGCGCGCATCGCGGTAATAACGTTCGATGGCCAGCTCCTTGCAGAAGCCCATGCCGCCGAACACCTGCACCGCGCGGTCCACCACGCGGCCGAGCGTTTCCGACGCCTGCACCTTGACCATCGAGATCCACGCGCGCGCGTCCTGCCCGGCGTCCATCATCGCGGCGGTGTTGAGCAGCATGAGACGCGCCGCGCTGATCTCCATGACGCTGTCGGCGATGAGTTGCTGGATCATCTGAAAGTCGCCGATGCGCGTGCCGAACTGCCGCCGCTCGCCCGCATACCCGATCATCATCTCCAGGACGCGCGTGGCCTTGCCGATGCCGCGCGCGCCGATCAGCGCGAGTCGCACGCGGCCGAGCATGTTCATCGCCAGTCTGAAACCTTCGCCCTGGTTTCCGATGAGCGCCATCGGTTCCAGCGGGACATCGTCGAAGAAGAGTTCGTGATGCGGCGTGCCGCGCAGGCCCATCATCTGCTGATCCTTGCCGAGCGTGAAGCCGGGCAGGTTCTTGTCCACCGCGAACAGCGAGATTTCCTTCTCGCCGGTGCGCGCCGAGACGAGGAAGAAGTCGCTCCATTGCGCATCGCTGATGAAGTGCTTGCTGCCGTTGAGCACCCAGCCGGACGCCGTCTTGCGCGCAGTGGTTCTGATGCCCTGTGCGTCCGAACCCGCGCCCGTTTCGGTGATCGCGAGCCCGCACGTGCGCTCGCCCTCGACCGATGGCCTGAGCCAGCGGTCGATCTGTTCGCCTTCGCAGGCGAGCAGCGCGTCGTAGACGTTGCCGAACGCGCGCCGCACGAGAATGTCCGAGCTATGGCCGAACTGCTCCTCGCAGAGCATCGAATCGACGGTATTCAGGCCGCCGCCGCCCAGTTCGGCGGGCATGTTGACCGCGTATAGCCCGAGCGCGCGGGCGCGCTTTTGCAAACCCCGCGCGATGTCGCGCGGCAGCGCGCCTTCGTCTTCCACTTGCTGTTCGAGCGGCTGCAACTCGGCGCGCACGAAGCGCCGCGCCGTCTCGATCATCATCTTCTGCGTGTCGCCGAGCGTGAAATCCATCGATATCTCCGGTCAGCCTTCGCTGGAAGCCGCCGCGTGCGACGCCTGCTCCGCGCGCTCGCGCAGCGACGGATGCAGCGCCACTTCGAACGGCATGCGCTCGAGCACGTCGCGCACGAGGTCCACGCCCGGCGCGACTTCGATCAGCCGCAAGCCCTCGGCGGCGAGTTCGAACACGGCGCGCTCGGTGATGTAGATCACCTGCTGGCCGTCGGCGCGCGCCCGCCTGCCGCTGAACGTGATGTGGCGCACCTGCGGCACGAGCTTCGGCACCGCGCCGTGGCGGCGGATATGCACCTGTCCGTCCGCGAGTTCCACGTCCAGTCCCTTCGCTTCGAACGTGCCGCAAAACACGACCTTGCGCGTGCGCTGCGTGATATCCACAAAGCCGCCCGGCCCGACGATGTTCTCACCGAGCCACGACACGTTGACGTTGCCTTGCGCATCCAGTTCGCCCATGCCCAGAAAGGCGATGTCGATGCCGCCGCCGCTGAAGAAATCGAACTGGTCGTTGGACTTGAGGATGGCGCTCGCATGGCGCGTCGCGCCGAACAAATCGCCGCCGAGAAGCTCGCCATTGTGGGAGCCCTGCTCGATGACCGTCCAGCTGATATCGACGCCCGCTGCGTGCGCCACGGCCGGAATGCCGTCGGGCAGGCCGTACCCGAAGTTGACGCACGCGCCCGGCACCAGCTCTTGCGCGGCGCGCTTCGCGATGATGTAGCGGATGCCCTGCGGCAAGGCGGGCGGCGTGCGCATGTCCGGCGCGGGCAGCTCGCCGCTGATGGCGGGATCGTAGGCTGCGCCGGTCGTCTGCTTCTGTTCGGCGTGGACGCAGATGTCGTCGACGAGCACGCCCGGCACCGTCACCGCGCGCGCGGGCGTGATCGGCGCCGCCGATACGTCGCGGACCTGCGCGAACACGCGGCCGCCGCCATTGTGCGCGGCAAGCGCGGCGGCGAACGCATCGATGTCGGCGGGTTCCTCGCGTGACGTGAGATTGCCCTGCATGTCCGCAGTCGTGCCGCGCACGATCGCGAAATCGATCTCGAACGGCTTGTACCAGAGCAGTTCCTTGCCGCCCAGCGTGATGACTTCGACGAGATCGTCGCGTGCGCGGGCGTTGACGCGGCCGCCGCCGTGACGCGGATCGGCGAACGTGTCCAGCCCGATGTGCGTCACCAGTCCATGCCGCCCCGCGCCCGCTTCGCGGATCAGCGTCTGAATGACGCCCGCGGGCATGGTGTACGCTTCGACGCGCTCTTCGCGGGCGAGCTTCTGCATCGGCTTGGACCAGGTCCAGTGACCGCCGACGACGCGCTTCACCATGCCTTCGTGCGCGAAGCGGCTTACGCCGCTGAAGAGCCCGTCGCCGATGCCGAGTCCGTGAATCAGCGTGAGATCGCGCGGATGCCCGGTCGCCAGAAAGCGCCGCTCGATGGCCGACGTGATGTGATCGGGTTCGACCAGACCGCCGCCCGAGCCGCTCAATACGACGACAGCGCCATCGAAAATTGCGGCGGCCATGACGTCCGGATCAGTCAGGTTTGCACGTTTCATTTCATTGTTCCTCGTGGCCCGTCCGCGCGCCCGTGCGGACCATCAGCACATTGATGCCGTCCTGGATCAGCACGCCGTCCTGGTTGCGCACTTCCACTTGCAGACGCACGATGCCGCGATCGCCGCGCCGCGTCGGCCGCTTGTCGAGCACGGCGATGCGCCCCTGAATCCTGTCGCCGATCAGCACCGGCTTGTGAAAGCGATACGTCCATTCGAGCGTCGCGACGGCGGCCAGTCGCGTGGCCGCGCGATTCTTCAGGCCGTCGACCATCGCGAGGCACAGGAGGCCATGCGCGACGCGCCCCGAAAAGCCGACGCCGCGCGCGAATTCGTCGTCCATGTGGACATCGAAGAAATCGCCCGAAATGCCTGCGAACTGGACCACGTGGCTTTCCGTCACCACGATGCCCGATGTCGCGAAGGCGAGACCCGGTTCGATCTCCTCGTAAAGCAGGGAATGGCTCATGTCGTTGTCCTTGTCGGCTATCCTGCGTCGCAGTCAGTCGAATTCCGGCGCATGCGGCACCCGATCCCGATTGACGATGCGGTGATTCATCGCGTTCAGCGCGTCGATGCGTTCCATGTCGACGCTCGACAGCGTGAAGTCCATCACGTCGAAATTGGCCTCGATGTTCTTGCGCTGCGTGGACATGGTGTTGATCGGCACGCCTTTCTGGAGAATCCAGCGCAGCACGACCTGCGCGGCGCTCCTGCCGTATTGCGCGCCGATCTCGCCGAACAGCGGATACTTGAAGACTTCGCCGCGCGCGACCGAGCAATACGAGGACAGCGGAATGCCGGTTTCGGTCGCGGCGCGCAGCAAGACGCGCTGGTCCAGCAGCGGATGAAACTCGACCTGATTCGTGACGAGCGGCAGCGCCGTCGCGGCGCGGGCGGCGCGCATCATCGCGGCGGTGAAGTTGCTCACGCCGATATGCCGCGTCAGTCCCGCGCGCTGCGCCTGCTCGAGCCTTCGCACCGAAGGCCCGACATCGCCATCGGCGGGCGGCCAGTGCAGCAGGAGCATGTCGACCTGTTCGACCTTCAGCTTGTCGAGGCTTTCGCGCAGCGCCGGCATGAAGCGTTCGTCGGAATCGTTGGCGGGCGCGATTTTCGTGGTGATGCACAACTCGTCGCGCGGCACGCCGATCGCACGCAGCGCCGAGCCGACGCCGATTTCGTTGTCGTAGAGCTGCGCGGTGTCGATCGCGCGATAACCCGTTTCGATGGCGGCGGCGAGGGCGTCGTGCAGTTGCCGGCCCTGTAGCGGCCACGTGCCGAACGAGCGTTGATGCGTGCGCTGGAAGAGAACGTTCATGGTTTAGAAGACAGCGGTGGTTTTAGCGAAGAAGGCGTCGATGCCGCGTTGCGCGTCGGCGCTGTTGCGCACGTCGAGCGCGGCTTGCGGATAGGCGATGCGCGCGTCCTTGGCATCATCGAGAATCAGCGCCTTGGCGGAGGCGGCAGCGCGCGGCGACACCTCGCACAGCCGCGCGGTCCAGTCGGCGAGGTGTGCGCCGGCGCCTTGCGGCGCGCAGACGGCATTGAGGACGCCCCATTGCAGCGCGGTCGGCGCATCGATCTCGCGCGACAGCAGCACGGCTTCGAGCGCACGCGCGCGCCCCGCGATGCGCTGCAGGCGCTCGCCGCCTTCCCAGCCGGGAATCGCGCCGATGGCCACTTCCGGAAAGCGCAGCCGCGCGGCGCTCGTGGCGAGCCGCAGATCGCAGCACAGCGCAAGCTCCAGCCCGCCGCCGAAGCACAATCCTTCGATCAGCGCGACGCTCGGGCAGCGCAGGCGCTCGAAGCGCCGGAACGTTTCGTTGCCTTCGCCGACCCATTTGCGCGCGAACACCTCCGGCTCCAGCGCGGACCATTCGCCGATGTCCGCGCCCGAACTGAACGCGCCGCCTTCGGTGCCGCGCAGCACGACGGCGCGAATGCGTTCGTCTTCTTCGATGTGCGCAATCTGCTCGTCGAGCGCGGCGAGTATCGCGAAGTCGAGCGCGTTCGCCTTGCGCGGATTGCTCAGTTCCAGCGTGAGCACGGCGCCGTCGCGGCGCGCGATAAGTTGTCCCATCGAATGTCTCCTCAGTCCTGGGACACGCCGTAGACGGCGAGAAAGCGCTTCATGCGCGCGACCGCGAGTTCCGGTTGGCGCAGCAGGCCGGCGGCATCGGCGAGTTTGAAGAGATCGACGAAATAGGGCAGAGGGCGCATGGCCTGATGGCCCGCGAGCATCGTCATATGCGATTGATGGCCGTTCAGGAACGCGAGAAAGACAATGCCCGTCTTGTAGAAGCGCGTCGGCGCGCGAAAGATGTGGCGCGACAGCGGCACCGTGGGCGCGAGAATGGCGTGGAAGCGTTCGCGACGTCCCGCCGCGAGTTCGGCGAGCGCGGCCGACGCGGCGGGCGCGATGCCATCGAAGATGCCGAGCAGCGCGTGCGAATAGCCCGCTTCGTCGCCGGCGATCAGTTCCGGGTAATTGAAGTCGTCGCCCGTGTACATCTTCACGCCGGCGGGCAGCAGGCGGCGCATGTCGATCTCGCGCTGCTTGTCGAGCAACGAGACCTTGATGCCGTCCACCTTCGCGGCGGATTCGCGCATGACTTCGAGCGCCACGTCGCGGGCGGCGGTGAGATCGTCCGTGCCCCAGTAGCCGGCGAGCGCGGGATCGAACATGTCGCCGAGCCAGTGCAGGATAACCGGCTGCTCCACCTGCGCCAGCACCCGGCGATACACCGTCGCATAGTCCTCCGGCGTTCGCGCGATGCGGGCCAGCGCGCGGCTCGCCATCAGGATCAGCCGGCTGCCGGCCGTCTGGATGGCATCGACCTGTTGCAGATACGCGCTGATGACGGCATCGAGCGAATCGACGGATGCGGGATCGAGATGGTCCGTGCCGCAGCCGTTGAAGATCGGCACGCGGGCGTCGGCGAGTTCCGCGCGCGTGCGGCGAATCAGTTGCAGCGCTTCCTGCCAGCTCAGGCCCATGCCGCGCTGCGCGGTGTCCATCGCTTCGGCGATGCCGAGTCCGAGCCCCGCGAGATAGCGGCGATATTCGAGCGTCTTGTCCCAGTCGATCCGGCCGCCGTCGCAAGGATCGGCGTTCGCGAACGGATCGGCCACCACGTGCGCCGCCGACAGCGCGATCCGGTTGAAGGGCGCGGCATTGGGCACATCGGGGAGCGGCGTGCCGGCGAGCGTATAGCGTTCCAGCGCACCGGAAGAGGTAGGCAGTTCGAGGCTGTTCATGTCGCGTTACTCGCGCTTGAGTTGAAAAAGGACGGAAACCTCACAGACGGGGAATGGACAACGCGCCGTCGATATTCAGCACGCTTCCCGTGGCGAATCCCATGCGCCCGGACGCGAGCGCCGCCACCGCCGAGGCGACGTCCTGCGGCGTGCCCCAGCGCTGCATCGGCACGATGCCGCCGGCGATGCGTTCGTCGTATTGCGCGGCGACGGATTCGGTCATCGGCGTGCGGATGATGCCGGGCCGCACCTCGAATACGCCGATGCCGAGCGCCGCGAGGCGCAGCGCGAAAAGCCGCGTGAGCATGCCGAGACCCGCCTTCGACATGCAGTATTCGCCGCGCTCGATGGACGCCAGCTCCGCGCTCACCGACGACACCGTGACGATGGCGCGCGCATGCTCGTTGCCGCTCGACGCCATGTGCCGCGCCACCGCCTGAGTGAGAAAAAACGTTCCCCGCATGTTGATGTCCACCACCCGGTCATAGGACAATTCGCCGAGTTCGAGCAGGTCGCCGCGCCGGTCGGCGGACACGCCCGCGTTGTTGACGAGACAAGCGAGTGGCCCGCACGACGCGACGATGCGCCCGACGAGCGCCGGATGCGCGGCGCTGTCGGCGAGATCGTGCCGCCAGAAGCCCGCGCGGCCGCCGTGCGATTCGACGGCGGCGCAGGTATCGTTCGCGCCGGTTTCGTCGATATCGACCAGCGCGAGGTCGAAGCCGCAGCGTGCCAGTTCCACCGCGATGGCCGCCCCGATGCCGCGCCGCGCGCCGGTCACGAGTGCGAGCGGCCGCGCCCGTTCGGGCGCTAGTACAAAAGACGAGGCAGCCATTCGGAGAATGCCGGCACGAAGGCGAGCAGCAGGATGGTGACGAACATGACGGCCATGAAGGGCAGCATCGGCCGGACCAGATTGACCATGCGGATATTGGCGACGCCGGTGACGATGAAGCAGGCCGTGCCGATCGGCGGCGTCACCAGCGAAATGCCGACGATGGCGATGGCGAGAATCGCGAAGTGAATGTCGCTGAAGCCCGCGTCCTGCGCGATGGGCAGGAACAGCGGAATCAGCAGGATGAGCGCGGGAATGCCGTCGAGCAGCGCGCCCAGCAGCCAGAACACCACGACGATGAACACCGTGAACACGATTTTGTGGCTGGTCAGTTGCGAGGCGAATTCCGCGACCTGTTCGCCCACCGAGTTGTAGGCCAGCATGTAGCCGAGAATCTGTGCGACGCCGACGAGCGACAGCACGATTGCGCTCGTGCGGCCCGCCTTGATCAGGATGCCGAGCCACGCGCGGCTGGGAATCGAGCGTTGCAGGAGCGTGATGATCGTCACGTAGGCGACCGCCGCCGCCGCCGATTCGGTCGCCGTGAAAAAGCCCATGAAAATGCCGCCGAGAATGATGATCGGCGCACCCAGCGCGGGAATGGCGAGCACGAACGCGCGGCCCAGTTCCGGCACGCTGAAGTGGACCGGCGCGACCGGCGGCTCCAGGCGCGCCCGGTACATGATGATGAGCATCTTCGTCACGCCGACCAGAATGGCGGGCAGCGTGGCCGCGAGAAAGAGCTTGGTGACCGACATGTTCGCCACCGTCGCGAGCACGATGATGGTGATCGACGGCGGAATCAGGATGCCCGTGCCCGCCGCTGCCGCGATGATCGCAGACGACCATTCCTTGCGGTAGCCGGCCTTTTCCATCGACGGGAGCATGGCGGAGCTGATCGCGGCGGCGTCGGCGTTCACCGAGCCGCTCAGGCCCGAGAACACCATCGTCGATGCCACCGCGCTCACGCCCAGTCCGCCCGGCACGCGGCCGACGAGCAGGTTCATGAAGTTGACGAGCCGGCCCGCCGAGCCGGAGTGGAACAGGATTTCGCCGGCGAGGATGAACAGCGGCACGGCGAGCAGCGTGAACGAGTCCACGCCGTGATACATCGCCTGCGCGATATTGGTGAGCGGCAGGCCCTGCATCAAGCCGTCGATGGTGCCGACCGCGCCCAGCGACGCGATGATCGGCGCGCCGGCGAGCACGAACAGCGCGAGCAGTCCGATGGTCAGAATCATTGCGTCCTCGTTTCGGTATGGCCGTGGCCGCGATGCGCGCCGTTGTCGAGATCGACGTGCGCCGCGAGGTCCCACGCATGCGCCGCGAGATGCACAAGCCCGAGCACGCTGCCCGCCGGAATTGCGGCGAACGAGATCCACTGCGCAATGCCGCTCGGCGTGAGCTGATTCAAGCCGAGTTCCGTGAACTGCCAGCCGCCCCACGCGAGCGCGACGAGCAGAAAACCCATCAGCAGCATCTGCACGAGCGAGGCAAACGTGAGCCAGCGGCCGCTCAGCTTGTCCTCGAACAGTTCGAAGGCGACATGCACCTTGTCGCGCACGCCCACCGCGATGCCGATGAACGTCATCCAGATCATCAGCGTGACGCTGATCTCGATGTTCCACGAAAGCGAAACGTGAAAGACGAAGCGGGACAGAATGCCCGCGAGCACGACGCAGAAGATCGCGAAAACCAGCACGGCGATCAGCAGATCTTCGGCGCTCGCGAGCACGCGAAACGCGCGGGTCTGATTGATGCCGTCGCGGTGCGCAGGCGAAAGCGGTTGAGGTTTCATGTCGGAGAACCTGTGGCTGAAGGTCAGAGATCCGGCAGATACGTCGCCAGTTCGGCGAAGTTCGAGCGGTACTTCGTGTAGATCGGCTTGACCGCCGTGCGGAACGCGGGAATGTTCGCGTCGTTGAAGGCCGCGCCGTTCTTCTTCGCTTCGGCGAGATACTTCGCGTCCGAAGCCATCCACAGTTCGCGCTCGTGCTGTTGCGCTTCGACGCCCGCCTGCTTCACGGCGTCGCGCTGTTTCGGGTCGAGCGCATCGAACCATTTCTTGCTGGCGAGCATCGGGTCGATGGAGAAGAAGTGATTCGTGTACGAGTAGTACTTGGCCACCTCGCTGTGATGCTGCTGCACGAAGAACGTGACGGAGTTCTCCGCGCCATCGACCACGCCTTGCTGCAGCGCGGAGTAGATCTGCGTGGTGTCGAGCGGCGTAGCCTGAGCGCCAAGCTGGTTGAAGGTGGCGATCATGATCTGATTGCCCTGCGTGCGTACTTTCAGGCCCTTGAGATCGTCCGGTTCGTGAACGGCGCGCGTGCGGTTATAGACGCTGCGCTGGCCCGAATCGAACCAGCCCAGCAGCACGAAGCCGAGCTTGTCCAGAATGCCCGCGTACGCCTGGCCGAGCGCACCGTCCTGCGCCGCGTACAGCGACTTGCGATCGGGAAAGGCGAAGGGCATCGCGAACAGTCCGAGACGCTTGTCGTAGCCTTCCAGATCCGCGACGTTCGTGACCGTGATTTCGAGCGTGCCGTTGCGCAACTGCTCGTTCATGCGCGTGTGCGAGCCGAGGACGCCGTCGGGAAACACGCGCGCGTCGAAGCCGGTCGATTCCTTCAGTTTCTTCGCCATCACGTTCTCGGTGATGACTTCGGGATTGTGGCGATCCACGACATCGCCGATACGGATGGTCTGTCCGTCCGCCAGCGCGAGGCGCGGCATATAGCCCGCGGCGGCGGACGCGGCGGCGAGGATCAGCAGCTTGCGGCGGGAGAGCAGGTAGTCACGCATGAATCGGATTCCTATGGTTTTCATGTCCGTATCGCACTGCCGTATCGCACTACGACGAAAGTGCACGGAGGAGCGGCTGGAACTGACCGGAAGGCTGCCGCATGAACACGTCGTTGACGTGTGTTAGATCGATCTACTATGGGCGTAGATTAGGGGCTGCGCAGACGTGACGCAAGCGGATTTTGCCTAAGGGAAACCCGAACCGGGCGGCTCGGGAAAGTTCGGACGATGAGAAAGCGAGCCTGTTTTCAGGGCTTGCCGCGCGCGCCGCAGGTTCCGCGCACGATGAGCACCGGCTCCGACACGATGCGCGTCGGCGTGCGCGATGGCTCCGTCATGCGCTTGAGCAGCAGGTCGGCGGCGGTCTGGCCGATCTCGTCCTGCAAGACCTGTACCGTGGTGAGCGGCGGCTCCCACAGCGCGGCTTCGGGGACATCGTCGAAGCCGACGACGCCGAAGTCCGCGCCCGGTTCGATGCCGTGCGCACGCAGGCCGAGCATCACGCCGAACGCGACGATATCGTTGCCGCACACGACCGCCGTCGGCGGATTCTTCAGGCGCAGAAGTTCGGTGATGATGCGCTTGCCGTCGGAGCGCGTGAGCGGCGACGGCACGATCAGCCGTTCGTCGAGCTTGATCTTCGCGGCGCGCAGGGCTTCGCGATAACCTTCGGCGCGGTCGCTGCCGGTGGAGGCGCGCATCACGCCGCCGATCATCGCGATACGGCGATGCCCGAGGCCGATCAGATGCGAGGTCGCGAGCGCCATGCCGCGCCGGTTGTCCACGCCCACGTAATCGGCCTGCAGGCCCGCCACATAGCGCGAGGCGAACACGCACGGAATGCCCCACGCGAGCACCTGACGCATCTGCGACGCCGTGGTGGACTCCGTCGGACAAACGATGAGACCGTCGATGTTGTGCTGCCGCACCGTATCGAGAAAGCGGCTTTGCCGTTCGAGCGATTCGTCGGTGTTGCCGAGCAGCGTGATGAAACCTTGCGTGCTCAGGCTCGCCTCGATGGCGCGCACGAGCATGGTGAAATAAGGATTGGCGAGATCGTTGACGACCACGCCGACCGTATGCGTCTGGTTGCTGCGCATGCCCGCTGCGTGGCGGTTATAGACATAGCCTTTGTGCTTGAAGGCCTCGAGCACGCGCTCGCGCGTAGCCTCGGAAATGCGCGGGCTGTTGCGCAGAACGAGCGAGACCGTGGCGCGAGACAGGCCGAGATCGTTGGCGATGTCCAGCAGCGTGACGGATGAACCTGGTTTGCCTCGGGACATTGGAACGGTCGATGAGTCGTATGCCCGGAGTGTATCCGAAACGGCCGGACGTTCCGCTGCCGGCGTCTTGCGTCACATCGGTGCGATGCCGAAGAACTCCGCGACGAGCTCCGCCTGATTCTCCAGCAGATGCCGGCCGAGATGGATGCGATGTCCGCGCTCTTCCGCCCGACAGAGCAGCGGCGTGCGCTCCGGCTTCATGATGATGTCGGCGACCAGCACATCGCGGCCGAGCCTGTCGATGGCGAACGGCAGCGGGTCGCCCGGCGCCATGCCGCACGGCGTGGCGTTCACCACCATATCGACGTCCTCGGGTTCGGCGCCGCCCGCGACGACGCGCACGTCCGGATACGCCCGCGCGATCTGCGCAACGAGCGCGTCCTGCTTCGCGCGATCCACATCGGTCAGTTGCAGCGAGCGCACGCCCGCGCGGGCGAGCGCATGCGCGAGCGCCTTTCCCGCGCCGCCCGCGCCCGCCTGAAACACCGCCATGCCGCGCGGCTCGTGGCCCTGTTTGCGCAGTCCGCGCGTGAAGCCTTCGCCGTCGTACATGTCACCTTCCCATTCGCCGTTTTCGGCGCGGCGCATGCAGTTGATCGCGCCCACTTGCTGCGCGGCGGGCAGCAGCCGGTCGACGAGTTCCGTCATCGCGATCTTGTGCGGCACGGTGACGACGATGCCGTCCAGATTGCCGACGGCCTTGAGTCCCGCGATCGCCGTCGCGAGCGAAGCCGCGGGAATCCGCATCGGCACGAGCACGGCATTGACGCCCATGCGCTGAAAGATGTCGTTGAACACGAGCGGCGAGCGTGCCTGCGCGATGGGATCGCCGACGATGGCGAAAAGGCGCGTATCGCCGGAGACGGCGGCATTGAGCGTGTGGGTCATGTTGGCGAGCCGGGCTTGACCGGCATGGGTCGACGATTCGCCGACGACGCGATGAGCGCATCGATCAGCAGGTGAACGGTGAGCGCGCTGCGCAGCGACGCAACCGGCTCGGCGCCGCGCGTGGCGGCATCGATGAAATTGGCCATGACCGCCCGATGCGCGTGGTGCGAGAAGGCCATCGGATTCGCACCCGAACCGAGGGACGCCGTTTCGCCTTCCTCGATCACGGAGCCGTCCATGTAATGCACGACGAGCCTGCCGCCGCTGAGCGTGGCGCTGCCGTTCGCACCGCTGATCTCGATGCGTTCGTCGAAGCCGGGATACGCCGCCGTGCTCGCGTGCAGCGACGCGACGCAGCCGCTGCCATAGCGCATGACGCCCGCGACCGTGTCCTCGCATTCCATGCGATGCGCGCGGCTGGTGATCGCGTAGGCGAACACTTCGTCGGGACAGCCGATGAGCCACAGGAACAGATCGAGCGTGTGAATGGCCTGCGTCATCAGCACGCCGCCGCCGTCGCGGGCGAGCGTGCCGCGCCCGGGTTCGTCGTAATAGGATTGCGGACGCCACCACGGCACCGCGACGCTCGCGCTGTGGATGTCGCCGAGGGCGCGCGCATCGAGCAACTGGCGCAGCTTGCGTGAGGCATCGCGCGTGCGATGCTGCAGCACCGTCGCCGCGACGATGCCGTGCCGCTCGCATGTGTCCGCCAGTTCGCTGGCGCGCGCGGTCGTGACATCGATCGGCTTTTCGATCAGCAGATGCTTGCCCGCCGCTGCGATCCTCGCGCCGAGTTCCAGATGCGTGTTCGGTGGCGTGAGCAGCAGCACGGCGTTCACGCGCGGATCGGCCAGCGCGGTGTCCAGATCGAGCGTGACGCGGGCGTGCGGCAGAGCATGTGCGAAGGCGCGCGCGCGGTCTTCGGAACGCGCGACGACATGGCGCACGGTCACCCGCTCCCGCAAGTCCAGAAGGCCCGCGAGATGCGGCGCGGATGCCATGCCCGCGCCCACGACGGCGATGCTGAAGGCGTTATCGCTCATGAATTGTCTCCGTACCGCGACAATAAGGTAGATCGATCTAATTGTCCAGCGCGCGGCACGTCCGCGATGCGCAAAAACGCTGGTTTACTTCGTGTATTTCGCGAGCACGACGCGCGAGAACGAGTTCATGAATTGCTCGACGCGCTCGAAGCCACCCGCGTCCTGGGCGAACACCGACAGGCTGTCGATCAGATGCGTGAGCAGGAAGATCAGGTCTTCCTTGGGCGTGTCGCGCTTGAGCTCGCCGCTGCGGCTCGCGTGCGCGACCGCGAACTCCACCGCGCCGTGGATTTCGGTGGTGAAGCCCGCGAGCGCGGCGCGCGCTTCGTCGGTGAGGACGTCGCTTTCGAGGCGCAGCCGGCCGATCAGGCTCCACGGCTTGCGCGTCTTGCCGGTGGGGTTGTACTTGCGAAAGAGATTGCGGTTGAAGGCGATTTCCGCCTGCACCTTTTCCTGCAAGGACATGGTTTCGTCGAGCCAGATATTCTTCTGACCTTCCGTTGCGCCGGCCACGTAATCCTTCACCACTTCCTCGACGAGACTGTTCTTGTTGCCGAAGTGATAGTGGATGTTGGTCGTCGTGATGCCGAGTTCCTTCGCGATCACGCCGAACGTCGTCTTGTGATAACCGTGCGCGATCAGAAGCCGCTTGGCCACGTCCTTGATGCTGTCGTACATGGAGGAACGCTGCCGGGTCGCTGGAGCCGTCTTGTCGGTTTTCGCGGGCTTCTCGGTCTGACTCAAGGTTTTCCCTCGGTGAGGATCGGTGTGGTGACTAAGCCTCATACGGGGCGAAGCAACGGCTGATTTTACACGACCCCTATCGGTCGGCCGCTTTCCTGCGTGTGCTTCGAGCGTCTTCCCATCCGCTGTGTCGCCTCGCATTTTTCCCTCCTCGAAATTCCCGTTGCGCAACGTTTGAGATTGATGTTAATGTCCGCTCAAGCTACTTACTAGTAAGTAAGTATAAGGGAAAACACGAAAGGGACATGACGGCCGCGGCAGTCGGCAAAAGGAGGCGCGATGCAGGAACAGATACTGATGCGCAAGCACGGCGCGGTGGCGGAGATCGTCATCAACCGGCCGGAGAAGATGAACGCGATCACGCCCGAGATGACGCAGACGCTCGTCGGCATCCGGCAGGACATCGAGCGCGACGAGACGGTTCGCGTGGTGCTGCTGCGCGGCGAAGGCGAACGCGCGTTCAGCGCGGGCAGCGATCTGCATTCGCTCAAGACGTACCGGAGCGCGTGGGAATTCCGCGCGCGCACCGATTACGCGATGGTCGTGCGCGATTTCACGAAGCCCGTGGTCGCCGCACTGAAGGGCTGGGTGCTCGGAGGCGGACTGGAAATGATGCTCGGCGCCGATATCCGCGTGGCCGGCCGGAGCGCGAAGTTCGGCGCGCCAGAAGTGCTGCGCGGCTGGGTGGGCGGCGGCGGCGCCTCGCAGATGCTGCCGCGTCTGGTCGGCTACGGACAGGCGATGCGCCTCCTGCTGACCGGCGACACCATCGATGCGGACGAGGCACGCAGTATCGGCCTGGTCGAGATGGTGGTGGGCGACGAGGCCGTCGTCGATCACGCCATGTCGCTGTGCCGCAAGATGGCCGAGTTCAGCCCGATCGCCACGCAGTCGGTGAAGGCAGCGGTGCGCGCGGCGCTCTCCATGAGCGTGGACCAAGGCATCCGCTACGAGAACGAACTCACCTCGCTCTGCTTCGCATCGGGCAATTACGAGGAGGGCGCCAACGCGTTCGGCAATCGCGGCCGGACCTGATTCACGAGATCGACACGATCGAGACGATCAGCAGCGAAACCGTCAACGGATGCCGTGACCTTCAGGCGCGCGGCATCGCACACGAGATCAGACAAGAAAAGCAGGAGACAGCGCCATGCAACCAGCACTCGCGCGGGCAGACCGCAGGAACATCCGGCGCGCCGTATTCGCGTCCACGCTCGGAACCATCATCGAATGGTACGACTATGGGCTTTATGCGGCGGCATCGGGCCTCATCATCAACAAGCTGTTCTTTCCGCATTTGTCGTCGCTGGCGGGCACGCTCGCCGCGTTCGCGACGTTCGCGGTGGGCTTCATCATCCGGCCGCTGGGCGGCATCGTCATTTCCCACATCGGCGATAAATACGGCCGCAAGCCCGCGCTCGTGTTCTGCGTGACGATCATGGGCGCGGCGACCGTCGGCCTCGGGTTGTTGCCGACCTGGCAGCAGGCGGGCATCCTCGCGCCAATTCTGCTCGTGCTCTTGCGCATGATGCAGGGCTTCGGCGCGGGCGCGGAACTCGCGGGCGCGATCACGCTGATCGCCGAATACACGCCGCCGAGCCGGCGCGCATTCTTCACGTCGATTCCGAACGCCGCTACCAACTTCGGCGTGATGATCGCCATCGCCACCTTCCTGATGATTTCGTACGTGCCCGAAGACATTCTCTTCTCGTGGGTGTGGCGCGTGCCGTTCCTGTTGTCGCTCGCGCTGTTCGGCGTCGCCATCTACATTCGTTCGAAACTCGACGAAACGCCCGAGTACGTCGCCGCGATGGAGAAGGCGAGCGAGAAGGCCAAGGCCGCGAAAGTGCCCGTGGCCGAACTGTTCCGCAAGAGCCGGCGCGAACTGCTGTGCGGCTTCTTCGCGATGGGCGGCCATCAGGCGCTGTCGTACGTGCTCAACACCTTCGCGCTGAGCTACATGACGAACACCGTGGGCATGGCGAAGGCGGACAGTTTAGTCGTGCTTATCATCGCGCTCGGCTTTTCGCTGTTCTGCGCGCCCGTCGGCGGCATGCTCGCGGACAAGTACGGCAGCGGCAACGTATTCGCCGCCGGCGCGATGATCGCGCTCGCCCTCGTGTGGCCGCTCTTCCAGGCGATCGATTCGAAGGACGTCGTGCTCGCCACCATCGCGATGAGCGCAGTCTACGGCATCAGCTGGGGCTGCACCTGCGGCGCGCAGGGCGCGTTCCTCTCCAACCTGTTTCCGACCCAGTACCGCTTTTCCGGCATCGCCATGTGCCGCGAGTTTTCGGGCGCGTTCATCGGCGGGCCGACGCCTTTCATCGCGACGGCGCTGGTCGCCTATGCCGACGGCAAGCCGACCTACGTGATGCTGTACCTCGCCGCGTTCTGCCTGTTCACGCTGATCGCCGCGCTGCTCGGCAAGCATCTTTCGCGTCACCGCGACGACGAGCAGGTATTCGCGGAATCGCGCTCGGCGGCTTAGCAGCGGCACGCATCGACAGACACAGAAAACACCGGAGCAGAGAACATGCAAATTTTGACCGCCGACCAGGCTGCATCCCTCCTGAAGGACGGCGACACGTTGATGATCGGCGGATCGGGAAGCGGACACGCCGTGCCCGAATCGCTCATCGAGGCGCTCGAGCGCCGCTTTCTCGCGCAGGGCGAGCCGCGCCGGATCACGTCCGTGCATCCGGTCGGTCTCGGCGATCGCGGCGAGCGAGGCGCATCGCGGCTCGCGCATGCGGGACTGCTCAAGCGCGTCGTGTGCGGCACGCTGGTCGATTCGCCGGCGCTCGCGCAGATGGCGCTGAACAAGGAAGTCGAAGCGTGGACGCTGCCGCAGGGTGCGCTGTCGCAACTCACGCGCGAAATGGCGGCGGGAAGGCCGGGACTCGTCAGCCACGTCGGCCTGCATACCTTCGTCGATCCGCGCAACGGCGGCGGCCTGCAAGGTGCGCCGAGCGACGACGAGCTCGTGAGCCTGATCGAGATCGAAGGGCGCGAGTGGCTGTTCTACAAGCCTTTCGAAGTCGATGTCGCGTTTCTGCGCGGCACGACCGCCGACGAAGACGGCAACGTATCGATGGAGCACGAAGCCGTGTTCGCCGACATGCTTTCGATGGCGCAGGCGACCCGGCGCAACGGCGGCCTCGTGATCGTGCAGGTCAAGCGGCTCGCGCGGCGCGGCACGTTGCCCGCCAAGACGGTGAAGATTCCCGGCATGCTGGTGGATGCGGTGGTCGTCGAGCCGGATCAGCCGATGACCTACCAGACCGCCTACGATCCCGCCTTCACCGGCGAACTGCGCATCCCGCTCGGCGGCTTTCCGCGCCTGCCGCTCGACGAACGCAAGATCATCGCGCGGCGTCTGGCGATGGAACTGCGCGTCGGCGCGGTGTGCAACGTGGGTTCCGGCGTGTGCACGGGCATCGGGCTCGTCGCGGCGGAAGAGGACGTGCTGCATCACATCGTGCTGACCAACGAGCAAGGGCTGATCGGCGGCGCACCTGCCGCGGGTCGGGACGCGGGCGCGGCGCGCAACTACAGCGCCATCGTGGACATGCCCTATCAGTTCGATTTCTACGATGGCGGCGGCATCGACATCGCGTTTCTTTCCGCCGTGGAAATCGACGCGCGGGGCAGCGTGAACATCAGCCGCTTCGCGAACAAGCTGATCGGTGTGGGCGGGTTCATCAACATCAGCCAGAACGCGCGCAAGATGGTGTTCGGCGGCACGTTCACGGCGGGCAGCCTGCAAGTGTCGTGCGAAGGCGGGCAGTTGCAGATCCTCAAGGAAGGCGCGCACCGCAAGTTCGTGTCGAAGCTTCAGCAGGTGTCGTACAGCGGGCCGTACGCGCGGGAACGCAACCAGACGACGCTCTTCGTCACCGAGCGCGCGGTGTTTCGCGCCATCGAGGGTGCGCTGGAACTGATCGAGATCGCGCCGGGCATCGATGTCGAACGCGACGTGCTCGCGCACATGGCGTTCCGCCCGGTCATCTCGCCCGATCTCAAGCTGATGGACGAACGCCTGTTCCGCCCCGAGCCGATGGGCCTCGCTGCCGCGATGGACGCACAGTCGTGGCCGCGTCATGCGCGCCTCGCCGGTTTCGCGGAGGGACAGCGGTGACGCCACCAGCCACGCGCAAGCATCGCATCGGCGGGGCGACGCGCTTGTTCGGCATCGTCGGCAATCCGGTGACGCAGGTGAAAACGCCGCAATTGATGAACGCGCTGTTCGAAGCGGGCGGCATCGATGCGGTCTGCCTGCCGTTCGATGTCCCCGTGAATGTGTTCGAGCCGGCCGTCGCCGGGCTTCAGGCGCTCGGCAACGTCGACGGGCTCGTCGTCACGGTGCCGCACAAGGTGCGCGCCATGTCGATGGTCGATGAAGTCTCCGACACCGCCCGCCGCGTCGGCGCGATCAATGTCATGCGCGAGCGTCCCGACGGAAGCTGGTTCGGCGACATGTTCGACGGCACCGGCCTCGTGCTGGGCCTGAAGCGCATCGGTTTCGAGGTGCGCGGCAAGCATGTGAAGCAACTCGGCGCGGGCGGCGCGGGCGCGGCGGTGGCGCATGCGCTGGCGGAAGCGGGCGCGGCGAGCATCGCGCTTGCCGATCCGCAGCGCGAGTTGCCCGAGCAACTGGCGGCGCGGCTGAACCGGTTCTATCCGGGCTGCGCGGCGAGCGTCGATATCGATCCGGCGAATCTCGCGGGCATCGATCTGCTCGTCAACTGCTCGCCGGTCGGCATGCGGCCGGGTGACGGCATGCCCGCGGCGTTCGGCGCGTTCTCGCCGGCGCTTCAGGTGGTCGACATCATCATGACGCCCGCCGAGACCCCGCTGCTCGAACATGCGCGGCAGTGGGGCTGCCGCGCGACCAACGGCCGGCCGATGATCGAAGGACAACTCGCAGCGTTCGCGACGTTCTTCGGCATCGAAATGCCCGCCTCGTTTTCATGTTTCTCCGACGAGCACGCCTGAGCGCGCCACCACCATCATGCAAATCGTTCTTCCGGCCGCTTCCGGCCAGTTCGACACCTACACGCTCAAGGGCGACCCGATCGGCGGTGCGTCGGCGGGCGCGACGTTCAACCGCATCGCGTATTCGGCGGCGCATGTCGTCGCCGATCCGCATCGCAGCGGCGAATTGAATCAGCCTGCCGCGCTCGACTGGCCGCGCACCATCGAATACCGGCGCTATCTGATCGGGCAGGGCCTCGGCATTGCCGAAGCGATGGATACCGCGCAGCGCGGCATGGGTCTATCGTGGGAAATCGCGCTCGAACTCGTGCAACGCACGATGGCCGAAACGCGCGACATGCCTAACGCGCTGATCGCGTCGGGCTGCGGCACCGACCATCTTCCCGCGCATGCGGCGACATCGTGCGATGACGTGATTCGCGCCTACGCGATGCAGCTCGACGCCGTTCAGCGCACCGGCAGCCGCGTGATCCTGATGGCGAGCCGCGCGCTCGCACGCGTGGCGCGGCACCGCGACGACTACCTGCGGGTCTACCGCGAAGTGCTTGCGATGTGCGAACAGCCCGTGATTCTGCACTGGCTCGGCGACATGTTCGATCCCGAGCTCAAGGGCTATTGGGGCAGCGACGACCTCGACGAAGCCGCCGATACCTGCCTCGCGGTGATCGCGGAGAACGCGCACAAAATCGACGGCATCAAGATTTCGCTGCTCGACGATGCGCGCGAGATCGCGTTCCGCCGCCGTCTGCCCGAAGGCGTCAAGATGTATACGGGCGACGACTTCAACTACCCGTCGCTCATCAAGGGCGACGAAGCGGGCTTTTCGCACGCGCTGCTCGGCATTTTCGATGCGATCGCGCCCGCCGCGTCGCAGGCGCTCGCCGCGCTCGCCAGCGGCGATATCGGGCGATACGAGCGCGTGCTCGAACCCACGGTCGCGCTCTCGCGGCACATCTTTCGCGCGCCGACGCAGTACTACAAGACGGGCGTCGTCTTTCTTGCGTACCTGAACGGATTCCAGCCGCACTTCTTCATGCCGGGCGGCCATCATGGCGCGCGTCCGCCGCTCTACCTCGCGGATGTGTTCCGTCTCGCCGATGCCGCCAACCTCCTGCGCGATCCGGAGCTCGCGGTGCATCGCATGCGGCTCGTCATGCAGACTTTCGGCCTGTGAACGATGCAAGGGAGCGCGAGATGGATTCACTAAAACGATGCGCCATCAATACCGCGACGCTCGGACATCGCGAATCGCTCGATGTCACGCTGGAGCGCATCGCGCGCGCGGGCTTCGGCGGCGTCGCGCCGTGGCGGCACGAGGTCGAGGCAATCGGCGCACAAGCGGTCGCGCGCCGGCTTAGCGCGCTGCAACTCACGGTCACCGGCTATTGCCGCTCGACGTATCTGACCGGCGCGACGCCAGCGGACCGGCGCGCGAGCATCGACGGCAATATCGCGGCGCTGCACGATGCCGCCGAACTCGACGCGCGCTGTTTCGTGCTCGTCGTCGGCGGCGTGAACGCGAACGGCCGCGATCTGGCGGGCGCGCGTGCTCAGGTCGACGAGGGCATCGCGCGTTTGCTCGAAGAGGCGCGCAAGCTGAAGGTGCCGCTTGCCATCGAGCCTTTGCACCCGATGTACGCGGCGGACCGTTCCGTCGTCAACACGATCGGGCAAGCGCTCGCGATGTGCGAACGCATCGCGCCGGACGATCCGTCGATGCTGGGCATCGCCATCGACGTGTATCACTGCTGGTGGGACCCGCTGCTGTCGGCGTCGATCGCGGCGGCGGGCCGCGCCCGGCGGATTCTTGCGTATCACGTGTGCGACTGGCACGCCGACACGAAGGACATGTTGATGGATCGCGGCATGATGGGCGACGGCGTCATCGATCTGGCGGGCTTCCGGCGCGAGATGGAAGACGCAGGCTACGCCGGCATGATGGAAGTCGAAATATTTTCGCGCGACCGATGGTGGAAGGTCGCGCCGGACGAAGTGCTGGCCGTATGCGCGCAGCGCCTGCAATCGGTTTGCTGACGACAACAGAGACGACAGAGACAAGAGACAGAACATGACCCAGGCAATCAACGAAGACGCGCGCACGGGACGTCTGCTTCCGGCGGGCAAATACGACCTCAACGACATCGAGCCCGGCGATCACTACGTCACCTCGGGGATGACGGTAACGGAGTCACACGTCGTCAACTACGCGGGCGTCTCGGGCGATCTGTACGACCTGCATATGGACGACGTCGCCGCGCAGGAGGCGGGCTTTCCAGGACGTATCGCGCATGGATTGCTCGGACTCGCGCTGGCCGACGGCCTCAAGACGCGCAGCGACGTCCGCTTCAGCGCACTCGCGACGTTGAGCTGGAACTGGGCGTTTCGCGCGCCGCTGATGATCGGCGATCGAATTCAGGTGCGTATCGAAGTCGTCGAGAAGCGCGTTACCAAACGAACCGACCGCGGCATCGCGACGTTGAAGCTGACTGTGTTGAATCAGCACGAAGCGGTGCTTCAGGACGGGCAAACGCTGTTGCTGATGGCGAATCGGGATTAGCGTATCGGTCAACGCATTCCGCACGGCGAGTTCGTGTTTTTGCCGTTCGCTCGATCAGAACCGATCCGCACGAAACGGACGCGGGTGCACGAGCGGATGCTCGCCGGTCATCATCGCGGCGATGATCCGTCCGGTGATCGGGCCGAGCGTGAGCCCGTGATGCGCGTGACCGAAGGCGAACCGCAAATTTGCATGGCGCGGCGCCGGGCCGACCACAGGCATTATGTCAGGCGTGCATGGTCGGCGCCCGAGCCAAGGCTCGGCGTCGAGGCGCCCGCCGAGCGGGAACGACCGTGTAGAAGGCCGTCGTGGAACTGGACAAATCGCTCGCCGTCAGGCTGCTGCCGCGTTCGGCGCGCGTTCACTGCACGTTGGAAAAGGTCAACGGCGCGAGCGGTGGAGTTCTCGGCAATTCGAAACGGTGTCGGGATAACCTATGGAGTTTACATAAATAGTATTATCGAATTTTAAGTATGCAGATATATGAGAAGACACGCCGGATTGCCGTGCATGGTTTCACGTGAAATTTCGGACATGCGTGCGGTGTAAATGCACAATCAATGCACTGCTCCAACCCTTTATTACCGTATTCTGGCCGGATCTCGCTCCGATAGCCGCCGAGGCGCACATACATGCCGGGCGACAAGGGAACCCTAGTTTTCGCGCTGTATGGTGGCATCGATTTTTATGCTAAAATTGTGCAAATTATGTGCTTGTGGCGAACCATGAACTCGGATGCCAGTGCAATTCCCAATGCGGACGTGAGCTTTGACCGTTTCATGGCCTCATTACGCGATCCCGAAGACCCGGCTCCGATTGTCTCCGCTCGACGCTTCGGCGAGGCCTTGCATATCGACTTGCAAACCCTTGCCCAGCAAGCCCACGTACATCGGAACACGATCAGCCGGCAGCCTGCAGCCGAGAGCGTGCAACGATTCCTGCGCGACGCTCTGCGGGTCATTCGCGCGGCGACGGATATCTCAGGCGACGTCACGAAGGCGCTGTTCTGGTATCGAAACGAACCGCTGCCCGTGTTCAACTACAAAACCGCCGAGCAATTGGTGTCTGAAGGCCGGGCCGACGACGTCCTTCGCTACGTTTCATCGCTAGAGGCGGGCGCGGCAGGATGATCCTCAGAGAATTGGCCGGGGTAACTGTCTATCGGATGCATGTTCCCAGGTGGGCTGTCGCGCCGACAAGTGGAGCGGGAGCCGGAGCGCATGGCGGGCGCGCGAATCGTGTCGGGCTCAATGCGCTCTATTTGGCCTTGGACCACGACACGGCCATCAGCGAGTATCAGCAGCTATCGTCCTTGATGCCACCGGGGACGTTGGTCAGCTACAACCTCACGGCCGCTCCGGTTGTCGATTTCACTGGCGGATACGAGAGCGGAAAGTGGTCTCCTTTGTGGGAGGATTTCTATTGCGACTGGCGCCACTGTTGGTTCAATGAACGGATCGAGCCGCCCAGCTGGATGCTTGGCGATGAGGTCGTCGCGAGCGGTGCCAAGGGTATCCTTTTCAAATCACGACTGACCCCTGACGGTACGAACCTCGTTCTCTACACGGAGCATCTTGACTCTACAGACCATCTCGACGTCTACGATCCACATAACGCTCTGCCGAAAAACCAGTCTTCTTGAGATTGAGCTTCACAGAGCTCGACGGAAATCGGGACATCGTGCGCCCTTTCCTCCCCAACGGAATCAATATCAATGCGACATCTAGGGTCGAACATGCCTGGTGCGGTCGACGGTTTGGCAGGATCGAGTGTTTGTACGCATAATTTATTAAGTTATCCGAACGATCAGACGGCGTTATGTCAAACAGTTGGCTGTGAGCCGCTTGATACTCGCGGTGTTGTCGTGACCCGCGAGAATCGCGCAGCTAGTTGTCGGCTCCCCGACCAAGTCGTGTTGATCGTCAGAATCTAAGTAACGCGCTCATCAGGCGGGCGCAATGAAATAGGATAGCCGAACACGCGAAACCGCCAGACGATTCTTGCCGTGAGGCCACGTTCCGACCGTCCGCCCATTCGACCGGTTTGGCCGACGTGGTACGCTGCGAAATCGCCCTGCGTCACGACTGCCGGTCCGCGCCGTAGCCACATCGCCTTCGACTCGCGCGGTTTGGATTTGTATCCCCACTGCCGGTTTTTCGAAAGTATTTCCGTCCTTCCGCGAGTTGCCGCTGGACACAAAAACTGGGTTAGTTGCGACGTCGAGTGCCTGTGGCCAGAACGTGTACAGTGCGGTTTCTCAGCCAGAGTCCCCTTCGGCGCTGCTCGTGATATGGATTGCGTTGGCTGCGTCGTCGCCTGCGAGATACCGGCTGAGCGCTAGAAGAAGATCCGGCGTGCGGCTCTTGCCTTCGGGTCTCGGTATGCTGATCTGCAAGTGCGAGCGAAGCGTAGCGTTGCTCTGCACAAGCGTTTCACCTATTCGCTCGACATGTCTGGCCAGTTCCTTAGTGACCTTCTGATGCGGCTGAAGAAGCATCTTTATTTTGGCATCCGATGAATTACGGGTGCGCAGCAGTCCGAGCAGCAACTCCAGCAGATCGGCTATGACCGTGAGCTTGTGACGGGCGATATCCTTGACGTTCGGGTCGCGGCGTGCAACCGCATTCGACTCTTCGCTCAACGCCGTCGTCAGCTTTCGAAGGATGACATTCAGTTGCTTGATGTCGAATCTTTCGACGAAGTGCTTCTCGCGCCAGATTGCACAACCGAAAACACGAAGGGAATCCTTCGAGTTGGCCGGCAGCAGCTTTGCGAAGATTTCTTTCTGCCATGGCTCCGACACGTCGCCGAGGGCGTAGCCTACGGTTCGTGGATGGGATACTTTGCCGTCACGGACCTGTTGCCTGATCCATTTGATGCAATCCGGTGACGCCTCCTTATGCATGCATGCCAGAAGAGACAAGACAGTCTGCCGAGCAGCCGGAGGGACTGCATCGCGCTGCGACAGGCCGCGAAGATATTCGACGGTCGGCCTCATTTGATCCGCAAAGCTCGACGGACAATTTGCATCTCCGATCCAACGTCCTTGATCCCATATTCGGATGATCGAAAAGCGAAGACTCCTGAGGCTGCGAGCCAGATGTTCGTTAAGTTCCCTGGAGCCATCCTTGGCGACTCTCCCCGCCTGATACTTGCCGCCTCTCTTCAGCCACTCGAACGAAACGCGGTCGCCTGGCTGGAGATTCTCAGTGAGGACGCCGTGCAGTAAACTGGCTTCATGAATGGAGATCGCATCCGGCAGTTCGTCACAGAGAACGTACGTGGATTTTTGCCCCTTCGGATCGACAGACCACTGCTTCGTTATGCGGCCCGTTTTTCTGGAAAGCCCTTTTTCAATCTGCGCGATTCCCGTCCGCATCCAGTCGACCAGATCGAGCGCCCCTCTCCCATCACGGCTGGGCATGCGTCGGAGATCGTCCCACGTCATCGGCGCAGGATAGTCCGGGGCTAACGCCTCAGTGATCGCAAGCTCTTCCACTTCTCGCCATTGGGCCCGAACGGGGTCGAACCGTCCGTCGCACGCATTGAATGTCAACTGATACGGTTCGTCCGCGCCATACTCGAACGTAAGATGAAGCGTGCACACGGCGTCGTCCTGCAACGGAAACGCAGGGGAATCGAGCTGTGCCGAGAACCCGAGTTCTCTCGCGTCTTCACCCTGAAAAAGCGGGAATTGGTAGAACGGCTTTCCGGCGAGCAGCGTGAAGGTTTCATCGACCGAAATCGGGACTGACACGCCGCGCAGTGGCTTGATCGTTGCGCCACGAGAGACGAGATGAAAGCGCTGATAGAGCCCGTCCTTCATGAGCTTGATCGAAAGTTCGGGAATCTGGTCGCGCCAGAGTGGGATATCGCTTGCGCGCTGTTGCAGCGAATGAAGCCGCATGCCACCCGCGACCGGACTGGCAGTCAGATCGATGCTGTGGTCGAATCGTTCGATGCGCGTATCGCGCCTGAGTGCATCGTCGTCGGTGGATGGTGCGCTTGCCGGCCGATGCGCGTCGCGCCACTGCTCGTCTACGCCGACCGTGATCAGGTCATAGCCCGGGCGGTCGTCACGGGTCTGGTTCTCGCCCGAAAGGATCACCGGCGGACAACGCTCCCAATACACTCCCTGGCTCTCGGGCACACGTTTCTTGAGCCGTTGATCGACGCACGCGACCAGCCTGGTCACGCAGCGCATGCCGCCCACGTGGTCGATTACTGCCACGGTGAAGCCTTCTTTCGTGATCGTCGAGGCGTCCACCTGCTCGAACACGGCAGCCACGCTGCGCGGAAGCGGCCTGGCACCGCGAAAGCGAGCGTTGAGATGACGACGCATGACTTCGAGCTCGAAGTCGCTGAGTGCGTCGGGAACGAGCCAGACGAGCGGATCCTCGCAGACGACTTCGCGCACTCGCGCAGTGAATGCGCGCGCTGCACGATCGATGAGGTCGGTAGGGAAGCGTCTGGAGAAGAACAGGTCGGGTGACGAGATCGTGGTCGCATCGGAATGAAGACAGGCGGCGTCGATGTCGAACAGTTCGAGATCGATCGATTCATCGCCGTCCGTCCAGTGCTGCCAGAGATACGTCTCACGCAAGGTGCCCGACGCCGATGCCGTGGCATAGCACGGGCGCAAGCCGGTGAAATCGACGCAAGCCGGACCGGCAATGGCCGCGTCTTTGCCGTGTCGCAAGATTCGTTGCTTCGTTTTCTGCGTGACCGGCTCCGACGACCAAGGACGCACCCCGAACCTGTCGAAGTCGAAACGAACCGGCGTTTCCGCGAACAGATGGATGCCATCGGCCCACATCTGCGCATATTCGGTCCAGCGACGGATCGTCTGACCGCGTGCGTCGAATTGCGACCGGTCGTGTTCGAGATCGTCGTCCAGGCTTTGCAGCCGGCGCCAGGCGTCCCAGATGCGACGGTATTCCCGGTGAGAGAGCAGCACGTTGTTGGGCGGAAGGTTGTCCCATCTGCCGATGGCGTGTGCATCGTCCGAATGCATCCACGAATGGATTACGTGCAGGAGTTCGTGGTCTTCGCCAAGGTATGCCAGGCGTAATTCGAGCAGTTCGGCAAGACGAATGGCGAACGCTTTCAGCAGGCGATTCTCGGGCAGATCGACCGACTGGAAGCGGCGCACTGCCTGGAGATAAGGTTTGCCCGCCAGCTTCTCGCGCACGGTGCGCCCCGGCCGGTTGCTGAGTTTGATGAAGCTGTTCGCATCCAGTTCGCGGACGGCATGAACCGCAAGCAGCGCATGTTCGCGATGCGGGCTTTCGTTCAGCGAACGGATAAGTCGTTCGAGCGACGGGCGACTATGATCCGCAATCCACCAGAGCCGGTCGCGAATGGCGCGGCCCGAGCCGGGCGACGGATATTCGGCGATGCTTTTGAGAACGGGCGACAGCGATTGCGGCAATGCCTCACCGGTCTTCGGATCGAACCTGGCGACATGGTTAAACCAGTCCATTTGCCCGAGCAGCGCGCGTGCCGCTTCGTAGCCGTCCCGCTGGTCCCGATAGTCGGTATAAAGCGCTTTCAGTGTGCTCGTCATGCCTTGACCGGTTGCGGGCTCTCCGCTGCAACGACCGGCCTCGCGCCAGCCGCGTTCAGATAATTTGCCGACTGCCAGATGAACTGGCCATAGCCGAGTTCGCAGGCGAGATCGAAGTCCGTCGTAAGGTTGAAGCTGTTGCCGCCAATGCCCTCGATGATTTGCCCGCGAATCTTGTCCAGACAGCCGGTCTTGCTCTTACCTCGCGTATCGATGCCACGCAGCTTGGGCATAACCTTCTGCACCAGTTGGTCCTCGAAGGCGATATGCATGGCCTTCGAGAGAAAGTCTTTGTCCTTCGCCTGCTGGGCGGCGCGGACATCCGGGTAGTTGGCCATGTAGTACTCGACCGATTGCCAGATCCGGTGTCCGATGGCGCGACCCGCGACTTCGAGCGTAGCGTTGATGCGCTCGATGAACACCCGGAACGGCCGCACCTCCTCTTCGGAGAATCCGCTTGCGTCGGCGAGCCATCTTTGCCACGTGGACTTGTGCAATGCAGGCCCGCGATTGGTCTCATCGAGCGGCGCCAGCTTCAGGCGGCGCTTGAGTTCGGTCGGACGTGGGAAATGGATGATTATCGAACGGTCGATGACCTTGTCCGAAAGCGATTTAGTCGTCTCGTCCTGATTCATGGTGCCGGCCCACAGGACATTGCGGCCGAGCTTGAGCTTATACGGTTCCAGCCCCGCCCCGATCTTCACCGGTAGGAACGGCACTTCCGATCCTTTCCGTCCGCGTCGAAGTTCGAGTTTGCTGAGAAACTCCGCGAAATAAAGCTCGGGATGCGCAAGGTTCATCTCGTCGAGCAGAACCAGGCAGAGCGCATCGGACAGACCGGGATACGCGTCGCGGTCGTCCGTTTCGGCGGTCCACTCCTTCTGGCTCTGCGCAAGAAAGCGCAAGACCGGTTGCGCGTCGAACTTGTTGTCGATGGAATTGAAGAAGCCGAGCATGGACTCCTGCGAATCCCAGTTGGGCTGCACGGAGATCGATTCGAACTGGATGCCGCCGAAGTGAGAATAAAGACGCGGAAGCTCGGATTTGCCAGTCCCGGAAACTCCGGCCAGCACCGTGAGCGGCGACCATTCGGCCGTCTTGAGCGCGGTATGGAATGCTTTCAGGATACGCGGATTGAAATGCAGGCCGTATTTATCGCACTCGTTGCCCACGTTGGCGAGCCACGTCATCTCGTCTTTCGCCGCCTTGACTGGCGGTTCGATCTTCTCTGCCGCGACGTAGGGCATTTCGATCTCGGCGTAGCGCGCAGCGACATCAGCGGGACGCTCGTACGCGGCACGGAGCCGGTCGAGTTCGGCCTGCGCCTCGTTGACCGCCTGCTCGAAAATGGACGACCGGTGTTCGAGCGACTTCTTTTCCGCACTCAATTCCAGATTCCTGCGGCGTAGTTCGTTGACTTCGGCGACGGCCGCCTCGTTGTCGTCGACCTGTTCCTGAAGCCGGTCGGCGCGCGTCTTCTGGTCGTTCGCCCTGGCCTCCAGCTGGTGATAGCGCTCGCGCATTTCCTCGGTCGGACGGACCGCGAGTTCGTCGCGCAGACGCAGGAGTTCGTCGGTCTGGCTATTGATCTTGCGCAGGACCTCGGCGACATCCTCGTCACCCAGTTGCCGCTTTAGATGATCGAACCGGATCAACGCGCTCGCCTGACTGGTGATGGTCTTGCGCAGCCGCGTGTTCTCCTCGCCGAGACACTGCTTTTGCGATTCCAGCGACTTTCGCTCTTCGTCGACCAGACGCGCCAGTTCATCATCCAGTTGTTCGTTGCGCTTCTGCCATTGCTGCTCCAGACGTTGCGCCCGGCGTTCGAGCGTCCGTTCGTCACCTTCGAGCATTGCCTTGCGGCCTTCGAACTCGCTTTGCAAGGCCGATAGCGCGCCCTTTCGCTTTTCGAGTTCCGTGCGTTCGGACTCGAATTGCTTGCGAAGGTCATCCTGTTGAGCGGTCCATGCGCCGCGTTCCTTGTCGATTTCCGCCCTGATGCGGTCGCGCTCCGCCTGTTCGGCGCGTGACACTTCGTCCAGACGCCGGGCCTTGAGGACCGCGACCTCGTTCTGCATCTCGGACAGTTTCGTCTCGCGCGCATGCTCGATTTCCTTTTCCGCCTGCGTCCGCTTGTCGTGCAACTCGGCTTGCAACGTGCGACGCGCGTCGGCGAAACCGGTGTCGCGCAGTCGTTCGGCCTCCCGTACTTCCCGCTCGCGCCGGTCCAAATCGCCTGTCTTGTCCCGCAGCGCCTGCACGTCCGCGTTCAGCCGGTCTTCGAGCGCCATCAATCGTTCGTGCTCCGATTCGATGGCGCGGCGTTCCTGTTCTGCATCGAGTGCGAGGCGTTGGCGCTCTGCGTCGAGCGCACGACGTCCCTGCTCTGCATCGGATGCGATGCGTTGGCGCTCTGCATCCAGCGCACGACGTTCCTGCTCTGCATCAGATGCGCGGCGTTCCTGCTCGGCCAGACCGGTGTCCGTTGCTGATTTGCCGGGTTGCTCCATCTCTAGGCCTCGATAAGTGTTTTGATAGTGGTGTACGCCGCCTTGCGCAGCTTCCAGATGTCGGTCCTGGGCAAGCGCAGTACTTCGTTGCCGTGTCTGCGCCGGTCGATGACGCTTGCGACGTTGTCGATGAAAGACGGCTGCGCGTTGCCGATGGCGCTCAGCGTGTCGTCGTCGGATACGAGCAGGAACGCGATGACGCATGCGCCGAGCGTCTGCCCCCGGCCTTCCAGCGTGCCGCGAATGGCGGACGTCTTCACCGTGCTCAGGCAGGCGGGCAATGTATCGCCGAGTCCGGCCGCGGATGCCTTCGTCACCGCCATGTCGATCAGCGAGGAATCACTCACGTCGGGCGAGATGCCACCGGCAAGCCGTGTATCGAATGCAGACTGGACCGAGGCATACAGGTCGTCGGCGAACGAGCGGGCATCGTAGTCCCTTGTCTTGTCCGCCGTCGTGTCTGCCTGCTCTGCTCGTTTTGCATCCGCTACGGCATCCGCTTCCTTGCATGACAGCCACACCCGCTCCGCATGGACCAGCCGATTCTGCAAGTTCGCGCCCAGACGATTGAAGACCTTGAACCTGAATTCGCCCTGGAGGCTGGCACGCGCTTCGAGAAACGAATCGGCGCGAATGTCGTGATCTGCCTGTGTGGCATCGGGGGTATCGTGGAAAACGATATCGGGCAGGAGCGCGTGCACGATCTCTCGCATGAACGGATCGTCCGGCAATTCCGCGTTCAGCGCCCGGGCAGCGCCTTTGCCGTGCCCGTGCTGGTCTCGCTTTCGCTTGATGGCGAAGAGTTGCCCGATGGCATCGGGATGCGACGCTGCGATCCGCCGCAGCGGATGCGATGCATCTTGCTGTGCCTGCAACAACGCGATGGCAAGCACCGTGTCGAACTCCGCGCCGCCGTTCGGAAATCCACCCAGCTTTCCTCCCTTGACGCGCTTCAGGCCATGCTCGGGCACGCGCAGTCCGATGTCCTTCGCCGCGTCGGACAGTAGTGCAGCGTGGTCAGCCGGCGCCGTGTGCCTGAGAATTTGCAGAGCGAGATCGAATGGCCTCAGGCTGCACGCGTAGAACAACGCCCATTCGATCGACGCGTGAATCCGTGCAATGGAAAGGAACCGCTCGCCGCCCGATTGACGCAGATGCGCAGCCAGCTCCGGATAGCGCTGTCCGTCTCTCACACGATCGATGTCTTTCTTCGCGTTTCCTTCCGCTCTCCTCGCACTCGACGGGCGACGTTCCGCCACGGATTTCTTCCAGTCGAGCAGAAAGTTGCCGACCATCTCGTCTTCTTCGAGCAGGCGCTCGAACGCGCTTTCAAGGATCAGCGAGAAACCGTTGCCGAAAGGATCGGCAATACGGAATTCGCCATCGCATTTCTGGATGGCGATGGGGCATCGAAGAAAATAAGGCTCCGGCGGTCCTGCAAGCCTGATTTGCTGAACCGGCGGCAACCGGTCGCGCGAACCGAATGCAGCAGCGCGCTTCTTCATTGCCCGCAGCGCACTGACGACCTCGCGCGGCGCGAGACCACTCGCCTCATGCGCTTTATCAATATCGATTCTGTAATCGACATGCTTGCCGGCATCGAGTTTGCGGAGCGGATTCATATCGTCGACCTGGCGCAGGAACGGAAAGATCTTGCCGGTCGCGAGTTCGCGGAACACGAGCGCGGTGATGAACACTGGCGCAGCCTCGTTGGCTACGCTGGCTTCGTCGGGTTGGCGTTCGATCACGCGTCCATGCTCGTCGATGAACTCCCGGTCACGCAAACGCAGCAGGATGCCTTCGACCATGTCCGGCGGGATGCAGGTGTCTTCTGCCAGTTCACGCACATTCACCGCGCCGGTGGCATCGACGAGTCTGAGAATGACACGCTCGAACGCGTTCAGGCGGTTGCTGTCATCGAACACCTTCGGCAAGGTCACGCGATACGCGTTCACCGGCCACGCCACATGCCGCGGACGGCCGAAGATTTCGCCGAACGGACGAGGCGGCTCGCCGAAGTCCAGATACTTCATCGGCATCACAGGAAGCCTCCGCCGGTCTCGCACAAACCGAGAAAATCGACCAGACCCGGAACGAACTCCGCCGCCAGCTCGTGTCGCAGCAAGCTGGCATCGCCTACGACGACGAGCAGTTTCTTTTGCCGGCTCATCGCCACATTCAGCCGGTTGTAGAGACAGAGGTGGCCAAACAATCTTCGCGCCTGTTTCTCGCGGTCGCCGTCGTTCGGGGTGTAGTCTTGCGGAACTGTCCGGACCATCGACAGGAACACGACATCGAATTCCATGCCCTGGAACGAATCCACCGTGCCGACGCGAAGTTTCTTGTCGTCGTTCGTCAGGCCCGCGAGATCGCGTCTGATGCGATCCGCCTGCGCCTTGTAGAACGAAATCACGCCGAAGGTCAGCTTTTGTCCTTCGGCGCAGTTCATCCACTCCTGCAACTGCCGCGCAATCGCGGCCGCCTCGGCCGTGCGGACCCAACTCGTCCCTTCCTTGCGGTGCCTGCCTTTCGCAGCTGGAACGTCCAGCCACATCGCGGGCCGGTTTCCCGTGCGTGGAAGGCCATGCGCGAACTCGCTCGCCTGCCGTCCGGATGCGAATTTCTCCAGCGGGTCGAAGCGCTCGTAGAAGTTGCGGCTGATGAATTGCCCCAGCAGCGGATGCATGCGGTATTGCTTGTCGAGCGTCACGCGACGGGGCACGCCATCGGCCTCTTCGAGCGCCTTCAGGCGTTCGGAGAACAGGTAATGGAACATGGACTTCTTGAGCCATTCGGACTGCCGCGGTCCGGTCTCATCCTCTTCCATTTGCCGGGCGACTTCATCGTCGATGATATGCGGCAACTGCCGATGATCGCCCACGAGAATGATGCGCTTGCCCAGTACCATCGGAATCATCAGGTCGCGCGGCGAGACGCGGGCGGCCTCGTCCACGATCACATACTCGTACTCGATGGACTTGCCGGGATCGTCGTCGCTCACGCCCTTCAGGGTCTGCATTTCCCGGGTGACGCTCTGCTGGCAGGTCGCCGCGAACGCGAAGCTGTAATCCGACACGGCATCGATCATTCCATGCGGGTTGTTTTCCAGTTCCGCCAGAAACTCGGCCAGCGCGACGGCCTTTGCATCGCGAGCCGAATGGCCGGCATGCCCGATGCGCGCGATCGCTTCTTCCGCCAGCGCAACGACCTCGTCGTTCTGCTTTTCCACGCGAAAGACCGGTTGCGTGCTGAACCGGGCCAGCAACGCCTGTTGCAGCGCTGTCAGTTCATCGAGAAATGATGGATCGCCGTCTTCGCGACGCCACAGACTGGCGGTGTCGAGCACGGCGCGCTGATCCGGTTCCAGGACCGCGTCCAGATCGACGAGCGCGTCCACTGCGCGGTCCGGACCGTCATCGACGAAACTTTCGCGGCGCACGCGTATGCGACGTACGGCACCGAGCAGCCGGTCCGCTTCGCCGGTAAGCGCCTCTTCCTGCGAGAGACGCGTGACGAGCGCCGCCGCCCGCCGCGCGCAGGCCGCACCAAGCAGGTTCACGCCGAGTGCGGCGATCTTGCCGGTCAGACTCTTCGCCAGCGCGCGGGTCGGTGCGCGAACGTATTGCAAACACAGATTGCCGATCTCCGTTTCGCGCTCGATCTCGTCGATGTGCGGATTCTTCCGGCGCAGGTCGGCAGCGAGTGCGCCGCACCAGTTTTCCAGCGTCTTCTCAAAAGCCGTGACATCCTGCTCGTCCTCAGTCGAGCGTTTGCCGATCTTCGGGACCGGAAGGCCATTGAGCAAGAGGCGCTGGATCATGTTCTCGACCGCATCGTGCTGAAAGCCGGTCAGCAACACCTGCCCCTTCATCTGCGCTTTGCGCTTGTCCGACAGCTCGTTCAGGCGTTCGAGGATGGCGGCGATCACCGTGGTCTTTCCTGTGCCCGGCGGCCCCTGAATGAGCGCGATGTCGGGCGTGTTCAAAGCGACGTCGATCGCTCGGACCTGCATCATCGTCGGGTCCTTGGCAAATACTTTCTGGCGGACGAAAGCCGTCAGCGGTGCGGTCTTCCCCGGCCGGCGAACGGGCATGATCCTGCCGTCTTCCTCGATCAGCGGTCCGAGTTGCGGATTGGCTGCGCGACCTTCGAGAATGGCGCGGCGCGCTTTCATCCGGCGCTTGATCTGCGCAATCTCGCCGGCCAGCGACAAGACCAGCGTCCTGGGCTGATTTTCGAGCGTCTCGATGGCAAGCGCGATGGTTCTCGTTGCGGCATCGAAGTCCGTCACTTTCGAGCTCTTTTTCGATGACCCTCGCTCCGACTCACGTTCGATCGCCCCAGCGAACGCACTGAAGGTCAGCGAGTCGTCGGCGAGGTAATCGGGCACGGTATCGACCAATGTGACTTCACCCACGTCCTTGCTGTCGAGCGCGCTCAGTGCAAATTCCGTTGCCTGCTCGATTCGCAACGTCGATGTGCCGTCCCGGACCAACTGCGGATCGCTACAGTGCAGCACGCCGAACTCACGGGCGCGCTTCAACAGCAACTCGCCTTCCAGTTCGCCGAATTCGTCCCACTTTCTCAGGTAGCTTCCGGTGTCCCGGGTGAGCGCGGCCATCTGCACCTTCGTCAGGATCCGAATGGGCTCGGCCTGCTTCCAGTCTTTGAAGACTAGCTGCCCTCTGGCGAGGCGCACGGCACGGTCCGGCGTGCCATTGCTCGCCGGCATGCGCGCGACGGTGAAGATGGTTTTGCCGGCGGGCAGCGCTGTTTGCGTCGCGACGAGGCGAATGCCCTCGCCCATCACGCAGAAGGAGTTCTTGCGCGTCGGCCGGGGCTTGCGCACCTGCGTCGCGCCGAACGAATGCCCGGCCGGTTGCGCTTCGACTGCCTGAGCATCGTCACTTTCCTCTTCCGACGTTGCTTCTTGCGCCGCGTTGCCTCGGTCGACGGGGGCGGCTTCGAGGCTCAACGCCTCGTCGATTGCGGGTCCCGCCGTGAGAAAGAAGAACGCTTCGCCGCCATGCATTAGGCAGCAACGTCGATCGAGCCTCTCACAGACGCGCTGCCGCTGCACGCTGCCTTTCCAGCGTTCAATCTTGGCGACCGAGGCATCCACGAACTCGTCCACGCCAATCTCGACGCTTCCCATCTCCAGACATTCGCCGAAGAAAAATGCAATCTGAAGCTCTACGCTCCCATCCGCCGCACGATTGGCGAGCCGCGCCAGCATCGTCCGTCCCCACGCGAGTTCGGCATTGAGACGGCGACTGTCGGCTTCGAGGACGACCGCCGCGGTGACGATGCCATCCTTCAGACGCAGATCGAACTGATGCGCTTTCGTCCCGCTGGCATCGATCGAGAAAACTGGCTGATAGCCGTCGAGCGCGACACCATGCGTCGGCCTGACGCGAATGGACAGGCGTTGCACCGGAATGTCTTCGAAGTTCATGCGCCCGCCTCCACGAACTCGAATGTCAGCCCGGCAGGAAAATCCTGGGTGTCCCGTTCAGGTTCGCCGGTCCGTGACGCAAAGTCGATCACCGCGTGATACGCCGCATCTGCGTTGTGCTCCAGCGAAAAAGGATGAAACAGTCGATGCGGCAGCGCATGAACTTTCGCATCGTCGACGAGGACGCATTCCCAGCGCGAAGTACGGACGCGAACGAAGGCCGGGCGCGAGGCGCCGCAGTAGGGACATTGCGCTTGGCTATCGACGAAGTGACTCATCTTGCATTCGCGGCAGACCAGCGAACGGTCGAACGCCCTGCTCAATTCCATCGCCCAGAAAAACATGGCGGGCCGCCGATGCGGTTGCTGCCTTCCCGCGCCGAACGTCTCCTGAAACAGCAGGCGCATGGCCGGCGTGGCCACGAGCGAGCGTTGCAGGCCACTTTGGCTTGCGTTGGAGGCGTCCTGTTCATCGTCGATGAAAGGGAAGTGACCAGCATACGCCTGCGCGTACAGATCGACCGCAGCGCTGCCGTCCGATGGTTCGGCGTCCCAGTCGTCTGCATCGTCGTCGGGTTCGGTCACTTTCCTGCCGATGAACGGATGACACAGCGCCAGGGTCCTGAACGCCATGACCGCAAAGCTCCAGCAATCCGTGCGAGGCCGGGACGCATCGACGCCCTGCATCACTTCCGGTGCGCCGTAGCCCGGCGTGACGACGGCGCTTCCGCCGACGGCCTGCTCGAAGCGCAGATTGTCTGCATCGATCAGCCACACTTCCGGCGCTGCAGCCTGGCCGACGAACGCATTGTTCGACGAAATATCGCCATACACGAGTCCCGCGCAATGCAGCCGTGCAAGGATGGACGCGCATTTCGCGAGCGCCGCTAGGCGGCGTCGTGTCGAACCTTCGAGCGCGTAGTGGAAGAGTCGCCAGGCTTGTTCGCCATCAGGTACGCCCGCGAGCCAGTGTGGAAGTGTGGCTTGCGCTACCTTGAGTTCGTTCCTGATCTTGCCATTCAGATCGAAACTGCTGAACGATTTCATGTCGTTCAGCAAGCGCATCACGTAGCCCGGTTCGTCGCGCAGAATGACGAGCGGAAGCGAAATCGGGATGCGCGACGGCAGCGGCAACAGGCGGATGTCCTGAAAGCGTTGCCGCAAGTCGGCATGACGATCCGGCTGTCCCGATGCATCGAGTGGCTGCTTGATGGCCAGATCGACGTCCCGGGTGCGAAACACCACGCCCTGACCGCCTCTCGCCACTTCATCGGCTCGAAAATGGCGGTTGCCGTAGTCGTCGGAAAGCGGCTGAGGCAAACGCGTCGTGTCTTGGCTATTCATCCTGAATCGTCTCGCGGCAAAGACACACAATCGTCTTGTCGTCGCCGTGCCTAGGCACCGGCCACTTCTCCAGCATCTCGCGGATATGCCGGTTGGCGCTGACGGCGGCGAGCGAGCGGTGCGTATCCACGAACTCCTTGACGAATCCGTCGATGTCTTGGAGATCGTCCGCCACGCCGTCCGTGCACAGAAGCACCGCACGGCACTCTTCCTCCGGCAGCGACGCATACCGCCAGTCCTTCGCCGACAGTTCGGCCGACAGCGCGTCGGTCATGTTCGAAAAGCCTTGCGCGCGGTCCTCTGCCAGACGCACGACGGTGCGATCGACTTTCATCGCGACGATCAGGCCGTCGCCGAGCATGCCCAGATGAAGGGCGCCATCTCCCGGCCGCACCGCGAGCAGGCACGTGGCGGCGCAATCGGCGGGTTCGAGCGGCGATACGAGCGACAACCAGTGGCGCTTGACGCACGCCGCGAGCGATGCGGCATCGAATCCTTGCTGGTCGCGACACGCGTTGGCGGCACGCGCCACGGCAAAGCAGGCCGCCGCGCTGCCAAGATCGGAATACGGCTTGGAACCCAGGCCGTCCGAGACGACGATGCCGTCACCCCACGTCCGGTGAAACGATGCCCACGCATCCTGATTCGGCTTGCCTGCGCTGACATGGGCGGGCCCACGCACGCTTGCGCCGAAACTCTTCCACAGCGTCATGACGGACTGCCTCCGGACAAGCCATCTAGCGCGGCGAGCAAATCCTCTGCGGCAAATACATGTTCGCCCTTGAGTCGGGGATTCGCATCCGCGCCCACCTTGACGATGCGAAATGCACCCGGCGGCAGGCATCCCTTCCACTGTTTCAACTGCTTCTCCACGCCTTGCGCCCAGAATCCGTCCGTGAAAAGCAGGAACGTGTCGTCCCGGTTTGCTTCGAGCAGGCCAGTCAGTGCATCGGCGCTGGAACTGCCTTCGCAGGCGAGCAGTGCGGCGGGGCACTCATGTTCCGCGCGCCAGTCAGTGTGTTCGCGTACTTCCGCGCCCCAGGTGCTGAGCGTGAGTTCCGTTTGTCCATAGCCGAGGCGCGCCCATTGGGCAACGGTCGTGACGAGCGTCCTCATGATGAACGGCTTGCCACTGTCGCTCATGCTGCCGGAGATGTCGCACACGAGGTGAACCGCCATTACGCCACTCCGACGCTTCCGGCCCGCGCCGCAATGCCGTCCATAAGCGTCTTGAGTTGATCGGAGAACGACGGCCCCGGACAGACCGCCAATCCGGCGTTCTCGATTTTTCTTCGAATCGCTTCCCGTTCGGGACCGAAACAGCAGGCGAGAATCCCCCGACCTTCGACGCCGCCGTAGTAGCGCACGAGGTTCTGCAACTTCATCACGTGGTCCTGCGTCACATTGCCGGCCTTGCATTCGACGATGTACAAGCTGTGGCCATCGGTGAATGTGATATCGAGTTCGTTGAAATCGGTCAGCTTCGGCCGCTCATGGCCCGCTTTCTGGCTCAGCTTCAGCTTCACATTGATGCGCAGGTCCTTGATGACGCCGCGGTCCTCATAGGGTCTGCAATGCAGATAGACGTATTCCTCTAGCCATCCTCCGGAAAGATAGCTTGCGAAGTCGGGCCAGTTTTCGAAGCGCAGGTTCAGGTCATCGACGACGGCTGTTGCCGCGTGGTTGTCATCCATGCTGAAGACGAAACTGCCGCATTGCACCCTGAAAGCGGTGGCTTGTCGGCGGTTCCGGTGTTTGTTTCTGATCTCGCAGAGGCGGTTGTAGTGCTTCGTCATCTCAGACCGGTGCTTCCAGAGCGCTTCCGTCAGACGCAGGCGATCCGGCGAGCCCACTTCCGCGACACCGCTTTCCTCGATCGTCAGCCCGTCACCGTGCAGCTTCAGGAACGTCTCGACCGAATCCACCGGCTTGATGGCCGAACTATGGAGACTATCGACGAAGGTCACACGCCGGTGCTGGCTGTCGAAGTAGAACGGAACCGCACCCAGTGCGCGCGCTGCCGAGAGCGCCCCGGCGAACATCAGCTTCGTGCCGCCGGTCACGTTCATGCCGATGCGATCGTCGGGCGACAGGCTCTCGGCTACGTGCATGATCCGTTCGCGGACGGCCCGGGCATCCCACGGATCGACGTTCAGTTCCTCCGGCTGGCCGTCGGACAGGAACGGTTGCATGCAGCTAGCAGGAAACGCCTTCGAATTCACGAAAATATGGCGTTTCGATTCGAATTGCCGAATGCCCAGCAAGGCGGGCATGCGCTGTTCTCCAAACAGATGGAAGGTCACGTCGAATCCATCGTCGGCGTGGCGGATCGCGCGCTGATTGACGCCGTATCGATCCAGCCATTCGGCGGGCAATGCAACCGTCTCCGGTGGCTTGCCGATGACAGGCGATGCAATGAGCCGCTTCTTGAGTCCGGGACGTGCCAGTGCGGCCAGTGACCAGACGTACGCCATGACGGGCGTTCCGGGACTGAGATAGAGCGTCACGAGCTTGTCGCCGCTCTGCTCCGCGACTAAATCCAACGCGCGAATGGCGCAGGCGTAGATGCCTTCGGAGTCGTTCAGCTCACGCAACCTCTCGCTCTTGAAAACGAAGTTCGAGAAACGGCCGATCTCATGCGCTTTCTTTTTCAGCCAGCGCTCGAAGTGCCGGTGTGCGGCTTCGGTGTTGGCGAACCTGGAAACGAAATCGGCAGTCGTTTTCCAGTCTTTCTCGTGACCCGCAGCGCGGATAGCCGCCAGTTCATGCTCGAAGGCGGCGTGGGTCGCCGCGCATTCGTCCGGAGCGGCATCGGCGCGCGTATAGCAGAGGATGACGACATCGGAGTAATGGCCTGCCGCGAGTGCCGCCGCGATCGGTCCGTCCGTGTGCTCGAATTCCAACGATGCCCGAAAATCGGTGATTCCATACCACGTCAGCAGAAACTTTCTCATTCTATTTTGGACTCTACATCGGTTGTCGGATGCATTACCAATAGTCGGCCGCGTCCTCGGACACGTTTTCGGTCGCGACTGCGTGCTTCTCCGGGCGTGCCTCGATGGTGGCCGGCTTGACCTCGATGAGCTTTGCATCCGGCACGACATTCGGCGTTTGCGATTGCGTCCGGATGGTCACGGACATAGTGACGAACTTGAAGAATTCCCTGAGCTGTCGGGCGTTCTCGGAATAGAAAAGCTGGTTTGATGTCCCAGCGATGAATTCACCGAGGACAGCTTCGTTCGCCTTCGCGCCGATCGCCATGGCCATGCGGTCGCATTTGGCCGAGCGGCCATCGCTGATGAAGTCACGCAGCGGCGCTTCCCAGCCCGGGTCCGGATGCCCGTCCGAAACGAGCACAACGGTCGGCCGATATGCACGCGACGGCACGACGTCTCTGTCCTCGAGCATTGCCTTCGCCATCTGGAGTGCGACGCCCAGCGGTGTCAGGCCACCGGGGACGAGGTCCTGCCACTCGATATCGCCCGCACTGGCCAGCGGCTGATGCAGCTTGACCTCGGAACCAAATGTGATGATGGCAACGGAGATTTCGGTCTCGTTCGTCTCCGTGTCGCGAAACGCATTCAGCATGTCGCGAACGGCCTCGTTCAGCGTGCGAATTTTTTCGCCGCCCATGCTTCCGCTGACATCGAGCAACAAGACAACCGGCAAAGGCTTTGCGTTAGGCACGGTGAATCTTGATGGATCGAACGGGATGTTGCTCATATGAAGTTCCTAGGTAACACGACGGGTGCTTGCACTTGGCTTGTCGAGTTTGCAAAATGCGTTTCGAACAGATTCAGTACCTGATTAATATAACATCGGCATGCTCCGAGTTGGTCGCTGAACAACGTGCTCGAACTCTCCCGATCTGCGCCTAACGACACACGCGTTATGTCAACCGGTCGGCCTGCGGTTACCGGTCGGTTCCCGCTGGCTACACCCCAACAAGACCACATAACGTCTTCAATGACCCGAAAAGCCCGAAATCGGTGTTGTTCACGAACTCGGGCGCTGATGACCGACTAAGGGAGATTACCGAGCTGTTCGACAATCACTATCAAGCTGCCTTTCGTGCCAACTTCCAAGGTGTCAACGACATTCAGGAGATTGAGGCGGATGCAGTTACTCGCCTGAAGAACATCACGAAGAGCTATGCATCCGTGCAGTTCATGGAGGGCATCAAAGCCCACGAGAAGAAAAGAGCGGCATAGCCAACGAAATACCGCTTCCCGCCGAGCGCCTCCTGCAGGGAGCCACGACGCACTGGTTTCACGCGCGTGCCTTCCAGACGCAGTATCCGAACATCCGACTCGAAGAAGACCGCATCTACGTGGTCGATGGGCAGATGTGCACCTCGGCGGGTATGAGCGCCGGCGTGGATCTCGCGCTCGCAATCGTCGAAAGCGATTTCGGGCTGGAGACTTCGCGCATGGTCGCGCGCAAACTCGTGCTGTATCAACGGCGCGGGGGCGGCCAATCGCAATTCTCGGCGCTACTTGAGATGGGAGCACGCTCGGACCGCGTGCAGATGGCGCTCACCTATGCGAGCGAAAATCTGGCGAGCGATTTATCGGTCGAGCGGCTGGCCGAAGCGGCACGACTCAGCCCGCGTCAGTTCAGCCGGGTATTTCGTGAGGAAACGGGGCACCGCCAAGGCGGTCGAGCGGCTGCGCGTGGAAGCGGCGCGACTGATGATGGAGACAACGCGTCATCCGATCGAGGTGGTCGCGCGAGAGACCGGTTTCGGTGACCGTGAACGCATGCGCCAAGCCTTCCTGCGTGCGTTCGGTCAGCCGCCGCAGTCCATTCAGCGAGCGTCGGGAGCCACGCCGCTTGCGCACTGAGCTGCATCGCAAGCGACGCTTGTCTCATTGCTCTTCCTATTGTTCGCCGGGCGTCCACTCCGGGCTATAACCGCCCAGCGTCGGGTGATACATCTCGTCCCCGGAATGCTGCGTAAATTCGACATTGAGCCGGTCCTCACGCAGCCCGAGAATCTCGATGCAATGCGCGCATAGCGCTTTCGCCACGTCCATACGCAACTCGGGCGGCCTGCCCTTTCTAATGTCCAGCATCATGACCGCGACCGGCACGGGTTCTTCACCTGGTGCGGGAATCCGCCACACGCCACCATCACCCAGTTCCCGAATCGCAACGCTGATGCGCCGGACATCCACCGACATCATCTGCGCGTAGGTCTCGCTCATCTTCAGCGCCAGGCGCTGCTTTTCTTTCACCGGATAGTGACCGCGTACATCCAACTGCAGGTAGGGCATGGTCGTACTCCTCGAAAGCCCCATTCTTGATCGGATACGGGGCCGCTCCAATGTCACATGCGCAAGGTTTCCGGCCATTGCCGCCATCGATCCTTATTCTGAAGATGAGACTTCATTCGCGCGGGCGAATGAGACTTCATTCGCGCGGGCGCTTTCGTAAGCCGCGAGGAAGTCATCCGACGCGGCATGATCGGCCAGCGCCCGCAAGGCCGCGGCCGATTCCCGCCCGAGCACACCTTCGACGCGCTCGTTGACTTCGGTCCAGTGCAGTAACGCCACTCGAACTCGCGCCTCAATGCAGCGCACTTGGCACGCCCGTCCTGTTCGTCGGGGCGCAGGGCGACCAACCCGTCGCGAACGAGCGGCCGGAGCGCGTGAGTCACGGCGGATATCTTGATGACAAGCGTCGTCGCCAGATTCTGCAGCGTGGGCGGCACGCCGTCGTTCTGCACCGCAATCCGTTCGATGCCGACCGCATCGAATGCCTCGTCATACAAGGTGCCGAGAGCGCTTCGATCTCTTGGTCGAATGGTTCGTTCGACCCTTGTGAAAGGTTATTGTGACGCTGCTGACGCAGGCAATTAAAGCTGACGAAAGCACAGTCATCGACGTCGAGCTCGGTTTTTTTATGTGGTCAACGCCTTTAGCAAAATCGTCTCTTACGAGCATGTCATTTCTGCTTTCTCCTTGCTACATAAACGACTGCTAACATTCAAATGCGCAGTGACGGAGACTGCGCCGAAGTTGCTCGAGCGGAGGCCTATTCCTCCCGCATAGTGTCAATCCTGGCCGTTGCGCCTAATCGGACTGCCTTATAGCCAGCAATATTGGCCTGCGACGAAAGCACGTCGATAATCTGCGCGCGGGTCGTACGTAGCGACGGCGTCATCCTCAAATGACCTAGATGCACCGAAATCTAACACGTCGTACTGCGCAGTAGGGAATCCTCATCCCGAAGACACTTCGTCCGCGGGATCGTTCTCACAACACTCAATGGCGTCCGCACAATCATTGTTCATTTTCTTGAACAATGATTTATCGCACGCGCTATTTAATTCGTGAATCGATAGAAATACACTGGATTCACCGGTTAGCAGATTCATCGACCTCACATTTCTATCAGGAGAAAACCATGCCTCTCGTCAAATTCGACATTCTTGAAGGTCGTAGTACTTCTCAAATAACATCGATGCTCGACGCAGCCCATCGCGCCGTTGTCGACTCGTTTCAGGTGCCTGAAGGGGACCGTTATCAGGTCGTCTACGAACATCGTGCATCGCACCTGATCATCGAAGACACGGGCCTTGGTATCACCCGTACGAACAACATGATCATGATGACTGTGATCAGCCGACCTCGACTCCAGGCAGCAAAGCAGAATTTTTACAGGATGCTCACCCGTCTGCTTCAGGAATACTGCGGCATCGAACCGAGCGATGTTGTTGTGTCGTTCGTTACCAATTCCGATGAAGACTGGAGCTTTGGTCATGGAGTCGCACAGTTTCTAACTTGCGAACTTTGAACATCGGCTATCTGCGCACACCACTCTGGCGTGCGCGGTAGCCTATATACGGTAACCAATCGAACGCTGCGTCCTTCATTGAGCGCAGCACTATTCACCGATGTGATGATTTAGTCATCGATGGTGCGCAAGCGGGTTTCCGGCAGGAAGAAAAATCCTATCACCAGAGAGATGGCTGCGATCACAACCGGATACCACACGCCGGCATAGATATTTCCGGTTGCGGCCACCAGTGCGAACGCAGTCGTCGGCAGAAAGCCTCCAAACCAGCCGTTTCCGATGTGATACGGCAGCGACATCGCCGTATAGCGGATACGCGTAGGGAACAGTTCAACCAGCGTCGCAGCGATTGGTCCATAAACCATTGCAACAGTTAGAACCAGCCCAACGAGAAGCAACAGCACCATCGGGTAATTGATGAGTTTCGGGTCCGACGAAGTCGGATAGCCGACAGACTTGATAACAAAACCAAGTTTGGTTTCAAAATCTTTGATTTTCTGGGCGCCTAGAGTCTTGTCCAGTTTCGCAGTATCTACGCTTTCAATGCGCTCGTCGCCAACTTTTATATAGGCAACTGAACCAGCCGGAGCGACTTGATTCGAATAGTTCACCCCCGATTTTGCTAAGAATGACTTTGCGAGATCGCACGAGTTTGTAAAGCTCGACGTTCCGACTGGATTGAACTGAAACGAACAGGTGCTAGGATCCGCGACAACCGTCACCGGCGCCTTCTCCTGCGCGGCATACAGCGCGGGATTTCCAAACATGGTCAGTCCATGAAAGATCGGGAAGTACAGTACGATCGCCAAGAGAAACCCGCTGAGGATGACAGGCTTGCGGCCGACTCGATCTGAAAGCGTACCAAATAGCACAATCATAGGAGTACCAATTAATAGGGCCGCAGCAATCAGGAGGTTCGCAGTCACCGGATTAACCTTCAGCGTCTGCGTCAAGAAAAAGAGCGCATAGAACTGGCCTGCATACCAGATCACCGCCTGACCCGCAACTACGCCGAACAGGGCAATCAGTACGAGGCGCACGTTTTTCCACTCACCGAACGCCTCTTTGATCGGCGCTTTCGAAGTCGCATTCTCCGACTTCATTTTAAGGAAGACCGGCGATTCGCTGAGAGTGAGTCGAATCCACACCGAAATCGACACGAGGACTATCGAGAATACAAACGGGATGCGCCATGCCCAGTCGGCGAAGGCCGACTCACCTGCAATCAAACGGGTCCCAAGGATAACCAGCAACGAAAGAAAAAACCCGAGCGTTGCTGTGGTCTGAATCCACGCTGTGTAACCACCTCGCTTCGTCGCCGGCGCATGTTCGGCCACATAGGTCGCTGCTCCGCCATATTCCCCGCCGAGTGCGAGTCCCTGAACTAACCGCAGCACGATGAGCATTACCGGGGCCGTGATACCGATACTTGCGTACGAAGGCAAAACGCCGACCAGGAACGTCGAAGCACCCATCAGCAGAATGGTCACAAGGAACGTGTACTTGCGGCCAACAAGATCACCAAGACGCCCAAACACAAGCGCACCAAAGGGACGTACTGCAAACCCCGCCGCAAATGCGAGCAACGCGAAGATGAACGCCGCCGTTTCGTTCACTCCAGAGAAAAACTGCTTTCCGACCACAGTTGCAAGCGAACCATAAAGGTAAAAGTCATACCACTCAAAGACAGTACCAAGCGACGAAGCAAATATGATCTTGCGTTGGTCGGAAGTCATCCGATGTGACTCTTGCAAAGGAAGGGCTGAGGAATTCAAGGGCGTCTCCTACGAGAATTTTTGGGTCGTTTGGGTGCGTTATTGGTCTGCGCTTAACTTCAGCATGTAATCGCGAACCTCGGAAGGCAGCGACTCGAGCCACTCGGCTTCCTTGCCAGGTTGCGGCAGAACCTCCCCGTACTCCACCATGTTCGTTGGCGGCAACTCGGAAATATAGGTCCACAAAAACCGTTTCTCGATTGACGTTGCGACGTGGATCGACTCCGTGATATCCGCAAGCAAGCGCCGCTTTTGCTCTTCCGTGCGACCGGCACGGATGTGGCCGTGAATGAATACTTGCGGCGTGTCGATCTGAACTCCACCCATAAAATGTGAGCCGTTTGGAATTTCAGTAAAAGTGACCTGGGCAAAAAAACTTTGCGCGCCTGTTGCTTGGCTATGGGCGCGGGTAATTTCCTTCGCAACCTTTCTCTTGTGATCAGGCGTCAGGAGGTTTTGTGTTGCTGATACGATGGGCGGTTTCAAGCCGAAGTGCAACAAGGGGTTAATGTTTAGCGTCTTGAGGTTGACTTGCTGAGGCGAGCGTGGCGGCGAAGACCTCGAACGGTGAATGAAACGCGTGAGTTGCGCGCGGCCGGTTGTTCAAGCTGTCGGCGATAGCATCGAGTTCGTCTTGTGTGTAGACCGAGAGGTCGGTTCCCTTAGGTAAGTACTGGCGCAACAATCCGTTGGTGTTTTCGCAAGTGCCGCGTTGCCACGGGCTGTGCGGGTCGCAGAAGTACACGCGCACGCCGGTGGCCGCGGCGAGTTCCTGATGGCGCGCGAGTTCCTTGCCCTGGTCATAGGTGAAGCTCTGGCGCAGGGGTTCAGGAATCGAATTGAGTTTGGCCGAGAAGCCCGCCAGAGCTGAGGCGGCCGTAGCATCCTCCATCTTGGCAAGCAACACCAGGCGGCTGGTGCGCTCAACCAGTACGCCAACGGAGGATTGGTTGCCGGCGCCTTTTATAAAGTCGCCTTCCCAGTGTCCAGGCAGCAGGCGGTCTTCGATTTCGGGCGGGCGCACGTGAATACTCACCATCTCGGGAATCTGCCCGCGTCGGTCTGTGCCGCGTGTGCGGGACATACGGGTACTGTGGCCGTGGCGCAGGCAGGCAATCAACTGGCGGCGCAGTTCGCCGCGCGGCTGAGCGTAGATAGCCGTGTAGATGGTTTCGTGCGATACGTGCTGGGTCGGGTCGGTCGGATACATTCGCCTAAGTGTGCCCGATATCTGCTGGGGCGACCACTTCCAGTCCAGCAACGTGAGCACAACCCGCCAGCGAACGCCCTGCGTGCAAAGCTTGGCGGGGCCGCGCCCAGCGCTACGGCGGGCGGCGCATAGTGCTTGAGCTGGCACGGATGCGTAGCCAGCAGGAGAGCTGTTGCGCGTCAGTTCACGGCTCACGGTGGACGGCGAGCGACCGAGCATTCGGGCCATGGCCCGAATGCTCACATCCTGCAGTCGTAGGCTTGCGATGGCGAGGCGTTCTTCAGGTTGAAGATGCTGGTATGAAATAGTTTTGTCGGGCATTGCAACACCTTATACGAGATAGGTGTTGCACCTCGCTTTTGAGGCCGCCATGTAAGTAGGCATTTTTCAAATCTCCGATAAGGACGTTTAACCGAATGTGATCCTTCCGACGCTGTTACCTGGTCGGAATGAGTCAGAGGTTGTAGCTACAACTATTAATCTGAATTTTCCGGTCGGCATCGGCCGAAACGCACCGCAAAGTACATGTAGATACATGTTATATGGCGCACTATGCAAGTCAATACGCGAAAAGCCGTTTTTCGAGTTGCTTTGGTTAGGGATATTCCCTGAGGCTTCCCTACTTGATTGCGACGCGTTGCAACGTCTCCAGCGCTTCGAGAAGTTGCTTATTTGCGGGGCCGTTGAGGAAGCCTTGGACGCCGTCTTCCACGCGACGCTGAGCGACACTCCAGTACGGTTCCGCGCTTCGCAGCTTCTTCACCCCTTCTTTGCTCAACCGAGCCAATCGAAATCGGGCGTCTTGTTCGGGATCAACGCTGACGCTAACCCAGCCAGCGTTAATCAGAATTTTCAGGTTCCGGGAGATCGTCGTTTGGTCCAAGGCCGCTTCCTCGGCAATTTCGCCGTAGGTCGCCGTTCCGAGACGCTCGAGCGCCCGCAAAAGCGAGAACTGAGTGATTTTCAATCCAACCGGACGAAGGGCCGCGTCGTAGATGCTCGTCAACCTGTTGGCCGAACGTCGAAATTGAGTACAGTAGCAGTCAGTGAACATGAAGTCGGTCCTAGCCAGGCATCTCGATGGTTTGGCGGATCGTACCGATTCGCCAAAACGAATGCATATACATACATCTTCTCCGTAAGTTGACATCCCACTGGCCAAAAGTCAAGTCGCGATCGCCGAGTGTAGAAGCGTACGCCCTCCTCACCATATGCATGTGTATCGCCAAAGAGGCTTCGCTTCCACCCCCCGAAACCGTGCCATGCCATCGGCACGGGAATCGGTACGTTGATACCAACCATACCCACCTGAATTCGGCGTCCAAACTCGCGGGCGATGTGGCCATCGCTCGTGAAACAGGCAACACCGTTTCCGAACTCGTGTGCGTTGATCAGTTCAACCGCCTCCGAGAAATCCTGGACCCGAACGCACGCCAGCACCGGTCCGAAAATCTCTTCTTTATAGATGCGCATGTCGGGCGTGACGTTGTCGAACAGCGTGCCACCCGTGAAGAAGCCGTCTTCGTGACCGGAGACCTTCAGGCCGCGGCCATCGACGACAAGTGTAGCGCCTTCCTTTACGCCTTCCGCGATGTAACCCTCGATACATTTGAGAGCCTGTCGCGTAACGATCGGGCCCATCTCGGCATCCGGCTCCATGCCATTTTTGATGATCAAGGTACGCGTGCGTTCTTCGAGGAGTGGCATTACCTTTTCTGCGGCATCACCCACGAAGAGTGCGACCGAAATTGCCATGCAACGCTCGCCGGCCGAGCCGTATGCCGCACCGATCAGGGCGTCAACCGTCTTTTCGATGTCTGCATCGGGCATCACCACCATGTGGTTCTTGGCTCCGCCGAGCGCCTGGACGCGCTTGCCGTGCTTGGCACCTGTCTCATAGATGTAGTTGGCGATCGGGGTCGACCCGACAAAGCTGACCGCTCTTACATCAGGGTGGACGAGGAGTGCGTCGACAACGGCCTTATCGCCCTGAACGACATTGAAAACGCCGTCGGGCAGCCCAGCCTTCTTGAGCAGGTCCGCCATGAAGAGCGCCGCCGACGGATCGCGCTCGCTCGGCTTAAGGATAAACGTGTTTCCGGCCGCGATAGCGACCGGATACATCCAGCACGGGACCATACACGGGAAATTGAAAGGTGTGATCCCTGCTACCACGCCCAGAGCCTGGCGCATCGTCCAATTATCAATGCCCGTTGAGACCTGTTCCGTATAGTCTCCCTTTAATAGCTGCGGAATCCCACAAGCGAACTCGATGACATCGATGCCGCGCGAGACTTCTCCCTGCGCATCGGAAAACACTTTGCCATGTTCTGCGGTGATGATGGCTGCAAGTTCATCGCGGTGCTTGTTCATCAACTCCAGGAACCGAAGCATGACGCGGGCACGCTTGATCGGAGGCGTGTCGCTCCATGCGGGGAAGGCTTTCTGCGCACTGGCGACTGCAGCTTCCACCTCTGCCGCTTCGCCCAGAAGAAGTCTCCGAGCATGGGCGCCTGTGGCGGGGTTAAATATCGGCTGGGTTCGCGAGCCCGTGCCTGCGACGCGCGCGCCGTTAATGAAATGGCCGACGTCGTTGGTGTCTTCAAACGCTTGCATTGCAGTGTCTCCAGAGGCCTAAGTGTGAAGTCAGTGTAGAAGTCGTTCATGTGCAGCGAAAGGAGGTACTATTGAAATTAATGTTTTGAGGAATGAACAATCACCGTATGGCTGCACAAACATCGAGGATCTCTGGATCCATCTGCATTGGCTGACCATGCTTGCCGAGCAGGGAACATACACAGCGGCGGCTAGCCGACTTGGCGTTAGCAAAGCGGCAATGAGCCACCGCATCGCCGAACTTGAGCGAGCGGCAGGAATATCATTAGTGTAGCGAACGACACGTAGCGTCCGCCTGACAGAGGCCGGACAGCAGCTCGTGGACAGTACGAGGAGCCAGTATGCTCAGATCGCGTCAAGCTTCGCCATGGTGAGGGAGCTTTCTGGCGTACCACGCGGACTTGTACGAGTAACCGCGCCAGTCGCATTTGCACGTCAGCAAGACCACTAGCACCTCAATCCGATCGCGTTCACAGGATATTATTCGGAGTTCAAATTATCATGTTACTTATGTCAAATACAGTTCACCAGACGAACGGTCTCGTTTGACCCGCATAAAGACTGCGGTCGTGCTCGATTGGGCCCTTACCCCGATGCTCGGCTTGACCGAGAAGCCGCGGCTCCTGACGTTTATTCGCGAAAGCATGGTCCATGCGTCGATCATCGACATCGGGCTCATCGTGTCGCCTGATCAAATAACCGCGGATACAGCGTAAATATTTCGACGCTGATTACCTTGATGCTCGCTCTTCGCACGGGTCTGGTTGCTTCACCACGATTGTGTCGCCCGACGGCGTGTTGATGGCAGAGCCGCTGCGCTCGGGCGAAGGCGAAGTCATCTTGGATCTCGACTTCACGTCGATCGACCGCCGCAAGATGTTGATGGACGCTGCGAGCTATTACAACCGTCCCGAGTTGCTCAGTCTCATGATCGCCCGCACGCCGGCCTCGCACGTGCATGAACGCGCCGTGCGCCCGGCGAAGGGCGATGACTCCGGCACGGAAGAAAAGTACGTCGTAGGCTACGCCGCTGTGCAGCCTCAAGGTCTTCGCCAAGGGCTGCGTCTGTCACTTGGCACAGAGATACTTGCCCGAGAGGCTCAATGGCAGCAGCGAGGCCCGTCACTATCTCTGCGTGACGTTCGAATAGCGCTCTGAGTTCAGGACGCAGTCCATCTCCGCGTTGGGCTGCGAGCGCATGAAGCGATAGTGGTAGCGGCAACATGATCGACCTCCAGTCGATAGGCGACGAACAGGAAACATACGGCATCTGCCCCGCCCCAGACACCCCGATTCTTGCTGTCTGACTGATGCGAACAAAGCATCACTATCGAGTGTTGCAGCAAGAATCGGGGGGCACCCGACTGCTCGCGTGAATATCGTTGAGTCAGAGGGAAGCGAAAGCCCCTCTCTCCCAACATCATTCAATGAGGAACTCACCATGTCCAAGGAAGACGACAACAAATCCATCGTGGGGCGTTGGTTCACCGATTTCTGGGGCAAGACATGCAAACTCGACATCGTCGATGAACTCGCTGCACCCGACATGCTTCTTCACTATTCGCTGCACGAGCCGCGACGTGGCCACGAAGACATCAAGGCTTTCATGAACGGTTTCCGTGAAGCGTTTCCCGACCTCAATTTCTGGGGCGCCGCTGACCTCATCGCCGAGGGAGACTATGTCGTCGGCCGATGGGAAGGCGGCGGCACACATACCGGCACTGCATTCAACGACTTCCTCATCGGATCGTTGCCGGCTGCGACCGGTCGGAAAATGCGCTTTACCGGCACGACGGTGCTTCGACTCAGAGACGGGAAGATAGTCGAAGAAATCGGACTCGACGACGGCGTGACCGCGCTGCAACAGCTCGGACTCATCAAGGCTGCCTGATCTGTGCAACGCTGCACATATCGAACGCCACAATGAAATCAGGCCGGGTCCACCCCGGCCTGTTCATGAGATCGCGGATGTCAGTGCGCGGCCGCCGCCGCGTCGCTCGCCCCGCCCGCCTTGCCCGGCTTCGTGATCCAGATGAGCGGAATAATGATGATCATGATGACGGCCGCGCCGTAGAACACATCGTTCAGGCCCAGCATCGCGGCCTGCGTCTGCACGGTCTGATCGAACAGCGCATACGACGCCTGCTGCCCGAGGCCGAGCACCGAATGATAGTCATGGATCTGCGTATTGAAGATCGGGTTGGTCGCGCTCGACTGCTGGGTCAGCACTTCATGATGCAGAATGGTTCGGTTGTTCCACACGACGCTCGCCAGCGACGTGCCGATGCCGCCGAAGAAGATGCGTCCAAAGGTGGAAAGCCCCGCTGCCGCCGGCACCTTCTCGGGCGGCTGCCCCGACAGGATGATCACCGTGAGAGGCGCGAAGAACAACGCCATCGGAATGCCTTGCAGCAAGGTCGGCAGGATGATGTAGCCCTCGCTCAGATCGGTATAGAAGAACGAGCGCATGTAATAGACCGCCGCGAAGCCGATGAACGCGAACGTGCCGATGATGCGCGCATCCGAACGCGGCAGGATCTTGCCCATGATCGGCGCGCCGATCACCGCGAAGATGCCGAGCGGCGCGGTCGCGAGTCCTGCATCGACCGCGCGATAGCCGAGATACTCCTGCATCCATTGCGGCAGCAGCACGAGCGTGCCGAAGAAGATCGCATACGCGACTGCAATCGAAATGGTGCCACCGAGAAAATTGCGCTCCTTGAACAAAGTGAGATCGACAATCGGGTTCTTCTCCGTCAACTCCCAGATCACGAACAAGGCCAGACCCGCGACGGCCACGATCGTCAGCACGATGATCGTGTTCGACGAGAACCAGTCAAGGTCCTTGCCCTTGTCGAGCATCACCTGAAGCGCCGTGACCCAGACGATCAACAACACCAACCCAACGACATCGAACGGTAATTTCCTCGCGGGCGTGTCGCGATGGCGATACAGCATCCATACCATCGCAGCGGCGAACAGGCCGACCGGAATGTTGATGTAGAAGATCCACGACCAGCTATAGCTGTCCGTCACCCAGCCGCCGAGCGCGGGGCCGACGATCGGGCCGGTCACGACGATCATCGAAAAGAGTGCGAGCGCCAGCGACGATTTCGCCTTGGGCCAGGAACTCAGCAGCAGCGCTTGCGACATCGGAATCAGCGGACCGGCCACGGCGCCCTGCAATACGCGCGCGAGCAGCAGGGTTGGCAGCGACGGCGCAATGCCGCACAACCACGACGCGATCGTAAACAGCAGGATCGAGCCGACGAACAGGCGCACCTGCCCGAAGCGCTGAGTAAGCCAGCCGGTCAGCGGAATCGCGATCGCGTTGGCGGCCGCGAAGACGGTGATGACCCACGTGCCTTCATCGACGGACACGCCGACATTGCCCGAAATGGTCGGAATCGCGACGTTGGCAATCGACGAGTCGAGCACCGTCATGAAGCCCGCGAGGCCCACGCTCAGCGAACCGAGCGCGAGCGCGGCGCCCGTGAGGGGGGGATGATTGATAGCCTGGTTGGACATGACGCGGCTCCGGTCATTCGTTCGCGGTGACGATGCGCGAGATCGCGGCATTCGCTTCGTCGCCGTACTTCGCGAAGACATCGGTTTTATAGGCCGACGCGGTCCAGTTCTCGGGCTGATCGCCGTAGGTGTTCTTGACATCGACATCGACGTTCATCGAAAGCCCCACGCGCAGCGGATGCTTCTCCAGTTCGTCGGGCGGAATCGCGATGCGCACCGGCAGGCGCTGCACCACCTTGATCCAGTTGCCAGTCGCGTTTTGCGCAGGCAGGAGCGCGAGCGCCGAACCGGTGCCCGGCGTAAAGCCCACGACCTTCCCGTGATAGACGATCTTCGAGCCATACACGTCCGCCGTCAGCTCGACCGGCTGCCCGACGCGAATGTGACGAAGCTGCCATTCCTTGAAGTTCGCATCGACCCACACCTGATCGAGCGGCACGATCGACATCATCGGCGTGCCGGGCGAGACGCGCTGGCCGACCTGCACGGTGCGCTGTGCGACGTAGCCGCTCACCGGTGCGGGCAAAGTCGTGCGCGCATACGCGAGATACGCGTCGCGAACATGGGCCGCACTCGCCTGCACGTCGGGATGCTGATCGATCGCCACGTTCGCCGTCAGCGCGCGATTCGCGCCGAGCTGCTGCTGGGCCGAGTCGAGCGCGGCCTGCGCCGAGCGCACGGCGTCGCGTGCGTGCGAAATCTCTTCGTCGGAAACCGCGCCGGTCATGCCGGTCGAAAGACGTCGACGCAAGTCGTCCTGCGCCTTCGCGAGATCAGAGCGGCGCTGCGCGATGTCCGCGCGATATTTGTCGTCGTTGACGTAAAGGCCGTGAATCTGGCGCACCGTCTGCCCCAGATTGGCCTCGGCCTGATCCAGCGCGATGCGCGCGTCGGCGGGATCGATCTGCACGAGCGGCTCGCCGGTCTTCACCACTTGCGTGTTGTCCGCGTTGACCGCGATCACGGTGCCCGTGACCTGCGGCGTGATCTGCACGACATTGCCGTTGACATAGGCATCGTCGGTATCGACGTGAATAGCGGGCGTCGAGATAATAGTACGCTCCGTATGCGGCTCCGCTCAAACCGAGCGTTGCGGCGAGCAGCGCGAGCAGAATCTTGCGTTTGGAAGACTTACTGGCCGGCGCACCAGTCGACGGCGATTGCGGTGTGTTCATCGATAACTCCAGCGAAAATTGATAACGATTCATTCGGCGCGCGATGCGGGAATCGGTGTCTGCGCGGTCGCGACAAGTCCTTCGTGCGACGCATCGAAGCCTCCGCCCAGCGCCTTTATCAGCGCGATCTGCGTGCCGCGGCGGTCCATCTCGAGATTGAGGACGGCCGTCTCCGCGGCGAGGCGGTTGTCGTCGGCGTTCAGCACGGTCAATTGCTGGGCGAGGCCGGACCTGTAGCGAACGAGCGCGAGTTGATATGCCTTCGTTTGCGCGTCGAGCGCCTGCCGCGCATCGACGAGCTGAAGATCGGCGGAGCGGACCTGCGAGACTTGCGTGGCCACATCGGACAATGCATTGATGAGCGTCTGGTTGTAGGTCGCGACGTCGTAGTCGAAGTCCGCGTAGCGGCCCTTCAGTTGCGCGCGCAACGCACCGGCATCGAAGATCGGCAGATGGATCGCGGATGCAAGTTGCATCTGACGGCTGCCCGCCGTGAGAAAGCGTCCCCAGCCGAATGCATCGAGCCCGGCCGCCGCCGACAGATTCACGTCGGGGAAGAACTCGGCCTTGGCTTCCTTCACGTCGTGCGTGGCGGCATCGACTTGCCAATAGGCTGCGACGATGTCCGGACGGCGCGACAGCAGATCGGCGGGCAGGTTATCGGGAAGCGCGACGTTCGCGCCCTCTCCGAGCGTTGGCTTCGCAATCGCGAGGCCGCGGTCCGGTCCCGCGCCGAGCAGCGCGCCCAGTTGATATCGAACGATCGTGATCTGTCCGTCGAGATCGCGGACGCTCGCGCGGCTCGTCGCGGTGTCGCCATATGCCGTCTGCCGTTCGACGTTGGTATCCAGCCCCGCGCCGACGCGCCCGTCCGTGATATGCGAGATGCCCTCGCGATTCTTCACCTCGCGCGCCTGAATGTCGCGCAATGCATAGAGTTGCGCAAGACGGTTGTAGGTGCTCGCCACCGATGCAGCCAGCGAGATGCGCACCTGCTCGGCTTCCGCATCGGCGACTTTTTCCTGCGAGATCGCCTGACGCAGCCGCTCGCGGTTCTTGCCCCACAGGTCGAGATCCCATGACGCGCTGGCGAGCACCGTGTTCTCGCTCTGCCACGTTCCCGCATAAGGCGGCGGCACGATGCCGTTCTCCGAATAACGCTGACGCGTCCACGAATAACTGCCCGTCACATTCGGATAGAGCGCCGACTTCGACGTGCCGACATACGACGTCGCCTTCTCGATGCGTGCGCGCGCCTGTTCGATGCTCGGATTGCCCTTCAGCGCTTCGTCGATGAGCGCGGGCAGTTGCGCATCGCCGAACTGTTTCGCCCAGTCCATCGCGGGCCACTGGCCGCCTTCAGCGGGCAGGCTTTGCTTCGTCTCGAACTGCGTGGGCGGATCGATATGCGCATCGCTGTGAATACCCGCATAGTTGACGCATCCGGCGAGACCGATGGTCGCCACCGCCGACGCGATCGAAGCCGCCCATGCGCTCATGCGCGGTCCGAGTCGGGAGTGATTGATCGTCGTGTCCATTTCGTTTGCTCGTATGAAATTTGAAGTTGCTGACCAAAGTCGCCAGCGAAGTGCATATGCACACCATAGCGTTCGGCTGACCTCGCATAAATGCGCCTGCAAACACCAGTTTGTTGCGTCGGGGTTACCTGTCGAACGGGCTGGTCGTCATGCGAAACAGTTCGCTGCGCAATCGCTCCGCTTCCCGTTGTCCGAACGCACGCTCGAAACTCGCCTGCGCGGCAGCCCAATGTGCGGCCGCCGCGTCGCGTTTTTTCGATCCGCGTTCAGTCAGCACGACGCGCAGCCGGTTGCCGCGCCCTTCCAGATGCGCGACCACGAGGTCATCGTTCAGAAGCGGCTTGAGCACGCGCACGAGCGTGGTGCGGTCCATCAGCATCGCGGTGGCGAGTTCAGTCATCGTCAGGCCGGAGGCGCCGCTCAACGTCCTGAGAATGCTGAACTGCGTTGGCGTGATGCCGGCCTCGGACAGATATCGCTCGTACAGCTTCGATATGTGCCGCGCGGCCTGGCGCAGGGCGAAACAGTCGTCGTCGTGAAGGTCATTCGAGTGCATGTGCGCAGCTTAGTGCGACGAGCGGCGGCGAGCGATGCACGCGGGGCGATCAGACTGTTATGGGTTCGAGCATCAATCGTTGCTTTCAGCGCGCTTGCGAGAGCTCGCCGAAGAAGGCAACCGCATAGTCGATGAACGCGCGCACCTTGGCCGGCAGCAACGCGCGATTGCTGTAGGCAAGCCAGATTTCGACGCTGTTGTCGACCAGTTCGAAATCAGCGAGCAGGCGCACGAGCTTGCCGGACGCCAGTTCGTCCTCGACGAGATCCTTCGGCACCATGCCGAGGCCGAGACTCCTCAACACCAGTTCGCGATTGAGTATCGGACTGTTCGACGACACGTCGAAGCGCAGCGGCACGCTGATTTCTTCCGCGCCGTTGCGAAAGCTGATGCTAGGACGACGCAGCGACGGCGACATTGGCACGAACCGGTGATCCGCCAGTTGCGAAGGCTCGCGCGGAAGCGAGTTCGCGCGCAGATAGTCGGGCGTCGCGACCAGCACGAACGGAATGCGTTCGAGCAGGCGCACGACGGTGGTATCGCTCGTCACCATGTACGGCACGAGGATGCCGAGATCGAAGCCCTCTGCGACGAGATCGACGGGCCGTTCGGTCAGCGTCACATCGAGCGTGACCTTCGGGTGCGCCTGCCTGAAGCGCGTGATCAGCGGGACCAGCCGGTTCAGCGCCGCCGTCGTATGAGCGACGAGACGCAGCATGCCGCCCGCCTCGCGCGTATGGCTCGCGACATCGGCTTCGAGCGCATCGAGGTCGTCGAGAATGCGCACGCAGCCTTCGTAGAATCGCTCGGCCGCTTCCGTGAGGGAAATCTGTCGCGTGGTCCGGTGCAGCAGCCGGCAGCCGACGCGCTCTTCGAGCGCGGCGATCGCGCGTGATACCGCGGGGCGCGTCAGGCCGTGGATATCGGCCGCCCGGGTAAAACTTTTCGATTCGACGACGGAACGGAAGACGCGCAGGCTTTCGATGTATTCCATGGCGATATTCCTCCGACAAGAGCGATCACATTACGCAGCACCGCGATTCTTCAGAATGAACGCGCGAGTATTCGCGAGGATCGCCTTCGCCATTCCCGGATCGCCGACCGCGCGCGCCATGCTGACCGCGCCGACGATCGCTGTAAGGATCGCAGTTGCGCGCGCGGTGGCGCGCTTCTCATCGCCCAACGCGCGCGCGATCTGCGCAACATTCGCCTTGAACTGGTCAGCGACGACCTGCTGAACCTGCGGCCCCCCGTAGCGCGCCTCGCCGGCAAGCGTGCAGATGCCGCAGCCACCGCCAAGGTTATCGACATGTTCGGGATCGAGCCAGACATCGATCACCTTTTCCAGCGTCGGCGGCTTCCTGCCTTCGAAAAGCGGATCGAGTTTGTCCTGGCCGTTCTGCATCGCGCGCCGTGCGGCTTCCGCGATCATCGCATCGCGCGACTCGAAATGCCCATAGAAAGCACCTTTCGTGAGTCCCGCGTTCTGCATCAGCTCCGCGACGGCAACGCTGTCGAGCCCGCGTTCGCTGATCTGTTGCGCCGCAGCCTCCAGGATGCGCTCCCGGCTCGCGGCCTTTTCTGCCTGTGAGTGTCCCATTGCTTCAACCGGAATAGTGTCTTGACGAACAGCAGTACGAGCGCAATGCTGTTTGTGTAGTACGATCGGCCTGCAGATTATAACTGGAGATTGACGATGCAAAATTCGATCGAAGAACAGAACCAGAAACTCGTTCTCGAAGCGCTGGATACGCTTTTCAACAAGAAGGACTTCGATAAGGCGAAGCAGTTCTGGTCGGATCGTTACATTCAGCATAGCCGCCTCGTTCCCGCCGAACGCGAAGGCCTGTTCGGTCTCATCCGAACGATGGCCGACGTGCGCTTCGAACACGACATGGCTATCGCGAAAGACGATTTCGTCTGGGTGCATAGCCGTTACACGAGCGCATCGACTCCGGCGCCGCTCATCGCCGTCGATATCTTCCGCATCGAGGATGGAAAGATCGTCGAGCATTGGGACGTGTTGCAGGACGAAGCGACGCGCGATGAATCCGCCGGCGGACATCCGATGTTCGGTGACAGCTTCGCGAATGAACGTTCATAACGGCCGCGCAAAAAACGGATAGAACCGCTCATGTTTCCCGCAGATTCCGGATAGCGCGCGCCGGACCGCATTCTTAGACTTCATTCCACAGCAACACCTCACGCGGCGAACGCGGAGGCACAAGGAATGGAGACTGGGAATGAGCTACAGCATCGCGTTGAATTTCGAAGACGGCGTCACACGATTCATCAGTTGCAACGAGTCGGAGACCGTGGTGGACGCCGCCTATCGGCAAGGCATCAGCATTCCAATGGACTGCCGTGAAGGCGCCTGCGCCACCTGTAAATGCCGCGTGGAATCGGGCGACTACGGGCTCGGCGAGTACATCGAGGACGCCCTCTCGCAGGACGAAGCCGATACGGGCTACGCCCTCGCCTGCCAGATGCGCCCCTCATCCGATTGCGTGGTGTTCATCCCGACCGGATCGGAAGCGTGCGGCACGAAGCAGCAAAGCTACGTGACGCGCATCAAGGACGTGCGGCAGCTTTCGGACAGCACGTTCGCGCTGGAGCTTCAGAGCGATGCCCTCAGTGCGCTCGCGTTCCTGCCGGGGCAGTACGCCAACCTGCAGGTGCCGGGAGAAGCGAGTCATCATCGCGCTTACTCCTTCAGTTCGATGACCGCGAGGGGCGACACCGTCACGTTCCTGATTCGCAACGTTCCCGGCGGCCTCATGAGCGGCTTTCTGAGCGAGCGTGCAGCGCCGGGTGGCGAGCTCGTCATGAACGGCCCGTTCGGCAGCTTCTATCTTCGCTCGATGGCAAGACCCGTCCTCATGCTCGCGGGCGGCACCGGACTCGCCCCGTTCCTCGCGATGCTCGACAAGATCGTCGCTGCGGGCGGCAGCGCGCATCCCATTCATCTGATTTACGGCGTGAATACCGATCGCGATGTCGTCGAGATCGAACGGCTCGAAGCCTTCACGCGCGCCATTCCCGACTTCACGTTCGAAGTGTGCGTCGTCGATGCGAACAGCTGCTATCCGAAGAAAGGCTACGTCACGCATCACCTCGAACCGGCGCACCTGTATGACGGTGACGTGGACATCTACCTGTGCGGCCCGCCGCCGATGGTCGAAGCCGTTGCGCAACACCTGCGCGAGAACAGCATCGACGCGGCATCGTTTCACTTCGAGAAGTTCGCACCGAGCATCAGTTGAGGGACGCCGACATGAACACAGACACGCATATCGAATGGGACGACCGCTATCTGATCGGTCATCGTGGCATCGACGACACGCACGCAGAATTCATCGGCCTCCTCGACGCGATGCTGCACGCGGCGCCCGAAGCAGTCCCCGCGATGATGCAAACACTTGCACGTCACGTCGAAGAGCACTTCGCGCTGGAGACGCGGCTCATGGAGCAATACGCCTTTCCGGCACGCGAATGTCATGTCGAAGAACACGACAAGGTGCTCGCATCGGTGCACGAAGTGAATGCGCTCGCCGCCGCGGGCAACACGGATGTCGCTGTCGAACTCGCGCAGGCGCTCGCCGACTGGTTCCCCGGCCACTCCGATTACATGGATTCGGCGCTCGCGGCATGGATCGCGAAGAAGACAGCCGGCGGCGCGCCGCTCGTGCTGCGCCGCATGATGTCGCAAGCTCCGCGAGCGAGCCTCGCATCCCCACTCAACTGACTGGAGACATGATGTCCACCAAGCGTACGGAACAGCAGTGGCGCGAGTTCGTCACGGGTTGTCTAGATTTTCGGCCGCAAGACAACGTCTATCGCGTGGCGCGAGCGATGTTCACCGAACCCGAACTCTTCGATCTCGAAATGGAAATGATCTTCGAGAAGAAGTGGATCTACGCCTGTCACGAGAGCGAGATCAGTCAGCCCAACGATTACGTCACGATGCAAGCGGGCCGCCAGCCGCTCATCATCACGCGTGACGGCAAAGGTCAATTGCACGCGCTCATCAACGCGTGCGCGCATCGCGGCGCGACGCTCACGCGCCTTTCGCGCGGACATCAGTCGGCCTTCACGTGCTCGTTTCATGCATGGACGTTCCGCACCGACGGCAAGCTGCTGAAGGTGAAGGCGCCGTCCGGGTATCCACCGGGATTCGACATCTCCCAGCGCGATCTGAAGCAGGCGCGCATCGCGAGCTACAAGGGCTTCGTGTTCGTCAATCTCGATACCGAAGGCACTCAGTCGCTCGAAGACAACCTCGGCGATGCCAAGGTCTTTCTCGACCTGATGGTCGCGCAGTCGCCGACCGGCGAGCTCGAAGTGCTGCCCGGCAAAGGACATTACACGTATCAGGGCAACTGGAAGCTGCAGAACGAAAACGGCCTCGACGGTTATCACGTCAGCACCGTGCACTACAACTATGTCGCGACGGTCACGCATCGCATGGAGATCAACGCGAAAGAAGGATTCGATGTCAACAGCACGCTCGACTATCGCAAACTCGGAGCGGGTGATTCGAATACCGACGACGGCTGGTTCTCGTTCGAGAACGGTCACAGCGTGCTGTTCAGCGACATGCCGAATCCCGAAGTGCGGCCAGGCTATGCGAGCAACATGCCACGTCTCGTCGATGCATACGGCAAGGAAAAGGCCGAATGGATGATGAACCGCCTGCGTAATCTGAATCTATATCCGAGCCTCTTCTTCATGGATCAGATCAGCTCGCAATTGCGCATCATCCGCCCGGTTGCGTGGAACAAGACGGAGATCATCAGTCAGTGCATCGGCGTGAAAGGCGAATCGGACGAGGATCGAGAGAATCGCATCCGGCAGTTCGAAGACTTCTTCAACGTTTCGGGCATGGGCACGCCGGATGACCTGACCGAATTCCGTGAGGCGCAGCGCGGTTTTCAAGGCCGCATGGAGAAATGGAACGATATCTCGCGCGGCTGCGACAAGTGGATCGAAGGCAGCACGGCGAACGCGCAAACGCTCGGCATCCAGCCGATTCTGACCGGTGTCGAGCTGACGCACGAGGGGCTGTATGTGAATCAGCACTGCGCGTGGCGCGATGCGCTCGTGAAAGGACTCGATGCCCGCATCCAGGCGAATCAAGGAGAACAGCAATGACGACGGATATTCAGCGCAGCGTTGAACAATTCCTGTATCGCAAGGCGGATCTGTGCGACAGGCGGCAATGGGTCGATTATCTGGAACTCTTCGATCCCAGGTCCGAGTTCCATATTCCGCAGTGGGAATCTGAGCACGTCTATACGACGGACCCGAAGCGCAGCATGTCGCTCATCTTCTATGCGACGCGCGCTGGTCTTGAAGATCGCGTCTTCCGGCTGGGAACGGGCAAATCGGCGGCCTCTTCTCCGATGCCGCGCACGCTGCATCAGGTGAGCAACGTGATGATTCAGCCGCTCGAAGACGGGGAGATCGAAGTATCCGCGAAATGGGTCACGCATGTTTATCGCTTCACACAGGCATCGCACTTCTTCGGCGACTCGACGTATCGGCTCAAGCCGTCGGGCGCGAGCTGGATCATCATGAAGAAGCATGTCGTGCTGCTCAACGATACGATCGATTCCGTGCTCGACTTCTATCACGTATGACCGCGTCTCTGCGTGTCGCGCGGCAACTCGTGAAAGCGCGCGGCATAGTACGCGGAGAACCTGCCGAGATGCCCGAAGCCGAATGCCAGGGCTGTCTCGGTGATGCTCGCGGAGGCGTCGGTGAGCAGGCGTGCACGCACGGCATCGAGCCGCAGGTTGCGCAGCAGTTCCATCGGCGGCAATCCATGATGACGATGACACAGCATATTCAGCGTGCGAACGCTCACGCCCGCGGCACGGGCCAGATCTTCGAGGGAGATCGGCGCGCAGAGCCGTGAGTCGATGTAGGCGAGCAAGGCATCCATCTCGCGGATGCCGTTCGCGTGCACATCGTTTCCCTGATTCTTCGACGATTGCGCCCGGTCTTCGATCGGCGACGTTGCATCAGGCTGATGCGCGAGCAGAAACAACGCGAGGTTGCGCTCGAAGTGCTCCAGCCACGCGGCGCGCAAGCCGGCCTCTTGCGGCATCGAAAGAATGTTGAGAAGCGATTGAGTGATCAGGTCCCACTGTGAGGCCAACGCGCGCGGAAGCAGTCCCGCATTCAACTCCACGATGTCGCCCTGCAGCTCGCCCGTCACATCTCGCAGCAAGCTGTCGGGGACACGAACAATGAGTTGTTGCGTGCCGGCAAGCCAGCGAAGACGGCAATTCTTTTTCGGCGCCAGCACCGCTGTCCGGCCTTCGGCGACATGGATGGACCGGCCGTCGCACATGAATTCGGCTCCGCCCGCGAGGGACGTGTGAACCAGCGTGAAGCCCTCGAACGGCTGTGGCGTGACTTCGACCTGCGCCCCGTAACGCAGGGAATAGATGCGCAACTGGTTGAGTTCGCCCTTGTAGAGCGCGGCGTCCGGCGCGCCCTGCTTCCATGTGACCACGTGATCGGACAGTTCGCGCGCCACGTGCTCATGGGCGTCCGACCGTGTGTCGGACCGGAAGACGCAGTTTCGATAAAGCGCGGAAAGCGCCTGCGCTTTGGGCGACAGGGGCATGGCTCCTCCACGAAGGTCGCGATCGAGATTCCCAATGATACGTCGCAAAGTCATGCCTTCCAGAATGCCGCATCGAGCAAACGGAAATTAAGTGATTCATTCACATTTGCGCCCGGAATCGGCCACTGACGGGTCAGCGGCCATCGGCGATTCGGGTTCAGAACGTGTGCCGCATACCTATCGCCACCCCGGTCTGATCCACGCCGGGCAATGGCGTCGATGCGGGCGGGACCACGCCGCCATCGATCGTGAACGTCCCGTTGCGCTGATTGAACATGTGCCCCGCGGTCACGTACAGCAACGAGCTCTTCGAGAGCAGATACGATGCACGCGCCGCGATCACCGAGGCTCCCGCCGAAGTCCCGCTGCTCGTCGATATGTGGCCGAACTGCGCATCGAGGGCGACTTGCGGCACCGGAAGATACGTTCCGCCGAACCACCAGTAATTACTCACCACGTCGAAGAGCGTCGCGGTCTGCGCGCCGTGATTGATCCGGTGAAGGAAGCCCGCGCCGATCGTGGTGTTGGAGAATTTCACGTAACCATCGATCACAGCGCGCGTATCGGTCAGCGAACTGGCCGGCAGCGGCGATCCTGTTCCCCCTCCCCCGTAATTGCGGTCGAACGCGGCCGCCATGCCCCAGCTCGTCGCTTCGTATTTCACCATCGCGGACATCGACTTGCACGCGCGCCAGTCCGTCGGCGACTGACCGGCGCAACCGCCAGCCGCCGCCGGATCCACTGCGTCACGCCCGAGCGAATAGGTGGCGGCCACCGTTAGTCCGGACGTCGTGAAGCTATAGGCGATCGCATTGTCCACGCGCGCCTGCGACAGGTAAGGATCGAGATCGCCCGCGGCATAGATATTCGGACCCATCGTGTCGCCCGGTATCGCCCAGTAGATCTGCGAGTACTGACGCCCGAGCGTGAGCGTTCCCCACTTTCCCGACAGACCGACGTACGCCTGCCGGCCGAACAGCCGGCCACCCTGATTCAACGTGCCCTGCGACGGCGCGAAGCCCGATTCCAGCACGAACACCGCGCTCAGACCGCCGCCGAGATCTTCCTTGCCGCGAAGACCCCATCGCGACGGTATCGAACCTGTCAGCGATGGCATGCGGAACGCGCTCGATTTTGTCGGACCAATGTTATTCACATATTCGATGGCGGTATCGATGATTCCGTACAGCGTCACCGAACTCTGTGCCTGCGATGTTCCCGGCGTGCAAAACGCCAATGACAGAAGTCCCCAGCAAACCAGCCGACGCCACCCAAACCCTCTCTCTGCCCGCTTCAGCCGCGCATTCATTCTTCCTCCGCCGTTTGGTTAATTTCTTCCATGGAAGGTAATTTTTCAACGTCTTCCATGTCAAACAGTCGGCGGTCAGAAGTTTCCCGGATCGATACGATTTCAAACCTCACCGATTCATGCCAGTAAAGGCTATACCGGAGGATATGCGAATTTGCATCACGGATAGGCATTTGTCCCATGTCGACATCTCCCTCGTAAGCATTTATCTTCCACGGAAGCAATTTATACGAGCGTGGATCACCGAATGGAAGAGACAGACGGCTTTACCTGGCAGGACGACTACGCCCTCGGCCACCCGACGATGGACGAAACGCATCACGAGTTCGTCGCATGCGTGAATGCGCTGCTGACAGTCGATGAAGCGCAACTCGAACACGCGCTCGATGCGTTTGCGAAGCATGCGCGTCACCACTTCGGCGACGAAGACGACGCAATGCGCGACTCGGTCTACGGCTCGGCGGGCTGCCATATCGACGAGCATGCCGCCGTGCTCCGTTCACTCGACGATGTTCGCGCCATGCTGGCGAAAGGCCGGATGGATGTCGTGCGATCTTTTGCGCGAGCACTCGCCGAGTGGTTTCCCGAGCACGTGCGCGTAATGGATCAGGGCCTGGCCCGCTGGCTCGTTCAACAGAAACTGGGCGCGTCGCCGGTCGTCGTCCGCAGGCAGCTTCGCGTCATTGCGTGACGCGTTCGACTTTCAAGGCTCACATCCCCATGGAACTTCAATCGATCTCCGCAAACACGTTGCTGCACGTCAAAGTCGCCGCAAAGGTCTGGCTGACCGACGACATCGCGAGCTATGAACTCTCGACGTTGTCGGGCGATGCGTTGCCTGCCTTCGAAGCGGGCGCGCACATCGACCTGCACGTCCCAAACGGTCCCGTGCGTCAGTACTCCCTGTACGACTTGCCGGGCGAGCATGCGCGCTATCGGATCGGCGTGCTGCGCGATCCGAACTCGCGCGGCGGCTCCATCAAACTGCTCGAAGACGTGCATGCGGGCGATACGCTGACGATCAGCGCGCCGCGCAACCACTTTGCGCTGCACAGCGCCACGAACGACTGCTCGATTCTCTTTGCTGGCGGCATCGGCATCACGCCGATTCTCTGCATGGCGCAACAACTCTCGAACGAGCGCCGCCCATTCGAGTTGCACTATTGCGGACGCACGCTTTCAGCGATGGCGTTCGTCGAGCGCCTGCAAGAGACGGGCGTCGGCGACGAGTCGAACGTACAAGTGCACGTCGATGACGGCGCGCCCAAACAGCAACTCGATGCGCGCGCCGCGATCGGTGCGCCATCGGACGACAAGCATCTGTATGTCTGCGGACCTGCGGGCTTCATGGATCACATTCTCGCGACGGCGCGTGCACTCGGCTGGGACGAAAAGCACCTGCATCGCGAGTATTTCGCGGCTACCTCTGCCACTTCGTCCGATGACGAAGCATTCGAAATCGAGGTCGTCAGCAGCGGCGAGATCGTCAAGGTGGCTGCCGGTCAGAGCGCGGCACACGCCCTGCTCGATGCCGGATTCGACGTGTCGCTCTCATGCGAACAGGGCGTCTGCGGCACATGCATGACGAAGGTTCTCTCAGGCACGCCCGACCACCGCGACCTGTATCTGACCGACGATGAGCGAGCAGGCAACGACGTCTTCATGCCCTGCTGCTCGCGCTCGAAGACGTCGCGCCTGACGCTCGATCTCTGACCAACCAATCCTGTAGCGAAGGACAAGACATGTTGACGAGACAAGACAACGAACTGATGTGCCGCACGGATTCCGGAACCGGCATGGGCGATGCGATGCGCCGCTTCTGGCTGCCGGTGATCCAGTCGTCGGACATGCCGCAGGCGAACGGCGATCCACAAACCGTCGAGCTGCTTGGCGAGCGCTTCGTCGTCTGGCGCGATGAGCAGGGGCGTCCCGGTGTCTATGCGGATGGTTGCCTGCATCGCGGCGCTTCGATGCAACTGGCGCGCGCGGAAGGCGATGGCTTACGCTGCATCTATCACGGCTGGAAATTCGCGGTCGACGGCACCGTGCTTGAAACGCCCAACGTGGAAGACCCGAAATTCAGGAAGCGCATCAAGGGGCGGACCTATCCGGTGCGGGAAGCGGGAGGCATCGTCTGGGCGTATCTGGGACCACAGCGCGAAGAGCCGCCCTTTCCGCACCGGGCTTTCATGGATCAGCCGGACGCGCATCGCATCAACGCCTGTGCGGTCATCAACGCCAACTTCGTCCAGGTGATGGAAGGTCTCGTCGATTCATCGCATCTGACCGTGCTGCACAGTTCGGCGCTCGCCAAAACGAACGACTCCGATCTCGACTACGCGAAGAAGACATCGCACATGCAGTTCGACGCCGCACCGACAATCGACGCCGATGAAACCGACTTCGGCTTTCACTACGCCGCGATCCGCGAATCGGCGGGCACGCGCATCGCCCGGGTCACGTCGTTTATCGCGCCGTGCTACATCGCGAATGCGAACGGCGATGTCTTCCTCGCGATCGTCCCCGTCAACGATGAGCGCTGCAACCTGTATCACGTGTGGTGGGATGCCGAAAAGCGCATTGGCGAGGAGCCGTTGCGCGGCGCGCAGCTCACGTTCGTCGGCCTCGATGAGCCAACGCTGCGCAAGTACGGCATGACGACCGATACCTGCAACACACCTGCGGCGATGTCTGTCGCCAATGGTTATCTGCAAAACCGCGCGCAGATGCGCAACGGTCACTTCACGGGCCTCGCCGGCATCACGCAGGAAGACGCCGCTTGCAGTGTGTCCAGCGGCACGATTCGGGATCGCTCGCAAGAGATGCTGTCCACGGCCGACATCGCGATCAGCCGGCTGCAACGCTGCCTGCTCACCTACGCCCGCGCGGCCCGCGACCAGCAACCGATCATGGCGATGAGAGCGGATGCCGGCGACGCGATCGGCATATCCGCGGAAATCGGTCCGAACGAAGACTGGCGTTCGCTGGTGCCGCACCATCGGATCGTTTCGACGCAGGGCGCGACTCGCGCCGGGCGCAATCAATAACGCAAGTCAGGAAAGGAGAGCTTCACATGTTGAGCCGCGAAGATAACGACATACTTTGCCGCGTCGGTCCAGGCACGCCCGGAGGCGCACTGATGCGACGCTTCTGGCATCCCGTATGCACATCGGCCCAGTTGCCGCATCCGGACTGCCCGCCGCTGCGCGTCCGTCTGCTCGGCGAGAACTATGTCGCGTTTCGCGACAGCGACGGAAAGGTCGGCTTTCTCGAAGAGCTGTGCATGCATCGCGGCGCGTCGCTTGCGCTCGGCAGAGTCGAGGAAGGCGGCATCCGTTGCCTCTATCACGGGTGGAAGTTCAGCGTGTCCGGTGACGTGATGGAGACGCCGAATCATGCCGATCCAAAGTACGCCGCGCGGATGAAGGCGCCCGCGTTTGCCGTTCGCGAGGAAGGCGGAATCGTCTGGGCTTATGTCGGCGCACCAGAACAGATGCCAGCGTTTTCGCGCTATGCGTTCATGGATGCCGAAGCGGATCATCGCGTCGTGCTGCGCATCAATGTGGCGTGCAATTATCTGCAACTGGTCGAAGGCGGCGAAGATAGCTCGCACGTCGGTGTTCTGCATACGAACATGGCGCGTCCCGGCTGGAAAGACGACGCGTTCACGCGCAACACCGATGTCGTCAATCCCGCCGCGCTCGCATCCAACGATCTGGAGCCGGCGCTGAAGATCGAGACGACGGCCTTCGGCTTTCATTACGTGGCGCTGCGCAAGACCGACGATCCGAACGTTCGCAATGCGCGTGTCGTGCCGTTCATCGTGCCTTACGGCCGCATCATTCCGGCGCCGGCGTTTCTCTTCACCGTGCTCGAAGTGCCCGAGGACGACACGCACACGAGCACCTTCATCGTCGTGCACGGCGATGCGCCGGTGACCGAGGACAAGATCATCGAACTGCTGGGCCTGGACGATCCGAAGTACTACGATCGCAAGACCTGCACCTTCACGGCAAGCTGGGCGGATACTTTCGGGCAGGACCGCGAGCGGATGAAGGAGAACTGGACGGGATTACGCGGCGTAGAAGTAGAGGACGCCTCCATCGGCCTCTCTCAAGGCCCGCTCTACGACCGTTCGAGCGAGCATCTGGTGCCCGCCGATCAGGCCGTCGTGCGCGTGCGTCGCGTGCTGATGGACGCGATCAAGGCCGTGACGGAGCACCGGAAACCGCCCGCGCTCGGCCTCGACCTGAGCGGCGTCAGCGCCTGCGACGCGCAGCTCGAAGAGGGCAAGGCGTGGCAGGATCTGCTGCCCTCGCATCGACAGATTGCAGCCTGAGGAGACCCACATGACGACCCACGATTTTCAGAACAAGGTGCCGGACTACCTGTCCCTTCTGCGGCTCGACGGCCGCGGTTTCGTGCTGCTGGGCGCGGGCCAGGGCATCGGCGAACAGACCGCGCACGCACTCGCGCAGGCCGGCGCGCGCGTGCTTTGCGTCGACAAGGACGAGCTGCTTGCCCGCAACATCGCCGAGGCCGTGGGCGGCATTCCGTGCCGGGCCGACGCGACATCCCGCGCCGACATGCAGCGCGTGTTCGAGACGGCGCGCGCGCACTTCGGGCGCATTCATGGCGTGGTCGATATCATCGGCGTTGCGGGCATCAAGCCGCTCTCCGCCGTGGACGACACATCGTGGGACCAGCAATTCGATATCGTCGTTCGCCATGCATACCTCGCGATTCAGATCGGCGGCGAGATGATGAAGGCCGATGGCGGCGGCACCTTCGCGTTCGTCGGCTCGCTCGCCGGCGATCGCGCCATTCCCAACGAGGTCGCCTATGCGGCCTCGAAAGCGGCACTGCATCATCTCGTGCGCAGCGCGGGCGCGGAGTATGCGCCGCATAACGTGCGAATCAATGCAGTGTCGCCGGGATTCGTCCGCACGCCGCGACTGAATCAGCGTCTGAGCGAAGCGACGTGGACGTCCGTCGGCCGAGCGATTCCGCTGGGACGCGCCGCCACGCCCGCCGAGATAGCGGGGCATTTGCTGTTCCTCGCATCCGATCTGAGCGCGCATATGGCGGGTGAAATCGTCACCGTCGATGGCGGGCTGAGTGTGCTCGCCGCCATTCCGCCGATTACGTTCGCGCCTTCCACGACTCCGACGCCCTGATACCGACGATGTCATCCACTGTTCAGAATCGAATTCATCCGTCGCTTCGGGCTATTGCGGCAGCCGCTGCGGCGACACCGGGCATGGCGGAAACGAGCGCCACGGAAGCGCGGGCGGCCATGGCTGCGCGCACAGCCACGCGCGCGCCCGGACCCGAGATCGACAAGGTCTACGATTTCGTCATTCCGGCTATGGGCGCCGATATTCCGGTACGGATCTACCATCCCAAAGACGCGCCAGGCGTCACGATGGCCTTTCATGGCGGCGGCTGGCTGATGGGCAATCGCGACAGCTTCGATGCGGTCTGCCGGCATCTCGCCAGCGACTCGGGACTGGCGGTCGTGAGTGTCGACTATCGACTCGCACCGGAGCATCCCTTCCCTGCCGCGCTCGACGATGTGTGGGCCGCGACCTGCTGGGTCGCGCGACATGGCGCCGAACTGGGCCTTCCGTCCGCGCGCATGACGGTGTTCGGTGAGTCTGCCGGCGGCAATCTCGCGGCGGCGGTGTGCCTGCTTGCGCGGGATCACGCGGGCCCGCGCATTCTCGCGCAAGCGCTCGTCTATCCTGCGACGGACGCGCGTCAGCAAGGCGAGTCCCTGTCCACTTACGCCGAAGGCTTCATGCAGCGCAAGGCCGATGTCGCGTACGCCTTTCGTACCTACGCGCTCGATCATGGCGTGTCGCCGACTGACTGGAAACTCTCGCCGTTGCTCGCCGAAAATCACGAAGAACTGCCGCCCGCGATCGTCATCACCGCAGAGTGCGACGCATTGTGTGACGATGGCGAAGCATACGCGCGCAAGCTCGCCGAAGCAGGCGTGCCGACGACGTGCGTGCGCTATATCGGCATGCTGCATACCTTCTACAGCATGCGCGGTCAAGTAGATGCAGCCACGCTCGCTCAACGTCAGATAGCCGATACCTTGCGCCGGGCGGTGCGAGCTGCATGAACGCGTCAAGGACGACGCTACGCAGGCCGAGGCAGTCCGGTTACAATTTCCGAGGAGCCAATTTACTTCCGGGGAAGCCAACGAGATGAGCACCGCCGCCGTAAAACGAAGCCCGTCCCGCCGATCCCGCGCGAATACTGCGGCGGAACAGCCGGAGGCGGCCAGGAAGCCGAGTCTTCCCGGTCGCAGCCAGATCGACCTCATCACGCTGCAATGGCAACGTGAACATAACGAGCTCGATCTCTCGGACTTTCTGCTTGCCATCTACTTCATGCGGCTCGGCACGCTCATCGAGCAGGATTTCGACAGGATGTGCCAGAACCTGTGCGGCATCAGCGGGTCGGACATGCGTGTGCTGCTTGCACTGCGCCGCAGCGGTCATCCCTATGCGAAGCGTCCTACGGACCTGTATCGCGCGTTGCTCGTCACCTCGGGTGCAATCACCAAGAAAATCGACCGGCTCACGAGCCTTGGCTTCGTGGAGCGGCTGGCCGATCCGAGTCACGGCGGAGGCTTCATCGTCCACTTGACGAAGAAGGGACTCGATATCGTCGAGAAGGCGATCGTGAAGCTCGCGAAAGAATCGTCGATCGCACCCGCGATGGCGCATTTCACGGACGCGGAGCGCGACGCGGGCAATCAGTTCTGCCTGCGCACCCTGGCATTGATGGAAGAGCTGGTCTTGCCCGGGCTCGAAGACGCCGACAACACGTCGACGAAAACACGAGGCAAGGTCGCGCGGAAATCATCGAGGGGCCGTGGCTGATCATTGATGTCCCTTTGATGGATCCTTCATCATTTCGCCCAGTTTCGCCACAAGAAATTCCGCAAAGACCGCGACTGCGGGCGGCACAGGTGGACGGCTCGTGTAGACGAGCTGCAGGCCGAGGCCCGTGCTCACGCGCCGATAGCTTGGCAGTACGCGCACCAGTTTGCCTTTCGCCAAGGCCGACTCGACCATCAACTCTGGCAGTAGCGCAATACCCAACCCGGCGATACACGCTTGCGCCAGCACTCGCATGTCATTGACCGCGAACCGGCTGTCGATCGAAACCTCCTGCATGCCGCGCGGGCCCTGCAGACGCCATGTGTTACGTCCCTGCCGGTTGGATATCGTCAGACAATCGTGGTCGGCGAGTTCACGCAGCGTGCGTGGCGCAGGCCGCCGTTTCAGATAGGCCGGACTCGCCGCGAGGATCATTGCATTCGGGGCCAGCCGACGTGTCCTGAAACCGCTACTTGTCTCGATGCCCATGCGCACTGCGAGATCGATGCGCTCGGAGATCAGGTCTGTCGGCGTATCGTCGAGCACGAAGTCGAGGCTGATCTGCGGGTAGCGCGCATAGAACTCGACCAGCCAGTCCATTCCGACGAGTTCGAACAGACCCGCCATCGATGCCACGCGCACGGACCCGGACGGCGCCCGCTCGTCCGCATGAAGCCTTCCTATCTCGAAGATCTGATCGAGCGCCGGCGCATATCGCTCGAACAGCGCCTGACCATCGGCACTCAGCGCGAGTTTGCGAGTAGAGCGATGCAGCAGACGAGTGCCTAGTTGACCTTCGAGTTGGTCGATTCTTCGGCTGACCGTGTTTGCGGGCATGCCGAGGCGTCGCGCCGCCTCGGAGAAACTGCTCGCGCGCACGACCTGGACGAACATCGCGAGGTCATTCAGATCGATCATCTCATTTATCCATAATTGGATTAATCCAATCCGATTCTACCGTCTAGTGTGAGACCTCGTTCGTCCTCATACTTGAGGTACACACAGTAAGCGGCCGCTCGCAGGTCTGTTCGCCCACAAGCTGTCCCGGCGCCCGCCCCTCACCCGACACCGCGCACTAGCGCGGCAACTAAACGTTTCAAGGAGCTTGGTTTGAAGAAGCATCTGATCATCGCGGCTGGCGCCCTCGCCGCATCGCTTTCATTTTCGGCGTTCGCAGACGTCGCGACGTACCAGTTCGATTCGAGCCACACGTATCCGTCATTCGAGGCCGATCACATCGGTGGCCTCTCAGTCTGGCGTGGCAAGTTCGACAAATCGCAGGGTACGGTGACGCTTGATCGCGCGTCCAGAACCGGCACCGTCGAAGTGATGACGGACATCGCGTCGGTCCACACCGGCAGCACGAAGCTCGATCAGGAACTGCAGTCGGATCGGTTCTTCGATGCGTCGAAGTTCCCCGAAGCAAGCTACAAAGGCACGATCAGATTCAAGGGCGACAAGCCAGTCTCGGTCATCGGCAACTTGACGATGCACGGTGTGACGAAGCCGCTGACGTTGAATATCGATTCGTTCAAGTGCATGCCGCATCCGATGCTCAAGCGCGAAGTGTGTGGCGTGGACGCGGTCGGCGAATTCGATCGCGGAGACTTCGGCGTCGATTTCGGCAAAACGTACGGCTTCAGCATGAAGACCAAACTGCTTATCTCGGCCGAAGCACTCAAGCAATAAGCCATTCGGAGCGTCGCACGCTCCTTGCAAAACCTAACGGAAAGCAATCATGTCGAACACACAGAAGCTCATCGCCGTCGTCGGCGCAACGGGTCAACAAGGCGGCGCTGTCGTGCGCGCACTGCAAGCAAGCGATCAATTCAAGGTGCGCGCGTTGACCCGCAATCCGGCCGCGCATCCGAAGCTGGGCGACGAAGTCGTTCCAGCAGACTTCAATCGTCCGGAAACACTAAAAGCGGCGTTCGCCGGAGCACATGGCGTTTTTCTGGTGACCAACTCCTGGGAAGCAGGAGCGGACGATTCGGCCCAGGCGCTCGCCGCTGTCACCGCAGCGAAAAACGCCGGCGTGCAGCACCTCATTTGGTCGACGCTGCCGAACGTAGAGACGATCAGCGGCGGCAAGATCGACGTGCCGCATTTCACCAACAAGGCAAAGGTCGAGCGCATCGTGCGCGAAGCCGGATTTGCGCATCATACGTTCGTGATCGCACCGTTCTATTACCAGAACCTGCTCGGCGCAATGGGCCCGCAGAAACAGGCGAACGGCACGACGGGTTGGGCGCTGCCGCTCGATCCCGAACGGCGGGTCATTCACGCGGGCGACATCAATGAACTCGGCAGGCTGGTGGCTGGCGCGTTCGCGCAACCGGAGCTCGTTGGACACGGTGAACGTTTGCCGCTGGTGGGCGATTTCGTCAGCTTCAACGACATCATCGCCACGTTGAATCGCCAAGGAAACGCGTTCTCGTTCACGCAGGTCCCGCGCGAGGTTTTTGCTAGCTGGTTTCCCGGCGCCGGAGATATCGCGGCCATGCTCGCCTACTTCGAAGCGCATACCTATCTCGGCTCGGATTCGCGCGACGCCATCGCGCTCGCCAACAAGGTCGCCGGCGGGCAGCCCACGAATTTTGTCGAGTGGGCGAGAGCGAACTTCGCGATCGCGGCGGTCTCCTGAAAAGGCCTCTCCGGACGATCAGGTCGACCGCGTCCGTTCATCGTCGCTGCTCGACATGACCGACGCGCCCTCATCGAGTCACGAATGAGCAATATCCATGAGACGAGTTCCTTATCACACAATCGATAGCGCACCCGATGCATCGCGCCCGCTTCTGCAAAAGGTCGCCCAGTCCTCTCCTAAAGGACTTCCGCTGAATGTGCACGCCCAGATGGCAAATGCTCCGGCTGTGCTGGCCTCCTACGCATCGCTGCGCGCCGCGACCGCCGAGCACGGCACCCTGAGTCCGAAGATCAACTGGGCGCTGAATCTCGCAACTGCGGCCACGGTCGGAAACGACTACATGACAGGTATTGCCAGTCGATTCGCCCGCGCGAGCGGCTGGACCGAAGCACAAACAGCCTCCCTGCGAACCGGCACCACGTCGAGCGACGCCAGGATCCGCGTGGTCAGGGAAGCCGCGGCTAACTCGGGATGCGTCACGGACGCCACGTGGAAAACCGCTCAACAAGCCGGCTGGAACGATGTGCATCTGACCGAGGCCTTTGCGTATCTCGGACTGACGTCGTTCACGGGATACTTTCTCAACTACGCGCAAAGCGAAGCAGACATCTGAGCTGATACCTCATCGATGCCAAGTCAAACGTCTGGAGACCACTCCGTGAATCCCGTCATCCCGAATCCGCCGACCGTCCACGCCCCCGCCGGTGTAGGCCGTCGGGTAATCTTCCGCACGCGCGGAAACGCGCATGGACCGATCGTCCGCATGGTGAGCCCATCCGACGTCGGCAAGTTGATCAAGCCGTTCGTATTTCTCGATCTCATCGATATGCACGACGCGATGGGCCAGCAGGGTTTCGGCTGGCATCCGCATTCGGGCATCGCTACCCTGACGTTGGCCATGCAAGGGCAAAGTCGCTATGTCGAATCGATCGGCCACGAAGGGAGCACGGTGGCCGGCGATATCGAATGGATGTGCGCAGGTCGCGGCGTCTGGCATTCCGGCGTTGCTCTGCCGCCGATGAAAGCCTTCCAGCTGTGGATTGCGTTGCCGCCGGAGCGCGAACTAGCTCCCGCGTTCAGCCAGCACCTTTCGTCGTCCGACATCCCCTCGGACGGCCCGGCACGCGTGCTGCTCGGCCGAAGTGGCGAGGCGATCAGCCCGATCGATGCGCCTTCCGGCATCAACTATTTCGTCGTGCAGTTGAAGGCCGGCGAGCGCTGGACTTACCAGCCGCCGCAAGATTACCGTGTCGGCTGGATAGCGGTGATGGACGGGAGTCTGCGCACGCCCGATCCGGTCGACAAAGGTGAACTAGCCGTCTTCAATCCATCCGACGCGGCGATCGAATTCGAGGCTGTAACCGATGCGCGCTTCGTGCTCGGTACCGCCATTCCGCATCCACACGATCTCCACCTTGGCCATTACTCGGTGCATACGAACCCCTCCGCCCTAATCGAGGGCGAACATGAAATAGCGCGCATCGGTCAAGAACTGCGCGACAAGGGCATGATGCCTTGAATTAGTCGACGGTCGCGGTGATCTCCTCCATGCTGGCCGCCGTCTCTTGCAGTGACACGGCCTGTTCCTCCGTACGCGACGAAGATCGAGATTGCCCGGCGCGATCTGCACGCCCGCCGTCGTCTCGCTTTCGGCGCTGTGGCGCGCTCGTCCGACCACCTGCGCGAGACTCGTCTGCATGTGCTTGAGCGCGGTGAGCAGTTCGGCGATCTCGTCCTTGCCTCGCGCATCAAACTCGAGCGACAGGTCACTGGTCGCAAACGCCTGCACGCAGCCCGACGCGTGATTGAGCGGCCTCAACATGGCCACGGTCCCCTTCAAGGTTGATACCACCGGCGCTCTGTGCGGTACGGCAAACACGAAGTATTAGGCGATCAGCGCAAGGAATTCGGCGCGATCTTCGTCGATAGCCGCTACGGGAGTCTGCACGGTCCGCTGCCGATGTCGATAGTCAATCTGGAGAACGCCACGCGTCAGAACAACGGCCAGCCCGAGGTGGTCGCGAGCTTCGCGTGGAACGATCAGACGAGCGTGCAAAGCCTGCCAGGCATCGAGTTCGAGAGCGTCGCCGGTCAGCGCGGCATGCACGGCAGTTTCGGCACCGACGTCCATAACACGCGCATCGCGAACGGGCCGCTGTTCAAGACGTCGTCGGTGGTGGTTGATGATACGGCCGTCGGCGTGCGGCATCGAGAGGCCGAGCAGATGCGCGACCGTCGGAACGACACCGACGCGAGTCGCTGCAAGATCCGCCGGGCAATGCAAGCCGGCAGGTCGCGGCATCGACGATCACACCGCCCGCGCCCGCTACCGGCCTGCGCTTCGAGTTGCCGACGGACCCGACCGGCGCGACCGCCGATGCCTCCCTCGCGAAGGGCACCTACACGATCAATCTGGCGGTCAAGGATCTGACCGTCGACAACAAGACGTACCGTTGTTTCGACTATGCAAAAACCATTCACCAGTAAGGCTTGCATCCCTCTGATCATCTACATGGCGGCGTCGATGTTCACCGGATACTTCCTCAACTGCGCGCAGACCGAATCCGACGGCTTGGCGGGCGCCATTTCGTCACGGCGTGCGCTGCGCGAGGAGCGCCGGTGGACTGGACTACCCAACTCGTACCCGCTGCCCCGTCGCGGCGGACCGTTCGATGGCATCGAGCGTCATATGCAATACGAGGGCGTCGTCGAAATCGGGCGCCGTATGCGTGCCGTGCCGCAGGTCATTCGCCATCAACTTGTAGATACCGGCGACGTTCCGGGCCGTAATGGCATCTTCGAGGCCGAAATAGTGCGATCGCGGTACCTCGACTTCGTGATAACCATCCTCCCCTTTGCGGGCCGCCTCGATGCGCAACGGAGAAATATTGATCACGGGCACCTGATCGACCGCCGCCGTGATACGCACGTCCCCCTCTGTTCCGTTGATCTCCCACAGAAGCCGGGTTCCGCGCGGCAAGCCACCGCGAAGCTCCAGCGACAGCGGCGCTCCCGATTGAAGGATGGCATTGACCATCACGTGATCCGGTGTCTTCATCGGAAAGCTTTCGCCGGTCTCGATGATCCTCACGGTCTTCCGCCGCTGTGACAGTTCCGCACCCACTTCCTGTATGGGACCGAGCACGCGCTGTATCGCAGCGACGGCATGTCCGCCGATGACGGAAAGCAGCGTCGCGCCGTTTTTGGAGTCCATTGCATACGCGTCGCCGCGTGCTATTTCATCGCCCCAGGTGAAACCAGAACCAAGGTATGTCGACGACAAGACCTCTCCGACGAAACCATCGGCCACCAGCCGGCGTACATACTCCAGTTCAGGCGACACGATTGCCTGCGTTCCGATGACGGCCAGCGCGCCCTTCCCGTGCGCGAGCCCGGCAAGCTCGGTGGCCTCGGCCAGTCCATTCCCGAGCGGCCATTCGCAGTAGATGTCCTTCCCTGCTTCGATGGCCGCGCCGACCACTTCCCGGTGATACGGAACCTTCACTGTGACCACCACGACGTCGATATCGGGAGACGCGACGAGTTCCGCCACATTCGCAAATGCGCGCGGAATTCCGAAGGCGGCCGCAGCGGCCTGAGCGCTCGTCAGGCTGGTGTTCGCCACGCCGGCGATTTCAAAGTCATCCGACAGAGCCCGCAGTGCCGGAATGTGAGCTGTCGTGGCCCATCCGCGCTCCGCGCTAAGACCCACGATCCCCACACGTAAACGTTTGTTCATCGCTTCCTCGAACCATAGAAAAGAGTGGCTTGCCGCAGCGCGCCGGACGCTTCACGCGAACCCATACTTGTACGATGGATCATCGCGGCCGCGTCGCCCGACATTGGAGTTCTCCAGCGGCGCCAGGTCGCCGGGGACGGGATCCGATCGCTGCGAATCGAGCACCACGGCGCGGTCAGCGATGCGCCACTCGCCATTGCGCCGCTCCATGCGATCGACGTAACGGACGTTCACGACCCAGTCTCTGGCGGGCTTGTCGCCGTCTGGCTTCGTGCGATGAAAGGCCTGTGCGTAGTGCTCGGCGCACGCCACGTCGCCGTTGACCTCGACATACTGGTTGCCCGTGAAGTGCTGGGTGCATTCAAAGCCTGGCAGCAACTCGGCGGCCCATTCGATGAATCCTTCCACGCCGCCGTCATAGGCGCCGTGATGATCGACCGCGTCTGGGTGATAACACGAACGCACGAGATCCCAGTCCATGCGATCGATGCCCCGGCAATAGCGAATATGAACGCGCTTGATTTCCGCCTCGTCGAGAAACTGCTGAAGCCGCGATTCCACGTTAATCCTCCTTGTTCATGCCTGGTTGAGGGCCGTACTCTCCCGTTTCCATCAACTGCGACGCCGCGAGCGCTCTCGGTGTCCAGCGCAGCGTCGCGCGCGTTTCGAGCAGCCACGCCTGATAGGTTTCGGGCACGTTCTCGGAAGGCCCGTGATGAATGACGCCCTTGGGAACCCAGGTCAGCGTGCCCGGTTCGGAACAACCGCCCCAGACGCCGGGTCCTCGCACATAACAGATCACTTCGTCGAAGTCCGCGTTGATATGAATCGGCGGGCGGCCCGATGGGCGCGAACTGAGGTTGAACAGCAGCACATCGCCCGTAGCGGATGACAGAAACTGACTCGGCGGTCCGCCTTCCGGCAAATAGGTGTGCACCTGGATCTTCGTCAGGTTGAGCTTCCATACCGGAACCGACTCGGACAACTGCACGCCGAGCGAGAGCGGGTCGTGCGGCATCGTGAAGACGGTGTTGTCCCCGTCCGACGTCTTCAGCACCAGCCGCGTCGGACCACCCACGGGAATATCGGCGCTCACCGCCGCGTAGGTCACGTCCCTCGCGGCGTTGATCATCCCAGAGGGCGCCGGCGGCGCGAGTCCCAACGCCGACGGACTTTCGATGATCACGCTGCGCATACCCTCGCCGATCGGCGCGTAGCGGTACGCGACCGCACGCGGGATACAGACGAAGTCACCCTCTTCTGCCGTGAGACAGCCGACATCGGTTTCGAATCGGACAGTGCCCGACTGAATGAAATGGATCTCGTCCGCTTCGACGTTTCGCACCACATAGGGCATCGGCTTGCGGCGCGCCGAGACAAGCAGCTTGACGCCAAGCCGGGACGTCGCTACCGCCGTCGGAAGGGCTTTCGCGTCGTCCTGATCGTCGGGAATCAGGCCGTCCAGCACCGCTCGCCGCGGCGCATGGGGCCCTTCCACGGACAGGTAGTCCGGCGCATAGGTCGATCGGGTCACGACAGAAAGCGCGCCCATGAAGCCGTCCCGCGTCCACAACTGCACGGGAGGCTCGCCGCCGCTCGGCTTATCACCCATTTTCAGTCTCCTTCGGTGTCAAACACTCACAACAGGCACTTCGCTATGGAAGCGGATCGACTTCATGCGACGTCGTCCGCTGTCCCGTCCGACGCCACATCGGTGTATTGCCGATGGCGCCGGCTCAGCGACGCCATCGCCGTGATGCGTGGTCAGCGCGTCGGCTTTCCAACCAGCGCACGATACTCGTTGGCGCTGGCGGGCTTACGCCCGAGCAGGCCGGCGATGTCGCGCGCCATCGTGAACATCTCGAGATTGCTCTTGAGGCGCTCATCGCTGTTCGGGAATTTCCACGGCGTGTCTTCCGTACCGACACGGATATGCAGACCCATCATAGTGGCAAGCGTAGTCATATACAGCGACGATCGTCCCGCCGCGCAGACGCTGATGACCGAGGTCGGATCGATCTTGCGAATCTGGTCGACCATGAGGAACATGTGTTGCGCCATGTCCTGTGCGTCGCTGACCCAGGTGCCGGAGACCAGCGTGCGGCCGACGTTGAACGGCAGGCCGTACAGGATCAGCCAGTTGTACGGCTTCTTGAGAATGCCGGTATCGATCAACTTGCGCTTGGCGAGTTCGATTTCGCCCGAGCTATGAACCGCGAGTTCCGGCTTCACGCCAACCTCCTCGAGCGTTGCGACAGCCGGCACTGCAAAGGCCTCCGGATGTCCGGGCGCACATGGCGCAACCTCGGTCAGCCCTTCTCGTGCGGGGCTCATGCACATATCGAACGTAGTGCCATGAAGCACGTTCACATTCGGCACGAAGTCATTGCCGAAGCGGGCGCGCAGCGGCTCGATAACCTGCTTGTACGCTTCGACCGGCAGGATGTCGCGGTCGAGGCGACGCCCCTGTGCGTCGGTCATGAACGAGAAGTCGATATGAACGCCGCACGCGCCCGCCTCGATCACGCTGGTCGCTTCATCCACGTACGCCTGGAACGACGTCGTGTCTTCGAAGCGTCCGGAGACGGCGGCGTTGATTGCGATTTTCTCCGAGACGTCCCACTTGGGCTGCAACTCTGCCCCTGCAATGAATTGATACTCCTCCATTTCGCGTTTCGCGGCTTCCCAGAGTGGCAGCTTTTCGATCATGGTGATCCTCTACAAAGATGGTGAAGTAAGGGTAGAACTGTTCCGAACCTTCGGCCACCTGACTCCGGTAGATGCAGATGTCATCGCGTCCGATTATTTGGTTCGTAGTCCTGTATCAATAAAAATCGAACGGATGCGGTCCTGGCAACAATTCATGCCGCAGGACCACCCGCTGGTATCACGACCGAATCATTTGTGCTAAGATGATTCCGTTAGATATCGATTTATATCGAATGATGTGTCTTGGAATGAATAAAGTCAAGGACGCTAGGGAATTCCCTAGAAAGCGTCGTGACTGCAGCCCCGGACAGACGTCGGAGCGTCGAGCCTGTCCCCATCTTGAGGAATGAGCCCATGGCCAAGTCCTGCCCCTCCGCAATCGACACGCCCCTGGATCACATCGCTCTGTCTCGCGCCTCATCGGGAAGAGAGACGCCCGATATCCTTGACGACCGGGGAAGGACAGTGCCGTGGATGACCCGAACATTGCACCGGCTCTATGACGCCGAAGCGCAAAAGATCCTGGGCCGGGAGAGCGTGTCCATCGCGCACTGGTACTACCTGAGAGTGCTGGCACAGCGCGGCGAGCTGAATCAGCTGGAGTTGAGCAAGCGCGTCGGCATCGCCTCGACGACGGCCGTACCTGCTCTCGACAGCATGGAGAAGCGTGGTCTGCTCAAGCGAACGCGAGACCCGAAAGATCGCCGCAAGTACTACGTCAGTCTCACCGACGACGGACGACGTCTCGTGGAGACGATGATGCCGGAGATCGTTCACATGATCTCGAATTCGATCGACGGAGTGGACCCGGACGAGATGCGCGTCTTCTGGAAGGTCTTGCATCAGATCGCGCAGAATCTCCTGGACAAATCCAGCGAGGATTCCGTGGTCGATTGACGTGTCCGGTGCATGCGCATCACCTGGTGCGCATAAGAAAACGGCTGAGCCTCCCTGCCGTCTCAGGCAGGAAGGCTCAGCCGCAGGTCGCGATGGCTGAGCGCCGAGTGTTAGCGCACGACGTCAGAAACCACTTGCCGAACCCGATCGGGATGCACCGTCGGAGGCACCCCCAAATGCCGTCCCGGCGCCTTGCGCCGCGGCGTTCTGTGCCGCCAGTCTGGCCTGCGCTGCCTGGATGTTCTCGGGATAGTGCACCCAATCATGCGGGTCATAGCCCGCTTTCTCGAGTTGCGCCAGTTCCGCACGCACCTGTGCACGACTTGCCGGCTGACTGGAACTGGACTGCGCAAACGCCGCAGCCGGTACCGCAACCACGGCGGCAAAAAGAACCATTCTGGTGAACGACTTCATGATCATTACCTCAACGATTGTTGTTAGCGGCGCGACAAACACTGACTGGCCACAAGTGGCTGAAAGTGTAAACGTCAAAATCGATTCGGGTAACTACTAGTTTTACAAACTCTGCGTTGCCGTGACGTCAACAATGCGTGAGTGAAGAATGCCTTCCGGAAGTCGCGGAAGCGTCATTGAATCGGCTCGCACCTGAAGCGGCTGAGGCCTGTCCACAGGGCGTGAGCGGCTGCTTCATCGCTAGGGAGATTCCCCTAGTTGCTTGACTTTGTTCGTCCCGAAACACATCATTCGATATAAATTGATTCTACATAGCACAATCTAGCGCGATCCCGTGCCGACGGCGACGACGAACAACACGCGGCACGATCGCACGCAATTAGATAGGAATACGTAGTACGTAATTTCAGATGACGTCTGAGACATCGACGCACGTCTTGACAGATATCGCACGCGATTTCAACCACACCGTTCGAGAACGATCATGCTCAGCCAATCCCGCTTCCGGCACGCCGCATCTCCAGGCAGAACCTCACTTCGCCGCATTGTCGAGCGTGCCGCACCGTTAGTCTCGGCCGCGCTGCTCTCCGCCGCCGCACATGCTGCGGACGACTCCCTGACGAACCGTCAAGGCGACATTACGCCACTTTGCGGCACGAAGCCGATGATCGTCGGCGTATCCGACGGTTACGGCGGCAACACGTGGCGCAAGACCGGCCTGGCCGAGGTCAAGGACGAACTGAGTCGCTGCAAGAACGTCAAGCGGATCATCTACAGCAACGCCAATGGCGATCCGCAGAAAGCGAACTCCGACATCAACAGCATGGTTGCTCAGGGCGTCAATGTCCTGATCATGCTTCCGGATTTCGGGGCCGTGCAGCTCCCGGCGATGCGCTCGGCCATGAAAGCCGGTGTGTCAGTCGTCCCTTATTCGGCCCAGATAGCGGGAGTGGCGGGACGCGACTATGTCGTCAATGTCGTCGGGGACACGAAGGAGATCGGCGTGCTCTGGGCCGACTGGCTGGGAGCGAGCGTCAGGAAAGGCAACGTGGTGTTCCTCGGCGGATCGCCGGGCGCGGCCGGATCCCAGAATTTCATGGACGGACTGAAGGCTGGCCTCAGGAAATATCCGGACATGAAGCTGCTGAATGAACAGTTCGTCGTGACGAACTGGAGCCCGGTCGACGCGCAAAAAGCCACCGCGGGACTCATTGCACAGTATCCGCAGATCAACGCCATCGTGACGGACTACGGCGTGACGGCATTCGCGGCGGCGAAAGCCTTCGAGCAGGCTCACCTGCCGGTGCCCGCCATCGTCACCATCGCCAGCAACAATGAGCTGAATTGCCACTATCTGGCGAAGAAGAAGTCCGGCGCAAGCTTCCCCTACTACACGCTCGATGGCACGACCACCTATGTGCGCTTTGCCGTCCGCCATGGCGTAGCCAGCTATCAGGGCACGTCCGACAAGGAGTCGCCCGCGGTCCTTCCGTTCGCCTACGCCGACAGCGCGAAGGGTCTCGATCCCAAATGCGACCCGAGCGCGCCGCCCGACGCCGACCTGTCGTCCGCCCTTCCCCCGGAAAAGCTCAAGGCCGTGTTTGAGCAGTAATAGCGGAGAGACATCATGATCGAACAGAAAACACTGCTTCAGATAGATCGCGTCACGAAGATCTTCCCCGGCGTACGGGCGCTCGATAACGTCACGTTCTCCGTGCTCGCCGGCGAGGTCCACGGGCTCGTCGGGGAGAACGGCGCCGGCAAGTCCACGCTCATGGCGGTCGCGTCCGGCGCGCTCGTCGCCGAAGAGGGACGTGTCCTGATCAACGGCGTCGAAACCAGAGGCGATACCGACGAGGCGCGCCGGCTCGGGCTCGCGATCGTGCGCCAGGAGCCGGCCCTCATGCCGGATCTGACCGTCGCGGAAAACCTCTATCTCGGCGTGCCCGTCGAGCAACGCCCTTCGCTGATGCGAACCGGCGACTGGGCACGGCGACTTCTCCGGCAATGGAGCGACGATGTTGCGATCGACGCTGACGAACGGGTTCTGAGCCTGAATCCCGAGCAGCGCTTCATTGTCGAGATCGTGAAGGCGCTCGCCGCCAATCCGAAGGTCTTGGTGCTCGACGAGCCTACCGAGCACCTGCTCGCGGAAGATGTCGATCGGCTGTTCGAGCGTATTCGCAAGGTGACCGCGTCGGGCTGTGCGGTCGTTTATATCTCTCACCGCATTCGCGAGGTGCGGCAGATCGCGAGCCGCCTCACCGTGCTCCGCGACGGACAGGGGCAAGGAACCTATGAAGCAACGGGTCTCAGCGAGCAGCAAATCGTCGAGCTGATCGTCGGAGCGGCGCTCGACCGGGATTTCCCGCCCAAAGCCGGCAGCGAACGCGACGGCACGGTGCTCGGCGTGACGTCCCTGCGAGGTGCGGGCTTTACCGACATCTCGCTCCAGGTCCGAAAGGGAGAAATCGTCGGGCTGGCCGGCATCGATGGCAACGGACAGCGCGAGTTCATGCGCGCGCTTGCTGGCCTGAACCGAAGCCACGGCAGAGTCGACGTGAACACAAGGCCGACGAAACTTCAAAGCTCCGAGGCCGCCGCCAGGTCCGGCATTCGTTACCTGCCCGGCGACCGGCACAGAGAAGGCATCTTCGGCGAGCTTTCCTTGCGCGAGAACTTCTCGATCCGCAGTCTTCGCTTCGACGCCCTTCAAGGCTGGATCAGCCAGCGACGCGAAGCAAAGCGCACGCGACAGGCCGTGGAAGCGTTTTCGGTCAAGACACCGTCGGTGGAAACACCGATCCGCTCCCTGTCGGGCGGAAATCAGCAAAAGCTGGTGCTGGCAAGCGTACTGGCAAGCAGGCCCGAGGTCCTGCTCGTCGACGAGCCGACCCAAGGCGTCGACATCGGCGCGCGAATGGAAATCTACAAGGTGCTCCGCGAAGCGGCCGCATCGGGCACCGCGATCGTCGTGGTCTCGTCCGACGCACTCGAGGTGGCGGGCCTATGCGACCGCGTGTTCATCTTCTCCCGCGGACACATCGTCAAGGAGCTGCGCGACGCGGGCGTCAGCGAGAACAACATCACGTCAGCCGTGCTCACGGCAACCACGGAGCGCGAACGCGGGTCGGCCGATGTCTCCGGGTTCTGGAAATGGGCCGCGGGAGATTCCGCGCCGCTGGTGATGCTCGCGCTCGCGGTCTTCGCGCTGGGTTTCTTCGCCGCGCATGTCAACGAAAGCTATCTGTCCGCGCGCAATCTGAGCGGCATGCTGGCGCTGGTCGCAACGCTGGCCATCGTCGCTTATGGACAGCAGGCGCTGATGCTCGCAGGAGGAATCGATTTGTCCGTCGGGCCTCTGATGGGACTGATGGTCGTCATACAGTCGTTCTTCCTGAGCGACGGCTCCCCGCTGATGCACCAGTTATCCGGGTGGATCATCGTGTTGGTCGCGGCGCTCGCCGTCGGACTGGTGAACTGGATCCTGGTCGACCCGTTCAGGCTCCATCCGATGGTGGCCACGCTGGCGACCTATATGGCCCTGCAGGCCATCTCCCTGTTCCTGCGTCCGGTCCCGGGCGGGTTGATCGCGGATGGCGTTGTCGAGACCATCGGTGCGCAGGCCGCATTCATCCCGGCGTTCCTCATTCTTGCCGTCGTTCTCGCGGTCCTGCTCGAGTTTGCGCTGTTCAAGAGCCGGCTCGGACTCGCGTTCCGCGGCGTCGGCTCCCGGATCGACGCAGCTCGCATGGCGGGCGTGCGTCCTCATCGCACCTTGCTCATGGCCTATGTCGGCTGCTCGCTTCTCGCGGGCGTCGGGGCCGTGCCGATGATGGCGCAAGTCGGCTCAGGCGACCCGAGCGCTGGGATCAACTACACGCTCGCCAGCATCGCTGCGGTTGTGATCGGCGGTGCGAGCCTCTTCGGCGGGCGTGGGTCGTTCGTAGGCGCGTTGCTCGGCGCACTGCTCATCATTCAGGTGAACGTGGTCACGTCGTTCCTGGACATCGGGGACGCCTGGCAATCCTATCTGCTGGGCGGGATGATCCTCGCGTCGGTCGCGCTCTACTCGAAGAGCCGGGAAATGGCGGTGGCAAAATGAGAAAGGTCATGAGCAATCAGTCAGACGCCGTTTCGGACCTTCTGCGGTCCCGCGCTCCGAAGTGGAAGTCGTTCCGGGTTTCGGCCCTTGGCGAGTTCTGGTGGATCTGGGTCGGCCTGATCCTTCTCCTTGCCGTGAGCGCGGTCGTCGCCCCCGGCACCGTGACGCACGGCTCCATTCTGGCGATGCTTCCCTTCGCGGGCATCCTCGCGATCGTCGCGACAGGTCAGACGCTCGTCATCCAGCAGCGAGGCCTCGACATGTCGGCGATCGGAATGGTCTCGCTGGCCGGCGTAGTGATGGCCCGAACCGGTGCCGGGTTCGATTCGATGGTCCTCGCGGTGGTCATGACGGTGCTCGTCGGTGCGTTCGTCGGAATCGTCAACGGAACGCTGGTGTCACGGCTCGCCATCACGCCGCTGGTCGCGACGCTCGCGGTCAACGCGCTTCTCATCGGCTGCGTCCGCTCCCTGACGGGCAACGTTCCGGTCAGCGTTCCCGCCGCCATGCAGACGGTATCCCATGCCCACGTTGTCGGCTTGCCGGCCAACGTGTGGTTCGCCTTGGTTTTCGTGATGACGGCATGGGTGATCACGCGAAAAACCGCGATTGGGCGCCGATTCGTGGCCGTGGGCGTGAATCCGCGTGCAGCCGACGCCGCCGGCGTGCGCGTCATGCACTATCGGATCGGCGCGTATGTGGCATCCGCGGTCTGCTTTTCCGCGGCAGGCATGCTGCTGGGCGGATTCATCGGCAGCGCGTCGCAAACGTCGGGCAACGACTACCTCCTGCCTGCGATCGCAGCGGTGGTCGTCGGCGGCACGCCGTTCACCGGCGGCAAAGGAAGCGTCATCGCCAGCGCGGTCGCGGCCTTGTTCATGGCGCAGCTCGGCCAGCTCGTGCTGGCGCTCGGCGCGGGCCCTGCCGTCCAGTTACTGGTGCAGGCATGCGCGATCCTGCTCGCAACCACCGTGCGCCATCTGCCGTCGATGATGCGGAAGTTTCGCAAGCAGGCGTAGTGGAAAGCCGTAAGCGGCATGAATAGCGCCATCCGATAGTCGCGACCGTTGGCCCGACCGGTTCGCTGGAACATCGAAAGAGCCGGCCTGACTTGCAAGTCGATCGTTCTGGCTCGCAAGAGGCCGTGCAACCCAATTCTGGAGATTCATACACTAAGGATACCGAAATGAAAAGGTCAGTCTTTTGCGCGGCTCTTGTGGCATGTGGCGTATGCAATGGTTACGCGCAGAGCAGCGTGACCCTGTACGGACGCGTTGCCTCGGGCCTTGATTTCGTCACCAACGTCGCGACGCCGGACGGTCAGTCGAAAAACAACTACAGGTTCGGCAGTAACCAGTATGGATATAGCTGGTTCGGCCTCAAAGGCGATGAAGACCTTGGAGGAGGCTTCCACGCGGTCTTCAAGCTCGAAAGCCTCTTCACTGCCGGCACAGGTCAGATCCCGCCCGACACGATCTTCACGCGCGACGCGTATGTCGGCTTGTCTCACGACAAATACGGCAGCATCTGGTTTGGACGCGCCATGAGTCTCACGGATGAAACCGGCTGGTATCTCGACCCGCTGGGAGAACAGGTGGGCATAGGCGTCGGAAACTTCGCGTTCGGGCGCGCGTGGGGACCGCGATCGAATGTCGTCACTTACAACTCGCCCAATTGGGCCGGCTTCTCATTCAGAGCGCAGGACGGCTTCGGCAACGACGCGGGCAACTTTCGCGGCGGACGGCAATTCAGTGTGAGCGCGCAATACACGGCGGCAGCGTTCGCGGCTTACGGTGTATACGAAGAGTTGCGTGACGCCAACGGAAAGTTCTCGGGGCTTTATACGGCGTCGCGTGAGTATATGGCGGGCGCCACCTACACGCTGGGCCCGGTGAAGTTCTACGCAGGCTATCAGCAACTCGTCTCGTCAGGCCAGGACACCGTCGCGGATACCTTCAACCCGTTCGCGGCGACGCGCGCCCAGCAGGAGTGGCTCGGCGCCTTCTACCAGGTGACTCCGGCGCTTGCCCTGCAGGCCGCCTGGTACCACGGCAATGTCAATCATGGCGGCGGCACAGGGAATCTTGCTGCGCTTGGCACGACCTATTACCTGTCGAAACGCACGTTTCTATACATGACCTTGGGCGCCATGTTCAACGGAAGTTCGTCGGCGTTCCCGGTCGAGACGGCCGACTCGCAACCGCTGCCCGGCCACAATCAGCAGGGCGGCTACTTCGGCATCATGCATTTCTTCTGAACGATTGTCCGCAGCGAGCGCGGGGCACCGGACGGCGCCCCGCGCTGGAACCGGAAGCACATGCCCGAGCGCCACCGCTCAATCCACGACCGTGTCTCCCTGAGACATCTGCATCAGATTTTTTTCGATCTGATGTGTCACCTTCCAGAACACGCGCATGTCTCTTTCCGAAATTCCTTCGAGCGACGCGGAAATCATGTCGGTGAGATCGGGCAAGAGTTCATTGACGAGCCTCTTGCCCTCATCCTTCAGAGTCACGAAGTACTTTCGTCTGTCGTTCGGATCCCGGGTCCGCTGTACCAGACCGCGTTTTTCGAGGTTATCCAGAGCCGGCACCGCCGTAGTGGACGCAATGCCCACTCGCCTGCTCAGTTCCAGCTGATTGACTTCACCGCGCTCCGCCAGCACGCGAAGGTAATACCAGTATGCGATCGCAAGGTCCTCCCGATCGAGAATCTTCTGCGCTTGCGCGTCGTAAAGCCTGTGGACAGTTCGCGCCATCCACGGCACGGACCGGCCTCGCTCATCGAAAACGTCTGAAGGTTGCTTCTCTCCGGGTCCCGTTGGTACGGCAGGCTTGGTGGCCTTGGCAGCGGCAGCGTTTGACTTGGGCATTCGACGATTCCTTTCTGAAAGTACCAATCACGGAATGACGCGAAGTTCTTGACTTTATTCATTCCGAGACACATCATTCGATATAAATCGATTTTGATCGGAATCATCTTTTCGCAGATGATTCGTCTTAATTGAGATCATACAACAGGTGACGGTGGTCGGTAACTCCGTCCTTCGCGCTCGCAGGGGCGTGTGTCGGCTTCAGGAAAAGGCTCTCATGCAAAGACACGTTCTGGTACTGATACTCTGGCTGATGCCGATCGCGCTGCGGATGGCAGCACGCATGTTTCCTCCCGTGCGCAAGCACCTCGGCGCGCGGGACTGCGTGATTCAATTGCGCCTGCGGGACAACAGTCTCGCGAGGCAGCTTCATTTCAGAGGCGGCGTCCTGTCCGCGCGCTGGGGCGTGGCGCCTCAGCCGGATGCCGAACTCGTCTTCATGGACGCGGCCACCGCGCGCCAGATGCTGGCTCCGACGACCGATCATGCGTTTCTCATCGATGCGCTCAAGAACTTCAAGATCACGCAAGGCGGCAGCGATGCGGCGCTCGTCTGGTTCGGTCAGCTCGTGAACACGATGAAGACTGCGTCGTGGCGCAGAGGCACCCGCATGAAAGACGGAACCACGCGTCACGTCACGCTCACCAACGGCGGGCCGGTTTTCGTCTTCGTGAAGGACGGCCGGATCATCCGCACCACCCCTATCGATCTGGAGCAGGACGACGGACCGAGCTGGACGATCAGCGCGCGCGGACATCGGTTTTCGCCCGCTCGTCGTGCAACCGTCAGCCCGCATGCGCTCTCGCTCAAATCGCTCGTCTATTCCGACAAGCGGATTCTCCATCCGATGAAGCGGATCGATTTCGATCCGAACGGTGAACGCAATCCCCAGAACCGCGGAATATCAGGCTACGAGCGCATCAGCTGGGACGAAGCACTCGACATCGTCGCGGGCGAAATCCGCCGCATGAAGCAGGAACACGGCCCCGGCGCGATCGCGATGGCCACGGGCGCCCATCATCAGTGGGGAAACATCAACTACTACCTGAGCGCGATGCAGCGCTTCGGCAATCTGATCGGCTATACGCGCATCGAAATGAGCCCGATCAGCTGGGAAGGCTGGTACTGGGGCGCGATGCATCACTACGGCAACAGCCTGCGTCTCGGCACGCCGAGCTTCTACGGCACGACCGAGGATTGTCTGGAGCACGCAGAGGTGATCGTTTTCTGGTCCAGCGATCCCGAGTCGACCAACGGGGTGTACGCCGGTTTCGAGGGCACCGAAAGACGTTTGCGGGCCAAGCAGCTTGGGATTCAGTTCGTTCACATCGACCCGTACCTGACGCAAAGCGCCCAGTTTCTCGGCGGCAAATGGCTCCCCATCAAGCCAGGCACCGATTCTGCGCTCGCCATCGCCGTCATGCATGAATGGATCATCAACGGAACCTACGACAAGGAGTACGTCGCGGCAAGGACCACCGGCTTCGATGAATGGCGTGCCTACGTGCTCGGCGAAGAAGACGGCGTTCCGAAGACACCGGAGTGGCAGGAGCCGGAAACAGGCATTCCCGCCAAGGACGTCCGCAGTCTCGCGACCTTATGGGCCGCCAAAAAGACCTACCTCGCCGCAGGCGGCCTCGGCGCGGGATTCGGCGGCGCATGCCGCACCGAGACAGGCGCCCAGTGGACGCGCAGCCTCGTCATGATGATGGCGATGCAAGGATGGGGAAAGCCCGGCATCAACTTCGGCAATCTGCAGATCGGCGCGCCGCAGGATCTTAACTTCTACTTCCCCGGCTACGCGGAAGGCGGCATCTCGGGCGACCTCAACTACACGGCGAGCGCGGCCAACAACTATTGCCGCATGCCGCACATCATCACGATCAATCCGGTGAAGCAGTCCATCCCGCGCCAGCGCTTCGCCGAAGCGATCACGGAGGGACACGCGGAAGGCTTCTTCTGGGATGGCTTCTCGGCTGAAGGGCAATTCGGTCAATACGCGTATCCCAAGCTGGGGCATTCACGGGTTCACATGCTGTACCGCTACGGCTCGTCGTCGTTCGGCACGGTGCCGGGATCGAACAGACTCGTCGATGCCTATCGCCATGCATCGCTCGAATTCGTCGTCAACCAGTCGGTATGGATGGAGAACGAAGCGCAGTTCGCCGACATCATCCTGCCCGCATGCACAGCGCTCGAACGCGACGACATCTCCGAATGGGCGAACTGCGGCGGATATATCCAGCATGCGCAGACCCAGCTCAATCATCGCATGATGATCATGCAGCACAAGTGTATCGAGCCGCTCGGCGAGTCGAAGTCCGACTATCAGATCTTCCTTGAACTCGCCACGAGGCTCGGCTATGGCGGCATGTACTCGGAAGGCGGCGGATCGGAACTGACGTGGTGCGAGCGCGTGTTCCATTCCACCGATCTGCCCACGCAAATCAGCTGGAAGAAGTTCCTGCAAAAGGGTTATCACGTCGTGCCGCCTCCCTCCGACCATGACAGGCCGCCGGTGGACATGCGCTGGTTCGCGGAGGGCCGCGCCAAGGACCTGCCGGAAGCGAATCCCCTTCCCGGCGTGTATTCGACCGGATTCAACCAGGGGCTTCCGACGCAATCCGGCAAGTTCGAATTCGTGCCATCGAGCCTGCGCCGCATCGAGCACATCGATCCCGCGCGGCCGGCGGTCAACCGCTACATCAACAAGCCGGGCAACGCGCAACAGAGATTTCCGCTGCAGCTCGTGACCAATCATCCGGTCTACAGCTTTCATACCCAGGCCGATGGAAAGAACAGTCACATCAGCACGATCGACGAGCACAGGCTGAACGTCGATGGCTATCGATACTGGGTGCTGCGCATGAGCCCCGACGATGCCGCGGCGCGCGGACTCGGCTTGGGCGATCTGGTGCGGGTCTATAACGCTCAAGCGTCGGTCATCTGCGCAATCGACGTTTCGCAACTCGTCAAGGCCGGCGTTGCGCGCGGGAACGAATCGTGTGGCGAACTTGATCTGATTCAGACTCGTCTGGGTCCGGTGGATCGTGGAGGATGCCTCAATCTTCTGACTCCGGGACGAAAGATGAGCCCGACCGCGGATGGAATCATGCCCAACACTTGCTGGGTGGAGGTGGAGAAATGGGACACGGAAATAGCGAGGGCAGCATGACCGGACGGGCATTGGTAATCGACGTTTCGCTCTGCATCAACTGCCGGAACTGCGTGATCTCGACCAAGGACGAATACTCGGGCAATACGTTTCCTGGTTACTCGCCGCCTCATCCCCCCGAAGGATTGGAAACGATTCGTGTCGAGCGTCATGTGCGGGGAGAAGGCGCACTCGTGGATGTCACCTATGTTCCGAAGATGTGCAATCACTGCGACAACGCGCCCTGCGTGAAGGCGGCGGCGGACGGGGCGATCTACAAGCGCGCGGACGGCGTCGTGATCATCGACCCCGAGAAATCGCGCGGCCGGCGCGAGCTCGTCAAGAGCTGCCCTTACGGCATGATCGAATGGAACGAACAGGAGCAGGTCCCGCAGAACTGGAACTTCGATGCGCATTTGCTCGACGCCGGATGGAAAGAGCCACGCTGCGCGCAAGCGTGTCCGACCAGGGCGATTCGCGCAGTGAACATGCAGGACAAGGAACTGGACGCGATGGTCGCGAACGAAGGTCTGTCGGTCATCCATCCGGAGTTCGGCACGAAGCCACGCGTTTTTTACCGGCATCTCGATGACGCTCTGACGCATCTCGTCGCGGGCAATATCTGCGAAGCAGCCGCTGACGGCCGGCTGCGCAATCTGGAAGGCGTCGAGATCGTGATGCGCGACTTCTCCGATGACCGGGAACGCACCACCACAACAGACAGCTTCGGCGATTTCCGGTTTTCAGGGCTGACCGAAGCGAGTTCGACCATCGAGCTACGCGTAAGAAGGGATGGCGGCGAGAAGGTCATCGCAACGAGAGAACGCTCGGGGAGCGTCAATCTCGGCACCTTGCTGTATTGACATCGGCCCCGAACGAGGCGACACAACCAGCCTCACTCCATCTCGCACGATCACGACAGGCAACAGACATGCAACTGACCAACAAGGTGGCCGTCATCACAGGCGGAGACAGTGGAATCGGATTGGCTTCGGCGCGATTGTTCCAGCAGGAGGGCGCCGAAGTCGTCATCATCAGCAACGATCCGGTCTCGCTCGGAGCGGTTCATGATCGGCTGGGCGCGAAGGTCCTGACGCTCGAGGCGGATGTCACCGATGCGCACGCCCTGCGCGCCGCCTTCGGCGAAGTCGGCCGCCGATTTGCTTCCATCGACGTTCTGCTGGCGGGCGCCGGCATCGTATCGCCCACGCCGCTCGATGACACGCCTTCGCAGCTTTTCGAACGCATCCTCAGCGTGAATGTCGCCGGCAGCTTCTACACGGTCCAGGCCGCATTGCCCTACCTGAGCGCGGGCGCATCGGTCATTCTCGTCGGCTCCGTCGTCGCGACGATGGGCATCGCCGGATTCTCGGCCTATGCCGCAAGCAAGGCCGGACTCTCCGGCATGGCACGCGCGCTGGCCTCGGAGCTCACCCCTCGAAGCATTCGCGTGAACACGCTGGTTCCGGGACCCACGCATACGCCGATCTGGAACACGCTTGCGAGCACGGAGGCGGAGTTGCAGGCGCTCGAGCGGAACCTGATCAGAAGCATTCCGATCGGCCGTCTCAATGACGTCGACGAAGTCGCGCAGGCCGCGCTGTTTCTCGCTTCGGACCACTCCAGAAGCATTCAGGCAGCGGAAATCGTCGTCGATGGAGGCGCATCGGGTGCTCCGCAAGGAGCACCGGCGTATCGGGTGTGAATGGCGGCGCGATGCGACCGCGTCGCCCGCGCTTCAATCAGATCGTCAGATCGCAAAGCGTTCAAGGCTTGCCGGATGGAAGAGTTCCCGTGCTTCGAGCCGGCGGTTCGAAAGACCTTCGGCGTAGTGACGTGCGAGAAAGCGGTCGATCACATTCTCGTTTTCGGCGAAACCATATGACCAGAAGTCGTCGCCCATCAGCTTGCGGGCCGCGCGCAGTTGATCCTCCACGAAAGGCAGCGTGATCTTCGTAGCGGATGTATCGCTGAGCCGCGCGAGCGCGACAGTCTTGGATTTCTCGAAGGCCTTCACCACGGCGCCCGGCAGCCATGGATGCGCGTCCGCGAGCGTCTTTCTGATCCCGAGCGTATGCATGATCGGGAAAAGCCGGGTGTGCGAATACCATTCGGCGGCCACTTTCTGGGGATCATCGAATAGATATTTGACTTGAGGATGCCCGCGGTCGAAGCACGAAGGCGCGCGCGGCCCGATGACGGCGTCGATCTGGCCTTCCGCCAGCATGTTCGAGATCGTCTGGCCCTGGGGAGCGTTTTCGAGTTTTACATCGGTAGGCAGATTCAGCGCGATCTTTTCGACGCGGGTCGCATCCTCGTAACCGCCGCGAACCCAGGTCACATCGGACGCCTTCACGCCGTACTCTTCTTCGAGAAAGAGACGGACCCAGACGTTCGCCGTCAACTGGTACTCGGGCACGCCGATACGCTTGCCCTTCAGATGCTCCGGACTGTCGATGCTCCGGTCCGCCCTCACATAGATCGAGGAGTGCCGAAACGCTCGCGACGGAAACACCGGAACGGCGATATAGGGCGACGTGCCGGCAGCCGTCTTCACCGAGTAACTACTGAGCGAGAGTTCGCAGATATCGTAATCCGCATGCCTGAAGGCCCGAAAGAAGATCTCCTCGGGATCCTGCAGCATGAAGACCGGATCGACCCCCTCGATCTGCACCTCGCCGTCGACCAGCGGCCTGATCCGGTCGTAGTTGCCTACGGCGACGGAAAGCTGAAGCTTGCTCATTGTGGCTCCCGAACATATCCAAGAAAGTAGATTGGTGAAGACGGACGCATCACCAATTTGATCTATATCGAATGATCCTATTACGGTTAATTCATGTCAAGACGTTTTCTGAATCAGCGGGAAGAAGGTCTGCCTCGATCCGCACGAGGGATTTCCCAATACTTCCTTGACAAGGTTCATACTGTTACGCATCATTCGATATAAATCTATATGCCCGGCGATGATCATATGGCCTGCCCCGTGACCCACGGTCGTGGCCGGCACAACCGGGTTTTGAACAGCAGTGCCGATACAGGACAAATGTCATGAACAATCGTGCGGCGGAGAGTTGGGACCGCGAGGTCGACGTCATCGTCATGGGAGCGGGCGCGGCCGGCATGACGGCCGCTATCGTGTCGAAGAACGAAGGTCTCGTGCCGCTCGTTCTCGAAAAGACCGATCAGGTCGGCGGCACCACCGCGTGGTCGGTCGGCATGATGTGGTTCGTCGACAGCACGCCGATGCAGGCGGCCGGCTTCAAGGATTCGCCCGACAAGGCACGGCAATACTTCGCCGCGACCGTCGGGGACACAGTCGATCGTTCATTGCAGGAAGCCTATATTTCACAGGGCCGTGTCGCGCTCGACTATATGCTGCGCCACTCGGAACTCGAGGTCGCGGCGGTCGAGTATCCGGACTACAGTCCCGAACTGGCGGGTGGCATGTTCGGGCGTGCGCATGCTCCCATCGAATTCGACGCCCGGAAGCTAGGCCCGAACTTCAGAAACCTGCGCGCCCCACTGCCCGCTTTTGCACCATTCGGCGGGATGATGCTCGATCTCGTCGACCTTCTTCACTTCCTTTCATTCACCCGCTCGGCGCGTTCGTTCGTTCACGTATCGAAGCGCCTTGCGCGTTATGCGGTGGACCGCGTGAATCATCACCGGGGCACGCGGCTCGTCGGCGGAAATGCACTCGCAGGTCGTCTCTACAAGACGATGCTCGATCAGAAGATCGACGTCTGGCTGCAGGCATCCGCCACGCGTCTGATCATGGATGACGGCAAGGTCATCGGCGCGGAAGTCACGCGCGACGGCCGGAAGATCCGCGTTCGCGCCCGGCGCGGCATCGTCATTGCGACCGGCGGCTATCCAGGCAATCAGGCCATGCGCCGCGAGCACTCCCGTCAACCAACGGTGGAACTCGGTCTGGGACTGCCCAGCAACGTCGGCGAAGGTCTGCGCCTGGGCGAATCGGTCGGCGGCCGAATGGACCATAACGCTCGGGACACGGGCTATTACGTTCCCATGTCCCTCTTTCCGGACAAGGCGGGCAACATGCAGCCCTGGGGGCACTTCATGCTCGATCGCCCCAAACCCGGCTTCATTGCCGTCGGCAAGGACGGCAACCGTTTCACCAACGAAGCTGCCTCGTACCATGCCTTCACACTCGGCATGTTCGACGCAGGCGCGATCCCGGCCTACCTGATCGCCGATGCCGCGACCGTGAAGAAGTATGGAATCGGCGTGATCCTGCCCGGCAGCCTTTCATTGCGCCGCCATGAAAAGGCCGGTTATCTGTTCAGCGGCCGCACGCTCGGCGAACTCGCGAGCAGGATCGGCGTCGATCCCAAAGGACTGGCGAGAAGCGTCGAGCGCAACAATCGCTTCGCGAAGACAGGCGTCGACGAAGACTTCGGCAAGGGATCTTCCGCGTACAACCGGTACAAGGGCGACCCGACGCACGGGCCGAATCCTTGTCTCGGTCCCATCGAGAAAGGCTCTTTCTACGCCGTCAAGTTGATGCCCGGCGACTTTGGCACGAGCCGCGGACTCGTGACAGGCCCGCACGGGGAAGTTCTCGACGACCACGGCCGTCCCATTCGAGGCCTGTACGCCTGTGGCAACGACATGAACTCGCCGGTAGGCGGACATTACATTGGGGCCGGCATTACCCTCGGGCCGGCATTGACGTTCGGCTACCTTGCCGCGATGGCGTTGGCCCGGAATGACGCGACAGAGAAACCAGTGAATCCCGAGCTGGCTTCACCCGCCGAACCGAACGTGAAACTGGCCTGACTCGGGCTTCGATGGAGATGCTCATGAAACATGAATCGGTCGTCGACGTTCAGACGTTCATCAACGCGCATCCGTTCGGAAGGTTTCAGAAACTCGCTTTTCTGATGTGCTTCGTGATCGTCCTGCTGGATGGCTTCGACACAGCGGCGATTGGTTTCATCGCTCCCGCATTGCTGGGCGAATGGCACCTCGCGAAGCCCGCGCTGGCACCGGTGCTGAGTGCCGCGCTGCTCGGACTCGCGTTCGGCGCGCTCGCGTCCGGCCCGATGTCCGATCGCGTCGGCCGGCGCAAGCTGGTCGTCAGCGCGGTGTTCCTCTTCGGCATTGCCTGCCTCGCGTCGGGCTTCGCGACCAGCATCGGTCAATTGACGGTGCTGCGGTTCATCACGGGCGTCGGTCTCGGCGCCGCGATGGCCAACGCAGTCACGATGATCGACGAGTTCAGCCCCACCCGGCGCCGCGCAACGATCACGAGCCTGATGTGTTGCGGCTTCCCGCTCGGCGCCGCCCTGGGCGGAACGCTGGCCGCATGGTTGATTCCACACGCAGGCTGGCGCAGCGTCCTGATACTGGGCGGAGTGATGCCGATCCTGCACGGCGCGCTGCTGCTGCTCGTGATGCCTGAATCGGTACGGTTCATGGTCGCGAACGGCAAACCGGCTCCGGACGTGCGCGCCGTGCTCGCGCGGATCGGTCCTGAAGCAGACCATGCAGGCAGATTCACGCTGACCGAAAGCGCGCCGCCGACCGGCTTCAAAGGGCTGAGCCTCGTCATGTCGCGGCCGTACATCGTCGGTTCGCTGATGCTCTGGGTGGCGGCCTTCATGGGTCTCGTGGTCTTCTACGCCGCGATCAACTGGATGCCGCTCTTGCTGCGCGATGCGGGCCTGAGCGCAACGAGCGCGACGCTGATCTCGGTCCTGTTCCCGCTGGGCGGTGTCGGCGCGGTATTGTGCGGCGCGTTGATGGATAGGTTCAATGCCAGTCTTGTCATCGCCGGCTGTTATGCGCTCGCGGCAATCAGCCTGCTGTGCATCGGACAGACGGTCGGAAACGTGGCGCTGCTGGTGCCCACCGTGCTGTTGTCCGGCGTGTTGCTAAATACCGCACAGGCTTCGATGAACGCGCTCGCAGCCGCCTTCTATCCGACCGAAGGACGCGGCACGGGCGTCGCCTGCATGCTTGGCATCGGCCGCTTTGGCGGCATTGCAGGGTCCTTTCTTGTCGCCGAACTGATGCGCCGCCACTTCGCTTTCGCCGGAGTCTTCACCACGGTTGCCGCTGCGGCGGGACTCGCGTGCATTGCCTTGCTGATCAAGCACCTTGCACGTCCGCGGGCATCGCGCGCGACGCATGACGTCGTGAGCACCATCGATCCTCGAACGCCGCGCTCGCCGGTCTGATTGCGGGTGCCAGGCTGCTCGGGTTCATCGTCGTCTCCGCCATGCCTCCCCGGGCATGGACTCGGCCCGCCGAATCGTGCGGGCCATTTTTCATCGCGCGCTGCTTGCAGGCTCCAAAGGCCACTGTACGAAACTGTGGCCTCCGGCGCTTCAGATAGTGTGCCGCATGCCTGCCGCCACCCCGGTCTGATTCACGCCGGGCAACTGGGTCGATGCGGGCGGGACAACGCCGCCGTCGATGGTGAAAGCGATGCAACTGGCGCGCGCGGAAGGCGACGGGCTGCGCTGCATCTATCACGGGGCTGATGGCGGAGGCGAAGGCCGCCAAGGATATCGGGGAGCGCACGCGCTCCAAGCCGCAGTGCACCGTCACCGCACGTCATCCACGCGGCATTTGAGCTCCGTGGCCTCAGTCGCTCGCATCCGCTCTTCGATGCGTCGAGGGCTCGTCGAGCCGAGCCAGGAACGCATCGATTTGCTGCTCGTCCGTCGCCCATGACGTTACAAGCCGAATGACTGAATGATCGCCTTGTGCTTTTGTCCAGATGTAGAAGGCAAAGTGCTCTTTCAATGCTGAGATGACGGAATCCGGCAGGATCGGAAACACCTGATTCGTGGCCGTTTCCGCATCCAGTGCGTAACCCCGATCCGCGATTCCCGCAGCGAGCCTTGCGGCCATCGCATTGGCGTGTCTGGCATTCTCGACGAACAGATCCTTGACCCCGAATAACGCCTGAAACTGGATGCCCAGCAGTCTGCCCTTCGCCAACATGCCGCCGCGCTGCTTGATGTGAAAGGCGAAGTCTTCCTTCAACGCCGGATTGCATACGACAATGGCCTCGCCCAGCAGTGCGCCCGCCTTGGTTCCACCGATCCAGAAAAGATCGACGAGGGATGCAATATCGGCCAGCGTTGCGTCGTTCCTGCTCGAAGCCAGTGCCGCGCCCAAACGCGCGCCATCGAGAAACAGGATGAGGCCGCGTTGCCTGGCAAGGGCGGAGATTTCCCGCAGTTCCGTGAGGGTATAGACCGTGCCTGTTTCCGTCGCATTCGAGAGGTAAAGGAGCCGGGGCTTCGCCATGTGCGGGAAATGGGCATTGCCCGAAAGCGCGGCTTCGATATTCTTCGGCGTGAGTTTTCCGTCGACGGCGGGGACGGTGATGAGTTTATGGCCCGTTGCCTCGATGGCTCCGGCTTCGCGCACGACAATATGGCCGGAGTTCACCGCGATGACGGCCTCGTGAGGACGCAGGCAACTCGATATCGAAACGATATTCGCCGTGGTCCCGCTCGCAACATAGTGAATTGCACCGTTGAATCCGGATCCCAAACGGGCCCTGATCAGATTCGTGGCGTCGGCAGAGTAAGTGTCTTCGCCGTAAGGTGCTTGCTGAATGTAGTTCGATCCGACCAGCGCGCTGAGAATATCTGGATGAGCGCCTTCACTGTAGTCGTCGAGAAAACTGTAGATAGCCATTGAGTACCTTTGTGCCTTGGATGAAGGTCGCGTTGCGAGAAGCGCGACATCTAAAGCCGGCAGGTTATCGATGGTCTAACCAATCTCCTTGTATAAAATTGCCGCTCCACGCTCAGAACCGGGCTGGCGTGACTCCGTACGCCTGGCGGAAAGCCCGCGTAAAATGACTCTGATCGAAAAACCCCACTGCGTGCGCAACTTCAGTAATCGACATGCTCTTGCTCGCGCTGATGAGCGCAATCGCCTTTTCCAGCCGCAAGCGCAGCAACCACGCGTGGGGCGTCATGCCGATGGTCCGCTTGAACATCTTCAGGAAACGGAACCGGTCGAGGCCGACAAGAACGGATAGGTCTTCAAGGATGATCTTGTCGGCAAGGTGGGATTCGACAAAGTCCCTGACCGTGCCCATTTGCTGGACGGACAGGTTGCCCTTGATCGTCTGCGGGGCGGGTTGTTTCAGACGCGCAAACAGCGACTCCAGCAACGCCAGAACGTATGTCTCACTCAGCATCGGGTCGGCGTGACGCTGGCGTAGGGTCGCATGTATTCCGAGCAACTGCTCCGCGAGATGGCCATCTTGCAGAACGACGGCGTCCTGCGAAGGAAAGTAGTGCCTGCCGGTGATTTCCCCACCGAAATTCTCGATCAATGCAGGCGAAAGGCGGAAGGTCTGGAGGGTATACGACTCGTCGGCGCCCGCGTTGCCATCATGTACTTCCCCCTGCGGCATGATCTGAATCGCGCCGCGTGTGAGCAGAAGGGATTCGCCCCGAAAAGATTGATGCTGCACACCGCTGGCAACCAGTGCGATGTGACAGTCGAGATGATAATGGGGCTCGAACTGAAACGCCGCAAACTGGGCGGTACCGAGGATCAATCCCGGGATATGGCCGGGATGACTGTATTGAACTTCTTCTGGCATCGGAGCCTACTCGAAAGGCTGAGCGTCAGCTCCATTATCCCAGCTTCGGCTTGATTCAGCTCTATCCAGCGAAGCCCCGGTAGGCGCTCGTTCACCGGCTGCGCGGCACATCTGCACCCTGCTCCATCATGCATGCCTCGATATCGAGTTCGAGAGGTATTGACGAGCTTCTCAATGAAGGAAGATGAACACGGCTTGTGAACGGCATGCGAGATCCGAGCGGTATATCCACGCGTGTCCGATGGGGACCCCTTTCCGCCGATGTCTGCTCCAAAACGCGACTATTAAGATAACTACTATTATCCTAATAGCCGCATTTTGGCGCTAAACTAGCGCGCATAAAAACGCGTCCGCGCGCGCGGGATCCCGCCTTGCGGGACGGTCCCGATCGGAACGAAGTTCCCAATATTTCGAGCGCCGACGTACTCACGGCCCCGCCCGCATGGTGCGCCGGTCTCTCTTGAAGCAAAGCAATTCGCCGCTTGCTGCCGCATTAACCGACGAACCCATCCCGCGGCGCGATCCGCCGCATTCTCGACCACTCGCTGACCGAGCGGATGAGGTCCATTGCGCCGACCCCGCGGATGTGCTTCGTCACGCTCGGGACTGAACTGATGTCGCGATGCTGGCGCCTTCGACGTACTGCCGGATCTTGCTGACGGCGAGCTTGTGCGCATGCTGCCCAAATGGCATGCAGACGCGGGCACGAATTCGCTTTACTACGCTTCGCGGCGGCTTCTGCCGGGGAAGACGCGCGTATTCATCGACTTCGTGATTGAGAGCTTTCGGCAGCTCGGTTATGCGCAAAGATTCGATGCGGCGAAGGACGAGCGCCCGATAACACGCACGCGCTAGATCGCATGATCCCGCACCAGGACGTCCCAAGGCGCGGGAGACGGACAAATGTCCTGCAAAATGCCGATGAACGCTTTTACCGCCGAGTTGCTGCGGCGCCTTTCCGGCCACACCGCATGCAGATGGAATCGGTCATAAGCGAACTCGTGAAGTACAGGCACGAGTTCGCGCCGTCGAACGTGAGGCGCGGCGATGTACGTCGTCGATGTTCCGATTCTGGCACCGGCGGCAAACGTCGCGGCAATCGAGTTGCTGACGTCGATAATTGAAGCCAACGGAGGCGCGAACTCGACGAGTTTGCCTCCCACGTCGAACGGCCAAATCGCCTCCTGTCCAGGCGACTGATATCTGAAGTTCACGCAATCGTGCCGCAAGAGATCGTTCGGATGCTGCGGCACGCCTCGCTCCCGCAGATATCCGGGCGATGCGAACGAGCAAATCTGATGCGGAACGAGACGGCGCGCGATCAACCGCGTGTCGCCGGGTTCGCCGACTCGAATGGCGACATACACGCCCTCCTCTCTCAGGTCGACGTAGCGTTCGCTCAGGCGCAACTCGACCGTCCCTTTCGGATGCTGTCGGCAAAACGCCGGCAATGCGGGCGCGAGGATGTTCACGCCGACGGGCAACGGCGCGGTCACCTTGAGCGTTCCGGCCGGCTCCGCGCGCGCGGCGGCGACGCCTTGCTCGATACCTTCCGCCTCGCGCAATAACCGCTGCGTGCGCTCCAGAAGATTCCGCCCCTCCGGCGTCAGCATCAGCGAGCGCGTGTTCGGCTGAACAGCCTGAGTCCGAAGTGCTGCTTCAGCCGCTGGATGCGCTACTGCATGGAGCGCGAGGCGATTCCCTTCGCTTCGTTGCTGCTCGAATCGATCGACAGCGCAGTGTTGGCATTTTGCCAAGCACACATGGCACGCTCCTGCACGACGCAACTGCGTGCCGCCTGCAAGGCCGCATTGCGAGCCCTCTCCCGCGACAGCAAATCCTGCTTGAGCCGGAGGGCCTCGGGACTGTCCGGCTGCAACGAAAGCGCCCAAGAAATGCCGGACCGCGCCAGTTGCAGGTTGTTTTTTTGGAGACCGTCGTGCGCTCTCGCGAGGGCAAGCGGCATCAACTTCTGATTTTTGTCAGCGGATGCCTTGTCACTCGGCAGCGGCGCTTCCGAACTTGGCGTAATCGTCGGAACCTGCGGCATGGTCGGGGCCTGCGCGGGCTGATTCAAGTCGTTCGACGTCACCATTCCTCGCGTGCCGATCGATCTCGTCGGCTCTTCCTGCGTGTCATGATTCTGAATCCAGTACAAGAGCCCCGATCCGCCGATGAGCACGAAGGCCGCCGCAAGCGTCAGCACTGCCCCCTTTTTCATGCCCCGACGACCGGTATCGCGGCGCGGTGTCGGATGGACCTGGTCGTCGGGATAAACGGCGTCGTTCGATGCGAACGAGGATGCATTTTGCCGCGGCCACGGCGGCGTGTTAGGCGGACGATCAACACGCCCGTTCGGTGCACTGTGCGCTGCCGCTCCGGGCTTCCTCGCGGCGGGTGCACGATCGCCAAACACAAACCGCGCAGGCGCACCGCAATGAGGACAGGACGAAATCGGCCACGGCACCTTGCCTCCGCAGCGTGCGCATGTTCCCGTGACAATCGGGGCGCGAACGCCTTGTTCGTCCATCTAAACTCTCCTCCTCGTGAAGTGCGAACGAAACGTCAGCCCTGAGAAGTGCTTGATGCGACGGGCCCGGGTGGCCGCTCGTTCGATATGGAAGGGCTCTCTTCCTCGCAGTGACGAGGCCAGACTAGGGCTGTTAGTCTAACATCTGGCCGCTTGGGCGCGGCGTCACGCCATCGACATGGAACGTTAGAGATAACGCGACTGCGCGCCTTAGTGTCGGTATCCCTATTATTTACCGAGGGGCCGAGGAAGGTCCTTGGTCGGCAGCCAAACCGAGCGGTCGAATGAACGCAGGACCGATTCGGCGATCAGCCGAGCGATGCCCGCGTGGTTGTTGCTCACGCAAGCGTCGTCCAGCGTATCGCAATAGGCTGCGCGTTCCTCATTGCGGATAACAGCCGGGGGATAGCTCGATTTCATCAATTCGATATTCAGAAGCAGGCGACCTGTTCTGCCGTTTCCGTCCACGAACGGATGGATCCCGACCAACCGCCTATGAAGTTCCGCTGCGCGCTCGATGGGATGCATGATCCCGGCTCTTGCATGCCACACGAGGAGCGCCGCCAGTTCAGCCGGAAGATCCAGGAAGTCGGGCGACGTGGTTCGCGCGTCGGCGATCGCCACATTCACATGACGGTACCGACACGCCCTCTCACCGACGCTGTGCTACAGCACGGCCGTTGTGGATGTTGCGGATCTGCCAGGTCGAGATTGGCTCGTTGTTTGCGATGATCTCCTCGATGTAGCGTATCGCGTTGGGACGGCCCATGGTCCCGCTGTGCTGCCGTAGCGACTTGTCGCCAACCTCAAATTGTCGATACGACCTGAGCTTCGCGCACTGAGAGCGTGTGATGCTCGGATGCGCTCGCATCAGGCGTCCATTCGAGCCTCAGCCTTTGCTGCAGCGATGCCATGGCTGGAGGGGAAAGCGGGCGTGTCACGTCCAGTTGTGCCTTGTCGGCGTCGATCGCTTCCCGATGCGTTGTAAGGACGAGTTCATGGTTCCGGTCTATCGGCGGCGAAGTGTGGCTGCGGGTGTGAACTGGCGTTTGAACGAACGTCAATATGGAACAGCTTTGGAAATGATGGAGGTGGCGGTGGTTGATGGATGGCCGAAGCCTGCCTCGTCAGCAGCGCGGACACTTTGGGTCGCGGCTGCGCTTGAGCGTAGCGCGCTCTGCGTCAGCGTGATGGTACGTTGGCGCGCATGTGAGATCGTGCAGGTGGACAAGCGATTCTGGGATCGGTGAATTCGCCGTTTCGACCGTCAACTTTCTATTGGACTTCCAGGCCGTCAAGAGTGAGTTCGAGCGGCGTCGGACGGTCGGTTTCCGCGGGATCTCTGCCGCTTCTCGGCCTTTGCGGACACTGAGGCCGGTTCCGTTCAGCGTTAGCAGCCTGGCGGATTGCTGACGTTCGCCGCGTCGCGCCGCAGCACTGCAACTGCCTTCATCAGCGAACACGCGCTCAGAACCATAACCGTCTTTCAACCTTATACCTAGCGCTATGGCAGGTTGCAAAACGGTAACGGCTCTTCGCGCGTGCCTTTTCGTGACCAGTCGCCAGCCGAATCGATCATTCCAACTCGCACGAACAAACGGGAAATATCTGTCAGAGCCTTCAGAACGCTCCCTTTCTCCAAGAGCGCCTCGGTGACATGCTCTCGGTTCGGGTCGTGTCACGCGTGTGTATCTCGCCGGGCTGTTTAGAAGCGACGTCAGGTTAGGCGACCTTTAGTTGGCGAAACGCATCGATGCCTCTGAGCAGCTGAATCAGGTCGTTCGGCAACTCGTCGTGACGGCAAGCTTCGATGATCTTGGCATCTGTGACGGACACCCCGAAAGTGTTTTGAACATACTCCCGGAAGCGTCGTAACAGCTCCTTCCCCGGCGCAATTTTCAAGCGTTCCTCTGGAACTTTCCAGCGGGCACGGAAGACGGTTGCCGCCTCCTTCATCCTCGTCGACGTATCTTTGGGTCCAGATCGATGGAACTCAAGGTATTTGCTAACATACTGATCTTGCGCATCATCTTTTAGTTCGTCTGAAATTCTCAGCAGTGTTTGAACGACCGGCTCCGTCAAATCGCTTACTTCTGCTCCTTTAGATCTCCGCTCGGCAATACCCTTTGTGACTACGCGGTCGAGAGCCTCCGGTATTAGGAGATAATTCTCAATCTCCTTTCGCTCATGCACATGTGCAAATTTCAGCGCCGTTCGGAGTTTGACTTGCACATCCTCGATTTGCGCGTTGCAGTAATAGTCGCGGTCATAGATTGCCGCAATGAGCAAATCAGTGCCGAGCGTCTGCGATACGCCTTGCGCTAGCGCTGAGATTCTCGACCAAGATCCGAAGCCTCCCGAAGGCATCGCCGCCAAGCCGACTCCTGCTGCTAGATCGTTTAATCCAAGGCGTTTCGCGAAGCGCCGCATTAGTGAGAAGTCGTGCTCACCTTCGACGAATACAACTCGACGATTGCGCGCTAACGCCGCCAGTGAAATATTCTGTTGAGACCCGAGCTGCGTCATCGCTCTCTGTACGCCGTCGATGTCTTTTATCCGTTCTGAACTGTATTTTGTCTTGTCGATTAGAATGATTTCCGTTGGGTCGGCTTCAGCAATGATTTCTGTAGAATGAGTTGCAATAATAACGTCCGGACCTACACCTCGAAGTACTTCCAACAGTCGGCGCTGCACATCTGGATGAAGATAGACTTCTGGCTCATCCACGACAATTAATGAAGTATCTGTTGCCCGATGGACGTTTGTAAGCAGTTGGCACCATATCTGGAACCCGAAGCCAACCCAGTATAATTCCCGATCGATTCGTCCCTCGCGCACGAACATTGTTAGTTCACGATTAAGCGCGAGCGTTGGGGGATGGACAATCATATCTGGCCACGTCGATTCGAGCAGTTCGGCGAACTGTTGGAAATTGTCAGGGAAATGGTACCAATAACTCCTGAAGTGGCGCGATGCTCGGTGCGTTGCCAACGCAGATGAAACTGTCTCCTTTTCGCGTAATATCTCACGGTGTTCGACCGGGCCAAGCACCGGCACGACCGCCAGTTCAAGAGGAAAGTTCGCCTTGAAGGCAGCAGGTGTTCTGACAGCAGCATCCCGTGCCTCAGCTACTAATACGCAGCTCTTCTCGTCGAAGTGCAGATGGAGTTGATTACCATTGCTTAGCCGAAAACTAACACGCGATTCACCCTCCTCGTAATTTGTACGTACATTCTCGAGTGAAATAGGCAATTGACTTTCACTGATTAAGTAACCATAGGTCTGCACGTCCCCAACGGTCAGTAGTTGAGGAGACCGAGTGCGAGCTGTGCGTAACGCGACAGCCAAACTACGAAAGGCGCCAATAATTGTAGACTTACCTGAATTATTGGCGCCTGTGAAAACATTAATATGATCGAGTGACACGCTGTAGCGACGAAATCCCTTGTAGTGGGAAAACGTTATGCTCGTTACTCGTGCAGAATTAGATTGTTTGGCCATCCCGCATGTAACCTCTTCAGTTTATTATGTCGCGACATTATAGGATAGACGCCGCAGGGAGTGGTGAGACTCTCGATTGCGTAGGACGGTGCGCGCCCTGCATTGAACGGTAGGCCTCTGCTTCGGGAGAGCAGCCAGCTTTCCACATCGTGAGTATTCTTACTTCCAAGCCGAGCAAGTACAAACAGGCCACTATTCCCGCCGGATTGAGGGATAATTGATGGCGGCAGCCGACTATCACGAGCGATAAAAGTGCGGGGTTTGATTGATGCAATGCTGCGCGCTCCCGAGACCACCGGGGAACAGACCTTGCCGGTCTGCGGGGGACCAGGTAAGGCGAAGACCGTGCGAGCCTAGACGATCGACTCGTGAGACACCATCGACGACGGCCGCAGTAACATTGAGCCAATCGCGCGCACTCAATGGCTCAGAAGACAGTGAAAAAAGGAACTCGCGTTGGTGTAGCCTACAAATTGCCTTCATTGTACCATTCTAACCTTAGTACCATTTCCTGGCGTAGACATGACTCTTGATATTCGCGGCGGACTGAAGAATACCGCAATCAACAACAGCGACTACGTGGTGTTCGAAGAGCTGCTTTCTAACGCAATAGATTCGTATCTAATTCGTCGAAACGGGGAAAACGGCTCGCCAGTCTTTTTCGTTAAGTTTCACACAACGATCATTGACGCGAGTCTCTTCGGCGATCGCTTCGAAGTTGAAATCTCGTGCACAGATAACGGTGCGGGATTCGGAGATGATCAAGTGAAAGCCTTCATAACAAAGGACTCAACTTACAAGGATCAGCTTCAAATCCAGGGGATTGGAAAGTGCAAAGGCGCCGGGCGAATCCAATATTTCCACCATTTCGATAGATTTTCCGTCGACAGCGTATGCAGGCAAGGTGATTCGTTTCTTCGCAGGAGTCTGATCGTCGACACAAGCACGCGAGAAATTTCAAAAGAATCATTTATTGAGACGCCTCTGCAGTCTGGCGAACTGTTTACGACGATCAAATTGAGCCACCGCCGCAGTGAGTATGGCAATTCGGAGAACCGAGCAGAGCACGCGAGCGCACCAGAATCGTTCCTGTGTAGTGCCGTCGCGGCTCATTTGTATACTTCCTTTCTTCAACGCCTGATCGTTCTGAAGGGACTGATTGGAGATTTTGCAATTCAGGTCGAGTCGACTCGCGGCGTCGAGACTGACAGCGAAACCATTCGTGGGATCGATTTACCGTCGCCGACCGACACCAAGACGATTCCTTTAACTTGCATGCACGGCAAGGATTGTAGACTTGGCCCGCAATTGAAAGTCAGCCGCTACTCATTCTCTGAAGCTGATTTTTCCAATTTCCAGCACGAAGTCGCTTTATGTGCAAATTCTGCAATCGTTCAACGGCTTACCCGAAGATACTTGAAATCGGCAACGGATAGACGGAAGCCAATTGACGGTAGGTTCGAACTCATCTTGGTGGAAAGCGATCTTCTCGAAGATACAGTCAATCAGCAGCGTGACGGATTTGATGTACCGTCCGAATGTGGAGAAAGCGAAAGTCTCGACGGGAAATTTTCATTGGAAGATGTGATTAATTCATTAGAAGACTACGTCTACAGCATAATTACTCCCAAAGATTTTGATAGGGACGAATTGGTCCGCGCAACAGAACGTAAATTCGGCATCACGCAGCAAATGCTTGAAGGCACGAATGTCAAAATCCATTACAGCGACACTGAGGAAAATATTGCTCGCCGCGTCCTGAAAAAGCTCCAGGAGGATATCGTTGGCGATACGTCCAATCTCTTCAAGGTGAAAGAGGAACTCTTAAAGCTCGACCCACGAACGGATGACTTCCGCGCTAAAGTTAATGAACTGTCCTGGAAATACACCAGCACCATTAAAAAGATGGATATGACAAACCTGTCTCAGCTGGTCGTCCGGCGCACGGCGATGATTGAAGTGCTTCGGCATGCCGTTAATAAGCTTCTCGTCTGCCAGCAGCAAGAGAAAGGAAAGCGGAACGAACATGAGCGCATTATCCATAACGTCTTTTTTCCGACCGGTAAAGACAGCGCTGACACGAAAGACCACGATATCTGGCTATTGAACGAAGAATATCAGTACTTTGAGCACATCGCGTCGGATAAGCCACTTAGTTCGTTGAAATGGCTGGACGGTCAGACTCTATTCGATGCTGATATTGATAAAAGTCTAGAGGCTCTATTTGCAGAGAATAATCAGGAACATGCGGCGAAGCGACCTGACATAGCTCTCTTCAACCAAGAAGGCGCAGCTATCATCATCGAGTTCAAGGCACCGGACGTGGAGATTCAAGATCATATTAATGACTTGGCTCAGTACGCTCGCTTGTTGGCTGCGAAATCTAGTGGGAAGATAAAGAAATTCTACGGCTATCTCATTGGGGATAAATTGAATCACTCGCGTATGCCTACGGGATGGACTAGATTCGCGAGCACCAAAGGATACTTTCATACTGGCGCGCTTGAGGACCCTGAAACCGGCTTCCGATATGGCGAGTTGTATTCGGAATTGCTGTTCTATAACCAGTTTATCGATCGCGCCGAACTGCGCCTCGGCATCTACAAGGATAAGTTGAAGGTACGGCTCGACTGACTAAAGCGAGTGATGCCCTGTCTCGGTCATCGGAGTATTTGCTCCAGCAACTTCAAACTAGGCTATTACTTTAGCTAAAACGAAAAATGCCGCCCAGGCCGCCAGCCGGTGCGATCCAGGTGGGTGTTCGATTCTGCTTCGAACGAAGCATCTTGGAAAGGGCGGTAGTACGTCGCAACCGGCCACTGATGGCTCGCCGCGACGAACGGCAGTGTGGGTCGATTTCGCCTGACCGTCGGGAGGAGACTGCTGTTCAAGATGACCGCGATATTAACGGCCGGTGCCGAGAGTTGAACAGCCGTTCCGCCCGCGATCAACGAGCGTCCGCTAAGGCCGACTTGGGCAAGGTGAACCAACGGACCTTCACGACGAAAAAGATGAAGGAAGACAATGTAACTCCCATCAACTCAATGGGAGTCTGTCATGGGAAGCAATCTAAGCCGTGAGCCCTGGAACAAAGGCAAGTTGGTCGGTCAGAAGCCGCCGCTGAAGCCGAAAGACGTCTGGGCAATCCGGATTCACCTCCAAAACAGGCACGCGGTTCGGGACTTAGCGCTGTTCAATCTTGCGATCGACAGCAAACTGCGTGGCTGCGACCTCGTCAACCTACATGTGCGCGACGTAACCCACGGCAATCAAATACTGCCGCGTGCGATGATAATGCAGCGCAAGACCAAGCGGCCAGTGCAATTCGAGGTCACCGAGCCCGCTCGGGTTGCGGTCGCTGCATGGATCGAAAAGGCTAAGCTGCGGTCCGACGAATACCTGTTCCCAAGCCGCTTTTCCGGTTCGCCGCATATCTCAACGCGGCAATACGCCCGGAAGGTACATCAATGGGTCGCCGCAGTCGGCCTGGATCCGACCGCCTACGGCGCGCATTCGATGCGACGGACAAAGGCGACATTGATCTACAAGCGAACGAAGAACCTGAGAGCGGTTCAACTTCTGCTTGGGCATAGCAAACTCGAAAGCACGGTTCGATACCTCGGTATAGAGGTCGACGATGCGCTTGAGATCTCCGAGCAAACTGAGATCTAGAGGTCCTGCGGCCGTGCGACAGGCTGTTGGTCGCTGCGGCCGCCTCGCGCTTTTAGCGCACCGCTCCTCTCGGCCAACTGCCGCCATTCGCAATTCCAACCGCAGGGCCACTCGAGAGTCTGCTCTACTCGGCCCCATCGGTCTTTGACTGTCTAAACCTGGGACAATGACCCGCGTCGACTTTGTGAGATAAATTGTCGATTTCGTCTCAAGACTTAAGTCAGCGAAGCGAACCGCGTCCCTCTTCAAACTTGATCGAGAAAAAAAGCACCTGATACCTAATCGCGTTTCGCCAATAGGCCCACGTGTGTCCACCGGGGCGTTCGGTGTAATCGTGTGGGACGTTCAAAACGAGCAAGCGTTGGTGAAGTGTCCTGTTCGAGCCGACAAAAAAGTCGTCTACACCGCAGTCGATCGTCAAATTGATTCCATTTTCGGCAAAACGATCCGCGTTATTGATGATTGCCTTTTCATTCCAGAAGTTCGCGTTCGCAAGGTGATCCCCAAACGTTCCTTCAAGCCCCCAATTCTCCCAGAAGCTTCGTGGGTCGACGGCACCGCTTATACTACCGGCCGAACCAAATGTTGATGCATTATTGATCGCGATGTTAAGTGCTCCAAAGCCTCCCATGCTGAGACCGGTGATCGCTCGGCCGCCTTTCGAAGTTACCGTTCGGTAGTGTGAATCAATATAGGATACAACCTCCTTGCCGATGTAGGTTTCAAATTTGCTTTTCGCGATTACGGGACTATCGATGTACCAGCTGTTATAACCGCCATCTGGCATTACGAGAATAAGGCCATACTCGTCGGCAAGCCTGCCTATATCAGTGTTCGCCGTCCAGTCCATATCGTTCCCACTCCAGCCATGAAGGACATATATCGTGGAGTAAGAACCGCTGGTTGTAGCGTACACATCGGGTAATACGATTGTGGCGAGCGGACTCGTGTCCATGGCCGCGCTCGGCAACGAAACTCGTTGAACGGTATATGCCCAAGATGCACCTCCACACCAAGTTGAAAACAGGACAAGCCACGTCATACCCTTGTTCATCCCGTCTCCCTAGGCGGAGCAATCTAAATATCTTAACGGCATCGGACGAAGGGGGAAATGGTCAAAAGCAGTAGACTATTGGTGGTATCATATGTAAATTCAAATCGCCCCCATCGCTACAATGCACGGTAGTCGAATCTGCGTGGAATCGCAGGTTCTTCTTGCATGGAGCGCGTCCGAGGCGCTGGCTAGATCTTCATGTTCGGGTGGCACAGTGCCGCGCAGAGGATTGCGCGGAAGCAACCGAGTCGGTCCGCGATCCCGACGGCTTTGATACTTTCGATCCCGAAGTCGATAGATAAGGCCGACGCTTCTGCGCGCATTCATCACGTTGCTGATAGTTGGCTTCCTTTTTGCCGGGAAGGCGGCTCAAGAGGCGGCAATTGGAATTTGCCTTTAAACTCTGCCATGAAAGCTGCCGTCGCGTTGTGAAACGACTGAGACACAGTTGTTAGGCGCGCCAGCACTGCTCTAACGGAGCCCCATTGTGGCTCGCATAGGTTTTGCTGCTGGCGCTTTTTTCAGGGACCCTGGGCTTCCTAGAAACGTAAGCCTCTCCGTTCTAAGAATCTCCTAGCGGATTGTTTATCTTTTCCTATACTTAGTAACTATCGGTCGCATGAACTTGCTGGGATCCGATTACGTTTCGAATGCAAAACTTTACTGATAAGGGGAGGCGGCTATGAGAGGGACCGTTGCGCTTTTTGTTTTTCTGTTTTCGTTGCAAAGCTTTGCGCAGACACCGGGTCCAACACCGCACTCCGGTGGTAGCTCCTCTGGAGGTTCTTCAAGTAGCTCTTCGAGCGGAAGTTCTTCAAGTGGTTCGTCGAGCGGAGGCACTGGCAGTTCTTCCGGTGGATCTGGCAATACCGGTGTACAGTAATTGAAGCCTGAAGCGATAGCTACCCGTTCCGGCTCAGGGGCCTTCACAACTGATTTGACTAGCCATCTCCAATGAATCTTTTTAGTTTGAGTGACATTTCTGGGGCGCTACACTGAGCATAAAAGCCGGTCGAACGCCCCAGAAAACGCTTTGGCGTGTGCGTCGTTCTCTATTGGGGTTCGTGGCGATGTAACTTGAAGTTTTCGCGATGGTCAAGTTTCAGAGCGGCCGATACGCGGAAGCATTAGTTGAAAGAAAATTTGGCGCAATCGATGCTCGCGCTCTAGGCTAACAATTGGCCAAACAGCGTCTCGCTGACACTCACTGGTCACCTCGATTTAGGCGCCGATCATTATTCGCGTTCTCTTCCTATGTGTGAAGCGCTATTGCGTAATTGAAGCGGCCTTCTGCAGCTGGTCCGTCGATGCAGGAATTACTGGATACATTTGCGCCCAGCTAATCGGATTGTGATAAGACCAGTCGGCATCTCCTCCTTTAAGGGGAATGCGTACGTACATGATTATAACTACCGAACCTTTCAAAGGCGGATCCGGTAGATGAGCATCAGTCTGTTTCAAAGTTGTTCTTAAACTGGCAACACGGGTATGGTCCCATAAATAAATGTAGTTTTTATCACGACACCATTCGCGATGAGTGAGTGTCACTGGTGGATTGCTCCCATCCTGCGCGGGTGGCTTCTCCACCCACTGATCTCCTTCTCGCACGTATTCTCCTTCTGGAAAGCGTCCATATGTGGGGTGGTAGTAGACGGACGGTGTATCGTCTATCGCTCTGCTGTTAGCGAACTCGTCTATCGCCGTAACTTGCTTTCGGATAATGAACAGGCCTTGCCATTGCGAGCTGTGGCTACTGTTTACCCTTCCTTCAGCCACACAGCCCGATATCGGAATTTCAATATCAAGTCCCGCGTTGGCTCCCCCTAATTTTACTGCCATCCAATCGAGAGGATGCTGAAATAAAGCGGGATTACTCGTTAGTAAGATTTTTCCATCTCTCCTATCGTTACTTTCGACGAATGTGTAAGCGATTTCTTGAGCCTCATCAGCCTCAGCCTTTGGCATCTGATAGTAGTAGTGCCATGTATTATTAAATATCCAAAATGCCTTGTGTTCGAATCGGCCTGAAGGCGTTTCAAAAACTTCGGACTGTCCAATAGGAGGATATAGAAGAAACGAGAGCGAGACCCCGGCCCCAATTATGAGCGCAACTGCGATCGTTAATCTTGCCACGCGCATGCGCCCGACGGCTGACTCAGAGGCCTTTAGCAGTGCTTTTTCCTTTTCCGTTCGGCGGCGCATAGCCTCTAATCCTGACTTAACGATTTTTAAGTTCGTGGCATCAAGAACACCTTCTCGCGGGTGGGTCTCGTCCCAGCTCGACACCCGGCTTTCAAGAATCCTTTGAGCGCGTTGTCCGGGTGCGTTCGAAAGTCGATGCTTCGCCGCAACTGCAGGTGCGAGCGTGTCGTGAGCAAGACGCGTTACTAGTTCATTCGACGAGTTATTGCCGTCTGCATTCTCGCGTCGAGCGCTAAATAATAGTGAATGTGAAATCAACGAATTCGTGAGTAATATAGACTGGCCATCGGTGCCAGTAGCCGACAGTCGGGGGTAATCACGCAAAAGGTCTGCCTGACCAATTTCCTTTGCCGTACCCAACTCCGTGGTGTGTTGGACTAAGATGTTGAGAATCAATCCCGACTCTATTTCGCTTTTGCGTGTTTCAGCAAGAAGGTCTAATTGCTCGCTCAGAAAATGGTCAAGATCGAGCCGACTTCTCATTCGACTGACATACAGATCAGTTGTAAGCCTTTTATCGGCATCATCGGAATTTTTAACTTGCTCCCAAAGCCGCGTCATGATGATGCTTAATATAGGGGCTATCGGGGAGTTGGGGTCTCTGAGCAGATCCCCCGCAATTTGGTCGGGAAGGCCCGGGTCGACTGTCACACCGTAGAATTCGCGTAGACGCTTAGTTCGTGATACTCCGCGCACGACCTCTATCACGTCCTCTCTCGACATTCGTTCAATAAAGGATTCACCGTATGAGACGTCCGCTTCCTCAAGGCGGCGGCGGATCGGCGCCAGCCACTCGCTTCTAAAGCTGAGAACTATCCGAGTGGACGGATGGGATTCTGTGAAAGAGAACAGCTTGCCAGCAAGTTCGCTGAGCTCTTGGTCGCCATTCACTCTCGGATCGGTATAGACTTCCTCGATCTGATCCAGCAGAAAAATAGCCGGTTTTTGTCGCCTACTCTTTTCGTCTTCAATGCACTTCTGAAGATTCTCAAACGTTTGAACAAGCGTCTGCGTCAGGTTGCGACGAGCAACTGTGATGCAATAATCATTCATTAGGCGAGGAAGTACGGCTGAAGCAAGTAGTGAAGATTTTCCCACACCGGACGCGCCATAAACGAGGATGATCTTAGGCGCATTAAGGCCCGAGATTTTCGCGAAGAGTTCCCTAATCTTCTTTGAGCGGCCGAAATACACTTCACAGTGTTCGGCGCCATACCAGTGAAGATATTGAAAAGGTTTTGAAGGAAGTTTCTGCCGCGGAAGTCCAGGCAGACCACGCAATGGGTCTACTATGTAGAGGAATCGGGAAGTCCGCTTGATGAAACTATCGGCGGTCAATGGGCAGGCATAAATAACGCCGAAAAGCACGCCACTTTCATTTACTGTGCTGACGAGGTTCGCACGTATTATCCCAACAGCCGCTCCGTCTACGATGCACGGGGCACCGGAAAGTCCATTGAGCGCAGCGCCCTTATCTGCCGCCGCGTTTTCAGAGTAGAGCTGGAAAGCGAGGGAGTCCTGGAATCTTGCGCAAGCATCCTGTATGCGGCCTTCTAGCATGATGTGGTGCCCCGCGATCTTTCCAGCTCGGGGGAATCCCCACGTCTTGAAGAATATACGCCCGCCGTCATTTATCTCATCCGATTGAAGTTCTCCCATTGGAATAGGACGTATACCGGGGATGGGCGAAGTCAAAGACAACATAGCCCAGTCGTCGACAGCGTCGTAACACTCCTCGACCAGGGTAGCTTCTTGCGCGTAGTGACTCAGTTCAAAGGAGGCTTTAGGGAATAGGACCGGTTTGCCGCCTTTCAGCGTTTCACCTCGATTTCCGATTACGTGAAAGGCGGTAAGAATAAGACGATCCGACACTAGAAACGCGGTGCCTCTAGCTTCAGTTCCGTCTTGGCGACTGACTATGAGACGCCCGATAGCATCAGATATCACGAGATGCGCTCCTCTCCCGAATACTCAAAAAGACCTGCTTCGATGAGATGTCCGGCCTCGTCAAGTGCAACACGGGCATACGTAGGGCGGAATCGCAGGTATTGTTTGAGTCTTGATGTCCGCATGTCTTCGACAAAAATGCGAACGTTGTTCAGAAACTCCGTTTGTTTATTTTCTCGATCTTCTGCATCCCAGATACCGGTCAAAATTTTAGGCAGCGAAATCAAGTCGGCCCACGTACCGGTGTTGATGTATCTTCCAACCTCGAATGTAATATCCTTCGCGAGATGAGTGTGTCCGAAGATGACCAATTCGAAATTAGATTTCAATAGTCTTTTCGCTGCGGTCACGTATTGTTCAGATTCCGCGTTTGTGTCGAACGAAAAATCACCTTTTGCTGCCTGCAATACGTGAGATAAAGTTTGCAGTCTTTCCTCGAGCCCCTGAAATGGGCTAACAGTTAGAAGCTTGATTTTTGACCATAATACATTTGATCCAACATCAGAAATGTCGACGTCGACGTCGAAGTCGGGCACGCCGGCAGCACCTGAATAAAGGGCTTCTACGTCTTCAGACGAAAGTCGTTTTCGCAGAATTTGCTGAACAAGTTGCTCACCATCGAAAGCCAGTTCGCCATGATCGGAGATATCAGCAGCGAACGACGGGAGTCCATTCTTTCCGATGCGGTGTTTCCTAGACCTGCACAACAGTCCCGCGATTTCGATCACATGGCGCCGGTATTCCGGCGCCAGTGCGAGCAAAATTGGAACAGCGGCCTCACCTTCTGGTTTGAGAAGATCGATGAAAGGGTAGCGCTCTTTAATTAAATTCATTACTCCGGCGACAAGGTAACTTCCTGCGGGAGCTTCGAAAATTTGTTCAATGTCAGGCGTGTTTTCATTTCGAGACTGGATCGAACGCTCTCTCCTCAGAAAATCATGACTTACGACATTCCACTCATCGTAACGATTGCCATGCTCAATTAAAACATTTCCCGCGGCGTACGCTTCGCCGTCGTATATAAACTGAAAGTCCTTTCCATCCGCATCGAGTGAGGTGATCAAAAGTCGCCGCACGGACGGATATGACAATTCGATGTCGTGATTACCTAGTAAGAGGGTGAGCCTATGGCCGGCCCCCAAAAAATTCCTAAGCGAATCAAATAGATTTTGATCTCTATCGATCATCCGTGCTAGCGTCTTTGCGGCGTCTACAGGCTTATTAAACAGAGGGGACCATTTTGTACCAGTTTCTGGGTCTTCTTGATCGACTCCCCGCTCTTCGGCTAAGAAGTCCAGAAAATCTCCGTTTACAACAAGTTCGATTTTTTCGGTAGTCTTCGATCTTCCCATTATCAGGGCTCGAACAAAGCTTGCTAGAACATCAACGTGGGTGCAAAGGCGAAATCCACGCCCGGTAGGATCGCTCGGCACAGAATAAGCGCCGCCAATATGAAGGTCGGAGATGACAAACAGGATTTTTTTCACTCCGCCTCCATAGCATTGTTCATTGTAAGAGATCGAATGGACCTAACCTCTTTTTGTTCGCTGACACAGACGCGCCTATTTGGTCGACCATACCGAAATATTTACTCTTGCAGACAACGTCCTCATGGCTTACCCGACGGTGGGGGAGTAGGTCCTGGATCCGGGGCCGCTATGACAATTGAGCTCTCACATAACATTGATATCACAGCAACGAGAATTAATAATAGCTTTTTCATTTCACATTTCCTCGATAATAAGGTCGAATGTTCGTTCAATTTTAGACGCCTATCGCTAGGCGTCTAACAAAGAATAGTCTGTGGCCGACTCGCGTAAATCGGCAAACAGAGGTGAGTGTGGGATAAGTAACACTCGATGTTTTTCGCAGACTTGGATTGTTTTGCTGGTTCATTGATCGAAATTATGTATGCAAATAACGAAAGAGATCGTTCAAAACGTGTCACCTATAAAGTGCGAGGGTCGCACCTCGCATGAGCCTCCTATTCACGCGCGGTATAGTGCAGCTACCACGCAAAAGCCTGGTCCGTCTGCCACGGATGTGCAAGATTCTCGCGCAGCGCGCGAAACGGTCAGCGATCCGCAAGATCCGGAAAGCGAAGGGACGTTGTATGCGCGTGTTCAGATGAACTTCGACGAGCACATCTTGCGAGATAATTTGATAGGTTATCGATGTCCTTTGGCCGTCGCGCGCAGGGAGCTGCCATTGAGGCGGGGGCGAGTTGACTGTTGGCCTCGGATCGGGTGTAGGGCAGCTTGGGCACGGTCGGTGCAGATGAACAACGCTCGAACTGCGATTTTCGGCAGCCGGCTGTGAAAAGACATTAGTCGATATCGCGGACCCGACATGCAGGCGCCAGCTCCGCTCAGTTTCCGGTCGCTGGCGTACTGGGCTTGCCTACGATGCCCATTGCATTACTCAGATCTGACGAGCACGCTTGATGAAAGGCCAAATCTAGCGGAGGCGCTTGATTAAGGGGTAGGGGCACGGTTCGCGCCGCGCGGCAAAATGTGATATCACGCGAACCGAATTGTTAAGGCCCGACCCGCTTTCAGTGAACCGCTCGACATACCCAGTACGGCTCCCCTTTTTCGTTCGCGGCCGACTTGCTGTTCAGGGCATTGATCGCCCCCGAATATGTTCGGATTGTTCTCCACCCGTAATCTGCAATTAGTTGGATAAATTAAGGTCGCGCCACGCCACGTCACGCCGCGCCACGCCACGCGTAGCAACGTCGCTTGCCGAATTCCGCACGCGCCTATCGATGTATCAACGACAGCAGTACGTAATCTTGGACGCCGGCGACGCTGACAAAGAAGTTTCTCTCGCTAAATCGACCTTGCGTACCTATCGATTTCTCATACCATCAAGATAGACCGCAAGGAAACATCTTAGCGAACCGTTTGTCGTGGGAGAGCGCCATGACGATTTCACCTTCGAAAGTTCCTGGGATTGTTCCAAAAAAACAAGGGGAAAATGAAATGCCCGAGGTCGCGCCGACAGAGCAGGAATCTGACCGACACAAGTTGGCTCTTGCGTGCAAGGTGGGAAATTTCAAATTTTTTCGACAAACAATGCTGTTATGAGATTTGTATGCTTTTGTACTTTTCAACGGCGTTGAAATCCGTCCAGAAGTCAAAGCGCGAATGCATATCGCATCGTTGAAGAATGTGAGATTCTCTTGGTGGGGCTCGTTGCCGACTGCGGGCCAGTGGCAAGAAGTGGAAACCGCGCTTGAGGACCTCTTTTCACTTTTAAATGACGCAGAGCGGCGCAGATTTCTATTGAGTCAATTTCCATGGTGGTTGCCAGTTGCCGCAGTTCTTTCGCTTGTATTCGTGATATTAAGTCTTGTAGCAGTAGTTTTTTTTGAAGGACTTGGGCTGGACTCGCTTTTTGGTTTCATACCCTATGTAATATGGCTGGTGTCAATGGGAGCTCTAGGAGCAATTGCTTTTGTTTCGATGAATCTGTTATCTGTTCAGGAAGATGTGACCTTCGACTTGACAAGCGGTCGCATGCTCGTTGTTCGAATTATCATCGGTGCGCTCTTCGGGCTCGTGTTATCGTTGCCCTTCTCGTGGCAGGTGTTCTGGGATTTCGGGGATAATATCGCGACTTCAAGTCACAACGATCAGCGTTCCCTTTCTTCTAATGAACGATTTCCATTCTTTGTGCCAGCCCCATCCACTAAACCCGTTTCACCCCCTACATCGGTTTCCTCCACCACGTCTGCTTCATCCGACGCGTCCGGCAAACAGCGAAGCGAATGGGAGCAAGCTGCACGGCTCCTGCTTCCATTTCTGTTAGGGTTTAGCACCACACTAGTTATCTTGCTTCTAAATCGTTTGATCTCGGGCGTCGGAGCTATCCTTGGTGCCAATCAACTGCTTCCGAATTCGGGTTTGCAAGAGCAGAGGCGCTCAGTGCCAGAGTCACCACGTAAGAAGACTAACTCCTTCCGTAAACTTTCCCACAGACCCAAGGGCACAGGAACGAACTAAGCGTTAGCCGGCTAGCGCTGATGAGTGCCCGCACACAATTCTGTCACGAGGAGTCGTTCACAGTGCATCCGTCGAATAAACTGTTGCCGCCAACGAGCGCCGTGAAATCGCAGGCGATCGCGCTTTTCGCGCATTACACTGACACAGTGTCTGTACGGTGCCTCCACGAGCGGCTAGGTTTTTCCTCGGTTCACGGGAATATCGGGCATACGGATAAAAACGGAGTCGGGAACCAGGTTTAATTCCGAAGCCAAATTGCCACCGCCATCGCCACCGGATTTCTTCCCGTCCGCATTGTTTGGGTCCCTTTAGAGACAGCGTGACATACGCTATCAACTGATTGCCCGATAACCTCTACTGTATCCAATGTGATCATGCGCGTTGGGCCTTACTCGATCACCAGGACCTGAGTGGTGGTGAGCGACCCAAGACCGATCTATGCCGCCACGCCTTGCAACTGGCTGACCGCTTAGGTCGCGCGCTGTCTGGCACCGACCCACTGATCGATGTCGCTCGTGAATTGGAGCGAGATCGTCGCACGGAACGCGCAAAGCGTTGGGAACATGAGACACGTCCATCGGTATTCGCAGGCGGGGCGGCATACCATGGATCCGTTTGATCTTCTTTTGCGCCTTCGTTATGACGATTGGAATTCGTTACTCGTTTGCCTCTTCGGAAAGACGTGTATTGTCCTCGATCTCTCCGAGCTCGCCGCAATCTATCCAGTTTTGCGCCAATTCGCATTCTTCCCGAAGTTTCCTCTGTTCCCTCTCGCTGTTTCTCTAGGAACGGATTTGTCTTCAACGCAGGCGTATTGGTGGCCCAGAACTTCGCTTCTCGATAGGAAGGTTTCGTTGGGTTTATCACGAACTTACTGCTCTGATTTCCGTCGCCAGGAGGCACGCCTGTCTCGTACAACCAAGTCGCTTGGAACGAATGTTTGTTGCCCACGGGTGGCGTTCCTAGTGACCCGTCGTGGTTCGTCGGTAAGGTGAACCGATACTCATTGCCCCCCGTCACGTGCTCCTCAGCTGTCTTCGCTGGCGCTTGTTCGGAGGCCGCGGTTGTCACACAGATGAGCGTGAAAACGAGTGCGGCCGATATTCCGGTTTGGCAGCTCACCATCGTCCCCATGGCATCGACCTAGCTGCAAGGTAGACCGCGGTCGGTATGCAAACAAATGCATTTGGGCGGAGGCGCTTGTCGGCGGACGAGCGCGCTTCCCAGTTTTGGCCAGACGGACAGCACTGAGCGGCCAACTTAAGCTCTAACTTGACCCCACAGCCTGGAACTAAGCACGGCGGTTTCAAGCCGAAGTGCAACAAGGGGTTAATGTTTAGCGTCTTGAGGTTGACTTGCTGAGGCGAGCGTGGCGGCGAAGACCTCGAACGGTGAATGAAACGCGTGAGTTGCGCGCGGCCGGTTGTTCAAGCTGTCGGCGATAGCATCGAGTTCGTCTTGTGTGTAGACCGAGAGGTCGGTTCCCTTAGGTAAGTACTGGCGCAACAATCCGTTGGTGTTTTCGCAAGTGCCGCGTTGCCACGGGCTGTGCGGGTCGCAGAAGTACACGCGCACGCCGGTGGCCGCGGCGAGTTCCTGATGGCGCGCGAGTTCCTTGCCCTGGTCATAGGTGAAGCTCTGGCGCAGGGGTTCAGGAATCGAATTGAGTTTGGCCGAGAAGCCCGCCAGAGCTGAGGCGGCCGTAGCATCCTCCATCTTGGCAAGCAACACCAGGCGGCTGGTGCGCTCAACCAGTACGCCAACGGAGGATTGGTTGCCGGCGCCTTTTATAAAGTCGCCTTCCCAGTGTCCAGGCAGCAGGCGGTCTTCGATTTCGGGCGGGCGCACGTGAATACTCACCATCTCGGGAATCTGCCCGCGTCGGTCTGTGCCGCGTGTGCGGGACATACGGGTACTGTGGCCGTGGCGCAGGCAGGCAATCAACTGGCGGCGCAGTTCGCCGCGCGGCTGAGCGTAGATAGCCGTGTAGATGGTTTCGTGCGATACGTGCTGGGTCGGGTCGGTCGGATACATTCGCCTAAGTGTGCCCGATATCTGCTGGGGCGACCACTTCCAGTCCAGCAACGTGAGCACAACCCGCCAGCGAACGCCCTGCGTGCAAAGCTTGGCGGGGCCGCGCCCAGCGCTACGGCGGGCGGCGCATAGTGCTTGAGCTGGCACGGATGCGTAGCCAGCAGGAGAGCTGTTGCGCGTCAGTTCACGGCTCACGGTGGACGGCGAGCGACCGAGCATTCGGGCCATGGCCCGAATGCTCACATCCTGCAGTCGTAGGCTTGCGATGGCGAGGCGTTCTTCAGGTTGAAGATGCTGGTATGAAATAGTTTTGTCGGGCATTGCAACACCTTATACGAGATAGGTGTTGCACCTCGCTTTTGAGGCCGCCCACCTATTTTTTTTGTCAGAAATTTAGGTGACCGGTTCACTCTGACAGGTGCCGTTGAAGAGCTGAAGGTTCGAGAGACGGCTTCGGGTCGTGAGTGTTAGTTCGCTGACGGCGGTAGCTGCTGTCCCGTCGCGCGACGCCGGCAAGGTCAGCAATCCACCGGGGTGCAGACGCTAAACACGACCGACCTCAATGTCCGCAAAGGCCGATCACCGGACCGACGACTGAACGTGTTGGATAGCGAGCGACGGCGCTCGGCCAACCGCGCAAGGGAAAAGTCCCGAATCGGTGATCCGGCTTTCGTTCTGGACGGGCGTGTTGGAGATTTCCAAATCACCGATTCGGAAACCTCGCCCGGCGGATAGCTCTGGTAGAGGAGCCGCATCAACTTCAGATTGTCAGCGCCAAAGCCTCATCCAACCAGCCCCGTCAGACGAGACGTTGCGAAAGTGCCTGTCCTATGCCGCCCGCCCTGTCCACCCTGCTCAGATTAGACGATCCGACGGACGACCAACCAATAGGTTGCCCTCATCAGTGCGTTGATGCTTTGCGCAGCAGCGCGCCGGCCCTCTTCGAGGATGATTGACAACTCGGGATGACTGCATTGGGACCTCTGGCATCATCGCGCGGACTGTTCACTTGATATCGAGCAGGCAGAGCCAGCATTAGCGGCATCATCTCGGCGCGCGTTTATGTTCCATTCCAGCAAAAAGTCCGCAGCAACCGTTCAGAAGCGAAGCCGGTGGCACACGCTGAATCATCGATGCCGCACGCTCCGTGTCGCCATGTACACGTCAAACAGGCCGGCGTGCAAGCGGCTGAGTTCTTGACGAAGGGCGATCAACGTCACGCTCAAGAAGGATTCATGCGAAGGCGCGTTTAGGCTAATCGATTTCACCGCGTCGAGGAAGCTGTCACCCCACGTTTCAGTGGTCGTTCTCACACCACCTCATGGTGCCGTAGTAACCGATCCCTACCGACGGGCCTCCAGCATGGTTCCTCGACAGCGACGCGCGCCGCAGCGGCATGCGTACATCCGTTTCAGCGCTGTTGTTCTGCGCCCTTCGACACCCAACCGGTAGTCAATGAAGAGTTCTGTGCCCCTCTGTAATCGCGCGGGTTGCGTGGATGAAGATCCGATCCCCTTGCTGCTCCGCTTCGCAGTTGGGGGCGCAACAGTGATTGATCCAGCGCGCCGAATTGCCTCCTCGGGCGCCGTCGAGCATACGACCGTCGTCGAGATTGAAGAAGAAAGTACGTCCATCCTCCGCCGTCGACCGCTGGACCCGGCGCTGCGCTTCCTTCGCCGTGATGATCTCGCCCTTGTACTCGATGATTGGATCGCCGGCGGCGATGTTGGTGAGCGCGAAAACGCCTCGACCATGAATCAGCGAGGTCCGAACGGCAATACGACGCATGGTGTGTTCTCACAGGTTTTCGAGCAGGCGAAACGTCCGCAGCTGCGTGACGACAGGCATAATCGCACATCATTGCGTGCCCGGCCGTCAAGCTATGCCCGCTCCCACTCGTCGCACGAAACTTAAGCGCAAGCCAGCGCGCGGGACCTTGGTGCGTTACCAGGATCGCATTGCCGAGGTGATGGGTGAAGCGCGCGGGCAACGCGTGATGATCCGTTCGATTCACCCGGACGGACAAGAGCGCCGCACGGCGGTGAAATGGGTCAACCTCGTGCCCCTCGAGACACAGCTTTTCTGACCGGGTGTCACTCGATCGGCGAGGCAGTAGACAACTGGGTCGTCTGCCGCCAAGCGCGCATCCGGTCCTCGCTGTATTCAAGCCTGATTGACGGCATCCTTGAATGCCTTGCCCGCTGTGAACTTGACGGTTTTCGCGGCCGCAATTTCCATCGCTTCGCCCGTCGCGGGGTTTCGACCCGTCCGTGCTGCCCGCTCGCCACTTCCGAAGGTACCAAAGCCAACAAGTTGAACGGCGTGGCCTGCCGCCACTTCCTTCGAAATGGTGTTCAACACGGCATTGATCGCCTCTTCAGCGGCGCTCTTGCTTGTACCCGACTCCGATGCAACTGCGTCGATCAGTTCCTGCTTGTTCATTGAATCCCTTCCTCTCAAGTGAAATTGAACGCGATCTTTGCGATCGGTTTTGAAATGTGGCCACCGCTACTGCTACGAGGCTGCGCCGGTCGCATCCAGGTCGAACAGATCCGAGGTGGTGCTGTGTGCACTGAGCAGTTCGGGCAAGCCACCGTTTCGAACCTTGGCCAACGTGTCCGGCGACAGCCAGATTTCTTCCATCGCGTCGATGCCTTCCTCAATCAGCCGCTGCAGGAAGAACGACTGCTTGCGCCCCGTTGCCTCCGCGAGCACCCGCAAGCGCTGTTCGATGACGGGGTCGATGCGCACCGCCACGACCCTCAATTTGTTCTCTGCTGATCTTCTCATCTGTTCTCCTTTTGGGCCGTCGGCGCGACTTCGACGTTAACTGGCCGTGGACCGCGCCGCTGCGCAGCGCCATCCGATCAATATCTACGGGCGACCTTTCACGCTCGCCGTTTTGACTGCCGCTGCCTTTCGAGCGGCTCGCCTAGCTGGCGGACTGGCTTCGGCGGTGGGCACACGTCGCGTGGACGGCCGCGCCGCTGTGCGCAGCGACTTCAACTGTTCCTGAAGTGACTGATGCGCCGCTTCGAGCGCGGCGAGCTTGCCCTGGAGCACCCCGGTCTGATGGCGCACATCGCCCTGCTGCTCCTGCAGCGCTTCGATGGTGCGACGGTGCTCGGCCTCTCGCTTGTCTGCCCGCTTGGCCGCCTCGGCCAATTCTTTCTGAGCCTTTGCTGTGGCGCTGCGTTCCCGATCGATTTCCAGGAGCGCCCGCTTTTCCGACGCGCGCACGCGCTCCTCGGCACGGCTCGCGGTCTCACGAAGCTTCTCCAGATCACGCGAGAACGTGTCGCGCACCTTCTCCAGCTCCCGCTCGCGAGCGACGGCCTCTTCGCTTAGATGCTTGATCTGCGCCTCGAGCGCTTTACGCGTGGCGGCCTCTTCTGCTTGCTGTCGCTCCAATTCCCGAATCTCGACCTGGGCCGCTAGCAGTGCCGCGGTACGCTGCTCCAGCGCCGTTTCCGTGCGACCCAGTTCTTCCCGTGCGGCGACGACCTTTTGCTCTGCCTCGGCGCGACTCGCTTCGACTTCGTCGCGCAGGGACGTCAGTTCGGCCTGGGCAGACGTCGCCGCCCGAGTCCAGAGCGTCCCGATCAGCTCGCCCGCCGCTTCGCTCAAGTCCGTCGGCAAGTCCGGGTGCTCGATGCGCAGCCGGCTTTTCTCGCGCAGCTCTGCCCAGAACTCGCTCAACACGGAGGCCGGCGTGCTCATGGTGCCGCGGCGGACCAGGTTGTAGAGACGATTGGCGGTCGGCGCGACGCCGAAGCGGAAAAACAGCAGCGCACACACCTCACGGTAGAGTTCGCGCGTCTTGGGGAATTCGATCTTGAGGCGCTCGATATCGGACGCGAGACGGGTTTCGTCGGAAAGTGGTTCGGACATAAGCGGGTAAGAGCCGAGAATGCAATGATAATACAACGTATTTCGCTATTTATCTAACTCATCGGCGCCTTGGATTTGACATTAACCGTATAATGTTGATAATTCTATGCGGAATTGCCGCCAAAACGAACGTGACTTCACAACCCGCTGCGCCGACCACACCACCGTATGCATTGCAGCCGGCACCGCTCGAAACGCTCGTCATTCCAGCCGAGCTGGACGGCTCCGCGGGGCTGAATCGTGCAGTGACCGGGCGCGCCCAGATTGCCGCCGATCACGACCTCGATGCGATCCGCGCATGGCTGTCACGCTTTGTCGACACGAAAACCACCTTCGAGAGTTACCGCAAGGAGGCCGAGCGCCTTCTGCTCTGGTCGGTCGTCGAGATGGGCAAACCCCTCTCTTCTCTGACCCACGAAGACTGCTTGCGCTATCAGCATTTTCTCGCCGATCCGCAGCCTGCCGGCACGTGGGTGGCCGGGGGCGGGCGCAAGCATCCGCGCAGCGACGCGCGCTGGCGGCCGTTTTATGGGCCGCTCTCGTCGTCCAGCCAACGCCAGGCAACCGTCATCCTGAACGTGATGTTCTCGTGGCTGGTGCAGGCCGGCTATCTCGCCGGCAATCCGCTATCGCTCTCGCGCCAACGGACCCGACACGCAGCGCCTCGCATCACCCGTTATCTGGAGCCAAGCGTGTGGCAGGAGGTCAAGGACTTCATTGCGACGATGCCCAAGCAAACGGACCGGGGAAAAGCCCACGCGTACCGCGTCCGATGGTTATTCACCCTGCTCTATCTCGGCGGGCTGCGCATTGCGGAGGTCGGCGCAAATACCATGGGCCAGTTCTTCGTGCGACACGATGCGGACGTCGCGCTGCGTTGGTGGCTCACCGTTCACGGCAAAGGCGATAAGCAACGGCTCGTGCCGGCCACCCGCGAGATGATGATGGAACTGTCCCGCTATCGGCAGCACCTTGGCTTGAGCGCTCTGCCGTCGCCCAATGAAGACACACCGCTCGTGCTGCCGATAGGCGCCACGGCGTCGAACGAACGCACCAAGACGTGCGCGCCGCTTACGCGCGCGGCGCTGCACGTCATCGTCAAGGATGTGTTCGCGGGTGCCGCCGCGCGTCTGCGGGAGCGCGACGATGCGGCAAGCTCACGCGCCGATCTGCTTGAGAAGGCCTCCGCGCATTGGCTCAGGCACAGTGCCGGCTCGCACATGGCCGACCAAAAGATTGACCTGCGCATGGTGCGCGACAACCTCGGACATGCATCGCTGACAACAACCAGCATTTATTTGCACGTCGACGACGATCGGCGGCATCAGGAGACCGAAGAAAAACACCGGGTAGACTGGTGAAACTTGGCGAAGTCACCCAACCATCCCGATGAACGTACCTGCCGATTCCGTCCGCCAACCGCCACTCCGCTCATGAAAGTCCCTGTGTCCGAACCCCAGATCTGTACATACAAACAAATGCTCAGCTTCGTGATCGATTGGCGCGGAGAAAGCGTAACGTGTGTCGTGCCGCGCGGCTGCTTAGAAGTCTTTTTCTGGCTTGCGCCCAACGCGGACGATAGCCGATTGGTGAGCGTGTTCAGGGACGGATTCGCTCGGATCGAAGCGGTCGCCCGACGAAAGCTGCGGGCGCGGCCAACGAGTCATGTCCGCCTGACGGAGGCTGACTTTTCAAGTGGTTGACCGGCTAGTCTCCTCTTTTTGCAGACACGGCCCCGGAATTCGCGAGCTCGTTGCAATTCAAGGGGAAGGGAAACATAGACGATTAGTTGCATCCGCCGGCAGGCGAAACCGCGCCTGTCCGATCACGGCAAGTCCGCCAAGCGTCGGCGGCAACGCACACTTTCGGACCCCTTGCCGCCATTCGGTTTGCCGCGAAAGCAACGGCCGATTGCAATGCTCAACGGCCCTTCACTCGCGCGGATTTTCTGGTGTTCACTGGGGGCTTGGCGACGTGCGGCCTGAACCCGCCAGCGCCGTAATTTTTTTCTGACACGAGGGCGGTCGGACAACCATGCTGAACTGCCGCTTGTTCCGTCGGCGAGCCGCAGTACAGGCCGCCCTGTTGTCGCTTGTGTCTCTGCGACGACTCCGCTCCAGATTTCAGTATGGCCTCTCTCGTAATCCGGGTCGCCTTACCAAAGCTGCTATCCGTCGCGACGTGCCTGTTGTCAATGCTCGCGAGCCAATGTTCAGCGCTAAGGCACCAGGGGGATCCTGCGCTCCTCATGAGCAATGCGAGCCATCGCCGAATCGAGGCATCTATGGCCTTTTGCCGCCGACGCCGCCGCTCTGATGTGCTTCACATCATCCAAATTAGGCACTTGCCGCCTGATCAGAAGTTGGCTGCTGCTCGATATAGAGTGGCTCAATGCGGATCGGCAACGCTCAATCCGTGGAAGGAAGCGGGTACGTTTCGTCTTGGTTGCCTAGCTGCGCGTTTGGACCGCCCCCCGGCCGACGGCAGGGTCGCCCGCCGGAAACGATGACCGTGTTGCCACCTCCCATCGGAATGTCGATGCCTTGTGGTACCTAAACTCGTAAATATCTTTATTCGGCTTCGCGCCAAGGGTAAACGCGGGTACGATGAACCTGAAATCGAAGTTCTAAATCCGGGATCAACACCATTACGAAAGCGAATTGATCGCAAACGATATTTGCTTCCGAGCCCGACCTTCCCAACAGCCACGCGTCCAACCTGGTTTCCAAGGATTCACCGCATTTGTCCTCGCCGAGAAAAATACATTCGAGTTTCCGGGCACCAACCGGTGGCGGGTCATTATCCGATCGATACTCGACACTCGCGCAAATCAGTCCGAATAAAAGAGTCCAATGAAAAATATCAACGCAACAGCCGTAATGCACAATTCGGGTCACCCCTCTTTCGATAGTTCATCAAGTTCATCGTCTCCCTTAATAGGCTTGTTTGTTTCTCGCGTCGCCAACGACGTGGTCAAAGCTGCGGATCTCGATTCGTGCTCACCGGAAGCTCAAAAGAAAACCACTCGCGCGCTTCAATCCGGGCCGCAATGGCTCTCAGGTCGGTTTTCCCACCCGACGGGCGTCCACGACTTCAAGGTCTACGTTCCGGCGAATTATCGCGGCGCACCCACCTCCCTTATAGTCATGCTTCATGGCGCCAGCCAGGACGCCGATGATTTTGCTCTCGGCACCGGAATGAATCTGGCCGCTGAAAGTGGCGGTTGTATCGTCGTATATCCCGAACAGGGAACGGGTGCCAACATGTTCCGGTGCTGGAACTGGTTTCGGCCGGCAGATCAAGTCCGCGATTCAGGCGAAGCCTCGATCATCGCGGGAATCACGCGCGAGGTGATGGCATGCTACGAGATCGACCCGACCCGCGTTTTCATTGCCGGAATGTCGGCCGGCGCGGCGATGGCCGTGAACCTTGCGGTCACTCATCCCGACCTTTACTCGGCCGCCGGGATTCATTCAGGCTTGGCGTTCGGTGTCGCCGACGAAGCATTTTCGGCGATGACCGCAATGAGGACGGGAACCTGCACGGCCCAACTGAGCGCCGCACGAGACGCGATGGGCGTTTGTCGTGCGGTGCCCCTCATCGTCTTTCACGGTGATCAAGACACCACGGTGCATCCGCTGAACGCCCAGGGGCTGATGCAGATGCATCGGAACCTGATGCTCGGCACGGATGAGGCATACGCCTCGGTTACCACCGAACTCGGACAAGTGGAGCAAGGCTATCCCTATACCCGCAACACGTATCGACGTAGCGGCGGCGGGGAGGTCTTCGGCGAACAGTGGCTGATCCACGGGCTTGGTCACGCCTGGTCGGGTGGCGATCCCAACGCCACTCACACGGACGCCCGGGGACCGAACGCTGCGCGAGAGATGATGCGATTCTTCGAGGCCGTCGCCGACTCACGATAGATGGCCCGCAAACGCGCGGGCCAAATAGGCAGCGCGTCAAAATAATAATTGGGTCGTTTATACCTTTTTCAAATTATTCAGCTTAGGAATAAAAAAGGGCGACGTAAAAAATACTAACCGCAAATTGCATTCTTGCATAAATGAAATAAGGCTTGACGCTTGAATTTAATGCTGTAGGATGAATTTCACCGTGCAATGCAGCAACGCATTTTTCACCTCTCCCGAAATTCCAAACCCGTCTAAAAATTAAATGGAGTAATTCATGTTCTTTCTTCCTCCGCAGCAAATGGCAGCATTTCAAAAAGCTAAATTCCAGGCGTGGATGAGCTTGACCGATAAGTATATGGACGGCTTTCAAAAGCTAACGCAACTTAATGTGCAAACCATTAGAACGCTCATTTCCGAAAACGAGGGTGTAACCAGGCCAGCGCCTGAAAATGCCAGCGACGTGAACGAATGGCAATCGAAATTGCTTACGCAAGTTCCCGAAAAGGCCGCATCGTATAGTCGGCATTTTTTTGCGATTGTCTCGGCAACAGGCGAGCAGGTGGCGCGAGAGGCGCAAAGCCAGTTTGCCTCATATGGCGGTCACATGAACGAGATCTTCAAGACTGCGGTTGATCACGCATCCGAGGCGTCGGAAAAGGCTGCTGTGGCCTTGGAGACGAACTTGAAGCAAGCGACCACGGCCTCGGTCGAGGCGACAGCGAACGCCGCTGAATCCCTGGCGAAGGAAACCCAGTCGAATGTCTCGGCCGCGAGCAATGCAATGAAGACCGGCGCCGATACGGCCATGCAATCGATGAACAAGCCGAACCAAAAGCACTAAGCATCTGCAGTCCCGCTGCTTCAGGACTAGTCACTGCAACGACAAGCAAAGGCCCGCTTCCGAGCGGGCTTTTGTTTGTTGAACTCCGAAAGCAACGCAAGCGCGCCCCTTCGCGACCTGGCGTGGCTGTCCGCCGTTCCAGACTTTTGAATCATCCCTCAACTCGAACTTGCTCCAGTGCAACGCTGGACTTTTCGTCGTGGGCAATAAATTCTTTCGATTCTCACGCTTGGAGCGGATACCCCCTATTTGCATTCGTTCAAGTGGCGTAACTTGCAGATAAGGGTTCGGGCCGTCGTCCGACCCACCTGGGAATAGCCCTTGCGCTATACACCACAACACCAATTTCCAAGAACATCATTTTTTTTCGTTTTCCTAACTTCATGGATTTCAAAATGCGCCTGCTCACTACACAAGACGGTCTTCCCCGTATCTCCTGGGGTGCCGTCATCGCCGGGGTCATCCTCTCCCTCATCGCTTATCTGATCCTCACGGTGCTCGGAACTGCAATTGGGGCGTCTGTCCTGTCGCCGCTTACTCAGCCCGATCCCGCGCGCGGATTCGCCTTCGGATCGGGCGCTTACATGATCGTGATGACGGTGATCGCGGTGTTCATCGGTTCATACTTCGCCGGCCGTTGCGCGCCGGTACTGGGCTGGCTTCACGGCCTCCTCGCCTGGGCGGTGATGATCATCGTTATGGCTTACGGCGCAACGTCGCTGGTAGGAAGCGCCGTCAACGCCGCCGGCAGTATTGCGTCGACAGGCGCAACGGCGACCGCGGCAGCGGGTCCGTCCGCAGCCAGTGGAACGATGATGAGTTCACTCAAGGAGCAGGTCCAGGGCGCGGTGGCCTCGGCGACGGCCATGGCCTCCAGTCCGCAAGCTGAAGCCGACACACGCCAGGCTGCAGACACTGCAGCGCGCGGCGTCGCCCGTGCATCATGGTTCTCGTTTGCAGCGCTCGTGGTCGGCGCGATCATCGCAATCGTTTCCGGCGTTGCGGGCTTTCGCCATCAGCCGCCGTTCGAGGACGCCGGTGGTGCTGCATACAAGGACGACGCCGTGCGCTCACCGCGACGCACCGTACCGGGCAGCCGTCCTGCGCACTGAGCGCGATCCAACTTTGCGAGTGGAGGACGGGCATGAGCGGTAACGATGAACCCACGCCGAATCTCGAAGGCGGGTCGGCCACCTTGATCGCGAGCGAGGAACGGCTTGCCCTTACGGCTCGTGAACAGGAGACCGGCGCGCTTCGGGTTCGAACCGTCACTCATACCGAGCTACACGAGCTTCCCGTGCTCTTGCACAGCCGTACGGTGCAGGTAGAACGCGTTGCAGTCAATAGATTCGTCGACGCCCAGTTCGCCCCGCACCAAGAGGGCGACACCTTGATCGTGCCCGTCTTCGAGTACGTGCCCGTGACCGAATTGAAGCTGTTGCTCAAGGAAGAGGTACGTATAACGACCGTCGTCTCTACCGAGACCGACGTTCACGTTGCAGAGGTGCAGCGTCAGCAAGTCGTCGTTGAAAGACGAGTCGGATCAGCGGGAGACTGGATTGCGGACCCCGCGATACCGTCCTTTGGCGCAGGCGATTCCGTTTCAAATCCCGCTGTTTAGATTTTATTTCTTGGCCGCACGTCAGGCTGCTCAATCTCATTCGGAGTTTCACATGACTCAAGTAATCGTAGGTGTATTCGACTCGTTTCAGGACGCCGAGACCGCTGTCTCCCGTCTGGTCGCGAGTGGCCTGAATCGTACCGACATGGAAGTGCATGCCGCTGATCAAGCCGGCGCGCCCGGCGACGTTGCTCTAGCCGACGCTCGACCGTCGACCGTAACGACCGAAGAAGCCGGCGTATTCGGCAAGATCGAGCACTTCTTCAGCAATATGTTCGGCGCCGACGATCGGCCAGAAGAAGTGGGCCATTATCAGGAAGCCGTCCGGCGCGGTGGCGCATTGCTGACCGTTACGGTGGCCGATGAAGCGCACGTCGGGATGGTTCGTTCGACAATGCATGAGGCAGGGGCCGTAGATGTCGATGAGCGAGCCGCGCAATGGAAAAGCAATGGTTACACAGGCTTCGACGCGACAGCCAAGGCTTACACCCCCGATGAAGTCATCGCAGATCGCAAAGCGTTCGCAGTGACGCGTGAATCGCTCGACGTAGGCAAGCGCGAAGTGGAAACCGGTGGCGTGCGGGTCTATTCCCGTTCCACGGAAACGCCTGTTTCCGAGAGCGTGAATCTGCGCGAAGCACACGCGACGATCGAGCGGCGGCCGGTGGATCGTATTGCCACGGCAGCGGACCTGAAGGAAGGCTCGGTAGAAATTCGTGAAACGGCTGAGCACGCCGTGGTGGCAAAAACCGCACACGTGATTGAAGAGGTCGTCGTGGGCCGCGAGGCAACGGAACACACGGAAACCATCAATGAGACCCTGCGTGGCACGGATGTCGAGGTCGAGCGTGTTGGCGCGAGCGCAGCCGGTCTTGAGCCGGGGGAGTCGGAACTTCCGCGTGGCGTGCCAAGCGCGAATGAATCGATGATCAAGACGCCGACGAAATCTGCCTAAATCAAAGACAAGGCGATTGCCCGACAGCCTGGAGGGCGCTCGCCTGCTCACAGGAGCATCCATGAAGAATCCCTGGACGAAAAAGAATCCGTTTATGAGCATGTGGTTAAGCGGCGCGAACACGGTGATTGGCTCGGCGCGAGGTCGCGCGAACGCCGCAGCAAAGCGCGGTGTGGTCGATTTCTGGACTGCAGCGCTTACGCCCGCCAAACCCAAAAAGCGCAAGGTAAATCCATAACTGACCTCCGGTGCTCACATCTCATCGCGAGATGAAGTCACCTCTTCCCGACAAACCCCGTCAGCAACCTGAAGTAACCACGCCAAAGCGATATTCGCTTTGAGAACTGAGCGCCTCCATGAGGAGGCGTGCCGCGTCAATTCTGGCGCGGGACCGCTCGGCGAAAGATCGTCACTCGCGAGAAACGCTCACCAAATGCGCAACGTCGCGCGTATGGCGAAAGCTCTTCTCCAAAGGAAAAAGTCATGTTCATTCATAACAAGCGCCTTCAGTATACGGTGCGCGTCGCAGCGCCCAATCCCGGTCTTGCGAACCTTCTGCTGGAACAGTTCGGAGGACCGCAAGGCGAACTCGGCGCTGCGTGCCGTTACTTTACGCAGGCAGTGGGTGAGGACGATCCCGGCCGTAAGGATCTCCTGTTCGACATTGCAACCGAAGAACTGAGCCACCTGGAAATCATTGGTTCGATTATCGCGATGCTGAACAAGGGTGCAAAAGGCCAGTTGGCCGAAGCGGTCGAAAGCGAGGCAGAACTTTATCGCTCGATGACTGGCGGCGGCAACGATTCGCACACCACGTCCCTGCTTTATGGTGGTGGGCCAGCGCTGATCAACTCGGCCGGCACGCCGTGGACGGCCGCGTACGTCGATACGATCGGCGAGCCGACCGCCGACCTGCGTTCCAACATAGCGGCCGAAGCACGCGCCAAGATTGTTTATGAGCGGCTCATCAACGTAACCGACGATCCGGGCATTCGCGAAACGCTGGGCTTTCTTATGACGCGAGAGATCGCGCATCAAAAGTCATTCGAAAAAGCCCTTCATTCGATACAGCCGAACTTTCCGCAAGGCAAACTTCCCGGCTTCCCGGAATTCACCGGCGTCTACTACAAGATGTCGCAAGGCGAAGAGTCAGCAACGCGTGGCCCGTGGAATGAGGGACCGGAGTGGACGTTCGTCGACGATCCCCGACCCGCTGTGGATGGCGGCGATGGATTGGCGACGGTAACGGTGACTTCGGCGGATGTGGAGACACTACAAGCCATGGCGGCACGCACGGCTTCCGACGCTAGCAGCGACCCGGTCACGGGTGCTGAACTCGGGGCGGGTCAAGCTGCCTGACTCGCAACTTTGCGCATGGAAAGCTGGATCGGCGGCCCGCAAGGGCCGCTTTGCGTTGGGCGTCATACTTACGCTCTAATCCTGCTACATCACTCGAATATATGCCTAGAAATGTATTCACGTTGTACCGTCGGTAGGCTGAAAGTGCTTGAGCGACCGGTCAAGATGAAAGTCCAGCGTTCGCAGGAGCGCCTCGAACTGAACAGGCTTAGTGAAGTGATAATTGAAACCTGCCTGAATCGACGCTAACCGATCCGCGAGGGACGTCAAGGCCGTCAACGCGATCAGCAAGGGTTGCGTTTCTAACACCATGGCTCGAACGTTTCAAGCTACGGTGCGCCCATCCATCAGTGGCATTTCGATATCGAGTAAGGCAATGTCTGGATGCCAGTGCTGAATAGCGGTCAAGGCAGATAATCCGTCAATGGCCGTGTGAACTTCGAAACCGTGCAGCATCAGAGCAGCCGCGCTCGCGTTAAGCACTACAGTGTTGTCATCAGCCAGGAGAAGCCGAGGTGCTGTCGGTTTGCGCATTGTCTTCTCGATGGTGTGCCCTACATCAAGCGCACGTGGCATTCCCGACGGACGGATTATTATTCCCTCCCAGATCGAACCGCTGTCTAACGTCGACAAGTTCAGACATTGGGATGAGCTTTCAGGGAAGTCAGGCGAAGTGCCGCCATAAGTTTTGCCCGTTCGACGTTGTTCCCGTACAGGTCGAACTCGATGCCGACTGCATGCGTACGCGATGATTGCTCGCTCGCGGAAAAGAGTGATTCGAAGAACTCAGGTGCTAATTTCCGAACCATCTCTCTTCCCATCGATGACGTCTTCGGCCAGCCGTGTGAGCCGGGTGAGCGCTTCCGCTTCCGAGAATACGGCGGTCCGCCAGGCAGGCGTGAACTGTCTGTCGTCGTCAGCGTCACCCACCTCATGCGTGATAACAAACGTTCCCGAGTAAGCGCCGCGAGCGTCAGGACCGATCACGTCGACGCTGATGTTGCAATCCCTGTATGTCGAGTTTTGAACTGTCATCAGCCCTCCCTCCAGTGAGCCACCGCGGCAATCACGGTGACGACGGCGCTGCTGGCGCGGCAGCGAATTCGTCCGAATCCTCGACGAGATCGGATTGAGTCGGCTTTTCGATAACGCCGAGTTGCAACTGGGCACGCTGCCAGAATTCGTCAGCCCGACCTTCCGGACACCCCGCTTCGGTCCAGAGTTGATATGCGCACGAGGATCTGGTCTTCGGTGATGCGAACGTCCATGTCTTGCCTCGCTGAGGTTGAGCCGACCCTGCGTGCGCACCCGTCATGGTGCCGTCACACGCTTCGAATATTCACAGGTCGAGTCCTGATGATGCGCTTTTTTGCGGCGCGAAACTCAGCGCGATTTGATTGATATTTGAAAAGACCCGGCGACCCGCGGATAGATTCGTTCAATTCTTCCCCGAAGCCATCTCCGTCTCGGCGAGCGCCTTCAAGAACGATTCGGACCACCAGCGAACATTCTCTTTGCGGACCCGGTCGGCGAGTGCGGCATGTCGATTCATGCGCTCATCGAGCGGCATGACCAATGCGCGCTGGATGGCGTCTGCGGTGCCCTGTGTGTCATAGGGGTTGACGAGCAGCGCGTCCGTCAGCTGTTCGGCCGCACCGGCGAAACGCGAAAGCACCAGCATGCCCGGGTCAGCCGGGTCCTGAGCAGCGATAAACTCCTTCGCCACCAGGTTCATGCCATCGCGCAACGGCGTCACCAGCGCGACACGACTTGCGCGATAGAGTCCCGGCAGTCGTTTTCGGGCTACATTGCGATGAATGTACCTGACCGGCATCCAGTCCAATTCTCCAAAGTCACCGTTGATTGCGCCGCACAGGCTGTCCATTTCACGGCGAAGATCATCGTACGCCCCGACGTCCTCGCGGCTCGGCGACGCAATCTGAATCAGCGTAGCGCTGTCACGATTTTCCGGGTAGCGCTCCAGCAATTGCCGGAAGGCGTGAATCCTTTGCGGTAATCCCTTCGAATAATCGAGTCGGTCGACGCCGAGAAGCAAGCGCCGCCGCGAGTATTCGTCACGCATGCGCGCAAACATCTCGCGCCCTTCCTTGGCCCTGGCAAGGCGTGCAAATTCCTCGACGTCGATGCCGATCGGAAAGGCCCCTACTTGTAAAGTGCGATTGAAAGCACGGAGGTGATTCGGACCCACGCGGACGGCCCGAGCCTCCGATTCGACATAGTGCGAAAAGTGCGTGACATCGGACTGCGCCTGGAAGCCGACGAGATCGTATGCGAAGAGCGACCGCATGAGCCACTCGTGCTCGGGGATCGCCGCCATGATCAGTGGGGGCGGCATCGGAATGTGCAGGAAAAAGCCGATGCGATGGTTGCAGCCGGCCGCACGCAATTCTGCGGCCAGCGGGATCAGATGATAGTCATGCACCCACAGGATGTCATCTGGCTTCAACATCGTGAGCAACTTACGCGCGAACAACCGGTTCACGCGTCGGTACCCCTCAGCGAAGCGTGTGTCGAATTTCGCGAGATCCAGGCGATAGTGGCACACCGGCCAAAGCACGCCGTTGGAGTATCCAACGTAATAGGTGTCGTGCTCGTCGCGGGTCAGATCGAGCGTTGCCAGTGTCACGTTGCCGCTTGTATGAATCTCAAGTCCATGCCGGTCGGCAGCCCCTCCCTCCGTGTCGTCGCTTAGTTTGCCACTCCAGCCGAACCATACTCCGCCAGTTTGTTCAAGACTTTCCCGCAGGGCGACGGCGAGGCCTCCTGCCGCAGATTTGCGAGGATCGGAAGTGCGGTTTGATACGACCACCAGACGGCTCATATCAGGCTCTGAGTTGGCAATTTAATCCACACTGGCACGGTAACATGATGCGTCGCGCTTTCAGTCGATAAGGCGTCGCTAATACGACTTAATTTACCGCCCACCGTCTGTCCAGGCGCGCGAGACGGTCCATATCAAGGACATCGTAGGAGTTGGCTCACGGAGACGACCAGCATCTGTGTGCAGGTCGATTAGACATGGGCGTCTTTTTTGCTTCGCACCATTTATGTCGCTTCTCCGTTATGCCGATTCGCGGTTGGTTTGACTGGCCGATGGGAATCAAATGTTCGAACGCGCATGGTTCGACTTCCAGGCGGAGGACAGCGAGCTTCGGCAGTAGTTTGGCTTACGGCATGCATCATGCAGGAGGCGCCATGCTTCATACGTTTCTAGCAAATAACCGCGATGAACTGATCGTGCGCTGCAGGTCCAAAGTGGCGCTGCGGCCGGCGCGTGGTGCGTCCGCCCTTCAACTCGAAAACGGCGTTCCGCTGTTTCTTGAACAACTGATTGAAACGCTGAAAATCGAGCAACCTGAACGCCCGTCAGAAAGCCTCATTGTGTCAGGCTCGCCTGGAGGTAATTCCGGCCGTTCGGAGATCGGGGAGGCAGCGGCCCGTCATGGACACGAACGGTTGACCAGGTCGTCCATGATTATGGAGACCTCTGTCAGGCCATTACTGACCTTGCACATGAACGCGATGCCCCGTTTTCGATCGACGAGTTCCGCACGCTGAACCGCTGCCTGGACAACGCGATCGCCGATGCTGTCACCGAGTTCAGTTACCAACGCGATTTCAAGATAGCTACTCAAAATGCACTTGATGAAGGCGAACGCATGGGGTCTTTCGCTCATGAGCTTCGCAACTTCCTGCACACGGCAACCCTTGCGTTTGCTGCTGCAAAAGCTGGAAATTTGCCCTTGTTTGGCGCTACGGGTGCCGTATTGGAGCGGAGCCTGACGGGCTTGGAGAAGCTCATTGAGCGTTCAATCGACGACGCCCGCGTTCCCGCAGGTGATAGCGCTAAATGGGCGCTGTTTTCAGTTTCTGACTTCATAAACGAAACAAAGCACGCGGCAAATCTGGCCGCACAGCTACGCGGGTGCAAATTTGTCGTGACGTCAGTCGATCCCCAGCTCGCTGTCAGCGGAAACCGTGACCTCCTTTATTCAGCGCTTGGTAATCTCATACAAAACGCCTTTAAATTTACCCAACCAAACTCCGAAGTAACACTGAGCGCGTATGCCATCGCCGACAAGATACTTATTGATGTGAAAGATCATGGCGGTGGTTTGCCGCCAGGAAAGGCAGAACAGATGTTTCTGCCATTCACCCAGTTCGGAGCCGATAAATCCGGGCTAGGGCTCGGATTGTCGATAGCACGTCGAAGCGTCGAACTGAATGATGGCATTCTGAGCGTGCGCGATGTTCCGGGCGTCGGATGCATATTTACGATCAGCCTTCCGCGACACACGTTGATGAAGAAATGTATCCGTCAGCGCAACCCGTCTTGAGTGTCCGAGTGCACGATGCGAAGGTTTCGGCATCGTGGTGATTGGAGTGGTGCGATGGACGACGACGTGATGGGGAGAACTGCCGTGCGAACGGGCGCTCGGCGCCCCCGCCAAGGCGAGGCGTTCTGGCGAGAGATGGTGGCAGCATGGAAGATGAGCGGCGTTGGCACTCGGCGCTTCTGCCGCGAACAAGGCCTGGCCGTCAGCACTTTCGGGTTGTGGCGCAAGAAGTTTACGGGCGAGACGCCTGCAACGATTCCGCTGGCTGTGACGGCCGACGCCGCGTTTGTCGTCGCTCGCCTCGAAGGTGAGCCTGCGGCGACACCATCAACTGCGTCGGCCGATACGTCATCGTTGTCAACGCGTGATCGCGTCACCTTATCGATCGCCGGCGTTCGCATCGAAATGAGCGGCGTGCATGCGGAGCGCATTGTGCGCTTCGTGCTCGGACAGCTTGGCGGTACACGGTGCTGATCGCCGCTGACGTTCGAGCTTACATATGCCGCGAGCCGGTCGACATGCGCAAGTCGATCGACACACTGTCGTATCTGGTCGAACCGCTGCTTGCGCAGAAGCCAAGTTCAGGCAACTTGTTCGTGTTCGTCGGCCGTGACCGCAAGAAGGTGAAGTGTCTCTATTGGGACCGTACCGGCTTCGCGCTTTGGTACAAGCGGCTCGAACTTGGGCATTTTCCATCGCCCGCGGCATTGGCACAGCGCGGTTTCACGCTCGCAGAGCTCAATGCATGGCTTGAAGGTATAGAGATTCCGGCGCGCGAACCTCATCGCGCCGTCGCCGTGACGCGCGTTGCGTAAGCGCCTGAATCGCGCGTAATTCTGGGCTGGCGACGCTTGTAAACGTCGCAAGAGTTGGGCATCATGGTTGACATGTTGCCCGCCGCCGTCACTGCCGGGGATCTGCCACTGGAGCTCGAGGCGCTGCAAGCCTTCGCACTCGAACAGAACCGGCTCGCATGCGTGTTGTGGGAGCAACTGGAGAGCCTTCAGCATCAGATCGCACAACTCAATCGCGCACGCTTCGGCGCGAGTTCTGAGCGCCTGGCGGGTCAGGCCGAGTTGTTTGACGCTGCCTTAGATATTCCCGTTCCTCCCGAGCCGGCGAAGGTTCAAGTCACGGGGCACACCCGGAAGGGACGCCCCGCGTTGCCAAAGGACTTGCCACGCACGCGCATCGAATATGACTTGAGCGACGAGCAGAAGGCCGCATTCGACGCGCTTGAGCGCATCGGCGAAGAGCGTAGCGAGACGCTGCACTACGAGCCATCAAGGCTCACGGTCATCGAACATATCCGTTTCAAGTATGCAGCGAAGAAGGATGGCGAGTCGACCATCGTGACGGCGAGCGCTCAACCTTCGCCGCTGCCCAAGAGTAACGCGAGCGCGAGTCTGCTCGCGAACATCCTGGTCAACACCTACGTCGATCATCTCCCGTTGAATCGGCAGGAGATGCGCTATGCGCGCCGTGGCATTCACCTGCCGCGGGCCACGCTGTGCGAATGGAAGCTGGCCGCAGCAGAATTGCTCGCTGCGCTTATGCCACCGCTGCGTGCGCATCAGTTGCAGGCGCCGCGCATGCACGTCGACGACACGACACTGCCTTTGCTTGAGAAGGGCCGCAAGACCACCCGCACTGCTCGATTATGGGGCTATCTGGGTGCGGGCCAACGCGAGGAGAACGGCGTTTGGGTAGATCACCCTCCGGCGGTCGTGTTCGAGTTCGCTGAATCACGCGCGGGCTCGCATCCGCAGGGTTACCTACGAACTTACAAGGGCTACTTGCAGGCCGACGCATACAGCGGGCACGAGGCCCTCTACGAAACCGGCGACATCATCGCGGTCGGTTGTTGGGCGCATTGCCGCCGTCGGTTCTTTGAAATCGCCAAGACCCAAAGCAAGCCGGGACTCGCGGCACAGGCGCTGCAATGGATCGCCCAGCTATACGCCATTGAGTCGCGAATCAACCATCAGACCCCTGACCGCAAATACGCGGCGCGGCAAGCGGAGGCATTGCCGGTACTGGCGAAGTTCCGTCAATGGCTGGAAGGCAACGCCATCGGTTTGCCGACTCAGGCACCGCTCGCCAAAGCGTTTGGCTACGCGCTACGTCATTGGCAAGCGCTGATTCGCTACACTGAGAGCGGTGTTCTGTTACCGGACAACAACGCGTTGGAACGGCAAATCCGGCCGATTGCTCTTGGAAGAGTCAACTGGACCTTCGCGGGCTCGCCGCGAGGCGCTCGTGCGACGGCCACCATGTATTCGTTGCTTGGCACGGCTCGCTTAAACGGTTTCGAACCGTATGCATGGCTGAAGGAAACACTGGAGAAGTTGCCGTCGTATTCCGTCAATCGCGTGCACGAACTGCTGCCGCTTGCCCGCTAGCTACCCCGACATTTATGGACATTCTGGATTCCCTTCGGCAGGCGCCCAGCGCCGAGTTGTATCGCCTCTATCTGACCATCGGCAAAATGCTCGATGACCCCCGACGCATTCTCGAAGTCCGTCAACGACTGCACATCGGCATGACCGTCAGATACATCGGTGACAATCCGTTGGGACCCCCTTCGGAAGGCACTATCACCGAGCTGCGACATACGCAAGCGGTCGTACAGGACAACGTGACTCGACGCCGATGGGCAGTGTCGTATGCGGCGATTCTCCTCGATGCCACCGCAGCCCCAATTCAAAAGGAAGCGCCGCCACCGCGCCCGCGTCCCGAAGAGTTCTTCATCGGCGACACCGTGGGATTCACCGACAAGCATCTAAACGAGCGTGTCGGCACCGTCGTCAGGCTGAACGCCAAAACGGCGTCGATCGCCGTGACAGACTCCGAAGGACACTGGCGCGTCTCGTACGGTCTATTACGGAAAATCCTCGATATTTGATTGAAGCCCTGTCAACACGGGATGCGCTGACGGATACCAATGATCAAGGCGTCGTCACTGGGCGCAATGTCCTTCTCCACCTCGACATGCAACGCCTGAAGCAAGTCCAGGACCCGTTGCGCTTCTTCCGGATTACGCGAACTTACCCACACCGCAGCGGGCTTCCATCCCGTCATTGCTTGGGCGGCAGCGGGCGCCGTCACCTTTGTCCCGCCCTCGTACTCATAGAAACCCGAACCAGTCTTGCGCCCCAGCATTCCTCCGGCGAGGCGAATCGCTGTAATCGGCGACGGTCGGAAGCGCGGCTCGTCATAGAATTGCCGATAGATTGACTCCATCACGGGATGTGACACGTCCAGACCGGTCAGGTCCAGCAATTCAAAGGGCCCCATGCGAAAGCCCATCTGATCGCGCACGATCGCATCGACGGTGCTTTCGTCCGCCACCCCCTCTTGAACGATGCGCAGGCCTTCGGTGTTTAATGCGCGTCCCGCATGATTCACGATGAAGCCCGGCATGTCGCGGCAGCGGACCGCCGTGTGTCCAAGTTTCGCGGCTAGCGCTGCAAGCCAGTCGATGGTGGCTTCGGTGGTACGCAGCCCGCGTACTACTTCAACCACTTTCATGAGCGGCACCGGGTTGAAGAAGTGGAAGCCCGCAACCCGCTGCGGACGACGACACCCAGCAGCAATTGCGGTTATCGACAACGACGACGTGTTCGAAACGAGCACCGCGTCTTCGTGCACTACCTCTTCGAGTTGCCCAAACAAAGCCCGCTTCACTTCGAGCTTTTCAACGATTGCCTCAATCACCAGATCGCAATCGGAGAGTGCTCCGACGGAGTCAACTGGTTTAATGCGCCCCAGCGCCGCTTGCGCCTGATCCGACGTGAGTTTGCCTTTGCCAGCGAGCTTGTCGAGCATGACACCGACCCCCGCGATGGCACGCGCCGCTGCTGCGGCATCGATGTCCATCAGCCGGACTTCAAGGCCTGCGACCGCGGCGATCTGGGCGATGCCCTGCCCCATAGCTCCGGCGCCCACAATTCCAATCTTCGCGTCTTGAACGTTCTTCATTTCGGCCTCAGACTCGTTCAATCGCGACCGCGATGCCCTGCCCCACCCCGATGCACATCGTGCAGAGCGCGAAGCGTCCGCCTGTGCGCTGCAACTGGTAGCTCGCGGTCGTGACTAGGCGCGCACCGCTCATGCCGAGCGGATGGCCGAGCGCGATCGCTCCGCCGTTCGGATTGACGCGGGGATCGTCGTCCGCGACACCGAGCATCCGCAGCACGGCCAACCCTTGCGACGCAAACGCTTCGTTCAGTTCGATCACGTCGAACTGTTCGATTGTCATGTTCAGGCGCTTCAGAAGCTTCTGAGTCGCCGGCGCCGGACCTATACCCATCACGCGCGGCGCCACACCGGCGGTCGCGAGACCGAGAATTCGCGCGCGCGGCACGAGGCCAAATCGCTTTGCGCTGTCTTCATCGGCGATCAGAAGCGCAGCTGCGCCGTCGTTCACGCCCGAAGCGTTGCCCGCCGTTACGCTGCCATCCGGACGCACGACGCCCTTCAATTTCGCCAGCGCCTCAATGCTTGTCTCGCGCGGATGCTCGTCTTGCGAGACGACGATGGGGTCGCCCTTCTTCTGCACGATCGTCACGGGAACGATTTCCTCGGCAAATGTGCCATCTGCCTTCGCGCGCGCTGCTTTTTGCTGGCTGCGCATCGCGAAGGCGTCTTGGTCGGCGCGGCTGACCTTATAGTCGTCGGCGACATTTTCCGCCGTCTCCGGCATCGAGTCGACGCCGTATTGCTTCTTCATCAGCGGATTTACGAAGCGCCAGCCGATGGTCGTATCTTGGATCTCGGCCTGACGCGAAAACGCCGAGGTCGCCTTGCCCTGCACGAAAGGCGCACGGCTCATGCTCTCCACACCGCCCGCGATCAGGAAGCTTGCTTCGCCCGACTTAATCGCACGCGCGGCGATGCCAATCGCGTCCATGCCCGAGCCGCACAGGCGATTCACGGTCGTGCCCGGCACACCTTCCGGCAAACCCGCCAAGAGCGCCGACATGCGCGCGACGTTGCGGTTGTCCTCGCCAGCCTGGTTCGCGCAGCCGAAGATCACTTCCTCGACGGCGTCCCAGTCGACTTCCTTGTTGCGCTCCATCAGCGCGCGCAAGGCCACGGCGCCGAGGTCGTCGGCACGCACTGACGAAAGCGCTCCCGCATAGCGGCCAATCGGTGTCCGAATCGCGTCACAAATAAATACGTCTGCCATAATTTCCTCAAGGTTACGATAGTGAATTGGCAAGAATTGTTGGCACTTTCGCCAAGCATCACCGGTTCCCTGGATCGCCAAGCACCGATTGCCCCTTCTTTACCGGACGACCGATTGAGAGGATCTCCCTAGTCTCTGTCTACCTCCGGAGAAGAAGCGTTGCCGTGCCACTCGAATGGCTGCGTCAAAGTCTTGTTCGGTTGCGAGGTGTTTGTGGTCTATGCTCACAAGCCACCCCTGCGCAGATCTGCACCACCGTATGCGCTCTTCGTCGTACAGCCCGCAGAACCATCGCCAGAGGGAGGCATCTTCCTTATTGGCAAGTTGGGCTGCATCGGCCCGCACTTCCTCGTGACAAGTCGTCCGCACGTTTGCTCCGGTAGATTGTTAGTCTGTCGTTAGAAGAAAGCCTAAAGGCTTCCGACGAGTTCCGGAATCGCGACGAAAAGATCGGCGACCAGACCGTAATCCGCGACACTGAAGATCGGCGCTTCCGGGTCCTTATTGATCGCGACGATGACTTTGCTGTCCTTCATCCCCGCCAAGTGCTGAATCGCGCCTGAGATTCCGACCGCAACGTACAACTGCGGCGCAACGATCTTGCCGGTTTGGCCAACCTGGTAATCGTTCGGGACGAACCCTGCATCGACTGCAGCGCGCGATGCGCCGAGCGCTGCGCTGAGCTTGTCCGCGAGTGGTTCAAGGACTTTGGCGTAGTTCTCGCCATTGCCTAAGCCACGACCGCCCGACACGATGGTCGAAGCCGATGTGAGTTCTGGACGGTCCTGCTTCGTCAGTTCGCGGGACACGAATTGCGAGATGCCAGCGTCCGCAGCAACTCCGATTTCTTCCACCAATGCGCTTCCACCCTCCGCCGCCACCGGATCGAAACCCGTCGAGCGGACCGTGATCACCTTAATCGGATCGCTCGATTGGACGATCGCGATTGCGTTGCCCGCGTAGATCGGGCGCTCGAAGGTGTCAGCAGAATCGACTGCCGTGATGTCGCTAATTTGTGCGACGTCCAGATGTGCGGCAATACGCGGTGCGATGTTTTTGCCGTAAGCGGTGGCCGGAGCCAGAATGTGCGAATAACTCTTCGCGATATTCAGCACCGTGCCTTCGACGTTTTCAGCCAGTCCTTCGGCGAGTTGCGGGGCATCGGCGAGCAACACCTTCGAGACGCCTGCGATTTTCGCGGCAGCATCCGCTGCGGCTCGTGCGTTCGAGCCCGCGACGAGCACATGAATGTCGCCACCGATCCTCGTCGCCGCTGCAACCGTGTTCAACGTCGCCGCTTTGATCAATGTGTGGTCGTGTTCTGCAATAACCAGAATCGTCATTTTCGTGCGTCTCCCTTACAAAACCTTGGCTTCGTTCTTCAGCTTCTCGACCAATGTCTTCACGTCCGGCACCATCACACCAGCGGAGCGCTTGGCCGGCTCTGCGACTTTCAGCGTCTTTAGGCGCGGGGCCACGTCAACACCGAGATCAGCGGGCTTCACCGTTTCCAAAGGCTTCTTCTTCGCCTTCATGATGTTCGGCAGCGTCACATAGCGCGGTTCATTCAGGCGCAAGTCGGTCGTGATCACGGCGGGAAGCTTCAGCGACAGCGTTTCCGAACCGCCATCGACTTCACGCGACACCGTGGCTTTGCCATCGGCTACGACAACCCTCGACGCAAATGTAGCTTGCGGCAGGCCAGCTAAAGCGGCAAGCATCTGACCGGTTTGATTCGAATCGTCATCGATGGCTTGCTTGCCGAGGATCACCAGTTGAGGCTGCTCCGTATCCACCAACGCCTTCAGAATCTTCGCCACCGCCAGCGGTTGAAATTCCTCGGTCGATTCGACAAGAATCGCGCGATCCGCGCCAATTGCCAACGCGGTACGCAGCGTCTCCTGAGACTGCGTCACACCGCACGAGACCGCGACGACTTCAGTCGCCACCCCGGCCTCACGCAAGCGCACCGCCTCTTCAACAGCGATCTCATCGAACGGGTTCATCGACATCTTCACGTTCCCGATATCGACGCCGCTGCCATCCGATTTCGTACGGACCTTCACGTTGTAGTCGACCACGCGTTTCACAGCTACAAGAATCTTCATTGTCTTTCTCCAACTACGATGCCTCTAGAAGGGGCTTCTGCTTCCCGCGACAGGTGCGACAAAGTCTTCGACGCCGCACCACCTTCAATGCAACGCTAAAAAGCGAATCACGATCAGAGATCGACGTCCTTCGTCTCCGGGCCCATGAGCGCACCGATGCACGCAATTGCCCCCCCGATGCAGAGAAGCGCTACCGGTGCGTATTTCATGGGCATAATCGCGCTCAGCCAATTCATGTAGAACGCATAGAACGAAGGGATGATGACCGACAAGCTATATCCGACGCCAAATCCAGTCGCTCTAACCCCGGTCGCGAAACGTTCGTTGATGTAGGTGACAATGACCGCCCATGCCGAACTAGCGGTGATTGCAAGTGCGCAGACAACCAGCACGATGATCGGAAGCCCCATCCCACTTGCATTGATAAGAAAATAAAAAAGTCCAGCACCGACGGTCGTCGTCAAAGCCCCAATAAGAGACAGCATCGTCCGGCGGCCGATTAGCTGGCCCAGCATTCCCGCGCCGATATAGCTAAAGCACAAAACGGTGTACGCAAGCATCAGAGTTCCCGTCATCTGGAGCGGCGTGAGATGCAGAGTCTTAAGCAGAATTCCCGTCGGAAGGAAGAGACCAACGATATTCTGCGTAAGCCAGAACCCGGTCATCATCAACAATACTTGCAAGAGGTTGCGTCGTGCCTGACCGTTTACCAAGCGGCTAGCGGACGTGTTTTGTGGCTTCCCTGACGATTTTCCCTTCCAAACCTGAGACTCAGCGACCTTGCGAACATAGTAGAGAGCCAGCAGCGCCGCCATTAGGGCGCCGAGAACGAAAGGAATCCGCCATCCCCAGCGAGCGTATTCCGACTGCGGTCCATCCATCGGAAAGACGGCAAACATGATCATGGCGAGCAGATTGATTGCGACGTATGCCGCGGGGAAGCCTGCCAGAATCAAGCCTCCCACCAAACCGCGTTGCTCCTTCTTGGAGTATTCAATCGCGAGCGGCAATGCTCCAGTGTAGCCACCACCGAGGAAAATCCCGTCGACAAACCTGAGAATCACCAGAAGCCAATACGACGCGATCCCAATCGACTCATAACCGGGTATCAATGCGATCATGAACGTGACAACAGCGAAGCCACTCACCGAAGCAATTGAGGCAGCGCGGCGACCAACCCGGTCCGCGATGCGGCCGAAAATAATCGCGCCGAGTGGACGGCCGAGAAGCGTGGTGATGAATACGAGCGACTCCAAGATTGCCTGATGCCCTCCCGACACGTTTTTTGGAAGAAAGTACGCCTGCATAGGTGCGAGGATGATCACCGGAAGATATATGTCAAACATATCGATAAATTCCGAGAACACAGCGCCTTTGATGGCGCTCCTCCGCTTCTCGTCGGTGGTCCCTTCTCGAGATACGTCCTTGATTTCGTCAACGCTTACCGTTTTCATAACTGTCTCCAATTTTTCATACTCTCCGACACGATCGTCAGGCGCCGCAACTACGCCCGAGCTAAATGTCGCCGTGATTCTCGTAAAGCTACCGTGGCCGTAATTGCCGGCTGACAAACCGTCCGCCGCGCAATTTTGATCACACCCGTCACTAAGTGGCAGGATCAGCGGCCCGTCTGGCGAGATAAGTCAGTCCAAGCACTACTCGTTATTTCTTCAAGAGTGGACAACTACTATCAGCCAATGACTCAAACGCCTCAGCCTTTGGGATGACGGAACGAATCTTCAACAAGTCCCACTCGCCCTTGGATTCCGATGGCTTTTTGGCTTCTGCCAGATACATGTCATGTACCATCAGGCCGTTTGCCTCTATGCGACCATCCTTCGCGAAGAAATCCCTGATTGGCGTCGCACGCATCTTCTCCATGACTCTGTCGCTGTCCGTTGTTCCCGATTCCTGGACAGCGTTCAGATAATGAATCGTCGCAGAGTACATACCCGCTTGAACCATAGTCGGCATCTTGTTCGTCGCCGAGTAGAATTTCTTCGCAAATGCTCGAGTCTGTTCATCTTGATCCCAGTAGAAAGCGGTGGTGAACTGAAGTCCCTGCGCGATATTCAGACCCATCCCCTTGAGGTCGGTGTCGAAGATGAGCAGCGGCGCCACGATTGAACCGTTTCTCGATAACCCAAACTCGGCGGCTTGCTTCATCGCGTTCTGGGTATCGCGTCCCGCGTTCGCCAGAGCGATGACTTGCGCTTTCGAGGACTGTGCCTGCAACAAATAAGACGCGAAATCTGATGCCGACAGCGGATGCTTCACGGATCCCACCACGTCGCCCCCATTTCCTTGACTACCCGCGTAGCCTGGCCTTGAAGAGAATTCCCAAATGCGTAGTCAGCCGTTATGAAGAACCAGCGCTTATAGCCTGCCTTAGCCAACGCACGTGCAGTTCCGTTGGCGAGGGAATAGGTATCGTAGACATAGTGGACGCCATACGGTGAACACTGTTTCCCTGTAAGTTCAGTCGTCGCAGACCCGGCGAAGATGGTGATCTTTCGCTTGTCGGCACCAAGCTTTTGCATCGCCAGGGCCGATGCTGAGTCGGTCGATTCAATAACGACCTGAACGTTATCCTGGTCGTACCACGTACGAACTTTGGTCGCGGTTACGTCTACTTTATTCTGATAGTCGGCCGAAAGGACTTCGACCGGCTTGCCCAGGACCTTGCCTCCGAAATCCTGTACCGCCATCTTGACCGCCGTTACGCCCCCCGCACCCCCAATGCCCGAATACACGCCGCTCATATCAACGATGACGCCGATGCGCAGCGGCCCCGCCGCAGCCGCATCGGCTGCGTGGCTAACAGTCGTCACTGATACAAGAGAACAAGCGGTCAGAAAGCTTATGACCGTCCGAGTTACGGATGAGTGTTGCGATTTCATTCTGTGTCTCCTTGCATATTTTAGTTCGTTGTATCTGTTCGGTCAGTCGTTCCGCCGCCGACGCCACTGAATCCAATTAATTTTATTCGCATACCTAATTGATGGCGATTGAGTCCTACGCTGGATCTTTGAATGCTTCTCTCGTTACTCGAAGCTAAGAATCGCCCTCCCCGAGACAGCACGCCCTTCGACTGCCATCAACGCCTGGACCCCGCTCTCGAGAGGCACTTTGAGCGCAATGCGAGCTCGAATATGGCCTGCTACGTGAAGTTCATTGAGCCTCCGCTGAACTTCTTTTACCTTTTGTGGCATCCGATCGCGATAGTCGCTCCACTGCAGGCCCGAAACTTCAACGTTCTTAACGAGCAAGTAATTGGCTTTGATTTGCGGAATCTCACCAGACGCGAAGCCAATCACAACCGCCCTTCCACACCACGCAAGTGCACGAAGTGCGGCACCAAGCACATCTCCACCGAGCGCATCGAGAACGATATCCACTCCGTGGCCACCCGTCGCCTGCAGGACCTGCCGTCGCAAGCTCTCGCGGACGTCGGGCATCGAGAGGTCGACGACGTGTGATGCTCCGTCCGCAAGGGCCTGCGCCGCCTGTTCGGGGCGGTTGACTGCCGCAATGGCCTTCCCTCCAAGTGCGCGCACCAGTTGCAACGCGGCCGCTCCGACTCCACCGCTCGCACCGGTGACAAGCACCGTTTCTCCCGCAAAGAATCGACCGCGTTCGCATAGAGCAAAGTAGGCCGTCTGGAAGGGCAAGCCCATGGCCACGGCGTCATCGAACGACATCTTCTCCGGCAACGACTCACAGTTGGCCTCCGGAACGGCGACGCGCGAAGCGTAGCCACCGTATTCCATCTGAGCCACCACCCTGTCCCCTGGCTTGATTTGACGGACAGCTGGCCCGACCGCGAGCACCACACCTGCAGCATCCTTGCCGGGAGCGAAGGGCAAAGCAGGCAGATTCTGATAGCGGCCACGAATAACGAGCAAGTCCGGATAGTTGATAGCCGCTGAGTGGACGTCAATCAAAACGGAGTCGTCACTCAATACAGGGTCAGCGATCTCTCCCACGTCAACATCTTCCGGTTCTCCAAATTTGCGAACAACGAGCGCCTTCATTCTTGGTCACCTCGTCGCTCAGGGTCTTGGAAGGACGCCGCATCTGCGCCCAGGCCAGGAGCGTCAATGACCTCCTGCTTAGCGCGGAACAGCCGATCGACGGGTACAGGAAGTGCGGATATTGACTCGCCGCCGGAAAGCCGAACCTTGTCTGAAAAAATTCCGCGTTGCTGAAAATGCTGATCCGCCATCGCCTCTTCGAGATCAACGACGCGAGCAACGCACGCGTCTACGCCAGCGAATTTGTCTAGCCAGAAGGCCGCGGGCTTTTGCCGAATAACGGACGCAATCTTTTCTTTCACCTCGTCACCGGTGCCTTCAGCGGTGGAAAGTTCAGGCAGGCCCAACTCATTTACGAAATTGCGCCAGAACTTGTTCTCGAGTGGAGCTGCGGCAAGATACTGGCCATCTGCGGCGCAGTAAATTTGATATCGCGCAGTGCCGCCCGTCACAAGCTCGCCCGCAGGGCGTGGCCAGCCGTTTCCCGTTAGGCCCTGCGCCAACCCCCAATACGCGAACGTGAAGAGGTTGTCTGACATGGACACGTCGAGATGCCGCCCCTGCCCGTCCGCTTCGCGCTGTCGCAAAGCGAGGAGAATATTCATCATCGCCGGATAAGCTCCGCCGGCGATATCGGCAACCAGCACAGGGGGAAGAACGGGAGCGCCATCAGACCCTCTCGTCAATCCGAGCAGACCGCTTTCAGCCATGTAGTTAAGATCGTGAGCCGCGCGGTTCGACTTCGGCCCTGACTGGCCATACCCCGTAATCGAACAGTAGATGAGCCTTGGATTCAACTGAACAAGCGCCTCAAAGCCAAGCCCTAGCCTGTTCATGACCCCCGGCCGGAACTGCTCAACCAACACGTCAGCCTCGTTAACGAGGGAGAGTATCGATTTTCGTCCCTCATCGGACTTCAAGTCGATCGCGATCGACCTTTTTTCACGATTCAACAAGCCAAAGTTGACGCTATCGTCACCGCAGCGGGGCGTGTACGACCGCATATCATCGCCGCCCTCAAGTTTCTCAACCTTGAGGACGTCGGCTCCCGCCTCTGCAAGCAACAACGTGCACAAAGGACCCGGCAAGAGCGTACTGAAATCCAGGACTTTCAACCCGCTGAGAGGCTGATGAGACATCATTCGCCTCCCGCAACACGGTGATGGGCTACCTGCGCCCGACGCGCCGGCGCATAGGCTGGGTCTCCAAGCGCTCGATAGAGCGCCATGGACACTTCGCAATGGTGACTCAGGCCTGTGCGATTCAGTAGCGCGATCGGTCCTTCCGGATAGCCAAGTCCAAGACGCAACGTCATGTCCAGATCCTCTGCGGTAGCCAGTTTCTCATCGAGACGGCGCAATGCAGCGTTGTAATAAGGCCTAACCAGGCGGTCAACAATGCGTCCAGGGAAATCACCACAGACGGCGACCTTGAACCCAGCAGCCTCGAAGGCGGCACGCGCTTGCGCAATCGCTTCGGGTTCGGTTTGGGGTTGGCGAACCAGCTCTATCAGATTGCTCGGCTCAGCGTCACCGAGCCGAAAGCGTGCGAATCCGACTACGTTCGACCCTTCTTTTGCGGAGTTCTCGCCGGTATGTTCACCGAGACATTCGGTCCCGAGCTCAATCGCCACGAATGGCGCATCTTGAGCCAGGTCACTAGCGTCGCGAAATGCAGTGCCCGCAGCTTCGCCTACAAAGACCATCGAAGGTCCCTCATTTCCTGCCGTGACAAACGGATGAGCAGACGGAAACGAGCGGCTCTCGCCAGACTGAATTACTTTGTAGCTCATGGTCATGCTCCAAACATCTTCGTGTCACTGTAGGAATGGAAACCTCGCCCTGCTTTCTTGCCGAGCCACCCGGCAGCCATCATTCGACGCACCAACGGTGGACATGCCGCGCGAGGCTCATTGGTCAGTTCGTACATCGCGGCGCAAAGGAGTTTTTGCGTGTCCATCCCAACCAGATCCAAGAGTTCCAGAGGCCCCATTGGATATCCCAACGCCGTCTTAATTGCGAGATCGATGTCTGCCGGCTCGGCAACGCCTTGTTCGACCAGACGGATAGCGTCGTTGTTGAAAGGGATGAGGAAATAATTGAGGATGAATCCGGGGGTGTCTTGCGTTCGCACCGGCGTCTGACCCAGAGCCTGCGCAAATTTCCAGGCTTCATCAAATGTTTCAGCGCTTGTAGTGAGCCCGGCGGACATTTCAATCAGTTTCATCAACTGCGCAGGGAGGCAGAAGTGCATACCGACAAATCGGTCCGGCCGTCCCGACCCACCCGCGATTTCAGTAATGGAAATAGTTGAGGTGTTGGATGCGAAGAGCGCATGAGCCGGACAAATCGAGTCGAGCTGCTCAAACAGATCATGCTTTACACGCAGGTCCTCAAACACCGCCTCGATTACGATGTCGCAATCCTTGAGCTCCTCGATCTGCGTCGTCCCGTGCCAGCGGGACATGATCTCAGGGATCGAGTCGGCTGGGAGCTTGCCACGCTGTGCAGACGTGTCGAGAAAAGCGTTTGTCTGCGTACGTGCGCGAGCGAGCGCGTCCTCCCGCGTGTCATAAACTCGCGTGACGAATCCTGCGCGCGCGGCGACGATAGCAATCCCTACGCCCATTGTGCCGGCACCAACAACGCCCACGGTTTTGATAGATGTCATGTGAGTCTCCTATTTTTCGATGAAGCTGCGACCGATGAGCTGGCGGTGGACTTGATTAGTGCCCTCCCAGATCTGAGTAATCTTGGCGTCACGCATCAGCCTTTCCACTCGATAGTCTGCGCAGTAACCATAGCCACCAAGCAGTTGCACAGCGTCAGTCGTGATCCGCATTGCGGCGTCCGTCGCGCGCATTTTAAGAATCGATGCTTCGATTCCGATGTCGGTTTCGCCACCGTCCACCCTGCCCGCTACCTGCCACAACAGCGATTCACAAAGAACCAGTTCAGCAGCCATATCGGCCAGCATGAATTGAATCCCTTGGAACTCGATGATCTTTCGCCCTGACTGCTTTCGTTCGTTGATATATGCTGTCGCGTCGTCGAACGCCGCCCGCGCTATGCCAAGGGCATGCGCGGCGACACTCGGACGCGAACGGTTCAAAGAACCGAATAGGATTCGCAGCCCGTCACCCGGCTGGCCGATGAGATTAGCGCGCGGTACGCGACAGTTGTCGAACGACAGCGCCGCCGTGCTCGATGCTCTCGTGCCCATCTTGTGTTCGGTTCCGGTGACCGACATTCCCTCTGTTCCTTTTTCCAGAACGAGTACTGAGATAGCGTCCTTGCCGTTGTCGATCTCTGACCACTTGCCAAACAGCAAATACAAGTCCGCCACGTCGCCATTGGTAATGAAGACCTTACTGCCGTTGATGACGATGTCGTCGCCATCTGGCGTAAACGTTGTCCGCATGCCCGTCGCGTCTGAACCGGCACCGTTCTCGGTGATTGCGAGAGAAGCGAGACCACCTTCTGCAATCCGTGGCAAAAGCCTCGCCTTCTGTTCCTCGTTTCCAAACTCGACGAGCGGTTTAATGGCGTGGAAGTTGGTCGCCCACACGATGCCGGTCGAAGCGCACGCCGCCGAGATTTCCCTCACGCATGCGGCATAGCAGGTGAAGGAGAGCTTCGCCCCGCCATACTCTTCCGGGATAAACATCGCATTCAAGCCCAGTTCATTGATGCCTTTGATGTTGTCCCACGGAAACGCCCCTGTGCGGTCATACTCCGCCGCGCGCGGCGCAATTTGTTCACGGGCCAGCGACTTCACGCTATCAACGATCATTTTTTCTTCGTCGGATAACGTGATGCTCGCGTCAAGTCTTTCAAGTACATTCATCGTTGAAATCGCCTTGATACTATCTGTGCCGATTCATGGACGCCTAGAGCGCCATGCCTTGTCCGCCGTCCAAGTACAGCGTCTCGCCCGTCATGAAGCCGCCAGGGACTGTGAAGAGCAGCCTTACCAACTGGGCTACATCCTCGGAGGCACCAGGCGCACCGGTGGGGATCCGTTTCGCGAGGAACCGGCTGAGCGGACCGCTTTGAAGCGACTCTTTATTCAAATCGGTGGCAATGTACCCGGGGGCAACGTTGTGAACGCGTATTCCCTGGCTTGCCCACTCCACGGCCAGGCAGCGTGTAATGGCTCCGACGGCTGCCTTCGATGCGCAATATGCGGCGTTACGCTTGACGCCAAGCTTGTCGAAGAAGGAGCCGATATTTACGATCGTCCCGCTCCCGCCCTCACAAAGATAGGGATATGCAAGCTGGCTCGTCATGAACACAGAACTGGCGTTCGCCGACATAACTTTTTCGAAGTCGCCGATGGACTGAGACTCTGCGTCTCCGTCCATATGGAGGCCCGCATTGTTAACCAGACCGACGAGTGGTCCGTCGGCTCGGCGCATAACTTCTGCGATAGCCGACTTGACCGATTCGTAGCTTGTTACGTCGCATTCCGCGGTAATGAAGCGCGCACGAACTTCGGGGTCTGAGATGTCCCGAGTCGGAAGTGCGCCGGAGCGTGAGAGACAACCCACCGCGAAGCCGTCGTTTGCCAGCGCTTCAGCGATCGCGGCGCCGATCCCTCTGCTTGCGCCGGTTACGAGGATGCAGCCTTTGTTCATGTCATTGATCCTTGAAAGCAGGTTTGCGCTTTTCAACAAAGGCGTTCATACCCTCTGCGGCATCCGCAGTCTGGTAAGCCAACGTTGACAGGTCGGCCTCAACCTTCAAACCATCTTGAAGGCTGACCTCCGCGGCCCGCTGTATCGCCTCTTTTGCGAAAAGCGTCGCACAGCGGCTATACCCAACAAACTGAGCAGCAAACTCGCGCCCCAGCGCTACCGGGTCGGTACCCTCGACAATCCGGTTGATCAGACCGATGCGTTCCGCTTCAACCGCGTCGATGCTTTTGCCGGAAAGTATGATTTCAAGCGCCCGCGCCTGACCGACCAGGCGCGGCAGCCGTTGCGTTCCGCCATAGCCTGGAATGAGCCCCAACTTAATCTCTGGCAAACCCATCTTCGCGTTGGGTGTGGCGATCCGGAACGTGCAGGCCATCGCAAGTTCGAGTCCGCCGCCAAATGCGTAGCCATTGACGACCGCGATCGACGGAATGTGCAGCTTGTCCAGCTTTGAAAACGTCGCCTGTCCGAGTTCGGCTCCGTCTCGCTGGGCCACAAGGTCTCTTCCCATGAGCTCCTTGATATCCGCGCCGGCGCAGAATGCCTTGCCCCCGCTCCCAGTAATCACGAGCGCTCTAGCATCGGTACGTGCAACCTCGTCAAAGGCTGTAGAGAGCTCATTGAGAACAGCGAAGCTCAAAGCGTTGAGTGCTTCAGGACGGTTCAGGCCTACCAATGCCAGGCCGTCAATGATGTTGAGCGTGACTGACAATTCAACCTCCTGTAGTGGACTTCGCGCGGTAACGAACCGCTTCGGGAGAAAGGCCACCTGATTTCACCCAATCCACCAGTTCCCGTTTCAGAATCTTTCCGCTCGCCGTGAGTGGAAACACATCCAGCGAGGCGAAGTACTCGGGCATGTCGTACTTCGACAAGCCGGCTTCCGCCAAATGGTCGAGCATCGATTCAGCACTGACGATCGTTCCCGATTTCGGGACGATCGCCAGACAGACTTTCTCGCCGAGTCGCTCATCAAATACGGGAAATGCGGCAGCACGGTCGATATCGGCGTGACGCATTGCAAGTTCTTCGATAGTCGCCGGAAAGATGTTGTGGCCGCCGCGAATAATCAGGTCTTTCTTGCGGCCGACAATCTGCAGACATCCAGTCTCGGTCAACACACCCAAATCCCCGCTCATGAACCAACCGTCTCGATTGAAGGAAGATTCAGTGGCCGCCTGATTGTTAAAGTAGCCGAGCATGAGAACGGCGCCGCGCCCACCAATCTCGCCAATCTCTCCGGGCTCCACTTCGACATCGATGTTGTCCTGCTTCCAAAGCTTGATTTCGTAGCCGTTGCAAGGGCGCCCGCACGTGGAGACGATGGTATCTGCGGTATCGCTGGGGCGCGTATAGTTATGCGAGCCGTTCTCGGTCATGCCATAGACATTTTGCGGCGTGATACCGAGGCTCATGAAGCGCTGCGCGATGTCACGCGGAATCGCTGACCCCGCCATATAAAACGTCTTCACGCTTCCAAGAGTAGCAATGTCACGTCGACGCAGCTCTGCGAGAACATCCATTGCATGCGTCGGGACACCCATCACATAGTCCGCTTCTGTTTCGACAATCCAATCAAAACCGGACGCGCCTTTCGTAGGATCGCTCATGATCAACTCGAGGCCCGCCACTAACATCTGCTCAATCGCCACGGTCGCGATATGGTGGCTCATCGGGCTTAGAGAAAGCAGCTTGGTATTGCTTGAGTGCCCCCAGTCCGCTGCAAGCGCGCGACCGTTGGCTAGAAGCGTGTTGTCACTGTGCATTACGCCCTTGGGTGCGCCTGTCGTCCCTGAAGTGAACGCAAGATATACGATCTTGTCTGCATCCAGATCGGGGGCAAGCAGCACGGAGGGAGGGGTTCCTTCGGGGAAAGGCAGCTGCCCTAGATTGTCTGACTCAGCCTGACGATCGAAGACCATCAAAAGTCCGGGAATGGACTCCGCTCGCTCGAAGATGGACTGCTCGCGACCATTGGCTCCGTACTCGCGCTCCGCAAAAAACGCCTTGCACTGGATGCGCTCGAGCAGAGTTGCAATTTCCTCAACGGTATAGTTTTGATGCAAGGACGGCGCACAAACGTAGCCATTTCTCGAGCACGCAAGAAAGATAATGACCGTTTCTATGACGTTCGGGAGCCACACCCCAACTCGGTCACCCGGTCGCAGCCCGCCGCGATGCAACGACTCTGCGACACTGTCGACCCATTCAGTGACTTCACGCCACGTGAGCCGCCGGGTAGCGTCCCGCAGCGCGTAAGCCGTAGGCCGCTCGCGGGTATGACGACGCGCGAGGCTGTACAGCGTGTCCTGCTGCCACACGCCCGTCAGATAGTATTCCCGCGCCCTTTGGGGATTGTGAAGCGTCAGTATGTTTTGCATGGCGTCCGTCCGAAAGTCGATGAGAAGGCTGGTCAGTGACCAAACTTAGACGCATCGGGCTCACGGCGCTCGGAGAATGCCGATGCGAGTTCGGCGTGCTCATCGGATTCAAGGTAGCCGCGCAGCAGAATGTCATGCGACATCCGGGACAGCCCGCTCACGCCGCCATGCCGCGCGTTGAAGGCTGACTTGATCGACGCAAGTGCCAACGATCCACGTTGCGCAATCTCGAGAGCGTACTTGCGAGTCGCGTCCTTCAATTCGTTATCTGGCACAACCATGTTGACGAGACCCCACTCGAGTGCTTCCCGTGCGCTGATCTTCGGGTTCCGATACCAGATGTCCTTCGCACGCTTCTTTCCGACGAGGTCCTCTAGGTACCACGTTCCGTAACCGGCGTCGAAACTGCCGACCATCGGACCAACCTGCCTGAAGACGGCGCTTTCCTTCGCGATGGTGACGTCGCATACGACCTGCAGTACGTTTCCACCGCCAACCGCGAAGCCATTTACCGACGCGATAACGGGCTTTTGCAAGCGGTCGATGCTCTCGTACATCTCCAGCGTCGGGAGCACCCCCGCGTAGAGCAACGAGTCTTCCATGCCATCTTTTCGGCCACCCGTGCAAAAGAACTTGTCCCCCGCACCTGTGATGACCACGACCCGCGTGCGGGTTTCCCGACGGATGAGTTCGATGCAGTCGCGGATCTCGTGACACATCTTTTCTGTAAACATGTTTCCGTCGTGCGGACGATTCAGCGTAATCGTGCCGATGGGACCGTCTTCCTGATACAAGATTTCTTCGAATTTCATCTTTGTCTCCGTTCTAAGATTCAAACAATTTGACGATCTTTAAGCCCTGCAATGCAAACGTCTGACATGCCCAAGCGCTCGCGTAAGACCCGTTCGGTGTCGGCACCGAGAACTGGCGGAGCACGGCGATGCACATCACTCTTGCCATCGAAGCGAATACCCAGACCAACCTGCGGGACTTTGCCCCCCACTCCTTCGACCGAATAGAACAGTCCTTCGGACAGAAGGTGCTCGTCCTCTACAACCTGGTCCACTCGATTTATCGGACCTGCCGGAATTCGGTTTTCGTTAAATAACGCTAACCAGTAGTGGCGCTCGCGAGTCACGAGCAATGATTGAATCGCCTCTACGATACTTGCGCGCTGAGCCCGCCGGCTTGCATTCGTCGCGAGCGACGCTGAAGCGCCAAATTCCGGTTTCCCTACCGCCGTCCAGAAACGCTGCCATATGGCGTCGTTGCCTAGCCCGAGAGTGATCGGCTCATCCGCGGTCTCAAAGACCTGATAGATGGCAATGACCGAGTCTCGACCTCCCGACCGAGTGATGCGCTCACCCGACCCAAGATAAGGAACAACGCGAGGGGCCATGAATCGGACCATGCTGGCTACCATCGAAACATCAATGCTCTTGCCCTGACCTGTCCGTTGCCGCTCAAACAGGGCTGCGACAGTTGCCAAAGCAACGTCCTGACCGGCAAGCAGGTCTGCTGCCGGCGTGCCTACTTTCTGCGGGCCAGATTCTTTCTCTCCGGTAAGGTCCATCACCCCTGAATATCCCTCCGCGATGAGGTCGTAACATGGCAGATTGGCCCGTGAACCGTGCGAATCAAACCCTGTAAGTGCCACATGAATCAGCTTCGGGTATCGGGTTTTCAGCGACTCGAAGTCCAGTCCAAGCCTTCGTTGAACGTCTCGAACCACGTTGACCACAACTACGTCTGTCGTAGCTAGGAGTTGGTCGAGAATGTGCCGTCCCTCCGGCTGCTTGATATCGAGCGTCAAACTTTCCTTGTTGCGGTGTATCCGTCAGCGCATCCCGTGTTGACAGGGCTTCAATCAAATATCGAGGATTTTCCGTAATAGACCGTACGAGACGCGCCAGTGTCCTTCGGAGTCTGTCACGGCGATCGACGCCGTTTTGGCGTTCAGCCTGACGACGGTGCCGACACGCTCGTTTAGATGCTTGTCGGTGAATCCCACGGTGTCGCCGATGAAGAACTCTTCGGGACGCGGGCGCGGTGGCGGCGCTTCCTTTTGAATTGGGGCTGCGGTGGCATCGAGGAGAATCGCCGCATACGACACTGCCCATCGGCGTCGAGTCACGTTGTCCTGTACGACCGCTTGCGTATGTCGCAGCTCGGTGATAGTGCCTTCCGAAGGGGGTCCCAACGGATTGTCACCGATGTATCTGACGGTCATGCCGATGTGCAGTCGTTGACGGACTTCGAGAATGCGTCGGGGGTCATCGAGCATTTTGCCGATGGTCAGATAGAGGCGATACAACTCGGCGCTGGGCGCCTGCCGAAGGGAATCCAGAATGTCCATAAATGTCGGGGTAGCTAGCGGGCAAGCGGCAGCAGTTCGTGCACGCGATTGACGGAATACGACGGCAACTTCTCCAGTGTTTCCTTCAGCCATGCATACGGTTCGAAACCGTTTAAGCGAGCCGTGCCAAGCAACGAATACATGGTGGCCGTCGCACGAGCGCCTCGCGGCGAGCCCGCGAAGGTCCAGTTGACTCTTCCAAGAGCAATCGGCCGGATTTGCCGTTCCAACGCGTTGTTGTCCGGTAACAGAACACCGCTCTCAGTGTAGCGAATCAGCGCTTGCCAATGACGTAGCGCGTAGCCAAACGCTTTGGCGAGCGGTGCCTGAGTCGGCAAACCGATGGCGTTGCCTTCCAGCCATTGACGGAACTTCGCCAGTACCGGCAATGCCTCCGCTTGCCGCGCCGCGTATTTGCGGTCAGGGGTCTGATGGTTGATTCGCGACTCAATGGCGTATAGCTGGGCGATCCATTGCAGCGCCTGTGCCGCGAGTCCCGGCTTGCTTTGGGTCTTGGCGATTTCAAAGAACCGACGGCGGCAATGCGCCCAACAACCGACCGCGATGATGTCGCCGGTTTCGTAGAGGGCCTCGTGCCCGCTGTATGCGTCGGCCTGCAAGTAGCCCTTGTAAGTTCGTAGGTAACCCTGCGGATGCGAGCCCGCGCGTGATTCAGCGAACTCGAACACGACCGCCGGAGGGTGATCTACCCAAACGCCGTTCTCCTCGCGTTGGCCCGCACCCAGATAGCCCCATAATCGAGCAGTGCGGGTGGTCTTGCGGCCCTTCTCAAGCAAAGGCAGTGTCGTGTCGTCGACGTGCATGCGCGGCGCCTGCAACTGATGCGCACGCAGCGGTGGCATAAGCGCAGCGAGCAATTCTGCTGCGGCCAGCTTCCATTCGCACAGCGTGGCCCGCGGCAGGTGAATGCCACGGCGCGCATAGCGCATCTCCTGCCGATTCAACGGGAGATGATCGACGTAGGTGTTGACCAGGATGTTCGCGAGCAGACTCGCGCTCGCGTTACTCTTGGGCAGCGGCGAAGGTTGAGCGCTCGCCGTCACGATGGTCGACTCGCCATCCTTCTTCGCTGCATACTTGAAACGGATATGTTCGATGACCGTGAGCCTTGATGGCTCGTAGTGCAGCGTCTCGCTACGCTCTTCGCCGATGCGCTCAAGCGCGTCGAATGCGGCCTTCTGCTCGTCGCTCAAGTCATATTCGATGCGCGTGCGTGGCAAGTCCTTTGGCAACGCGGGGCGTCCCTTCCGGGTGTGCCCCGTGACTTGAACCTTCGCCGGCTCGGGAGGAACGGGAATATCTAAGGCAGCGTCAAACAACTCGGCCTGACCCGCCAGGCGCTCAGAACTCGCGCCGAAGCGTGCGCGATTGAGTTGTGCGATCTGATGCTGAAGGCTCTCCAGTTGCTCCCACAACACGCATGCGAGCCGGTTCTGTTCGAGTGCGAAGGCTTGCAGCGCCTCGAGCTCCAGTGGCAGATCCCCGGCAGTGACGGCGGCGGGCAACATGTCAACCATGATGCCCAACTCTTGCGACGTTTACAAGCGTCGCCAGCCCTGAATTACGCGCGATTCAGGCGCTTACGCAACGCGCGTCACGGCGACGGCGCGATGAGGTTCGCGCGCCGGAATCTCTATACCTTCAAGCCATGCATTGAGCTCTGCGAGCGTGAAACCGCGCTGTGCCAATGCCGCGGGCGATGGAAAATGCCCAAGTTCGAGCCGCTTGTACCAAAGCGCGAAGCCGGTACGGTCCCAATAGAGACACTTCACCTTCTTGCGGTCACGGCCGACGAACACGAACAAGTTGCCTGAACTTGGCTTCTGCGCAAGCAGCGGTTCGACCAGATACGACAGTGTGTCGATCGACTTGCGCATGTCGACCGGCTCGCGGCATATGTAAGCTCGAACGTCAGCGGCGATCAGCACCGTGTACCGCCAAGCTGTCCGAGCACGAAGCGCACAATGCGCTCCGCATGCACGCCGCTCATTTCGATGCGAACGCCGGCGATCGATAAGGTGACGCGATCACGCGTTGACAACGATGACGTATCGGCCGACGCAGTTGATGGTGTCGCCGCAGGCTCACCTTCGAGGCGAGCGACGACAAACGCGGCGTCGGCCGTCACAGCCAGCGGAATCGTTGCAGGCGTCTCGCCCGTAAACTTCTTGCGCCACAACCCGAAAGTGCTGACGGCCAGGCCTTGTTCGCGGCAGAAGCGCCGAGTGCCAACGCCGCTCATCTTCCATGCTGCCACCATCTCTCGCCAGAACGCCTCGCCTTGGCGGGGGCGCCGAGCGCCCGTTCGCACGGCAGTTCTCCCCATCACGTCGTCGTCCATCGCACCACTCCAATCACCACGATGCCGAAACCTTCGCATCGTGCACTCGGACACTCAAGACGGGTTGCGCTGACGGATACGTTGCGGTTAATGCTGAGAAACCAAAGTGATTCCCCATCCAGAAACGGCGGCCCCCATGCGCGTGTATCATCGCCAGCGCCGACGCGCTCCACCTTAGTTACTTCTGCGCCAAGGTCGGCTAGTAGTTGTGTTCCGTAGGGTCCGGCAATGGAGGTCGTCAGGTCTAACACTCGAACTCCCTTTAAAAGTTCAAGTCCGGTGGTACCTGCTGCGGTCGGAAGTGTGTCTAATGGGCTCATTGCGGTGTCTCTGTTGTTTGCTCTCTTTATGCGACAACCGTGCCAACTTGGGAAATGCTGCGTCGCAACTTTCCGATAGAGGCGACTATTAAAGCGCTCCGCGCTGTCTGTAAGTTGAAAAATGCTGCGTCGCAAAAATAAATAGCGAAAGAAATGTGTCCATCAATGAGGACACTCACCGAGACTCTGTGTGTTTTCGACTACACTTGGAATACACAAAAACACATCTAAGGGAGGGGACGTGGGACACCCTACTACCGGCGTGCTGGTGCTCGACACAGCGGGCCAGGTGCGATTTGCTGCCGGATTGGGCAGTGATACATCCGTTATTGATGCTGTCACCACTCGCTGGCAACGGCGAGCAACAACGCCGCTTAAGCGTATGTTCGCTCTCAACGAATCGGAGCGGCCCCTGACCGTAGCGACCGTTAGCACGGCCCAAGGCGCGTGCTTTCTCTTATTTCTTGGCGAGCAAGGCGACGAGTTATCTGAATTCATCGCCAGCGTAGATTTTTCTGACGAAATTCTGCGCCACTTCGTCACCAACCCATACGAGGCGGTCACCGTAGTCGACAAGGAAGGAACACTTCGCTACATCAGCCCAATACACGAACGATTCTTTGGATTGCGCCACGGAGCTGGGACGGGAAGGCCCGTCACTGAGGTAATCGAGAACACCCGGCTACCGGAAGTCGCGAAAACCGGAAAGCGCGAGATTGGACAGGTGCAGGAGATGAACGGGATTACGCGCGTCGTAACGCGCACACCTATCTTCGATCGCGATCAGAACTGCGTTGGCGCGATTGGCCAGGTTATGTTCAAAGGTCCGGAAGCAATTGAGCAACTGAGCGTCGAATTGGCACGAGTGCGTCAGGAACTGGCTTTCTACCAGCGCGAACTGTCAGGCATGCGTAATCGCGCATACGGGCTTGACCAAATCGTTGGAGACAGTGAATTGGTGAGACGCCTGAAGGACGACATCGTTCGTGTTGCTCCGCTTGACGTACCGGTCTTGCTCGTTGGCGAAAGCGGTACAGGTAAGGAACTGGTAGCACACGCGATACACCTTCTCAGTGGTCGCAGCGACAAACCCCTAGTCCTCGTCAACGCCGCAGCAATGCCCGCCAATCTGGTAGAAAGTGAACTGTTCGGCTATGAAGGCGGCGCTTTTACTGGCGCCGATAAGAAGGGACGCAAAGGCAAGTTCGAACTTGCAGACACGGGAAGCCTGTTCCTCGATGAGATCGGCGACATGCCGCTCGAGATGCAAGTCAAGCTACTGCGCGTACTGCAGGATGGCACTTTCGAACGCTTGGGAGGTGGCCGCCCGATGCGCTCGGATTTTCGGCTCATTTCTGCAAGTAACCGCAACTTCGACGCCATGATTAAAGATAGCAGTTTTCGGCTCGATCTCTTCTATCGGATCAGTGCTGTCACGCTTCGTCTACCACCTCTGAGAGAGCGCCTAGACGACATCCCCTTGCTAGCGGATAAATTCCTCAACGATTTCGCCACCCGCCATCGGATGACAAAAAAGTCTTTGCAACCAGACGTGATACTTCATCTTCAACAGCGTCCGTGGCCCGGCAATATTCGACAGTTGCAGCATGCCATCGAGCGAGCCGCAATTTTCTCGGACACCGAGTACCTCAGTGTAGATAACTTCGAACAATCGTCGGTTCAATCCGACCTTGAGCCTTCCGGCTATCCCGATCTCGCTCCCCGTCCATCGCTGAGCATGGCAGGTATTCGGGTCGCTAAGGAGAAGGTGGAACTCGACTTGATTAAGCAAGCCTTGGCAGAGCACAACGGAAACAAGAAGCGCGTTGCAGAATCGCTTGGAATGTCTCGCTCATATCTATACAAGCGGTTGAAGGAGCTTGAAAACCATTGAACGTCTGGCCCGCGCATGGTGCGCGATTCGAGCGACGCCGGGTTTGTTGGGGCAATCGGCGAGATTCGCTTGCCCGATTCAATCCAATATCACTCGTGTCGCGGCGGCAGGCCCCCATTCCCACTCCCGGCTGTACTGCAGTCAATCATGGAAGTGATTTTCAAGCACCGCCTGCTATCTCCTATGCCAAGCAGGCCAGCGATTTATTTGATTCTGCAGGCGAACCCTCACCTGACCGGGACATAGGCGAGCGCGCGGGTATACAGTACCGATTCCCCGGACCGCACGACGACTTTTGTGATGGTCGTGCCGGCGTCGTAACATTGTTAAAAGATGACCTGACATTTTTCACGGCTTGAAGCCGGAGCTATCTTCGTTAGCGAGACGAACAAGTTCGTCGATCACTACACGCACGCGCGGTTGCACATACTTCGTTCGTGGCCAGATCACATGGACAGGCATCTCTCCTCCGGACAGATTGCTGAGAATCTCCACCAGCTCTCCACGCCGTATATGTTCGCCCACGAGCCAGGTCGGCAGTTGCGCCACGCCGCATCCGGCAAGCGCAGCGTTAAGCATCGCTTCGCCGTCGCCCCATTCATGACGAGCCGTGACAGGCGTGAGTTCGAATTCACCTGCCTCATTTCGGAGCAACCAGGCCGCACGCTGACCTCGCTGCAAGCCGGCGATGCAGTTGTGGGTCAGCAGTTCCTCTCTGTTCTTCGGCGCTCCGTAGCGGTCTAGGTAGTCAGGCGCGACGCAAATGACCAGCCGCTGCTCGCCAAGCCGTCGCGCTGCGATGTCGGCATCATCCTTCAAGCGGCCGATTCGAACGGCGACATCCACGCCTTCGCCGATAAGGTCCGCCAGACGTTCGCTGAAATTCGTGGAAAAGTCCAGGCGCGGGTGCTGGGATGCGAGCCGAAGCAGTGACGGTAGGACATGACGCCGGCCAAATGTCGCGGGGAGTTCGATTCGAACTCTTCCGACCGGCTCCTGACGGCCAGTAGTCAGGAAACTCTCCGTCTCATCTAGGTCTCCGAGCACACGCAGACAGGTCGCGAGGTACGCCTCTCCCTCGTTCGTTAGCGTCAGGCGCCGCGTCGTGCGATGGACGAGCTTTGTTCCGTATCCGTCAGCGCATCCCGTGTTGACAGGGCTTCAATCAAATATCGAGGATTTTCCGTAATAGACCGTACGAGACGCGCCAGTGTCCTTCGGAGTCTGTCACGGCGATCGACGCCGTTTTGGCGTTCAGCCTGACGACGGTGCCGACACGCTCGTTTAGATGCTTGTCGGTGAATCCCACGGTGTCGCCGATGAAGAACTCTTCGGGACGCGGGCGCGGTGGCGGCGCTTCCTTTTGAATTGGGGCTGCGGTGGCATCGAGGAGAATCGCCGCATACGACACTGCCCATCGGCGTCGAGTCACGTTGTCCTGTACGACCGCTTGCGTATGTCGCAGCTCGGTGATAGTGCCTTCCGAAGGGGGTCCCAACGGATTGTCACCGATGTATCTGACGGTCATGCCGATGTGCAGTCGTTGACGGACTTCGAGAATGCGTCGGGGGTCATCGAGCATTTTGCCGATGGTCAGATAGAGGCGATACAACTCGGCGCTGGGCGCCTGCCGAAGGGAATCCAGAATGTCCATAAATGTCGGGGTAGCTAGCGGGCAAGCGGCAGCAGTTCGTGCACGCGATTGACGGAATACGACGGCAACTTCTCCAGTGTTTCCTTCAGCCATGCATACGGTTCGAAACCGTTTAAGCGAGCCGTGCCAAGCAACGAATACATGGTGGCCGTCGCACGAGCGCCTCGCGGCGAGCCCGCGAAGGTCCAGTTGACTCTTCCAAGAGCAATCGGCCGGATTTGCCGTTCCAACGCGTTGTTGTCCGGTAACAGAACACCGCTCTCAGTGTAGCGAATCAGCGCTTGCCAATGACGTAGCGCGTAGCCAAACGCTTTGGCGAGCGGTGCCTGAGTCGGCAAACCGATGGCGTTGCCTTCCAGCCATTGACGGAACTTCGCCAGTACCGGCAATGCCTCCGCTTGCCGCGCCGCGTATTTGCGGTCAGGGGTCTGATGGTTGATTCGCGACTCAATGGCGTATAGCTGGGCGATCCATTGCAGCGCCTGTGCCGCGAGTCCCGGCTTGCTTTGGGTCTTGGCGATTTCAAAGAACCGACGGCGGCAATGCGCCCAACAACCGACCGCGATGATGTCGCCGGTTTCGTAGAGGGCCTCGTGCCCGCTGTATGCGTCGGCCTGCAAGTAGCCCTTGTAAGTTCGTAGGTAACCCTGCGGATGCGAGCCCGCGCGTGATTCAGCGAACTCGAACACGACCGCCGGAGGGTGATCTACCCAAACGCCGTTCTCCTCGCGTTGGCCCGCACCCAGATAGCCCCATAATCGAGCAGTGCGGGTGGTCTTGCGGCCCTTCTCAAGCAAAGGCAGTGTCGTGTCGTCGACGTGCATGCGCGGCGCCTGCAACTGATGCGCACGCAGCGGTGGCATAAGCGCAGCGAGCAATTCTGCTGCGGCCAGCTTCCATTCGCACAGCGTGGCCCGCGGCAGGTGAATGCCACGGCGCGCATAGCGCATCTCCTGCCGATTCAACGGGAGATGATCGACGTAGGTGTTGACCAGGATGTTCGCGAGCAGACTCGCGCTCGCGTTACTCTTGGGCAGCGGCGAAGGTTGAGCGCTCGCCGTCACGATGGTCGACTCGCCATCCTTCTTCGCTGCATACTTGAAACGGATATGTTCGATGACCGTGAGCCTTGATGGCTCGTAGTGCAGCGTCTCGCTACGCTCTTCGCCGATGCGCTCAAGCGCGTCGAATGCGGCCTTCTGCTCGTCGCTCAAGTCATATTCGATGCGCGTGCGTGGCAAGTCCTTTGGCAACGCGGGGCGTCCCTTCCGGGTGTGCCCCGTGACTTGAACCTTCGCCGGCTCGGGAGGAACGGGAATATCTAAGGCAGCGTCAAACAACTCGGCCTGACCCGCCAGGCGCTCAGAACTCGCGCCGAAGCGTGCGCGATTGAGTTGTGCGATCTGATGCTGAAGGCTCTCCAGTTGCTCCCACAACACGCATGCGAGCCGGTTCTGTTCGAGTGCGAAGGCTTGCAGCGCCTCGAGCTCCAGTGGCAGATCCCCGGCAGTGACGGCGGCGGGCAACATGTCAACCATGATGCCCAACTCTTGCGACGTTTACAAGCGTCGCCAGCCCTGAATTACGCGCGATTCAGGCGCTTACGCAACGCGCGTCACGGCGACGGCGCGATGAGGTTCGCGCGCCGGAATCTCTATACCTTCAAGCCATGCATTGAGCTCTGCGAGCGTGAAACCGCGCTGTGCCAATGCCGCGGGCGATGGAAAATGCCCAAGTTCGAGCCGCTTGTACCAAAGCGCGAAGCCGGTACGGTCCCAATAGAGACACTTCACCTTCTTGCGGTCACGGCCGACGAACACGAACAAGTTGCCTGAACTTGGCTTCTGCGCAAGCAGCGGTTCGACCAGATACGACAGTGTGTCGATCGACTTGCGCATGTCGACCGGCTCGCGGCATATGTAAGCTCGAACGTCAGCGGCGATCAGCACCGTGTACCGCCAAGCTGTCCGAGCACGAAGCGCACAATGCGCTCCGCATGCACGCCGCTCATTTCGATGCGAACGCCGGCGATCGATAAGGTGACGCGATCACGCGTTGACAACGATGACGTATCGGCCGACGCAGTTGATGGTGTCGCCGCAGGCTCACCTTCGAGGCGAGCGACGACAAACGCGGCGTCGGCCGTCACAGCCAGCGGAATCGTTGCAGGCGTCTCGCCCGTAAACTTCTTGCGCCACAACCCGAAAGTGCTGACGGCCAGGCCTTGTTCGCGGCAGAAGCGCCGAGTGCCAACGCCGCTCATCTTCCATGCTGCCACCATCTCTCGCCAGAACGCCTCGCCTTGGCGGGGGCGCCGAGCGCCCGTTCGCACGGCAGTTCTCCCCATCACGTCGTCGTCCATCGCACCACTCCAATCACCACGATGCCGAAACCTTCGCATCGTGCACTCGGACACTCAAGACGGGTTGCGCTGACGGATACTTTGTTCCCAGCCGCTCCTCGAGACGGGTCACAGCCTTACCCACCGCGCTGCTCGTCAAACCCAGTTGGAGACCTGCTGCCGTAAAGCTGCCCGCCTGTGCCGAGAGCACGAACTCGTGTAGCCCGGAAAACCGTTCCTTATCGATCATTTTGGAATCCCAGGATGAAGTGATTGGAATTCGAGACGGTTATTTTCCCACAACGACAAAATTAGAATGTAAATAACCGTGGAGGTCCGCATGAACACCGTTGCCGAGCACGATTTTTCCATCGACCCTATCGTCGAACAGCCGGCTTACGCTCGGCTGTTCGCACCTGAAAAGCTGACAGTCGGCCTCATCCTTCCGCTCGAAACTCATCCCGACAGTCCCGCGCCCACCATGCGCGACCATGTGACCATGGCGCAGAAGGCAGAGGAGCTTGGGTTCGCCGCGCTGTGGATGCGAGACGTGCCGTTCTATGACCCGCGTTACGGTGATGTAGGCCAATTTTTTGACCCGATTGCCTATATCGGTTATCTCGCCGCGTTCACGCAACGAATCGCCCTCGGAACCGCTGGCATCGTCTTGCCAATGAGAGAACCGCTGATACTTGCGAAGCAGATTGCATCTTTGGACCACCTCTCCGGAGGACGTATGGTACTGGGACTCTCGTCCGGTGACCGGCCCGCCGAGTATCCGCTCTTTGATATCGACTTCGAGACTCGTGGTGACCGGTTCAGAGATGCCTTCGAAGTGTACAAGACGGTTTCCGAGCAAAGCTTTCCGCGCTTTTCGTCGCCTCGCTTCGGTCATTCCGACGGCATGCACGACTTGGTGCCAAAGGCACCCTTTGCTCGCACACCCGCCATCGCGGTAGGTCAAGCACAGCAGAGTCTGGCGTGGATTGCGAAAAACATGGACGCCTTCATCGGATCCTCGCCCGTCCCGCAGCAGCGCCCGGCGTTCGCCGCGAAGTGGCGAGATGAGGTGCAAGCCCAGTGCGGTGAAGAGCAATTCAAACCCCTGGGCATCGGCGGCTTCCTCGATTTGGTGAAAGACCCAGAAGAGCCGCTCGTTCGTACTCGAGGCGGCTTCCGCTCGGGCAGCCGAAGTCTGATGCGCTTCTTGAAGGATGCGCAAGCCGCCGGTGTGAATCACATTGCGCTCAATCCGAAGGTTAGTCGACGACCTTATGCGGACCTGATGGACGAGCTCGCCGCGGAGGTCCTGCCTCACTTCCCGTCGCAATGACCGACTGTCTCATCAGGCAGCTTTCTCGTCGCGAAACCCCGCTCCCGGAGAACTTCCATGAGACTATTTAAGCCAACCGAATCCACCCATGAAATCTCTCTTCGACGTATTCAATCTTTCAGGCACGGCTCTCAAGAATCGCGTGGTCATGGCGCCGCTCACCCGTGCGCGAGCATCAAATGACGTCGCTGATGAGCGAACGGCGCTCTACTACACCCAGCGCGCGACCGCTGGCCTCATTGTCAGCGAGGGCACGTCAATCTCAAGGGAAGGTCGGGGTTACCTCTTTAACCCGGGAATCTTCACCGAGGCGCAGGTTGCCGGCTGGCGCATCACGACCGACTCAGTCCATTCAGTGGGAGGACGCATCTTCGCGCAGCTCTGGCATGTCGGCCGCGTCTCGCATCCCTCTCTGCAGGAGGACGGAAAGCTGCCGGTCAGCCCGAGCTCAAAGAAAGCGATGAACGCAAAAGCATTCGCCTATAACGAGCACGGCGACCCCGCTCCGGTTGACACTCCCGCACCGCGCCAGCTGGAAACAGACGAGATTCCGCGCATCGTGCAGGAGTTCGCGCAGGCAGCGGACAACGCTATGCGGGCGGGCTTCGATGGCGTCGAGATTCATGGGGCCAACGGCTACTTGTTTGAGCAGTTCATGAATCCGCTCATCAATGACCGGACTGACGCCTATTCAGGAGACACTATAGCGAACCGCCTGCGTTTCACGCTTGAGGTGATTGACGCTGTGTCGGCGCGAATCGGCGCTGAACATGTCGGCATTCGAATCTCGCCCTACGGGCAGTTGTTCGACATGCCGCAACATCATGAAATTGATGAAACGTACATGGAGCTTTGCCGTGAACTAGGTCGTCGACGCGTCGCGTATGTGCACGTCATGAATCAATCGGGCTACTCTCGACTCGACCACGCGCTTGAAAGTGCAGCCGAAACTGGCTTTCTCGGCTTGCTGCGGTCGATGAAACCGCTCTTGCCAGATACCGCTCTCATCCTAGCTGGGAAGATGGACCGGCATCGCGCCGAGCAGATGATTGCCGATAACGTTATCGACTTGGCGGCTTTTGGCGCGGCGTTCATCTCCAATCCGGACCTCGTCGCTCGGATGCAGAACGAGTGGCCTCTGACGCCCGCTGACCCAAGCACCTTTTACGGCGGCGGACCGGAGGGCTACATCGACTACCCGCCTTACGCTCAGGCCTGACGGCTTGGAGTCAGTGATGCGGTAGAGCGCTTTTCAAGTGGAATGTATCTGCGCCCCCGGGTCTACTGAGATTGACCCGGTCCGACGGACAGATTTGCAGTTAAAGATTTGTCGTGGTCCGGCCTCCCTTAAGCGTTGAGTCGCGAGTTGTCCACGGACGGGCAGCGGGTCGCTTCTCACGACCACGACGCTGCCCGTCGGTGGACAACTCGTAGGGTGATGCGGTTTTTGTCTTCGCGCTCAGGTTTTCGAATTCGAGCGGCGAACAATAGCCGATGCTGCTATGCAGGCGGCGTACGTTGTACCAGCCTTCCAAGAAGGAGAAGATGCGCCTCCGTGCTTGTTCATGGGTCGCGAAGTGTTCGCGCGACAGGAGCTCTGCTTCAAGTGTCCCAAAGAAGGATTCGCACATCGCATTGTCGTACGCGTCGCCGGCTGTACCCATCGACGGCTGCACGCCGGCTTCGCGGCAGCGTCGCCCAAAGGCGATGGATGTGTATTGGGCCCCCTGGTCGGAATGCAAAATCACGCCCTCATGACGTCGCTGCTGGAGGGCCATGTCGAGCGCGCGCAACATCAGTTCGGTGTACAAGTGGTTCGACATCGCCCAGCCGACGATGCGCCGGCTGAAGACATCAAGCACCACAGCCAGAAAGAGAAAGCCTTCTGTTGTCGGAATGTAGGTGGCATCTGCGACCCACAGTATGTTGGGCCCTTCCGCATTGAAGTGCCGGCGCACGAGGTCCGGCGCGCGCCGTGCCCCGGCACGCTGGCGCGTTGTACGTGGCCAGCGCCGTCGGCTTGCTCCCCGTAGGTCCGCGATGCGCATCAGGCGCGCGACTCGTTTGCGTCCCACGTGCACTCCCTCGCGCGCAAGTTGCGCATGGATGCGCGGCGCCCCATACGTACCTCGTGAACTCGCATGCAACGTACGAATGCGCGTCAGTAGTTGAGCATCGCTACGTGACCGCTTTGATGGCTCCCGCACCAGCCACGCGTAGTAGCCGCTGGTCGAGACTCCCAGCAGCCGGGCCATCGTGGCAACGGGCCAACGGGCCTGATTCGCTCTCATGAATCCGTATCCTTCGAGGATACGGCTCCTGTCTCGCGGGCGAACCAGGCTGCAGCGTGAGAGAGAATGTCGCGCTCCGTCTTCAATTGCCGATTCTCGCGGCGCAAACGGGTGAGTTCTTGGCGCTCAGCCGTGGTCAACCCCTCCTGACGCACGCCGGCGTCAATATCCGCCTGCGCCACCCAGTTGATTATCGTCTGCACACTAGGCTCGAACTCTCGCGCTAGCTCCTCGGGTGTTCGCCCCGCCTTCACCAGCTCGACGATGTGAGCCCGGAACTCCGCCGGGTACGGTGCTCGATGCTTGCCCATTTTGGCACCCCCTTTTTCCTAAAGGATAGGTGTCCGTTTTGGCGGGTCAATCTCAATTGCCGTTTGCGACGATTACCTGGCACCCGAGGGCTCGGAGGAAGCTCGGCTCGCCCAAGCGACGGCGTGGCCCGACCTCAAACCGTAGCGCGCGCGATTTGGTGCCGAAGCGTTTATCCTGCTCCGGCACGCGTGCGACTACATGCTGTCAGCGCTTCCGCTCACTCTTGGTAATTTCTCCGGAATGCGGGTCGACATGCAGTCGTAGATTCGTTCGCCTTTAGGTGAGTGTTCGCATAGCCTTGTCCGCCGAGCTTTTTGTATCGCTTGCTCCCTTCCATCACCATTTTACCCAAGATGGGTGGCTGTCTTGGGTTACGGCTTGTCTTTCTGCCGTCAACTCACGATTTATCGTGTTTCGCCCGTACGAATTCGAGCCGGATTACCTACCGCCGTCATCCCCGCCGGAACATTGCGAGTAACGATACTGCCGGCACCAATCAATGCGTCGTCACCGATGGTGACTCCCGGAAGAATGATTGCGCCTGCGCCTATCCAAACGTTCCGCCCAATCCGGATGGGACGACCGAATTCCAAGCCACTTGCTCGGACCGCTGGGTCGCGCGGATGGTCAGCGGTCAGAATTTGCACACCGGTAGCAATCTGCGTCATGTCGCCGATTTCCACTGCCACGACATCAAGAATTGTGCAGCCATAGTTCAGAAATACACCAGCCCCCAGCGTTATGTTGTAGCCGTAGTCACAGAAAAACGGCGGGCGGACCATCGAGTCCGCTCCGACATTGGCGAAGCGGTCTTTCAACAGCTGGTATCGCTCGGCAAGCGGCATGTCGATGTTTGCGTTGAACCGCTGCAACCACGCTCGGGCCTCAGCCTGGTCAGCCTGTATCTCTGGAGAGCTGGCCGTGTACAACTCGCCTGCCAGCATCTTCTCTTTCTCTGTTCGGACCATATGTACCTCACATTCAAGGCTGGCCGTTCGCGACCGCGACGTCACCTAGCATAACTCCAACGAGAAGCTTCGAACCTGACGGCGAAATTGAAGCCTGCGTGACGGAGTGAAGCGCAATGCTGACGTCAAAGTTAGGGCCTCGAAAAACGACAACCGAAAAAGAAAAGCCTGCGTGAACGCAGGCTTGAATCCAAGTCGGTTGAGACATGGAGGAGACGAACCCAGTATAAACCCTTACCACGGGTTTGCAAGCGAGTATTACTCACCGTTCCCGAGCAAACAACGCCGCTTGAACTTTGGTTCGAGTGGCTGCCTGCGTATCGACCAGGAACTCGTTACGGTCCTTGCCAGCAAGCGAGCCGGGTGCGCGCCCCCGTCCGCTCCAAGTTGACCCGGTCACCGGGTCTCGATACTTCGCTGAATGCTCATCAGACAGACAGTCCGCCTTGCGGCCCATCAGTTCGTTGATGGAGATGCCGTACTCGCGCATCTTTGCCATGATTTCATTCAACGCTTGGCGCGTCTCGCGCTCTTTTAATTCAGCCAACAGTTTGTCTAATGCTTCCTGCTGGGCACGAAGCTGTGCGATTTCAGAACTTTGATATGCCATAGGTTCGGAGAACTGTCGTCGGACTTCGATTGAAGCGAGACCAAGTAGTGGGATTGGAGATTATAGACCGCCACGCTTCTTGGTCCCTTTAGGCGGTGTAAGGTAGCGTACCAAATCGGTCGGCAGTGTGTCATAGTTTTCCGGAACACCACACGGAGAAGACCATGGCGACACTAGAACAAATCCAGGCCCGAATGAAGAAGCTGCAAGCACAAGCGGAAACCATTCTCGCCAAGAACGCACAATCCGCAGTCGACCAGATTCGGAAGTTAATGTTGAAGCACGGCCTGACCACCGCCGACATCGAGGCCAAGGCGAAAGCGAAAAGAGACGCAAAAGCAGGCGGTCCCATCGCCGCCAGTCGAGGCGTTAAGACACTCACCGCTACCAAAGGAAAGTTGCCCGCAAAATACTTAAATCCCAAAACCGGCGAGACCTGGAGCGGGCATGCTCGGCCACCGGCGTGGATTAAAGACGTAAAAGACCGCACGAAATTCCTCATCAGCGGCGCCGGTACTGCGTCTTCAACAAAGGCAGTCGACGTGTCCGGAAGCAAGACCCCGGTTCGCAAAGTGCGATCAAAAGGTGCGCTGCCAGCAAAATATCGAGACCCCAAGTCCGGAGCTACATGGAGCGGTCGCGGCCCTGCGCCCAAGTGGCTGACCTCTGCAAAGGACCGAACCAAGTTTTTGAATGAACAGGCATCTTCCGCTCCGACAGACACGCCGGCTCGCAAGTCGACCACGTCGAAAGCTGCGCCGAAGGTCCGTGTTACGAGCAAGAAAGTCGGTGCCAAGAAGACGGCGGCACTCAAGAATTCTGCGGTCGTAAAGAAGACCACGAAGAATGCTTCCGCAAAGCCAACCCGGGCTGCAAAAAAGGTTTCTTCTCACGCTGCTCACGGCGCCGGCGTGAATGCTGACGTCTGAAGCTGCGAGGGTTGTCGGCGTAACATTCACAGCAATACGCGGAAGCTCTCGTTCGAACGGTCAGTTATGGTGTTTGCCAAGGACCAGGCTCACCGCGGCGACACCCGATGCCTCCGGCATATGCCGAAAGACAGGACAAACAATCACGTGACGACCCGCGGAAGCGGCCTCATCGTTTAAGAGCGTACGTCTCAGATTCAAATCTGCGTCGACGCTCATCGGAGGTTTAATGTCCGCCGTCGGGGCTTCGGTTCAACGCCTATGCGCGAATCACGCGAGAGAACAAGCGATGTGATACGGCCGGCGACATCCTGAAACGCCGGGTCGCTTACCGTTGAGACGATAGCCAGAATACGCGCAGTCCCACGAAGGGAAAGAAGGAGTTTCGCGTGCTGCAATTGCGACGTCCCGCTGCCGCCATTCTCGAAATTGTTTGTTTCATAAAATCGACGAAAAGTGCGACAGCCCGCCGCAGCATTTGGGTAATGCCACCACCTAATATTTAGTAAGCCAGCTTACGAACGAATGCCAACAGCAACCGAACCAGCCGGCGACAGCCACTCCAGGCCAATGCACTGACAACTTCACTGGAGTGCCTACACGAAAAGAGTCGTCGCAGAGCCGCTCGAAAATCGGGCGCTTCTATGGACTCACGGAGCATTACGATGTCTACCCACAATCAAACTTCGAATAATCGCCGCCTAGCCTCGGCGATTGCGGCTGCTGTGATGAGCATAGCTCTCGTCGCATGCTCTGCGCCGACCAATACCGTCATCCCGACCGACATGGCGCAATGGGACACGCAGCTGGCGCCAAAACTTCAGAAGCTCTCTGAAGAGGACCGCGGGCTTGCGGTGGGATACTTGATGCGCGCCAAAGTGGGCGAAGCGCTCGGCGGCAAAGGCATACCAGTGGGTTTCACTATCGGAGATGCGATTAAGCAGCAACGCAGCTGGGCGGCGGACCAAAAGAAGCAGGAGGCAGACGCGCAGGCTCTCAAACAAAAGCTTGAGGCCGAACGCACAGCCGCCGTCGCCGCAATGAACAAAGCGGTAATCGTCACGCTGGTCGAAAAGTCCGAGCAACCGTCAGACTACCGCGTCCGCCGATACAGCGACACGCAACGGCTCAAGATTGGTGTCAAGAACACTTCAGAGAAAGAATTGGTCGGCGTTTCCGGAGAACTCCAGTTCATCGACGTGTTCGACAAGCAAGTCGGGTCTGTTCAGTTCAGCATCATCCAACATATCGCATCTGGCGGGGAATATCTGTGGCATGGCGAGCGCGACTACAACCAGTTCATTCCGGAGCACCGGGCCATTTGGAATCTGCAAAACGGTCAGTACAAATCTCGGTTCGTGCCCGAATCTTTAGTCTATGCCGATGGTACAAAGCTTACCGCACCTGAATAGCAATGAGCCCGTGCGATTGCTCAGACGGGCTCATCAACATAACCGCTTGTGGTTGAGAGGCATTTAAGCGCCAGGCGCGACCTGCCGTGTGCTAGCCACCGACGCCGCGAATGTCCAGCGCCGACGACCTTCCTAATTAGACAGGTTTGATATTCGAGGCTTGCTTGCCCTTCGGACCCATTTTCACCTCGAAGCTCACTTTCTGGTTTTCTTGCAGCGACTTGAACCCCTCGGCCTTGATTTCGGAGAAGTGCGAAAACAGGTCTTCCCCACCGTCGTCCGGGCTAATAAAGCCAAACCCCTTCGCATCGTTGAACCACTTCACTGTGCCAGTTGCCATTTGTAACCTCTTCAGAATAAGCAATAACTCGCAGCGATTTGAGGCTGCGGCTCACCCCACGACGCAGCAAATCGGGCTATATCACGCCGTGAATGACTGCCGCATCTGCGTGTCAGCAAGGAGCATGCAAGGTCATGGTTGAGTCGGGCATGGGCCTCTCGCGACGCTCTGACTTCTGCACAGGGACTGCTCTGACACCGGCGAAGCGGTCCTTCAACATCTGCTATCGCTCGGCAAGCGGCATGTCGATGTTCGCATTGAATCGCTGCATCCACGTTCGGGCCTCGCCCTGGTCTGCCTGTATCTCCGGCGAATTGGCCGTGTACAACTCGCCTGCCAGCATCTTCTCTCTCTGTTCGGACCATACGTACCTCGCGTTCGAGGCTCGCCGTTCGCGACCGCGGCGTCATTAGCATAACGCCAACGAAACGTTTGGAACGTCACAGTGAAACTGAAGCCTGCGGCGTGGCGTGCAACGCCGACGCTATCGTCCAGGTCCCGAAAAGCGACTCCGAAAAAAGGAAAAGCCTGCGCGAACGCAGGCTTGAATCCGAGTCGGTTGAGACATGGAGTAGACGAACCGAGTATAAACCCTTAGCAGGGGTTTGCAAGCGGCAACCTGCCTCCACTGTGAGCCTGCACCTCAGGAGCGACGCGAAATGAGCTAATCTTGTCGTGAAATAGCTAATTAATCATCTGAGAGATGGGAAGTCACACTGCACCTCCGCTCCGCTGGACCTCCCGGTCGGCGAACGTAATCGGTCGAAATCCGCGCATTCTCGTCGTTGACGATTACGTTCATGGCGCGGACGCCCTCGCAACGTACCTCGAAGTAAGCAGACTGAGCGCACGGGCGCTTGCAGTCTATGGCGGGACTGCTGCACTCGCCGCAGCCATAGACTGGAAGCCTGACATCGTTCTCCTTGATATTTCGATGCCTGAAGTGGATGGTTTCGCTGCGGCGAAGGCGCTTCGGGGCGACGACCGGACGTCGTCGCTCATAATCGTCGCGCTGACCGCACATGACCGGAGATACGTGGAAGACAGAGCTTCCGAGGAGGACTTTGACGGATACTGTCAGAAGGGACTAATGCTCGAACCTCTTATCGACCTGCTCTCGGACCTCACGCGAACGACGGCTGAGCCGGCAAATGGGGAATGAACATCCGATTGTCAACGGCACTCAGGAATTGATACAGTTTCTGTCGGCATCGGCACTTCAGATTTGATACACCGGGTTGTAGTGTTATTGCGGTGCCGACCGCATTCCGTTGGCGGCGTTCTCCTTTGCTGTAGTCGATCTCTTCATAACCAGTCCGGCGCGCCGCTTGTCGCGTAGTCGATAGCTCTCGCCCTGGATTGTCACGACGTGAGCGTGATGCAATAGCCTGTCGAGCATGGCAGCAGTGAGCGTTGCGTCATCGGCGAACGTCTGGTCCCACTGCCCGAACGGAAGGTTGCTGGTCACGATCAGACTGCCGCGCTCGTATCGTTTGGCGATCACCTGGAAGAACAGGTTGGCCTGCTCACGGCTCATCGGCAGGTATCCGATCTCATCGATGATCAACAGCCTGTACGGGTTGACGAATCGTTTTAGCGCGTCTCCCAGCTGATTCTGTCGATGTGCCGTGGTCAGTATCATCAGCAGGTCCGCTGCGGTGATGAAGCGCACCTTGATCCCAGCTTGCGTTGCTGCATAACCCAGTGCCATTGCAATGTGCGTTTTGCCTGTGCCACTCGGACCGAGCAGTACGATGTTCTCGTTGCGCTCCAGAAACGTCAGACTCGCCAGCTCCTGGACCTGAGATCTGGGCACACCGCTGGCTGCCGCGAAGTCGAAGCCGTCGAGGGTCTTGATCGTCGGGAAGCCTGCCAGGCGCGCAAACGTCGCGCGCTGTCTGACGAGCCGCGCTGTGTGCTCGGCCTTTAGTACCGATTCGAGAAACTCTGTCAGGTTCACCTCGTCGGCGATTGCTTTTTGCGCCAGGTGTGGCAGCGCGTCTGCAATGGTCGTGAGCTTCAATTGGGCGCATAGCTGCGCCACGCGTTCGTGTGCGATGTTCATGCGGCAACCCGAATCAGCTGGTCGTACACGGACAGGGGGTGCTGCAGCGGAGACAGCCAGTCGTGGAATCGCTCGCGCAACTCCTGTCCGCTCGCCGGTGTCGTTGCTGGTAACAGCGCCGGATACGGTGGCGGCACGCTCTGCAAGGCCTTCTGCTCAACAAGCAGTTGCTCGCCTGGCTTCAACCGGGTCGTTCCATGTATCCGGACATGCGCAACTTCGCGTAGCCAACGCCAGACTTCAGTGTTGGCGGTCGTCACGTCCAGTTCGACGTTGGCCGCCTTGAACTGAGCGGCCAGCGGAACGTAAAAACTGCGGCGCAAATATCCGTTCATCCGTTCGACCTTGCCTTTGGTCTTCGCGCGATAGGGCCGACAGAGCTGGGGCTGAAACCCGTAGTGCCGGGCGAAGTCGAGAAACCCCGGCTGGAAGCGGTGCTGCTTCGGACCGTATGCATCCCGCTCGATGACAACGGTCTTCATATTGTCGTACAGCGCACGGCGCGGCACACCGCCGAACCAGTTAAAACAGTTGACGTGACACCTCAGCAAAGTATCGAGCCGCATGTCGGAAACGAATTCGACGTAGGTCGCACGGCTATAGCCGAGAGTGGCCACGAATGCGAACAGATTCGCTCCTTTGCGTCTGCGGAACTCGACCCAGTCGACCTGCATCTGATCGCCCGCAGCAGTCTCGAATCGCACCAAAGGATCGGGCACCGGTACAGGCCGCAATGTGGCAACGAACTTGCGCACGATTCTCTCGCCGCCATCGAATCCCTTCGACTGAATCTCGCGCCACAGAACTGTCGCTGGAATCCAGTCCGGCGCCGCTGACGCAATCCGTTCCCGAAGATAGGCTTCGAACGGTTTCAGTATCGACTCGCGCGGAGTCGCCGTGGGCCGAAACGTCGGCGCGTCCTGCGTCGCCAGATACTTCCTCACCGTATTGACGGAGCAGCCAACCTCACAAGCAATGGCACGCAGGCTCTTGCCCTGCTTGTGCAATATCCTGATCTGCATGTATCCCTCGTACGAGATCATCGCCGCTCAAAGCGGATATTATCCCTTTGTCGAGGTGTATCAATTCCTCAGTGCCGACGGTGTATCAATTTACAGGTGCCGATGACAGTAACGCGAAGTGCACCGAGGCGAAGGGAGACAAGCGCCAACGCCCCATGTTGCTGCCGACGAAAGAGGCGAACGAGCGAGCCATTCCATCTCGACGCGGCCAGCATTCGCGCCGCGATGGAGCCAAGCGACCGTGATGATGCGGAGCAGAATCTGAAGCGGTCAAGCAGGTCTCGAAATACTACTGGATCGGTTGCGCCTGGCTTAACGCTCCTCCACAACGTGGGGATAAGGCAGCGAATGGTTCCGACAGATCGCGGATCTGTCTGGCGCGTGCGATGCCGCCTAACCCGCGATCCTGTGCAGTCCGATCTTATGCGACGGTCCTATTTCGGCGGCGCCCAATCATCGACACCATATTTGACGAAGATCGCTCTGAGCGTGCCGTCTGCTTCGAGCTTGGCCAAAGAGCGATTTATTTTTTCAAGCAGGTCGCTGTTTCCCTTTCGCACCGCGATGCCGATCCGAGGTTTTGGTGACTGCGACTGGTAGGAGCTCACAATTCGCAGATTTGGTAGTCGATCATGTTTACCAGCGAATATCGTATCAGGGCCGGCGGTGACCGCTGCTTTAACCTGGCCTGAAACGACCGCCGACCAGGCATCCTCTACCGTGTCATAGATTTTTATTTCGGAGAAGCCGCCAATCTTTTGCAGGAGCGCAAGTTGAATGCTCCCCTTCTGTGCGCCTACGGGGAAACCTTTGAGGTCCGCCAGACTTCGATAGGACGTCGTGTCGTTCGCTAGGACGACCAAGGCTTCTGTGGGCGCATTGTAAATCGGGTTACTGAAATCGACTTGCTCAGCGCGTGTGGGGGTGATCGCCATATTAGTCGCGATCACGTCGATCTTGCCGCTGGCCAGCGCAGGGATGAGGTCGCCGAATATCATGACCTGATACTGAACCGGCAGGCCCGCATCTTTGGCGATGGCGTTTGTCAGGTCGACGAAGACTCCAGAGAGCGAGCTCGAGTTCTTTTCGTGGAAAACCCATGGCTGCACGTCCTGACCTGCGACCTTGATTGGTTGCTGCGCCCAAGAAGGCGGCGAGCAATCGATCGCGCCCAACGCGACGACCGTCGCGATCACCATTTTGCTGAACTTGTTCATGATGTCCCTCTCGTGACCGCAGCGCCGGTGGCGGCGATGTTGAATCCCATGAGTCTGCAAGGAACGGCGACCCCGCGAAGTATGTCTCAACCATCAATCAACCGTTTAGTGCTAGCGCCGGTGAGAAATGCCCTTACCGCTTATGCCAGCGTAGGAGCAGTGCTGCCGGAATCTTCGGAGGCGTGCGGCCGAGGAAACCGAAAAGCCATGCCGCGCCGCGCGAGATTCCTTCTATTGCTCTTTGCCTTCCTCATTGCGTACGCGCTCGACAACGGCCCAAGTGCATGCGCGGTGGCCCTCAATCACGACGACCTGAGGGCGAAGCCACCAGGGTTCAGGAGGCGGACCGTCAGTGGGCGGTGCGGCGGGTTCTTGTTCGCCAGGAGAAGCGGTTGCCTATTCTCCGATCCGTGGCGTGGGCCGCGAACTGTTGAACAGCAGCGCGCCTTTGCTGCGTGCGGTTGCCTCGTCGCAGGTCTCGGCCTGCGCGAGCCGCGGGCAGCTCTGGTGCAACTCGGCCAATGTCACTACGTGGCTCCAGCGCGTGTGTGCTACACACACTGCACCACTGGGAGCCCAGCCGGCCTCGAAAGCGAAGTCCGCGTCGTTGGGGTCCCGTTTCTGGACGCCGAGTACGTCATAAAGATTGATGGAGGTGCCGTTCTTGGTGTGTGTCTGGCCGTCGCCACAGTAGTCGGCACGCACCATGCGCACGCAGGCCGCGTGATAGGGAGTGAGATCCTCACCGTGGGGGCCCTTGCTCCAGGGCTTGTAGCCGAAGCGTACGCACTTGCCGACGGCGCCGGATGAGCAAGTCAACGTAATCACGCCGTCGCGACCCGGGTGCCCTTTCGGAAGCATGATCGGAAAGCCCCAGGTCTCGCCGTAGAAATTCGGTTGGCACGCCGGCTTCCACCCTCCCTTGCCGTCCGGCATCTCATATTCGTGGCGCAGGATCTCGGGGTCTTTCGGATCGGGCTGGATGCTCTTGAGGTGCATCGGGGTGATCTGGCCGTCGTCGCTGGCCAATTGCACGATTGCGCCCTGCAGTTCCGCGCCCTTTAGCACGCGGCCATCAGGAAGGCGCAGGACAAAGGCGGTGCCCTCGACGCTGAGTTTTGCAATGCGCAGCCCGGCATCGGGCAGCGCTCGTACCGAAGGTAAGGCTAGCATGACAATAACCGTGCCGCGCTGAAATCCTGCGCGGATGGGGACGTTGAGGAACATGCTTGCATTCGTCAAATCAGCTTTAAACAACGCCAGTCTCCGGCCGAGGGTGATTTGAAGCGCGGGACTGGCGCCAGGTGTACAGATCGCAGCGGCTAGCGAACGGCGTAGCTGCTACCGTCGGGCAGGGTTACAGCGACAGGTTGGCCGGTCTCGATGCCGGCGGCGATAGCGCCATTCATGACCATGCCGTTTAAGGAGACGCCGTTGGCGCTAAGCTTCGCCTCGGCAGGGACGACGGTGATGGCGCCAGCGGCAGCCAGGGTTGCGGCGGTGGCGAGAGTCTTGAGAGGTTTCATGGTGTATCTCCTGAGTAAGGTGGAGTACCCGCGCGAAAATAGTGATTCACACGCGTACATTGCCGTGGGACCGACTTCGTCGACATTGACGATCAAATAGTCATGGGGCCCGTCGCAACAAATCGCGTCTCATAGCGGGATCCCAAATACACCGCTACGGATACGATTCCGCCAACGATGAGGTGAGCGGTTGGTATTGCGATGCGTGCATAAACCTCAACGTGAGCTGAATCGTGTTCGAGTGTGTATTGAATCAAGACGAATAGGCGACTATGGATACTTCCTTATTTAATGTACATCTCCGTCGGAAGACGTCCGTTTTATGCATCCCTAGGCGGAGGCGGCCGTAATAAAGCAGGGCGGCCTCAAATCTGAAGTGCAACACCTGTTTCGTATAAGGTGTTGCGATGCACGAAAAGACCCAGTATCAACAGCTTCAACCCGAAGAGCGCCTGACCATTGCCAGCCTGCATTTGCAGGGTTCGAGTATCCGGGCCATGGCCCGGATACTCGGCCGCTCGCCAGCCACCGTCAGCCGTGAACTGAGGCGAAATCGTTCTCCTGCGGGCTATGCATCCGCACCTGCAGAAGTGCTCAGCGCCGCGCGTCGGAGTGCGGGTCGCCGTCCCACAAAGCTCTGCCCGCAGAGTGTGTGCTGGCGCATCGTTCTTACCCTGCTCGAGTGGAAATGGTCACCTCAGCAGATATCGGGCACACTCAAGCGCATGTATCCGACCGACCCGACCCAGCACGTGTCCCACGAAACTATCTATACGGCCATCTACGCCCAGCCGCGCGGCGAACTGCGCCGTCAGCTTATCGCCTGCCTGCGCCACGGCCACAGCACACGCATGCCGCGCACACGGGGTACAGACCGACGCGGACAGATTCCCGACATGGTCAGTATTCATGTGCGGCCGCCCGAAATCGAGGACCGACTGCTGCCCGGACATTGGGAGGGCGACTTCATCAAGGGCGCCAACAATGCGTCTTCAGTCGGAGTGCTGGTGGAACGGACCAGCCGCCTGGTGCTGCTGGCGAAGATGGAAGATGCTACAGCTGCTTCCGCGCTGGCAGGCTTCTCTACCAAACTCAATTCGATTGCCGAGCCATTACGGCAGAGCTTCACCTACGACCAAGGCAAGGAGATGTCGCGGCATGCAGAGCTCACCGCCGCCACCGGTGTGAAGGTGTACTTCTGCGACCCGCACAGCCCATGGCAACGCGGCACGTGTGAAAACACCAACGGCCTGCTGCGCCAGTATCTGCCCAAAGGCACCGACCTTTCCGTCTACAGTCAGGACGAACTTGACGCCATTGCCGACAGTCTGAACAGCAGGCCTCGCGCCACTCACGCCTTCCATTCGCCGCTCGAGGTCTTCGCCGCAACACTCGCTTCGGCAGCTCAACCTCATGGCTCTAAACATTAAAACCGCTGTTGCACTTCAACCTTGAAACCGCCCAGCCTTGCCTTGAGCATCTATCCCATCGCGGGGCCAATTTTTCACTCCTATTCCCTTCTCAGGGACCACCCACGCAACCGCGATTCTATGCAATCTTCTGTGGCGCAACGGCCCTCGTGAAAGAGCCAAGCCGATCCGGGGAAACGGGTACCGTTCCAACGTTCTCGCTTACCGCCCGCTATCGGCGTTGCATTGGAAGAGATGACCACATTTAGCCGGCTGATAGAGAGTTGCACTGCCACTTGTACTAGTACCTTCGATTGCTTGGCCGTACCCGCCCGTTTCGCCGGACATAGCATTTAACTGGCGGGGAACTGAATCTCCGTGATAGGTCGTGCCGGCAGTCGCCGCACCATGCGCGTTGCCTCCGCCACTCCCACCATTACCGTTTCCACCACCCTGAGCAAACACGATGCCCGTAGCACAAATAGCAGCGACGGCTCCGCAGAAGGAAAACCTAAATGAGTATTTCACGATATGTCTCCACAAATTCGACGCGCTTCGGTCGCGTCGAGGCTGGATTTGCCGCTAGCGAGTGACGGTTTGCGTAGCGGCTATACGCAAACAGTTGATCCAAACTTAAATTCGCTATATGGTTTCCAAGAACCGCGTTCAGGCATTACCATTGCACCGAAATATAGGATTAAGACATCGAGCTTTCTATGATCAGGCTGCCGTGAGTTATTGCCGAAACGCCGGATTAGTTTGGCGAGTGCAAAGAACGTCATGGACTTGCCCCTGCACGAGCGGACACGCAGACGGAATTCGCGTGGCAAGCAAATCTGGCAAGGCGCTGCGCGGATACGGCTCGTGATAGTGGTCAAACGGGATGATCAAGGGTTCTGCAGTACATCCACGAAACACAGTCTCACTTTATCGTTTTGACCAACCGCTCTGCTATTCCTCTGCGGACTCCCGAAAGGCGTTGTAACGGGCGGGAAGCCGCTTTTCTGCAAGAACACCAGCGCTTCCACGTCGATCTAGCGGGAACCGTTATCACTGAGCCATTCAGTTTCGCCGTCGGCCTTCGAGCATCATTGAAACGGTTCTCCACCACCTGACGTATCACGGCGCGCACCATGTCGCCGATATAGCCACCCGTCGTCAAACCTTGGATTATGGCTTCCCGCCGCAACAGTCCGATGCAAAGATGACGCACAACGGCGCGCTGTCGTCGCGGCGAAATTCGAAGCCGTTCGAGCGTCAGAGGGCATTGCTCCAATTCGTCGCGACCTTGCTATCGTGTTGCCGCGAGGGCGAGGAATGGCGTGGACGGCGGTCAATTAGCAAACGATAGGCGTACCTAACGCAATAATCCCGTTCTGCATTAAAACGTGGACGGCCCAGCGCTTCGCGGCGACGTCTGAGCAGCGCCCATGCACGCCGATAACCGTAGATGGATAGGTCGGCAACCAACTCCCGGCTCTCTGCAACAAGCGGCTTGGCGTCCAGGGTCGGCGTCTTGCGTCTGGCAGCGCAATCGACTGTCGCCTTGATTTAACTACGAGGTTCGAATGCGACACACCCAAAGGCTTCACAGACCGTGTTCATCGGTCATCACACGACGGCAATGGTGGAGCAAGAAATTGACTTTTTTGCCCGACCATACCCCGCTGCTTCGCGCAGAATGCCCACTTCCACTGCCTTTTTACCCAGTAGTCGCTGGAGTTGCCGATATGCTTCATGGCTTCAGCTAGGTCGGATGTCCAACCCACCCGCTTACCGGTACTCACCGCGCAAGCTGCCGTACTGATAGGGCCCGCGCCACGCGAACGCCCGGTTCGCAATCACGTTATGACGACGGCTCACACCAGAGACGATGTCTCCGAGTTCGAAGGTTTCTCGCACAATCGCTAGATTCTCTCCGAGCGAGCGTCGTTGGTGCGGCTGCGGCTGGGTCGGGACCTCAACGGTTCCATAATGGAAGTCGTAGGCTTAAACATAGGTGGGAAGACTACCGCGTCGTTTCACCGTTGCCCATTGCCTGGCTTTCGTGGGGCCGGCCCACGTCATCATAAGCGTGCTTCGGAATGTTAGCGCGTTGCAGGCATGATATGTGTCAACTCGGAGGCGCTGTACACTCTCCCTGTTGATTCTTACGCCACCCGGCCGGAGGCATTCCGAATTCGCGCTTGAAGGCACGACTGAATGCAGCCTCCGACTCGTAACCAACCTGCTCCGCGACCGTAGCAAGCGACTTACCTTGAATCAGGAGTTCTTGCGCCGCAATTTGCAGGCGCCACCGCGCCAGGTATTGCATTGGCGGTCGTCCGAGGAGATGCGTAAATCGATGTCCCAGCGCCGAACGCGATAGTCCCACTCGGCGCGCAAGTTCATCGACCGTCCAACTGTAGAGTGGTTGAGCGTGAAGCAGTGAAAGTGCGCGCCCCACAAAGCGATCGCGCACTCCGGCCAGCCATCCAGTTTGTTCCTCAGGCAACGCTTCAATACAGCAACGGACCGATTCGACGAATAGTAATTCGGACAGCCTGCCGAGTACGATCGTCCCTCCCACCCTGGATTCGGCCGCCTCTGCGGTAGCAAACCTGAGTGACGCCTCGAGCCAAGCCGCACGCGGCTCGTTACGTAGATCAATCTTGAAGATTCGCGGCAGCGAGGAGAGCAAAGGGTTGTTCAGCGTATCGTCACAGGCCAAAAAGCCACACACCATGCGAGTCGGCGTTCCGCCGTCGCCATGAGACAGCGTCATCACCTCGCCTGGCGCTATCGCTATTAGATGAGATAACAACAACTCTACCGGAGCGGGTGTGACGTCCAAGCTGCTGCCCATCAGGTGCATCTCCCCTTGAGGCACTACCAGCAATTCGCCCGCGTTAAGCTGTATGGCCGAACATGGGTCGCCCGCCAATTGGGCCTGGCAGCTTCCGTCCGTTATCAGATGATACGAAACAACGCGCTCGCATTGCGGTAGGTAGGCCGCACAGAGCGCAGCAACCGGTCGACCAATAACGCACCACGGTGCCGTAAACGTCGCATTGAGATACACGGCCCCGCGCAAATGCACCATGCTCAGTACGTCAGAAACCGCGTCCATGACACAGTCTCCTGTTAGTGCCCGCGTTGCTCGTTCTGTCGCCCGTCAATTTTCCGATCGTCCCTCGCATTTACGGCCTCGAGAACCGTGTATCCGAGTGATGACCGTTTCAAGGGTACAGGGTATGATCGAGCAAAACTAGGGCCGCCCGAATAGCGTAAGGCTCTATGCGCATCTGGTGCAGTCGCTCCATCATCGATCATGCTCGTTCTCGGCCTTTGCCAGTCTCGAGGGGCAAGAACTGTCGTCCCCTCTTGATTTATCCTGCTAGGGTCGATGCAATGCCCGATAGACTATGGCTCGCTACGTTGCTACGCAAACGGAGACCAAAGCGAACGGTCGTGAGCTTGACACGGCTCCCGCTTGCGATACCTCGACTTGAGGGGTTGGCTTTGGCACGCGAATCACCACATGCCTGGACCGCTCCAAGGATAGTTCGTCTGGCCATTTCGGTAAGCCGCCTTTCAACCGCACTCGTCGGGGGAGCTCTTGTGAAGAAATATCAAGCTCTTTTTTGTACGCGATCTGGCTTGTTATCTTGATGGCAACGCGGGTAGTGCCTATCAAGCAGGAATTCATTGTGAATCTGAAGACCGCGAGCAAGGTACGCCTAGTCAATATGACAAACTTGACCCGGGCGATGAAACTGGGATTTTGGTCGAAGCGCTTAGGCAAAGTGGGAATTGACAGAACTCCGAATAGAGTGCGCCGGCGAGGATTCGCAGACATGGTCTGCGCAAGAAGGGGTCTGATGTACCTCTCGAAGTGCTGATGAAACGGCGTGGTGGTTGGGCCGCTATCAATTGGATTGCTCGGCTCGACTCGCATTGTTTCGTGGAGGGTTCATGGCCAACGCTGGCGGGTGGCGATCGGCTGCATGCGACCCAGAACCGCCTTTGAGGCATGCACAAAGTGAGCTGCAGCTTCCGGGGCGCAACTGTCATCGCCGCTTCGTGTTGCCGACCTATGCGGCATCCATCGCGACATGGTGAGAGCGCATTATTCGCACCGCTCGATTTTCGACACGCCTGTCATTTGGTCCGAATTCTACCTGGCACGTGGGACGATCGTGGATTACACTATTTTTACCATGCGACCTTAATGCATGGCCGACTCACGAAGTCACAAAGGCGCGGACTTTCGTGCACCTCTTCTGCGCGGGTCTGCCGACACCAAGCGAAAATAACTGCTCGGTAAAGCGTTTCTCCGTTATTACTTCGCCCGCACCTCGGCTTCTCGCCTCACACTCCGGAACACCGGGGCGCATTGACTCCCACTCAATCTCTGCTTTCTCCGCAAACGACGGTAGTCAGGATTCGCTGCGGCCTTTTTTGAATTTCATTCTGAATTGGGTGCTCTATCCGGCCATAGGCCATGCGCGCCGCGATGTTGAGAGCCCGATTCGCTGACAAGGAGATGACCGTGAATATCAAGCATTCAAGCATTGCGTCGGCAGCAGCCGTTGCACTTCTCTTGCTCAGCGGTGCCGCGCAGGCCGGCGACTCCGACGACTCCGGCGACTCCAGCGGCCACGGCCACCACCGTGGGTTGTGCTCGAACGCAACCTTAAAGGGACCGTTTGGATTTATCGGTCATGGAGAAATTCTTGGATTGATTGCCGATGGCACATTGCATCCGTACGCAGCCCCATTGATCCTCGATGACGTCGCACTGGTGACGTTCGACGGCACAGGCGGTTTTACACGCACCGACTTCGGAGTCATCGGCGGGCTTCCGAAAGGGGGGCAGACGACTTTCAATCCAAACCAGAAAGGCACCTACAGGGTGAACTCCGATTGCACCGGCACCATGAAAATCGTCTATGAGGCCGGCGGAGCCGTGCCGGCTGGCGTCGAAACAGATCTGAACATCGTCGTCGCTGCCGACGGGACGCTCATCGAATCCGTTGTCTCCAGGGCGGTCACCGTGTCAGGCGCGAGTGCGGACCTTATGGCAAAGTGTCCACCAAATTGCGAGCAAGGTGTGCAGGAAAGCTTTGAGGGGAAGAAGGTCCTGGTCTACGGCTTCCGTTAGTCGGGTCCTGGATGGCCTACTCGCGAAACGCGCTTCCCGTGAGTGGTGCTGAGCCCGACCTTCCGCAGGGTTTTCGGTCCTTTACTCTCGGCGCTTTCTTCCTGAAGATTGCGCCACGTCCCCGACCTATCACGATCCGGGGCACCGATGCACGTGATGAATACCGGCGCCACCAACGTGATCGGGGCAACTGACGATGCGAGTGTCGATCGACATGGTCGCGAGCGTGAGTCGGTCGTTGCTGAGGAAGCGGACGTTTGAACGTCCAATTGAACGTTAGGTTGAACGTCTCCGACTGGCCGATCCCCGAAGTTCGTCGGACGCGCGGCTCGCCGCTGAACGCGATGGCGGGCGAGCTTCGCTTGGCGACCCGAAGCCGACGGTCGCGCCGTCAGAAGTTCAATGGCAGGTATTGGATTCGAGCAGTCGTCGCAACTGCGCGCAAGCCTGCAGGCGCTTGTCGAGGCTAAACCGGCGCTCGGGTTCGCGGGTGGTGCAGCCAACGCAAAAGCGCTCGCCGATTGCCTCGCCGGTTCGACGCCGGATGTCGTCATGACCGACAAGTAGTCAGATGCGCGCGACGCGCTCAAGACCGTATTCGCACTTGAGCATGCGTCACCGGCGTTCGTCTTGTCGATCGACAATGAGCGATCGACGGCCCAAGTGTCCCAACTCTAGCTGCGATCCAATTGATCCTGGGGCGCTCGACCGGCGCGAATCGGCCAGACCCATCGGATTCACGTTTTCCGGTCAACATCATCGAGACTGTCGAGCAGTGCGATCGCGGCCATAACGTCCTGGCAGTCCAGCCCCTCGGTGCAGGCGCTAACAACGCGCCCGAGTACGACCTGTGCTTGGCGGCATTTTCCGTCGGCTTTCCACAAGCTGGCCAGGGACATCGCCGCACGCAGTTCGACGAGTGTCAGACCAAGCGAGCGCGCGTCGGTCAGGGCAACGTTGAACCAGTGTTCCGCGACGCGGGCGTCAGATCCGGGATCAAGCAGTTCGGTCACGGCACGGGAGTAGGCTAGCTCGATCAATGAGATCATTTGTCCAGTGCTGATGCATTCGGCGCAACCCGTCTCGATGTCGCGCCGCGCATCATCGAAACGGCCCAGATTTGCGAGCGCTTGCGCCCTGCATGCGTACATGTATCCCAGATCGCTGCGGCCACCGCCTGCAGCGAGATGTTCGATTGCTTGCGCGAGGCGCGCCTCAGCCTGCTGATGTTTTCCGCGCCGCTCGAGCGCGACTCCCTCGTACACCATTGCCCAGCCTTTCCAAAACGGAAGGTTCTGCGTGTCGCACAGTTCGATACAGCGATCGCACAGGTCGAACGTCGTCTTTTCATCACCGGTTTCCGCGAAGGCCCGTGCCGCGACGCTCAGTGCCTGTGACAGCACAAACGGCTGCGCAATATCCGTCGCATGGTCGACGGCCAGTCGCGCATAGTGCTTCGCCTGATCGAAGCGGCCACCAGCCAGATGGCAATAACTGAGCCAGTTGCATGCAGTCACCTTCGAGTCGTTGAGCCGGCCAAAACCGCTTTGCCGGTCTGGTCGGTACGAGTCGATGACAAATTCGAGCAATCTGGTGCAGCGCTCGAATTGACCCTGTTGGTGGAGAATGGGTCCGACGCACGAGAACGCGACGAGCTTGCTGTCGATGTCCTTTGTACTCTCGCCCAGCAAGATCAGCCGCTCCGCGGTGGCGAGCGCCTTTCGGGTATCCGCACCAGCATACGCACAGATGTTGATGCCCGACAGCGCGAGGATCGAGAGCCGTGGATCAGTCACCTGATCGACCAACGCTTCGACACGTGCCCACAACGCCGAAGCCTGTTTGCACGCATAGCCTGTGAGCACCCAATGACAGGCGGCGCCCGTAACAAGGAGTCCCACTTCGTGGTCCGCACGGTGCTCGATAGCGGCCCGATCGATCAGTGCAAGGCCTGCATCGACATATTCCAGGGCTTCGCGATGACGGTTCTTCGTGATCGCCGACCGCGCAGCCGTACGCCACTGCGGCAGTGCGAGATCGACCAGGTCCGCGCGTGTCAGGTGCAACGCAAGCAGTTCGGGCCGGGTCTTCGTCCGGTCCTTGAGTTCGGTGGCCAGCGCGCGTGCAATCGCCGCATGAATCTGCTTTCGCCGGCTCATCAGTAGCCCGTCGTAGGCGACATCGCGCACGAGCGCATGCTTGAACATGTACACGGCTTCCCCACCGCTGCCATGCCTGAAGATTAGTCCGCTGTCGACGAGGCGGTCGAGTGACTCCTGCAAATCAGCCTCGTTCGTCGGGCTGATCGCCGCGAGCAGTCCGCGATCGGACTCGCGGCCGATGCACGCGCCGATCTGAGCGACTTCTTTGCATGTTCCGAGACGATCGAGGCGTGCCATCAACGAGTCCTGAATCGTTGTTGGAATCGCTGGCGGCGGCAGCGGTCCCGGCAGTTCCCAATGGTCGCCAGCATCGCGCAGGATACCGGACTCGAGCACCGCCTGTGTCAGCTCCTCGACGAATAGTGGCACCCCGTCGGTACGTTCGAGAATCTGGTCGAGCAATTCCCCGGGCAACGGCTTTCCGCTGACGAGTTGATCAGTGATCGCCTCTCCCTGCCGTCTCGACAGGCGGTTCAGATGCAGAAGCGTCACATTGCCGTGTCCCGTCCAGGGTGGCACGAATTCGGGGCGACAGGTTACGATGAGGAGGACGGGTGCTTCACGTATCCGCTCGACCATCAACGCCATCGTCTCGAGTGTCGCTGGGTCGGCCCACTGTGCGTCTTCGCAGATCATCAGGATGGGCTGGCGTTTCGCCAAACGCAGCATCTGCTCGACCAATGCGGCTATCGTCTTCTCCCTGTGCTTTGGCGGTGCGAGCATCTGCGTCGGATAACGATCGGTCGGCAGCGACAGTAGCGCGGCAAAAAAAGGTGCGACGAGCGGCAACTCGTCGAAGTCGAGATTCAGTGACGCTTCTAGCCTATCGAGCTTCTGCTCTGGCGTATCATCGCGCTCAAATCCAAAAGCGCGCTCGAACGGTTCGACAAGCGGATAGAAGGCCGAACCGTTGTGATAGGGAGAACATTGATAGAACTGCCGCAGATGATGTGTGTCAGCGAGATGTCGACTGAGCACGTGTGCAATGCGACTTTTCCCGATGCCGGGTTCCCCAGTCAGTAGTACGACCTGACCTTCGCCTTCGCGTGCGTTTTCCCAGCGGGACAGAAGTAAAGCAACTTCGGACTCGCGACCGACAAAAGGTGTATAGCGGCTTTTTCGGTTCGCGTCGAACCGGCTTTCATTACGTGTCAGATCCCTGACGAGATATGCCTTTACGGGTTCGGTGATGCCTTTCAACGCGTGCTCACCGAGATCCTCGATCCTGAAGGCATTTCCGAGCAACCGACATGTGCCCGAAGAAATCACAATTTGATCTGGGTCGGCAAGCGCGGCCAGACGCGCGGCAAGGTTGGGGGTTTCGCCCACGGCCGCATTCGATCGCAGAGCGTCCCACGCGCCGCTGTCGCCGACAACGACCGAACCGGTTGCGATGCCAACATGCACTCTCAACGGAGTTGAAGCAGGCACTTTGCTGACGACGGCTACCATTTCGAGCGCAGCGCGCACGGCGCGCTCCGCGTCATCCTCATGCGCCTGGGGAAAACCGAAGTACACGACTATGCCGTCGCCGAGGTATTGCGCCACGTGACCGGCATAGCGGGAAACAATATCCCCGCATGCGCGTTGGTAAGCGTGCATCAGGTCCCTTAGCATCTCCGCGTCGAGCCGCCGCGCGAGTTCCGTCGAGCCGACAAGGTCGCAGAACAGTACAGTGAGTTGACGGCGCCCGGCATCCTGGGCCGATTGCATTGTCGACGCCACAACGTGCCTGTCGTTGTCAAGCGTGCAAATAGCTTTTAATAAAAGCCTGCGGTGCCCGAGCAGCACGCCGAGTTTGACTAGATCTTCCTCCGAGAGAAGTGGCAGCGAATGCAGGTCAATGCCATGGGATTCGAACAATGGCACGTACTGGTCAAGCCCGAGGGGGCGCAGCCACGATGCGAGCGTATCCATGGACAGACTCTGGTGACGACTGCAACCTGCTTGCCAGGCCAGGGCGTCAAGGTGAAACGCAATTAATCTGGGCAACCAAACCTACTACATACCGTAGCAAGCAGATGGCTCGTAGGCAAGGCGCATTTTTGTGGGCTACAAACCATACATCATGCACGTGCGGAAACTGAAGTCTGGGAGTATCACGCGTTTGCTGGCAGCGGGGCCTGACATTCTCGCCTGACAACGGTTGGACGGCAGGAAAGCGACTTCTGTACCGCGTCACCGATGTCGTTAGGCGTTGACGAAGGTGCCATTGCTGGCCGGCTCGTCGACGCCTGCGGTCTGCCGTTTGAATGTCTGCAGTCTCTCGACGGTGAACGTCTGGAATTGGTCGAGCCAACCCTCATCAGATCGACACCGCAGCAACGCATCTAGTCAGGCATTGTTCGCCACGCCTGCGTACGCAACGATCTCGATTAGCATCTCTTCGCGCGCGAGACCGGCCACGACGAACGACGCACGATTTGGAAACGGCGCCCGAAAATGCCGCAGCCAGACCGCGTTGACGAAAGGAAGCCACGCCCGGTCCGTCACGTAGATGAGCACCTGAGCGACGTCGCCGGCCGTAGCGCCCGCGGCCTCTAGCGTCCGGAACAGGTTCTCGAATACCTGGTGTGTCTGTGCCTCGATGCCGCCGCTCACGAGCGCGCCGTCCGCGCTCACGGGAATCTGTGCGGTATAGAGTGTTCCGTTCGCCGCGACCGCCCAGGAGAAGAGCGAGTCCGCGCGCTCCGGTAGTCCGGTGTGAATCTGCCTGACGCTGCGCGCCCCCCGCGCGTTCCGGTCAGAAGCCGTCATCGGAACCTCCTGCCCCATGCGTGCGCGACGCCTCGCTCTCGGCCACTAGCACGCGGCGCTTCCAGTCGACTAGCCGCGCCAGTTGCGCGGGCTCTACATCGACGCCATTCCAGATCGCTCCGTAATGCCGCGCTTCAAACTCTTCCGGATCAAGCTCGTGCGAGAGGCCGGGTTCTACGTCGATCGGCGAAGGAATCGCTTCGCTCGTGCGGCAGCATACGACGATCTCCCCAATGGCCGCACCGGAGCGCGCGTTGCAGCCCAGATAGGTGGGGTAAAGGCTACCCCCATCCGTCCAAGCGAAATGACAGCCGCCCGCGTCCCGCCACGAAAGATCGAAGCGGCGCGAGCGCCCGCTCATCGTCTTCAGACCATACAGCGCGAGACGCGGCGCAAGTGCACCCGAAACGCGCACCACGCCGATGCCTTCTTTCGTCGCCCTCGCCCATGCAAGCTCGAACGCCAGCACGCATCCAGCGAGACCGGGCGCTTGCCGTGCCGGATGTTCGCCACAGGCCGCGCCCTTGACGGTGTATTGCTCGCGCGCCTGCGCGCCGAGCATGCCATCAAGCGCTTCGAGACCGCCAAAGCATACGGCCTGAAGCCATACGGCCGCATCCGCTGCATCCTCGTAATCGCCCTGCGCCCATCCGCTGCCTTCCAGCGCCGCGCGGCACAGCGACGTCAACTCATTCATCGCCGTCTTCATGCTTGTCCAAGTCCTCTTTCGTTGCTGTCCGGCACGCACGGAAAAATCCAGTCATCGGCCATGTCTGGCGCGAGCTCATCGAGTGTCGGCGCGCCCTGGAACAATGTGACGCGTACCCAGAGGTTCGACTTGGGATCGAACTTGCTCGCACCGAACATCGCGAGCTTGGCACGCATGAGGTCGATCGGCAGGGTGTCCGCCGCCAGCAGGTTCTCGCGGATCTCGCCGTATGGCCGGCCGATCAGGGTCTGCACGCGGCGCACGATCGCGCGGTGCTCCGGATGCATCCCGACGAACTCCGCGACGCTCATGTCGTCGTCGCGCAGCGCGTGCAGGGCCGCGTGAAGCCGTCCGACCTGGCGCGCGATATCGAGTGGCAGTTCACGCTCCGAGCCCGGCTCACGGTCTCGTACGCCCAGACGCGGCTCCTCTTTTTCCGCCGAGCGATACCAGAAGAAATGCGTATCGTCGCGGAGCGCAGAGGGCTGCTGCAACGCCCATCGATAGTCGTCCTCAACGAGCTGGCGCAACTCGCCCGTACGCATATCGGAATCGAGGCGCAAGGTATCGTCGACGGGCGCGCCGCAATCGATCGAATCGACGAGTTCTGGATAGAGTTCCAGCAGGACGGCCACCAGCACCTCCTGCGCGGCGCTCGACACCCGCTCGCCGGTCCACGCCAGCAACATATCCCAGTGGAATGCTTCAGGCGTCGCGGCAAGGCGCCGCAGCGCATCCTGGATGATCGGCAGCTCGCCGACGATCACCGCGTTGCGCGCGGCCTCGCGCGGATGGTCCGTGTGCACCTGCGCGATGTGACGCGCCGCGCGGGCCAGCAGGGCTTGTGCGCGTGTCGTCGCAGGGGCATCGACGGACTCGACGGCCAGCACGCGTGCTAGCGCGGTCTCCCGTCCGCGCACCCATTGATCGAGCTGAAGCGGATGCCGTACGAGGAACGGCGCCATGCCAAGCCCGGTGGCGTTGCCGACGCCGAGATAGCGCCGGCAACTGCGCGCGAGCTTCACGGCGATGCGTGGATTGCGGCGCACCGCGACGTGTTCGGCGAGACGCACGCTGAAGTCTCGTAGCACATACACGGCGCACATCTGCGCCGAAAAGCCCGAGCGAAACGCTCGAGTGCCGGCAATCCGCGGATAGTCCGCGATACCGAACTTGCCGTTGCCATACACGGCCGTCGTACGAACCAGGTAGCCGACCCGCTCGAAGACGGATGAATCCGGCTGACGCCCCTCGGCGAGACAGCTCACCACATGGTCGAAGTTGCGCACGCTCTTGTTGGCGCGGCACAGCACTAGATCGTTCGCATCGAGCCGGCCCGCCTCCTGCAACGGCACATTGGCGCGCAATCGCTCGAGGTCGCCCGGCTGCGGCACGCCGCAGATGAGTGCGGACGTGATGTCCCACTTCTGCGCGATCACGCGATCCGTGCGCTCCGCCGCGTCGAGATGCTGCGAGAAAATCACCTGGCTGTAGCGCTCGCCGTAGGCTTCGATCGAATAGATGCAGACGCCGTAGCCCTCGTCGTCCAGCTCCATGTGCGCGACGCGAACCCGCCACTGGTCGCGCGCCATGCGCCTGACGAGCGCCCGCACGAAGCTCAGCCGCGTGCCGTGCATCGCGCCGAGACGTTCGGTGCGGTTCGTGACGTCGGCGCTGCGCAGCGCCGGATGCGTGTTCTGCATGATGTTCACGCTGTCGTCATTCATGATGGCCTCATCGTTCATCGGTCGACTCCTTGCTCGATCGCCATCGTCCGGGCAATACGCACGGCGTCCCAAAGCGAGGGCAGAATCAGGATCGACACCGGCACCGCCGTGATGACGATGAACGACTGCAGCGCGCTGACGCCGCCTGAGCCCATCGTGATCAGCACCGCGCCCACCAGCCCCATGCCGATGGCCCAGAAAATCTTGAGCCAGTGACGCGGCTCACCGCGATCACCCGACATCGCCATGGCGATCGTATACGCCATCGAGCCGCCGTTGGTCACGACCGAAAAGAAGCTGAGAAACAGGAACAGCGCCGAGATCAGGTTGCGCAACGGCAGCGCCTGCGCCACGCCGAGCAACAGCGCCTCGGGCAGGCTTCCGTGCGAAACGACGCTACCCGGTGAGGCAAGCTCGATGCCGATGCCCGCGCCGCCCACCAGCGTGAACCACAGCATCGTGATCACGGGCGCTGCGATGGAAAGCAGCACGACCAGCTCGCGAATGGTGCGGCCGCGCGACACCTTCGCGACGTAGATCGCCATCATCGGCGCATAACCGATGAACCAGCCCCAGTAGAAGAGCGTCCAGGCATTGAGCCACTTGTCGTCGCCGCGATACATCGCGGTCTGGACGAAATCGACGACATGCGTCGCGAACGCCTGGAAGAACACGCTCGTCAGAAAGGCCGTCGGCCCGAAGACGTAAAGATAGGCCGCCAGCCCGAGCATGAGCCACACGTGGATCTTGCAGACGAAGCGCAGCCCTTCCAGACCCGCGATGCAGGCCGACGTGAAGATCACGGTCACCGCGAGAATCACGAGCGCCTGTGTCACGACGGTATCGGGCACGGCCCAGACCGAATGCAGTACATAGGCGATCTGCAGCCCGAGAAAGCCGATCGGGCCGATGGTGCCGGCCGCCACTGCGATGATCGAGGTGGCGTCGGCGAGCGTCGCGATCGGGCCCTTGAGCGCGCGCGCTCCGAAGAGCGGATAGAGCAGCGTGCGCGGCGCGAGCGGCAAGCCGCGGTCGAAGTGCAGATGCATCAGCACGATCGCGAGCAGGCTGCCGAGCACGGCCCACGCGAGAAAGCCCCAGTGCAGGAACGACTGGGCGAGCGCCGCCACGGCCCCTGCCTGCGTGCGCGGCGCCGCGCCGAAGAACGGCGGAGGGCTCATGAAATGCATGAGCGGCTCGGCGGCGGCCCAGAATGCGCCGCCGCCGGCCAGCAGCGCGCACATGATGATGACGACCCAGTTGAACGTCGAGTTCGACGGAACCTGCGCGGCGCCGCCCAGCTTCACGCGGCCGAGCTTCGAGAAGGCGATCGCGAGACTGACCGCGAAAGTCGCGAGCATCAGCACCTGCCAGTAGAAGCCGAAGACGCGCGTCGCCCAGCCGAAGGCGGTATCGACGACCGTCGAGAGCCACGAGAGGTTGCACAGCGCCGCCACCAGGAACAGCACGAAGAAGCCCCCGCTGATGAGAAAGATGGGCCAGTCGATGCTGCGCGTATGAACTTCCCGCTCATCGCGTCTGGCCGCGAGCGCGGGCGTGGTATCTATTTCCATGTCTCCTCCAGTTCGAATAGTAGTCTCGTGCGATGTAGTCTCGTGCAACGCACCACGCGCTAGTCGCGCCGCTCGGCGTCGCACAGAATGCGCATCCAGTTGCCGCCCATGATCTTCGCCACCTCGGCATCGGAGAATCCCGCGCGGGCGAGCGCGTCGGTGAGCTTTGGAAAGTCCGCGTTCGAGCGGAACCAGTTCACGGGGTCGGGCCACGCGGCGTGCTCCGCGCTGCCTTCGCCGTAATCCGTCTGCTTGCTCCAGCGGCCGTTGCGCATCCATTCGAGCACGCTGTATGGCTGTGCCTGACACAGGTCGCTGCCGATGCCCACGTTGTCGACGCCGATCATGTCCACCGTGCGCGCCACCATGTCGGTGAACTCGCCCGTCGTGCAGCGGCTGCCGTTCTTCAGGTGAAACGGATAGAGGCTGAAACCGACGAGACCGCCCCGCTCCGCCAGCGCGCGCAGCACCGCATCCGACTTGTTGCGCTTCGCCGCATGAAAAAAGGAAGGGTTCGCGTGACTGATGACGATCGGCCGCTTCGACAGCGCGATCGTCTCGAGCGTCGAACGCTCCGCGCTGTGCGACATGTCGACGATCATGCCGACGCGGTTCATCTCCTCGATCACCGCGCGCCCGAAGCGCGTGACGCCGCCGTCGCAGGCTTCATAGCAGCCCGTCGCGAGCAGGCTCTGATTGTTGTAGGTCAGTTGCATCGTGCGCACGCCCAGATCGCGGAACACCTCGACGAGACCGATGTCGTCCTCGATCGGCGAGCAGTTCTGCAGCCCGTAGAGAATCGCGATCCTGCAGCTGCGCTTCGCGACGAGCACGTCGTCCATGGTGCGTGCCGGCATCACGAGATCGGCATGGCGCTCGAAGCGCGCGTTCCATTCGGCGATGCGCGACAGCGTTTCACGCGCGTTTTCCCAGTAGACGATGGTGGCGTTCACCGCCGCCACGCCACCTTCGCGCATCTCCTCGAAAATCTGCCGGTTCCAGTTCGAATACTGCGTGCCGTCGATCACCACCAGCGAGTCGTGCAGGCTCATCATGTTTCCTTGTCCGTTCATGCCCGTGTGTAGGCGGTCTTGAGCGTCGTGTAGAACTCCGCCGCGTGCGGCCCCTGCTCGCGCGGACCGTGACTCGACGCCTTGCGGCCGCCGAACGGCACGTGATAGTCCGTACCCGCGGTGGGCAGATTGACCATCACACAGCCGGTTTTCGCGTGGCGGCGGAAATGCGTCGCGTGCCGCAGCGACTGCGTGACGATGCCCGCCGTGAGCCCGAAGGGCGTGTCGTTCGCGACCGCCAGCGCTTCCTCGTAGTCGCGCACGGGAATCACGCATGCGATCGGCCCGAAGATTTCATCGCGATTGATCTGCATGTCGTTGCGGCCTTCGTCGAACAGCGCGGGCGACATGCACCACGCGCGCTCAGGCCGGGCCAATGCCTCGCCGCCGCACACGAGCCGCGCGCCCTCCTGTCGGCCCAGCGCGACGTATCGAAGGTTCGATTCGAGCTGACGCTGGTCGACCACCGGCCCCATCTGCACCCCGTCGTCCAGCGACCGTCCGACGCGCACGTCACGCAGACGCTGCGCGAGCCGTTCGACAAACGCCGCATGGATTCCGGGCGTCACGACGAGGCGCGACGAAGCCGTGCACTTCTGTCCGGTGCCCGAGTAAGCGCCGTTGAAAGCGCAATCGACGGCGAGGTCGAGATCGGCGTCGTCGAGCACGACCAGCGCGTTTTTGCTGCCCATTTCCATCTGCAGCCTGATGAGCTGCGGCGCCGCGGCGGCGGCCAGGCGCCGGCCCGTTTCGAGCGAACCGGTGAAGGTGATGCCGTCCACGTCCGGCGAATCCGCGAGCGCGCGGCCGATCGCCTCGCCCGGCCCCATCACCAGGTTGAACGTGCCGGCGGGCAGCGCCTGGCGGCTGATGATCTCGGTCAGCGCCCAGGCGCTCGCCGGCGTCAGATTGGCCGGCTTGAACACCACCGCGTTGCCGAACGCGAGCGCGGGCGCGATCTTCCAGCTCGCGGTCGCCATCGGGAAGTTCCACGGCGTGACGATACCGACGACGCCGAGCGGCTCGCGCTGGATATCGATCTCGACGCCGGGACGGACGGAATCGGCCTTGCCGCCGAGCTGACGCAGCACTTCCGCGGCGAAATAGTGAAAGAACTGTCCCGACCGCGCGACTTCGCCGATGCCTTCGGCAAGCGTCTTGCCCTCTTCGCGCGACAGCAGCCGGCCCAGTTCGTCGCGGCGCGCGATCAGTTCATCGCCGATCGCGCGCAGCACGTCGTGACGCGCTTCGAGACCGTTCGCCGCCCAGCGCGGTTGAGCCATGCGCGCCGCTTCGATCGCCTCGCGCGCCTGCGCCGGCGTGGCCTGCGCGTAGCGGCCGATCACGTCCTCGGTGTCCGACGGACTCCGGTTGTCGATGAGCTCATCGCCGGCCTGCCAGCGTCCATCGATGTAATTCAAAAAGGTCTGCGACGTCATACCCGATCTCGCTTTTTCCATTGACTTGAAGCGATTCTAAAAATCGGGCTAAGATAATCAAAGCCAAATATTTTTATGATTTTATTTGCTTCTCTTATCGAAAAATGGACCGCCTCCCCGACGTCAAAATCACCCAACTGCGTCATTTCGTGGCCGTGGTCGAGTATCGCGGCTTCAAGGCTGCCGCCGCCGCCGTGTTTCGGAGCCAGCCCGCGCTGTCGCTGTCCATCAAGGAGCTGGAAAGCGCGCTGGGCGCCGCGCTCTTCGAGAAGGGCAGTCACGCGTCGCCCACACCCTTCGGCACCATGCTCTACGGCGAGGCGCGCAAGCTGGTCGAGCATTACGAGCGCGTGATCGGCTCGGCCGTCGACGTCGTCCGGGTGCGGCATGGGCGCGTGCGCGTGGCCGCGGTGCCATCCATCGCGCACGAAATGCTGCCGCGCGCGATCAGCCGCTTCGCGCAGCGCTATCCCGGCATCGAATTGCATGTGGAAGACGGTACCGCGGACTATATCCACGACCGGGTGCGCTCGGGCGTGATCGACTTCGGCATCGCAGGCGAGCCCAAGGGAGAGCCGGAGCTGAGCTTCACACCGCTTCTGTCCGATGTGATGTGCGTCGTGGTGAAGGCGGGCCATCCGCTCTTCCGGCATCGGAAGATCAAGTGGAAGGATCTGTCTGGGTATCAACTTATCGGCAACGGCACGATGCGCGCATTGCCGGCATCCCTGCTCGATGCGATCGGACAGATGGAGATCTTCATCGCCAACACCACCGCCCTGCTCTCGGCCGTCGAAGGTGAAGTCGGTCTCACCGTACTGCCTTATCTCGCGCAGCAGCGACATCGGGACATGCTGCGCTTCATTCCGCTTGACGAACCGCCTGTTGAGCGCACCGTGGGCTTCGTCGAGCCGACCGGAAGGTCGTTGAGTCCGGCAGCGCTCGCGCTGCGCGAGAGTTTCCTGGAGAATCTCGGCGTGTCGGTACTACCGAAGCAGGTTCGCCGCTTGACGCTCGATTGATGCGATGGTCTGGAACGCGCAGATCGCGGACATGCTGAATGCGGGCCAGCGTGATCGCACTATCGGTAAAGCGTTCAGCCGCCTTGGGACTGCAGCGCGCCGCATTGCTGACCTCCGCGATGCGGTGCAGACGCGGCTCGCGTCGAGCAACGCGGAACTCGTCGGCAAGATCGTCGACGCTTGCGAGCGCTTCGATCGCGTACCCGCGACGCCCCAGGAAGCGCGCGCGATCCTGAAGCTGCCGCAGGCGGCGTGAAGGGGTGCTCACGTGCAATGGCCGCTTCGAGGATTCTTGCGACGCGCAATGCTGAACGTTGACCCACAGAAGCCGGAATCGACCGCGTTGAGGGCGTTTGCCGTACTCGAATACGTGGCGCATGCGAACACGCCCGTTTCCCTCGACGATGTGACCCACGCCTGCAAGCTCCCCAAGCCGACGGTGTTCCGTATCCTGTCAATGCTCTTCGAGGCCGATCTCGTCTATCGCGAACCGCTCGGCAAGCGGTACACGGTGGGCGCGCGCTCGGCCGCGCTCGCGCTCGACGTGCTGCGCCATTCCACCTTGCGCTCGCAACCGCACACGGTCTTGCAGGAACTCGTGGACGCAGTGGGCGAAACCTTCAACGTGACGATCCTCGACGGCAATCAGGTGCTCTATCTCGATCGCGTCGAAACGCCGATGCCCTTGCGTCTGCATCTGGAGCCGGGTACGCGCGTGCCGCTGCACTTGCGTGGAGCGGCCAGCGCCATCGCGGATGCAATGGCGCCGCTCAACAAACAAGCCAGCCACGTGACCCAGAGCGATTCGGCCGCGTTGTTGTAGGAAACGACCCGCATCCGCCCAACGCAGCGAACATCCGGCGCCAGGGCAAATGCCCCGGCGCCAGCGTCGCTCACTTCACTTGCGATATCCCATCGCCCGCGAGATGTTCAGCGCCGCATCCTGAACCGCCGGCGCGAATTCCTTCATGCGCTTGACGCTCAGGCGCTCCAACGGCCCCGAGATTCCGATGGCCGCAGCCGGAAGGCCGAACGCATCGAAGATCGGCGCGGCGACACCGCCCACGCTGTCCCGCCATTCGCCGCGATTGATCGCATAGCCATTGGTCGCCGCGCGCGCGAGCTCGACCTTGAGCGCCTGCAAATCCGTGATGGTGGCCTTCGTGTGTGCGGTGAGATCGACCAGATGCCGCGCGAGGAATTCCTGCGTCTGATGCGCGAGAAGAATCTTGCCCGTCGCAACGCAATACGCAGGCGCATGGCCGCCGAGCACGGAGTACGCGCGCACGGGCTGCGCGCTCTCGATCTTGTCGACATACACGACCGAGGCGCCATCCAGAATCGACAGATGCACCGTCTCTTGCGTGAGATCGACCAGCGCACGCATATGCACGGCCGCGAACTGCCGCACGTCGATCTGCGCCATCTGCTTCGCGCCCAGCTCGAAGAGTTTGAACGTGCTGCGATAGTTGCCCGTGGTTTCATCGCGCGTTGCATAGCCTGCGTGCGCGAGCGTTTGCAACGTGCGGTGCGTGTTGCTCTTCGTGAGCCCGACCTGCTCGGCCAGCACCGGGATCGTGACGGGCTTGCCATTCTGATCGGCGAGCGCCTCCAGCAGCATCAGGCCCTTCAGCAACGTCTTGTCCATTGTCCTAAGATTTAGGATTAAAAGTTCATTCTACACCGCGCGTAGCGGCAAGAGCCGCGTATCGATCCGGCAATCTGCCCGGTGCGTGTTCACGGTCCTCTGCCACGTCATCCTATTTTATAGGATTCGTATATCATTTTTTGGTTTACACGCCCGGAAGATCGCGCCACAATCGAATCGACGCGCACGAGCGCCGCCGCATGCCAACGGGATCGCCAGGGAAAACACATGGATCATCCACTTCAAGGAATCAGGGTCATCGAGTTCTGCAACGTCGCGGCGGGGCCGTATTGCGGAATGCTGCTCGCGGACATGGGCGCGGACGTCATCAAGGTCGAGCATCCGAACGGCGGCGATACGTTGCGTGCGTGGCCACCCATTTCCGATGGCTATAGCGAGAATTTCGCGTCGCTCAACCGCAACAAGCGCTCGGTCACGCTCGATCTGAAAAACCCCGAGGACATCCTTCAGGCGAAGTCGTTGATTCAGACAGCCGATGTCGTCATCGAGAACAATCGTCCCGGCGTGATGCATCGCCTCGGGCTCGGTTACGAAGACATTCGCGCGATGAAACCATCCATCGTCTATTGCTCGATCTCCGCGTATGGTCAGACCGGGCCGCGCTCGCAGGAAGGCGGTTTCGATCTGACCGTGCAAGCGATGAGCGGCATCATGAGCATCACGGGCGAACCCGATGGTGCGCCGGTCAAGTGCGGCGTACCGCTCGCGGATTTCTCCGCTGGCCTGTATGCCGCGTTCTCGGTGACATCGGCGCTGCGCGGCGTTGCGGCAACGGGCGAAGGCACGCATATCGACGTGCCGATGCTCGGCGCGACGCTCGCCATCGCCGCATTGCAGACGTCCGAATACTTCGGCACGGGGCGCGATCCGCAGAAGCTCGGCTCGGCGCATCCGCGTAACGCGCCCTATCAGGCGTTCAAGGCGCGGGACACGTATTTCGGCATGGCTGCAGGCAATAACGCGCTGTGGGAATCGGTGTGCAAGGTCGTGCAACGCGACGATCTCAAGGCGGACTCGCGTTATGCGACGACCACGCTGCGCGCGCAGCATCAGGTCGAATTGCGCGACACGCTGGAGGCGATCTTCGCCGCTGACGACGCCGAACTCTGGATCGAGCGCTTTCGTGCGGCGGGCGTGCCGTGCGCGCCGATCAACACGTATTCGCAAGTTTTGAAGGACACGCAAGTCGAGCATATGGAATGGGTGCAGCCGCTCGAATTGCCCAATGGCGTGCAGACGAAGACGTTCGCATCGCCCGTCAAATTCTCCGGTAAAACGCCTGACATTCGCCTGCGTCCGCCGGGACTCGGTGAACACAACGCCGAGTTGCTGAAGCGCTCGGAGGTCGAGGCATGAGCGGCATCATCGTCGAGAAAATCCCGACGCATTGGTCGATCACGCTCAATCGGCCGGACAAGCTGAATGCGTTATCCGCGAGTATCGTGGAGGAACTGATTCAGGCTTTCGACGCTGCCGATGCCGCAAAAATATCGCTCGTCACGCTGCAAGGCGAAGGCCGATGCTTTAGCGCGGGATTCGATATGAGCGACGTGCATGCGCAAAGCGAAGGCGATCTTGTGCTGCGTTTTATCCGCATCGAAACGTTGCTGAACAAGATTGCGAGCGCGTCGTGCTTCACCGTGGCGCTCGCGCATGGCAGAAATTTCGGCGCGGGTGTCGATCTGATTGCGGCGTGCAATCTGCGCGTGGCCGCGCCCGGTTCGACGTTTCGCATGCCGGGGCTGAAGTTCGGGCTCGTGCTGGGTTCGGCGCGATTCGCGCGAATCGTCGGCACGCGTGAGGCGCAGCGCATTCTCGAAACAGCCGCCACGTTCGATGTCGAACGTGCCTGCGCGAACGGGTTCATCGAACGCGTGGCGGGTCCGGAGCAGTACTCGGAAGTCGTCGCCGAAGCGGTGGAACGCGCGCGCGCCTTGCCCGCCGAGAGCCGCGCCATGTTGCGACGCGCGCTGGACACTGAAGAGGGCGATACCGACCTCGCCGCGCTCGTTCGATCGGCGTCCGCGCCGGGCATTCACAAGCGCATCGAAGCGTACCTGGCGTCGTCGAAGAAGGCTTAGGAGACGTCTCGTATGAGTTCGGGATTCGCAAGCAAGGACAAACAGGTCTCGCTCGCCGAACTGGCTGCGCTCGTACCCAATGGCGCGTCATTGGGCCTGGGCGGCAGCTTTCTGCATCGCGGGCCGTTCGCGTTCGTGCGCGAACTGATCCGGCAGGAGAAGCGCGACATCGAGATCATCAAGCAGTCGCCGGGTTACGACATCGACATACTTTGCCGCGCGGGCGTGGCCTCGCGCGCGCGTTGCGGCATCGTCGCGATGGAAGGCAATTTCGGGCTTGCGCCATGGTATCGGCGCGCGGTCGAGAAGGGTCATCTGAAGCTCGAAGAACACGCATGCGCGAGCCTCACCGCGGGACTGCGCGCGGCTGCCTTCGGCGTGCCGTTCATGCCGTGCGGCGGCTTGCACGGCAGCGATCTCGTGCGGATCAACGACTGGAAACGTCTCGACGATCCCTATGGCAGCGGCCAGAAAACCTACGTGATTCCCGCAATTTCGCCGGACTTTGCCGTGATTCACGCATCGAGCGTGGATCGCGATGGCAACGTGCGCGTGGCCGGCACGTATCACTGGGACCGCATCATGAGCCGCGCCGCCAAAAGCGTGCTCGTCGTGGCCGAAGAACTCAGCGATACGCGCTTCGCCGATCAGCCCGAACTCACGATCGTGCCTTATTTCATGTTGCAAAACTACGCGATCGTGAAGAACGGCGCATGGCCGGGCTCGTGCTGGCCATCGTATGCGATCGACTATCCGGCGGTAGATGCGTATCTTCAAGAAGGCCCCGAAGCGCTCGCACGCCATATCGATGCCGCGCCCGAAGCGGAGGTTCATCGACATGGCTGAACAATGGAGCGGCTTCTCCTACATCGTCACGAATCTCGCGCGCTTCATCCGGCCGGACGAGATCACGTTCAGCGGCGTGAACTCCACGCCGCCGATGCTCGCATGTCTGCTCGCAAAGCGCGCTTATGACTGGGACTTCGTGTATATCAACGTGGCGGGCGGCGTCGATCCGTCGCCCTCTTCCATTCCGATTTCGAGCTCCGACCCATTGCTTGCGGAAGGCTCGGCATCGATCTTCGCCAACGAGGATTTTTACGATCTTTGCACGCGCGGCCGCATGGATCTCACGTTCCTAGGCGCGGCGCAACTCGACGGCGCAGGCTGCGCGAACAACTCGTGCATCGGCGAATGGGCGCATCCGGAAGTGCGTCTGCCGGGCGGCGGCGGCGGCGCGGTCATGCTGCCGACGGCCAGACGCGCCTGCACGTGGCGCACCGAGCATTCGAAACGCACGCTCGTCGCGAAGCTCGACTTCGTGACATCGTGGGGCGGCATGCATGGCGTGGTCACGCCCATCGCCGTATTCGTGAGGCGCGACGGCAAGCTTGCATTGCAATCGTGGCATCCGGAATCGAGTCTCGATGAAGTGCGCGAACGCACCGGCTTCACGTTCGATGCAAGCGACGCCGGGCCCACCGCGCCGCCGACATCGCGCGAGCGTGAAGCGCTCGAATCACTCGACCCGCACGGGCAATTCGAGCGCGATGCAGCCGTTCGACTTAGGTAACGAGAACGACACAGTGACGACGACCACCGCATTGCATTTCGATGTCAGACCGACGAGTCTCGCGCAAGCCTTCGAACAGTACTGGCATGTGCGTAATGTGCAGAACCTTCCCGCAATCGGCGATGGCACGCGTTCGCTGACGTATGTCGAACTCGCACGCGAGACCGGCAGCGTCGCGGCGCACTTGTCGGGCCGCCACGCGCGCCAGGGCGATGTCGTCGCTATCACGATGTCGCGCTCGCTCGATGCCGTTGTGTTGTTGCTCGCAGCGATTCGCGCGGGACTGTGTCCGTGCGTGTTCGAACCGAAGCTCGCACCGGACGAAGTGAGCGCGCGTCTCGTCGAAACAGGTGCACGTTTTCTCGTGCATGACGACGACAACACATCGCTCGTGAGCGAACTTGCCATTCCCTCGCATACGACGATCATCGACTTCGCGCGTCTGACGGAGCCGGCGTACTGGCCGCCTGTCGATGTCGCTGCCGATTGCCCTGCCCTCCTGCTCTTCACTTCGGGCAGCACGGGACGTCCGAAAGTTGTGCAACTCACTCAGGCCGCGCTGCTCAACAATGCGCTCGGCGTGCTCGAACAAAGCGCGCTATCGAGCGATGACAGGCTGCTTCATGTCATGCCGATCTATCACACGAATGGCGTGAACAATCAGTTGTTCGCGCCGTTGCTCGCGGGCGCAAGCGTCCTGTTTTGCCCGCGTTTTCGTGCGGAAGACATGCCCGATTTGATGACGCGCTTCAGGCCGACCATCATCACCGGCGTGCCTACGATGTATTCGCGCATGCTGGCGCAGCACTTCGACGCCGACTCGCTCGCAACGCTGCGCATGGCGCGCTGCGGTTCCGCGCCGATCATGGAAGCCTTGCATCGCGAAGTGGAAGCGAAGCTCGGTTGTCCGCTCGTGATTTCCTATGGTTTATCGGAAGCTACATGTACGAGCACGCTCAATCCACCGAACGCGCGACGCGTGGGTTCGGTCGGCAAGGTCGTGCCGGGACAGACGGTCAGGCTGTGCGCCGCCGACGACACGATGATCGATACACCGAATCTCGAAGGTGAAATCTGCATCGCGGGGCCGAATCTCATGACAGGCTATCTGGGCGCCGCCCATGAAACCTCCCGCACGATCGTCGATGGATGGCTGCGCACCGGCGATCTCGGCCGCTTCGACGACGATGGCTATCTCTACGTGACAGGCCGCATCAAGGACGTGATCATCCGCGGCGGCGAAAACATTTCGCCGTTGTTGATCGAGAGCGTGATCGTGGCGGAAGGGAATGTCGCTGCGTGCTGTGTCGTGGGCCGCGCGGATCGCGATCTCGGTGAAGTGCCGGTTGCGTTCGTCGTGCCGAGAGACCTTACCGCGATACATGCCGAACGCGTGCAGGACGCCGTACGCAAGCGCCTTTCACGCATCTACGTGCCGCACGACGTGGTGTTCGTCGAATCGTTGCCTGAGACGGCGGTCGGCAAGGTGGATCGCAAGGCGCTCGCGGCGCGCCTTGCCAAAGGCTTCTACGATACTCAGCCGTTATAGAACCGCCGGCGTGCATCGCGGAGCCACAGACGCACGAGATGCCGCTTGCGATGCTCTTCATCGAAATCGACGAAGTTCGTGCGTCGATGTCCGCAACGCAAGTTATCGACGATTTGAATCTGGCCCGGCTCGAAAAAGAACTCACGCGCCCATTGCGGTTCGCGCATGACGGCTTCGAGCGTTTCCAGTGCTTCGAGGGTCTCCTCGTCCATCTCCCGCTGCGCCATCCGATAGCCGTTGATCACATGACGATGCGAAAGCCTGCACACGACACCGTCCGCTTCTTTGCAAAATAGAGGATGACTGATGATAGTCGAATCGCCGGGTGCGTGCTCGCGTTGCCGATCGAACAGATACGGCCGATGCAAGCGCTCAAGCAGATGCGGATAACGTTCGATCATCTGGTTGTAGACAGTATAGAAACTGACGATACTGCTTACGCCGCCTTCCTTGGCGGGATGCAGGCACAACAGCGCGACGTAATCCGGCGGGCAGACGTTATAGCTATTGTCGGTATGAAAATTCTGTTCCGCGTTGGTGATGTCCGGCCGCACGCCGTTGCCGGGCGGCTTGCCGAGATCGCGCACGTCATAAATCATCTTGCCGTCCCAGCTCTGCGCGACGGGACGCGACACCATCTGCGCGAGCAGCCAATACACCGCCGTTGCTTCTTCCTTGCTCCACAGTTCCATCGGCAAGCGGTCGACGATCACGAAGCCCGGCCCGTCGCTCAGCAATTGCGCCGCCTCGCGCATCATCGCGCGGCAGCGTTCGAGCGAAAAGTCGTCTGGACGCAGAAGCGGCGTCGGCAGCGGATTCGCACGCAGCGTCGCCACGACTTCATCGAGTTCGCGGCGGCACGCATCGTCGATCTTCACGATGCCGTCTTCGGGCGAGAGGCTGTCACGCGTCCACGCAATCTTGCCGGTGAAAGGCGTCATGCGTACCGGCTCGCCGAGATCGTGCGCGGCGTCTTCTTCCAGTATCATCGTTTGATCAGTCATCTCCGGGGCTCCTTTTTTTGCGGCGCAATGTCGTGTGTTTTATGCCGCGATGCAAGCCAGTCTAGGGCGTGCGCGCCGCGCCGGATAGCGAGACTTTCCGATCGCGCATCATCGAAATAAGCGATGAAGTGATGCCGCCCAACCGCCATGAAGAGCAATGGACATTCGACAACTGGAGACCTTTCTGCGCATCGTGGATACGGGCAGTTTCGCCGCCGCCGCGCAAACGCTCAACGCGACGCAATCGACCGTTTCCGCGCGCATTCGCGAGCTCGAACGCTCGCTCGGCGTCGATCTGTTCGATCGCAGCCAGCATCGCGCGCGGCTCACGGCGAAGGGGCAAGACCTCGTTGTATCGGCGCGCGAGATCGTCGCGCTGGCATCGCGCGTGAGGCATCGTATCGGCGATAAGGACGCGCTCACGGGCACGGTGCGACTCGGCGTCGTGGGGCTCGTCGCGATTACGTGGCTGCCGAAGTTGATGGGCGCATTGCGCGAGCGCTATCCGAATCTCGCGGTCGTGCTCGATATGGGTCTGACGGCGACGCTCGTCGACAAGCTGCGCAACGGTGATCTCGATCTCGCGCTCGTGACGGGCCCGGTCGTGGAAAGCGGGCTTCAAGCCATTTCGCTCGGCTACGACGAATTCGTCTGGATGTGCTCGCCCGCGCTTGCCGTGCCCGCGCGCAAGCTATCGCCCGCCGAGCTCGCGACGTGGCCTGTGCTGGGCTTGTCGTCGCAATCGCATCACTATCCGGTCATCGAACGATGGTTCCGCGATGCGAACGCCGATTATCGTCCGGTCATCTCGTGCAACAACGTGCGCGTGCTCGCGGAGTTGACCGTATCGTGTCTGGGCGTGAGCCTCTTGCCACGCGCGTCGTATCACGCGGAAATCGCGGCGGGCAAGCTGCGCGTCATCGATACCGCACCGCAGATCGGTCCGGTGCAGTTCGTCGCGCTGCATCGGCATACGACGACAGATCCCGTCGTCGCGGCCGTGGCCGAGCTCGCGCTGGAGACGAGCGAGTTCGAACGGCCGGGCAATGCGTGATCGCGCTGTGTCGGCTCAAGGCAACGCGGTCCGGGGCTCGCCCGAAGGCCGCGCGAACATGCGGAAGGTCGCGAACAACGCGATCAGCGCGGCGAACGAGAGCCACAACGCAGGCACCGCCCGATTCTGCGTGACCTGAATCAACGCGGTACAAATGAACGGCGTGAAGCCGCCGAAGATGGCCTGCGCGAGACTCCATACGAGCGAGAATCCCGTGCCGCGAATGCTCGCGGGCATGATCTCCGTAAGCGCGACCACCATGCCTGCCTGATACGAGCCGTAGATCATCGCGTACCACATCTCCACGGCGAGCAAGCGCGTGAAACTGGGCGCCTGCACGAGCCATAACATCGCTGGATAGGCGGTAAGAATCACGAGCACCGCGCATACGGTGAGCACGGCCCGCCGCCCGACCCTGTCCGAAATCGCGCCGACGATAGGCAGCATCGTGAAGTTGATGATGCCGACAGCCATCGTCACGAGAAAGGAATCGATGGCGGGCAGGTGAAGCACGCGCGAGCCGTAAGTCGGCGTGTAAGCGGTGATGAGATTGAACATGACGGCGGTGAGCGTCACCAGCATGATCGCCCCGCCGATGAGACGCGCGTTGTCTCGCAGCGACGCAAAGATCTCCTTGCTCGTCGGATGCCGCGCGCGCGATTCGAACTCTTTCGTTTCTCGCAGACGGCGGCGAATCATGAAAAGCACGGGAATGATAAGACAGCCGATCATGAACGGAATGCGCCAGCCCCAGCTATTCATCTGTTCGGCCGTGAGCGTGAAGCGCAGGCCCACGCCGAGCACCGCTGCAAACACCACCGCCGCCTGTTGGCTCGCCGATTGCCAGCTGACGAAGAAGCCGCGTCGTCCCGGCGGCGCGATTTCCGCGAGATACACCGACACGCCGCCGAGTTCCGCGCCCGCGGAAAAGCCCTGCAACAAGCGCCCCAGCACGACGATGATCGGCGCGGCAATGCCGATTGTGTCGTAGCCCGGCACGAAGGTGATCATCAACATGCCGACCGACATCAGCGCGAGCGTAAGCAAGAGGCCCGCACGCCGTCCGCGCCGGTCGATGTAGGAACCGAGCACGAGCGCACCGATCGGCCGCATCAGAAAGCCGACGCCGAATGTAGCGAACGACAGCATCAGCGAGACGAATTCGTTGCCGCGCGGAAAGAGCGCCTGGGAGATCGAAAGCGCGTAGAAACCGTAGACGGAGAAGTCGTACATCTCCAGGAAATTGCCGCTCGTGACGCGCAAGATCGTTCGTGCCGATGCCTCGTGCGCTTTACCCGATGTGCCTGATTGCATGACGTGCGTCTCCATTTGATTCGCGCTCTCTGCTCGCAGCCCTCTTGTTCGACCACATTCTGCGACGGACCGAGCATCGTGTAAACCACATTTTGAATGTAGAGTCCTATGTTATAGGACGAATGGGCTTATCTGTCCGATACGAGCGCGCCATCTCGACGAAGTTGATAGGCATCCCATCGAATGCTAAAAATGCCGATGCCCGCGCGGGTGTGAAGCGCGCGGGCATCGAACGGATCAGTGAAATAACCGGACTACGTGCCCGCCCACACCGGCACGACGAACAGATACACGAAGCCGAGCAGCGATCCCGCCGTCAGAAAGATAACCAGCGTGAAGCCCAGCACGCGCTGCACGCCGACGCCCGCGATGGCGACGACCGGAATCGCCCAGAACGGCTGCAACAGACTGCCTGCCATTTCGCCCGCGGCAATCGCCATCGACGTGCCCGGCAAGGACGCGCCGAGCTGCATGGCGGCGGGGATCGTGAACGGCCCCTGCACCGCCCAGTGACCGCCGCCGCTCGGAATGAACAACGTAATCACGCCCGATGCGAGATAGCTCAGGAACGGCAAGGTCGTGCTCGAAGCAACGTGAATGTAGGCATGCGCGACGGTTTCATCGAGTGCGGTCGCGCTCATGATGCCCATGATTCCGCCATAGAACGGATACTGCAGCAACATCGGCCCCGTGACCTTCGCGGCCTCCGTCACCGCGCCGACATACCGCCGCGGACTGCCGTGCAGACACAATCCTGCGAGCAGAAAGATAAAGATGACCGTGTTGATGTCCAGGCTCACGCCGTGACGCGTCCACTGGATTGCCAGGTAGCCCACGCCCGCGAGCACAAAAAACAGGGCGCAGATGCGCGAGCGTTCGAGCCGGCCTGCGAAGGTCCCGGCGCGCGAATCGTCAGTATCGTCGACCTTCTTGTCTTCCGCTTCGAGCAACGCGGCGTCGGCGGCGATCACGTCTTTATCGGCGGGACGCATGAGGATGAAAACGACCGGAATCAGCACCATTGCAGCGATGCCCGCGAGCAGGTTCCATCCTGCGAACACCGTATGCGCGAGCGGCACCGCCGAGTGCGTATGTTGCTCGACGATATTGAGCGGATTGCCCGGCGACGCGATAGAGAGCGCTATCGAACTCGACATGCCGGTGAACGCCCACAGCACCCATGAGCTATACGCGGCGGCCACGAGCCATGCGAAGTCCACGCGCACCTGCCGCGCGACTTGCTTGGACAACAATGCGCCGACGACCAGGCCGAAGCCCCAGTTCAGGAACGTCGCGACAGCCCCGACGCCGAACACGAGCAGCACGGCGGAAACCGGCCCCACCGCGAGCTTGCTCACGCTGCGCAAGCCCGACTTGATGAGCGGCGCGCTCGCGAGCGCATAGCCTGTGACGAGCACGAGCACCATCTGGAACGCGAAGGTGAAGATGCCGAAAATGCCTTTGTACCAGCCGGTCAGGATCACTTCGGGCGTGCCCTTCGGTGCGAAGACGAGCGCGAGACACGCAACCATCGCCGTGAGCAGAATGACGATGACGAACGGATCCGGCATCACGCGTTCGAACAGATACACGCACGAAGACACCGCTCGCTGCAACAGGGTCTTGCCTTCGTCCGGATGATCGGGGACGGCTTGAGGCCTCACCGCCAGCGGCGGGGAATCATGGGTTTCCATCGTGTGTCTCCTGAACCGGGGTCGATGCTCTCTCGTATGGAGCCTTGTTTTCAGGCCTTTCACGCGGGATGGCGGGTAAAGGCGGCAGTGACCTAAAGATTTACGCCATCGCAGATTCGTTCGCGGGCGCACTCTTTCCTGCCAGGCTGATCTGAAGCTCGCGCTCCTTGCGCTGCAGACCGACGAGAATCTGACGGGCGCGGCGCAATGCCTTGTCGGTCTTGAGAAAGAGTTCGGAATAGCCATCGTCCGGGTATTCCATCATCCGTTGCTGCCGCTCCAGCGCCCATTGATCCTGCGCGACGACCGCAGGGAACATCTCCGCGACCTTCTTCGCGGTGGGCATGTTCGCATCGCTCAATGTGGTGTGCCAATTCTTGCACGACACGTTCCAACGCCACACGAGGTTGCGTTCATCGACCGGCAAGTGGAGATGCAGGAGCGTATACCCGCGTTCCTTGTCCGTGCCAAGTTCTCCCTCGGGCGCGACGCGCATCACCACGCGCGTGAGTCCGGGCGTGACCATGCAATGTGTGTGAACGCGCTCCACTTCGTCATACAGAAACCATTCCTTCAGATACGGCGGCTGCCGATAGCCATGCACGTGGCGCGTCGTACGCACGAATGTGTAGCCTTCGCTGTCGCCTTCTTCGAGGTCCACCGGAATCCTGCTGTTTTCCTTATCGCCGATATTGCCGTCGTGTAGCGGATAAAAGTGCGTGATATCCAGCAGATTTTCGATCAGCAATAAATAATTTGCGGGCACGTAAAGCGGTTCGGGCGAGCCGATCGACAGGTTCTCCGCATCGGTGACCTCGGGCGTGCGCGGCGGCTCACAGCGCTGCGAAGCCGCGATGTTGCCCGGCCAGATCCAGACCACGCCGTCCTGTTCGCGCACGGGCACGACGCTCAGGCGCGCTTGCGGTGGAATCGGCTTGTCGGGTGCGGACGGAATCGCCACGCACTGGCCCGCCGCGTCGTAGCACAAGCCGTGATACGCGCATTCGAGCTGACCGTTATCGAGCAGCCTGCTTTGTGAAAGCGGAAAGCGCTTGTGGCAGCAGCGATCGTCGAACGCGACGACATCGCCGCTCTCGGCTCGCCACATCACAATGGGGCGATTGACGATCTTATGCCCCTGCAACTGGCCGATAGCAAACTCCGACGAAAAGCCGATCGGATACCAGCAATCTTTCACATATTCGAATGTGCTCATGACGCGCATCCTCTTTCTCGATGAGTGGGGAACGTTGAGTCGAGCGGAACCAGTCGCTCCGCGTGTTCTTACTGAAACCGCTTGAAAAGGCGTTTCAAAGATCGAGCACCAGCTTCGGCGACTTCGAACGCGAGCAGCAGATCATGACGAATTCCTCGCGGTCCTCGTCGTCGAGCACGGTGTCGCGATGCAGCGGTTCGCCCGCGAGATAGCGCGTCATGCACGTGCCGCAATACCCTTCGCAACACGACGTATCGACTTCCACGCCGTTGGCGCGCATGACATCGACGATGGTTTCGCCCGGTGGCACCGTGAGGATTTTTTGCGAGCGCCGCAGTTCGATATCGAAGGGTGTCTCGGTTTCGGTCGCTGCCTCGCTTTCCTTGATCGCGCCGCTTGCGGAAAAGCGTTCGCAATGACGCGTGCCCGCGGGCCAATGCGCACTGGCGGCTTCGATCGCGTCCATGAAACGGCCGGGGCCGCAGTAGTAGAGATGCGTATCGGCGGGCCGTCTTTCGAGCGTCGATACGAGATCGAGTCCATTGCGCGGATCGCCGTTATCGAAGTGCAGCGAGACATCGCCGCGGTCGATGAGCGTCTTCAGGCGATCGAGAAACGCGGCACGTTGCGAGCTGCGCGCGCAATAGAAGAGATGGAACGGTTCGCCGCGCTTTCGCACTTCCGCGATCATCGCCATGACCGGCGTGATGCCGATTCCACCGGCGATAAACACATGTCTGCGCGCCGATTTCGAAAGCGCGAAGTGATTGCGCGGCGCTGAAACAAAGAGCTTATGGCCCGCTCGCAATGTGTCGTGCATCGCGACCGACCCGCCGCGCCCCGCCGGATCGCGCAGCACGGCGACCACATAGCGATCTCGTTCGTCAGGCGAATTGCAGAGCGAATATTGTCGAATGGTTGCGTCGGGAAGGTGCACGTCGATATGCGCACCCGCCGTGAACGCGGGCAAGGGCTCGCCATCGGCGCTCACGAATTCGAATGCGTTGATGTCGTCGGCCAGCGAGGTAATGGACTTCAGCGTGACGTACAGTTTCTTCTGCCGTTCGTCGTCCGGACGAGCAACCGCCTCCTCGCGCGTCGCCGCCGAGAAGGTTGGCGATCGCGTTGATGGTCGCGAGGCCCGCTGCAACCGCGCTGTTCGACAACATGTCCGTGGCAAGCGCCCAGAATGGCCCTTTGAAGGAGTAAGCACCCACGAGCACTGCGCACAGCATGAAAATCGTCGGCACGAGCGAGCCGCTCAGCGAGGTTGCAAACAGCCCGCCACCAATCAGAAGCATCGGCACGACAGTGTGCCAGCGACGTTCTCCCGAACGGTCGGAACGGCGACCCCAATAGACCATCAGGACAGATGCCACTGCGTAGGGAATCGAATTGATGAGACCCGTTTGCATGACTGACAGACCGAACGACTTCAGCAACTGAGGCTGCCATACCGACAACGTGCTGCCGGCAGCCGAAGCGCAGGTATCAACGAGCGCCAGACACAACACATAGCGATTGCGAAAGAGCTTCGTCAGCGGCATGTCGAGCACCTTCTTGGGTGCCTTGGTCTCACTGGCGAGCGCATCGACGAGCCACTGCCGTTCGTCGTCCTGGAGCCACTTTGCATCAGCAGGTTTGTTCGTCAGGACAAACAGGCAGACAACGCCGAGCAGCACCGTGGGAATGCCTTCGAGGATGAAGAGCCAGTGCCAGCCGCGCATCCCCCAAAACCCGTCCATCTGCAGCAGCGCCGCGGAAATGGGTGAGCCGATGAAGCTCGCGGCCGGAATCGCGACCATGAACGTGGCGACAATGCGCGCCCGATATGAAGCAGGAATCCAGTACGACAGATACAGCAACACGCCCGGAAAGAATCCGGCCTCGGCCGCGCCGAGCAAAAAGCGAAGGATGTAGAACGTCGTTGCGTTGTGCACCAGCGCCGTTGCCGCCGAGACGATGCCCCACGTAATCATGATGCGGGCAATCCAGATGCGGGCGCCGTACTTTTGCAGCGCCATATTGCTCGGCACTTCGCAGAAGAAGTACGAGATGAAGAACAGGCTGCTGCCGAATCCGAACACCCTCGCCGACATGCCGAGGTCATGATTCATCTGCAAGGACGCCATGCCCACGTTGCCGCGGTCGATGAACGCCAGCAGGTAGCAGATCATCAGGAAGGGAATCAGCCGCCATACGACCTTCCGTATGGTGCGGCGCTCAATGTCCGATTTCGCCATGACACCGGTAGCTTGCATGTTTGTCTCCACTCTATTTTGCGCCTCAGCGCTGTTCCTTGATTCGTTGCCATGCGGCGATGGAAATGACACCTACTGCGAGCACCACGGCCATCGCCGCAAATGTGTGCCGCACACCCAGCGCTTCGGATACCGTCCCGACGAGCAGGTAACCGAACGGCATCGTCCCGTTGTAGGCCATGCCATACATGCCCACGAGTCCGCCGCGCACGTGTTCCGGGCACTGTCGCTGGATCGTTGCGTTCGTCGAGGTCGCGGCGAAGGTGAGGCTGAAGCCCAGGATAAAAAACGCCGGCATGGACGCGGCGGCGGCATCGGTCGTCGCGAGGACCATCAAAGCAGCAATGGCCGACCACGGCGCCCATGCGATGAACCGAGCCGATGCACGCGGCCCGAGCGCCGACGACAACAGCACCGCCGAACTCAGCGAGCCGGCGCCCGCGCACGCGAAGAACACGCCGGTGAAGCGCGCGGCGTCGTGGAACGCTTTGTCCGCAAGCAGCGGAACCAGCGTTTGATAGCTCGCCGCGAACAAACCGATGCACGCGAGAATCGGCAAGTAGCGCGCTGAAAAAGCGTCGGACATGACATAGCCGACGGCGTCACGCAGGCTGCTTTCAGCGCGAGACGGTGTAGCCTTATCGGACAGGGGGATCGAGCGCACGCAGGTCGCCATGAAGCAAAGCGCCACGGCGTAGATGGCGAACGATACGCGCGGTCCGAGCGTCGGATAGACGAAGCCCGCGATCGTTGGCCCGACCATCCGCCCGACGTTGTAGACCATGGTGTTCATCGCCACGGCGTTGGACGTGAGGGTTCCGTCTCGCAGGCTCGTCAGCAGCAGGACCTGGCGCGCGGGGACTTCTACGGCGCTCGAAACGCCGATTGCCAGAGCATGCGCGAGGATCAGCTTGACACCCAACACGCCCAGCGTCGACAAAGTAATCAGGCTGACGGTCAGAACGAGCGACACCGTCAACACGCAAAGCGTGACACGCCTCGCGTTCTCGGAACGAATCCGCGAACCTGCAATCGGCGCGACGACCAACTGCGGTCCGTACAGGAGGAAGTTCAGCAGAGCAAGAATCGCCGCCGAACCCGACAGGTGATAAACGAGCAGATTCAACGTCACGTTCTGCGTCCAGCTGCCCAGAACAGATGCGACTTGCCCGCTGAGATATCGCCGCAGCGCCGGCTCGGTCAGCGCGGGAAAAAGCCGGCTGACGATGCCCGATGACCGTGCGGCCGTGTTCATGAAAGCGCCTTGCCCCGCGTCTCAGGCGCGAAGAACACAACAATGGCCGCCGCGATGAACGCGACGATCGTCGTCGAAAGCCCGAGAACGAAGCCACCCGACGTCGACGCCAGCGTGCCGATGACCAATGGCGCGATGAAGCCGCCGAGTCGCCCGCCGTTGTAGGCGAGCCCCATGAAGAACCCTCTCGACGCCGTATTCCCGATAATCTCCGCGAGAAATGGCCCCGCACCCGCGAAGATGCCGTTCACGCTGAAGCCGGTGAAGAAGATCGCCACCATCAGAACCAGTGCGCTCGACGACATGATGTAGCCGAACACCGCCGCCGCGCCGACGAGCAGATAGGCCATGAACATCGGCCGGCGGCCGAGACGATCCACGAAGGCCGAGAACAACAGAAAACCGCTGATTGCGCCGAACTGAAGGGCGAAAACGAACTTGAGGCTATGTACGAAATCCAGGTGCTTGACCGCGACGAGAAACGTCGGCGTCCAGGTGAACACGCCCCAGTACAGGTACTGGAGAAAGAAGATGAACGTGAACGCCGTCAAGAGACCACGAACGTTGAGCGCTTCGTCGGCCGGTGCTTTTCGCATCACGGGTTGAGCATTCGCGCGTTTGCGTTCAAGCCAGATCGGCGACTCGGGCGTTTTGCGTGCGACAAAGAAGAGGATGAAAAACGGTAGCGCGCCGATCAAAAACAACACTCGCCAGCCGTTGCCGCCCAAGCCGTCATTGACGCTTGCGACGATGCTCGAAATCGTGATGGCGAGAATCGCGCCAATCGGCAAGCCCATCTGCATGAGCGCACCGCCCTTGCCCCGACGGCTCGCGTGCCAGGTTTCGGCAATCAGTGCCGCACCGGCAGTCCACGTTCCGCCCATCCCCAACGCGCCGAAAAAGCGGATGGTGGCGAACCAGTGTTCGTTCGGTGCGAACGCGAGCAGCCCCGAAAATAGCGAATAAATGCCGATGCACAGCATGGCCGTGCGCACGCGCCCGAGCCGGTCCGACACGTAGCCGAACAAAATCCCGCCGATGATCTGCCCCGCCGCTGTGATGCTCGTGAACAGCCCGAGCTGAGCTTTTGAGAGTCCGAACTGTAGGGCGAGCGTCGGCAGAAGAAGCGACAGCAGGAACGAGTCGTAGCTCTCGAACGTCCATCCGAGTCCCGCAAGGGAAAGCGACCGCCATTCGACGCGGGTGATGTCCTTGTAGCGCTTTGCCTCGACCTCGTTATCGGGTCGAATCTGCGCAAGGCTCGCGCTTGTCTTCATCATTTGTCTCCGTGAAGTGACAGTCGGTAAGTCGCCGCCGCGGTTTTGCTAAAGAGCGCTGCCTTCTCTTGCAGCGTCATCGAACCAGCTAGTCTCTTAAAGGCGTTCCACACGATGCCGTAGCCGAACATGCCCTTATCAACGGGAAAGTTGCTCTCGAACATGCAGCGCTCGACGCCGAACAATTCGATGCACGTATCGAAGTACGGTCGCCACGCGGCGGCGAGATCCTCGGAAGAAGGCGGTAAGTCGTGGCGCGCGAAATCGAAGCCGAATACGCTCATGCCGGCGCCGCCGAGCTTGATACGTGTATTCGGCAGAGTCGCCAGACGTGCAAGGCCGCGTTTCCAGTCGGCGAATACCTGCTCACGCTTGCCTTCGTGCGGCCCGACGCCGACCGGTCCTCCAAAGTGGTCGATGACGACCGTCACATCCGCTGCAGCGCGAGCCAGCTCGTACAACTCCCCCAACTGCGTGTGATACACCCACGCGTCGAGCGATAGACCGAAGCGGGCCAACGTCTTCACGCCGCGCTGGAAAGCTGAATCGAGCATCAGATCGCGCGGCGGCGTAACCGGACTCGAACTCACCTCGGGACTCTCATGCCACGCCAGCGGATTGCGAATGCCGCGTAACCGCCCGCCCGAAACCTCCAGCATCGTTTCAAGCACGTTCTCGAGCGTGTCGCCGAGCGTGAGATCCGCACCGCCAACGATGGCCTCGCAACCGCGCGTCGGCCCATACCCTCCACTTGCGAACATCGCCGCCATGCCGCTAGCGAATTCGATCTCGCCAATAGGTTTCATCGACTCGGGACCGTCGTGACGCAGCATGGAACGACATTGCACATAGACGGTCGATACGACTCGATGACCGCATCGCACATCCTTGCCGAACTCGTCGGTCAGGTATCGGCCTGTCTGACGATCCCAAAGATGGTGATGCGCATCGACGATGGGTAGCTCGGGCTCGAGGACCGGCTCCTCGCGCAATGCAAGCCAGTCTTCGCGGACGGGCAAATGAGGGGCATGGACGATTTGCACGTCAGAATTTCTGGCGAAGGCCGACGGTGACGCCGGTCTGGTTATGGCCCGCTGCGACCGTGCCGTAGCCGTTCACGCCGAGCGCCGAATTGTCCTTGTTGTGCGCGTAGGCGACGGTCGCGTACAGGTCCGTACGTTTCGACAGGAAGTAGTCCGCGTTAAGAACGGCGAGCCACGGATCCGCGCCCGTCGAATGAACGTCGTGGTAGTAGCCGGCAGCAGTCAGCTGGAACGACGGCGTGATCAGATACTGCGCACCGAGCCAGTAGAGATTTGCGGCATTGGCATCCGAGCCGTTGGCGACTGCGATCGGATTCGCCGGCAGGAATGCATTCGACGCACGCAGATAGCGATAGCCGGCGTAGGCCGTCACGGGCCCGAAGTTGTAGCTCGCAGCGGCCAGTGCCCGACGTTCGGTGCTCGTGTTGGTGGCGACCGTGTTGCTGTTGCGTTGCTCGTAGACGGCGGTCGCGGCGACCGGGCCGCTGGCATACGTCAGGGCGCCGCTGAAGAACCGGCCGGTGATGAGCGCGCCGGGCACTTCGGCACCGTATCCTGTGTCATAGCGCGTGCTATACATCGCCTGGGCCGTCACTGGGCCAAACTTTCCCGTGTACTTAACGGAATTGTCGATGCGCGCGGCCAGCGCATAGTCGAGCGAAAGCGCGGAGTAGCGGGACGACACGCCCATCGGGTCGAACACGATCGACTGTTCATAGATAAGGGCGTTCTGCCGACCCAACGTCAACTGCTGGCCCTTGTAGGAAAGCCCGACCCATGCCTGGCGGCCGAAAAGCCGGCTGGTCGTCGTCGGATTCGCGCCGAGGCCGCGCGTCGATTGCGCGGTCGTGCCGTCGTTGATGTTGAAACCGTTCTCCAACTGGAAGATGGCCTTCACGCCGCCGCCCAGATCCTCGACGCCTTTCAGGCCCCAGCGTGAGCCGGACAGATTGCCCGACACTTCCCTGACCTGCGATCCTCCCGCCGTCGTGTTGTTGAGGAATTCGACGCCGACATCGGCAATGCCATAAAGCGTCACGCTGCTTTGCGCATGCGCCAGGTTGGATCCGAATACCAGACTTGCCGCTGCGACGGCGCCAAGCGAGAAGCTAGTGTTGAGGTTGGCTTTCTTGGGAGCCTTCTTCAAAGACATGGTGTCTCCAGACAGTGGGTAATAGATTTTGTTTGTTCGACGCGCGTGTTTTCTAATGCGTCGCCGATGCCTCGCCTGCATTGGCGCCGGGATCGCCAAGCCATGCGATGGTCCCCGCACCGACGAGCATCACTGCCGCAATGGCGAACAACGGAACAGTGAAACCGCCTGACATCTGTTTGAGTGCACCGATCATCGACGGGCCGACGAAGCCGCCGAGATTGCCGACCGACACGATCAATGCGAGACCTCCCGCCGCCGCCCGGCCCGTAAGAAAGCCAGACGGAATCGCCCAGTAGGTGGCTTGAAACGACAGGATTCCGCTCACCGTGAAGCACAGGCACAGCAGCTTGAGAACGGCGCCGTCAACGTAAGTGCTCAGGCAAAGGGCCGCTGCTGCAACCACCAGCGCGCCTGCAACGTAGGGAATTCGGTTCGCCGCTCGGGCAGCGATTTTTGCCCACAGCAGCATGACCACGGCGCCTGCGACGTAGGGAATCGCGGTCAGCCAGCCGACGACCGAATGCTCGACGCCCAGCTGCTTGATGATCTGCGGCATCCACAGGCCGACGCCGATCGACCCGACGATGCCGCAGAAGTTGATGAACGCAAGCACGAACACGCGCCAGTTGGTCATCGCGTCGCGCAGCTTGTTGCCGTGCTTGGCACCAATGTCGCGTTGCTCCGCCGACAACCTCCGGGCAAGCGCGGCCTTCTCGTCGTAGCCCATGCATGCCGCCCAGTTGCAGCAGCGCGCCGGAGATGGGCGAGCCGATGATATTGGCCACCGGAATACCGACGAGAAAAGCTGCCGTCACTTTGGCGCGCCACTTTCCCGGGAACCAGTGCGTGAAATACAGATAGATGCCGGGTGTGAAGCCGGCCTCGGCCAGCCCAAGGAGAAAGCGCGCCGCTGCGAAGCTCTTCGGACCGACGACGAAGGCCGTCGCCATCGAGAGGATTCCCCACGAAATCATGATGCGGGCGATCCAGATGCGCGCACCGACCTTCTGCATGATGAGATTGCTGGGAATCTCGAACAAAAAATACCCGATGAAGAACATGCCCGCGCCGAACCCGAACTGCTCAGCCGTCAAGCCGAGGTCTTTGTTCATGGTCAGCGCCGCAAACCCGACGTTCGTTCTGTCGAGGTAGCTAATGACGTAGCACGCAAAGATAAAAGGCAATATCCGCCGGAAGACTTTCGCCAGGGTGCGCTCGCTCGCGGCGTACTCCTCGCTGCTGATGCTCTGGACCGGCTTCGTTTCGATCATCGGCGAAGTCTGTGCGCCGTTCACAGTTTGCGACATGTTCATGTGTGCTCCTCCATCGCGCTCTTTTTGGCGCGACGTGTTTCTCTCGTGGCTTGGATGAGTCGAGCGCGCGGACTAGCTCGTCTTCGCTCGCTTGGGCAGTGGGCCGGCGACCGCCATGTCGGCTCGCAGAATCGTTCCGGATACCGATTCGGTCATGAAAAGCGTCTTCATGTCGGCGCCGCCGTAACACAGATTCGTGAGCGAAGCGCCCTCCGGGCTCGTCAGAATCTCGACCGGTTCGGCGCGATGATTCAGCACCCACACGCGGCCAAGCCCAGGATTGGCGACCAGGATGCGTCCGTCGAGATCGACGGTCAGTCCGTCCGGGCCGCTTGGTCCGTACGACGTAAAGAACTGGCCGACCTTGCTCACGGAGCCATCGGCCTGAAGCGGAACGCGCCATACGCAATTGCCACGCGTCATGCCGACAAACAGCACTTTTTCGTCGGGCGACAGCACCAGTCCGTTGGGACTCGGGCAGTTGCCCAGCAGCACGTCCAGCTTGCCGTCTGCCGCGAGCCGATAAACGCGGCCGGTCGGATCGTGCAGCCCTGTCTGTCCCTGATCGGTGAAGTAGAGATTTCCGGCGGAATCGAAGGTCAGGTCGTTCACGCCCCGGAAGCGCTCCGTATTGCGCCGCTCGAGGTAGGGACGAACCTCTCCGCGCGCGATGTCGAGCAGCATCAGCCCGTTGCGATAGTCCGTGATGAGCAGATGGGCATCGTCGAAACGCTTCATTCCGTTTGGCTCACCGTCGTACTTCGCGACGAGTTCCCACTCGCCCGCCAGCGAAATCCTGAAGATGCGACCGTGCGGGATATCGGTCACGAACAGAAAACCGGCCGGATCCCAGACGGGCCCTTCGAGGAAGGAGTCCGTGGACACGCCGCCTCGGTTCGCGCGCGCCCATTCCGTTTGAATGTCCGGCTGACGGAACTTTTGCGGCATGCGCGTGAAGACTTCAGCGGTGCGGACTTCGGGCGATGTGAGATAGAACATGCTTGACCTCTCTTACCGGATCAGGCCACGTTGCGCGCGTTTTCCGCGACCACGGCCAGGACATTCGCTGCCGCGCCCTTGCCCATGTTCACGTACGCGGCATCGCTCACTCCGCCGATGTGCGGCGAAAGGATGACGTTGGGAACGGACTGGAACGGATGCGTCGTCATCGGCTCGACGGCGAAGCTGTCGAGCCCTGCTGCCCGCAATTGACCGCTCGCGAGCGCTTCGATCAAGGCTTCTTCATCGATGAGACCGCCACGCGCGGTGTTGACGAGAATCGCCCCGCGCTTGAATCGGCTCAGCGCTTCACGATTGAGCATTGCGCGGTTCTCCGCGGTGAGCGGGCAATGCAACGAAACGATGTCCGACCTGGAATAGATATCTTCGAGCGACACGAGCTTGACGCCCTCGGGTGTCTCCTTCGCGAACGGGTCAAACGCTTGAACCTGCATGCCGAAAGCAAGACCTGCCTTCGCGACGCGACGGCCGATGGCACCCAGTCCGACAAGTCCGAGCGTGCGTCCTTCGAGTTCGAAGGACTTGTGTGTCGACTTATCCCAGTGACCCGCGCGCATGCGCACATCGAGTTGAGGAACCGATTTCGCGCATGCCAGGATCAGCGCCCACGCGTGCTCGGCCACGGCCGCGGCGTTGGCTCCGGCAGCGGCGCGAACTGCAATGCCGCGTGCCGCTGCGGCTTCCTGGTCGATCACGTCGATGCCGCTGCCGTGCTTGGAGATGACCTGGAGGTTTTCGGCCGCATCCATGATGCGGGCATTGACCTTGCCGTACCGAACGATGATGGCAACCGGCTTGTGCTGTGCGCACAGCGCGACGACGTCGTCTTCCGTCGGCTGCTTGCCGGCGAACACGAGTTCAAAATCGTCGAGCATCTCCAGCGCTTGGGGAGCGAGGTCCGCTGCCGTCACCAGCAGCACGGGCTTGGCAGAATTCGCGGCCATTACAGCACCTCGCCTTCCGCGAGCATGCCCGCCGCGCGGAGTTCCTTCTCGAGCCAGCCGGCACGCGTGTCGCCGTTGCGGATCGCCGCGATACGGGCGGTTTCGGCGTCGAGCTTCTTTTGCGCGAGTTCGACGATGCGCGCAACGTCGTCCTTCGGAATCACGACGACGCCATCAGCGTCGCCGACGATGAGATCGCCCGGATTGACGCTGGCGCCCGCCACCGAAATCGGGAAGTTGACGCGGCCTGCGACGCTTTTGGTCGGTCCGCACGGATTGAGGCCGGCCGAGAATACCGGAAACTCGCCTTGCGCGAGTTCATGTGAGTCGCGCACGGCGGCGTCGATGACGAAGCCCGCGATACCTGTGGCGTGGGCCTGAGTCGCCATGATCTCTCCGATCAGGGCGCAGCTGACGTCGCCCTTTCCATCCACCACGATCACGTCGCCTGGCTTGGCCACGGCGAGCGCTGCATGGATGGCCAGGTTATCGCCCGGCCGCACTTCGACGGTGACGGCGGGTCCCGCTACCTTCATCGTCGGCGCGAGCGGCTTCACGCGGCCGTTGAGCGTGCCGCGGCGGCCCGCCACGTCGGCGAGAATGGCTGCTTGGAACTTGCCAGCGGCCTCCACGAGTTCGGGGCTCACGCGCTCGACACTGCGGTCGATGGAAGAGTTGGACGTCGTGCTCATTTGGAAATCACCCTTGGTTGATGTTGTATCTGGTACAACTGTGGTGTACATGATGAAATTATATTAATCACGGCCTCGGCGCGACGCCATCGGCGTTAACCATTTTACTATGTGCAACAGCGTTGTACTAGATACACCTTCGCCAAGGATGTTTTACTGTGTAAAATGCGACGACGAGACAAGCGACGGGGAGAACAAGCGTGGGAAACGAAGGTGTGGCAGCGGTTGAAAAGGCGCTTTCGCTGCTCGATTGCTTCAAACCAGGTGTGGAGTCGCTTTCATTGGCCGCGCTCGCGCAAGCGTCGGGCATGCACAAGACGACGGTTTATCGGCTGATGAACTCGCTCGAACGGATGGGGTATGTCGTTCGGTCCGAAGCAGGGTCCTATTCTCTGGGTCATCGGGTTCTGTATCTTGGAAAGCTGTACGAGCAGTCTTTCCACCTCTCCACGATCGTCGAACCGATCCTGCACTCCCTTGCCGTCTCGACGAAGGAAAGCGCGTCGTATTACGTCATCGACAAGACGCAGCGCCTTTGCCTTTTCCGAGTGGAGCCGTCTGAAGGTCTGAGAGAGACCAGGCTTGCGGGAACATCCTTGCCTCTGGATGACACGGCGATCAGCCAGGTCCTGAGATACTGGGGACTAGGCGAGCCGCTTTACGAGAAAGCTCCTTCTTTGCCGCTCTTCACTTCAGGCGCGCGAGATGAACATACCGCCGCGTTCGCCACTCCGATTTTTGGAGCATCGGACAAGTTCATGGCCGCCCTCACGCTCTCCGGACCAGCGTCGAGACTTAATGCGGCCCACAAGACCGGCGAGTTGATCGCGCTGCAACTCAACGCGGCCTCCGACCTGTCGCGAAAGCTCGGAGCAAGTATCGCGTTCTGCGAGTTCACTTACGCCATCCGCTAAACCGGCGAGGCCCGACAACGCGGCCATGTACTTATCGAGGCGTGTAGATACGCTGGCAGAACGCACGGCTCGCGCCCAGTGCTCGCGAGAGGTTTGCCGCGGCGACAAGCTGAGGCTCGACGAACTCGCCGGCGACATTGGCCGCTTCGAGCGTCGACGCAGCGCCGGAGAGCGTCAACGCGCCTGCAAATTTGTTCCCAGCCGAGAACACGGGCGTCACGAAAGCGGCCGTGTATGCATCGCGCGAGCCGGACTTGAAGATCGGCAATTGTGGTGGTCGGTCGAAGACGGGCTCGCCGCACCCCTAATGGCTTATGACATCGTGGGTCGCGGTTTGGTCGAAGTCCCTTAGGTGCCTCTAGGAGACTGCGGGCGAATGTCGCTAAGTGGCCGGCAAGCGCACGCTCGCCGGCCGCCGGCTATTAGACTTCCGTCTGCTCGGCCATCTCAAGTGCATCGTCTACGTCGATCCCGAGGTATCGCACCGTGCTTTCAATTTTTGTATGGCCCAACAACAGTTGGACCGCGCGCAGGTTCTCGGTGCGTCGGATAGATCGAGGAGGCTTTCGCGCGTCGCATCGTGTGCGTGCCATACGCAGTGTCATCAAGTCCGATCGACGCGATCCAACGATGAACGATGCGCGCATACTGGCGCGTCGACACATGCGCCGAGGCATGCAGTCGACTTGAAAACAAATAGTCGGCAGGCTTCAATCCCCGCGCCGAAATTCAGGCGGAGACACTTTGACGAGTCTGCTCCGTGATTTCGAACTGCACTTGTCGATGCGTTTTCTGCTGCATGAATGTCGCGCGAGCTACGGCATGACCTCCCATGTAGACGTCCTGCACCTGTAGTCGCGTCAAGTCGCACGCTCGCAGCTTACTGTCGATCGCGAGGTGACGGATGAGCGTCGAGCAGTTGGCAGAACGCCCCTGCCGCACCGCGACTACCTCGCTCACCCTGCACGGTGATCTTGCTGACGCGTACGTAGTCCGCGACCCTTCGGTACCTATGCAATCCGCGAAACCCAAAAATCCGTCCATCGGGGTGAGTCGCCAATCCGCGCTTCAGCCAACGATATAATTGACGCCGGTCAACGCCGGTGGCCTCCTCGATAGGGTTGATTGCGTCGCCACGGGCGAAACGCTCAATGGCCTGCATTCGCGTCTCGATGAGCGTGCGCGCCGCCGCGTCAAGTTCCGTCCACGCAACGCAGGGCCAAGTCGCTAGATCAAGTAACGTCATTGTCGTCGTTGGCCCCGTTCGTCTGCCATGGGATGTAGCATGACTCGTCGTAAGCCCGAACTGCAGACAAAGAGCGCGAACGTTGCCGCGCGCGCAAGAATCGGATCCCCGCCTGAAAATTTGCGTTCGACGGCCGCCAAGGTTTGGGCGCTTGTCAGAAAATGCTTGACCCTATTGAGGAGCGCGTTCGACAAGAGGCCCCGAGTGATAATGATGCAGCGAAGCATGCGCTTCCAGTTGTCAATCCAAACCTGTGTTGCGGCCAGGTCGGCTGCGCTAACAGACCGGATGCTGAGTGAGGTTCCGACGTTCCCGTCGTATCTCAGATCGTCAGGAACTTCTCGCTCAGTCAGTAATAGAATCTCCTGACTGTCTCGATACGCGGCCAGGAAATCTGCTACCTGCCGATCCTTATCGTACTGAGCATACCCAGGGCGCTCGCAAAGAGAGCGAACAGTCGGGCCCGTCTCAATGCGCACCCATAAATTCAACTCACTGCAACGATATAGCGTCAGCGTTCGGTTCATCTTCGGAATGAACGTTTCGATCCGACGCGAGCCGCGCGGCCGGGCGATGCTGATTGGCTCCAGAGGCTTCCTAGATTGTTCCATGGGATCAGATACTTAGATCAGCGAGTCGGAGTCTAGAATGCGAGTTGACAAAGTTAATGCGGACTCATGCGAATTGATGATTTTATTTCGTTCGAATTGCGAATACATGTGCCAATGCGGACATAAAAGTATTCGATCAATCGATAGCTTTCCGAGTTGACGGACTTAGTTTGATTCACGCGCAGCGACGCACGCTGGCGGCCGTTCTACGGTCCGCTCTCGCCATCCAAGCAACGCCAGGCGACCGTCATCTTGAACGTGATGTTCTCGTGGCTGGTGCAGGCCGGCTGTCTGGCCGGCAATCCGCTGTCTCTCACGCCAACGGACCCGACACGCCGCGCCACGCGTCACCCGTTATCTGGAGCCGAGCGTGTGGCAGGAGGTCAAGGACTTCATCGCGACGACGATGCCGAAGCAAACGGACCGGGAAAAGGCCCACGCTTATTGCGTCCGATGGTTGTTCACCCTGCTCTATCTCGGCGGGCTGCGCATTTAGCGCGCGCACCGAACTACCCGATCGCGTCGAGCACGCTGAGGCGATCCTCTTTTCCGCGCGACGCCTGATCGTGCAGCTAACCGGATGGTTGAGCGCGCAGCAACTCGCACTCACGCAGGCGACCATCACGCTCGAACACGAGCGCGGACGCCAGGCGATCGAGCCGACGGTCATCGACATCGCGCTCGCGGAACCCACATGGCACGAGGAACACCTCGTCCGTCTGCTCAAGGAGCGGCTCGGGCGCGTCGAGCTCGAAGCGGCCGTCATCGCGCTTCGACTCACGGCATCGAAAGTACAGCCCGCTGAGCCGCCTAGCGATTCGCTTTTCCCGGACCCGGGTGGTTCCGCGCAGGATCACAACCGCCTGCTCGAATTGCTGGTCGCTCGCTTGGGTGCGGAAAATGTGCTGCGGCCCGCGCCGACATCGGATCATAGACCTGAGCTTGCGAACCAATGGGTACCCGTCCAGGACACGACGAAAGCGTGCACGGCCCCGGCTGAACTGCCCCGTCCAACGTGGCTGCTCGACGCGCCTGTGCGGCTCATGATCAAGAATCATCGACCGTTTTATGGCTCGCCGCTCAAGCTGGTCTCGACGGGCGAGCGGATCGAAGCAGGCTGGCATGATGGCGAACTGGTGACGCGCGACTACTATGTCGCCGAGGCCACCGATAAAAGCTGTTACTGGATCTACCGTGAACGACCGAGCGTGAAGACGGAGGAAGTCCGCTGGTTCCTTCCTTTTCGTTCTTGCACGGCGCGTCGCACGGGGAAGAGCTCGTGCTGCGCGCGATGCAACTCGGCTACGCGGGTCTGGCGATCACCGACGAGTGCTCGCTTGCGGGTGGTGCGCGCGCACGTCCAGGCGAAGGAAGAAAAGCTACCGCTGATCATTGGCTCTTACTTCCGTCTCGTTCATGCGGACAAAAGCCCGGCGTTCGGACTGATCCTGCTCGCTCAAAACCGCAACGGGTACGGCAAACTGTCCGAACTGATCACGCTCGGACGCATGCGTGCCGCGAAGGGCACCTACCTGCTCACGCCGCACGACCCGTCGAAGCCCTTCAATGGTTCGATCACTCGCAAGATCTGCTGCGACGCTTCGAAGAGTCGGGGCTCGATCCTGCGAACCCGCTCATCGTGATGTGGGCCAAGCTGGCCGCTGAGATCCTGAATTTTCCGCGGCACTTGTCGCAACACTCTGGCGGTTTTGTCATCAGCCGAGGCAAGCTCACGCGGCTCGTGCCCGTCGAGAATGCCGCGATGGCCGATCGTAGCGCGATCCAGTGGGACAAGGACGACCTCGAAGCCCTCGGACTTCTCAAAATCGATGTGCTCGCGCTCGGCATGCTCTCGGCGATCCGCCGCACGCTCGATATCGTCTCCGAGCAGCGCGGCGAGCGGTTCGAAATGCAGGACATCCCGTCAGAAGATCCCGCAACCTACGAGATGATCTCGCAGGCCGATACGGTCGGTGTGTTTCAGATTGAGTCGCGCGCGCAGATGAGCATGTTGCCGCGCATGCAACCGCGGACCTTCTATGACCTCGTCATCGAAGTCGCCATCGTGCGTCCTGGTCCGATTCAGGGCGGCGCTGTTCATCCGTATCTGCGGCGACGTCAGAAGATCGAACCCGTGACCTATCCGAGTGCGGAATTGGAGACGGCGCTCGGTCGCACGCTCGGCGTGCCGATCTTTCAGGAGCAGGTGATGCAAGTGGCGATTCTTGCTGCAGGCTTTACCCCAGGCGAGGCGGATCAACTACGCCGCGCGATGGCTGCGTGGAAACGCAAGGGCGGCCTGCAGCAATATTACGACCGCATCGTCAACGGCATGCGCGAGCGCGGCTACGAACTTGCATTTGCCGAAGCGATCTTCGAGCAGATTAAGGGCTTTGGCGAGTACGGATTTCCGGAAAGTCACGCGGCCAGCTTCGCGCTGCTGGTGTATGCGAGCAGTTGGCTCAAGTTTCATGAGCCCGCAGCTTTCCTCGCCGCGATGCTCAATTCGCAGCCGATGGGCTTTTACTCGCCGTCGCAGCTCGTGCAAGACGCGAAGCGTCATGGCGTCGAGGTCGTGCCGATCGACGTCACGATCAGCGGCTGGGACTCGGTGCTTGAGCGACGCACCGATCGTGCGAAGCCGGTCGTTCGTCTCGGACTGTCGCTGCTCAAGGGCATGCGTGACGGCGCGGCGGAGCGCATCGAGAACGCGCGCGCTGTGAAGCCCTTTGCAAGCGTGAGCGACTTAGCGCGACGCGCTCAGCTCGATCGGCACGACCTGCAGGTGTTGGCGGGCGCCAACGCGTTAAGCGCACTTGCCGGCAATCGACGTGAAGCGCTTTGGCAGTCGGTTGCAGCCGTGCCTGATCGGGACATCCTTGCCGACAGCCGGATCGACGACGAGACGCCCGAGCTCGGCGCGCCGTCCGAGGCCGAAGACATCGTCAGCGACTACAACGCGGCAGGTCTGACGTTGGGGCGCCATCCTCTCTCCCTCCTGCGCCCGACGTTGCTCGAACATCGACTCATGCCCGCTTCCACGCTTCGCAGTTATCGGAACGGTCGACTTGCACGCGGCTGCGGACTCGTCACGGTGAGGCAAAGGCCAGGCACAGCCAAAGGCGTCATGTTCGTGACGCTCGAGGACGAGACAGGCAACGTCAACGTGATCATCTGGCCGTCGCTCCTCGAGAAGCAACGAAAGGAAGCCCTGGGTGCGGCGCTTCTTGCCGTGTATGGCACATGGCAATGCGAAGGCGAGGTCCGCCACCTCGTCGCTCAGCGACTTGTCGACATGTCGCATCTTCTGGGCGGACTCACAACCGTCAGTCGCAATTTCTGCTGAAGCGGACGCTGGGTGCAACCCTTAACTGCGTGTGACGCCTATCACGCTGAAAGATCGCGATCCACGTTCTATTCGGCGGACCGCTGCGCCGAGACTTTCGACTCGCTGGACGCGGTCTTGCGAGGCTTCTTCGCTCGCGCGGGCGCAGGCGACGCCGCTCCACCCTGGCTGACCTCGCCCACTGTCTTGGCAGTCTTCGATTTTTTTGCTGCGGCCTTGGGCTCATCGACCGCTTCGGCCGCCTTACTGGCAACTTTATCTTCGGCTTTCGTTGAGGCCTTCTCGCTGCCCTTCTTGCTGGTTTTAGCCTTCGCGTTGCCAGCCGCCTCAGCGGTATGCTTCGCGGCCTTCTTTCCGACGCTCTTGCCCGCTCTCGACGTCGTCTGAGCTTTTTCGACTGCGATGACTTCGTGCGCCACGGGCGTACTCGGCAATGGCTGAATGCTTTCAGCCTGAAGCTGCGCAATGGCTTCGCGCCAGTAGTGGTCGTCGCGGCCATGCGCGCAGCCGTCGGCTTCCCACAAGAGATAGGCGCGGGTTCGAATATGCTCTTCGGCTAAGGCGAGGCTGGACGTGGGTGGCATTCCGACTCCGAGGACAAAATCATCAGCGCGAACCTTAGCAAGGTGCCTCCGGGCGCTCAACTCGTCATGTTCCAAATCGCGCTGTTAGCTACTCAGTCGGCGGTACGCGCTCAGATGCCGGATGAGGCCGTGCCTATCTCCGCGTTTGTCCAGAAGAATAGCCAGATTGTGGTGCGCATCGGCATACTCTGGATTGATGGCAAGGCACCGCTCGTAACCTTGCTTGGCCTCATCGAGCCGATCCAGCATGTCCAGTGCGACGGCCCGATTGAAGTGCAGAACGGCATCGTCCGGGAAGTGCGACAAGGCTTCTTCGAAGACAGTCAGCGCGTCCTGACACTGGCCTTCCGTCTCGCAGAGCAAGGCCCCTAGATCGACATACGCTGAATAGAAGGGCCCGGGCGCCAGCTCAATCGCGCGTCGGTATCCGTGCTCCGCGCCGGCGGGGTCGCTCTTCACCAACTGTTCGGCCAACTCATACCACTCCTGGGCCTGCGCGGCCGCAGCACTCTTGCGCTCCGGCGTCGCGTCGAAGACGACGACGTCGCCCTTGACCTCTGCCACTTCGAAATCGAGCAGCATCTGGCCCGTCACGGCATCCCATCGTGATGGCCCGGTCTTGACAACGATTGAATCACCCTCTGCCGCCACACGGATGCCGGACAGCGGAAGCGTATCGGGCAACTCACGTTTGAGCCGAGCGAGCGCCTCGCGGATCTTGCGCGGCGAGGTGCGGGACGATCGCAACTGCAGCGCCGTGCGAAGCATCACGACATCCTGAAACGAAAAGCGCATCTCATTGCGCGAGCCGCGCGCCGGCGTCACCAGCCCAGCTTCGATCAGTCCTTCGACCACGCGCCGGGACACGCCCAGCATCGACTGGAGTTTCGACAGCGTCACATCGTGCGAAAGGGTTCGCTTCACTTGCGCGCGCGCACCTTGGCGGGTGCTTCCGTCGCAGCAACCTTCGGAGCGCGCGCGGCAGGCTTTCTGGTCTTGGGAACGCTCACCACCTCCGCGACTTCTTCAACGGGCTTGGCCGCGGTCTTTCGCTTGGTGGCCGCAGACTTCGTCGCTTTCGCGCTGGTTTTGGCGAGACTCGCCCGCAGCGCCTCCATCAGATCGATGACTTCGCCACCCGCTTCGGCTTCTGGCGCCTCAGGGGCAACGATTTCCTTGCCCTCGATCTTGCGGTCGATCGCCGCGAGGATGCGCTTCTTCTCTTCGTCCTCATAGGCTGATGCGTCGTAGTTGTCCTCGGCACCCTGCTCAATGATCTGGATCGCAAGCTTCAGTTCTGAGTCCGAAACCGACACATGCTCGATGTTGAGCTCTCTGAGCGAGCGCACCTCGTCAGCGAAGAGCAGTTGCTGAAAGACCATGCCGTCTTCCGCTGGCCGAACCTGAACGATCCGTGTGTGCCCTTTGTAGGACCACTTGGCGAGCGCACATCGTCCGGTCCGGGCGAGTGCCTCTTGCAGGAGGCTGTACGGCTTCCCGCCACGCTTGTCCGGCGCGATGAAGTAGGCCTTGTCATAGAAAACCGGATCGACTGACTTCTCGGGCACGAAGGAGACAATTTCGACCACGTGACTAGCGCTCTCCTCGAGCGCCTTCAACTCGTCCGCCGTGAAGACCACGTACTTGTCACGCTCGAACTGATAGCCCTTCTGCATGGAGGCGCGCTCCACCACCTTCCCCGTGGTTTCTGACACGTATTGCTGCTTCACGCGCGAGCCGTCGGGTCCAAGCAGGTTGAAGCGGACATCAGAGGCACTTTCGGTCGCTGAATAGAGCTTGACCGGAATCGAGACCAGTCCAAAGGACAGCGAAAGCGAGGCGATTGAGCGGGCCGGCATGGGCTTCTCCTTGGCGACAACGACCGCAGCCAGTGAATTCAGCTTATCAATACGCTGGTCCGCGTGATCAACGGACGTGAGGCGAGCGACTAACAAAGGATCAACGAGCAAGATGCAGGATAGCACCGCGCGCAATCCTCGCAGTTGCCGTGCCGGGAGCAGGCGGATTGCCTATCCTAGAAGAGTGAGCTGGTACGCGCTTTGCATAACGCCTTGATCCACGGAGGCCCTATGCCACTCGCTGCAATCTTCGACATCGACGGGACGCTGATTGACTCGGTCGATCTCCATGCGTTGGCCTGGCATGAGGCCTTCACTCGTTTCGGACATGACGTCAGCTTCGAACAGGCGCGCAGTCAAATCGGTAAGGGCGGAGATAATCTGATGCCGGTCTTTCTGTCCGACGCTGAACTGCGAGACCATGGCAAACAGCTCGAATCCTGGAGAGGAAAACACTTCAAGGAAAACTATTTGTCGATGGTGCGGCCGTTCGCAGCGGTGCCCGAACTTCTGGGAAAACTGCGCGAGGCGGGGGTGAAACTCGCCGTCGCCTCATCGGCGAAGAAAGATGAGCTCGAGGTATATCTCGAGATCGCGGCCATCACCGATTTACTCGACGTGACGGTCTCCTCGGAAGATGTCGAACAGTCTAAACCTGCACCGGATGTATTCGAAGTCGCCCTGCAGAAGCTTGAAGTGCCGCCCGACGGCGCGATCGTGATTGGCGACTCGCCCTACGACGCGCAGGCGGCGTCGAAGACAGGCCTGCGCATGATCGGCTTCCTTTCCGGAGCCTTTCCCGAGCAGTCGTTGCGGGATGCCGGCTGCGTTGCAGTGTATCCCGGGCCCGCCGGCCTGCTTGCGAACCTCGCTCATTCGCTGTTATTAGCTTGATCGTTTTGGCTGAGTTAAATCGTGAACGAACTTCAGAGACGCCGGTTAGCGCTTTGCGCCACGGTTCTTCTTCTCAGCGGCTGTGCCGTCGGTGGCATGCCGTACACCGGACGGCACCTGAGCCCGACAGAGTGTCGTGACCTGGCTGCGCTTCGAAGCAACGCGTCTCCTACGATGGCGCAACATCAAACCGAACTGGGCGCACTGAGGAAAGCAGGCTACGACCCGTCGCCGTGGTACGACGATCCGTACTACCCTGATGATTTACAAGCGGCGCAGCGACTCGTCGACTATTGGTTCCAAACAGAATGTCAGCAAATCTCGCAGGGATGAAAGTAGGTGGTTTAAACCACCTCATTACACATAAGTCGCGACGGTGGCACGCCGCGAAAAGTCGTTTACGGTCAATGACATAGCGGGTGGGGTTGTAAACTCTTTCGGACTGGCGTTAACTCTTGCATTTTGGGCGGCACATGACGCAAGAGAAATCGAGCTGGGCAGCGGCAGAACTCAAGGGCATCGATTTGGGCGACCAACGCCTGAACAAGCGTGCCGTGCTATTGGCTGAGCGGCTGGCGGAGAAGCCGACGGCAAGCATACCCAACGCATGCGGCGGCTGGGCGGAAACGGCAGCAGCGTACCGCTTCCTGTCGCAAGATGAGTTGGACTGGCGCGACATCATGGCGCCACATTGGCAGAGTTCGACCGAACGAATGCGGGCGTGCGAAGTAGTGCTATGCATCCAGGACACCACGCAGTTGGACTTTAACGGTCAGACCATCACAGGGTTGGGACCGCTGTCGTATGAGGCGCAACGCGGGCTGTATCTGCACCCGACTTACGCGGTGACGCCATCGCGCGAACCGCTGGGCGTGCTTGACGCGTACATGTGGGCGCGCGAGCCGAAGGGTGCGGACGGTGTGCGCCCCGGCATCAAGGAAAGCACCCGTTGGACCGAAGGATATGAGAGGGTTGCCGAACAAGCGGCCGCACTGCCTGCCACGCGACTGGTTTATGTGGCTGACCGGGAATCGGACATCATGGCGCTGATGGTCAAAGCAAAGGAGTTGGGCCACCCGGCGGATTGGTTACTGCGCTCGCAGCACAATCGCACCTTGCCTGACGGCGGCAAGCTGTGGGACCAAGTGACTGCGGGTGAGCCGGCGGGCAGGATTCACTTTACGCTGGCAGCCCGTCAGGCTCAGCCTGCGCGCGCGGTTCGGCAGCAGGTGTGGGCGCAGCGGGTTGCGTTGACTGATGCTGCAGGCGGCGTGGTGAGTGCTACTTGCATCGTCGCCCGCGAGGTCGACCCGCCGGCAGGCGTCAAGCCGATCGAATGGCGCCTGCTGAGTAACCGCGATGTGAACGACCTGGAGGCGGCAGCGCAGCTTATTGATTGGTACCGCGCGCGCTGGGAGGTGGAACTATTCTTTCATGTGCTCAAGAACGGCTGTCGGGTCGAGGCGTTGCAACTCGCATCGATGGCACGGCTTGAACGTGCCTTGGCGCTGTTCATGGTGGTGGCATGGCGCATTGCTCGGTTGATGCGACTCGGTCGAACTTGCCCGGACCTGGATGCAGCGCTCTTGTTCGAGCGAGATGAATGGCGCGCGGCATTCATTCTCAACAAGAAGAAACCGCCGAAGAACTCACCGCGTCTGAATGAGGTCGTGCGCTTGGTCGCCATGCTCGGCGGATTCCTGGCGCGCAAAGGCGACGGCGAACCCGGAGTCAAAACCATCTGGCAAGGCCTGCAGCGAGTGACGGATTTCGCCGCCGGCCTCAAGTACGCCCAAGAACTCGGCGAATGACTTATGTGTAATCAAATGGGTTTAAACCGGTTCTCGGAAGTCAGGCAATGCTGTTGCGGATTGCATCGCGGCGGCGTTTTTAACTTCAATGCTCTTGCGACGGCCGGGTCACTTGCGCGGAACCGCTGGGAGAAAGGCGACGGCAGGCAGACTTCGTCGTGCGAGTTCGACTCTCAGAACCCGACACCGACGCCAACACCCCCTCCGGACCCGAAGCTGCCCGTACCCACTCCCACGCCCACCCCGACCTTGGGGCCCGGCGCGGGACCATATGCGGAATCGCTGTATCCGTATGGCGGAGCCGCAACGCATCCAGAGAAGGCCGCTGCGAGTGTCAAAATGCTGAGAAGTCTGCGCATGATCGTCTCCCGTGCGGGGACTGTGCAGCAAACCTTGGTCCCGTTTCCGGACGGTTGTTCTTCGGAACCCTGGCTCCGTAAAGTTCGGTTGAGGCTGATCTCATCGACATTCAATTCGCCGAGCAATCTGGGCCAGAAGGACCTTTCTCTCCTCCTCCCGTGTCGCTTATCGCTCTACCTCGTGCGGCTTGGGTCTGTCGAAGTCGAGCGATTGCTGCGGTATCGTAGGCAGTTGCAGCTGGGGAGAGTCGGCAATCGGAAGTCAGTCGATGTGCGCCCGGCCAGTCGTCTGCCTCCGCGAACTGCCGGAATCGGCCCGAACTCTCTCATCGCCTTATCATCCGGTACACCACACCGTCTAGCATGAGCGAAGGCGTCGCCTGATAACTGCCGCCTGCGTAAAACAGATTCGCGCGTACGCGCGCGACAAGCGGACCGGTGAGCGTACGCGCGATCCATCCCGCGCCGGTTCTGAATGCCCCGACCATGGCCCACGCATTCGCTTCGATACGCGTATCCTTGTCGCCGCTCGACGTGATCCGTAGGCGTCACCCCATCGAAGAAATTCGCGGCTGCATTGGCGCCCCACGCTGCTCGTCATAGACCGCCGAAGCGCCCACCACGCCGTTGTCGTATTTCAGACGCGCGCTCCACTGCCGGCACGCCGTGAACTGTCCGGGCACGCCGCCGGCGCATGTGCCCTGCCCCGGCAAGTTGCCCGTTCCCGCCGAATCGCGGCCGAATGAATAGGTCGCGCCCAAGCACGCGTCGAGCGCGCGTAGAGGCAGTTTTGTCCAGGAAGGCGGTGCGATTGCGATAACAGCGCATGCTTGTCTGGCGACGCGATAGGCGCTTTTCGACCCATCTCCGCCATTCGCCCTTTGAGCAATCGGCCGACCGGTCTTGAATGCGCAACCGCCTTTCGAAGACGCGACGCGGCTACCGCGACCTCGCTGGCCTCAACGTCAAACGGGCTTCGCGTTTCACTGCTTTTTCAGCCCCTCCATCGCCTTATCGCGCGCCGATTGCGCATCGACGATCAGCCTGTACGCCGCATAGTATTTGTAGATGTTGCGTACATAAGTGGTCGTTTCGATGCCGATCTTCTCGGCCACGACGATCTCGACATTGTTGAACCACTTGTCGGGATCGAGGCCGCGCTGCGCGGCGAGCTGACGCATCTTCGCGATGTTGCCCGGACCCGCGTTATAGCTCGCGAACGCAAATAGCGGACGGTCGGTCTCGCTGAACTTCGCGTCCTTGAAGTACTTCGTCATCAGCTGATCCATGTACTTCGCGCCGGCATGGATGTTTGCCTCCGTCACTGAGATGCTCCCCACCGCCATCTGCTTGCCCGTCGCCGGCATGAGCTGCATGACGCCGATTGCGCCTACATGGCTGCGCGCCTGCTGATTCAGTTGCGATTCCTGGAAGCCCTGCGCAGCGAGCATCAGAGGATCGAAGCCGTATTGCGTGCCGTACCTCTCGAAAAGTTCTAGCGTCTGCTGGAAGCGTTTTTGTTCGGCGTCACCGGCGTTGTTGCGGATCTGCTTGATCTTCTTCATGTACTGCGCGAGACGGTACTCGTACACGCCCTGCTTCTTCACGAAGTTGATGTAGAAGTCATTGAGTGCCGCCTGCAGTTGCGGGCTGTTCTTGCGTATCGCCCAACCCGGATAGCCTTCGTCGCTAACGGAGAGATCCTCATGCACCTTAACGCGCGGCAACACCTGAGCCCAGAGACGCGCCTTCCAGTCGTCGACCACGACTATGCCCAGCAGCCCGGCGTTCAGCATCTCCATCTCATCTTCGTCTTCGAGCGCTTCCGGCAGCGGCGTGATCCGCATCGGCGCCTTGCCTTCCTTCCGAAAGCGCTCGTTGAGCGCATTCAGGCTCTCGTAGTAGCTCGACGAACGCCGGGCAAAGACTTCCTTGCCAGCGAGATCGTCGAGCTTGACCAGCGATGGCGCGTTCGGTCCGGTGATTACGAGCTCGCGCACAGGTTTGCGATCGCGCGGCGCGATGAAATCGACGATTTTCAGGCGCTCGTCGGTTGCGGTCAGGTTGCCCGCAGAGATGTCGCCTAGCCCATCATTGAGCGACGACAGCAGCTTGTCACGCGTCGTCGGAATGAGATAGACGGTGAGCGGCCGCTTGTTCAACTGGGCCGCATACTTCTTGTTGACGTAGCGTTCGAAGTCGCGCGCCAGCTCGGCAGCAAGCCCGCGCTCGCGTCCCTTGTCGACGAAGTAAAGGGTACGGCTGTAGGGCACCAGAAAGCGGATCATGCGCCGGTCGAGCATGGCATCGAAGTCGCCCGTCCAGGGCTTGTTCGTGAGGCTCAGTTGCCGGGGATCACCTTTCGGCTCAGCGGGCGGGGCGGAAGATTCGGGAGGCACACTGGCGGCGACCGGCGCCGATGCGGGGGCGGCCGGTTCTGCCGCCTGCGACCCCGTGAACACGACCGAAATGCAAAGCGCCATTGCCCAGATCGACAATCTGCAGTGAAGCATATCCAGTCTCCCCGTGCTTCCTTGTCGCTCCAAGACTTCGCCGTCATGTTCGATCGCAAGCGCCTTGCCACAGAATCCGGCGGTCACACACGTCTGCGCGGGACGCCCCATCGTCTGCACGACAGCCGTTTCGAACAGGTTCACCAGCACGCGACCAACGTCTTTTCTATGCCATTCGTCGAACGTTCGCGCGCCAACGGTCTTGCCACCTACGTGAAACATGCTCCAAGGTTCATTTTCGTCGCCCTAGACTGTCGAAAGACGCACCACACATTGAAGCTAATCATCCGCGTATTGGACCAACGGCTGCTGGAGAGCCAGACAACAGCTGACACCTGCACGTCGAAGCGATATCGCTTCCACGAGCGGTTGGCAAGAATTATTTCCGTTCCGACGATTAACGCGCGACGAAAGCTTTGGCCGAAGCGAGCGTCACCCATCTCGCACTGCTTTTTTCCCACGTTATTTTATGGTTCAAGAGAAGTTATCAGTCTTGTGAGATCTCGGGGCTCGATGTGGATCATTCCACCTTTCGGGCTGTCGATATCCGCGATGAGCGCGAGCGACAACGCGATTGTGGTTGGTAGAATCGTGATGAGTAGTCCCCTTCGCAGGCTGCCCTTTGCCCCATAGCCCTGCAAAACGCAACCGAGCAGCGCGGTGACGATCATCAGGTACCACGCGCCTAGCGGGATATGATTGATGCGGGCGGCCTCCGAGTAGTCTTGGGAATTCAGAACGTCGTTCATGCCGGAGACAACCAGCGCACCGATGGGTGTCGGTTGCATTTTCGCCACCCGCGTCGCGAGTTGCCATAGTTCCGTCTCGACATTCGCAGTATCGCGGTTGATTTTTGCGAGTTCATCGCGCTCTCGCGTCCTATAGTTGGCCAATCTAAGCTTCGCATACCGGATCAAGGCTGACTTGATCTGCGCGCCCACGACAACATCGGCGAGGTCAGCGCGCGAATACTCAGTGCCGATAGCATTGGCTTCGCTTTCCTCCAAAGTTTTGCGGAGGTCGTACCGATTCACTGCCATCGAAAGACTGAAACCGACCAGAAGTGCGAGCAGGGTCAGCGTGGACGTCTGAATGATGTTGAAGTCTTCGTGGTCTTCCGCCGGGAGCGAAGCAAGGCGTCGTAAAACTAACGCGCCGACTGCCACCGCGCCGACGAACAACGCCAGAAGAACGACGAACAACACAGCCGGACGATCCACGAATGCTGTCATTCGAAACCCCTGTCGTATAGATAAGCAGCGCAGGTCTGGGAATTTGCGATTGATCGCGGCGGCCAGCGGGCGTTCATCGACCTTCAATCGATAATGGAAAGCACTGGCGAGAATATATTCGTTTTAAACTATGAAAATCACGTAGCAATAGACCCGTGACGCTTCAATCTCTTGAATGGCTGGTTCAAAAGCAAGGCTTACGACGACTCTGCCGGCGCCGGGAAACATTGGGAGGTTCGCATCATGAGCACGGTCGCAGCAAAACTCAAACATGAACTCATCAAGGCGCTGCCGCCTACGATCTTCTTCTTTGTGATTCTGCATATCGTTGTACTGATCCGCGCGCTGATGATTCGCGGCACCGGGATTTCGATGGAGTCGTCGGCATCGGTCCTTTTTGCGTCGCTCATTCTCGGCAAGTCGGTGCTGGTTGCCGACATGCTCCCGTTCATCAACCGTTTCCCCGAGAAGCCGCTGATCTGGAACGTCTCTTGGAAGACGCTGATGTATGCGCTCGTGGCACTCGTCGTTCATTACCTCGAGCGCCTGTACGATTCCTGGAAGGACGCGCCCAACCTCATCGCCGCAAATCACGAGCTGTGGGCCGGCATCAACTGGTCGCGCTTCTGGGCCATACAGATTCTGCTCGTCACCCTGATCTTCAACTATTGCATGATCGCGGAGCTCTCCCGGGCATTCGGCCGAGATCGACTCAAAGCAATCTTCTTCGGCCCCCTCCCTCCTCATCGCGACTGACCGATTGCTGCAACGCGGCGCGAAAAAATCGAAAAAATCTCTAGCCGCGTGTTGCGTTCGGAGCCGTCCTTTATATATTTACGTATACCAATTCATTCGAAAGAACGAGATGCATTTCGAAGAAAATAGAAATACGCGCCCATTTCGTTTCGTAAATCGAAATTCGCCGTGTCTCTGAAAGTCGAAGAATGAACTCCGGGGAGCGCTTTCAATTCAGCAGGCATCTGCGAGGCGAAAATGGCCGACTTCCCGTGTTCGTCGAATGGCGCCCTTCATCTGCGGCCGCGCAGCCAGGCCTTGGCGCTCGAACAGCGCATCCTGTTCGACGGCGCCGCCGCATCGGCCGCCGATTACCAGCATCATGCCGATTCCGCCCATGCCGCAGCCGCGCCCGAAGTCGCTCCAGCACCGGACGCGCGCAGTGGCACGGCAACGGCCTCGGCGCCAGCGGCAGCGCCGGTCGCGCCACGTAACCTGGTGGTACTGGACAGCCGCGTCGAGAACGGCAGCGAACTGCTTGCGCAAAAGCCGCCCGGCACGCAGGTGCTCGTCGTTCAGCCGGGGCAGGATGCGATCGGCGCGATCACGGCCGCCCTCGCCGGCATGGGCCACGCGGACTCGGTGCAGATCTTCTCGCACGGCGCGGCCGGCCAGTTCACGCTCGGCAACCAGACCTTCACGAGCACGACACTCGTACAGATGGCCGATGCGCTCGGCACGTGGCGCAGCCATCTGGGCCACGACGCGGACATCGAGCTCTACGGTTGCGACATCGGCGCGGGCGCGGCCGGCAAGTCGCTCGTGCAGACGCTCGCAAGCACGACGGGCGCAACCGTCGGCGCATCCGACGACGCAACCGGCAGCGCCGCGCTCGGCGGCGACTGGACGCTCGAAGTAACGAGCGGCACGCTCGACAAGCCGATCGCGCTCTCCGCCTACGCGCTCGCGCACTATGACCACCTGCTCGCCGACGCGAGCCCCACGGTCGCGCTCGCGACGGCGACGCAGAGCGTGCTGCTCGGCAATCAGTTCTCCTTCGATGTCTCCTTCACGAACACGTCGAGCCAGGTCGGATACGGCCCTTATGTGGACCTCCTGATGCCCTCCACGGGCCGCGACGGCAACGATGGCGTCACGTTCGTCTCCGCGAGCTATCTCGGCCAGGCGGTCACGGCCTTCACCATCACATTCGATGCCAACGGCCGGGCGGTGCATCCGCTCGCGAAGGACGCGAGCGGCAACGCGCTCGTCGTCAACGCCGCCACCTACGGCTTGCGCCCCGGCGACGAACTCGTTGTGCTCGAACTGCCGTTCGCGAGCGTCGCGCAGGGCCAGCCGGCGATCACGGTGCAGATCAACGCGCAGTTGAGCAATCTCGCCGACACCGCGTTCTCCAACAGCAGCCCCGACCTGACGATCGGCGCGCGCGGCGCATTCCAGTTCGGCAACGACTCGCTCGACAATCCGACGACGGACCCGACGATCATCGAGACTGCGCTACAGGACTTCACCGTGCATCCGACGGTCGTATCGCTGAAGCAGACCGTCAATACGCCCGAAGGCGAGACCGCCACCGGCCCGAACTTCGCGCGCACGGAAACCGTCACCGCGACCGCCGCGACCGGGCAGACGCTCACCGATGTGGTCATCAATCAGGACGTCCCCGCAAACGTTCAAATCACCGCGATCACGCCGGGCGCGGGCGGCACGATCACGTCGCTCACGTTGCAGGACGGGTCGGTGCTGACCAATGCCGCGCTCATCAATGCGGCGATCAACAGCGACACCGTGTTCATCCGTTCGTACTCGGTGGAATACGCAAGTCTCAGCGGTTCGGTCGATACGGTGGTCAGCTTTTACGTGCCGCAAACGGATGCGTCCGGCGCGAGCGTGATCAATCCGACCACGGGCGCGCCGGTGACGATCGCGTTCGGCACGGCATCGGGAAGCGGCCAGTGGGTGCCGCTCGATCCGCGCGATCTCACGCCGCCGAATACGAGCGTCGCATTCTCCGGCTCGGCCGACGGCACCGGCACGACCTTCGTCGCCAAGGCCGCGACGCTGGAGAAGCAGGTCAGCGAGCAAACCGACACCGGCACGGCGGGCGCGACGCCCGGCGATACGCTCGCCTATTCCCTCGATGTCGCGCTGTCCGATTACTTCGCGCTCGGCAAGACGCAACTCGGCGCGGGACAGTTCATCGTGACCGACCAGCTCGGCGACGGCCAGACGCTCACCGGCACCCCGACGCTCACCTACACGCAGGACGGCGTCACGCGCACCATCGCGCTCGTCTCGACGCGCACCGTCAACGCGAACGGCACGACCACGCTCGCCTTCGACATCGGCGCGTCGATTGCGACGGCGCGCGCGCTGCAGCCCGGCGCGCTGGCGGGCGACATCATCTCCGATGGCAGCCGGCAGGGCGCGACCACGGCGCGCATCGACTATCTCGCGGTGGTCGGCCAGCGCTACGCGAGCAACTACACGCAGAGCGACATCAACGAGGGCGATTCGTTCGGCAATCACGCGACCGTCGCCGCGACGCTGCTGCTCGACCGGCTCAATCTGACGGGCGGCTCGGTGAGCGACGATTCATCGACGACGAGCACGGTGCCCACGGGTCACGTGGATATCGCGCTCGTCACGGTCAACGGAACGACGCCGCCCGCGAGCGGCGAGCTGAATCCGGGCGACGTCGTCACCTTCAGCCTGCGCTACGACCTCGTGACGGGCGACTACGAACGGTTCTCGCTCGCGGCCTATCTGCCGCTGCCGCTCCTGAACGCGACCGGCATCAACTGGACGCAGGGAAGCGGTGTCGGCCAGTGGAGCTTCGGCGCGGCCAATACGAACGCGGGCAGCCTGGTCAGCGTGACCGAAGGCAGCGGCAACTCGCTCGTGTTCGACTTCGGCAGCTTCGCGACGGGCGCCACAGGCGGCAGCACCATCCAGATTCTCTTCACGATGCGCGTGGGCGATCAGCCTTACGCCGATCAGCGCTCCTTCGACGTGCTCGCGCAATCGAACCAGGTCACGACGATCGCGCACACGCCGCTCGTATCGTCCGATGTCGCCGTGGTCGCATCGGTCGCCGAACCGGTGCTCGATATCCGGCAGGGCGTCGTGTCGAGCAGCGAGGGCACCGTGTCCGGCACGACCGGAACCTGGAATGCGCCGGGCAGTGCGGGCGTGCCCTTCGCGGGCTCGGTCACAAACGTCGCCGCCGTCGACGGCAACGTGAGCGGCATCGACGGCGGCGACATCGTGCGTCTCGCCACCGCGATCAAGAACACGGGCGGAGGCGGCGCGTTCGACGCCTCGACCACGGTCACGCTGCCCGGCGGCCTTCAGTTCGTCGGCGGCAGTCTCGCGGCAGCCGATCTCGCCATCTATCGCGGCGACGGCACGCGACTCACAGCGGGCGTGGACTACAGCGTCAGCGGCAACACGATCACCTTCCTCGACGCAGGCGGCGTCGCGACGCTCGTCGCCGGGCGCGCCGGCACGACGGCGGATCAGGCGGGCACGAATGTCGTCGTCGTGACTTACGATGCGACGGTCATCGGCGGCATCGCCGCGGGGAGCACGCTGCAGACGAGCGCCGCGCTCACGCGTTACGCGAGCGTCGAGGGCGGCACGGACTTCACGCCGACCGATCTCGCCGACACGGCCAACGAGCAGATCGCCGCGCCCACCGTCAGCGTGCAATACGGCGGCGGCACGCTCGACGACGCCGATTCGAGCGCGAGCCACACGACCGGCAGCGACCTCGTGATCGGCGAGAGCATGACCTACGACATCGTGGTGACGCTGCCCGAAGGCGGCACGCGCAATCTGCGCGTCGACGACCTGATTCCCGCCGGCCTGCGCCTCGACACGAGCTTCAATGGCGGGCTCGGCTATCAGATCATCACGACCGCCGCGGGCAGCGCCGCGCTCGCGGCGGACTTCAACGGCAGCGTGAGCGTGGCGAGCCTCGCGGCGTTGTCGGGCCAACTGGGCGCGGACGGCGCGGGCGCGCGCTTGACCTTCGCGAGCGCGGGCGCGAACGCCGACAACATCGGCGCGAACGACTCCTTCGTGATCCGCGTGCATCTGGTGGCGAGCAACACGACGGGCAATCAGGCGGGCGTGACGCTCGCCGATCCCGGCCGGCTGGTCTACAGCGACCCGGACGGCGACACGCCCAACGGCGCGGCCGCGCTCGATCGCAGCGTCGCGCAGAGCGGCGCGGCGCCGACCGTCGTGATCCGCGAGCCGACGCTGCAGGTCACGCAGACGACGCCCGCGCTGCCGCGCTTCGGTGTCGACGCGGGCAATACGGTCGAGTACGACATCACGATCGGCAACGGCGCGGCCGCGACCGATTTCAACGCGTTCGATGTGGGCTTTCTCGATACGCTTCCCGCGCAGCTCGGCAATCTGGCGATCCTCGGCGTCACCTACCAGAACGGCGCGACCAACCACGGCGGCCCGGACTTCGAACTGGCGGGCGGCCAGTTGCGCACGGCAGCGGGCGCGAACGTCGACATCGCGAAGGGCGGCAGCGTAACGATCCGCGTCTCGGGAACGGTGCTCGCGTCGGCGGCGAGCGTGCCGTCCTTCGACAACACCGCGACGGTTCAGTGGACGAGCCTCGACGGCACCACATCGGCCAGCGCCGATCCCGCCGGAGAGCGCACGGGCGCGGACGGTCTGCTCAACGGCGGCGCGCTCAACGACTACCGCACGAGCGCGACGCTCACGGTGCCGGTCGCGCAGGTCGTGAGGATCTCGCGCGTGGGCGGCCTCGCGGACACGCCCGCGCCCTCGCCCACCGACGCATCGGACGAGAGCGTCGCCGTGGGCGAAGTGGTCCGCTATCGCGTGGTCTCGCTGCTCGCCGAGGGCGCGACCAACGACTACTCGCTGCAAATCACGCTGCAGAACGGCCTGCATTTCATCAACGATGGCACGGCGCGCATCGTGTTCATCTCGAACAACGGCATCACGACGGACCTCACCAGTCTCGTTACGGGCGGCACGCTCAACGAAACCGGCAACGAAACCAGCCCCGAGGCGCTGCCGATCACGCCGGACCTGTCGGGCGCCGCGCCCACGGGCGTGCTCAACGCGGCGAACATCAGCGTCGTCACCGATGCCAACGGCAACGAGACCATCACGTTCCGGCTCGGCAACATCGTCAACCCGGACAACGACGCCGACCTCGAAGGCATCTCGCTCGAATTCAACACGCGCGTGGCCAATCAGGCATCCAATGTCGCGGGCGCGGCGCTCACGATGAGCGCCGTCGACCGCTCCGGCACGAACCTGCTGTCGACCGCGGATACGGTGCGCGAGGATATCGTCGAGCCGAATTTCAGCGGCGTGCAGAAGCAGGTCTACGGCTTCGATCCGGGCGTCGGCACGAATGGCGGCACGGCTCAGGTCGACGTGCGCTTCACGCAGAGCGGCACGTCACCGGCCTACGACGTCGTGCTCACCGACAGCTTCACGGGCGCGACCGGCTATACGTTCGACCGTCTCGTGCTCAACGGCACGACCTACACGGCGGCGCAGCTCGCGGGCATCGGCGCGGCGGTGGACACGAGCAACGGCCTTCGCGTCACCTTCGCCGAACTCGCGGTGAACAGTCAGGTGCAGGTGTTCTATTCAGCCGATGCACCCAACGCCGCGCCCATCGCTCCGACCAACGCGACGCTCATGTGGACCAGCCTGCCCGACAGCTTCACGAGCTGGGGCGGCTCGGGCGTCGGCGTCGCGGGCACGGCGGACGGCGAGCGCACCGGCGCGGGCACGAGCCCCAACACCTACGTGCGCACGAGCGCGGCGGGACTCGGCTTGGTGAGCGGCACCTTGTGGGACGACACGGCATCCGCGACGGCATCGGCGACGCCCGACGGCCCCGGCCTCGCCGGACAGACCGTCACGCTGACGTGGGCGGGTGTGGACGGCAACCTCGCCACCACCGCCGACAACCTCGTCTACACCGCCGCCACCGACGCGAACGGACACTACGCATTCGGCGTGCTGCCGCTCGGCGTCTATCGCATTCAGGCGCCCACGGGCGCGATCACGTATCCGCAGCCGGTCGGCGCGCTCGCGGTGCGCATCGACAGCGACACGGCCACGCCGCTCGGCACCATCGGCTTCACGCTCGCCGATGGCGGCACGGCGAGCGCGAATGCCGGCTACGTCGAGCAGAACGATGCGCCCGTCAACACGCTGCCCGCATCGCCGACCGGTTTCGAAGACACGACGCTCAGCCTCGCGGGCGTCGCCGTGAGCGACGTGGACGCGGGCGGCGGCACGCTTCAGGTCGCGCTCAACGTGCTGCACGGCACGCTCTTCCTGAGCGCCCTGCCCGCCGGCGTCACCGAATCGGGCGATCACACCGCGACGCTCACGCTGACGGGCACGCTCGCTTCGCTCAACAGCGCGCTCGCGAACCTGCAATATCTCGGCAACGCGAACTTCAACGGCCCGGATACGCTGACGGTCAGCACCAACGACCGCGGCAATTTCGGCGACTTCAACGGCAACGGCATTCCCGGCGAAGCGGCCGATGCGCGCATCGCCATCAGCACGCTGCCGATCACGGTGACGGCGGTCAACGACACCCCCGTGGCCGTCCCCGATGCAGCGAGCGCGACCGAGGCCGGCGGCAACGCCAACGCGCAGCCGGGCGTCGATCCGACCGGCAACGTGCTCAACAACGACACGGACGTCGATATCGCCACCAACGGCGACGCACTGCGCGTCGTGCAGGTGAGCAACCAGAGCGGCGCGAGCATCTTTCTGCCGAACGTGGGGCGCGGCGTCATCGCCGGGTTGTACGGCACGTTGAGCCTGGGCGCGAACGGCGGCTATCAGTATGTCGTCGACAACGCCAATGCGGCGGTGCAGGCGCTGCGGCTCTCCGGCCAGACGCTGACCGAGCGCTTCACCTATCTCGTGAACGACAGCGCGAACGCGAGCGCCAGCACGACGCTCACCGTGACGATCCACGGCGCGAACGACACGCCCATCGGCGTCGAGGACACCGGGTCGGCCACCGAAGCGGGCGGCGTCGCGAACGGCACGCCCGGCAGCAACGCGACGGGCAACGTGCTCGTCAACGACACCGACGTCGACAGCGCGGCAAACGGTGAGACGCATCGCGTGACGGGCATCACGAATCGGCCCGAAAGCGCGGTCGACGCGCCGCTCGCGACGGTCTCCGCAGGCACGACGAGCGGCAATGGCACGAGCATCGCGGGCGCGTTCGGCACGCTGATCATCGGCGCGGACGGCTCGTATCGCTATGCCATCGACAACAGCAACGCGCAGGTCCAGGCGCTCGTGCCCGCCGATGCGCCGCTCGTCGATACGTTCACCTACGCGCTGGCGGACGCGGGCGGGCTCTCCGATCTCGCCCAGTTGCGCATCGAGGTGCACGGCGCGAACGACAATCCCGTCGCGAGCGACGACGCGGGCGCGACGAGCGCCGGTTCGGCCAGCACCGGCGTGAATCCCGTCGATGCGACCGGCAATGTCATCACGCAGGCGAGCCGCCCCGGCACGACGACGCAGCCGGGCGGCAACGGCATCGATACGGACGTCGACCATACCGACAATCCGAACACGTTGCTCGTGGTGAACGGCGTCCGAACGGGCGCAGAAGCGGCGGGCGGCAGCCTCACGGCGGTCGCGGCGGGCACGACCGCCGCGAACGGCACGAGCATCGCGGGCCTGTACGGGACGATCCGCATCGGCGCGAACGGCGCGTATGACTACGCGGTGGACAGCAACAATGCGGCGGTGCGCGCGCTCGCGGCCGGCGCGACGCTCACCGAAACCTTCACGTACCGGATCGTCGATACGAGCGGCTTAACCGATCAGGCGCAACTCGTCATCACCGTGCGCGGCGTGAACGACGCGCCGACGCCTCAGACCGACACCGGCCGCGCGGTGGAAGCAGGCGGCGCGAACAACGGCACGCCGGGCGTCGATCCATCGGGCAACGTGCTCGCCAACGACAGCGATCCCGAGCACGACCCGCTGACGGTGACGGCGATCCGCACGGGCGCTTCGGCGGGCGCGGGCACGGCGGGCGTGCCGGGCCAGCCGCTGCGCGGCGCATTCGGCAGCCTGACGCTCGGCGCGAACGGCGCGTGGCAATACGTCGTCGACAACGCCAACCCGAACGTGCAGGCGCTGCGGCTCGCGACCGACACCCTCACCGAGCGCTTCACCTACACGGTCACCGACTCGCACGGCGCGCCGGCGCAGGCGGAGCTGAACATCGTCATTTCCGGCAGGAACGACAATCCGGTCGCGCAAAACGACGTGGCGAGCGCGCTGGAAGCCGGCGGCACGCTCAACCAGACGCCGGGCGTCGATCCGACCGGCAACGTGCTGCTCAACGACACGGACGTCGACGCCGGCGACACCAAAGCCATCGATGGCGTGCGGGCCGGCGCCGAGGCCTCGCCGGGCAGCTTCGCCGCCGTCGCGGGCGCGACCTCGGTCAAAGGCACCTACGGCACCTTCACGATCAACCCGGACGGCAGCTACACCTACGTCGTCGACAACAGCCTGCCGGCCGTGCAGAGCCTGATCATCGGCCAGAGCGTGCAGGAAACCTTCACCTATCGCATGCACGACGCAGCGGGCGCTGCCGACACGGCGCAGATCTCCGTGCAGATTCGCGGCGCTTTCGACGCGCCCGTCGCCCACGACGATTTCGCCCTCGCTTCGGCGAATATCGGCAACGGCAGAGCGTTCGACGCCGTCGGCAACGTGCTCGCCAACGACACCGACGTCGACCTGAACGACTCGCTCAGCGGCAACGCGGCCCGCGCAGGCGGCCCGGCCGCGGCCGTGCCGTTGTCGGCGATCGCACCGGGCAGCAGCAGCAGCGTCGACGCCACGATTCTGCAAGGGCAGTACGGCACGCTCTTCATCGGCGCGAACGGCACCTATCTCTATCGCGTGGATGCGACAAATCCGACGGTCATCGCGCTGGGTCCGCTGCAGACCGTCGACGATGTCTTCACGTATCGGGTGCGGGATCGCGACGATCTGACGGACCTCGGGCGGCTCACGATCGTCGTGCGCGGACGCAACGATGCGCCCGTCGCCCGCGACGACACCGCAACCGCCGTCGAAGCAGGCGGCGTGAACAACGCGACGCCAGGCATCGATCCGTCGGGCAACGTGCTCGCCAACGACTCCGACGCCGACGGCGACGCCATCCACGTGAGCGCCGTGCAGGGCGGGAGCGGCGCGGTCGGCACGCCGCTGCAAGGCGCGTACGGCACCCTGACGATGAACGCCGACGGCACCTGGCGCTATGCCCTCGACAATGCATCGGCCACCGTGCAGGCGCTGCGCACGAGCGGCCAGACGCTGCAGGACGTGTTCACCTATACGAGCGAGGATGTGCTCGGCGCGCAGGGCACGGCGCAGTTGCGCGTTACCATCGACGGGCGCGACGACGCGCCCGTCGCCCACGACGACAGCAGCACGGCGATCGAAGCCGGCGGCGTGAGCAACGGCACGCCGGGACGCAATGCTACCGGCAACGTCCTCGCCAACGATACCGATGTCGACAGCGCGGCCAACGGCGAGACGAAACAGGTCGTCGGCATCGCGAACGAAGCGGGCGGCAGCGCCGAAGCGGGACAGGCGCTCGCCGGGCAATACGGCACGCTCATCGTGAAGGCGGACGGCAGCTACGACTATGTGGTCGACAACGCCAATGCGGCCGTGCAGGCGCTGCGCACGAACGGCGACACGCTCACCGAAACATTCGCGTACCAGATGCGCGATACGGCGGGCGCGAACTCGCGGGCCACGCTCACGGTCACGATCCACGGCGCCGACGATACGCCCGCCCCGCACGACGACAGCAACGCCGCGAGCGATCAGACGCCCGCGCCTCAGGCACGCGGCAACGTGCTCCCCAATGACGGCGATGTCGATGCGAACGATCATCTCGACGTCGCCGGCGTGCAGTCGGAAACCGGCGCCACCGCTACGCCGGGGCACGCGCTGGCGGGCCGCTACGGCACGCTCACGCTGAACGCGGACGGCACGTACACCTACGCGATCGATCTGACGAACCCGCAAGTGCTGGCGGCGGCCGGACTCGGCCAGGTGCTGCAGGACACGTTCACCTACACCGTGAGCGACACCGCAGGCGCGACCGCGCAAGCCGCGCTGGTGATCCACCTCGATATCTCATCGCCCTATATTCCGCCAGCAGGCGCGGGCCCGTACTGGAACGAGGCACTCGCGACCACGGCCAATTTGCAGACGGAGCAGAACTTCGTGCCCACTGTGTTCGTGACGCCCGTCGTCGAGGCGGATGCCGTGCGTGCGACCGAGCGCTCGCGCGAGGCGGACGGCAGCCAGATCGGCTGGCCGCTCGAACCCGATGTGTCATTGGCGTCCCGCACGATGCCCGAGCTTCAGCCCGGCGAGTTCGTCGGCCGCACGGTGCGCGACAGTCAGCTCGCGAGCACCTTCGATGAAGCGTGGATATTCGGCCGTCACGGACGCGTGAGCCTCGATGCGGACGGCCTGCTCGCTGATCCTTCGGTGTTCGCCGCGCTCGCGAGCCATCTGACGGACGGCATGCATCCGCCCGTCGAAAAGGCGCCGGCAAAGACCGCGCAAGCTTTCGGGTCGCAATTGCATGAAGCCGCGCGCAAGCTGCCCGCCATGCGCGGCAGAACGGCCAGTCGCTAGCTCTCGAACGAGGATTCGCGCCATGCCACGACATCAGCCGCATCTGTCCGGAGCCGCGACCGCCTTCGCGCTGTGCGTCCTCGCGGGCTGCTCGTCCCTTCAGCCGCAACCCGCGACGACCGATCAGATTCGCGACCGCGTCGTCACCGACCAGCTCGCCATGTACGACGCGCAGGAGCCGGTCAAAGGCCCCATCACGTTCTATCAGGCCTCCGCGCGGGCGCTGAAATACAACCTCGACTACCGGCTCAAGCTGATGGAAAGCGCGCTCGCCGCGAATCTGCGCGATGTCTCGACCAATGCATTGTTGCCGCAACTGGTGGCCTCGGCGGGCTATTCGTATCGCAGCAACGACTCGGGCGGCACCTCGATCGGCATCGAGGATCGGCAGGTGAGCTTGCGGCCGTCTACCTCGGAGCAGCGCTATCACGAACTCGTGTCGCTCGGCATGACGTGGAATTTGATCGACTTCGGCATGGCGTACTACCGCACGCAGCAACGGTCGGATCAGATGCTGATGGCCGAGGAGCGCCGCCGCAAGGTCGCGCAGAACGTGCTTCAGGACGTGCGCAACGCCTACTGGCGCGCGCTGTCCGCGCAGCGCCTGAAGCCCGAGGTCGATCAGTTGATCGCGCGTACCCAGGCCGCGCTGCGCAATGCGCACGAGGCGCAAGACAAGGGGCTGATGCCACGGCAGGACGTGCTGGCCTATCAGCGCGCGCTCCTCGACGCCATCTCGCTCCTGACCGTGCGCCGGCAGGATCTGGAATTCGCGCAGGCCGAACTGGTCGCGCTGATGTCGCTGCCGCCCGGCACGCCGCTCGTGCTCGCCGACACCAACGACGGCGCGCTGCCATTGCCGCCCCTGTCCACGCCGCAGCCGACGCTCGAACTGATCGCGTTGCAGAACCGCCCGGAGATCATGGAGGAGTGGTATCGCAAGCGGGTCAACGAGAACGACATCAAGATCGCGAAGGCGCAGTTGTGGCCGAACATCGGCATCGACATGAACGTGAACTATGACTCCAACACCTATCTCTACAACAACTACTGGGCGGCGGTGGGCGTGCGCGTGTCGCTGAACCTGTTCCGCCTGCTGCAACTGCCCGCGCTGAACGAGCAGGCGGCCTCGCAGGAGCAGACCGACAACCTGCGGCGCATGGCGCTTTCGATGGCGATTCTCACGCAGGTGCGCATCGGCTCGCTGCGTTATCAGCTCGCGTTGCAGGAACTGAACTTCGCCGACGACAGCCTGCGCGTCGATCACGACCTGCTCGACTACGCCAACGCCGCCCGCACGGCGTCGATCGGGTCCGAGCTGGAAGTGATCCGCGCCGAAGGGCGTTATCTGCTGTCGCGCTATCTGCGCGAGGCGGCGTATTCCGACTGCCAGTCGGCGTGGGGACGGCTCTACAACTCGCTCGGCTACGACGTCATGCCCGACGCCATCGCGAAAGACGACGTCGATACGCTCGCGCTGGAAATCAAGCGCACGATGACGCGGCAGGAAGAGTATCTGCCGAGGCTTCCCGCACCCGATTCGGCCGCGCCGCTCGCGCCGTTCGGACAGATGTCGCCGCCCGCGCCTGAAATCGCGCAACCGCTTGTCGCCCAGCCCGCCGGAGCGAGCGATGCCCTATCCGTGCGCTGATCGCATCCGGCGCGCGGCCGCGCTTTTGCTGTTCGTCCTGCCGCTCGCGCAGGCCGCGAAGCCTGCGGGCGACGGTCTCGACGATCCCAACGCGATCCGCGTGCTGCTCGCGCCCAGTCTCGAAACCACGCTGTCGAGCGAGATGAACGGCACCGTCACCGATCTGCATGCGTCGCTCGGCAAGCCTATCGCGAAGAACGCCGTGATCGCGCAGATGAACTGCGCCGAAGTACAAGCCCGCGCGAGCGTCGCGAAGGCGGAACTGAACATGGCGAACCAGAATCTCGCCGCCAAGCGCAGCCTGCGCGAACTGAAGGCGGCAGGCGACATCGAGGTTGCGATGGCTTCCACCGATGTCGAGAAGGCCAAGGGCGCGCTCTCGCTCGCGAAAGCGCAGCTCGGCTATTGCCAGGTGATCGCACCGTTCAGCGGACGCATTGCGAAGGTGTATGTCAAGCCGTATCAGACCGTCAGCGCGGGCACGCCGATCGTAGACCTGGTCAGCGACGGCGCCCTCAAGGTGCGGCTGAACGTGCCATCCGCGCTGCTCGTCAGGCTGCGTTCGGGCAGCCGGCTCGACATAACGATTCACGAAACCGGCAAGACCTATCCGGCGCACGTGAGCGCGGTCAACGCGCGCGTCGATGCGGTCGCGCAGACGGTCGAACTCGAAGCGCAACTCGACGGCGCACCCCAGGATCTCGTCGCGGGCATGAGCGGCGTCGCGCGGATTCCGGCGAATCCCTGAACGAGCCGCGATGAACGAACCCTTCCCGCCCGCGCCGCTGCTGCTCTATCTGGACGCGCTGCGCGAGCGCGCGATGGCAGCCGAATCCATCGATGCGCTCGCGTTCACGATGGCCAACGATCTGCACGCGGTGCAGCCGTTCCGACAGGCGCTCGTGTTCGCCGATCGCGGCAGGCATTGCGAGCTCGTGTGCGCGTCCGGTCTCGCCTCGCCCGCCGAGGACTCGCCCTATCTCGTCTGGCTCGGGCGCGCGAGCGCGTGGATCGCGGCGCAGCTCGCCGGCGACGAGCCGCAATGGTTCGCGCGCGACGCCGTCGATCCGCCGCCCGACATCGCCGATGGCTGGGCCGAATGGTGGCCGAAGGGCGTCTGGTGCGTGCCCGTGCATGCGCCGAATGGCAAGCGGCTCGCGCTGCTCTTCGTGCTGCTGGACGATCCTCCAGCCGTTGCCTTCGCCGCCGTGCTGCGCGGCACGGTCAAGACCTGGGGTTACTGCTGGTGGTCGCTTACGCGCCGCAGCCTGCGCTTCGGCTGGCGGCCGTCGCGCCGGCAGGTGCTCGTCGCGTGCGCGGCCGCCGCGCTGCTGCTGTTCGTTCCCGTGCGGCAGACCGTGCTCGCGCCTGCGGAAATCGTCTCGGGCAGCGCGCGCATCATCAGCTCGCCGATCGATGGCGTCATCGCTTCGCTCGCCGTGCGGCCCAATCAGCGGGTGGACGCGGGCGCGCTGCTCTTCTCGCTCGACGAGACGTCGCTGAAGAGCCGTGTCGACGTGCTGCAAAGACAGGTCGCCGTCGCGGATGCGGAACTGACCGCCGCGAGCCAGCGCGCCTTCGACAACGCGCAGAGCAAGAACGAGCTGACTGTGCTGAACGGCGTCGCGGAACAGCGCCGCGCGGAACTCGCGGCGGTGACGGCGCAGTTGCAACGCACGCGCGTCTTCGCGCCGGAAAACGGCGTGGCCGTGTTCAGTGATCCGAACGACTGGATCGGCAAGCCCGTCATCACCGGCGAGCGCATCCTGCAACTCGCCGATCCGGGCAAGCCCGCGATCCTCATCCATCTGGCCGTCGCGGACGCCATCGCGCTTGATCCCGGCGACGAGGTCACGCTCTATCTGACGGCGTGGCCGCTCGCGCCGCTGCACGGCCGCATCGTCGAGACGAGCTACGAAGCGAAGGCGACCGAGGATGACATCGTCGCGTACCGGCTGCTCGCGAGCGTCGATGACGATGCGAACGAGCGCGAGCATGCGCGGCTCGGCCTGCACGGCACCGCGAAACTGTACGGCCGGCCGGTGAGCCTCGCGTACTACCTGCTGCGCCGCCCGCTCGCCGCGCTGCGCGCCTGGACGGGACTGTGATGACGATCGATCCCGACGCGCCCTCGCCCGCCTTGCGCGAAGACCTGCGCCTCTCGGAAGCATCGCCTGGAAGGAATGGCGAACCCGCGTGGGTGATCCAGGACGTCGTCGTCAACCGCTTCTATCGCATCGGCTGGCTGGAGTTCGAATGTCTGCTGCGCTGGGACAGGCCGCCCGCGCAGATCTGCAGCGAGATCGAGCGGGATACCGCGCTGCGGCCCATGATCGAACAGGTGATCGCGTTCCGCGCGTTTCTCGAACGGCACGGACTGCTGAAGCCGACTCCCGACACGCTCGCGCGCCTGCGCAACGCTCAGCGCGCGCAATGGTTCACGTGGCGCTGGTGGCTGCATCACTATCTGTTCTTCCGCATTCCGCTGGTGCGCCCGCAGCGTTTTCTCGCATGGCTCGCGAAGCGCCTCGACTGGCTCTTCACGCCGGTTACGCCGATCATCGTCGTGATCGCGAGCATTGTAGGGATCGTGCTCGTGCTTCAGCAGTGGGATGTGTTCACGAAGGCCGTGGTCGAGTCCTTCTCCGTCGAAGGCATGCTGAGTTTTGCGCTTGCGCTCATCGTTGCCAAGACGCTGCACGAGATGGCGCATGCGATCGTCGCCACGCGCCTCGGGTTGAAGGTCGCGCACATGGGCGTGGCGTTCGTCGTGCTGTGGCCGATGCTCTACACCGACACCGGCGAAAGCTGGAAGCTCAAACGTGCGCGCCAGCGGCTCGCGATCGCGTCGGCGGGCATTCTGTGCGAGCTGTCGCTCGCCGGCCTCTCGACGCTGTGCTGGGCGTTGAGCGATCCGGGGCCGCTGCGCAACGCGTTCCTCTATCTCGCGACGACGAGCTGGGTGCTCTCGCTTGCGCTCAACGCGAGTCCGTTCATGCGCTTCGACGGGTACTTCATCCTGTCGGATCTGCTCGACTTTCCGAACCTGCATTTCCGCGCGTCCGCACTTGCGCGGGTGAGTCTGCGACGCGCGCTTCTCGGTCTGGATGATCCGTGGCCCGAGCCGTTCGGCGTCATGCAGCGGCGCCTGCTCGTCGCGTTCGAGTTCGTGACCTGGCTCTATCGGCTCGTGCTGTTTCTCGGCATCGCGGTCACGGTGTATCTGTTCTTCTTCAAGCTGCTCGGCATCGTGCTGTTCGTCGTGGAAGTAAGCTGGTTCATCGTGCTGCCGGTATGGCGCGAGCTCGGCTACTGGTGGGCGAATCGGCGGCGAGTGGCGCATGGACGCCGGCTCGTGTTCGGCCTGTTCGTCGCGCTCGCGCTGGTGTTGCTCGCGCTGCCCTGGCGCACGCAGATCCACGCGGACGGAGTCGCGCGCGCGGAGCGCGTGCTGCGCGTATTCGTGCCGTTTCCCGCGCGCATCCAGACGATTCTGCCTTCCGGTCCGGTGAGTTCCGACGCGACGCTGATGGAAATGGACGAACCCGATATCGCCGCGCGAATGCGCCGCAGCGAGGCCGGCATTCGCGGCTACGAAGGGCGGCTCGCGGGTCTCATCGCCGATGCGAACGGACTCGATCAGCAGACCTCAGTGCGCGAGCGCCTGCGCGTGCAATACGAGGAAAACGCCGCGGCGCACTCGGAGATCGCGCGTCTGAGCCTGCGTGCGCCGTTCGCGGGCCTTTGGACCGACGTCGATCCGCAATGGCGCGCCGGGCAATGGATCAATCCGAAGGTGCCGGTGGGCGTGCTGATCGATCCGCGTAGCTGGCAGGTCGACGCGTTCGTCAAACAGGACGAGGTTCAGCGCATCGCCATCGGCGACCGGGCGCGCTTCTATCCCGTCGGACAGGTCGCGCCGATCGCGGGGCGCGTGCTTGCCATCGACACCACGCGCGTGCGTCAGCTCGATCACCCGATGCTCGCGTCGCGCTACAAAGGGCCGCTTGCGGTTTCGTCGGAGCGTGGCACGCTGGTTCCCAACCCGGCGCTGTTCCATGTGCTCGTTGGGCTGGATGCGCCGCCCGTCAACCTGTGGGAAACGCGCGGGCAGTTGCAGATCGATGGCGCGCGTCGAAGTCTGCTGATTGAGGGCGGCACGCATGTGCTCGGCGCGCTGATCCGGCAGAGCGGGTTTTGAGGCGTTCGCGCTTGAGGAAGGCGTTGTGACGGGGAGCCTGCAAGTGGTCGGTCGAACGGATGTCTCTATCGTGCGCAAGGTCGACTCTTCGACGGGTGGCGACATCGCGCCTGTCCTGGACCGAAGCAAGTTTCCAATCCGGATCCTGACCGCGGCCGTCTTCAACAACGATCGAGAGCGCGCGATGGGAGCGGCAAGGCAATTCCGATTGGGCACCGACGGACATCATGGTCCTCGCACCGATTTTTCGATTGGCTTCGAACCCCGAGTAGCCGGATAGCATAGATATGCCTATCCGATGGAGCAAGAAATGCGCTTCCCAGACGTCCAATTCTCTCTGTGAGCAGCCATTTGAATGGCTCGTTTCTGGTACAGGCGAGTGACGGCAACTGGCCGCGCGCCGAAGATCGCAGGTCAATCGCCATGCACCGCTGCGCCCGCGCGCCGAGCTTCCGTACCCGACCCTCTTCTCCCGCTCGGCACTTCTCCCGCTCAAGGTCGCACCCTGAATAAGCGCGGTCGCTCAATCAGGCCATGTTACGGGCCGCAAAGAGTTCTCAATGCGCCGTCAGTTGCCATCGCAACACGGGATACGTCGCGCCCGCCGGCATCGCCCAGACGCCCGAAGGCCCGAAGTTCCACGATACGAAGCTCGCCGGATTGCTCATCTGCGCAGTGGTCAATCCGTTTGTCGCGGGCGGTGCCGTACCGCCCTCGCTGACATGCACCGCGTTCAGCTGATTCGTCGTTTCCTTGTTCCAGTACACGTCGTTGCGGATCGTCCCCGAGTTCAGCGTGGCGATCGCGCCGTTGATATCGGGCGTCGGTCGCTCACTCGACCGCCCCACGGCAAACGACTCTTCGATGATGCCCGTGCTGGCGTTGTATTCGACAAGTGCACCGTCTCCCATCAAGGAGCCGACAGGACCCGTGCCATAGGATTGTTGAATCACCCCCGTGTTCCTTGCGACCAGTCCGCCGCCGCTCGCGTGCGAGCCGCCAACGTTGATCGAGCCGGTCGCGAAAGACTGCACGATCCAGCCGTCGTTCTGGTTGACGAGGCCGCCATACGAACCATTGCCGCCAACGGATGCGCCGCTCCACGACCGTTCTATCGTGCCCTTGTTCCACCCGACGAGACCGCCACCCCCGACGCCGCCGAACGCCGCGCCCGACCCCACTCCACCGGTCGACCATGCATAGGCGACGACGCCATCGTTTCGCCCGGCGAGCGCGCCGAAACTGCCACCGATCCCGCCCTCCACCTCGGCGTTCGCCACCCCGATGTTCCGTACGACGCCGCTCTGTCCAACGACACCGAACAGCCCGGCATACGGAACGTACGCTTGAGCGGGGACCTGGATATTCAGGTTACTGACGACATGGCCGAAGCCATCGAATTGCCCGGCGAAGGGCGCCGTGTCGGTCGGTGCGATCGGAGTGAAGGAGGTGCTCTGCGTCGTCTTCAGGTCGATATCCTTGCCGAGGGCGTAATTGCCCTTCAGATCCCGCGACACGTTCATCAGATCCGTGGCGTTGTTCACGAGCGTGTATGCGGTGATCTGCGTGACGTAGCCGCTGAAGGGCAAGCCCGGCCAGCATCGATTGGCGAGCAGCGTTCCGGCCGAATAGCTGCCATTCAAGTCGTAGAGCAGACTTACGATGCCGCTGCTCCTCGACCAGTCGATCGTGCCTTGATTGCCGATGCCGCCGCCATTGTCGATGCCCGCTGCATCGGCGCGAACGGTGAGGTTGCCGCCGCCGGTGTTGCGAATGGCCGAGCCAGCGGCGATCGACACGCTATGCGCGGAATTCAGCGCAAGCGATGCGCCGCCTTGCCACTCGACGTTGCCGCTCACCGTGATATCGCTGTTCGCGCCTGTGACCGTAACGTCCACCGATGTGCCCTTGCCCAGGCTGCGCGAGATTGCATTGGCGGCGTTCGCATCGATCGTGAAGATCGGTGCGCTCAATGTCCAATGGCCCGCGAGCACCGTCGCGCTGCCGATGTCGAGCGTCGTTGCGCGAGTGTCGACGGAGCCGCCGCTGCCGTCCGTATCCTTCGCGATGATCGTGCCGTCCGCATGAACTTCGCCCTTGTCCGCAACTAGCCAGACGTGGCCATCGCGGGTTGCAGTGCCGGTCGCGCGGATCGCAGCGCTGTTGCCCGCGAGGGCATACACGTTGCCATCGGCGGCTTGCAAGCTGGCTTGCGCCGCCCCGATCGTGCCCGCGTTTATCACCGTACCGCCGCTTCCCGCCTGCACGAATACCTGTTGGCCAGCGGACGCGTCCTGCAGCAGCACCTGATTGCCTGCCACCAGTTCAACCGTTCCCTTCGGCGCATCGATGCTTCCGGCGTTGATCACCGACTTGCGCGACACGAGGAACACGTCGCCGCCGCTCGAACCGATCTTGCCGAGATTGATCACCACTCCGTTGCCTCCGCCCGAAAACGCGAGCGGGCCGCCCTGCATGAAGGCGTTCGGATCGATATTCAGGGTCGATGCAACGAAGCGCCCGCCCGTCGCGATCACGCCACCGGGGGCCACTAGCACGCCGTGCGGATTGATGAGATAGACACTGCCGCTCGCGTGCATCTGCCCCAGGATCGTGGAAGGATCGCCGCCCGTCACCCGATTGAGCGTCGCGCCGCTACCGTTGTCGAAAGTCACCGTGCGAGACGACCCGATCGAAAAGCTGCGCCAGTCGATCACGCCCCGCGACGACGTCTGATTGATCGTGACGGACTGGCTGCCGGTCGTTATAGCGCCGCTGCCCGCGACGAACTGGCCGCCGCCAGGGAGCGGCGGTGCCCCGGATACCGCGATCGCGTATGCGGATGCCAGGCCAAGCACGAACGGTCGCATCGGAAGGCAACATTGATTTGGGGTGCAAATCCATGAACACCGCGCCAAGCGTTGCATGTTTCCCTCCTTTGCCCTGAGCCGCTTGCTACTCAGTCGGGCATTCAGTCGCCGTTCAAAAGTAGTTTGTCCAAGCATAAGCGGATAGTAGACCGGAAGGCGGCAACGTGTACGTAATCACGCCCGAGCTCGCTCATTCTGCGCGAACGCTGCCGGCGTTCGTTCAGCAATCGCGCAACAAAGATGCAAGGAGTTCGGCGAATTTGAGGTCGCGACCATCTCTTGTGCGGCCGCTACGATCGAACTATCCAGGCGCACGACGTCAACGTGAGTCTCCTGCTCGAGTTTCACTATCGCGAACCAGGCAAGGCATTGATATTCGCGACAGTGGTCGCTCACCGTCCGAGCTTGCGCGACGGTATCGGTCAACCTGGCGCACCCGATATCCAGTTCACCATCAGCGCGAACGAGAAGCGCCTCTTCCCGCATGAGCTCAAGCACCCGCAGGTTACGGCGTCTGGCCATCGCGCCGGTGTCGGGTGCACTCGATGTCGTTCGCCAGCTGCGTCAACCGTGACAGGCTGTAAAGGCCCTCGACCACGTCAAACAAAGCGCCTCTACGCTCCGGCAGCCTGCTCGCGCATGCGACGAGCTTCATCGCGCAGGAACTGCTGATAATCGTCGAGATCGCCGTCGAAGGGCTCCACCCCACCCTTGGTGACGAGCCAGAATTCATCACATACCGCTCGCAGCAGGGACCGGTCGTGGCTGACCAGCATCACAGTGCCTTCGAATTCGTTGAGTGCCATGCCTAGCGCTTCGCGGGTAGCCAGGTCCAGGTGGTTGGTAGGCTCGTCGAGCAGCAGCAAGTTGGGACGCTGCCACACGATCATGCACAACACGAGTCGGGCCTTTTCGCCGCCGCTCATCGTGCCGACTGCCTGATGGACCATGTCGCCGCTGAAACTGAAGGTGCCGAGAAAGGTGCGAAGGAATTGTTCGGTACCACTCTGGCCGGGCGCGCGCATGTGCGCCGGCGTGTCCTTGGCGAGCCGAATCATGTGTTCCATCGGCGTGTCGAGAGGACGCAGCACGTCGAGTTCCTGCTGTGCGAAGTAGCCGATGTTCAACCCTTTGCCTTCGCTGATTTCGCCGGCAATCGGCGCCAGCGCGTGCGCCACCGTCTTCACTAGCGTGGACTTGCCCTGGCCATTGGCACCGAGGATGCCGATGCGTTGACCGGCCAGCACAGATCGGTTGATGCCCCGAACGATGACGGTGGGCGGCGTGCCCGGCGGTGCGTCGGCCGGCGCTGGATAGCCGAAGCTCGCATCCAGCATCGACAACAGCGGGTTCGGGACGTTGAGCGGCTCCTTGAACTCGAAGTTGAACTCCGCGTCGGCAAGCACTGGCGCGATCTTTTCCATGCGTTCGAGCGCCTTGACGCGGCTTTGCGCCTGCTTCGCCTTCGAAGCCTTGGCCTTGAAACGGTCGATGAATTTTTGCAGGTGGGCGATCTTGTCCGCTTGCCTGGCCATCGCGGCCTGCTGCAACAGGAGTTGTTCAGCGCGCATGTCTTCGAACTTGCTGTAGTTGCCGCCGTAACGCACGAGCTTGGCGTTGTCGACGTGCACCGTCACCTGCGTCACCGCGTCGAGGAATTCGCGATCGTGGCTGATCACTACCAGGGTTCCCTGATAGCGTTTGAGCCATGCTTCAAGCCAGACCAGCGCGTCGAGGTCAAGGTGATTGGTCGGCTCGTCGAGCAGCAGCAAGTCGGACGGGCACATCAGCGCGCGCGCCAACTGCAATCGCATGCGCCAGCCGCCGGAGAAACTATTGACCGGCTCGCCAAGCTGCGCAACAGTGAAGCCAAGGCCCAGGATCAGCGCCTGGGCGCGCGAGGGGGCATCGTGTGCACCGGCGTCGTGCAGGGCCATGTAGGCGTGCGCCATGCGCATGCCATCCTCGCTGGCCTCAGCGGCGGCAACTTCGGCCTGCGCGGCAAGCAGTCCGATGTCACCCTCGATTACGAAGTCGGTCGCACTCAGCTCTGTTTCCGGCATATCCTGCGCGACTTGGCCCATCTTCCACGCAGCGGGAATCGAAAACTCGCCGCCGTCTTCGTGCAGCGTGCCGTTGAGAAGGCCGAAGAAGGACGATTTTCCCGCGCCATTGCGACCAACAAGGCCAATCTTTTCGCCGGGTGTGAAGGTGACGGACGCGCGGTCGAGCACGACATTGACGCCGCGGCGCAGCGTGACATTTCGGATGGAAATCATGAGGAGCGGCTTCGAAGAGGATAGGCATGATAGCCGACCGGACGTACAGACCGGACACTTTTCGGGCCGCACGAGTGAAGAAACACTTTCGCTTTGCGGCGTCCACCGCTCACAAAGCAAGACGAACGCTGACGCACGGGCGTTCCAGGGCGAATCTTGGTCGATCGTGAAATTACAAGGCTGGACCCGAACAACAGCGATCGATGATTGAAAACCGAACGTTCCTAGACGACCCACAAGAGACGGTCGTCCCACTTTGAAACGGTCATTTAGTGCCTGCAAGTCACATCGGTAGAAAGAAGCGAATCCACCGTCTATGCCATCATCCGGTACATTGGCCCGACTACCGGAGATTATGATGAGCAGCAAGTGGTTTTCGAAATTCGCGAGCTACCTTTCCACGATGACCGGTAGGCCCGCCACGTTTGTGATGGCCGTTGCCCTTGTGCTCGTGTGGGCGATCACCGGCCCGTTCTTTCACTACAGCGACACATGGCAACTCGTGATCAACACGTCGACCACGATCGTCACGTTCCTGATGGTCTTCCTAATCCAGAACACGCAGAACCGTGACACGGCCGCGATGCAGATCAAGCTCGACGAGCTGATCCGCGCAATGGAAGGTGCGCATAACGCGCTGCTCGATCTTGAAGAACTCGAGGAAAAGGATCTGAGCCGTTTCCGAAAACACTATGAGAAATTGGCGGAAGAAGCGCGGACCGCGCTGCGCGCGGGCGACAGCGACACCGGTTCGCCGTTCGTCGACGACCACGATGGCAATGATGACGAGCGGCGAGGCGATGAGAATCGCGATGCCAAACCGGGGGCCGCGCCGCTACGCGGCTAGCAAACGCGCTGTCCGACTGCGGTGCGCATTTGCTTGCGCGCGTCAACACCTTGGCTGGCGCTTTTCTAGACGGCGAGCGAATGAGCGAAAGTGGCCGGCTGCCGAAGATCGCAGTTTCGAGCGCCCCGCCCGGTCCTCTCGCGCGAAGGAATCCGTTCTTCAACATGGCTAACGGCATGAGCGTCGCCGACAATGCCGAACTTCACAGCATGAAAGCCCCCTTGCGACCACGCCTGCGTACACCGCCCCGGACCGCCTTGCGCACTGAACAAACGTACAAGTCCCCGCTGGCCGGCTTCCGGGTTGATACTATCTGCACGCCTGCTAGCACGTCGATGTTCACGCCCTTGAAAATTCAGCGGTGAGCTTCACCAGCAGCCGGACGACGATCGCATGTCTGATTCCGTCTGGAGGGCATATGCAGCTCGATTCAAGTTTTGTATTGTCGGTGCGTCCCGCCCGAAACTCCCACCTTTCTCATCATCCCAGGATCCGCGCGCGCCGTTTGCGGGTTCGCCCACTGACGGTGGCGCTGCTCTTCGCCACGGCTTGTTCGGAGCCATCCAACATCGAGGCGCACGCGGCTCCGCCCTTGCCGAAGGGTGGACAGTTCGTCGCGGGCAGCGGCTCGATCAGCGGCGGCGGGCAGTCACTGACGATCAACCAGTCCACCTCACGCGGCGTGATCGACTGGTCCAGTTTCTCGATCGGCAATGGCCGCGCCGTCATGTTCAATAACGGCAGCGGCGCGACGCTCAACCGCGTCACGGGCGGCGATCCGTCGGTGATTCTCGGCGCGCTCAACGCGAGCGGCAGCGTCTATCTGATCAACCCGCAGGGCGTGCTCGTTGGGCCGACGGGCGTGATCGCGACGGGCGGGCGCTTCGTCGCCTCGGCGCTCGACGTCGATAACAATGCGTTCATGCAGGGCGGCGCACTCACGCTTTCGGGCGGCGGGAACGGCGTCGTCGTGAATCTGGGTCGCATCGGGTCGAGCGGCGGCGATGTCTTCCTTGTCTCGCGCACGCTCGCGGCGAACCTCGGCAGCATCGATGCGGCGCAGGGCACTGCCGAACTCGCGGCAGGCAGCCAGGTGCTGTTGCAGGATGCATCGGGCAGCCAGCAGGTGTTCGTGCAGACGGGCAGCGGCGGCACGGCGCTGAACGCGGGCGCGATCCGCGCCGCGCAGATCAACCTGCAAGCGGCCGATGGCAACGTCTATGCGCTCGCGGGTCACAGCGCCGCGATCCGCGCGACCGGCACGGCCACGCGCGATGGTCACGTATGGCTCGTCGCGGATTCGGGCGGCGTGCACGCGAACGGCAACGTGTCCGCGAGCAACGCAAACCGCAGCGGCGGCACGGTGGAGACGCGCGGCACCACGCTGGACGTCGGCGGCGCGACGGTGTTGGCCGGAACGTGGAAACTCGGCGCGCCCACCTTCACCCTTGACGGAAGCAATGCGGGCGCGGTCTCGCGCAGCCTGAATGCTGGCACTTCCGTGGATGTCGAGGCGTCGGTGGGCGATCTGGCCGTCAACGGCAACGTGCAATGGCACGGCGCGGCGGCGCTAACGCTCGGCGCGGCTCACAACGTGACGATCGCTGCGAACACGACGATCGCCAATGCCGGAAGCGGCAACCTCACGCTGCGCGCGGACAGCGGCGGCGTCGACAACGGCGGAAGCATCAAGAATGGCGGGACTTTCGACTGGTCGAAGAGCACGGGCATCGTCAGCGCGCTCTACGATATGACCGGGAACTACTCGCCGGGCACCGTGCTCGCCAACACTAGCTGGACCGCGGCGCCGTATAGCGGACTCGTCACGCAGATTACCGCCTACAGGCTCGTCAACAACGTCAACGACTTGCAGAACGTCGCGCTGGATGTCGCGGGCAACTACGCGCTCGGCAAGGACATCGACGCGAGCGGCACGACAGTCTTCAATCCGATCGGGTCACTGCCAGGCCCGGTCGCCGCACTGTCTGACGCGCCGTTCACGGGCCAGTTCGACGGCATGGGCCATACGATCGACAACCTGAGGATCAACGGCTTGGCCTACGGACCGATCGACATTGGCCGGGGCGGACCCACCGCGGCGCTGGGTCTCTTTGGGGTCGTGGGGAAGAATGGCGTGGTGCGCAACGTCAACCTCACCAACGCAGCCATCGGCGTCGGATCGAATGTCGGGTCGTTCGGGCTGCTCGTGGGCGTCAATTACGGGCTCGTCACCTACTCGTCCAGTTCCGGCAACGTCACCGACTTCATCATTATCGGAGGTGGTCCCGACGGCGGTCTCGTCGGCAGCAACTACGGCACCGTCGAGCGATCGTCCAGCAGTGCAGCGGTGCGCACGCAAGGGGATGCGGGCGGGCTCGTGGGCGACAATTATGGGACCATCGCGCAGTCGTTCGTCACGGGTTCGGTCGGCCGCGGCTCGCACGGCGGCACCGGCGGCATCGTCGGGACCAATGCGGGGCTCCTCACGCAGTCGTATTCGACGGGTTATGCGCAGGACGCGGGGCTCGCCGATGACAACACGGCAACCGGCATCATCGACCAGTCGTTCGCGGCCAACCTGGTCAGCGGCCCCGGCGAGCCAGGCTCGTTTCACGGCGGCGTCGCGTTTTATAACTACGGCGCGATCCATAACAACGTCTACTGGGACAGGACGGTGACGACGCAAACGAGCGCCTTCACCATCGGCAACGGCACCGCGCCGCCCGACAGCAACGGCCTTACCACGACGCAGATGAGCAACGCGTCGAACTTCCTCGACTGGAACATTCCGGCGGGAGGCGTCTGGGCGATGCCCGCTGGCGCGACGCATCCGGTGCTGCAGTGGCAGCAGGGACATTATTAATACGAGGACCTTCGATGACCTTGGCCATGACCCAGATCAACACGCCATGTTTATCAAGGTGCGACAAGCGAGACTTTGCCGCCGATGCTGACTCAGCAGCAAGCAGTGCGAAAACGTGCGCTGCGCGCAGGCTAGGCGTGCATCACAAGCTCGTCCAGAACATGGCGATTTCTTCGATATGCAAGGAATCGAATAGCAGTTCCTGGCTCGCGAACAGTGACGGCATGGCTGCCGACGCCTGCGAGCCCCAACCGCGCGCCGCTTCGGCCCAGCCATTCGGCCCAACCGCCGGCTCCGGCTTCAATGCGCACGCGTTCAGCATGCGCAACACTTCCCAGTCCTTGCACAGCCTGAAATTTCCCGGCGCGCCCGCGACGCCGAAAACGAGCCGCCCCGACAGCCCCGCCCTGCCCGTGACCTTGCTCGATACGGCGATCACGCGCAATGGCGTCTCCAGCGCTTCGGCCATGCAGATCACGCCGTGCAGACGAGAGGCGGCCTGCAGCACCTTTTCCATCAGCGGGTGACCCACGCCCATCAGATCTCCGGTATTGGCAGGCGCCTTGCGATCGAACAACAGGTTGTCGTAGTGACGGCGGATGGCGTGACTCGTCACCCACTCCTCGGGCGTCTTGAAGGACAGCGAGAGGTCTTCCACTTTCGGACGCCGCCGGTTATGCACCAGCGAACCTTGTACGAACGGAAGCAGGTCGGGAAGATCGACCGGAGGAACCTCTTTCAGCGCCGACAGATCGAATCCCGCCGCACGGCCCACGAGGTCGCGCACCGTCTGAATGGCCGACACGCCGCCGAGCGTTCCCGTCACTTCGTCGAACCAGGTATCGAGCCGTTCGCGCGGCAGGTCCGACGCGCCGGCAAAGAGTTGTTCGAAAAGACGCTCGCCGCTCATGCCGAGAACCAGCTGAAGCAGATCCTCCGGCTCGTCCATGGCGGAGCCGACGGCGCGCATGATGCTCGCGAGCTTGCTCTCGAGTTTCTCCCAGTTCATGGATTCGACCGTGTCGGGATTGCGCAGCGACACCACCGACACCGTGCGCGTCTGCCCGTAGCGGTTCAGCCGCCCGACGCGCTGATGCAGGCGCATCGGGTTCCATGGCAAGTCGACGTGAATCAGCGCGCTGCAACGGTGTTGCAGATCGATGCCCTCGCCGCCGGCTTCCGTGGACACGAGAAAGCGGATGCGGCCTGCGTTGAAGGCATCGCACGTGTCGTCCCGGCGGCTCGGCAGCGACGTCCTGCGACCGTCCGGCAGCAGCACGCTGTCGAGGCGGTCATCGCCATTGAGGAAGCCGACGCTGCCTTGCCCGAACCCGGCCATCAACGCCGATACGATCAGCGACTGGGTCTGCTTGTACTCCGTGAACAGCAGCACGGGCTCGCCAGCAAAGCGCTCCCTGATGACTTCGATCACCTTGCGCACACGCGTTTCTTCCGTCACCTGCTGGCCGGCTTCGATCAGGTCGTCGAGATAACGGCCCTCGTCTTCCATCAACTGAAGACGGGCGCGGCGGTCGTCGCGCATCCAGACGTCGAGCGCCTTACGGGTATCGTCGTCGTCCGTCTCGGACTCCAGATCGAGTTCGCTGCGCGAGCGGATCGCTTCCTGTCTGAGCCTTTTGCGCCGCGTATCCAGCGCCGCCAGCACCGCGGCAATGGAACTGGATGCCAGCTTTTGCAGCGCGATGAGCACGAGCATCACCTGCCCACCTTCGGTCCGGTTCAGCGACGAGGCATAGGCGCGCCCTTCCATGATGAACCTGGACATCAGCTTGTAGAACACTTCTTCCGCGGGCGTGTAGCGGAACGTCTCCGGATGCTGCTCCACCGGCTTGAAAAGTCGCTCGCCGTGCATGTCCGTGGCTTTCTGCTTTGCATTGCGGATCAGATAGCGCGGCAGCGCGGCGAGCATCGCGGCTTCGTCGCGTTTCGGGCCGAACACATCGCGGTCGACCAGACTCATCAGCGACCAGAAGCCATAGCTCTTGCCGCGGTGCGGCGTGCCGCTGAACAGCACGCACGAATCGACCTTTCCGGCCAGTTGAAGTTTGTCGAGGAGATCGAAGCCCAGCGTTCGTTTGGCGCTGTCATCGACATTCAGATGATGCGCCTCGTCCACGATCACCATGTCCCAGGCGGGCGCATCGAGCAAACGCTCGTGACGGCCCTTGTTGTCGGCACGCAAGGTCGGCAGCGATGCAACCACGATCTGATGGATGCCCCAGAAGTCGGCGCGCTGCGTGTCGACCTCGGGGTGATAGATGGCCGCGCGGATGTCGAACATGCTCTTCAGGCGCTGCTGCCATTGTTCGACGAGCTTCGCCGGCGCCAGGATGAGCACCCGCTGTACCTTGCGGCTGGCGAGCAGCGGCCACAGCACGAGGCCGGCCTCGATGGTCTTACCCATGCCCACGTCATCGGCGATAAGAAGGCGGATCGGCCACTCGCGCAGGGCACGATGACACACCCAGAGCTGGTGGGGCAGCAAGGAGATGCGCGAGCGCGTGAACACGCCCCATGCATCGTTGACGGAGGCGATCGCGGCGGCCTGAGCCTTGAGCCCCACTTCGAGCGATGAGGCCAGCGTCACTTCAGGCACGGCATCGGAAACCGATGCGAGTTCGGTCAGTTCCGCGCTCAGCACTTGTTCGATGCCATGCGCGAACCGCACGATCGAGGTCGCACCATCGACCAGAAGCACGCTTCCCTGGCCGAAGCCCCGATGCATCACCGTCATGCCCGCGGCCATGCGCGCGCGCTCGCCATTCGTGTCGGCGGGTTGGTTCATAGTATTTCCTTTTCGGCTTCGAATGCGCCGTAATCGTCGCGATCCTCGTTGTTCCATTGGATCACTTCGCGCTGGCGGTCCGGATTGTTCGCGAGTAGGAGCAGCGGTATGTCGAAGTCGCCGGCAAAGCTTGCCCGTTGCACGTCGCCAAGTTCTTCCAGCAGCAACGCGTGAATGTCCTCGCTCGTTTCCACGGCCTCGTAACCCATGCCGGACACCAGCTCGCGCACGCCCCGCACTGGCATGAACGCCATCTGATGCGTGGCTTCCGAATTCAGCACGCCGGTGCGCAGCAGTTCGCGGATCACCAGGTTGTGGCCGAGGTGCAAGGTCCGGTGAAGCGTCGGCGCTTCCAGGTCCGAACCGCTGAGCGAGGAGTCGGATGCGGGCGTCAGCAGATGCCGCAGCGTCTGCGTATCGCGAAGTTGCGCACTCTGGAAAAGCTCGACGTAGTTATCGAACCAGCGCGCCATGCGATAGAGGCGCGGAAACCCGTCCATCCATTGTTCGAACTCGGCCGAGACCTGGCTCGACTCGGCGTAGTCGCGCAGGATGTTCATCCAGTCTTCGACCGCTTCCTGCGGGTCCAGCTGGCTGATCGTGTACCACCAACCCTTGCGTTCGAGGAAGTCGAGGAAGCCGCGATGCTGTGCGTCGTTCGCGCGGCCCACGCGCCTGAACACGGCCAGGCTGAAAAGCGTCATCCAGGCTTCGCGATCGACGGGCTCAGCGGCCAGGCGCTGCTTGTCGATGCGCTGCGGCCACAAGCGACGCTCATAGTCCGGCAGCAAGGTGTCGCGGTTCGCCTCCCACCGCGACCGGGACGTGTTCCCGCGGCTTCTAGACTTTGCCGGCTTCCTCGGGTTCAGTTCAATTTAAGCGCTTCTACAAAAGCGGCAAAGACACAAATCTGCGAACCCTGCCGGAACACTTCTTGCTCAATACACGGGCAACAACCCGTTCGATTCCCCCGTCCAATCCACGGAAGCCTCCGTAAGCCGGACTTCATTCAAGGCCTATGGTCAACGATCTCTGGTACAAAAACGCGATCATCTACTGCCTGTCCGTTGGCACGTTCATGGACGCGAACGGCGATGGCGTCGGTGACTTCCGAGGCCTGCTGCGTCGGCTCGACTATCTTCAGGGGCTCGGCATCACCACCATCTGGCTGATGCCCTTCCAGCCGTCGCCCGGCCGCGACAATGGCTACGACATCACCGACTACTACAACGTCGATCCGCGCTACGGCTCGCTCGGCGACTTCACGGAGTTCACGCACGCGTGTCATCAGCGCGGCCTGCGCGTGATGATCGATCTCGTAGTGAATCACACGTCGGATCAGCATCCGTGGTTCCGGGAAGCGCGGCGCGATCCCGAATCGAAATATCGTGACTGGTATGTCTGGTCGAAGAAGCGCCCGGCCAACGCGGAGGATGGGGTGGTCTTCCCCGGCGTGCAAAAATCGACATGGACCTACGACAAGGAAGCGGCCATGTGGTACTTCCATCGCTTCTACGAGTTCCAGCCCGACCTGAACACGGCCAGCCCTCTCGTGCAGGCCGAGTTGCTCAAGATCATGGGCTTCTGGATCCAGCTCGGCGTCTCGGGCTTTCGCATGGACGCCGTGCCGTTCGTCATCGCCACCAAGGGCGCGCAGGTGAAAAGACCGGTCGAACAATACGACATGCTGCGCACGTTTCGCGAGTTCCTGCAATGGCGCAAGGGCGACGCGATCATTCTCGCGGAGGCGAACGTACTGCCCGACACCGACATGAAGTACTTCGGCGACGCCGGCGAACGATTGCAGATGATGTTCAACTTCCAGGTCAATCAGAACACGTTCTATGCGCTCGCGAGCGCGGACGTCGCGCCTCTGAAGAACGCGCTGGAGGCGACGAAGTCACGCGCCGCAACGGCTCAATGGGGCGTATTCCTGAGAAATCACGACGAACTCGACCTCGGCCGGCTCTCGCCCAGGCAGCGTGAAACCGTGTTCGCGGCGTTCGGCTCCGATCCCGCCATGCAGCTCTACGATCGCGGCATCCGCCGCCGCCTTGCGCCGATGCTCGATGGCGATCGTCGTCGGCTGGAACTTGCGTACAGCCTGATGCTGACGCTGCCGGGAACGCCCGTCGTGCGTTACGGCGATGAAATCGGCATGGGCGACGACCTGCGCCTGCCCGAGCGCGAAAGCGTGCGCACGCCGATGCAATGGTCCACCGAGCCGCATGCCGGCTTCACGAAGCATGATCGCCCCGTCTGTCCGGTGATCTCTGGCGGACCGTACGGCTTCGAACGCGTGAATGTCGCGAACCAGCGCCGCGACCCGAACTCGCTGTTGAACTGGATCGAGCGAATGATCCGCATGCGCAAGGAGGTGCCTGAGATAAGCTGGGGCGATTTCGCGATTCTGAAGGCATCGCGCGATGACGTGCTCGCAATGCTTTACCACTGGCGCAACAACTCGGTGGTCTGCGTGCATAACTTCAGTGCCGCTGCGTGCACGGTGAAGTTCCGCGTCGGCTCAAAAGCCGGCGAAAACGACGTACTCGTGAACCTGCTCTCCGACGACCACAGCCAGGGCAACGCGAAGGGGCAGCACACGGTCGTGCTCGAGCCTTACGGCTATCGATGGTTCCGGGTAGGCGGTCTCGACTACCTCCTGAAGCGCAGCGAAGTGTGACGTACATCAGGACGATTTCTGCAGTCCACCGACGACGACAGTGTTTGCGATTCGGTCATGGAGGGCTTGCTTGCGCGGATTGAATAATACCCAGAGAAAGCCCGCTCCACACATCGTGAACGTGAGGATGTAGCCCACCGTGCGCAAGACTGCTTGCCTGCGGGTCATCGGCTCGTGACTATCGGCGTCCACAATCCGCAATCGCACCACGCGCTTTCCCGGTGACGTCCCCCACACGACCCATAAAACACCGGTTATGAGTAGTGGGATGCATTGGGCCACGATCAGCCACAGGATGAAACTCGCCGCGAGCGCATCAGGCGACAGCAGGATTTCTTCGGAGGACGGTCCTAACGGGATAAACAGAAGGATAACCGTCCACCAGATCGAATCGATGAACAAAGCGCGGGCGCGCTCGGAATACGTGGCGAGGCGCATCTCGGGAACCAGACCAATCAACTGAGGTTCGTGCACTGACAAGCCGGGATCCATCGCGTTCCGGCGTGAAATCGTCTCACCGGTAGTGCGGCCGCCTTGCGTCGTTACCGTGCAGTGACATCCCTGGCTTGAACATCAACGGTCGCCGGAATCGAGTTCGCCGTGGAGGCCGACGTTGAGGCATCGCCCACGCCGTCCTTGAAAGACTTGACGGCACCGCCCAGGTCGGAACCGACACTACGCAACTTCTTCGTGCCGAAAACAAGCGCAACGATCGCCAAAACGATAAGCCAATGCCCGATGCTGAGACTTCCCATATCACCCATCCATAAAGAGAAACGCTTAAATTCGAGCGGAATGCGCAATATTTACTTCACGCCCCGCTCCACTCGTCTCGTATTCTGTCATAAAAATCAATGGCTTATGTGACCCCGTTTCGCATCGAGACGCGGCAGGCGACAGGCTCCGGTGGCAACCCGTTTGCCTTGCGAGTGCAGAGAGAGTCGGCAGGCTATCCCATGAGACCCGCAATTTGTTCCTCGAGATGCTGTAGCCCGGTTGTCGCAGGCTGCGCCTCTACAACGCCGAACATGTCGCTTCGGTTCGGCGACGGGTCTACGAGGAAGTTTCTCGGATGCTCGTTTTGTCGGTCCCGAGGAAGCATTGCCTCGGGCGGAACGACCTCGAAAGCGCTCCCGATGGCGAGAAACAGATCGCGCGCGCACATCTCTGCCCGGAGCCGATGGAGATTGAGATAGGCAGGGGCCGCCTCGCCGAAGAATACGACTCCCGGTTTGACGCCTTCGTGGTTTCCGCAAATCGGGCAGGCAGCCGCAGGGTCGAAATACAGCCCTTCTTTCGGAAACGCGAGATCGCACGCGGTGCACAACAACGAGTTCAAATCGCCGTGGAGGTGGATGACGGAGGTGGCGCCGGCTTTCTCGAGCAGGTCATCGACGTTCTGAGTCAGCAACTGTACGCGCTCGGCTCCCCACTGGTTCTGCCACTTGGCGAGCAGCTTGTGCGCGGCATTCGGCTCGGCACCATGCTTCTCGCGAATGCGGTCGTTGTAGAACCGGAAGACGGCCTGACGGTTCTTGCGCCATGTGTGGATATTGCAGACCTCGTCGACGCTGTTGCGAGTCCAGATACCGTCGCCTGTACGGAACGTCGATAGACCACTTTCAGCGGACAATCCCGCGCCGGAAAACACGTAGAGCCTGGGCGTCCTGTTATCCATATCTCGATGCTTGCGCCTTGCGCGATTCCATCAGTTTCTTTGTGCGTCCGCCCTTAAGGCGTCGCTCCGAATCCAATCGACTGCAGAATTCGCGTCGTCATCTGATTCAGCCGTGCGCAGCCGTATCGAAAAATTCGAGCCATCGGCTCACCCGACCGTCCTCGACTGTGAAGATGTGCACCCATTCCGTCTCGAACGGTCTGCCCGTCGCCTTGACGACAGCGGCGACGAAGCCGATGACGACGATACGGTTGCCAGCATCAATGAATTCGCGGGGCTCGAATCGGGTGATCTCTTCCGCATCGAGCAGGTCCTCGAAAAAGCGTTGAACCTCCTCGCGCGTTCGACAGCAGGTCGCGTAAGGCAGGCTCGACGGTCCGACGACTCGCCAGTCAACGACGTCCGGAATCAAAGCCAACACGCCAGCCACATCGCCACAGGCAAAGGCGGAATACGCTTTCTTGACCACGTCTATCGCATTGGGCATGTCAACCTCCGAGTGGCTGTCTCATGTTTGAAGTGAGGCAACCCGGACTTGACGTCGACGCTCTGCCCCTCGAAATCATAGAAGCTGCCAATGCGCGATTCACGCTGCACTGCGACGCATGATAAGCCACGAACCCCCCCGGATCACGCACCGCGCCGTCCCAAAGCGGTCATACGCACGGACGCGAATCTTCAGCGCGTGCAACATTCGTAGCCTGCGCTCCCGCGTTGCCGCCTTAAGAAAAATGCGCGCAAACATGACACGCGCAAGGGCCGGAGCATGAGAGGCAAGTCTCCGCATGAGAGAGACGCACACGTACGCGATACGAGGAAGAACCCCCATGAAACCGGGAAAGAATGGACCGTGGACTCGGCTGCGTGGCCGACGGCGACTGCTGATCTCCGTCGTTGCGTTCGTCGCCGTACTGATCGCGATCGGCTCGGCCGTAGTGCGGCACCGCATGGCGGACCAGCATCACGATCCGCTTCAGACGACGAGCATCGTCTATCAGATGCGGCAGGATCCGTCGCCGTGGGCACGCACCGAGAATGACGCCTCGCGCATGCTCACGGATATCCGCGAGAAGCGCGTGGCCGCGATCGGCGTGACGCTCGACGCCATCCTCGTGTCGACAAAAAGCGGCCTGCAGTACTTCGTCAGCGACCGGTTCGCGGTGTTCTCGCAGTCGTTGCTGCTCAATGCGATCAAGGGCGAAAGCGCGCCGGACTACCAGATCGCGTGGCTTCCGAACGTGTCCATCGGCGCACAGGCGGGCATAGGTCCGTTGCTCGCCGTCTTGCGTGATTCGGTCGTCATGCTGGTGTACGTACTGATGCTGGGCCTTATGCTCTGGTACGTGCGCCGCGAAATGAAGGGTGACGCCACGCTGATCACCGCGCCACCCGACACGAGTTTCGACGACGTGATCGGCGCAGTCGAGGCAAAGGCCGCGCTCGAGGACATCAAGGCCTATCTGCGCGATCCGAAGTCGTTCACGAAACTGGGCATCCGTCCGCCATGCGGCGTGCTGATGACGGGCGGTCCGGGGGTCGGCAAAACGCGGCTTGCGCAGGCGCTGGCGGGTGAGTGCGGCGCGCGCTTCATCGCGATCACGGGGAGCTTTTTCAGCGCGAAGTACTACGGCGTCGGCATTCAGAAGGTCAAGCATCTGTTCAAGACGGCGCGCAAGCATGGCCCGGTGGTGATCTTCATCGATGAAGCCGACGGGCTCGCCGCACGCACCAGCGGCGCGTCCGGTTCCGCCGACGCCGAAAGCAACCGCATCATCAATCAACTGCTCGCGGAGATGGACGGCTTCGAGAAGAACGAAGGCGTTATTCTCGTCGCCGCGACCAACTTCCCCGAGAATCTCGATGAAGCGCTCCGCCGTCCGGGCCGCTTCGATCGCATCGTGCCGGTGCGTCTGCCGGACGTATCGGATCGCGTGAAGATTTTCGAGTATTACCTGGGCAAGCTGCCGTCGTGTTCGACCGATATCGACTGCAATCAACTGGCGCGGCTGACGGTCGGTTTGTCGCCCGCGTCGCTGTCGATGATCGTCAACCAGGCCGGGTTGATCGCGCGCAGGCAAGGCGCGGGCATGGTGTGCGCCGAGCATCTGCGCGAAGCGGTCAAAGTCGCGCGCATCGGCGACGTGAGTCGTGCGGAGAAGGCGCTCGATGCGGACGAAGTGCGTCGCGTCGGCGTACATGAAGCGGGGCATGGCATCGTCGCTGCGCTGCTGGGCGCCGGCGTGCTGGAGGAACTGACGGTCCTGCCGCGCGGCGGTGCACTGGGCATGGCGCTCATCACGAAGCCGCAGGACAAGCACCTGTATCGCCGCAGCGAGCTGGAGAAGGAACTGATGGTGTTGCTCGGCGGACGCAATGCGGAGTTGCAGGTGTTCGGCGAGGCATCGAGCGGCGCGGCGCAGGACTTGCAGGAAGCATCGCGCATCAGTCTGGAGATGGTGTCGCGGCTCGGCTTCGGCCGCGAAGGTAATCTGTTCAGTCTCGCCGCGCTACCACGCGAGAGCGCCGGACGGCAACTCGACGGTGCAATCGAACAGGCCAATGCGCTATTGAACGAGATGAACGAGCGCTGCTTCGACCTGCTCGCGCGAAACGAATCGATCCTGCGCGATGTCACGCTTGCGCTGACCAGGACCGAGACGGTGCCCGGCGCATATGTCTATGATCTCATCCGCGAGAGCGAAGTCACGCAGCCGCCCGAGCTGGAAGCGGTGTATTTCAGTGCCGCGACCAGCGAGCGGGCTGCCGATGACTTGATGCCTTTCGCGGCTCCCGACAATGTCGTCAGAACCTGTACTTGAGCCGGACCTGTCCGCCGTTCTCAACCTCGTGCGCGGCAACGACTCCGTCGTACTCCAGACGCACATCGAGGCGCTTGGTCGTATACACCTCCACCCCGGCGGAGAACTTGCCTGCGACGTGCGCATTGGTGAGCGTATTGGTGAAGCTGCCGTAACCCGGGGCAGCGGCAAAGGACGCGTCGGTCGTGTAGCTATTGCCTGCAATGAAGCTGACCCCGGCGCCGACATAGGCGTCGACTGTCGCTGACCCGATCTGCGCACGCGTCCCGATCCGCAGATTCGGTGTGCCGCTCGCAATGACGCTGTTCGCGCTCTTCACCTTCAGGTTCAGCGCGCCCGCGCCGCTCTCCGTGTAGCCAGGGAGATTGACGTCGTTCAGATCGGCGTCGAGTGCCGGCTCGAGGTAGAAGCGGTCGAACGGGATCTGGTAGGCCGCGCGCAAGTGCAGTCCGAGCGTGTACGAGTCGGGCGAGGCGGTCGCCACCGCGTTGGCGCCCGGGATGACGCGCGAGCTGTTCATCCAGCCGTAGCTGGCGTCCGCCGCACCGGTGAAAGTCCACGGCCCAACCTCGTGCTTCAGCGCGACGACGCCCAGAAGTGCATTGCCGTTGGCGCTCGTCAGGTTGTCGTTGCCGGTGAAGCGGTCGGTCTCGTAGCCGATGGCGCCGCCGAGGAACCAGCCGGGCTGCAGTTCGACCTGACCGCCGACCTTCATCGTCGAACCTTGCCAGCCGTAGCCCGGGAACGAAGCGTCGGCGCTGCGGTTTTCCCACATGCCCGAGGCGCGGAACCACACGCAGGAGCCCTGCTTTCTCACTGCGGTGTCGTCATCGGCGAACACCGGGCAACTGAAGACGGAGCGCGCGAACGCCTGGCTCGCCTGGTAGCGCGCCGCAGCGATGCCGAGCAGTTCCTGGCCCGAGACGGCTGTCAGCGTCTGCGCATAGCCCGACGCGCTACCGACGTTGCCGAAGGCGCCGAAGATGGGTGCGAAGGCGGGATCGGCACTGTTCCACAGCCGGTCCAGGTTGGCTGCGACGCTCTGCTGTGTGGCCGAAGTACCCTTGCTCGCACCCACGAAATCCGCATCGGTCTTGATCGCGACGGTGTTGCCCTGCATCACTGGCGTGAAGCGATAGACGGGCGTCGAAGTACCCGCGAGCGTCGCATCGGGCTGGATACCGCCGGCCGCCGTCAGCACGGTGCTCGTACTCTTCAGATAGCTCACCGGGTCGACCTGCACCTTGCCGGCAAGCGCGGCGGTACCGGTAACATCGAGCACATCGGATCGCTTGTTGGCCGGATCGATCTGGACGTTCAGCGCGCCAGTCGAACTCTGCACGAGATTGCCGGTGAGCACCGTCTTGCCGACCGAGTTGGCGCCGCCGACTTTGAGCGTGCCGGCGTTGTTCACCGTGCCGCCTCCGACGGCCAGCTTGGTAGGTGTGTCGATCACGCCTCCGGCCAGATTGTTGACGACACCGCCGCTACCAATGTCGATGTCGCCGGTGATCGTGCCAGAGTTGTTGACCGTGGTGCTGGCAGGCCCGCCCCCGTACACCGTGGGGTACGCCAGGATCGCGTATTGGCCTAACGTCTGTATGGTGCCCTGGTTGGTGACGACGTTGTTATTGCCCCCAAGCAGGCGGATTGCGGCAGCATCGCGATACTCCGGGTCCTGCCCCACCATCTTGCCCGTCGGGAAATTGGGATCGGTCGTGCCGCCTACGACTTTCGAGCCGGGCGCCAGGTTGATCGAGATGCGCCCGCCTGTCTGGCCGTCGCTCTGCGCCAGGATGCCGGCGGACCCGACGCCTGTCGCCATGACCGTGTCGTTATTCCTGACGTTGACGAAGACCGGGCCGCCCCCGCCCGCGCCACCCGCGCTGCCCTCTCCCATCACATTCGGCAAGTTGATTGCGTTGAAGTTAGAGACCACCAGACCACCGCCGCCGCCGATCGATTGCGCGAAGATCGCCGGCGCGTACCGGCCGGTCGTCACGACCTTCCCGCCGTTTGCCACGATGACGTTGACGGTGCCGCCATTGCCGCTGTTGGCAAATACCGCGTTGTTCGTAGCGCCACCGTAGCCCTGTGGGGCGGACGGGTCTCCGGCAAAGCCCCCGCCACCGCCGACCGATTGAGCGACGATCCCATACGCGCCGTCGCCGCTGGTGGCGACCGTGTTATTGGTGTCCACGACAAGAACGTTGCCGCCATCGCCCTTCGCGCTACCGGCGCCGGAGGTCGCGTTCGCGATCTGTCCGCCCACCACGAACCCGCCCCCGCCGCCGATCGACTGCGCGAGGATACCGTGCGCGTCGAGTCCGCTCGTCGTCACGTTGCCTTCCGTGTTGACAGTGACGTCGCCGCCCTTTCCCGAACTGCCGTTCTGACCGCCGAAGCTCAATGTCACGCCGTAGACGTCGGCGAGCCGTCCCTGAGGATTCACGATGATTTTGGAGGGATCGAACGTTTCATCGCTGCTCGCGGTCGTCACGACACCGCCGCCGCCGCCGATGCTTTGCGCGAAGATGCCGACGCTGTGCTTGCCAAGTGTCGTGACCGTGCCGTTGTTGTCGACGCTCACGGTGCCGCCATTCCCGGCGCCTCCGCCATTGCCGCCCACGGCGACCGACAGGCTTTTCAGCGAACCGCTGATCGCCCCCGACATCGCGCCGTTGCCGCCACCGCCGCCTACGCTCTGCGCGTACACGCCGAACGCTTCCACCCCCTGCGTCTCGACTTTGCCACTCGCATTCTGCACGACGCTCACCGCACCGCCAGAGCCGGCCGCGCCGCCGCTGCCGCCCACGGCGACCGCGGCCTGCACTTTCGAATCATTGTTCGACTTGCCGACCGAACTCGCCGCGCCGCCGCTGCCGCCGCCGCCGCCGACGCTCTGCGCGAAGATGCCGTGGGATTGCGCGCCATAGGTGCCGATCGCGCCGGTGTTGCTGGTGTTCACCGCGCCGCCCTGGCCACCCGCGCCGCCGCTGCCGCCGACCGACACGCCAACGCTGATCTGTGACACGGTGCCCAGAACTTTCGATACCCCGTCCGGCTGCGTGAGGAGCTTTTCCAGATCGCCATAAGTCGCCTTGATTTTTTCGCCGACCACGCCGACCTGCAGGATGTTGTTGCCCAGGTTCTGCACATCCTGGTTGAGGCCGAGGCCCTGACCCAGAATGCCGAACAGGGTCTGGGCATTGGAGATCGTGTCGAGGCCGCCGCTGCCGCCCGCGGCCGCCGCGCCCTTGCCGCCTTTGCCCCCGCCGCCGCCGACGCTTTGCGCGAAGATGCCGGTCGAGGCCGCGCCGCGGGTGACGATGTTGCCGTTGTTGGTCGTCGTCACCGTGTTGCCGTCGCCGCCGACGCCACCCTTGCCGCCAACACCCACGGCGATAGCATCCTTGCCGCCGCTGGCCGCTGCGGTACCGCCGCCGCCTGCGCCGCCGCCGCCGCCCACGCTCTGGGCGAACACGGCGTCCGAGCCGTCGCCGCGCGTCGCGATCGAACCGTCGTTGGTCAGGCCGACCGTGCCGCCCGTCCCCCCCGTTCCACCCGTTCCGCCCACCGCGATCGACGCGCTGAAGCTGGCTTTGGCGTTAGCCGCCGTTGCCGAGGCATCGCCCGTGCCGCCATTGCCGCCGCCACCGCCAATCGACTGTGCGAACACGCCGTGGGCGTCCTGGCCCAGGGTGGCGATCAGCCCGGAGTTTTCCAGCTTGACGGCGCCGCCCGTGCCGCCGCTGCCGCCGCTGCCGCCGAGAGCCACGGAGACCGACAGGGCCGCACCCTTGGCAGGCGACGCGGAGTAGGACGCGGCGGTTGCGTCGCCGCCCGTACCACCGCCGCCACCGACGGATTGCGCGAAAACGCCGGTCGCGCTGTCGCCCGCCGTGGTGATCAGACCGGAATTATCGAGCGTGACATTGCCGCCGGTGTTACCGGTCCCGCCGGCGCCGCCGATGGCGACGCTGACACTGATTGCAGGAATGTTCGGGCTGCCCGATGCGGCGACGGCACGCGCCGTGGCGCTGCCGCCGGAGCCGCCGCCGCCGCCGATGCTTTGCAGCACGACTCCTTCGGCATCCGAACCATACGTGGCAACCTGCCCGGTGTTAGTCAGCGAAACCGCGCCAGCCGCGCCGCCTCCGCCGCCTTGTCCGCCAATGGCAACCGAGCTCGACAGGGGGCCGCCGACCGTGAACGCTGTAGCGTTGCCGCCATTGCCGCCACCGCCGCCGATCGACTGGGCCTTGATGCCGGCGGCGTGATCGCCGTGGGTCGTGACGAGCGCGCCGTTATCGACAGTGACCTGGCCGCCCGAGCCGCCACCGTGGGCATCCCCGCCGATCACCATGGTGATGAGCCCTCCGCCGGCCGACGTCGCGCTGCCGGCGTTGCCGCCCGAACCGCCGATGCTTTGCGCGAGTATCCCCGCGCCACCGCTCTGGTCGAGGCTGCCAAATACGCTGTTCTGGCCCAGCGTGAGTTTCACCGCGCCGCCGTTGCCGCCCTGGCCGCCGTTGCCGCCGATCTGGAAAGCCGCACCAACGGTGACGCCGCTGGCGTCGCCGCCGCTTCCGCCGCCACCGCCGATGCTCTGGGCGATCAGCGGAATGCTGCCTTCGCCCGATGTGCTGCCGGCCGTGACAAAGGCGTGGTCCGAGTTCACCGTGACCGCACCGCCATCGCCGCCCGCGGCACCTCCACCGCCCGAGCCGTTCAGCACGAAGCTGACACTACCGCCATTGCCCCCGCCGCCGCCGATACTCTGCACCAGGGCGCCATGCGTGTAGGGGCCGTTCGTTTTGATTGTCGCCGTGTTCGCCGCGTCTCCGAGGGCCAGCGAAGCGCTCCCGCCGGCGCCTGCCTTACCACCATTGCCGCCTTCACCCACGGTAGTGTGCTGGGCGCCATCACCGACACCGCCGGCGCCTCCATTGGCCTGTACCAGCACCCCCTCGCCCCCGATCAGCCCGCCAGCAGACTGCCCTGCCGGAACACTCGCGGTGTAATCGATGGAACCAAGGACGGTGGCGCTCGCGCTGCCCCCATTCCCGCCGTTGCCGCCCGCACCACCCTCATTGCGGACGTTGCCGTCGATGGCGGTGCCACCTTCCCCGCCCGCTCCGCCATTGGCCTTGGCGGTTACGCCGCTGCCCGGCTGATTCTGACTGCTAACCGGTTGCATCTGATCGGAGAAAGCGATCTGGCCACCGCTGCCGAGTTCCGCGCTGGCTGTGCCGCCGTTACCTCCGTCGCCGCCGGTCCCGCCAAAACTGCCACTTCCACCGAACGCGCCGCCAGCGTAGCCGCCCTTACCGCCATCGGCATCAGCCTGCATCGGAAAGATCTGGCCTGTAGGGGTGCTGGCGGTCAGACTGCCGTTCTGATACGCAAGTGTCGCGGTACCGCCGGCGCCGCCATTGCCGCCCTTGCCTCCATGGCCTTCCACGACAAGATCAGCCGGAGTGGGCGAGTTACCACCTTCCCCGCCGGCCCCGCCCACGGCGGACGCTCGCAGGCCGACGCCATAGAACTGGATATTGCCGGAGGCGGTAAGCGTCGCCTGACCACCCCGCCCCCCTTGTCCCCCGTTGCCGCCATAGAGCGGCTGTCCGCCTTGGGTATTGGACTCGGCACCCGCTCCGCCGGTACCGCCATTGGCTTCCACGTCGAGCGCAACTTCCGGAAGGACACCTTTCGAGTCGGGACCAACCGTGCCGCTGAACTTCACGGAGACCGCGCCGCCATTGCCAGCCGCTCCGCCGTCTCCAGTGTGGGCCGAGCCATTGGCGTCAAAACCGCCTTGTCCGCCGGCACCGCCGGCACCACCGTTGACGGACCATCCCGCTCCTATCGTGGGGCTGATGAAGGTCGGCGCGAAGCCCCCCTTCACCGTAATTCCGCTATTGACGCTGTTAAAGGAACCACCCGACTGACCAGCGAAGCCATCCTGGCCCCTTCCGTTCCAGGAGCCGTCGTCAGCGCCTTTGCATCCCATCTGCCCCGAGGCGTTCAGGTAATACTGGGGAAGCGGCGCTGCGCCAAACGACTGATTGGAAAAGTTGGTCTGTGCAGGCGCCGAAGGCAGCGCGGGATTGGCGCTGCTGTTGCACTGGGCGCGCGCCGCGACCGGAACCAGCAGCGTGGCAAGCGACGCCACGGCCAACGCAACCACCGTCCGACGCCTGGCTCCGCAGCCATCCTCTACACAAAGCGCCGACGTCACTGCCCGCGCAGACTCACAATTCGATGAATGCTTGAATATGTACACGATCTTCCCCAAACTGGTTGCAGTCTTTTTAAAAAAGACATCGAATTTGTCTGCGAGTCGCGCAGAGACTGGTTTTGCTAGCGATCCAGATCGATCGAAAAAACTTTGATTTCTGGAGGCTTCGAATAACCGGAAGTCGGCACTGGCAAGTGACCCTTACGAAATTGAGTCTCGCCCAGTGGGATTAATCTTTAAATGTCGTCAAAATATTGTCGGCGGCGGTTTTCTAGCTTGATACAGGCTGTCGGAATGAGTTGATCCGCATTCTCAAGCGTCTTGGCCGCGAAGCCCTACGTGGATCTGATCAGACTTGAGTCAATCAGCAGACGCCATGCTGCTATACGTCGCATCAGGCCGATGCACCCAATGCGCATTTGAAAAACACCAATCAATTGCGCTTATTCTGGATAGTGCTCGCGGTGAATTAGAAATTTATTAGTAGGATGGAACTACAGGTATCGCGAGCCGTTCTTTGTTCAATTCAAGGCACTAGAGGTGAACCGTCAGTCCAGCACGAAGGCCGAACACGAGACGAGCCGATCGCGCGGACGCAATGACTCGGACGTACTCAACTGAGGTCGCCTATAAAAAGTGTTTTGGTGAAATGATGCGGGCATCGTTGGACGATCCGCGACCGAACGTGCCACATGCATCGGTTCAAACGGAACACAATCAATTGCCGGGATCGTACAGGTGCAACGCGAACTGTACGACGCAAAAGTTGTGCTTCTGACGCCGAGAGCGGTGGGAGCAGATCAGACGGCGAAGTATTCCTCTCGGCTAACCCCGCCCCAACCCGCGAGAGAACAGACCGAACCCGCCTCTCGACAACGATTCCTCGTTCAACATCGCTCAGTTCGGATGAGGTTCCGCAGGCCAGGCAAGCTCGGTGCGCGGATCATGCCCCCGCACCGTGTAGCAGGAACGCACGAAACTGCGGTACGCGTCGACGATGCCGGTGCCGTGCGTCTCGCCCCGGATCACCTCGGCCGTCGCGCGCAGCCCCGGCAGCGGGGTGCGGCGAATACGGTCGACGAGCGCCAGGTAGTTGTGCGAAAGGTCTCGGTAGAGGGCGAACTCGCTGCTCGTCTCGCTGTCGTTGATCGTCAGGTGCAGCCGGGGCGGCAAGGTGCTGTCGCCCTCGGCGATGCGGCGATCGTAGCGCCGGAACACTTCACTCTGCGCCGACAGTATGCCGGGGCTGCTCGCTCCGATCACGGTGAATAGCGGGCTGGCCGTTGCGAACACGTACATGGCGAAGAGGCCGCCGTAAGAGTAGCCGAACAGGCCAACGTCATCGGCATCCACCCGCCAGCGCTCGGCGATCCGGGGGTGCAGTTCGCGCTCGATGAAGGCGAGGAACCGATCGCCGGCGGAGTGGCTGAGATCAGCGAGGATCGCGGCGTACTGCTCCTCGCTGAGTGTTCCCCGTTCGACGCGCGGGCGCAGATGAGCCGCCATCTGATGAGGGAACGGCTCGCCCGGCGGCACGAGGTCACGATTGCGCACCTTCAGGAAATTTCGCGCGTCATCGCCCAGGTATCCGATTGTCACCTGAATGAACGGCCGGATCGGGCTGGTCTCGTGCATCATCATCAGCGAGCCAGTGGGGGCGGTGATCGCAAGTTGCGTGTTGCCGTCCGCGACGTAGAGGACGGGCAGTGCCGCATCGCCCGCGCCGTATCCCGGCGGTACCGTCACCCAGACCGCAAAGGCGCCGCCGACGATCTCCGAGCGCAGGGTGAACGATCGTGTGGTCGCGATCACCTCGCGCAACTCCGGCTGCCACGCTTCGAGCGCGGGTGCTGTCATTCGATACTCCTTTCGTCACTCCCCATGGGAGAAAACCGTGCGTGGCTGGATCTCGGCTACGAGCGTCTCGTAATATAAAGTATTTTATGGTGCTGGATAAATGACGACTCGCAGTTTGCCCAATGGCCGGAGGAAACAGCAGATGCGGCATCCGCACCGACACCTGCAGCGCCACCGGCGCCGGAGCGAGCATGCCTTCGCCTGACCAGGGCAATCTGCCGGCCGAGGTCTCGAGCTTCATCGGTCGCACAGCCGAGCTTGAGGAGGCGCGCGCCCTGCTGGTCTCGACTCGCCTGCTGACCCTGATCGGCTCTGGCGGGGTCGGCAAGACTCGCCTTGCCAAACAGATCGCCGCCGAGCACCGGAAGGCGTTTCGCGACGGCGTATGGTTCGTCGACCTCACGGATATCAACGACGGCGACCTGCTCCCATCGGTGATCGGTGCGAGGCTCGGCCTCTTTCACACTCCGACCGAGACCGCCGGCGATCTCGCCGGGCACCTGCGCGGACAGCACCTGCTGCTCGTCGTCGACAACTGCGAGCATCTGATCGAGCCGGTCGCCGGACTGCTCCACGATCTGCTTGCGGCTGCCCCCGAACTTCGCGTGCTCGCGACGAGTCGGCAGGTGCTGGGCGTGACCGGGGAACGCGTGCTTCCGATACCCCCGCTCGCAGCACCGCCGGCCGACGAAGCGGCCGCGAACCGCGCCGGCGCTGCTCTCGCGGGAGCAGCATCCCCGGCGATCCCCGACGCGGTCTCGCTGTTCGCGGACCGCGCGGCGGCGGCGCTGCCCGGGTTCGTCGTCGACCACTCCAACCGGGATCTGCTGTACCGGATCTGCCACCGCCTGGAGGGGATTCCCCTCGCGATCGAGCTCGCGGCAGCGCGGCTGCGTGCCTTCTCGCTCGACATGATCCTCGAGCGACTCGACGGCTCCCTCCGGGCGCTCGCAAGCACGCTGCGAACGACGCCCGAGCGTCACCGCACCCTCGAGTCGACGGTGGCCTGGAGCTATGAGCTGTGCTCCGCGCCCGAGCAGGTGCTGTGGGCTCGTCTCTCTGTGTTCGCCGATGGCTTCACCGTCGATGCGGTCGAAGACGTCTGCAGCGGCGGGCCGATCCTGCGCGAGCAGATCTTCGACCTGCTTACCGGGCTGGTCGACAAGTCCATCCTGACCCGTGAGGGAGGCTCGGGCGGCGGACCGTCACGGCTGAAGATGCTCGGCCTGCTTCGCGAATTCGGAATCGAGCGGCTGCGCAAAGCGGGCGAGGAGGCGCAGTTCAGGCGGCATCACCTCGACTACTTCTGCGCGCTGGCCGGACACGGCCAGACAGCGTACTTCAGCCCCCGCGAGATGGAGTGGGCGCGTCGCGTACGAGACGAGCACGCGAACCTGCGAGCGGCCGCCGAGTACTGCGCCGAATTACACGATCACGCCTCGGTGATGGCGATCGTCGCGCCCCTCCAGTTGTACCGGGTCGGCGCCAGCTACGTCGTCGAAGAATATCGCTGGCTCGCCTCTGCGCTCGAGCACGACCGCACCCCGAGCGAGACCCGCGCACGCGCGCTGGTAGCGTGCAGCTATGCGGCGTCGCTCATGGGCAACGGCGACGAAGCCGAGCAGCGCGCGCGTGAGGCCGCCGACCTCGCCGACGCCCTGAATCTGCCCGGTGTTGCGGCGGACGCCGCGTGCGGCATCGCGCGCGCTAGCTTCCACGGCGGAGATCGCGCGCGTACGCTGCGCCTCTCTGAAGCAGCGGTCGCCCTCTGCACCGCCTCGGGCAATCTCGCGGGCGCTTGCGACGCGCTTTATCGCGCAGCGGTCACCGCACTCGGGATGCACGACGACCGAGCCGCCGAGTTCGCCCGAGCGTCTCTTGCCCTCGCGCAAGAGCACGGATCCCCCTATCGCATCGCGAGCGGGCTGTGGATCGACGGCTTCTGCCTCTGGCGCGCCGGCGATCATCAGTTCGCCTCGGCTCGCCTGCGGGAAGCGCTGCCGCTCTACGAAGCCCGAGGCTTCATAGAGGGCATCGCGATGTGCTGCGAAGGACTGGCGCTGACCGCCGCCGCACTCGGACAGGCCGACCACGCGGCGACCCTGAAGGGAGCCGCCCACGCCGCGTGGCGCAGAGCCGCGGCTCCGTTTCCGCAGGCCGTCGTGCGCAGTCTCGGCACCGACATCGTCGACGAGCAGATCCGACAGGCACTCGGCGAGGCTCGCTACGTCGCCGCATTCAACCACGGCGCCGCGTTCTCGGTGGCCGAGGCGGCTCGCTATGCCGTCGGCGACGCACCCGCCCTCACCCCGACCGAAGCGCCCGCGCGCCGGCCGGGCGACGCCGCCAAAGCACTCGTTGCCGAGGGACTCACCCGACGCGAGGCCGAAGTCGCAGCCCTCATCGCCGAGGGGCTCAGCAACCGGCAGATCGCGGAGCGGCTCGTGATCGCGCAGCGTACCGCCGAGGGGCATGTGGAGCGGATCCTCGCCAAGCTCGGCTTCCGATCCCGCGCAAGTGTGGCCTCGTGGGTCGTCAAGCGGCAGCGAATACCCGAATGAGCACCGGGGAGCGATTCAGGTATTTCTCCCGGCGCGCGCGGCGACACGCATGGGTAACATGCATCCATCATCGCTCCGACGGACGCATCCATGACCGCCCCGACGCACGCCTCTTCCGAATTCTCACTGGCCGATTACCTGCAACCGTATGACACCGTGCTGGTAGGTCAGGCCGCTGCCGAGCCGCACGAACTCGTCGCGCAGCTCATCGACGCATCGGAGCAGATCGCGAATCTCACCGTGGTATGCGGGTACGCGCTCTCGGACGACTGGAAGCGCGTGACGCGCGGCAAGCCGCGAGTGGCCACCTACTCCGCGCACGGCCCGCTGCGTGGCCTGGCGCGTTCGGGCGAGATCGACATCCTTCCCAACCACTACAGTCACTTCGAGCGTCTCGTCACCACCGGCGCGTTTCAGCCCGACGTGATCCTGCTACAGCTGCCCCCGGCCGACCCGGACGGGTACCACAGCTTCGGCACCTCGGTCGATTACGTCGCGAAGGCCGCGCAAGCGGTTCCGGCAGCCGCTCCGGCAGGATCCGCGGACCGTCTCGGTCCCATCGTCATCGCCGAGATCAACGAGAACATGCCCTCTACGCGCACGAAGTGGCGACTGCACCACTCACAGATCACCGCTTCGTTCACGACAGATCGACCGCTGGAGGGCACCCCCGCCCGCGCACTCTCGGACACCGACCACGCGATCGCGCGCAACGTCGCATCCGTCGTGCCCGACGGCGCCTCGATACAGCTCGGCATCGGCGCACTTGCGACAGCGATCGGGCGCGCACTCGGCGAGCATCGCGATCTGCGCGTACGATCCGGCCTCGTCGGAGACTGGCTGCTCGACCTCGATGCTTCGGGGGCACTGGCAAGCGGTGAGGACGTCTGCGTCGCGGGCATGGCACTTGGCAGTCCTGAACTCTACGACTTCGTCGCGCGGCACGACCGGATCCGTTTCATGCCCATCACCGATCTGACCGCATCCGAGGCCCTCGCATCCTGCGATCCCTACATCGCGGTGAACTCCGCCCTCGAAGTCGACCTGCTCGGGCAGGTGAACGCCGAAGTCGTCGGCGGGCAATACATCGGTGCGCTCGGCAGCCAGGTCGACACCTTCCGCGCGACCCGCATCGCGCCATCAGGCCTCGCGATCGTTGCAATGCCGGCTCGCAGCCCCAAAGGCGCCACCCAGATCGTCTCCGCGCTCAGCGGACCCGTCACCTCGTTGCAAAGCGACATCGACATGGTGATCACCGAATACGGTGTCGCCGATCTGCAGGGCACCACCGCCGCGGAACGTGCGGAGCGCCTGATCGGGATTGCCGCCCCTGAGCACCGCGACGCGCTGCGCGAGGCGCGTCGATTCTGACCCCGACTGCGCACCAGCGCACACCAAGCGCACCGATCACACACGACGAGGAGCCCGATATGCCCAACATTCCCTTCACCATCGGAGGCGCCGAACGCGGCGCACTGCCGCTGAGCGGCGTTCGCGTAGTCGATCTCACCCAGGTGGGCGCCGGCCCCTACTGCACCTCGCTGCTGGGCGATCTCGGCGCCGATGTCGTCAAGGTCGAGCCGCTCGAAGGAGACAGTTTCCGCTATGTCGACGACGCATTCGGCGAGGGCGAAAGCGCCTACTTCTACGGCGTGAACCGAAGCAAGCGCTCCATCGCGCTGAACCTCAAGAGCGAACGCGGCTTCGAGGTGCTCACGCGGCTCGTCAAAGAAGCCGACGTGTTCGCCGTCGCATTCAGGCCCGACGCCGTGCAGCGCATGGGCATCGACTACGAGTCCCTGCGCAGGATCAACGACCGCCTCATCTACTGCTCCATCACCGCATTCGGTGAGACCGGACCGCGTGCGCACCTGCCCGGCATGGACATCCTCGCGCAAGCGATGAGCGGAATCATGGGCGTCACCGGCGAGATCGGTGGAGGGCCTGTGAAGGTCGGCGTGCCGATCGCCGACTTCGTCGCCTCCTACCTGCTCGGCTTCGGCGTCTGCGCCGCGCTGCGCCTGCGCGAGCAGACCGGTCATGGCGACAAGGTCACTGTCAACCTGCTCGACGGCCTGATCGCCAGCTTCGCGAACTACCTGACGGTGTACGACAAGACTCGCGTGCCGTTCCGCCGTCAGGGCGGCGGGCACCCGCAGCTCGTGCCCTATCAGCCGTTCCTCGGCTCCGACCAGCGGCACTTCATCCTCGCCTGCATGAACGACAAGTTCTGGCAGAAGATGCTGCCGCTGCTCGATCGCTACGGCGACTTCCATGATCCGCGCTTCGCCACGAACACCGGCCGCGTCACCCATCGCTCGGAACTGTGCAGTCGACTCGAAGCGATCTTCGCGACACAGCCCGCCGATTACTGGCTCGCGGAGCTCGAAGCCGCCGGCGTGCCCTGCGGCCCGATCCACGCGCTCGAAGACGCGATCGAAGATCCACAAGCCATCGCCAACGAATCCCTCACTACGCTCAATCATCCGATCCACGGCGAATACCGCGTCCCCAACAACCCGATCCGTTTCGCGGACGCTCCCACCGGCCCTCGCGGCTACGCGCCCGCGCTCGGTGAACACACCGCCGAGATCTTGCGCGAAGCCGGGTTCGACGACACGGAGATTGCATCGCTAACGCGCGCCGGCATCGCGCGAGAAGCATCGACAAAGCAGCAGAATCACACGGAGACAGCATCATGAAGGCACTCGTCATCGGGGGCACCGGCCCCACCGGTCCGTTCATCGTCGAGGGGCTGCGGCAGCGCGGCTACGAGACCACCATCCTGCACACGGGGCGGCACGAGATCGACCTGCCCGCCGACGTGCCGCACATCCACACCGATCCGAACTTTCTCGAAGGCCTGACCGGGGCGCTCAAGGGCCGTCGCTACGACCTCGTCGTGGCGACCTACGGGCGCCTGCGCCTCTTCGTCGACGCGCTCGCGGGTGTGAGCGAACGGCTGATCACCATCGGCGGCGCGGCCTACGGCGACAACCTGGCGCGCCCCTCGGCCGAGGACGGCCCCCGCAAGACGGGGCACAAGCTCAGCGAGAAGATCGTGCAGACCGAGCAGATCCTCATGGACGCACACGCGGCCGGACGGTACAACATCACTCACCTTCGCTATCCCTGCCTGTTCGGCCCCCGCCAGCTCGCACCCCGCGAGTGGAGCATCATCCGACGCCTTCGCGATGGGCGCACCCACGTCCCCGTCATCAATGGCGGCCTGACCCTGGAGACCAAGGCGTACGTCGAGAACGCTGCGAACGCGATCCTGCTCTGCGTCGATCAACCGGAAGCATCGTCGGGACAGATCTATAACGTTGCCGACGCCTACACGCCATCCGACGCGACCCTGGTGCGCACCATCGCGAAGGTGATGGGCGTGGAAGTCGAACTCGCGAACTTCACGCCCGAGATGGGCCGACCGGCCTACTTCTGGGGCGCGAACCGGGATCTCAACTTCACCAGGACCGGCCTCCCGCCCACGACCCACCATCTGCTGATCGACAGCGGCAAGATCCGCCGCGAGCTCGGCTACACCGACCTCGTGAGCTTCGAGGAAGGCATCGAGCGCACCGTCGAGCACTACCTCGAGCATCCGCTCGAAACCTCGGCCGAACAGCAGATCGGGGACCCCTTCGACTACGCGGCAGAGGACACGTTCATCGCGATGCTCAACGAGATGAACGCGCGGGCTGCGGAGCTGCCGTTCGCGGGTGTGCGGTACCAGCACCCCTACGCGCATCCCAAGGCTCCGGGCGAGGCCGGGGCTGGAGAGACTGGCGCTATGTCTCAGAGCTGAAGATCCCAGGCGCTCCCGCTCGCCATTCGACGGTGGCTGCGCGAGCCGTCGAATGGCGACCGTAAGCGCGGACGAGCAGCATTCAAATTCAGCAAAAGACGATGTTTGACGAAGAACACGGCTGATACGATTCGCGCCTTTTGCTGCGCATCTGTCCCCCCAGTTGGCTGCTCGGCAAAGCTCCTCGGAACGACGGCCCACAGTCAGACACATGCAAGTCCAAAATGCCCGTCGCTGGGCGCCTCGCGGGGCACGGAGATGGATTATCGCGCTCGTCGCACTAGGTATCGCAAGCGCAGTGCGGCTGCTATTGCATCCGCTGCTCGGTCCGGTGATGCCGGGCACGGCCTTCAGCATCGCAGCCGTTCTCATCGAGTATTACTTTGGCCTCGCGCCCGCGCTGACGGTGCTGCTGGCGGGACTGTGCATCGCCGATTTTCTGTTCGTGCCACCCTACGAGGCGCTGGGAATCATCGATCGGTCGGATGTGATGTTCGCGGTTTCCTATCCGCTGGTGGCGCTCGTCGTCATCACGCTGCTTGAACGGTTGCGGCGCGCGCAGTTTCGAGCCGAGCTAATTGCGTCCGTCGCGCAGTCGCGCTACGAGATGCTGCTGCGCCATGACAACGAGCGCGCGCTCGCGCGCCGCGCCGTCGACGAGACGCATCGGCTGCTGCGCCATCTGTCGCAACATCACGAGCGGTTCGTGCTGATACAGGCGATCGAGCGCACGTCCGCAGGCGCTGGCGTGGCGCCGCGTCAGCCCATCGGGATCGCACCTGGCCCCCGCTTCGACGATGTCGATCCGGACGACATCCGCCGTTTCTCGAATGCGCTCGTGCCGGGAAGCCATCGCGTGCGCCTGCGCTCGGCGAATGCGTCCGTTGCGGCGCAGCTCGTCGACTGCATCTGCGAACGATTCATCACGCACGCGGGCGATTTCCTCGTGCTACGCATCGGCGACTGACGGAGGGCATGCCGTGAACAACAACGTCGAGCGCACCATTTTCAACGAGGGCGACGGTCATGCCGTGCTGATGCTGCACGGGCTTTCAAGCTCGCCGCTCGAAATGCGCTACCTCGCCCGCTTCCTTAACAAAGAAGGCTTCACGACGTGCGCGCCCGTGCTCGACGGTTACAGCGCGGGCACGAGCGAACAGGCGATGGAACATTGGCTCGACGCCGCGACGCGCGAATACGACGCCCTCGCCGCACGCTACGAACGCGTGTCGATCTGCGGACTGTCGATCGGCGCGGCACTTGCCCTTGCGCTCGTGCATCGGCGGCCGCAAGCACAGGCCGTCGCACTGCTGTCCCTCACACTCGCCTATGACGGCTGGGCGATCCCCTGGTATCGCTTCCTGCTGAACCTGGCCTATTACTCGCCGATGCGCTTTCGCTACCGCTATCGCGAATCGACGCCATATGGCCTGCGCAACGAAGCGTTGCGCGACAAGATCGCCCGCGCGATGCAACGGGACGATCTCAGCGAAGTCGGTCCGTCCACGATCTCGTTGCCGGCGCTTCATCAGGCGAACCGGCTCGCAGCGCACGTGCGCGCGCGCACGCGGTCGATCCGCAACGACTGCCTGATCGTCCACGCAATCGACGACGAGACGTCGAGTCCGCACAACGCACGCATCGTCGCAGGCTCGATCGGCTCGGCCGTCTTGCGCACAATCTGGCTCGACGACTCGTACCACATGATCACATCCGACAACGAGCGCGAGATCGTCGCGCGTGAAACCGCGCTCTTTCTGCGCGATAGCGAAATGGCGAGCCGCACGGGTCATGCCGGCGGACAGCCGGTTGCATCGAAAGCGTTGACGCGGCGTCTGCGCCAACTGGCGGCGATCGGGAAGAAGAGCGCGTGAAAGACGAGTGGCACACTTCACGCTCGGCCCGAGTGATGGTCATAGTCGCGCGGACGCTCCCGAGCGCAGCGACAGTCGGCATCAAGATCCCTCAACGGAAACACGCTTCGCGTCTCGTCGTGTCATGAAGACCGCAAGCGGTTAATGTCGAACGACTTGATATTAACGCTGTGCATAGCGTCAATATGAATACTTCGCTTTTGATTATGCGACAGGACCAAGTTCCAATATCGCCATAAATTAGCTAGTTGAGACGAAGTATGAGAGGTACAGTATCCCTTACAAAGAACGCCAGCCTGGATTTCAGTTGACGGTGGCCTGACCCGCCGAAGCCGCTGAAGACTTACATGAGAACGCGTGGCCAGCGCGCCGATGACTCGCCCCGCACAGACCCTCCAAAGGCTTGGCGTTGATCGCGGATAAGCACGGCCCACGGTGACCGAGGCGAGCGAACCAAGTATCTAGCTCGTGCTCTCTTATCGGTATACATACCTATTCATCTTATTACTAAGGGTATGTCCCACGCTTTTTGTAGCTCTCCTACGACCCGAACTTCTTGCTTTATAGGCCGAGATACCTACAATATATCTTCAAGGTGACCTATAAATTTGTTGACGCCGGAAATATGCATGGTTACCGTCGCTTTCCATGACAGCCCACTCGAAAAGAAATTCATGACAGCCGCTCGGTCCGGGATCGGATGATCGCTTCCCGCGGAAGAATCGTCAGTCTCGAGGCTTGATACATGACGAAGCAGCCGTAATGGACTGTTTCATTTCGACAGATATATTTCGTTATCCGAATTTTTATTTAATGCTCGATTCGACAACTGGAAAAGTCCGCATTGCCCGGTAACTCGTTCTCGACGAAACCACGCCCTACGATCGCCCGCATCGATCGTGTCGGATTTTGCTTTGGTCAGACGCAATTCCAAGTCCTGTTACACGAGGAGTCAACACCGTGAATTTCAGTCAAGCTGTCATCGCCCTCGCAGTCCTGGGCACGCTCTCCAATGCGTCGTACCCGGCGACGCAGGCCGATGCTGACCGGCTAGGCAATGACCTGACTCCGGTCGGCGCGGAAAAGAGCGCCAGCAAGGACAACGCCATTCCTGCCTTCACCGGTCCGAGCAAGCCGACGGGAGACTGGTCATACGGCAAGGTCCGCGAAGACTTCTGGAAGTACAAGGATGAGAAGGCCACGTTCATCATCGACGCCTCGAATGTCGACAAGTACGCGAACAACCTCTCGGCGGGGCAGATCGCCCTGATCAAGCAAGTCAAGGGCTACACGATGCCGGTGTATCCGACTCATCGTGAATGCAGCGTGCCCGATTTCGTCGCGCAGAACACGAAAGACGGAATACTGAAGTCCTCCATTGCGAAAGACGGATGGTCGCTCGAGAACGCCACCCTGCCGGGCGTGCCGTTTCCGGTCCCGACAACCGGCATACAAGTGATGTGGAACTGGATGATGCGGTATCAGGGCGTCGGCGTGGAGTGGCCGGACGGGTACACCTATGTGTCGCCACGCCCTGGCGCGGCGCCCATTATCGTCCGCTGGAACCAGCAGACGTACTACCCGTGGGCGAAGAAGGGGCAGCACACGCCGGAGGACGAGCAAGGCCTGCACACGGGCATTTTCTACGGCTATTCGGAACCGGCGGCGCTTGCAGGACAAGGCATCGTGCAGCGCTACTACTACAAGAAAGACACCGACTCCTTCTACTATTTCACCGGCCAGCGGCGCGTCCGCCGTCTGCCCGCCTACGCCTACGACGCGCCTGCCATCGGGTATGACAATCAGTACCCCTATGATATGAATTACGTCTTTACGGGCAATCCGGATCGTTTCGACTGGAAGCTCGTCGGCAAGAAGGAAATCTACATCCCGTACAACGAGCTTGCGATGCAACGATTCAACAGCAAGCTGAGCGATGCGACACAACCGGATCTCGTGAATCCCGCGTTGAGACGCTATGAATTGCATCGAGTCTGGGAAATCCAGGGCACCGTCAAGGCCGGCTTCCGCCATACGACGCCGACCAAGACACTCTATGTCGACGAAGATAGCTGGCTCGTCGCCATCGGCGACGATTTCGACGCCCAAGGGAAGATCTGGAAGGTCAAGGAAAACTACATCGCTCCCGAATGGGAAATCGGCGCCTGCTCGCTTGCCGGCGCCAGCTACACCGACCTGATCAGCGGCCGCTATATCTTCGATATGACCGTCATCGGCACCGGCAAGGACCTCAAGTTCTACTCTCCCGGCGCGACAGATCCGCGATTCACCAGCAGCTACTACACCGGCGAAAACCTGAGCGCGATCAGCAGTCGATAAGCAGCCCGAACTTCCCACAACCCGGCGACAGAAACGCACGGTACGACGCCACGGAGCGTCGTGCCGTGCTGCGTCACGCGTATCGCCGCTCACGACATCAGCCCAGGAGGCAGACATGGCACGGCTTGCAACAAAGGCATTGCTCTCCGTCGTATGCGGCGCTTGCGCGTCCGACGCGGCCCAAGCATACGAGTTCGATACCGGCATCAAGGATATGCACGCTTCATGGGTAACGAACCTGACGGCCGGCATGGGGATTCGCACCAAGAACCCCAGTTGCTCATTGACGGGCGACCCGACCGCGAACGGTTGCGGCGCGGGCGCGAACACCGCGCAATGGGCCAACGGCGATGACGGCGATCTCAACTATAAAAAGGGCAAGCCATTTACCACCTCGTTCAGCGTGACGAGCGAACTGCTCCTCACGATGCCCGCCGATGGCTGGAAGGCCATGATCCGCGGCACGGCAATGTACGACTTCATGGCCGCCAACACCCAGCGCACCGAGTTGAGCCAGGCGGCGCAGAACCAGGTCGTGCGTGACGCGCAACTGCTCGACCTGTGGGTCCAGAAGGACTTCACGATCGCCAACCAGACCGCACACATTCGAGTCGGCAATCAGGTCATCAACTGGGGCGAGAGCTACTTCGCGCCGGGCGGCATCAACGCGACGAACTCGCTCGACATTCAGAAGCTCCTCGTTCCGGGCACGCAACTGAAGCAGGCCATTCTCCCCGCGCCGATGATCAGTTTCGCCACGGGCCTGCCCGCCGGGTTCTCGACCGAGGCCTACTATCAGGCGTTCTGGAACGGCAACCGCTTTCCTCCGGTCGGCTCGTACTGGTCGGTCACCGACGTTTTTGGGCGCGGCGCTCAGCCATTCTCGCTCAACACGAAGAACTTCAACGTCAGTGGATACGACGCCGCGACCATCGCGGGCGCCGGGGCCAAGAATTCTGCATTCCTAAATGGTGTCAACCAGAATCTCGTCAACGGTATGTACGCGGGGCCGCCGTTCAACTCGCTGGGTTCGCCTTCGAACGTCTATCTTCCGGGCAACAAACCGCAGTTCGGCGTGAAGCTGGGTTACAAGCCGCCGGCCATCGACGCGAGCTTCGCCTTCTACTACATAAACTACACCGACAAGTCCCCGGTGCTGACGTATCTCGCCAACGGCAGTACACGCTGGGACAACCAGACGAACCGGCAGCTCTTTGGTGTCAGCAGTAATTTCTCGCTGGGCGACTGGTCGATCGGAACGGAGCTGTCCTACCGCCCGCGTGATGCCGTCACTCTCTCGGGCTGCTATGCGGCGGGCGGCCCGGCCGACGCGAACACCAACTTCGGCGGTGTCGACTGCAAGGCGTACATGGACGCCAAGAAACTGCAGTTCGACATCAACGCCCAGTTGAGTCTCACGCGGTCCACCTATCCGATACTGAATCTCATGAAAGCGGATATGGCGCTCTTCACGGCCGAACTGACCTGGATCAAGTACCCTGGCCTCAGCTCCGACTCCCAATACTTTCGCACGGTGAACGGGAAGACCGTCTATCAGTTGGCGGACGCAGGATATCTACCGTGGCTGAACAACAATTCCGGTCTTGGCTATCCGATCGCCGCGGGTAAAGGCACGTCGAATTCCGTCGGCTTGACGGTCGATTTCAACTGGACCTATGACGGCACGCTGGTACCGGGCTGGCAGGTCACACCGGGCATCACGTTCTATGACGCGCTCACGGGCTACACGCCGACGCTGCAAGCGAACTACATGCAGGGCGCGAAATCGGTCAACGTCTATGTGCTCTTCAACCATAACCCGACGACGTGGCAAGGCGGCATCAACTTCACGGCATTCTTCGGCGGCAACTCGCTTTCGCAGCCGTATGCCGATCGCAATTTCGTCGGCCTTTTCGCGACTCGCAATTTCTAGGCGTTTCGTGGGCATCCGGACTCCGCGCCCGGATGCACCGCCCAGTCCAAATAAATGAGGACGTCTCATGCTAAACAGGTTGATCGGTCACCTGGAGAACCAGCTTTTTCGCCATCGCTTCGTCGTGTTGCTGGCCCTTGCGCTGCTGACGGCAACCATGGGATGGTTCGCGATCCAACTTCGGATGGACGCGGGGTTCGAAAAGCAGATTCCCGTGGGGCACGAATACGTCAAGACCTTCCAGCAATATCGCAACGAACTCTTCGGCGCGAACCGTCTGACCGTGGTGGTCAAGGCGCGTCACGGAACAATCTGGACCAAGGCTGCGCTGACGCGCCTTTACAAGGTCACGCAGGCGGTGATCCTGCTGCCCAACGTCGATCGTCTGGGCGTCCAGTCGCTCTGGACGCCCAACTCGTTCGTCAATGAGATCACCGAGGAAGGCTTCCGCAGTCAGCCGATCATCTCCGGCACCCTGACCGACGATACGCTGACCCCCGACGATGTCGCGAACATCCGGCGCTCCACGTCGGACGGCGGCTTTATAGGGTCTCTCGTCTCACGCGACCAGACCGCCGCGATGATCACCGCGGAGATCAATGAAACGGGCGCGGATGGCAAGAAGATCGACTATGTGGCGTACAACCACATGCTGGAAAAGCTGCTGCGCCAGCCCTACGAGGACGGCGACTATGAAATACAGATCATCGGCTTTGCCAAGCAGATCGGCGATATCGCCGACGGCGCGAGTTCGGTGCTGGTGTTCTGCGGAGTGGCGCTCCTTCTGACCGCGCTCGCGGTCTACTGGTATTGCCATTCGGTGCGCTTCACGATTCTTCCTGTCATGTGTTCGCTCACCTCGCTCGTCTGGCAGTTCGGCGCGCTGCGCCTGCTGGGCTACGGACTGGATCCGCTCGGCGTGCTCGTTCCCTTTCTCGTCTTCGCAATCGGCGTATCGCACGGCGTGCAGCAGATCAACTACATGACCCGCGAGCTCGGTCACGGCAAGTCGTCGATGGAGGCGGCCAGGCTCAGCTTTTCGGGCCTGTTCGTTCCCGGCACATTGGCCCTCCTCACCGCGCTGGTCTCGTTCGTCACGCTGCTGCGCATACCCATTCCGATGATTCGCGAACTCGCGATCACCGCCTCGCTCGGCGTGGGCTTCAAGATCGTCACCAATCTCGTCATGCTGCCGCTCGTCGCGTCGTACTTCACCTTTTCGCGCGATTACGCCGCCAAGGTGATGAAGAAGCGCGAGCAGCGCGTCGGGTGGCTGCGCACCCTGGCGCGCGTGGCAGAGCCGCGCAATGCGGTGATCGTGCTGGTGGCGGTCGGCGCCCTGTTTGCGACGGCGGTCTGGGAAAGCCGCGACCGCGTCGTCGGGACGCTTCAGCCCGGCGCGCCGGAACTGCGGCCCGAGTCGCGCTTCAACCGCGATGCGGTGGCGATCGCGAGCGGCTTCGACGTAGGGCTCGACTGGTTGTCCGTCGCCGTGGAGGCCCCGGCCGACTCGTGCGACAACCCCGCCGTCGGCACCTTCGACGATCAGCTCGCCGATTCCCTCAGACGCGTACCGGGCGTGGTGTCGGTCGCGTCCTACCCGGCGATGCTCCGTCAGTACAACGAAGGTTATAACGAGGGCAATCCGCGCATGAGCGTCGTGCCGATCGACCCGGTGAACTACGCGGGGCTCTCCGCCGAGATCGGGCGCGTGCGCGGCTATCTGAACAAGGATTGCAGCATGACGGCGATCCATGCGTATCTCAGCGACCACAAGGCCACCACCATCAACGCCGTTATCGCGGCCGTCGTGAAGTATCGCGACAGTCATCCGACGCCCGGCATCAAGGTGCGGCTCGCCGCCGGCAACGCCGGCTTGCTGGCGGCAATCGACGACGAAGTCGAGAAAAGCGAGTTGCCCATGATGCTGTATGTCTACGCGGCGATCGTCCTGCTCGTGTTCTTCGCGTATCGCGACCTGCGCGCGGTCATCGCGTGCTGTCTGCCGCTCACGGTGGGAACCTTCATCGGCTACTGGTTCATGAAGAAGTTCGAGATCGGCCTGACGGTGGCGACCTTGCCCGTGATGGTGCTGGCGGTCGGCATTGGCGTGGATTACGCGTTCTATATCTATAACCGGCTGCAGGCTCATCTCGGCGCCGGCGAGGAGATCGTCCGGGCGCTCGAACATTCCATTCTCGAAGTGGGTATGGCGACGATATTCACGGCCATCACGCTCGCCATCGGCGTCGCGACGTGGAGCTTCTCCGCGCTCAAGTTTCAGGCCGACATGGGCAAGCTGCTCGCCTTCATGTTCATCGTCAATCTGGTCATGGCGATGACCGCGTTACCGGCACTCGCTGTCGTGCTGGACAGGCTGTGTCCGCGCCGCAAGCCGGTTCGGCCGCCCAGCGTATTCAGTCATTGACAGGAGGCGAACGTGAAGAGATACCCTTTCGGCAAGAGGTTCGCGGCGTGCTGTATTGCGTCGGCTTTTCCGGCGCTCGCGACAGTGGCCGCAGCAACCGCCGGCACGGACCAGGGCGGCCCTGAACTGCGCGTCCAGCCCGCCGAGCAACTAATGACCGCGACGCGAACGCAGATCCTCGCGGCCACGCGCGCCGGCAAGCGCATCGTCGCGGTGGGTGATTTCGGCGTGGTGCTGCTGTCCGACGACGATGGCGCCACGTTTCGGCAGGCGCGCTCGGTACGTGCGCGCTCGACGCTCACGTCGGTCACGTTCGTCGACGATCGTACCGGCTGGGCCGTGGGTCACTGGGGCACCATCCTGAAGACGGTCGACGGCGGAGAAACCTGGGCGCTCGAGCGCTCCGATGTCGCGAGCGACCGGCCGCTCTTCTCCGTGTACTTCAGGAATGCGCGCGAAGGATTCGCCGTGGGCCTCTGGTCCTTGCTGCTGCACACCATCGACGGGGGCAACACCTGGACCGAGATCAAGGTTCCGCCTCCTCCGGAATCGAAGAAGGCCGACACGAACCTGTATCACATCTTCGCGAACGCGCGAGGCACGCTGTTCATCGCGGCTGAACAGGGGCGCGTCCTGCGCTCCGCCGATGGCGGCGCGTCGTGGCACTACCTGAACACCGGCTACACGGGATCGTTCTGGACCGGCGCGGTCACCAGGGACGGCACGGCGATCGTCGCGGGTTTGCGCGGCACGGTCTACCGAAGCACGGATGACGGCGAGCATTGGCAGCGCGCGGCGACATCGCTGCAAGGCTCGATCACCGATATCGAGCAGCTCGAAAATGGAGACATTGTCGCCGCTGGTCTCGATGGAGATGAATACACGAGCCACGACGGCGGCGTGTCATTCCAGGGCGTGCAACGCGCCGATCGCGCCGCACTGACCGCCGTGGCGGCTGCATCGGGTTCGAAACCCGTCTGGTTTTCCAAGAATGGACCTGTCAGATAGTCTTGTCCGCCGCGCTCGTGCTTGAGCGCGGCGGATATTCACCGAAGAGCGCAGAAGCTCCGGTGATTCGCCGGTATCCGCACCTATCGCGACCGGCTCACGAGACGCGGACCCGCGATGAGCACCCAGCCCGCAGCAGCGCCGATAAACCCGGCCGTCGCCAGACTGACGAACGCCATGGCATCCGGGCTGAGTCCGCTTGCGAAGTAAGCGGTCATCCCGAGAAAATAGCCCACGATGCTGTTGAGCAGCGTGAGTTGCGCAAGCATCGCGACGACCACCAGCAGGAACACGACGACCGGCAGCGCGAAGACCCCGAGCACGGGCGCGAGATGAGCGACTCCGACAAGCCCCGCCATGCCGAGCAGATAGCCGATCAACAGGCAGCCAACCGCCACCGCCCCGGCGCGCACGTTGCCGCGTCCCGAGCCGAACGCCGTCCAGCCGATGAACATCATCCAGACGGGCAATGACAAGATCGCGCTCGCCTGCGCCGCCAGCGCGGCGACCAGCGACACGAATACGACGGTCACGGCGAACTGTCCGCCGCGCGCCGCATTGGACGGTGTGGCTGACGCTTCGGCCGGAGCCGCCTGACTCATCTGATCCTCGTTCATCGTCATTCTCCAGCTGTCATGGATAAAACCACCTGCCTACGTCCCGCAACTCACGAGACAGCCTGTTCGCCGAGCCCGAGCCTTGCCAGCGCCCGCCGATACTCGATCGACATGCGATCCGCGGGAATATGGATTTCATCGCGCAAATCGAGCGGCAACTGATTGGGAGACTGCGCTTCCACTTGCGGCGCATCTTCCGCATTGATCCGCATCGTGAAGTCGATCAGCGCTTCTGCTGGCGTGAGCCGGCTTTCATCCACCACGACCTGGAAGATCCGCGTCGAGCTCGCGCTGACCGGCGATGCGATGTCGTAAATCCGGTAGACGTGCCCGGTCTTCGGATCGAAGACCTTGACCGACGATGCAAACGGCAGCGTCAGTTCGTAGGAGTAAACAGCGTGCCGATAAACCGGTGCGGCATCGGGGTTCGAGCTGTCGGCATAGCGCACCTGTTCGGTGATGTCGGCCTGGAAGGAAAGCCGCGTCTCCGATATCGATACGTCGTACGGTGCGATGGCCTCTTCGGGTCCGCCGAAGGTGCCCGTGTGCACCCACGGCACATGGCAGATGTCGTTGAAGTTCTCGACATGCCGCGCCGCCGACGACTGCCACGTGCTCGGCGGCACCACCGCCACGGTGCCGCTGCCGTTTTCGATGGCGGGCCATTCGGGCAGGCCGGCGCGTGGCGTCGATGCGAGGCATACCCAGACGAAGCCATAACGCTCCGTGCACAAGTACGTCTTCAACCGCAGCTTGCCCGGCACCGGAGAACCGGCGGGCAGCGCCGGAATCCGCACGCACACGCCCGCGCAGTCGTAGTGAAAGCCGTGGAAGCCGCACACGAGCACGCCGTCCTTGATCGAGCCGAGGCTCAGCTTCCCGCCGCGATGACTGCATACGTCCCGCGCCGCCCTCACGCCATCCGGTGTTCGGTAAAGGACCACGGGCACGTCGAGCAGGCGCACGCCGGCCGGCTTGTCCGTCACTGCCGACGAAAGCGCGACCGGATGCCAGAACGCCGACAGCACGTTCCAGTCGGATTCGCTGAAGCCTGTGTTCGACGGCATCGCCGGCTTGGCCTGAGTATTGTTGACGGGAAGGAACATTGTCTCGACTCCTTATAGATCCAGCGTGAGTGTTGTGCCGGGCTTGCCTCGCGACACGCAGATCATCATTCTGTCGCCGCATGCCCGTTCCCCTGGCGACAGGCAGTAGTCGCGATGTTCGATGTCGCCACCGAGCACGGTCGTCCGGCAGGTGCCGCAGATTCCCTGTTCGCAATTCAGTGGCGGCTCGACGCCATGCTCCCGAAGCACTTCGACGATGCTGCGATCGGCCGGCACGGTTGTCTCGACCTTGCTGCGCGCCAGTACCAGGTCGAAGCTCGCCGCCTTCGGTTCCGGTGCGGCGGGCGCGGCGAAATACTCGGTGTGCAGCGTTACGTCATGACGCTCGCCCACCGACGCGGACACGGCCTTCATGAAGCCCGTCGGTCCGCACAGATACACGTGCGCGCCCGCCGGAATGCCTTGCGTGAGCCGCGCCGCGTCGAAGCGCTGATAAGGCGGCCCGTCGTCGAGATAGAGGTTTACTTGCTGCTCGAATGCGGCATGCTTCAGTTCGTCGCGGAAGGGCGTTCGCGCAAGCGAGCGCGTGGCGAAATGCATCGCAAACGGGCGGCCGTCGCGTGACAGGCGCCGCGCCATCGCGAGGAGCGGCGTCACGCCGATGCCGCCCGCGACCAGCACCGCCGGCGCATCGACGTCCGCGAGCGCGAATGCGTTGCGCGGCTCCCCGACCGCGATGCGGCTGCCGGCCTCCACTGCGTCGTGCATGAACGCCGAGCCGCCCCGGCCATCGGCGACTCTCAGCACGGCGATCACGTAGCGGTCGCGATCTGCATCGTCGTTCAGCAGCGAATACTGCCGTACTGCTCCGGTCGGCAGATACACGTCGATATGAGCCCCTGCCTCGAACGAAGCCAACGGGCCGCCATCGGGCCGCACCAGCTCGAACGAACGAATCCCGTCGGCTTCGTCGATGACGCGCCTGACTCTTAGCTCCATCCTGTCGTTCATGACTCACATCCTCGGATTCGATCGCGGCGCCGTTCCGCTTTTGCTACGTCCAGCTCTCCGGGCCGACGATCGAAGCCCCTGAGTTGCGCTCGCTCGACAGGAACGCGGATAGCGCAGCCGCGAACTCCTCGGGCGCTTCGATGTTGCAAAGATGGCCCGCGCCCTCGATGACCGTCAGCCTGCTTCCGGCAATGTGCTGCGCGAGGTACTCGCTTTCGGACAACGCGAACACCCGGTCATCGTCTCCTGTGACGACGAGCGTCCCCACTTCGATGGACGGCAGCGCCTGACGGAAATCGGTCGTGACGAGCGCGCGCAGCGCCTGCTTGTACGATTCCGGCCGCAATGCGGTGAGCGACAGGCGCAGCCGCTCGCGAATCGCGGCATCGGCTCTTTTGCCAGCCAGCACGTCGACGAGACCCGGCGCGATATCGGCAATCGAATGGCCCGCCTCCAGCGGTCTGAGCCGCTTCGCGAGGAAGTCCTCGCGTTCCGCCGCGGTGAGCAGATTCGCGCCTGCGCTCGTCGCCGCGAGCGTGAGCGTCGCGACGCGCTGCGGACAACGCATATAGAAGCTCTGCGCGATGAAGCCGCCCATCGACAGACCGACCACGTGCGCACGCTCTGCGCCGAGATGGTCGAGCAAGGCTTCGAGGTCGAGTGCGAAATCGTCGAAGACGAGTGTCTCGCCGGGGTCGTCGCTGTCGCCATAGCCGCGGGCGTCCCAGGCGACGCAGCAATACGCACCGCCCAGCCGCTCGAGTTCGCCTCGCCAGTTGGAACGATTCCCGCCGACGCCGTGCAGAAACACGGCGAGCGGTCCGGCGCCGGCGCGCTCGTATGCGAGCCGCACGCCACCGCGCCGGTAATAACCCGTCGAGCTGTTCATTTGAAATGGTCCGGCAACACCGCGATCGCCTCGATCTCGATCAGGACGTTCGGATAGATCAGCGCATCCACCTGCACGCCGGTGCTCGCGGGCTTGTACGCACCGAAATGTTGCTGGCGAACGTCCCAGTATTCGGCGGTGACGTTCTCGGTGAGTTCGCAGGCGAAATAGGTGGTCAGCTTGACGATATCGGTCATCTTGCCGCCCGCGCGTTGCAGGATGGCCCGTATATTGGCGAAGCACTGATGCGCCTGCGCGGCCAGGTCGCCCTCTCCCACGAGCTTCCCGTCCGATCCGAGCGCGATCTGCCCGGACAGATACACCGTGTTGCCTCCCCGAACGGCGGGTGCGGGCGGCATGGCGTGCTCCCAATCCCATTCGGGCCGGATAGAAACGATATGGTTGTTGAACATTTTTTCCCTTGGAATGCGTACATCGCTGCCGCTGCGGCGGGGCGCGCGCGGCAGCCGTTTCGGAGTGGGTCGTCGCCTGCCGGGCGCGCGTGCTATCCGGCTGCGGGCACCGCGGCCCGCAGCCGCGCCCGCAACGCTTGCGTCTCGGCGAGATCGACACGCGGCGCGTCCATCTCGACGATCACGACGCCGTAGTCCTCGAATGCACTGTTGGGCGAAACGTATTCGTCGAGCACGTCGCGCAGGACCAGCTCCGGGTCGCGCTCGAGCGGATCGCCCCAGCCGCCGCCGCCCTGCTTGCGCGCGAACACGATCTCGCCGGGCTGCTGGAAATAGCTCTCCCGCGCGATGTACACCGGCTCTTCGTTGGGTCCCGTGTAGTCGAGCACGACGAGATTGCCGACACTGTCGCCGCCGCCCGCGAAGCCTTTGAGCGGATAGCGCGAATGCTGGACCTGGAAGTGATTGCCGACCGCATCCGTGGTGGCGCGCCGCTGCATCAGGTGCGCCGGAGAGCCGCGCCAGCGGCCCGGCGCGGCCGTGTCGATGCCGTACTCGTTCTGCAAATAGAGGAACGGGAACAGCACTTCCATCAGCTCGAACGACGGAATCCGCAGCGACCCGTGAGGCGCCGCATAGCCGCCCCATCCGTCGGCGCCATACGCGCCGCCGCTCGACACGGGCGCGGCCGAATAGTCGAAGCTGATGTAAAGCTCGCTGTCGTAGCGCTTGTTGAGGCCGAAGATCACATCGATGGTCAGGTCGATGAAGGCCGAGCCGGTGCGCTCCGGCACGACCTTCTCCAGCGCTTTCATCGTCGCCTGGCCGATGTCGTTGCCGATGCACAGCGTCGAGTTGCCGACCGGCGCCGGCGAATACGGATTCACCACGGTGCCTTTCGGCAGATGGACCTTGATCGGCCGGAAGAACCCCGAGTTCACGGGAATACCCGCCATCGCTACCGAGAATTCGGTATAGACCCACGACAAACTGTTGCCGGGCGCGCTGTTGATGAAGCCCTGCGTCTGTTCGTGCGTGCCCGTCAGATCGACCGAGCAGGTGTCGCCTTCCACCGTGATCGCCACGTCGACGTTGATGTCCTCGCCGCCGCCGAAGTCATGATCGAGAATGCTCTGGCCGCGATACACGCCGTCGGGCCATGCCGCGATCACGGAACGTACCTGCTTCTCGCTGTAGTCGAGCAGGTAGCCGATCGTATCGATGATCGTTTCGAGACCGTACTTTTCGATGAGACGCAGAATCCGGTCTTCGCCGACCTTGCACGAACCGATCATCGCGTTCAGATCGCCCATCATCGCGTCGGGCAAGCGATTGTTCGCGCGCAGCAGGTCGACGACGTCACGCCGCATCTCGCCCTTCTCGCAGATCTTCATCGGCGCGAGGCGGAAGCCTTCCTGCCAGATCTCGCTGGCCTTCGAGTTGTAGCCGCCCGGCACCGGTCCGCCGATCTCCATGAAGTGCGCGCGCACCGCCGGAAAGAAGACCGGCTTGTTGTTGTAGAAGATCGGCTTCATCACCGTCCAGTCGGGAAGATGACTCCCCCCGAAATACGGATCGGTCGCGATGATCATGTCGCCTTCGTTCAGGTTGTACTTGAACTCGCGCAGCATCGCCTCGACCGAGGTCAGCGAAGCGTAGATGTGGACCGGTTGCGAATTGGCGCGCGCGAGCAGATCGACCTGCGTGCCGCGTGCATAGAAAATGCCGGTCGAATAGTCGTGCGCTTCGGAGAAGGCCGGCGAGACCGATGTGTTTTCCATCGTCTTGCTGATCTCTTCGGAGACCGTCTCCAGATATTGCCGGACGATCTCGGCGGTGATCCTGTCAACCATGTTCGCGCTCCCGGGTTTCAGTGAGTGCTGCGTGTACGCCGCGGATGAGCTCGGTGGCGGAATGATCGAGCGTCAGCGATTCGGGGTCGATCGCCACGCCATAGCGCTGGTGCGCGGCCTCGACGCTCACGAGCCCGTCGACGACGTCGGTCAGCACCTGTTCGGGCGCCCGCGCATACGGGTCGCCCCAGCCGGTCCCGCCGCCCATGACGACCGTGATCGTCGCCTCGTCCCGCAACGGCCAGCCGGTGAGGACATCGAGGACGTCCAGCTCCTTTTCGCCGATGCTGCGAATCTCGATTGCATTGCCGCTTCCCGCCTGCCCGCCATGCGGCGCGAGCCCGCTCCCCGAACGCGGAACGACGACGGCGGTCAGCCGCAGTTCGCCCGCCGGCGGACGCGGAAGCGAGATGACCGCGCGCGTTCCCGGACTTCCCCGCTGCGTGCCGGGACCGCCGGAATCAGTCGCGTATTCGAATTGCTCGACGCGTCCGCCTCGCCCGGCTTCGTACAGTTCGACCGAAGGCAGCGGCACCCGCGCCGCGATACCGGGCAAGCCCCAGCCGTCGTGTTCGGCGGTGGCGTCGGTGTCGCCCAGCGCGAAGTTGGAGAAGTCGAACATTTCCGCCTGCTCGACGGTGCGGCCGTGACGGGCGAGGTGATGGATGGAGAACAGCAGCATCGCGTTCGACGTGACGCGTCCGCCGCGTCCCGGCAGCGCGAGATCGATCGCGGCGCTCACGGCCTCCGCGATCTCGCAGCCGGCATGCTGCAAGCCCCATCCCGTCGGCGCCGGGTAGCGCGGATTCACGAGTGTTCCCTCCGGCGCGATCACGTTCACGCATCGCATCGATCCGGCATTGCACGGCACTTCGCCGCCAAAGGCCACGATGAGCGGCAGGACGGCAAACGTCGAACTCACGGACCGGCTCGCGTTGACGAAACCCGGCGACTGCGCATCGGTGCCGGAGAAGTCGATCGTCACCGTGCCGTCGATTGCGCTCAGCGCCACCCGCACAGTTGCGTCGCGGTTGCCGTGGGCGTCGTGTGCCAGCACGCCCCGGCCTTCATGACGGCCGGGCGGAAGCTGTTCGATCAGCGCGCGCATGCGCCGCTCCGAATAGTCCAGCACCCAGTCGACCGCCGCGAGCAACGGCTCGCGGCCATAGCTGTCGAGCAGGCCGCCGAGGCGCGACCGGCCGATCTCGGCTGCCGCCATCATCGCTTCGATGTCCAGTCCGAACGCCACCGGATTGCGGCTGTTGAGCGACAGGGTTTGCAGCAGGTCGCGGCGCAGCTTGCCTTCCCGCACGAGCCGCACCGGCGTGCAGCGCGCGGCTTCCGCCCATAGCTCGGTCGCGCCCGGGTCGAGATTGCCGCGCACGTTGCCCGCGAAATCCTCCGTGTGGCCGCACACCGCGACGTACAGCGTGATGGAATCGCCGTATGCGACGGGCGCAACCAGCGTGAAGGTTTGCAGTCCCGCGCCGCCGCCGTAGGGATCGTTCGTCAGCAGCATGTCTTCGGCTGACAGGTCGTACTGGAAATAGTCGATCACGGTGGCGGCCGTCATCGCCATCGGATACATGTAGAGCGGATTGCTGACCGCGATCAGTTGCCCTTCTTCGGTGAACAGCGCGGTCGCGCACCGGCGCGATACGCCGATGGTCGGCGAGTACGCCGTGTTGGCCAGCGTCGCTTCCATTTCGGCGACGACAGCCTCGAACTTGCTGCGCAAGATCGCGGCGGAAACAACGTCCTGTCTGGGTGGCATCGTCATGGCTTCCCCTTAGTCCAGGCTTTCGATGACGTAGGTCTGGTAGTGGTCGAGCACCGCTTCCTGGCCGGGATAGATGACGATCGTCGTCGCGGGTTCCTCGATGATCGACGGTCCCGCGATGATGTTGCCGGGTGTCACTTTCGTGCCGTCGTACACCGGCACGTCGAGATAGCCGAGACCTTCGAAGCTCGCCGAACGCGTGCCCTTGCGCGCCTGATCGGGCTTCTCCGAGCCGAACGGCTGGCTGCGGTACTTCATCGTGTCGCGCGTGCCGATGAGGTCGGAGCGCACACTCAGAATTTCGACCGGCTGTTCCGGCCGCTTGAACGAGTAGAGCTTCGCGTGCAGATCGTGGAAGTCCTGCAAGGTCTTCTTGAGCGTGAGATCCGACACGCGCTTCGTGCGCGAGCGGATCGGCACGGTCACTTCGTGCGTCTGGCCGACATAGCGCATGTCGATCGAGCGTTGTGCAACGACTTCGATCACACCGTGCGCCGAGGCGAGAAGCGCTTCCGGTTCACGCTCGATATCCTCGAAGATGCCGTTGAGCACATCGAGATCCACCTGACCGATACGCGAGATGTAACTCTTGACCTTCGAAATCTTGAAGTCCGATATGAGGCAGCCGAGCGCGCAGAACACCCCGGCGTTCTTCGGCACGAGCACCGTCTTGATACCGAGATCCTTCGCCTGCACGCCCATGTGGATCGGCCCGGCGCCGCCGAACGCCATCAGCGCGAAGTCACGCGGATCGCGTCCGCGCGACACCGACACGTAGCGCACCGCGTTGGTCATCGCACCGTTGGAGATGCGGAAAATGCCGCTCGCCGCCTCTTCCACCGAGATGCCCAGCGGCTCGGCGATGCGCGTGCGGACAGCTTCCCGTGCCGCCTCGATATCGAGCGCGATCTTTCCGCCGCCGATGGCACCCGGATTCAGGTAGCCGAGAATCAGATTGGCATCGGTGACGGTCGGCTCCTTGCCGCCGCGCCCATAGCAGGCAGGGCCGGGGTTGGAACTCGCGCTGCGCGGGCCCACGCGCAAGGCGCCGCCCTCGTCGATCCAGGCGATCGAACCGCCGCCCGTCCCGATCGAGTGGATGTCGATCATCGGCGCGGCAACGCGATAGCGATTGACCCACGAATCGACACCGACGTCCGGCGCACCGTCGTTGATGAGGCAGACGTCGTAGCTCGTGCCGCCCATGTCGACCGCGATGATGTCCTTGAACCCCGACCACTCGCCCACCGCGATCGCCGCCGTCACGCCGCCGGAAGGCCCCGACTGGATCAGTTCGACGCCGCGTTCCGTGCAGTAGGCGAGATCCATCACGCCGCCGTTGGAGAGCTTGATGAACAGCTTGCCGCCGAAACCGCTCTCGACGAGGCGCGCTTCCAGTCTGCGCAGGTAGTTGCTGAGTTTCGGGCTCAGATAGGCGTTGAGCAGCGTGGTGCTGAAGCGCTCGAACTCGCGCACTTGCGGCAGCACTTCGGACGAGATGGAAATGTGCGCGTCCGGCAACTCTTCGCGAACGATCTCGCGCGCGCGAATTTCATGGACGGCATTCTGAAACGAAAACAGAAAGCAGATCGCCACCGATTCGACGCCGAGCTTTTTGAGTTCGCGCGCCGCCTCGCGCACTTCAGCTTCGTCGAGATGGAAAACGATCTTGCCTTCGCTATCGATCCGCTCGGTCACGCCCTTGCGCTTCTGGCGCGGCACGATCGGAAAAGGCGCCGGCAGACGGATGTCGAAATGATCTTCCTTGAAGCCGGTGCGCAGTTCGATGATGTCGCGAAATCCCTTCGTCGTGATCATCCCGGTGTTGGCCCCCGCATACTCCAGGATGGCGTTGGTGACGACCGTTGTTCCGAGAACGAAGGAACTCGTCTCGCGGAACAGCGTCTGCACGTCGGTGCGAAAATGCTCGGCCATCATGGCCACTGCATTGAGAATGCCGGTTGCCTCATCGGAAGGTGTGGTCAGCGTCTTGCCGCTGAATGTTTCACCTCCATTTCGGACAACGAAATCTGTAAATGTCCCGCCGACGTCGATGCCAATTTCGTAACCCACGAACGCTCTCCCTTATCAACATGCGCGGGCTGTCTCTAATGCCCGCGCTCATGCCGGATTTCGTCCTCGGAACGTGCTGCGTTCATCGGACGACCGCACAGTTCGACAGCGCCGCACGACGTCCCGATGTGAATCAGGAACGATCGAGCCGATCTGCCACCTTGCAAAGCCACATGCAAATGATTTCGATGCGCCGGAAAAAGCTCATGGGCGCGGGTTTTCTCGCGAGCCATCGTGACGCCGTCGCCATACCGAACGCGACCGGCAGTCTCGATGTCGTTCCTACGTCAATCACTTTATAGGTAACACTACAGATAAAGTATAGGTAGTTTAACCAGCAAATCAAGATAGATCGGCTGTTTGTCCGCGTTGCCAAAGGCTAGGACATACCCTGACTTTTCTAATCAATAGGTACGCCGACCGATTAAGGTGCATGTTTGGATCGAAATGGGGAATGCGACAGGACGCGCGTAGATCGGCGTATCGGCAAAAGGAGTCGATAGCGCCGCATGGCGGGCGATCATTGTGAGGAGCGGCTGTAAGGAGGGAGACGGCGAGAGCCCAGGCGCGAGGGCTTTGGTTCGACTATGCGATGGAGACGTCTTTGTGGCGACGCGGCGACGGCGGGTCGCCGAAACACGACATGCAGGTCAGCTTGAGGCGTTGCTCAGCGCTCTCCAGACGCCCTTTGTCGCGCGTCGCAGCGCGTCACGCTCGGGCACGCCCGGTCCGCTGCGTCGGCAGAAAACGATGAGTCCCTGCACATGGGCCATGATCAGCGTGCCGCGCATGGTGCATTCCTCGGCCGACAGGTTCGGATTGATTGCCGCGATGAGGTCGACCCAGATCTGGCAGAGTTGCTTGTTCCCCTCCACGACGAGTTCGCTTACGCCTTTGTCGCGCTCCGCCAGCGTCCAGATGTCGAGGCAGAAGGCTGCCACGCTGGACTTCGGCTGGGCAGCATCGACCAGAACGTCGTCGAAAAAATCGTCGATCATTGCGTCGAGACGCGCTTCGGGCGTACGAAGCTTGTTCCTGCTCAGCTTCGAATAGCGCTCGATATAGCGGCTGTACGATTCGCGGATCGTCGCATGTAGCAGTTGGTCCCGCGTGCCGAAGTAGTGCTGGAGGGTGCTCAGCCGTAACCCGACGGCCTGGGCGACGCGGTTCGCGCTGTAGCCCGCGTAGCCTTCGGATGCGAAAATTTCAATTGACGCTTCGAGGATTTCAGGAATGCGGCTCGCCTTGTTGCCGCGCAATCTCACTTTCTTCGCGGCGGGCTTGTCCCGTTCTTTACCCAGAATGTCCGCCGAAGTGATTTTGATCGCCATCGTTTTCATCAGGAAGTTCCAGTATCGAAATTCTCGTCTTCGCGGTATCGGTGGGAATTTGCGCTTATCGCGCGGCGTCCGTTCACTTTTCCCGGACAGTTGCATGCGATGCAACTATGCCACGTCTTGGATATTAGCATGGCAGAGCGGGGAAATAGGTTCTATTACCTATTATCAGACGAGCCGGCGCGGCGCAGCGTGCGTGTCGCTGGTGCTGTTAACTCCGGGAAGCAAGCTCAGAGGACCGTCAGGCGGCGGTCCGGAGCATCGTCGAGATTCGTGCGTGTCGTTGCGCCTCGCGCGATCTCGAGCCGATTGCCACCGCGCGATTTCGCGCTATAGAGCGCGCGATCCGCGGCCGCGAGAACCTTTGCCAGCGTGTCTTCTTCGGTCCCGAAGCGCGCCATGCCGATGCTCACCGTCGCCGCGATCTCAACTCCGCCCGCCGTGCGCGTGACCGTCTGCGCGAATCGGCGCACAACGGCTTCGGCCAGGTCTTTCGCGCGGGCGCTTTCGTGCCCCGGCAACAGCGCGGCAAACTCTTCACCACCGATGCGCGCCAGGATCACATCGCGTCCGAGCACGCTGCTGAGAATCCTGGCGAACGACTTCAGTACTTCATCGCCGGCTTCGTGGCCGAAGCGGTCATTGATCGCCTTGAAGTGGTCGAGATCGAGTGCGAGACAGGACGCCGGCGGAAAGGCGTTGCTTTCCCGGATCGCGCGTGCGCCTTCTTCGAAGAACCATCGGCGGTTGCCCAAACCAGTGAGGTAATCGGTCTGCGATTCGCGTCGCAGATCGGCGTGGGCTTCGTCGCGCGCGAGACGCAGAAGCGTCATCGGCAGGATGACCGAATACAGCACCCCTTCGTACATCGTCGCCTGGCCGACGATCGCCAGCAAGTGCGGTCCGAACGATGCCGCCAGCCACGGCAGAATGGCCGCCCTGAACGCGTAGAAGAGCGCGTGACCGCCCGTTACGGCCACGGCGATGTTGCGCGACTGCCTCCATTTCGAATCCCGTGTGCCGAGGAGTTCGCGCGCGGTCAGACCGCACACCACGGAGATGGGGATGGCGCTGAGGTACGCCCACATCACCGCTTCGCCGCGCTCGCCCGCGATGGCCCAGGCGAGCGCGAGCATCGACACAATGGTGAGGGAGATCCGGCCGTAGCGGCGTCCGTTCAGAAGCGCGACGCCTTGCAGGTTCAGCAGATACCCGCCGACGATGATGAGATTCGCCAGCGCGGAGCCCACGACGCCCGAAAGGCCCGGAACGTTATGCCGAATCGCGGCGGTGGCGCAGCCGAACGCGAGCGTAGCGTAGCCTGCTGCGAGCACGCCAAGTTCGCGCCTGCGCCGTGGATACGACCGGCGTTCCCAGAGCGTCAAGGCGCTGCTTGCGAGTAGCGTTCCGATTGCTAAAAGGTAAAGGGTGATGAGGTCGACACGCATGCGCTCGTTAAGCTTTCTCCCAGCCGAAGACGATCTAACATGACTCGTTTACGGCGGGAAAATCAGAAAATTGAGGCGAGCATATCTGATTGCATTGTCTTTTTTTCGATTCATTTAGTCATGACCGTCGAAGCAGTCGCTTTGCACAAGGTCGACCTCTGCCGACGTCCGAAGAGGATCCCTTGGACGTCAGCGAATCGATCATCGGAGCCGTGCGGCGTGCATTGCGATGCGTGCATGATCACCCGCTCGATGTCGCGTTTGTTTCGGCAACGTATCGCCGGATCGCGAAGGCTTGGCGGTCGGGATCAACGCGGATGTCCAGCACGCAGTATCTGCCGTTCTGAAGGTCCAACGGACATGGACCTGCATATCAACGCATGTAGTCCAACGCCGATCTTTCAAAAGGCCTATTTCAAGTTGGCGAATCTGACTGTAGTCGCATAGAGTGAGTGGAGCACATCGCGCCTTTTCGTTTCGATGATTCGCACGGCCGCATGCGTACGGACATCGAGGTCTGTGTAGAAAGCGTTCCAGGAGAACTGCATCTCCCGGACTTGGCTGGAGCAGGCAAATGAACAAGATGCTTATAACCGGTGCCACGACGATCATCACACTCGCCGGCGCCGCGCATGCGCAAAGCAGTGTCACGCTTTACGGGCTCATCGACGCGGGTCTGACCTACACGAACAACCAGATCACCGGGACGGGAGGCGGACACAGCAACTGGGAGATGACAAGCGGTGCGGTTCAGTACAGCCGCTGGGGCTTGCGCGGGGCTGAAGACCTCGGCGCAGGGTTGAAAGCCATCTTCACCCTGGAGAGTGGCTTCAACCTGAACAACGGGCAGTTCTCGTCGAGCAACCGCATTTTCAATCGCCAGGCTTATGTCGGCTTGTCGAGCCGCGAATACGGCGCGCTCACGCTGGGCCGCCAAACCGACGGCATGGTCGATTTTGTCGCGCCGCTCTCATTGACCGGAACGGAGTTCGGCGGCACGCATTTCGCGCACCCGTTGGACAACGACAACCTGAACGATTCGTTTCAGATAAACAACTCCGTGAAGTACCTGAGCCCGTACTTCGCCGGCTTCCGATTCGGCGCGCTTTACGGCTTTTCCAATCAGGCTGGTGGCTTCACGAACAATCGCGCCTATAGCTTCGGAATGTCGTATGTATCGGGAGCGTGGAGCTTCGGGGCCGGTTACCTCCAGCTCAACAGTGCCGCGCGTACGCCGGCACAGTTGAACGCGAATGGCGCAGTCACCGATACAACCGGCTCGTCCCTGCAAAGCGCGCTCACGCCGACCGCTGTGCCTTTAGGCGTGCTGGCCAGCAGTCAGAAGACTTTTGGCGCCGGCGTGAACTACACCTTCGGTCCGGCTGTGGCGGGCTTCGTCTATTCGCACAGCAAGTTCGCCCAGTTCTTCCAGAATTCGTTAAGTGGGACTTTCCAGAACTTCGAGGGCAACATTCGCTACGCGCTCACGCCGGCGGTCGAATTATCGAGTGCCTATACCTATACGCGCGCTGGCGGAAATGGAGGCGCCGGCGGAGCTCCCCATTGGAATCAGGTGAGTGCGATGGCCGACTACCGCTTCTCGCGACGCACCGATGTGTACATTCAGGGTGTGTGGCAACGGGTGAGTCCAAGCGGCAATTCGCCACTGGGCGTGGCATGGATTAACGGCGTCACCGAGCCGTCTTCCACGAGCAATCAGATCGAGGCGACCGTCGGCGTGAGGCATCGCTTCTGATGCTCCAGGAACGGTTGAGTTGCCTGAAAGCGGGATGAAGGAGACCAACTGTGATGTTCATGCGCTCCTTATCTTCGTCGCGATAGCAATTGGATTGGAAGTCCTCGCTTCCAAACATCATCGCCTTATCTGCATCGCCTCGTCGCTCGCTATCCTGCCCCTTGCTAGGTGGATGGGGCATGCCATCGCGCAACTGGCTGAACTCACGTATAAGGTTATTGCTGTCGACTCTAGCTCTCGTCAGAGGCCGGACGTGTTGCGAATTCCTGGCCCTGAGGCTGAAGTAAATCTCTCGTCCGATACGTGGCCCGAGCCTCGAGCTGTTGAACAGCAGCGCGCCTTTTTGGAGCCAACGACCCCAGCGTTTCCAACATGTGAGCCGTCGCGTCCCGTCCTGCTTCCACGACGGTGCCGAAATCAGCAGTCTGAAGTGCAGCGGTGTCTGCGCCCGCAATCGGACGTTTCCGCATGGCCTGCCTCAGGATGAGAGTCTTGTGCTGATAAAAGAGTTCGAGTTGCCCCGCATCCGATGCATGAGGTGCCAAGTCGAAACTCTCTTCAAGCGTCTGGCGTGAGATGTGAAAACGTTGAAGTCCGCGAATCACGCGAACCTGGAACACGACCCCGTCACTGTTGTGAGGGATTGCCGCCCAAACCAGCGCGCTGCCCATGCCATGCCTCCATTTGACTTCAAGCCTGATTCAAAACTCCTTGCCCTATGATGGCGCTCAAAAAATACGTTTCAAAAATACGACTTCGTGGCTTTGACATTTTTACGACAGGAGGCTTGTGAGCCTTGACCTGGACTACGGATCAGGGTCGCCGTTTGCTGCGGCCACCAGCGGGGTTCCCAGCCGGCTTATGGGAACCCGCAGCCGGCTTGCCTGCGGGTTTGCTGCGTGGCTTTTGCACATTGAAGGGATTACTGCTGGGCAAGCTCGTGCCTTTCCCTGCGGCCACAGCGCCCTGAGCCGCAGGCTTGCGCTTGTTTTTGGCACTTTGCGGGTGCAGTCCTTTGCTGGCTACCTGCATGGAACCCGGCGCAGCTTGTGGCACTTTGGGCTTCTTGGGCTTTTTGGGTTTCTTGATGAGCTGGCCTGTCGCGCTGGTTTGCGGCACGCGGTGATCGGCCTCAAAACCCGGCTCCTCTTCACGGGGCAGCGTTTGCCGGATCAGCGCTTCAATCGCGGCCAGTTGCGGCGCTTCATCGGCACATACGAGAGACACTGCCACGCCGCTGGCGCCCGCGCGGCCAGTTCGGCCAATACGGTGCACATAGTCTTGCGCCACGATCGGCAGATCGACGTTGATCACTAGCGGCAGGTCGTCGATATCCAGCCCACGCGCAGCCACATCGGTGGCTACCAGCATATCCACTTCGCGTGTCTTGAAACGCTCCAGCGCACGCAAGCGCGCGGGTTGCGGTTTGTCGCCGTGGATAGTGTCGACCGCATAGCCCGCCTCATCCAGCATCGCGGCCAGGTAATCCACGCCGTTGCGGGTTTTGACGAACACCAGCGCATGCTTCCATTTGTTCTCAGCCAAGAGGTGCATCAGGAGGTCGGGCTTGTTCCTTTTATCCACCGGCACCACCCATTGCTTGATCCTGCTGGCCGTAGCATTGGGCGGGCTGACGCTGATATTGACCGGGCCGCGCAGAATGCTTTCCGCCATTGCGCGAATGTCATCGGTAAACGTGGCGGAAAACAGCAGGGTCTGGCGCCGAGCGGGCAAAGCAGCAAAGACGGCGTTGAGTTCGCGCGCAAAGCCCAGATCCAGCATGCGGTCGGCTTCATCCAGCACGAGCGTCTGTACCTGATCGAACTGCACTGCATTCTGGCGATTGAGATCCAGCAAACGGCCCGGCGTCGCAACGAGCACGTCTACGCCTTTGCGCAACTTCATCATCTGCGGATTGATACTCACACCGCCGTAGGTGGCCAAACAGCGTAAGTCGAGGCCTTTGCCGTACTCGATAAAGCTTTGCAGCACCTGTTCAGCCAGTTCACGCGTGGGCACCAACACCAGAACCCTTGCGCGATTGCTGGACACCGCCGGGCCGAGCTGCGTCAGCCGTTGCAGCAGCGGCAGCGCAAAACCCGCCGTTTTGCCGGTGCCGGTTTGTGCCGCAGCCATGATGTCCTTGCCGCTGAGCACAGCAGGAATCGCCCTGGTCTGCACCGGCGTAGGCGTCTGGTAATTGAGGTCCTGCAAATTGCGCAGTAACGGATCGATCAGGCCGAGCGAAGCAAAAGACATGCGCGTATTCCGGACTAAAACCGCAATTTTAGCGGTTACTGGCCTGATTGCACTGCACGGAACGATGGTCGAAAAAATCGACGTTGGTTGCAGTTGAGAAATCTAGTGGTAGCCTCGGCGGGCTTGCGGTTGCTTTGTGATGCCGCTCGCAAGCGTCAGCTACCTGTCCGGCGAACTGAGCGATCCGCCCGGACCGTACGGGTCGGGGTTGCCGAATCGAGGAAGCGAACCGTTCAACCGCGCCTTGCGAAGTTCGTCTTGCACGTCCTGCCGGCGTTTTTGGAGCCGGTGCCGCTGGCGAGGGCAGCGGAGTGTCGACCGGCCCCGGCAGGCTTTGGATCGCAGGCTGAGTCGTCTCATCCCACGATGCTGAGTTCGCCGTTTCGGGCTGCACAGAGAGGAATGCGTCATGCCTCGGGCTGTCCGCTTGATCGATCTGCGCTTCACGATGCTCGGAGGACAGAGTGTTGTCGTGCACGCTTTCCGCGCGCTCATTGCTCTGCTGCGCTTTATGCTTGCGCTCGGCCGGTCGCCTCGGCTGCTGCGTGATAGTAGGTAGGGCTCGAGATGTCGTCGGCGAGAGCCTTCTTTTTCCGACGCTCGAAGTCTGCTCGGTCTCCTCTCGCGGACTCGAATCCAGTTCATCGCCAGCGTCTGGCCCACCCGCGCTCAAAGTCGTTTCGATAGTGCCCGACTTGCTTGCGTCGATATCTTCCCGCTCTTCGGAATCGGCGATCGCCGGACCGGCACTCGCCCTGAGCGCCGACGAACCCACAGCGCCCGTCACTACCGATGCCTGTTGCCGCGATGACCAGGATTGTTCATCCGGATGGCGCTCATGATGCTGCAGCAACGCGAACAAGCCGATGATCGATATCCCAATCACCGACAGGCCAAGTATGACGATACGGTCTGAAGTTCTAACCATCAGATTATTGCTCCCTGCTTGTACGCCTACGACCTCGGACGAGCGGCCCCATAGCCGCGCACGCCCGAGACCACTCTCGTCTTGCATACGGAGCGGAGCGCCACAGAGATTCAAGTCGTTACAGATTCTTTCACTTGAGACGCACAGGATCAGAGGTTACCGCTGTCAGGGGACTGAAGCCACACCCACTCTCGCGGCGCGCGGCGCCATCCGCACGCGCCGCGTCACCCGCCACAACCAGCCGCCCTATTGCTCGACGAGACACACGGGCCCATCGTCTTCGATCTGTGAATGCGGATCGGCGCGAGGAATGCCGTTGAACAACAGGTTCAAGCCGACCGAGGTAAGACAGGCCAATAGTATGCTGCTATGCAGGAGCGGTTGAATCCAGGCCGGAAGTTGCTTGAACAGGGTTGGAGAAAAGGTCGGTAAGAGCGAAATGGCCAGCGTTGCGGCGACGATATAAACGTTGCGCCGGCTGCTTTCGAAATCCACCCTGGCCAGGGTCCGGACACCCGCCGCCGTGACGACGCCGAACATGAATAGCCCCGCCCCGCCCAGCGCCGGCAAGGGCACCGATGCCACGATCGTCGCGAGCTTCGGCAACAGTCCAAGGACACAGAGGATCACCCCAGCGGCCACCGCGACCCAGCGGCTTTTCACGCCCGTAACGACTACCAGCCCGATGTTCTGGCTGTAGATGGTGTAGGGAAAGCCGTTGAATACGCCGCCGATCACGCTGGCAAGCCCGTTGGCCCGCAGACCATCCGTCATGTTCGCGGCCGTCAGGTGCTTGCCGGTGACGTCGCCTGTCGCCAGAAAAAGACCCATCGATTCGATCATGATGATGACCATCACGATCACGATGGTCGCTATCGCGAGGGGGTCGAAGACAGGCCAGCCAAAATAAAAAGGCTTGACCATGTCGACCATCGGGGCTTGCTCCACGCCGTGGAAATTGACCATCCCGAAGGGGATCGCGACCAGCATGCCTGCCGCCAGCGCGAGCAAGACCGATATATTCGACCAAAACCCCTTCAGCCAGCGGTTGATCACGAGGATCATGGTGAACACGAACCCCGCCAGCGCAAGGTTATGCGGCGCACCGAAATCCGCCGCGCCTCTGCCACCGCCGACCCAGCTTACGCCCACGGGAAACAGCGAAAGCCCCACCACCATGACGATCGAGCCGCCCACGATCGGCGGGAAATATCTCACGAGTTTGCCGAACACTGGCGAGATCAACATGGTCAGCAGCCCACCGGCTATCACCGCGCCGATCACCGCTGCCAGGCCGAGCCCCGGACTTGTGGCGATCACCAGAATGGGCGGGAGCGCGCTGAACGCGACGCCCTGCATGACAGGCATCCGCACGCCGAAGCGCCAGAATCCGCCCGACTGCAAAATCGTCGCAATGCCGCACGTGAATAGATCAGCATTGATGAGTACAGCGATGGCTTCCTTCGGAAGCTTGAGCGCGCTGGCGATGATCATCGGCACCGCGATAGCTCCAACGTACATCACCAGTACATGCTGGAAGCCGAGCATGAAGAGTAATCCCGGCTTCGGCACTTGATCGACAGGGGCCGGTTCGGGGCGTCGCAATTCAGATCGTGCATGCATACATTGTCTCCTGCATAACTGGGCATGGCGCCAGCGTTGTGAGTATGGTCAAGATCAGGTTTGGGCCATAACGAACGGCGTTGCGCGCAGTCGTTTGCCAGTTGCAGCGAAAATCGCATTGCCTATGGCTGGTACGACGGGGGGATTCGACAGTTCTCCAACACCTCCCGGCGGGCGTCCGGACGGTGGCACTATCTCGATCGCCAACTCGGGCGCTTCGTGTATGCGCAGCACGGGGTAGTCGTGAAAGTTGCTCTCGCGCACCTGGCCGTTTTCGATGTGGATCGCATTCGTCAGTGCGGTCGACACGCCCCAGAAAATCCCGCCCGCCAGTTGCTGATGCACCGAACCGGGATCGACTGCAAGTCCGCAGTCCACCACGCAAGTGATCTTATTGACCTTGACCGTGTCCTCCTTCACTTCTACGTCGGCAACGATCGCGATATAACTTTTATATCCTTCATAGACGGCGACGCCCTGCCCGCGGCCCGCGCCGATATCGCGGAAGTTATTCGCTTTCCAACCGGCGAGGACAGCCGCCCGATCGAGTACAGCTTGCAAATTGGGCCGACTGGAAAGCGCTCTGCGACGATAGTCCACCGGGTCCTGTCCGGCCGCGTACGCAGCTTCGTCGATAAGACTCTCGATCGCGAAGATATTGGGTACATAGCTCACTGCGCGCCACCACCAGATCGGGAAACCGGGTTCGTGTCGTACCCATGCGAGGTCGAGAGAGGCGATGTCGTAGTAAAAGTCGTCGCGCATGCCTTCGGTGCAACTGGGATCTACCGGAACCTTTGCCAGAAAGCCTGGGTCATCGGGTTCCTTGATCGACGGCACCACCGCACGCAGACTGAAGCCCAGCAGATTGCCGGAAGCGTCGAGTGCGGCGCGCGCCTTGTGCACGCTGGCGGCGTGATAGTACAGGCCGCGCACATCGTCCTCACGACTGTAGAGCAGCTTGATCGGGCGACCCATGCGCTTCGAGATAAAGGTGGCTTCCAGAATCTGATGCAGTCCCTCGCGCGCTCCGAAGCTGCCGCCGGCCTCGGTCAAGTGAATGCGGACCTTGTCACGCGGCACGCCGGCAATCGATTCCGCCGCTTGCGCGCACCGCGAAGGCACCTGAATGCCTCCCCAGTATTCGACTCCATCCGGCTTGACCCACGCCACCACGCTCAACGGCTCCATCTGAGCATGCGCCTTGTACGGCATGCTGTAGACCGCCTCCACGACGCGCGGCGCGTCCCTGAACGTCGTTTCAGCGACGCCTTTCGTCTTCGACTTCATGCCTGGATCGTCGACGCGCTTCTTCATCTCCTCGAGGACGGTATCGGAATTGAAGCTCGCGAGGTCGCTCTCGCCCCACTCGACTTTCAATACCGTTCTTGCGCGCTGCGCAGCCCAGAAATGATCGGCAACGATGGTCACTCCGGGCTGCGCCACACCGTTCGCAACGGGCATCGCGGGCATGTTCTCGCGAAAGTGCGCGATAACATCCGGAATCTCGATGGCAAAGACATCGCGTACGCCAGGCAACGCCTTGACCGCGTCCGCGTTGAATGACTTCACGCTCGCGTTGACGACAGGCGGATGAATCACGATCGCGGTCAGCATGCCCGGCAGCTTGACGTCGATTGCGTATTGAGCGCGCCCTGTTACCTTGTCGGCAACCCGATAGCTGCGGCGCTCCTTTCCGATCAGGACGAACTGATCGGGGCGCTTGAGCGTCACCTGTGCCGGAACCGGACCGGCTGCCGCGCCCGCCGCAAGTTCGCCATAGGATGCCTTGCGTCCGCTCGCGGGATGGAACACCACGCTAGCCGCAGCGTTGCAGGCATCCTGGTCGACCGACCAACGCCGGGCGGCTTCAGCGACGAGCATGGCCCGGGCAGTCGCGCCGGCGCGCCGCAGGGTATCCCATTCCAGCGACACGCTCGTGCTGCCGCCGGTCGCGTGCATTCCCCAGAGCGGATGAAGATAAGCCTTCGCCAGCGGATCGTCCGGTTGAATCACTCGCACTCGATCCCAGTCCGCGTCGAGTTCTTCCGCCAGCATCAAGCCGAGCGCGTTCTTGACGCCGGTGCCGCTATCGAACTTGTGTACGACGAGCAGCACCTGATTCTCCGGCGTGATTCGAACCCAGGCGTTCGGTGCGAAGTTCCCTGCTGTGCTGTCCGTGATCGATGCTGCCCGCGCGCTGCGGATGCCGATCCCCGTCGCGTGGATCTCGAGCAGCAGGCCGCCCGCGAGTGCAGCGCCGGTCTGGAGAAAGCGTCGGCGGCCCACGGAAACGTCAGGTGCGTGCAGGTTCGGCTGATCGCGCTTCATGCTGCCGACTCCTTGCGAAGGGCGGCGGCAGCGCGATGGATCGCGCGGCGAATCCGGACGTACGTCCCGCAGCGGCACAGGTTGCCCGCCATCGCCGCGTCGATCTCTTGGTCGTTGGGATTGCGCGTATGTCGGAGCAACGCGGCAGCCGACATGATCTGACCGGACTGGCAGTAGCCGCACTGTGGAACATCTTCTTCCTGCCACGCCTGCTGTAGTGCGTGCAGGGTCTGCGGCGCGCCCAGGCCTTCGATCGTAGTGACGCGCTGCGCGGCGACGGACGCCAACGGTGTCTGGCAGGCCCGCACCGCCTTTCCGTTCAAATGGACCGTGCAAGCGCCGCACAGGCCCATTCCGCAGCCGTATTTGGTGCCGGTGAGATTCAGTTCATCGCGCAGCACCCATAACAGCGGCGTGTCGCCCGGCATGGCAACGGTGCGGCGCTCGCCATTCACTTCGAGCATGGTCATGTCGTCTCCTGGGTTACCGTCGGTGCGGCAACATTCTCGTAAAGGAATCGCAACGCACGGCGACTGCATCGACGTCTTATGGCCGTGTGGGTAAAGCCTATGTGCACAAAATCGATATGTGAAATACGATTTCGAAATCCATTCGATACGAGAAACATATGGATATCCGGCAGCTCCGCTATTTCATTTCAGTCGCTGAGGAAGGCAACTTCAGTCGCGCGGCCGAGCGTCTGCACATCTCGCAACCGCCGCTGAGCCAGCAGATCAAGTCGCTGGAAGACTCGCTTCGGGTTACGCTTTTTGTGCGCGGACGCCACGGGGCACGGTTGACGCGCGCAGGAGAGGCACTCCTTGTGCGTGCGCGCAGCATCGTCGGCGACTGCGACTCGGTCGAAAAGCTCTTGCGCAGGGTGGCCGATGGACTCGAGGGCTATATCCGCATCGGGATCATCAACTCGGTGATGTATGGCCCGTTGCCGAGGACCATGCATCAGTTTCAGAAGCACAATCCGGAAGTCGAGTGGACGCTGCATGAGCTGCTGCCCGATAAGCAGCAAGAGGCGTTGGTGCGCGGCCAAATCGACGTTGGCTTTGCCTGCAGTCCGACGGAGCATCGCGAGCTCAGGTCGATCCTGGTCTATCCGCAACCGCTGGTCGTCGCGCTGCCGGACAGCCACCCGCTTGCCGATTGCCGTTCCGTTCGTCTGCGAGTGCTCTCCGTTGACCGGTTCGTCTTGCTCAACACGCAGAGTCCGATGATTCGAGGCATTCTCGCCGCGTGCATCACAGAGGGCTTCCAGCCGCGTGTGCTGCATGAGTCCGCCGATCCCGAGACGATACTCAGTCTCGTGGGTGCCGGCGTCGGCATCAGCATCCTGCCCGAGTCGCTCTCGACCACGCCGCGCGAGAACGTCGCCTTCGTCGCACTGGACGAACCCGCGATGAATGCGGACCTCTACGCCACGGTCCGGCGTGACGACTCGCTGCCGGCGCTCGAGCGCTTTCTGGCGTTGCTGAGCGAAGTCACTAACGCGTGGCGCAGCGAATCATCCAACTGACGCATCGATGAAAAAAGGCATTCGTTGCGGGTTTTCCATGCCCCAAATGCAGTCGCCTTTCTCTTGACAAGCAAATCTCGACCACTGCATGATTCGCTCGTGGGTAGAAGCGGTCGATTGAACATGCAGCGGCGCAACGCCGCGATCGTTCAACTGGAGATTGCTCACTGACGGAGTATTTGTCAGTGGCGCCAGTTTCCTCTCTCTGCCCCCTCGACAATGCTCCCGAATGCAAGATGCAGTCCGCTCGGCTCATGCCGCGGTCTGCCTGCCTTCAACCTAAGCATTGCGAGGAGATCCCGCATGATTATCGACACCAGCTGCTACCCGACGAATCTCGTCGATCTGGCATGGCGGCATGATGGCGAACCCTTCACCGGAGAACGCCTGATCCAGATGATGGACGGTCCGTTCACGATCAACGGCAAGCCGCGCCGCATCGATAAGGCCTTCATCCAGCCGCCGCAGGGCAACACCATCTACACCTACACCGACGGCAACAAATCCGGCGTCGAGTCCATCGACGCGTACATGGCTTATACGGTGGAAATGGTCGAGAAATATCCCGACCGCTTCATCGGCTGCTTCGTCTACAACCCGCGCTGCGGTGTAGAGAACGGCGTCAATGCCATCGAGCATTACGTTCGCAAGCTCGGCTTCAAGATGGTTCAGTTCCAGGCCAACATGCACGCCTACCGGCCCGACCGCGCGCTCGACTGGCTGCGTCCGGCGCTGCAAAAGTGCGCGGAACTCGGCGTGATGGTCAAGTTGCATACGGGCGATGGCCCGTACAGCATTCCGACTGAGTGGGTGCCCATGATCAAGGAGTTCCCGACGGTCAACTTCATCATGGCGCACTTCGGTGTGCAGACGGGCGGCGTCTATTGTTTCGAGCCCTTCCAGATGGCCATGGACCTGCCGAACGTGTATTGCGAATCGGGCTGGTGCCTGCAATCGCGCATCGTCGAGTTCGCGAAGGTGCTGCCGAAGCACAAGATCCTGTTCGGCTCCGATACCCCGCCCAACGAGCCGGGCATGTGGCTGCGCCTGCTCGAAGTGCTTTGCTTCGAACCGCCGCAGGGTCTGAATCTCGATGAAGACACGCTCGAAGACTATCTCGGCAACAACACGGCTCGCATGATCGGCCTCGATCCCACGCCCGCGCCGCGCTCCGTCGAAGAAGCGAAGACCTTGCTGGCCGCCTGAGCGAGGCTGCGGCACGCCAATTCACAAGATACTGGAGTACCAGCATGATCATCGATACCCATCTGCACCCGACCAATCTCGTCGACGAAGCGTGGCGACACACCGGCGAGCCGTTCACAGGCGAGCGTCTGCTGAAGATGATGGATGGCCCGTATGTCATCAACGGCAAACCGCGCCGCATCGACATGGGCTTCATCCAGCCGCCGCCGGGCAATACCGGCTATCGCGACGGCAACCGTCGCGGCCGCGAGGGCATCCGCGACTACATGGCTTACGTGGCCGAGTTGACACAGAAGTATCCCGACCGGTTCATCGGCAACTTCACGTTCAATCCGCGCTGGGGTCCGGAAGAAGGCGCGCTCGAACTCGAATTCCATGTGAAGGAGTACGGCTTCAAGATGCTGAAGCTGCACGCGAACATGCACGGCTATCGTCCGGATCGCGCGCTGGACTGGCTGCGCCCCGCGATGAAGGTTTGCGCGAAGTACAACGTCGTCGTTCTGATCCACACCGGCGACGGTCCCTACACGATCCCGACGATGTTCTACCCGATCATCCGCGAGTTCCCGATGGTGAATTTCATCATCGGTCACTTCGGCATTCAGACGGGCGGCAACTACTCGTTCGAAGCGTTCTGGATGGCGATGGACACACCCAACGTGTACTGCGAGTCGGGATGGTGCTTTCAGTCGCGCATTGTCGAGTTCGCCCGGCAACTGCCGCGCGACAAGATCGTTTTCGGCACGGACACGCCGCCTAACGAACCGGGCATGTGGCTGCGCGAGCTGGAGATGTTGTGCGGTCCCGCGCCGCAGGGCATGGACCTCGACGAGGACGGTCTCGAAGACTATATGGGCAACAACATCGCCCGTCTGGTCGGCATCGAGCCGTCGCCGCCGCCGCGCAATCTCGACGAAGCCGAGCTGCGCCTGAAGGATAGCTATGCAAAGCTCAACGACGTCGTAGCGTAAGCGGACGTGCGGCGGGCCGGCGCATCGACGGCCGGCCCGCGATAGCAGCCGAGCGCAGCGGCCCGCGGGGTACGGTAGACACCGATACCCCGGGGCGTTGCAAGGCTGATGACAAGGAATACTAATGACATCGTCTAATTCATCTGCCCTCGCCTGCTCGCGCGCAAATCCGCAAGATTTCCGCCATTTTCTCGACGGCTACAGCATTGCAAATCCGGGCGACGTTCTGACCATTCGCGAAAGCGCGAGCGCGAATCAGGACCCGACCGCAGTGATATGGCAGCTTGCCGCCAGAGGGCAACATCCTTTACTGATTTTCGATCGGGTCACAGGTCTTCGGAGTCCGTTGGTGACCAACGTCTTCGCGTCGCGCAGCCGGATTGCGTGGATGCTCGATTCGTCTCTCGAGAATCTGCACTCGGCATTCCAGCAGCGCAGCCGCCGAATGGTGGCGCCGCGCGTGCTGGCAAACGGGCCGGTGCTGGAGCACGTCCAGACCGATAACATCAATCTGACCCACATTCCGGCCATCACCCATTTCTCGACCGATCGCGGTCCGTACATCACGAACGCCATCCTGATTGCCGAGGATCCTGAAACGGGCGTCGGAAATGCAAGTTATCACCGTTCGACGCTCCATTCGACCACCGAAATCGCCACCAGCCTGCATTCGCGCGGGCATCTCTGGCGCATGCTGCAGCGAGCTCAGGAGCGCGGAACTTCGCTGCCGGTCGCGATGGTGATCGGCGCGCATCCCTTGTTCATGCTTGCCGGTGCCGCACGGTTGCCCTACGGGGTCGACGAGCGTCATGTGGCGGGTGGCCTGTTCGGGGCGCCGCTCGACGTCGTGCGCACGCCGCGACACGGTATCGCGATACCGGCGTACGCGGAGATCGTGCTCGAAGGCGTGATCGATCCGCAGGCACACGCGGATGAAGGCCCTTTCGGCGAGTTCACGGGTTACTCATCCGACCGCTCGACGAACAACCTCTTTCGCGTGCAAAGCGTGCTGCGCCGGCGCGATGCGATGCTGATCGATGTGGCCGGCGGCAATTCCGCCGAACACCTCAACCTGGGTCGCATTCCGCGCGAATCGGAGATGGTCGAAAAGCTCAAGGAGCGCTTTCCGAGCGTAACCGCGGTCCACTATCCCTCGTCGGGCACGCACTTTCATGCCTACGTGGCGCTCAGGCAGATGCGCGCCGGCGAAGCGCGACAGGTCATGCTCGGCCTGCTGGGTTGGGATCCCTATCTGAAAACGGTCATCGCCGTGGACGCGGACGTCGATATCACGCGTGACGAAGAGGTGCTGTGGGCCGTGGCCACCCATTTGCAGCCGCACCTGGATGTCGTGATCATCGACGGCTTGCCGGGCAGCGCGCTCGACCCGTCCGCATCCGGTGTGGGGACGACATCGCGAATGGGGCTCGACGCAACGCGCGGTCCCAGCTTCGACGGAGTGCGCGCGCAGATCAGCGCGGAAGCGATGGCGCGCGCCGCACAACTGATCGCTACAGCCAGATCGCACACAGGGCCGGATAGCGTATGACGAAGCGCATGATCGTTGGCATCACGGGCGCGAGCGGCGCGGTTTATGGCGTGCGTCTGCTGCAGAACCTCGCGCAGCGCCCGGAGTGGGAAACGCACCTCGTGCTGTCCGCGTCTGGACTGTTGACGGCGGGGCACGAGCTCGGTCTGCAGCGCCGCGAGATCGAGGCCATGGCGAATGTCGTGCATAACGTGCGGGATATCGGCGCTGCCGTCGCCAGTGGTTCATTCCGTTGCGACGGCATGGCCATAGCACCGTGCTCGATGCGCACGCTGGCGGCGATAGCCACGGGCCTCGCCGACAACCTGATCACGCGCGCCGCCGACGTGATGCTCAAGGAACGCCGCAAGCTGGTGCTCATGGTGCGCGAGACGCCGCTCAATCTCATCCACCTGCGCAACATGACCACCGCGACCGAAGCCGGGGCGATCGTGTTGCCGCCCGTGCCTGCCTTCTATAACCACCCTCGAACTGTCGACGACATCGTCAACCATACCGTCGGGCGTGTGCTCGACCTTTTCGACATCGATCACGACGGTCTCGTCGGCCGCTGGCAAGGGCTTCGGCCTGAACATTCAGCGGCATAAGCCCCTTCTTGAACATCGACACCATTGCAGGAGACATCATGAGCCAACTCGACACTCGACATGCTTCTTCCAACGCGCCCGTTCCGGTCACGATCCTGACCGGGTTCCTCGGATCGGGCAAGACGACACTGCTGAACCATATCCTGACAGAGCGGCATGGACATCGCATCGCCGTGATCGAGAACGAATTCGGGGAAGTCGATGTCGATTCGGATCTCGTCATGACGTCCGATGAGGAAATCTTCCAGATGACGAACGGCTGCATCTGCTGTGTCGTCGATGTGCGTACCGACCTTGTTCGCATCCTGCAGAAGTTGCTGGAGCGGCCGGAGAAGTTCGATCACATTCTCGTGGAGACGAGCGGTCTCGCCGATCCCACGCCTGTGGCGGCAACGTTCTTCATGGACCACGACGTAGCGCGCCAGGTGACGCTGGATGGCGTCGTCACGCTGGTCGACGCGGTTCATATCGAGAGCCATCTCGACGACCCGGCCCTGCGAGGGCGCGACAATCAGGCAGTCGATCAGATCGTGGCCGCCGACCGGATCATCATCAACAAGACCGACCTGGTGCCGAGCTGGTTCGTCGTCGCCCTTGAACAGAGGTTGCATCGCTTGAATGAGGGTGCGCAAATCTTGCGCTCCAACTATGCGCAGGTCGATCTGAGCCAGATCCTGGGGATCGGCGGATTTACGCCAACGTCGGCGAATCTCGACGTCGAAGAAGAACACGAACATACGCATGACCACGCTCACGACCCTGACCATGTGTGCGACGAAGCTTGCGAGCACGCCCACGACCATCACGAACACGACGAAGGCGATGGCACACCGCATGGTCATCGCCACGATCCTTCGGTAACGTCCGTGTCGCTCGTGTTCGACCGTCCGTTCGATCGCTCGCGACTGGATGCCGGTTTGCGCGCGCTACTCGCGGCTCAAGGCGACGATGTATTCCGTATGAAGGGGATTTTCGATATCGCCGATGAGAATCAGCGCTATGTCGTTCAGGCGGTGCACCGTCTCTTCGACCTGCATCCGGCCGATCTGTGGGCTGCAGGCCCGCGCGAAAGCAAACTGGTGTTCATCGGACGCAATCTGGATCGGCAGCGTCTCAAGGTGCTGCTCGACCTGTGTCTGGCGCGGCAGCATGCGGACGTCGTTGTGTGAGGCCTCCCGGCTTGGCGTTTTCGTAGCGTGTGACCCCGACGACGCGTCAAGCCCATTTCTTTTGTCTTGAATACATCGGTTGAGATCGGCCTTACGAATAGAGATAAGGATAACGAATCAATATTACCTATTCAGCCAAAGTGATCGGCCGTACTTAACCAAGAGTGTTGACTGGAAACCATATGAAATCGAAACATGTCGTGGCGGACTGCATTCCGAAATCGGCGAAATTGACTGCGCTTCTTTTTGCGGCGCTATCGGCGGGAACGGCCTACGCGCAATCCAGCATACAGCTCTATGGTCAGATAGACGAATGGGTCGGTTACCAGAAATTTCCCGCGAACGAGCATGCGTGGAATATCTCGGGCGGCGGGATGTCCACGTCCTACTGGGGCATGAAGGGGACCGAGGATCTCGGCGCTGGATTCAAAACAATCTTCGCGCTGGAAGCGTTTTATCGCCCGCAGAACGGCCAAAGCGGGAGATTCCAGGGCGATACTTTCTTCGCGCGTAACGCGTATGTCGGCATGTTCTCACCATACGGCACGCTGACGGCTGGGCGCATTACGTCGAATCTGTTTGTGTCGACAATCCTTTTCAATCCGTTCGTCGACTCGTACGTGTTCTCGCCGATGATCTATCACACGTACCTCGGCACCAGCACCTTTCCTGCCTATCGGACAGACCAGGGCGCGGTCGGTGACTCGGGTTGGAGCAATTCCGTTGCCTATACGTCGCCGGATTTCTCCGGCCTGAGCGGATCAGTGATGTATTCGTTCGGCAACGGTGCCGGCGCGGGCGGCCAGCATAAAGACAGCGCGCAAGTGCTTTATTTGAATGGGGCGCTCAGTGCGACCGCGGTCTATCAGTACGTGAACTACAAGAACGTCGCCAACGATTTCTCGAATCCGGCCTCGGCTAACGTCGTTGCCGGCTTGCGCAGCCAAAGTATCGGCCAGTTTGGTCTGACCTACGATTTCAAGCTGGTGAAGCTTTACGGGCAGTACATGTACACGCAGAATTCCGTGTCGTCAGGGGACTACCATGTGAGCACGGGTCAGGCAGGTTTCACGATCCCGATCGCAAACGGCAAGGTCATGGCGTCCTATGCGTATTCGAAGGATTCCGGCGGTTTCGATCAAACCAGGAGAACGTGGGCGGTAGGCTACGATTACCCGCTGTCCAAACGAACCGATGTGTACGCCGCGTATCTGGATGACAAGATATCGGGCGAATCGCACGGCGAGACATTCGGTGTTGGGATTCGCGCGAAGTTCTAGCGTTGCTTAGCCGCGATGCTGGATCAAGCTCTCAAGCGCTATCGGGAAAGGAACCGAGGCGCTACCTCGCTAAAAGCAGGCTGCCTCGGCGGCGTCGATAAAACGATCGCCTCAGACTCGAACTTGCCGCAGATCGAATGGCGTCTCGCGCAAGCGCTTGCCCGTCAGCCTGAACACGGCATTGGCGATCGCCGGTGCAACCGACGGACTCGACAACTCGCCGACACCACCGGGCTTCGCCGGATCGCCCTGCACGATGTGTATGTCGATGTCGGGCATGTCGCTCATGCGCATCACGCGATACGAACCGAAATTGGTCTGCTGAACCTGACCGCCGCGGATATCGATGCGGTCTGCGAGCGCGTGTCCGAGGCCCCACATCAATCCGCCGTACAACTGCTCTTCGACGCCGCCCGGCGACACCGCGAGCCCGCAGTCGGCCACGCATGTGAGCTTGTCGATCACGATGCCATCGTCCCGGCGCGTCACGCGCGCAATCACCGCGATATAGCTGCCGTATGCCCGATTCGTCGCGACGCCGAGCGCGGTGCCGCGCGGCAGCGGCTTGCCCCAGCCGGCTCGCGTCGCCGCCTCGCGCAGCACGCCGGCATGCCGCGCATCCTTCATGTGCGCAAGCCGAAAGTCGACCGGATCGCGATGCCCGGCATGCGCGGCTTCGTCCATGAATGACTCGACCGCGAACACGTTCGGGATATAACTCACCGCGCGATACCAGCCGGTCGGCACGCCCGTTTCGTGACGAACCCAGCCGATATCCACATGCGGCGCGCCATAGGCGAACTCGAATTTGCTGATGGCTTCCGTGGTGCTGTAGTCCATGCGATCGGGGCGATCGGTATAACCCGGCTCCCATTGCTCGGGCGATGCGGGCATCACCGCGCGCAGTTGCAGCGCCGAGAGATTGCCGCGCGCATCGAGCACGGCCTTCGCACGATGATGGCTCGCCGAATGATAGAAGAGCGCGCGCATTTCGTCTTCGCGGCTGTTCATCAGCTTGACCGGCTTGCCGGTTTGCAGCGCGAGCCACGTGACTTCGAAGAGCCAGTACTTCGATTCGCGCGCCCCGAAGCTGCCACCCGAAACCAGCTCATGCAGCACGACGCGATTCGCCGGAATGCGGCCGATCACTTCCGCCGCCTCCCGTGCCATCGATGGCACCTGCAACCCGCCCCAATACGCGATGCCGCCGTCTTTCGCCCATGCCGTCACGTTGACGGGTTCGAGCGGATTCTGCGCCTTGTAAGGCATCGAGTACGACGCCTCGATCACATGCGAACCGCGCTTCAGGATGGATGCGGCGTCGCCGTTCTGCACGGTCGGCACGACTCGGGCGGCGGGATCGTCGAGCCATGCGGCCTGACGCGCGGACAGATCGCGGCTGTCGAACTTTTCGAACGGACTGTCTTCCCATTCGATGCGCAACGCCGCCTGCCCCTTGTGCGCGGACCAGTAATCGTCGGCGAGCACGGCCACGCCAGCCTGATTGCCGCCGAGCACATCCGGGCGTCCAGGTATCTGCAATACCTGGCGCACGCCTGGCATGGCGAGCGCGGCTTTGGCATCGACGCTGCGCACGCGCGCATCGATCACCGGCGCGCGCGTGACGACCGCGACCAGCATGCCGGGCAGGCGCACGTCGATGCTGTATGCGAACGCGCCGCACACCTTCTGCGCGGCATCGCGCTTCTTGCGCAGCTTGCCGATATACCTGAACTGCGACGGATCTTTGAGCGGCACGTCTTTCGGCGCAGGCAAGCTCGCGGCGACGGCGGCCAGCGTGCCGTAGCTCGCGCGCGCGCCACTCGCCTTGTCGATCACGAAGCCATCGTCCGTTGAGCACGCGGACGGCGGCACGTTCCACTGTTTCGCGGCGGCCGCGATCAGCATCGCGCGGGCGGTTGCGCCCGCATGCCGCAAGCGATCGTATTCCAGCGACACGCTCGTGCTTCCGCCCGTCGAGAACACTTTCCACAAGGGATGAATGTAATCCGCGTAGAACGGATTCTCGGGCGTGATCACGTCGATGCGAAACGGATCGACATCCAGTTCTTCCGCGACCATCGCGGCGAGCGCGGTGCGCGTGCCGGTGCCCGAATCGTGCTTATGGACGACGAGCTTGATGGTGTCGTCGGGCAGCACGCGCACCCAGGCGTTCGGCTCGAATTCTCCGTCGCGTGGGTGCGGATCCCCGCTCTTCGCTGACGCCTCGGGCAACCGGAAGCCGATCGCGAGCCCCGCTGCCAGCAACGCGGATCCTTGCTGCATGAAACGGCGACGCGCCGCGCGATGTTCGATCCGCATTCAGGCCTCCGCCGCCGCGCGTTTGATCGCCCGGCGAATGCGCGAATACGTCCCGCAGCGGCAGATGTTGCCGGACATCGCCGCCGCGATGGCGTCGTCGCTGACGGACGTCTTGCCCTTCAGAAACGCGGCCGCCTGCATCAATTGCCCAGACTGACAGTAGCCGCATTGCGGCACGTCTTCCGCGATCCACGCACGCTGCAACGGACTCGCGCCATCCTTGGACAGACCTTCGATCGTCGTGATGCGCCGGCCCGCGACGGCCGCGATCGGCAAGAGGCATGAGCGCACCGCTTCGCCCTCCAGATGCACCGTGCACGCGCCGCAAAAGCCGCCGCCGCAGCCGAATTTCGTGCCCGTCAGACCCAGCGAATCGCGCAGCACCCACAACAGGGGCATGTCTTCCGGTACATTGTCGAGCGAGTGCCGCGCGTCGTTGACGATGATTTCTATCATGCGCTGTCTCCTGAATGTCGGTCGTGTTCGCGGCCATTATGGGAAGCCGCCGCGGCTGAACGCCAGCGACGATTTCTTTGATCATCCGTAAGCCCGGCTAACACCCATGTTGAAGCGCTACCCTTCCATCCAGTCGATGCAGGCCTTTCTCCAGGCCGCGCGCGCCGGCAGCTTTTCGAGCGCGGCACGTCAGTTGTCGCTCACGCATAGCGCGATCAGCCAGCAGATCCGCACGCTCGAGGAGTTCGTCGGCCAGCCGCTCTTCGTGCGCGAAGGCGCGCGCGTCGTGCTGACCGATGCGGGCGCGCTCTTCGCGAATCAACTGGGCGATGGCTTCGAGCAGATCGATCGTGCGCTGTCGTCGGTGAAGGAACGCGAGGTCACGCAGTCGATCACGCTCGACGTCGATCCCGAACTCGCGCAAAGCTGGCTCGTCGCGCGCCTGCCCGCGCTGCTCGGCGCGCTGACAGGCGTGGCGCTGACCGTGTTGTCCGCGCCGCGACACGATCGCAGCGCATTCGAGCGCGTGGATCTCGCACTGCGTTACGGCTATGGCGAATGGGATGGCTTCGAGAACGCGCTGATCTGCGGCGATCGCCTGACGGTCATGGGCGCGCCCGCGCTGCTGAACGCGCGTGGACTCACCGCGCCGCTTACGCCGGAACACGTGCTCGCCCTGCCCTTGCTCGGCTACACGAAGCGCTCATGGATACCGTGGCTCGCCTCTGCCGGTCTGCCGGAAGTGGAACCGCATGCGGTTGCCGTCTTCGACAACGCGGCGGGACTGATCGCGGCCGCGAGCGCGGGCGTGGGCGTCGGACTCGCGCGCGGCCTGCTCGCCGCCGATGCACAGCGCGACGGCAGGCTGATCGAACTCACGCAAGTCGAGATCCCGACGCACTACAACCTCTACGCCGTATGGCCGCGCGAAAAGTCGGCACGTGTGGTCCCGCTCGTCGATGCGATACGCGCGCTCGTCGCGCAAACGCTCAACGCTCGCGTTCCGCGCTGACGACGTCGCGCACCGTTTCGAGAAACCGCGCCAGCACCGGCGACGGCGTTTCCGCGCGATAGCGCGCATGCAGCGAAACTTCGGGACGCGGCCCCGCGAGCGGCACGAAGGCGACGCCGCCGCCCGACAACTGCGCGGCCGATGCCGGCAGCAGCGCAACGCCGAGCCCTTCGCGCACGAGACATAGAAGCGTGTGCAGCTCCACGACTTCCTGCTCGATGCGCGGCGTGAAACCCGCCTCGACGCAACAGTCGCGCAGGAACCGCGCGAGTTGCGACTGCAGCAAACCGAACGACAGGAAGCGCTCGGCTTCGAGTTCGCGCAACGCGATCTCCCCGCGCGACGCGAACGGATGCGTCAGCGACAGCGCGACCACGGCGGGTTCGCGCAACACGACTTCGCTGACGATCTCCGGATCTTCGCGCGACACGCGAAAGAAGCACACATCGAGCCGGCGCTCTTTCAATGCCTGAATCTGCGCGGCGGGCGTCATCTCGTGCAACGTCCATCTCACTTGCGGATGCTTGCGCGCGAATACGCCGAGCGCGCGTGGAATGGGCTCGACCATCGCCGAGCTGATGACGCCGATCTCCAGGCTGCCCACTTCGCCGCGTCCCGCGCAACGCGTGAGATCGATCGCGCGCTCGAACTGCGCGAAGATCAGCGGCGCCTGTTCCTTCAGTGTTTTCCCTGCCTCGGTGAGCTCGACGCGATGTTGCGAGCGCAGGAAAAGCGCGGTGCCCATCTCCTCTTCGAGGATGCGGATCTGCTGACTCAGCGGCGGCTGCGAAATGTGCAGCCGCGCGGCCGCGCGGCCGAAATGCAGTTCATCGGCGAGCACCGCGAAGTACCGCAAAAGCCGCATATCCATATCGCCAACGTATCAAAGTCGTGGTCAAAAAATATTGTACAGAGCGTGCGCAACTTGTGAGACTGCATCGCAAGCAGCAGTGCACGTCAGTGTGACACTCGATGCCGGCGAGGGGAAGACGCACGCAGAACGCGTCTTGCAAAAGGCCGCATGGGCAAGCTCGCGAGAGCTTTCGTTCCATCGACGCGCCTGCCCGCGATCCGGCGACTGGACAAGCCAGTTCCCCTCAAGGAGATCGAGACCGTGATCATCGACACGAGCGGGCTCGCGGCTCCGTATCCGGTCGCGCAGACCTGAACAACCCCGCCGACAACGATAATCAGGAGACACGTGATGAACCCCGAACAACACCCCGTCGATCGCATCTTGCCCAAGCGGCAGATGATCACGCTCGGCCTGCAGCACATGCTCGTCGCTTATATCGGCGCGATTGCCGTGCCGTTGATCGTCGCATCCGCGTTGAAGATGTCGCCCGCCGACACCACCGTGCTCATCAGCACGGCGCTCTTCTGCTCGGGCATCTCGACGGTGCTGCAAACCGTCGGCATCTGGAAGTTCGGCGTGCGCCTGCCGATTCTGCAAGGCGTTGCGTTCAGCAGCGTGGGTCCGGTCATCGCGATCGGCATGAGTCCGGGCGTCGGCTTCGCGGGCGTGTGCGGCGCGGTGATCGGCGCGGGCGTGTTCACGATGTTCGCCGCGCCGCTCGTCGGACGGCTGCGGCGCTTCTTTCCGCCTGTCGTGACCGGCTGCATCGTCACGGTGATCGGGCTGCAGCTCTTTCCCGTCGCGTATCAATGGGCGGGCGGCGGCGAGAACGCGCGGCAGCACTTCGGCGCGCTGCCCTTTCTGTGCGTCGCGCTCTTCGTCGCGCTGGTGATCCTCGCCGTCAACCGCTTCGCCAATGCGTTCCTGCGCAATCTGTCGGTGCTGATCGGCCTCGTCGCGGGCAGCGTGCTGGCCTGCGCGCTCGGCATGGGCGACTTCGGCAGCGTCGCCGACGCGCCGTGGTTCACCATGCCGCTGCCGTTTCACTTCGGCATGCCCGTGTTCTCCGTGGTGCCCGTGCTGACGATGATCGTCGTCATGGTCGTGCAGATGGTCGAATCGATGGGCCTCTTCGTCGCGATCGGCGATATCGTCGACAAGAACATCAGCGAGGAAGACGCCGTGCGCGGCATGCGCGCGAACGGTCTCGCGAGCGCGATCGCCGGCATGTTCGCCGCGTTTCCGTTCATCGCGTTCATGGAAAACGTGGGCCTCGTGATTCTGACCGGCGTGCGCAGCCGATGGGTCGTGGCAGTGAGCGGCGTGCTCATGTGCGTCGTCGCGCTGGTGCCGAAGATCGGCGCGGTCGTGGCCGCGACGCCCGCCGCCGCGCTCGGCGGCGCGGGGGTCGCAATGTTCGGTGTCGTGGTCGCGGCGGGCGTGCAGACGCTCTCGAAAGTGGACTTCGAGCGCAATCGCTACAACGTGCTGATCGTCGGCTTCACGATCGCGACTGCGCTGATTCCCGTGATGGCCCCGCAAGTCTTCAAGCAGATGCCGGAGTGGACGCAGCCCTTCGTGCACAGCGGCGTCGTGCTCGCGTGCCTCGTATCGGTCGTGCTGAACGCCGTGCTCAACGGTGCCCACGAAGAAGAAGACGTGCCTGCGCACAGCATGGTGCGCGAGTGAAACGTAATGACAGGACTACCCTTCATGAACATGAAAAACGAAGCGCTGCTGATCAGAAATCCCGTCGCGGTGATGAGCGGCTTGCGCGGCGATGACGCGCGTCTCGGACAGGTCGATATTCGCATCCGCAACGGCATCATCGAGGCCATCGCGCCCGATCTCCAGGCACGCGACGGCGAGCGCGTCATCGATGCGAGCGCGTGCGTCGTCTATCCCGGCTGGGTGAACACGCATCATCATCTGTTCCAGAATCTGCTCAAGGCGGTGCCTTCGGGCATCGACGCGGATCTGCAGGAATGGCTCGCAGCCGTGCCCTATCCGCGCCTTGCGCGCTTCACGCCGGAGCTCGCGCGTGTCGCCGCACGCCTCGGCATGGTCGAACTGCTTTTGTCGGGCGTGACGACGTGCGCGGACCATCACTATCTCTATCACGCGGACGGCACGACGGAAACCGGCGATCTGCTCTTCGACGAAGCGGCGTCTTTCGGCTTGCGCTTCGTGCTGTGTCGCGGCGGCGCGTTGCAGGCGGCGGGCGATCACCCCGGCTTCTCGAAGGTCGCGCTCAAGCCTGAAACACTCGATCGGATGCTTGCCGATATCGAACGACTGAAGGCGCGCTATCACGATCCACGCGCGGCATCGATGCGCCGCGTGGTCGTCGCGCCGACGACACCGACCTTCTCGCTGCCTCCCGCGCTTCTGCCCGAAATCGCGCGCGCGGCGCGAGGTATGGGTCTGCGCATGCACACGCATCTGTCGGAGACGCGGCGCTATGTCGAATTCTGCCGCGAGCGGTTCGACATGCTGCCGGTCGAGTTCGTCGCCGAACACGAATGGCTCGGCCCCGATGTATGGTTCGCGCATCTCGTGCATCTCGAAGCGAGCGAGATCGCGATGCTCGCCGAAACGGGCAGCGGCTGCTCGCACTGCCCTGTCAGCAACGCGCGGCTCGGCAGCGGCATCGCGCCCGCGCCGGCGATGGCCGCGGCGGGCGTGCCGATGTCGCTCGCGGTGGATGGCGTCGCGTCGAACGAGTCGGGCAGCATGATCAACGAGGCGCACTTCGCGTGGCTCGTGCATCGCGCGGCGCAAGGCGCGTCGGCGACGACGGTGGAGGAGACCATTCACTGGGGCAGCGCGGGCGGCGCGGGCGTGCTCGGCCTCGATGCGGTCGGCTCGATCGAAGTGGGCAAGGCTGCGGACCTCGTGCTGTACGACATCGACGATCCGCGCTTTTACGGCTTCCACGATCTCGCCGTTGCGCCGGTGACGGCGGGCGAACCCGCGCGTGTGCGCTACAACATCGTGAATGGGCGCGTGGTCGTCGATGACGGCGTGATTCCCGGTCTCGATATCGATGCCTTGCGCCGCGAGGCCGCTGAGGGCGTGAAAGTTTTGCTGGCCGACTAGCGAGGGCTCGACATGCAAACGAAACGATTGAGAATCGGCATTCTGACGCCTTCGTCCAACACGGCGCTCGAACCGATCACCTGCGCGATGCTGAGCGCGCTGCCGCAGTTGAGCGCGCATTTCGCGCGCTTCACCGTGACGGAAATCAGCCTGACGAATCAGGCGCTCGGCCAGTTCGACGTGAGCCGCATTCTCGATGCGGCGAAGCAACTCGCCGATGCGCGCGTCGACGTGATCGGCTGGAGCGGCACATCGGCGGGCTGGCTCGGCTTCGAGCGCGACGAGGCGCTATGCCATCAGTTGACTGAGGCGACCGGCATTCCCGCGACGACATCGGTGCTGGCGCTGAACGAGATTCTCGCGAAGACGGGCGCGCGCCGGCTCGCTCTCGTTTCGCCCTATACCGACGATGTGCAGGAGCGCATCATCCGCAACTACGAGAACATCGGCGTCGAGTGCGTGGCGGAACGGCATCTGGGACTGAGCGAGAACTTCAGCTTCGCCGAGGTGCCCGACACGCTTCTCGCCGACATGATGCGCGAAACGGCCTTCGCCCGGCCCGATGCGGTGACGACGTTCTGCACGAATCTGCACGCGGCGCATCTGGCGCAGCCGTTCGAGCGCGAGACGGGTATTGCTGCTTACGATACGGTGGCGACGGTCGTGTGGAAAGCGCTGCGCATGCTCGATGTCGATACGTCGCCGTTGTCGGAATGGGGGAGCGTCTTTGCTATGGGTGCGTGATGTGGAGGGAGGGGTGCGAGTTGATCGAAGATCGCGCCGGGCTTCGTTGGGCGAGCGTCGCTTGTGATGTCGCTTGGCGCGCTCGCTATCGCGCGTTGTCTGCGATCCGCCGACGCACGCCGTGTCGGACGCCATGCGTGATTCACGTCACGCTTCGCGCGGCCTTCCATTCACCTCGACGATCAGCACAGGAATCGACTTAGCTCCCGGCACCTTGCTTTCCTTGGCGTAATGCCACAACGGCAGCAGCGGATTGCACTCCGGGTAATAACCGGCGATGCATCCCTGCGGTATGTCGTAGGGCTGTATGCGCAGGCCTGCGACGCGTCGCTCGAAGCCATCGTCGGCGATCGTGCGCAACGTGATGCGGTCGTTCTTCTGGAGACCGTGGCGTGTCATGTCGGCTTCGCACATGAAGATCACCATGCGATCGCCCTTGATGCCGCGAAAGCGGTCGTCGAGACTATAGATCGTCGTGTTGAACTGGCTGTCGCTGCGCAGCGTCATGAGGCGCAATGACTGCGGCTCGCGCTCGGGCATATCGGGATCTTCGCCGAGGGTCTCGGGCACGGCGAACTCCGCCTTGCCGCTCTTCGTCTGCCACTTGCGTTCACGCGCAGGCAGATTGCGCGGGAAGCCGCCCGGCGTCCACATTCTTTCGTTGAAGTCGTGGAAGGTGTCGGGATAGGTTTTCGCGATTTCGTCACGCACCAGCGCATAGTCGTTGCGCCAGCGATCCCAGTCCACCGTCGAACGCGCGCCGAGCGTGTGCTTGGCCAGTTCCGCGACGATGTGCGGCTCCGAGCGCGCGTCCTGCGAAGCGGGCTCTGCCACGCCGCGCGAACCGTGAATGCAGCCGGTGCTGTCTTCCATCGATACCGCCTGCGCGCCGCTTGCCTGCGTATCGATTTCGATGCGGCTCAGGCACGGCAGAATGTACGACTTCTCGCCATGCACGAGATGACTGCGATTGAGTTTCGTCGCGATATTGACCGTGAGTTTCAGATTGCGCCATGCCGGCTCGATGCGCATACGGTCCGGCACCGAACGCACGAGATTGCCGCCGAGATTGATGACCGCGCTGACCTTGCCGTCGAGCATCGCCTCGAAGGTCTCGACGATGTTCATGCCCTTCTCGCGAGGCGGCTCGAAGCCGAACTGGCTTGCAAGCTCGTCGAGCGGCGCGAGTTCTGGCTTCTCGGTGATGCCCACCGTGCGTTGACCCTGCACGTTCGAATGCCCGCGCACCGGCGACGGCCCCGCGCCTGGCTTGCCGACATTGCCGCGCAGAAAGAGCAGATTGCATAGCATGCGCACGTTCTGCACGCCTTGCCTGTGCTGCGTGATGCCCATGCCGTAATGCGCCATCACCGCGTTCGCGCGCATGTATTCCGCAGCGGCGGCTTCGAGGTCCGCGCGCGGCAGTCCTGACACGCGTTCGATCTCGCTCCACGACGCGGCGCGCACATAGTTCGCGAAGGCTTCGAATCCCACGGTGTGTGTTTCGATGAAATCGACATCGAGCACGCGCGGCTCGCCGCGTGCCTTTGCGCGATCGTCGGCGTCGATGACGATCTTGCAGATGCCGAGCAACGCCGCCGTGTCGCCGCCCGTCTTCACCTGATGATATTGCGTGCTGATCAGCGTATGCGCGGGCGTCATCATCTCGACCGGCGATTGCGGATTGCTGAATTTCAACAAGCCCGGCTCGCGCAATGGATTGAACGTGATGATCGGCACGCCGCGCTTTCTGGCTTCCTGTAGCGGATGCAGCATGCGCGGACTATTGGTGCCGACGTTCTGGCCGAAGAAGAACATGAGATCGGTTTTCTCGAAGTCTTCGAGTCTCACGGTGCCGACGCCCACGCCGATCGCTTCCTTCAGTCCAACGCTCGTGCTCTCGTGACACATGTTCGAGCTGTCGGGCAGATTGTTGGTGCCGTACATGCGTGCGAAAAGCTGGTACATGTACGACGTTTCCAGCGATGCGCGACCGGATGCATAGAACGCGACGCGCTTCGGATCGAACCCGCGCAACTCGCGGCCGATGTCCTCGAAGGCTTCTTCCCAGCTGACGCTCACGTACTTGTCGGTGGCGGCGTCATAGCGCAACGGCGCGGTGAGACGCCCGGCGTCTTCGAGATCGTGATCGTGCCACGCGCAGAGTTCCGTCACCGTGTGAAGCTCGAAGAACTGCGGTGTCATGCGCTTAGCGGTGAGGTCCCAGGCGGTCGCCTTCGCGCCGCTTTCGCAGAATTCGAAGGTGTGCGGATCGGCGGGCTTCGCCCACGAACAGCTCACGCACGCGAAGCCTTCCGGTTTGTTTTGCTTGAGCAGCACCGTGCTGAACTTGAGCGGCACTTTCTCGTGAATGAGCGCGCCCGTGACGGCCTTGAGCGATCCCCATCCACCCGATGAATACGGGTAGGCGGCGTTCTTGCGAACGACGTTGTCTGATTCGGCCATGTCTTTGCCTCGCGCGCTTTCGATGAATTCGCCTAACGCGCAAGCAAGCCGCATACCCCTTAGCACGGCTTTCAACAGCAGTTGGCCGGCGCTGTATTCGTGCGACTAGTTCGGTTCATCGACTCGGCACGGAGGGCGCGTGCGATAGCGCCGTCGGTTGACCATCTTCGCCCTTCGGAAATTCTTTGCGGGAATTCGAATGGAAGAATCGCGAACGTTCCGTGGCTACCGGACAATCACGCTGGTTCCGCGTCACGATAGTTATCTGCCATCGCGACAGCGAGTTCCCGCAGAGGGGCGCCGTCCTTCACGTGATTCAGATGAACCGTGCTCACATCTGCGGTCAAGCCTTCGTGGACTGTCCCACCGATCTGCGCCAGCAAATCCGCAATCAGCGCCTGACGCCTGCGAAATGCAGCCCGCCGGTTTGACGGAACCTCGCTGATGTCGCGGTGCCACTGGCGAAGCGGCAGCAGGAACCGTCCATCGGCCTCGACTCCGCCTAGCTCGCGCCAGAAGCCGTCATAGTCCGCGGTAAACTGGATTGCGGTTGCGGCGGAAACATGCGTCTTCTTCGACACGCCAGCAAGTGCGTCCACCCTCGCCATCCTGCAGAGTTCGCCAACCGCTTCCATCACAGCGGCTTTCGGTCGTAGGCCATGACATGCACGTGTAGCGTCGCGCACCCGCTCTCTGTCTCCGCCAGCCGGGCCTTGCAATCCCCCGATCAGCGCTCCCCGTTTCCCTGAGCCGGTATGCATTTCGAAGCTGATGGTCGCCCATGCAAGATCGACGTGCTCGAACTCGTCTCGCCAGGCGACGGTCAGCAAGCCTTCGCGCCAGCAGCGTACCGGCTCGCTCACAACAAGCGAATACCTGCCCGTCGATGCCAACGTCACATATTCCGAGTTCAGGTAGACCCTGCGCGTCAGATCTTCACCGAACAGCTCCTGCACGACCGGAAAATGGCCGCACAGCAGCTCTGCACGCGCGTAGGCAGATATATCGGCCTGAGCGAAACAATGAAAGGGGCGTTCGAGATAGCGCCGGTTGCGGACAACAATATCCGCAAGCAGGGGGTTCGTCGTCAACGCCTTCAACCAGATGCGCGCCGCGGACGGATTGAGCATTGCGTACATCAGAACGCGCGCCCGTCGGAAGATATCGTGAGGAGTTCGTTTGGGAATAGCTCTGGCTAACAGATTGCAAGCTTCAAAAAGCGACATAATCGACCACGATATATTTTCTTATTCGCGAAAGGCGCACGCACGACAGCGCCCGTGGCATTGCGAAAGTCGCTGCCAGAAAGTGCTTCGTAAGAGACGGCATTTCGCTTCGTAAGCCCAGTCACAAACCTCGTCACGAATGTTTGTCTTCGCACCGGGCCATGCGAGCATTTCTTTCGATGCATTGCGGCTAGCATCGGATTATTACGCGATATTTCCAAACGTAACGGGAGATTACAGGATAACTCGACGGTCGCCTAGGCCAGTTGAATTTTCTTGAGGGGAGCAGGAAGCGGCCGGAGAAGCAGTCGGTGCTGGCTGGAACCTGGTCGTGCTTCAGCACACTGATTGTGGAATCAAAGGTGCTCCCGTCGCGCGTCGAAGTTGCGTCGCCGACGACAAGCTCGACGATCTCGCGATCACCGATCCGTACAAGGCGGTCGCGACGACGTGGCGGCACTCGAAGCCAACCCGAATCTGCCGGACGGGATCACGGTGACGGGTCTCGTTTATGACGTCAAAACCGGCCTCGTAGAGACAGTTGTCCAAGCCACAGTGCTGCGGCCTGACGTGGATCAGGGGCGGTCGACTTGACCCGATTCCCGCCGCGCGTCTTCGTATGCGACCGCCCTGCGAGGAGTGCGGCGGCGTCAAACCTGTCGCGCTCCAAGAACAGGCGCCGGGGAATCGCGCTTCACGCCCTATGATCGCGGAGGAATCTGAAGAACTCCACCCCTTCCTGCAGGCGTCGTTTCATCATCTCCCAACTCACAAGCATCTCGCGCACGATTTCCCAGATCTTTGTGGGTCTGAAATAGAAGCGCTTGTAAAACTCCTCGACGCCAAGAAAAATCTCTTCGCGCGACAGGTGCGGATAACCGATAGCCGATTGCTGAGTACCGGCGGAATTGACAAGCGTGATAACTTTGCTTTTTTCCAGCCACCCGTTCTCGACAGCTTGCTTATGAAGGACCGTCCCCGGATACGGCGCGGCGAGCGATACCTGGATCGTGTGCGGATTGATCTCTTTCGCATACTGGATCGTTTTCTGTATCGTCTCTTGTGTTTCTCCCGGAAGCCCAAGAATGAATGTGCCGTGGATCTTGATGCCGAGCTTGCGGCAATCATCACTGAAGCGGCGTGCCATATCGGTCCGCAGCCCCTTTTTGACATTGACCAGAATCTGGTCGTCACCCGATTCGTAGCCCACCAGCAAAAGCCGCAGGCCGTTCTCCTTCATCACCTTGAGGGTTGAATACGGCACGTTCGCTTTCGCGTTACAGGACCACGTCACCCCTAGCTTGCCAAGACCGCGAGCGATCTCCTCGGCCCTCGGTCTTAGATCGGTGAAGGTGTCGTCATCGAACATGATCTCCTTCACTTCGGGCATGTTGTCTCTGATCCATTTCACTTCTTCGAGGACGTTATCCACCGAGCGGGTGCGATAGCGATGCCCCCCGACCGTATGCGGCCAGAGGCAAAATGTGCACCGCGACTTGCAGCCCCGGCCTGTGTATAGGGAAACATAGGGATGCTTAAGGTAGCCGCTGAAGTAGTTTTCAGTCTTTAGGTCGCGCTTATAGATGGGAGCGACGAACGGCAGTTGATCCATGTCCTCAAGAATCGGCCGAGCCTCGTTGTGCATGATTCCACCGTCGGGCAGCCGATAACTCAGGCCGAGAATCGACTCGAACGGAACGCCTTGCGCGATGTCGCGGCACGTGAAGTCGAATTCTTCCCGACATACGAAATCGATCGAATCGCTCGCAGCAAGCGAGCCGTGAGGATCGACGGCTACCTTTGCCCCGATCATCCCGATCAGGATGCTGGATTTGCGTCGTTTTAGATGCTCCGCGAAATGCGCATCGCTTGAGAACGACGGCGAGCTCGTATGAATGATGACCAGGTCGTATTCCTGAGCGATATCCAATGTCGCATCGAGAGAAAGACCATCTGCGGGAGCGTCCACAACGCGGCTATCCGAAACCAGTGCTGCTGGCTGGACGAGCCACGTCGGATACCAGAATGACCGAATCTCGCGTCTCGTCTGGAAACGTGAGCCTGCTCCGCCATCGAAGCCATCGAAGGAAGGTGCCTGTAGAAACAGTGTTTTCATTGATGCCCTCAAAGATAACAGTCCGCTTGCAGGGATCGGTCACCCAGACAGACTCGCCGGGTTCTGGTGATGTTCGTATTGCTTCAGGCTTTCACAAAACTGTGCCGGACAGTGGCTAGTGGACGCCACGCTCGCCGGTGAGAACATTGGAATGTGGCGGGACGCTAAAGAATACTACGACTCCCGCCTTATAAATTGCAATCGCTCGAATATAGAGTTATGCCAAGCATCAGGTCGACCGAAACGAGAACGCTTTCGCGTGTCGAGAAGTTCGACTGCTCACATGATTTGTCTCATACTGGCAGGAGGCGTCAGTTGATCCGATAAAGCAGCAACGACGGCGAAAAGCAGATCGACGCGAACGCGCGTGACTTCACTCGCCCAGAGTATTGAATCGGGAGACGACGGATGAAGCGAACTCGAGACGACACGGACGGTGTGCCCGTTGGCAACGGTCGACATATCAGCCCAGCCGAATTTCTATTGATGGCCGGCTTTCTTGTATATCGCGCCCCTTTGGCGTCGGCCGATGCTCGAGCGGCGGCCCGCCGCATTTTAACCACCGTTCTCGACGTAGCGACTGCTCAAGGGTTCGTCGATTCAGATGCACTTGAAACGATGATGGCGAGTGCCGAAAAGTCTTCGTGTATGTGGCGACTTGCAGAGCAAGCCACGGCCGCTGTGGGCGATACGGCCACCTATCTGCAAGTGATTCGTAGCGCTGGCGTAATCATTGATGCGAGCGCATGAAAGCTGCCGCTAATGAAAGTACTGAGTTGCGACGAACGACGTGGAATTTACCGTTACGGGACTACTTCGCGTTCGCATTGCCCGGCTTGGCAGCCATTGACCGCCGAGGGCCGAACGAGCGCTCGGCCGCTTGCCAGTAAATAAGTCCTGGCACAAAGAACAGAAGATCGCGCACGCGTCGGGCACCTGCGAGTGCGAGACATGTGGGCGCATCGATACCCAACATGCCGCCGATCAGAACGAAGCCGCCTTCCTGCACGCCGATGTTACCCGGCACGACAAACGCCACGCTGCTTACGAGTTGAATCAGCGCTTCTAACACGAACGCTGTCGCGAAGCTTGCATTCGAGCCGAGCACGCGCAATGCCACCCAGATCTCCAGTGCCAGGCCGAGGCACTGCAGCGTTTGCCAGATGAACAAATAGCGCACGACTATGCCGGTCTGCCGCCAGATCAATCTGATGGACTGATCGATTCGCGTTGACTTCCCGACTAGCGTGTACACCTTTCCACTGGTGACTTTGTTGAGCGTTCGCGCGGCACGTTCAAACGGCCGCGCATGCTGCACGAGCACGAATAGCAAGAGCACTGGCATGAGTCCGGCAAGCCCCCACGCGAACTTTCCCGCGAGACGCACGGCATCCGATGATGTCTGCCCCAATACAAAGCCAATAGCTACGAGTGCAAACACGACCTGGCTGATCAACGTGAGTTGCATGTCGACGACGAGACTCGCCACGGCTGTTGCCGGACGCACACCGACACGGCCGAGCAGGCGAAATGAAACGATCTCTCCGCCGATTCGCGCTACGGGCAGCAGTCCGTTGATCGACTCGCGAATCCAGACGAGCTTGAGCATGGTCCCGAAGGAGGGCCGCTCCGCATCGCGGATCAGCAGACGCCAATCCCAGGCGTTCGGTAGCATCGGGATGATATGTACGAGCGCGGCGAGCAGCAGCCCTGCGCCGCCCGATTCCAGCAAATGCAGGATCGCTACAGGGTCATCGCGCCAGATGAGCCACCCTGCGATCACCAGGCCGAGCAACGCGGCAACGGACCCGATAAATTTCATTTGAGAACGTCCTGTCCAGGACGAGCGGTAGATGTCGAATCGATGATCATTCCAGCCCTGGGTCAGGTTGAACACACGACATCAAACCGTCTTCGTCGACATCGAAGCGTTGACCACGCCATAACACGCGACACGAGAGGAAACTCGACAGGTAGATCGTGAATTGAAGGACGTCCCAGAGCGGTAACCATGCGAAGTTGCCGCAGCGCTCTCCCGTCGAGCGATCCGTTTGCCACACTAACAGTGCGCGAACGATGAGTGTCAGCGCGACCAACCCGCAGGCCAGCAGATTGCCAAAAGAAAAGAACATGGCGATCAATGCAAGCGGAAACGGATGCATCACGATAGCACCGAGATGCCCCATCCTGTCCGCGGCGCGAATCGTGCGGCTCCATCGCAACTCGTGCGCGAACAGTTGAGAAAACGTCGTTTCTACGCAGGCGTGACGCACGATGAAAGACGGAATTGCGACTGCAAAACCGCTGCTGCGGACTGCTTCGCCAATCGCGTGGTCCTCCGCGAGATGATGCCCAAACTGCGCGAGACCACCGATGCGCTGCAGTGTTGCGCTCGTAATGACAATCGTCTGGCCGAAGCAAGGTCGCGCGCGTTCGATCGAAAGACCAGTCACTACGCCGGGCAAGAAATGATAGTCGGTCATGGCGCCGCTGACCCGAGGCCAGAACCCGGGCGCACACATTCCACGATAGGCGCACGTGACCAGACCGACGCCGGGTTGTTGAAGCGCACCGACGACATCGCGCAGGAAGCTGGGCCTTACGCGTACGTCGCTGTCGGCAAAGCAGAGCAGATCGTGCTCGGCACGATCCAGCATGTTCGTAAGATTGGCAATTTTCCGGTTAGGCCCGTACACCCTGCCGTCAACAACGACCGTTATATCTTTCTCAGGAAAACGCGCTCGCAATATGTCGAGGCTTTTTAACGCGGCATCACCTTCGTCATGGACGCCGAAAACATATTGAACCGCTCCCGGATAGTCTTGCTCCACGAAGCTCGTCAAGTTCTCGAATAGCTCCCACTCGGCGCCATGCAACGGCTTGATGATGGTAACCGCCGGGAAGCAAACAGCCGCACTTATCGGACGCGAAAAGAAGCGTCGCATAACGAAGCCCGCCGACACGGTGTACACGATACCGATGCCGGAGCACAGTGCGGATAACGCGGCGGCACAGGCAAAGAGCAGGTGGACAACATGCAGTTGAGCCATATGCTTCAGGTCCATAGCGCCGTCGGGATGCCAAGCCTGCGTGACGGTTGCTTATGACAAGCTTAAGGATGGTATTTCTATTCCGTTTCCGGATTCGACTCGAAGCTGTCATGGACGAGGCCGAGCTAGACGCAAAGCGGCACGTTTTCGGTCACGTACACGAATGGTAAGATCGGTCGCATCGCTGATACCGGCGGCGAACGTCCAGGTGCAAAGCGGCGAGGACCATTCGATGTGCAATCATGCCGTGCAGTTTTACGAGAACGACTGGTTTCTGTGTGAACGCGTCGCCAACTTTATCCATGAGGCTGCCCAGGCTGGCGAACCGACTCTCGTCATCGTCACCCGTGCGCACCGCGAGGAGATCGAGCGGGTGCTCGGCAAATCCAGGGATCTCGCATCGCTCTCCACGAGTCCGGCTGACGTCGTCTGGCTCGATGCCGAGGCTACGCTGGACACATTGCTGATCGAAGGATGGCCGAACGCCACTCGCTGCGAGTCTGTCCTGGGTACGCTGATCGGCACGCTTTCCGGGAACGGCAAAGTTCCCGTCCGCGCGTTCGGCGAGATGGTCGCCATCCTGTGCGCCCGCGGAGAGTCCGGGGCGGCGCTGCGTCTGGAGCAACTGTGGAACGATCTCGCACGCAAGCATGCATTCTCGCTTCTGTGCGCCTATCCCACACGCGTATTCAAAGGCAGCGAAGAGGCGCGCGCGTTTCACGCAATTTGCTCAGCCCATGACTCCGTTTTGCCGCCCGAAGCATTTGTTGCGACGGCCGATGACGCCGTGCCCTATCAGCTGGCTGTCGCGGCGTGGCAGCACAAGACGAAGGCACTCGAACTGGAGATCGCACGTCGAGCAGACATTCAGCGTGCACTCAGCGAGCTCAGCGCTCACCAGCACCGAATCCGGGAGAACGAGCGCAAGAGGATCGCCCGCGAGATTCACGACGAACTGGGTAGCGTTCTAACCGGCATCAAGGCATATGTCTCGGTTGCAGTCGATCGCGCGCGACGCGAAGGCAGCGCGCCCGATCCGCAACTGGTCGATGCCGCACGATTGGCCGATGACGCACTCGACACCGTCCGCCGTGTGATCACCGAATTGCGTCCGACTGTGCTGGACGACCTCGGTATCTGGGTGGCGCTCGAATGGTATATCGAACAGATCGAAAAACAGACTGGATTGCCGTGCTCGCTGACGATCGATCCGAGGCTGAGCGCATCCGAGGTCGGTCCTGAACTCGGCACTGTGCTCTTTCGCATCATCCAGGAAGCGCTGACGAATGCGGTCCGGCATGCGCAGGCAAAATCGATGGTCGTGCGCGCGCAATGCGACGAGGCCTTCGCCGTCTTCGAGGTCTGCGACGACGGCAAGGGCATCGATGCCGTGCGACTGCTCGGCCAACACTCCTGGGGCATTGCCGGAATGCACGAGCGTGCGCGACACTTCGGCGGCGCGCTCACCATCGCGGGCGCGCCCGGCATGGGCACCACGGTGAGCCTGCGATTACCTCTCGAGACGCTGTATGACGGCTGAATCCGTTATCAGAGTATTGTTGGTCGACGATCACGCGGTCGTTCGCAACGGCGTTCGCCTGATGCTCGGAACCAGCGACGATATCGAGGTTGCCGGAGAAGCACAGACTGCCTCCGATGCCCTGCTGCTAGCCAGGACTCAGTCTTTCGACGTCGCGCTCGTGGATGTCGCGCTGCCTGATCGCAACGGGCTCGAACTGGTGAGGCCGTTGCGGG